>NZ_BMYY01000004.1 GCF_014652515.1 Bacterioplanes sanyensis | reverse complement strand
AAATTCTGGCTTCGGTCGAGCGGGCAAAACAATCGTTACAGAATTAACCGCATGGACCACTAGTTTCATTTGGTTTCCTTGTTGGCTGTTCTTGGCTAAGTCATTGATTGTAATGGAAGTGTTGGCCACCAATGAGTTGTGTTTCAAAGGTGATATGGATCTTGTTAAATAGATCTCATTTTTGCATTTAGATGGTCAGTTTGATACGTGTGGGAGGAAATCGTTCAGGAATAAACGAAAAAACGCCCTCATTTGAGGGCGTTTTATTAGCGCTGGCTTGGATCCAACTTGTAATACTGATAGCGATTAATGCGCCGCTCCAATAGCCGGAAGCAGCCAATCATCACGCCCGCAATGATCAGGTACATCATGCCAGCAGCAAAGAACATCTCCAGCGGGGTGTAGGTGCGGGCAATGATGGTGCGCGCCATGCCGGTGAGGTCGAGCAGGGTAATGGTCGACGCCAGGGCGCTGCCTTTGAGCATCAGTAACAGCTCGTTGCTGTAGGCTGGGAACACAATGCCAAAAGAGCGCGGTAAAATAATGCGGCGAATCATGGTGGCCTTGCTCATGCCCAGCGCTTGTGACACTTCGATCTCGCCTTTGGGTATGGCTTGAATCGCACCGCGAATCAACTCAGCGCTGTAAGCAGCGGTATTGAGGGAGAAGGCGATGATGGCGCACCAGTAGGGTTCTTTTAACACCGGCCACAGAGCCGAGTCTTTAATAACATCAAACTGCGCGGCGCCATAATAAATCAAGAAAATTTGCACCAAAAGCGGTGTGCCACGGAAAAAGAAAATATAAGCAAAGGGCAGTGCGCGCAGTACCCAGTTGTGTGAGGCGCGCATCAGTGCCAGTGGCACCGCCAGAATAATGCCAATTAAGCCGGAGAAGAATACCAGCTCCAAGGTCAGCAGCGCACCTTGCCAGAGGCGTGGCAGGTATTCCCAAATTACAGACCATTCCCAACTCATGCTCGGCTGCCTCGCAGTTCAGGTTTACTCCAGCGCTCCAGCATCATGGTGATCACGGTGGCGATTAAGGTCAGCCCTAAATAAAGCAGGGCAGCGGCCATGTAAAAGTCGAAGGGTTGCTTGGTGTTGGCAGCGCCGACGGCGGCCTGGCGCATCAGTTCATTCAAGCCCACCACCGAGACTAAAGCGGTGTCTTTCAATAATACCTGGAACAAGTTGCCTAGGCCTGGAATCGATAGGCGCCACAACTGCGGCAAAATAATGCGGAAAAAGGTTTGTATTTTACCCATGCCCATGGCGGCAGCGGATTCCCACTGGCCTTTGGGAATTTCCAGCATGGCCATACGAAACACTTCCGTCGCATACGCGCCAAAGGCAATCGAGAGTGCGGCCACACCGGCGGCGAAGGGGCCGACTTCGATGTAGTCATCGTGGCCAAACCAGGCGGCGACCAGCATGATCAATTGCGAGCCGCCAAAATATAAGGTTAAAACCAGCAGTAATTCGGGTATGCCACGAATAATAGTGGTGTAGCCGGTGGCAATACCGCGCAAAATGCGCGAGTCAGATAATTTAGCGCTGGCGCCAATTAGACCAATGACCAAACCGATCAGCAAGCTGCTGACGGCCAGTTGTACGGTCATCCAAGTGCCGCTGAGTAATAGGTGGCCGAAGCCTTGTAATTCCATAACCGGGTCCTGCAAACAAACGACCCGGCCAGGACGGCAGTGGCACTCTTATTGAGGCTTGCCTGTCCGTTGGCCGGGTCGGTGTAAGGTTAAAGCAGATTAGTAAATGCTGAACGGGAAGTATTTTTTGTTGATTTCTTCGTACTTACCGTTGGCAACAATGGCTTTGATGGCAGCGCTGAAGTCATCTTTCAGGTCGTCGCCTTTGCGCACCGCGATGCCAATTTCATCGTTGATGTCGAGGTCTTCACCCTTGAACTCAAAGCCTTGACCGTCGTCGGTACGCAGCCAGTCGTAGGCTGGGAATTTATCCGACAACA
The DNA here is from genome assembly GCF_014652515.1 of Bacterioplanes sanyensis. Lineage (GTDB taxonomy): Bacteria > Pseudomonadota > Gammaproteobacteria > Pseudomonadales > Oceanobacteraceae > Bacterioplanes > Bacterioplanes sanyensis. Next base: position 344,493 of record NZ_BMYY01000004.1, on the reverse strand, counting down.
GTGCGTCCAGGCGGCCAGATGCCAGATCTAGGTAGGCGTTGTCTTGGGTGTCGTACAGCTTCACCGTGACCACGTCGCTGTATTTGTCTTCCAGCATTTGGCCAGCAATGGTCGCGCGCTGAGCGCCGACTACTAAGCCGTTCAGGCCCTTTTTGCTGACGTCGAGGTTTTTGTCTTTACCGGCAACGAACGCCAGTACGTTGGAGTAGTATTTTTCAGAGAAGTCGACCACGCGCAGGCGCTCTTCGGTAATCGACATGGAGGCGATGATGGCGTCGTATTTACGTGCGCGCAAACCCGGGATGATGCCGTCCCAATCCTGAGCGACGATTTCACACTCCACTTCCATTTGCTCGCACAGAGCGTTGGCAATGTCGACGTCAAAGCCGATCAGGTTGCCGTCGGAATCAACCATGTTAAAAGGTGCGTAGGCGCCTTCTGTGGCGATGCGAATTTTATCCGCTGCTAAAGTAACGGGCGCCGCGGCCAGTGTAGCTAGGGCAATGCCCGCAGCAAACAGTTTACGAATCATGCAGTCTTCCTCGCTGTCAGTTTTTTTGGTTTGTTATTGATGGCTGGACATAAAGTCGCGCACACGTTGCGACTGAGGATTATCAAACACCTGTTCGGGTGGTCCCATTTCCTCGATTTGTCCCTGGTGCAGGAATACCACCTGTGATGACACCTCGCGCGCAAAACGCATCTCGTGAGTCACAATTAACATGGTGCGGCCTTCCTGTGCCAGTTCCCGCATCACCGCCAACACCTCATTGACCAGTTCTGGGTCAAGGGCGGAGGTCGGTTCATCGAACAGCAGTACTTGTGGGTCCATGGCCAGTGTGCGGGCAATGGCGACACGTTGTTGCTGTCCGCCGGAAAGATTGCCTGGGTAGGCATCCTGCTTGTCCGCCAGACCGACCTTCTTAAGCAAGGCTTGTGCCTTTTCGATGGCCTGGTCTTTAGGCAGCTTTAAAACCTGAGTGGGCGCTTCGATGATGTTTTGCAAAATGGTCTTATGTGGCCACAGATTGAACTGTTGGAACACAAAGCCCAGCCGTGCGCGCACGGCCTGCAATTGTTGCTCACTGACAGCGACTAGATCGCCTGCTTTATTTGGCTTAAGTGCCAATGGCTCGCCGCCAATGACGATGTTCCCCTGGCTGGGGTTTTCCAGCAAATTAATGCAGCGCAACAGGGTGCTTTTGCCAGAGCCACTGGAGCCCAAGATGGAAATGACATCGCCTGTATGGGCACTGAGGCTGACGCCTTTCAGCACTTCCAGGTCACCGTACGACTTATGGATGTCGGTGAGCTCCAGAGCGAGGGTTGGATTGCTCATGCTGCTTTCGCCGTTGTTATTGTGTGGATAACCGCTCTGCTTGGGTAGGTTTTCTGCCCAAGCAGGTATTCAAAAGCCGATGACAATATCTGCTGTTTGGCCATCCGTCCAGCTTGACACGACGAAGCGGTGGTTTAGGCGGGGCGTTTTTTCGGTGTCCAAGCCCAGACCATGTTGGCTTTTACCGTTTCTGTGCCACTGGCGTCAGTGATGGTAACGGGCACCTGAATGTCGCCTTTTTCGGTGTTACGAACGTACTCAAGTTGCTCATCACTGAAGCTGGCGACGGCCTTCATATCACCGCTGGCGCGCTTGACGTATTCCAACTCCATTGTGCGGATCACAATGATGCGATCATCCGGCACGGACAGCCCGGTCATAAAGCCGGTGGCGGATTCTGCCAGCAGTGCCATGGCGGCAGCGTGCACGCTGCCAATGTGATTGCGCACCTTTCTGCGATTGCGCAGCACAATGATGCACTCTTGTGGTTCAAGTTTTTCTACCCGTGTGCCCGCGGTGCCGGCAAAAGGAATGACTTTGCCCATGATGAACGACAAAACCGCTGGCTGAAAACGCTTGGGGACGCGGCGCACGCTGTGCACCAGGCGAGAGAGTTGGTTACTTTGTGGCATGACAGTTGTTCCGTAAAAAAGAGCGCAGTTTAGGCCTTGGTAGCGGCTCTGAACATGACCGAAGTGACGCTGCGTTGTTTGGGAAAGCGTGCTCGAAACAAAGATTGAGGCGGTAATGGCTGATAGCCGAGTTGGCGATAATAGGGTTCCAGCCCCGGCAGTGGGCGTAAATACAGCGTGTGCTGCGGCCAGTGCTGGTGAATATGAGCCATTAATACCTGCCCCAGACGCTGTCCACGCCAGGTGGGTGCCACACAAAGGTTGCGCAATAACCAAGCGTTTTCGCCGGGCAGCAAGCGGGCGATGGCCACCAATTGCTGCTGACAATACAAACCTGGGCGGGCTTCAGTAGGGCCTGCGCGGCCATGATCGCCGGCGGCTTTGTACAGCTGGTTGCAATCAGCGAGGGGCGAATCGGGTCGAAATTCAAACTGGCACATATGTACCTAACCAACTTTTGAATCTCGTGCTGCACTGCTTTTCTAGCCAACCCAAAATGGCGGCAATGCTGATAAGTTTCTGATTTAAATCGAAATTGACCATGTCGTCAGGTGTTTGGCTGCAATAAAACAATAATGAGTTTGTAACAACGTGCAACTAACCTGCGCGCTGTTTCTCACCCCCGTTGGAGATCGCCCGATGATTAGCACCACGCATTATACCGGCCTGTTGGCTGGCTTGCTGTCCAGTGCCACGGTACTGGCCATGTCTGATAAACCAGAGCCATTACCGGATGTCGACCCAGTTGAGGGCAAAATTGTACGCTTTATTGCCATTGGCGATATGGGCACAGGCAAAGACGGCCAATATAAAGTGGCCGCCGCCATGGAGCAGGTGTGTGCTCAACGCGGTTGCGATTTTGCCATTGGCTTGGGTGACAATATTTACGAGTCGGGCGCGGACTCTACCGATGATATTCAGTTCGAAATGAAATTCGAACAGCCTTATCAAAACTTGGACTTTCCGTTTTATATGACCCTGGGCAATCACGATAACTCTTGGTTGGTCGGCGGTGACGGTTTGGACAATGACAAGGGCGACGTACAGGTCGAGTACCACTACAAGCGCGATCGCCTCAGTAATAAATGGCAAATGCCGGCGCGTTATTACAATTTTACCGCGCCTAAAGGCGATGTTGAGCCGCTGGTGGAGTTTTTCTCGCTCGATTCAAATCCGCTGGCCGCGGTGTCAGACGGTGACCCGGAATACTGGCAGTTGCCCTACCGTGATCGACAGCAGCGCTGGCTGGAAGTGGAGCTGCAAGACTCCAACGCGCCGTGGAAAATCGCTTTTGCTCATCATGCGTTTATTTCTAATGGCAAGCACGGTAACGCTGGCCTCTACGACGGCTTTCCAGGCGCCGGTGTGGTGTATTACAAAATGCTAAAAAATCACGTTTGTGATCGCGTGGATGTGATGATCGCCGGTCACGATCATGATTTGCAATGGCTGAAACCCGTCGATAAATGCGGCAAGACTTTTCACATTATTTCTGGCGCGGGCGGTAAAACGCGCGAGCTGAAAAAACCAAATAACAACCCAGCCTATTGGCAAGCCGACAATACCTTGGGCTTTTTCTATATCGAAATTGAAGGTGATGAATTTCGCGGTACGGCCTACACCGTCGACCCGAGCAGTGGCGAAGTTAATGCTGCTTTTAACCAAACCCTGACGCGCCAATAAGGAGATTGCTGATGACTGTTTCTCGACGCAAGTTTTTTCAACAGGCGGGACTTTTAGGTGCCACTGCGGCGGTCGCTGGCCCTGCCATTGCCATGACTTCTAAGCCAGGCGATGACCCTTTGGCCGATCGTGAACTGGCGAATTTTGCTCACGGGGTAGCCTCGGGTGACCCACTGGCCAATCAAGTTATTTTGTGGACTCGCATCACACCTGAAGTGGATGCGCCGGTGAGCGTTAATTGGCGCATTTGCGAAGACGTCGATATGCAATACGAGGTCAATAGCGGCACCGTGGTAACGGATGCCAGTCGTGACTATACGGTGAAGGTCGATGTCGACGGTTTGATGCCAGACACTTGGTATTATTATCAGTTCAGTGTCGGCAATGTGCAGTCGCCGATTGGCCGCACACATACCGCGGCAGAAACCGGTATGGACCGTTTGCGCTTGGCGGTGGTGTCGTGCTCCAGTTTTGCGCATGGGTATTTTAATGTGTATCGCATTTTATCCGAGCGCAACGACCTACACGCCATTTTGCATTTGGGCGATTACATTTATGAATACGCCGAAGGCAAATACGACGATAAAGACCTGCGTGCACAGCGTGCTTTATTACCCAAACATGAAATCGTGAGCTTGGGTGACTACCGCCTACGTCATAATCTGTATAAACGTGATCCGGACTTGCAAGCTGCCCACCAGCAATACCCTTTTATTGTGACGTGGGATGATCACGAGTTCGCCAACGATACTTGGAAAGACGGCGCCGAAAACCACAACGAAGGTGAAGGCGATTGGCTGGCACGCAAGCGTGCCGCTAAGCAGGCGTATTTTGAGTGGATGCCGATTCGCCAGCAGCCGCATGATTTGGAAGCGGTTTATCGCAAGTTTCGTTTTGGCGATCTGGTCGATTTAATGATGCTGGACACACGCGTCGAAGGGCGCGACGAGCAGGTGGGTTTTTTCACCCAGCGTGAGCGCAATGACCCGAACCGTACTTTGCTCGGGTTTGAGCAAGAGGCCTGGTTGCAAAACCAGCTGGCCAGTTCCACCGCCCGTTGGAAGCTGTGCGGTCAGCAAGTGCAAATGCAGGAGATTGGCCCAGTCGCGCTGCCCGATAAACTCGGCGGCGGTGTGTCGTTTTTCCTCGATACCTGGGATGGCTATACCGCTACCCGCAAGCGTTTATTCGATCATATTGAACGCAACAATATTGATAATTTTGTGGTGCTGACCGGCGATATTCACTCGACCTGGGTCGCCGATCTGGCCAAGGATCCGTTCGATCGCTCTTTGTATGATGGCAACACCGGTGAAGGCTCATTGGGGGTTGAGTTTGTGACGCCGTCGGTAACATCACCGGCTTTGCCGCCAGTGGTGGGTGATGTCGCTGCTGCGGCGCTGAAAGGCTCCAGCCCGCATTTAAAATACTGTGACATGGTGCATCGCGGCTTTTTTGTGCTCGATGTCACGGCTGAGCGTGCCCAAGCGGATTGGTATCATGTGCAAAGCGTTGATAAGCGCACGACTGCACATTTCCATGCCACTTCATATAAAACCGACAACGGCGCTAACCGCGTCAGCGAGGCGAGCGGCCCGGTGACAGGGGTTCATAACGAGGTACCGTTGGCACCTCAACCTGAGCCGGCAGCAGCCGAAGCTTAAGAGTCTAAGGGCTTAAGGTTTTGCGGGCAGGGACGCCCGCTGCTGCTCAATAAAATGAATAAAGTCGTCGGCGCTTTGCTGTGGCGTTTCTACCATGGGCAAATGGCCAATATCGGCATAGGTCACCACTTGCGCGTGCGGCAAATGACGTTTAAAAACGCCGACGGATGACACATCCAGCACCTGATCTTCTTCTCCCCACATAATCAATGCCGGCACGTCGGTTTGGCTGAGTTGCTGTGCAAAGGCTTGCTGCGACAGTGTTGCTCGGGTGGCTAGCATGTCAGCAAATATAGTGCGGTTAATGTTCTCGCGTGCCAGAGTCTGGCGCACTAACGCTGGGCGCAGGGGCCAGGGCAGTAGCGGCGGCTGGCTCATGGTCATGTGCCAGCGCTGTTCAAAGCTGTCGTTGTCGGTGGCGATCAGCGGGTTATGGCCTTGCTCTAAAGCGGCAAAAAACGGACTTTGCTTTGGTGCCTCGACGCCAGCGGCGTCGATTAACGTCAGGCTTTGCACTTGTTGCGGATACTGCACGGCATAAATCGCGGCGATGGCACCGCCCATGGAGTTGCCGGCGATGTGCCAGGCGGGAATTTGCAAGTGTTCGGCCAACGCCTGCAGGCGCTTGGCTTGCATAAACAGGTCGTAACTGTTGGCGGCGGGCGTGTCGCCGTGGCCGGCCAGATCCGGAATGATGAGGTGATAATCGTCGGGCAAATAGCGGGCAAAGCGCAGCCAGGTGTCCTTGTTGGCGGAAAAACCATGCACCAATACCACCACTGGGCCATTGCCAGGGCGCTCTAGGTAGTGCATGTCGACGTCTAGGGTGTGTGCTTGGTGCAAGGTGAGATCGGCCTGACTGCGGCCGGCATCGATGGCCAATTGCAGTAAGGCGTCTTGTTGAGAGTGGCTGCAGCCGCTCAGCAGCAGGGAAAGCAGGGTGACGCTTATCAATACGCGCAACAAAGTCTTAAACCTCTTTAAGTGATGGACTGCAAGCGTTGGCATAAATCGTCAGCCGCGATCAGGGCTTGCTCCAATTGCTCGGCATCCAGTTCGTGGCGTGGCCGGTACAGCATGAGCATGCCAGCCGCATATTCGATGTGAAGGTGGGGATGCGCCAAACACCAGTCTGCTAAGGCATCGATGCCTTGGTGCAGACGTCCTGGCTGGTTACTGGCCAGGTGCCAGTCGCGCAGCGCCGGTGGTTTTTGATGGGCGCTTAATGTTTGCAGTGGCTGCAGTTCGGGATCAGTTAGAGGGTCTGTGTGCAACCAGCCCTGCTGCCACAGTTGCAGGCGCCAGTCTGCCACCGCTAATGGGCAATGCAGTAAGATCACTGTTTGCGTCGCGGTTCCCTGTTGATTGACCAGGCTGTAATCAAATATGTTGACGGGCCGCTGGCGAAAGCTGCCTTCGAGCAAATAGCGAAAATGGCGAAACTGGCCGCATTCAATCAATCGAAAACGTGCCTCGCGCACGGGCTGGCTGAGGCTGGCATAAGGCCGATAGCGCAAGCCCAGTTGGTCGGCAACCTGCTGCAAATGTGTATTTCTTCGACCTCGGTCGACTAGCATCAGAGCCAACAGCAGGGCAATAATAATAGAGACAACAATAAGGCTGAGTAATATGGTCATGGCGCCAGTGTAATCTCAGTGCAGAAAAGGAGTCGACAGTGTCATCCACACAAGCTGTTTTGAGTGAAGAGCTGAGTTGCGGCAAATCGTACCGCATTGGGGTCTTAACCCTGAATAAAGCCAAAGCCATGAACGCCGTCGATCTGGCGATGGTGGGCATGATAGGCGAAGCCCTGGAGCGCTGGCAAAAAGACGATCGCATCGTGGCGGTAGTGATGCGCGGTGCCGGTGATAAAGCGTTTTGCGCTGGCGGCGATATTCGCCAGCTTTACGACAGCATGCAGGCTAAAGGCAAACAGCGTTACCGTTATGCTGATGACTTTTTCAGCGGGGAGTACGGCAAAAACTATCGCGTACACCAGTTCACTAAGCCGCTCATTGCCTGGGGGCAGGGCTTTGTGATGGGCGGCGGCCTGGGGCTGTTTATCGGGGCCAATCATCGCATTGGTTGTCGCTCGCTTAAATTGGCGTGGCCAGAAGTGCGCATCGGCTTGTTCCCAGACGTGGCCGCGAGCTATTACCTAGCGCGCTTGCCTTACCCTATGGGGCACTGGATGGGGTTGAGCGCGAGCCACATTAATGCCGCCGATGCGCGCCAGTTGAAACTCACTCAATACACTTTGGGTGATGACGATTGGCAACCCATGTTGGACGCTTTACAGCAATTGCCGTGGCAGCAAAATCGCGCCATGAACCATCAGCAAGTTCGTACTTTGCTTACTGGCATGACTGACGAAAGTGGCGTTGAAAGTCACTGGCAGGCGGTGCGGCAGGATTTGCATGAGCTGTTTGGTAACTCTTTGGAGTCTCTAGGTCATCAGCCGATGGCGCGCCTAGATGAGCGCTTGCGCCATTATCACAGTGAGCACGAGTGGCTCAACCAAGGCCTGAAAAATTATCGCGACGGTTGTCCAGCGACGGCCTGCTTAATTATGGAGCAGCTGCGTCGCGGTGCGCGCATGAGTTTGAAAGAAGTGGTGCAGTGGGAGCTGGTGCTGGCGTATCAGGCCGTGCGTCATCCAGATTTTGCCGAAGGTATTCGCGCCATGGTGGTAGATAAAGACAATGCCCCTAAATGGCAGCATCGCAGTGCGGCGGAGGTGCCAGCCAGCTGGCTGGCACAGTTAACAGCTTCGCCTTGGAATGAGGACGAGCATCCGCTGGCCGGCCTTTAAGACTGCCACTTAGACTGTATCGCCAGACTGGACCAAGTTTGCACCGCTTTGCTGGCTTCGTCTGGCGCAATGTCCAAGCGCTGCAATACGGCGCTGGCGGGCCACTCGGTTACTGGCCGATGCTCTAAGAAAAAGCTGGCCAGCGCAACGATGTCGAGCACGCGCTCTTGGCTTTGCTGCTCGGGTGGGTGGTCCAGATACAGTACTGGGTCACTCAGGTCGTTGCGAATCATGGGCACAGATTGCAGCAACACCGGAAATTGCCAATGCTCTAGCAAATGTTGGCCGACTTCCGCTTGCTGCTGCAGTGCTTCATCTAGCTGCACAGGCTGCTGTTGCTGGTCGTACCAACGCAACACAGGTAAACGGCCAATCTGGTGCAGTAGTCCGGCCAGAAATGCCTCGCCTGGGCTGGCGTCGAGATCTTTGGCCATCATCATGCACAATGCTGCTTGCTCGCTGCTGTGACGCCAAGTCTGCTCCAGCTGTTGTTTAACTTCTTTGTGCTGGGCATGAAACAGCTGCTTAAGCGCTAGGCTTAGCGCCAGTTGCGCACAATAGCTAACACCCAGTAGGCCAATGGCCGTGGCTAAATCGGCGATGTGATTGGGGCGGCCCACTAATGGGCTGTTGCTGATGCGCACTAGATTGGCGGCAATGGCTGGGTCTTCTTCTACCAAGCGTGCGAGCGACTGTGCCGTCAGTTGATCTGCTTGGCTGTTGTGCAAAATGTTTTGTGCCACATCGGGCAGCGTCGGCATGGCCAGGCTACCGCTTTCCAGTGCCTGCGTGATCTCACTGCTGAGACGGCTCATTCAACACCTCCACCCATCGCAGAATGCGTTTCACCCACTTCGTCATTGAGGGATTCCCAACGCGTGATGTCATTGTCACTGTCGAGCCCGAGACGCTGAAATGAGCCCAGTTGAGCGCTGTCGAGCTGACCCAGCGGGTGTTCCGTGCCGACATAGCTTTGCACTGTGGCTACTTGGACTAGGTCAACGTAGGTGGCTTCTTCCGCTTGATAATCAAGATTGAGGTAGTTGCGTGGCACTGCCACCAGCTCGGGAGAAAACTCCCAGCTCTTGAGAATGTAGGCACCGAGGGTAGGGTGCAGTTTGTCTAACACCAGATCCAGTGAAAAGCTGTCGGCCAGCAAGTCATTATGATTTTCGGCATAGCTTAGAATCGGTAGCATGCCGATTTGGTGCACCAAGCCGGCCAACATCGCCTGATCTGAGTGTAGGCTGGTGAAATGCTTAGCCAGCACTTGGGCTGAGGCGGCAATTTCCATCGCGCGTGACCAGCATCCGCGCATGCGCTTGTCGATGTTGTCGTGGGTCGCTTGGAACATCTGCTCCATCGCCAAGCCAATGGCTAGGCTGCTGGTGAAGTTGATACCCAAGCGTGATACTGCTGTGGCCAAGTCGGTGATCTGGCTGGAAACACGAATCAGTGGGCTGTTGGTGACCTTGATGATGCGCGCCGTCAGGGCTGGGTCTTGGCCGATGATGGCGGTCAGGTCATTGATGCTGGCATCCACATCTTCTGCTGTCTCTCGTACCTTCAAAGCCACTTCGGGCAGCGTCGGCAATACCAGTTCATCGTTTTTTATCTGGGCGACGATGTCATCTTTGACCTGCTTTGCCAGGTTAGTCATGCGAAGTCCTTAACTGGGTGTCTGGCTATCAGCCACAATGGCTTTACTCGTGGACTTCAGTATAGGCGATTGCCTCACAGCTGAGCTGAGTGTCGTCAATATTGATAGCATTGTCGTCTGCGGCGCTCAGGTTGATCCAGCCAAGACCGCTGCTCTGGCGCCAGCTGGCCAGCTCTCCGATGGTTTTGCCTGTGCTGCTCCGAATCGTTGCCAGCGCATCGAAGTCAGCGGGTTGCTCGCTGCTAAGACGAAACAGTCCTTTTTTGGCCTTACCCAGATATTGCAAGCGCGCCACGATTTCTTGGCCGGTATAGCAGCCTTTGTTAAAGCTGACGCCGCCGTGACGGTGCCAGTCGATGTTTTGTGGAATCCAGTGCTCGCGGGTGGCGGCTGTGACCCATACCAGACCGGCGTTGATGTCATCTTCATGCCAGCGCTGCTCACTGCACAGCGACTGCTGCTGCAGCCATTCCAGCGCCTCAGTTTGTGGGAGCCACAGTTCGCTGCGATCCTGCCAGTGCAGTTGCCAGCCGTTGGCAAGCTCTGGCTGGTGTTGTTGCGGTTGCCACTGTGCCACCACCCAAATGTCGTCCAGCACGCTCAGCGTGACCTTAAAAAAGACCGCGTATTTCTTCAGGTGGCTGAGCAATGCCTCGGCTTGATCGGCCGGTAGGCGCACACGGCACTCGTCGCCGCGACGGGCAATCACAAAGTTGGCCACCATGCGTCCTTTGGCATTGCAGCAGGCCCCTAGCTGCCATTGGCCGTCGAGTTTGGATACATCGCAAGTTAATTGGCCTTGCAGAAAGCGCTCGCAATCACTGCCTTCAATACTTAAAACGCTCATCTGACTCAAGAGCGTCGCGTTACCGGTAGTTTGGGCGTGGGGCTGAAAACCCTGTTGCGGATCAAGTCGGCCTAGGGCCGCTACGTGTTCAGAGACAGACATGCAATGCACAACCTTTGCTAATGGCTCGGCTACCCGTTATCTGGGCAGACGGGCAAAATTCAAGAGCTGCCAGTTTACTGCAAAGCGGATGGCGGAATAACGCCACAAAATGTGGGCTTGCCTTACGATGGCCGGTGGATGTTGGTCGCAGGTCTGTCATGTCGCTCGCTCTGGCACTAAAATGATCGCCCTGTTGTATGAGGATTAACGTGTGACTGAATCAACCGAAGTTAAACGCCTGCGCTGGCACTCGCGCCGCGGCATGCTGGAGCTGGATGTGCTGCTGTTGCCCTTTGTCGACAACGCCTATGCCAGCTTAAGCCCAGAGCGCCAGCAGGCTTATGCTCAGTTGTTGGAGTGTGAAGACAGCGATTTATTCGCTTATTTTCTAGAACGCCAAGTGCCTGAAGACTCGCAGTTGGCAGACATTGTTGAGGTTGTCTTGGCCCATGCCCGTCAGGCATGAGTGGCAGCTAAAACCCTCGATGCGGCTGCGTCGCCGCCAATGGCTGGCAGTGGCGTGCTTGGTGCTGGCATTGCTGGCGATGGCTGTGACTAAACAGCTGTATTGGCCGCTGTTGTGTGTGCCGGTGCTGCTGCGGCTGGGTTGCCGCCGTGCCGTTAGCCCCCTGCACTTGGGCTGCGACGGGCAGCGCTGGTGGTGGCAGCACAATGGCCAGCAATATGAGTTTTTTATTCGCCCTGGGTCCGTTCGTCGCGCCGACCAAGTCAAGCTGCAGTACGGCCATTGGCCTTGGCAATATTGGCTGCTATTGGCCGATCAATTCCGCAGCGACGAGGACTTTCGCCAGCTGCGGCGCTGTTTGTATCGGGATTTTTAAGCCAATTTTTTTAAGGCGTTCTACAACTCGCCCAGCTCGCGCAAGTATTTCGGCGTTAATACCGTGTCGTAGGCCCTGGGCAGGGCGTCTGGGTAATCGCGACAATAATGCAGGCCGCGAGATTCTTTGCGCAGCAGCGCCGAGCGAATGATCATGTCGGCGACATCCACCAGGTTGCGCAGCTCCAGCAGGTCATGGCTGACGCGGTAGTTGCTGTAAAACTCTTCGATTTCCTGGCGCAGCAGCGTCACCCGGTGCTTAGCGCGCAGCAGGCGCTTGGTGGTGCGCACAATGCCAACGTAGTCCCACATAAAGCGTCTGAGCTCATCCCAGTTGTGCGAAATCACCACGTCTTCATCGGAGTCGGTCACTTGGGTGGCGTCCCAGTGCGGCGCCGAGGGAATGGGCTCGCTGCGATCTATGTGTTGGCTGATGTGTTCGGCGGCGGCACGGGCAAACACCAGACACTCGAGCAACGAGTTACTGGCCAGGCGATTGGCGCCGTGCAGCCCAGTGCAGGCGGTCTCGCCAATGGCGTATAAGCCTTGAATATCGGTGCGACCAAACTGGTCGGTGGCAACGCCGCCGCAAGTGTAATGGGCCGCTGGCACAACCGGTATCGGATCGCGAGTGATATCAATGCCCAGCTGTAGGCAGCGTTCGTAAATAGTGGGGAAATGCTCGCGAATAAATTTGGCCGGCTTGTGGCTGATGTCTAGGAATAAGCAATCTGCGCCCAAGCGTTTCATTTCATGGTCGATGGCACGGGCGACAATATCACGCGGTGCTAGCTCTTCTCGCGGGTCGAAACGCTGCATAAAGGGCTGACCATCGGGCAGCAGCAAGCGACCACCTTCACCGCGTACCGCTTCAGTAATCAAAAAGGACTTGGCCTGCGGATGATAAAGGCAGGTGGGATGGAACTGATTAAATTCCATATTGACCACCCGGCAGCCGGCACGAAATGCCATGGCGATGCCGTCGCCTGAAGCGCCATCCGGATTGCTGGTATACAAGTAAGCTTTCGATGCACCGCCGGTGGCCAGCGCCACGGCGCGCGCGGTAATGACATCGACCTCACCGGTTTGATTGTTGAGAAAATAGCCACCTACACAGCCATGGCCAGGCACGCCGAGTTTTTCTCGGGTGATTAAGTCGATGGCCATGTAGTCGTGCAGCAAGGTCAAGTTGCTGCGCTCGCGCGCCCGAGCTAATAAGGTGTCGGACAGCGCATAGCCGGTGGCATCGGCAGCATGAATGATGCGCCGCGCGCTGTGTCCGCCTTCGCGGGTGAGATGGTAATCGCCGTTTTCGCGGGTAAAGGGCACGCCTTGCTCAATTAACCAGTGAATGGCGCTGGTCGAATGCTCCACCGTGTAGCGCACGGCGGGCTCATGGCACAGCCCTGCGCCGGCATCTAGGGTGTCGGCAACATGGGCGTCAACGCTGTCTTCTTGAGTGAGTACGGCGGCAACGCCGCCCTGTGCCCAGCGAGTTGAGCCCGCCTCCAGCGATTCTTTGCTGATCACCGCGACTTGCATTTCTGGCGGCAGCGACAGCGCCAATGTGAGGCCGGCAGCGCCACTGCCAATAATAAGAACGTCAAACGTAAACGACTGATTCATGCCAACTCAACGTGAAAATAACTGCTCGCCACTATACTGCTGGCGGCTGAGTGTTGTCACTGGGGAACTATTTACCTGAGCTGAGTTCTGAGCGCAGGTAAGGCATTCGTCGCCGCATGTGTTATGTTCTTTGCACGGCAGCGGTCGATGCCTTTTCCAAACCAATGATGACGGGAGGAAAGGGTGTGATGCACGCGCAAGCGGCCAGCCATGCCGGAGTCAAACCAACGGAAAAACACATGCCGGATGCAGAGCAGACCGACAAACAACTGGTAGCCCGGGTGCAACGCGGGGATAAACGCGCCTTCGATCTTTTGGTGATGAAGTATCAGCATAAGATTTTGGCCTTGGTCGGGCGCTTTGTTAGCGATCATGCCGAAGCGCAGGACGTGACCCAGGAAGCCTTTATCAAAGCCTACCGCGCCTTGCCGGGCTTTCGAGGTGACAGTCAGTTTTATACCTGGCTGTATCGCATCGCCGTCAATACCGCCAAAAATTTCTTAGTTAGCCGTGGGCGTAAAACGCCGACCCAGGACATCGAATTGGAGGATGCCAGCTTTTTCGCCGATGAAGATCGCATGAAAGAGGTGGATACGCCAGATGCCCTATTGCAGCGTGAGCAGCTGCGTGACGTGGTTTTTACCGCCATTGCGGAGCTGCCAGAAGAGCTAAAAGTCGCGGTGACATTGCGAGAAATGGATGGGCTGAGCTACGAAGAAATTGCCGAGGTGATGGATTGCCCGATTGGCACCGTGCGGTCACGTATTTTTCGTGCCCGTGAAGCCATTGATAAAAAAATGCAGCCCTTGTTGAACATGAGCGCCTGAAGGTTGGGTGATAACTATGCATGAGCGTTTAAAAGAATCTTTGTCCGCATTAAAAGATGGCGAGGCCGACGAGCTGGAGCTGCGCCGCTTATTGAATGAGTTGGATGACAACCCCGAGCTGAGTCAAACCTGGGCCCGCTATGAAATGATGGGTGCCCTGATGCGCGATGAAGCCATCAGTACCGTTGATTTATCGCGCGGCATTCGCCAAGCCATTGATGGTGAGCCGATGGATGAGGTGCCGGCTGCTCAGCCAGCGGCAACTGCAACCACAACCACGTCTTCAGGTCAGTGGCAGCAATGGCTGACGGGCGGTGCCGTGGCTGCGTCGGTGACGTTGGCGGTATTGTTGGGAGTGAGGCTAGAGAGTGAATCTGCACAACCTATACCGGTCGCACACAGTCCTGCGGCCGTACCGTCTCAGTCGCAACTGACGGCGCAACCCGTGATGTTACCTGCCCAGCCTGAGCGCCAGCTGGTTGCCCAAGAATCCCAACCTGTCGGTAGCGACATAGCCTTGCCCGAGGCGCAGCGTAAATTGCAGCAATACGTGCTGCAACACACCGAAAATGCGGCGTTGAACACTGGTCGCGGCATGATGCCCTTCGCTCGGGTGGCTAGTTTTGCTGAGCGTACAGCTGAAGCCAGCCAGCCTGTGCACACTCGACCCGTGCAAGCAGAAAAGCAGCGGGATGCGCAGCAGTGAACTACCTAGCTGGCATAGTGCTGCTGATGGCGGCTTGCTTAGTGCAAGCCGATGATGCACGCAGCTGGCTGGATCGAATGTCCCATGCGTTAAAAGAGCTGAACTATCAGGGCGTGCTGATTTACGGTGACGCTCGGCGCTGGGAAACCATGTCGTTTAGTCATGCCGTGCATGATGACACTGAGTATGAAAAGCTGATCCACCTCACGGGTGAGCCGCGTGAAGTCATTCGCCGTGGCCACGCGGTCAGTTGTACTCATCCAGGTGATCATGTCGTGCGTTTAAGTCCTTCTAGCAGCAACCCACTGGCGGCTGAGTTCGCTCGTCAACACGGTGATATCGAGGGTTGGTATCAACTGGCTCTAGGGCCGCAAGAGCGCATTGCCGGGCGTGCGGCGCAAGTGGTCAGGGTGATTCCCAAAGATAACCATCGCTTTGGTTATGACTTATGGCTGGATGTTGACACTGCGCTACTGCTGCGTTCCGATTTGGTGCGCCAGGATGGTGTGGTGCTAGAGCGCTTGCAGTTTGCTGATATTGATATTGGAATAGCCTTGCCTCGCGAGCATTTTAGCGCTCAACAGCAGCGCCATCATATGGCTCGCCACTTGAAGGAATCAGCCGCAGCCCCCACTCAAGCCTCCGTAAACTGGTCGCCGACTTGGCTGCCAGCGGGATTTATGCCGTCAGCCGGTGGCGATGATCATCACCCTGGGCATTTATCGACGGTGATGTATACCGATGGTATGGCGGCTTTTAGTGTGTTTGTGGATCACCAGGCGGATGTCGATGTGCCGTCTATGCGCCAGCAATGGGGAGCGACCTCGGCGGTTGTGCGTCATGTTGAACACAGTGGCGAGCGCTACCGTATTACGGTGGTGGGCGAAGTTCCCATGGCAACCGCCGAAAAAATAGCTGCCTCTATGAGAGGGCCGTGGTCAGTAGGAGATCAACCATGAATGTAGAGCAAGCCCGAGTGGTCGCCATAGAGCCTAGCGGTGTTTGGGTGGAGGCTGTGCAGCGCAGCAGTTGTGGCAGTTGCCAAGCTCGCAGTGGTTGCGGGCAAAAAGCACTGTCTGATTTGGGGCGGCCGATGAAGTTATGGGTTGCCTGCGAAGGGCACGCATTGCATCCGGGCGATGACGTTATGCTGCAACTGCCTGCGGGCGGTTTGGCAACCAGCGCGCTGGTGATGTACGTCCTGCCCTTGCTTTGCATGTTAGTGGCAGCCATTTTAACTGGTGGCTTAGGTGAGTTGGCCAGCGTGTTGGCTGCTGTACTGGGTTTGGCTTTAGGTTTTTTGGCATCTAGGCAATTGGCGCGACGTTTCGCCCATAACTGGACGCCATCGATAGTCGCGCAAGAGCATTTACTTCGTTAGCTTTAGAGGGATATCCATGATTCTTGTTAAGTCGATTCGCCCTGTTGGGGCCTTAGTGTTGTTCTGGTTGATGGCGCTGAGTGTGTCAGCTAAGGCGTCATTGCCAGATTTTCGTGACCTAGTGAAAGAAACATCACCGGCGGTGGTGAACATTTCCACTGTGCAACATCAATCTAATTCTATGCGCCGCTATGGCTTGCCCGACGATGTGCCGGAAATTTTCCGTCACTTTTTCGGTGCGCCCATGCCACGTGGCCAGCAAGAGCAGTCGTCATTGGGTTCGGGTTTTATCGTTTCCAAAGATGGCTACATTTTGACGAATAATCACGTCGTGCAGGGAGCCGATGAAATCATCGTGCGTCTTAATGATCGGCGCGAGCTCGACGCCACTTTGATTGGTGCCGATCCCAGCTCTGATTTGGCGGTATTGAAGGTGGAGGCCGATGATTTGCCCACGGTTGAGCTAGGTAACTCAGACAAGCTCGAAGTCGGCGAATGGGTGGTCGCGATTGGCTCACCGTTCGGCTTTGATTACTCCGTTACCGCTGGCATTGTCAGTGCTAAAGGCCGCAGTTTGCCGCGTGAAAATTACGTGCCCTTTATTCAGACCGATGTTGCCATTAACCCGGGCAACTCGGGTGGGCCGCTGTTTAATCTCGACGGTGAGGTAGTGGGCATTAACTCGCAAATTTATACCCGCTCAGGCGGTTTTATGGGCGTGTCGTTTGCTATTCCCATCAACGTTGCCATGAATGTGGCTGAGCAGTTGAAAGAGCGCGGCAAAGTCAGTCGCGGCTGGTTGGGTGTCGTGATTCAGGAAGTGAATAAAGACCTCGCCGAGTCCTTTGGTTTGGATAAAGCTGCGGGTGCGTTGGTGGCGCAGGTGGTGCCTGGCAGCCCTGCTGAAGAGGCGGGCTTGCAAAATGGTGACATCATTACCCACTTTAATGGCAACCCAATCCAACTGTCGTCGGATCTGCCGCATCAAGTAGGGCGAGTCAAACCAGGCACCGAGGCCGATGTGCGCGTTGTTCGCAACGGTAAACGCAAAAATCTGGAAGTTGAAATCGGTGTGTTGCCCGACGGTGATGGTGCTGAACTGGCGTCCGCCAATGGCCCAGATGAGCAGTTCAGTAATCGCCTAGGTGTGCTGGTGGCCGAGCTCAGTGATGCGCGTCGCAAACGCGACGGTGACGGCGTGGTCATCAAGCAAATTCAACGCGGCCCAGCATCGATGGCGGGCCTGATCAATGGCGATGTCATCACCATGCTCAATGGCCAGCCGGTGCGCTCAGTGGACGATTTCCACCGCATCGTCAAAGAGCTGCCAAGCAACCGCAGTGTTCCAGTACGCATTGTGCGCCGTGGTTCGGCCATGTTCGTTGCCCTGCAAGTGAATGACTAAACGTCAATGGTGGCCGGCAGCCGCGTCGGCCACATAGCCATCTGGCTGGCTTTGCAGTAAAATTCCCGCCCATTTCAACAATAGTCGGGTTACTCTGTGAGCCAGCTGGACCACATTCGCAACTTCTCCATCATTGCCCATATCGACCATGGCAAGTCCACTTTGTCGGATCGTTTCATTCAGGTCTGCGGCGGTTTGTCCGATCGTGAAATGCAGCAGCAGGTGCTGGATTCCATGGATATCGAGCGCGAGCGCGGCATCACCATCAAGGCGCAAAGTGTGACCCTTGACTACACCGCCCGTGACGGTAAGACCTATCAGCTCAACTTTATTGATACGCCTGGGCACGTGGACTTCAGCTATGAAGTGTCGCGCTCATTGGCGGCCTGTGAAGGTGCTTTGTTGGTGGTCGATGCGGCACAGGGCGTTGAAGCTCAGTCGGTGGCCAACTGTTACACTGCGATTGATATGGGCTTGGAAGTACGTCCAGTGCTCAACAAAATGGACTTGCCACAGGCAGACCCAGATAAAGTTGCTCAAGAAATTGAAGACATTATCGGTATCGATGCCCTCGAAGCCGTGCGCTGCAGTGCCAAAAGCGGCTTGAACATTGAGGACGTGCTGGAAGATCTGGTGGCCAATATTCCACCGCCGGAAGGCGACCCAGACGGCCCATTGCAGGCGCTGATTATTGACTCTTGGTTCGATTCCTATTTAGGCGTTGTGTCTTTGATTCGGGTAAAAAGTGGCTCGATCAAAAAGGGCGATAAGATTCATATCAAATCGACGGGGCGTGATCACGGGGCAGATGGCATTGGTATTTTTACCCCGAAACGCAAGGAAACCGGTCGGTTAGGCACAGGTGAGGTCGGCTACATGGTGGCGGGCATCAAAGACATTCACGGCGCGCCCGTGGGGGACACCATTGTGGCCGCCAAAGAAAAAGACACCCCTTCTTTGCCCGGCTTCCAGAAAGTCAAACCGCAAGTTTATGCCGGCTTGTTCCCAGTTAGCTCCGATGACTATGAAAATTTCCGCGATGCGTTAGAGAAGCTGTCACTGAACGATGCTTCGCTGTTTTATGAACCGGAGTCATCCGATGCATTGGGCTTTGGTTTTCGCTGTGGCTTCTTGGGCATGCTGCATATGGAAATTATTCAGGAGCGGTTGGAGCGCGAATACGACCTCGATCTGATAACCACGGCGCCGACGGTGATTTATGAAGTTACTACCAAAAAAGGCGAGCTGTTGGAGGTGGATAACCCATCCAAACTGCCCGATGTTGGCAGCATTGAAGAAATGCGTGAGCCCATTTGCGAAGCCAACATTCTGGTGCCGGAAGAGTACCTGGGTAACGTTATTTCTCTGTGTGTGGAGAAGCGCGGCGTGCAGGTGGATATGCAATACACTGGCAATCAGGTGTCGTTGCGCTACGAGCTGCCAATGGCGGAAGTCGTCATGGACTTCTTTGACCGTATTAAATCTGCCAGTCGCGGTTTTGCATCCCTTGACTACAATTTCGTCCGCTTTCAAGAAGCCCCTTTGGTGCGCTTGGATGTGCTGGTGAATGGCGATCGAGTTGATGCGCTGGCGGTGATTATGCACCGCGATAATGTTCGTCGCCGTGGCGCTGCCCTGGCAGAAAAAATGAAAGAGTTAATTCCTCGCCAAATGTTTGACGTAGCCATTCAGGCGGCAGTCGGGAACCAAGTAGTGGCACGCACGAATGTGAAGGCGTTACGTAAAAATGTGACGGCAAAGTGCTACGGTGGTGATGTTAGCCGTAAGAAAAAACTGCTACAGAAACAAAAAGAAGGCAAAAAGCGCATGAAGCAGATTGGTAGTGTGGAAATTCCACAATCTGCCTTCCTCGCGGTACTACAGGTGAAAGAATGATGATGAAAAGACAACGTGGGCTGTCCATGCCCTCCATATTGGTAATCATATTGGTGGTAATTGTTGCTGCCCGTGTGGGGATTGCCCTGTTTCCAATGTATTTTGATGATCGAATGCTTCAGCAGGTATTGGAGACCATCGAAAAAAATGGAGACATCGAGGGAAAAAGCACCAATCGGGAAATCCGTAATTTGTTAGAGGAACGTTTACGTTTCAACAATCTTAACATTCCTCTTGAAACCCTCGAGATCGATCGCACGCGTGACACCATTACCCTGCGCTGGCCCTATGAGCGTCGTGATAATGTGATGTCCAATATCGATCTGGTTACCCGCTTTCAGCATGAAGTGGTGTTTGAACGGTGAATGATCCTCTGTTAAAACTGGGCCAGCGTCTTGGCTATGAATTTGCCGATGAGCAGTTAGCCACCCTGGCCTTGACCCATCGCAGTAAAGGCGGGCAAAACAACGAACGCTTGGAATTTCTAGGCGACTCTATTCTCAGCCTGATTATTTCTGAAGCGCTGTTTAAGCGCTTTCCGCAAGCGAAAGAAGGCAAGCTCACGCGCTTGCGCTCGCAGCTGGTGCGCGGCAAAACGTTGGCCGCAATCGCACGAGAGTTTCAGCTGGGAGAGTTTCTTATTCTTGGCAGCAGCGTGCTTAAAAGCGGTGAGCACCGACGCGAGTCGATTCTGGCAGATACGGTTGAAGCCTTGATCGGTGCTATTTACATGGAAAGTGGCCTAGAGCCGACGCGTGAGGTGGTATTGGCTTGGTTTGCTCAACGCTTGCAGGATCTGACGCTTGAAGATCCGGTGAAAGACGCCAAAACTCGGCTGCAAGAGTATCAGCAAAAGCATCGCTTGCGCTTACCTGTCTACGACGTTCAGTCCGTGGTGGGCCCGACCAATGAGCAAGTCTTTACCGTCAGTTGCAGTGTGCCAGAGCTATCGGCACCAGCCGTAGCGACGGGCAACAGCCGCCGCCATGCTGAGCAAGCGGCCGCAGGGCTAGTGTTGGAGCAACTCAATTTGAGTTCAGGTAAGGAGGAAAGCGCATGAGTGAACGCAGTGGCTTTGTCGCCATCGTCGGTCGCCCTAATGTGGGCAAATCCACCTTGCTGAACCGTATTTTGGGGCAAAAGCTTTCTATAACATCACGCAAACCTCAAACCACGCGCCACCAAGTGGTGGGTATTAAAACTGAAGAGAACCTGCAAGTGGTGTATGTCGACACCCCAGGTATTCACCAGCATCACGATAAAGCCATTAACCGCTTCATGAACCGCGCCGCGACTACGGCTGTTAAAGACGTGGATTTAGTGGTGATGATGGTCGATCGCATGCGCTGGACGGAAGAAGACGAAATGGTGTTGCAAACCATTAAGCAACAACGTGCGCCGATTGTGTTGGCGGTCAATAAAGTGGATTTTGTGCGTGAAAAAGACGAGCTGTTGCCTTATTTGCAAGAGCTGAACGATCGCCACCCCTTTGATCAGATCATTCCGCTGAGCGCCAAAACTGGCCATAACATTGATCGCCTAGAAAATCTGATTGCCAGCTATATGCCGGAAAATATGCACTTTTATCCGGAAGATCAGATTACCGACCGCAGCTCGCGCTTTTTGGCGGCAGAGCTGGTGCGTGAAAAAATCATGCGCCAGTTAGGCGATGAACTGCCTTATGCCATGACGGTAGAGATTGAAGAATTTAAGCACGATGGCCGCTTGTTGGAAATCAGTGCATTGATTCTGGTGGAGCGTTCGTCGCAAAAGCGTATCGTCATCGGTGAGGGCGGTTACCGCCTCAAACGCATTGGTGAGGAGGCGCGCAAAGATATGGAAGTGCTGTTCGACAACAAAGTCATGCTCAATTTATGGGTAAAAGTGAAGTCGAACTGGTCGGATGATGAGCGTGCTTTACGTAGCTTGGGCTACGACGATCAGTGACGCTGTTTTGGCTGCTCAAGGCACAGCCGTGGCGTGAGCAGGAGTGGCTGCTGGATGTTTTTAGTCGCAGCCATGGTCGGTTGCAGCTCACGGCTGGGGTGCGAATGCAGCCGGATTTGCTGGTGCAATACCAAGGGGAGTGGCAACCAGACAGCGACTGGCCTCGCCTGCTTTTGCAGCAACCTCTGTGGCAAGCCTCGCCGTGGTCAGATGATGGCCTTGCCTGCGGCTTATATTTGACCGAACTGTTGGTGCAATTATTGCCGGATCGCGATCCACAATCGGTTTTGTTTGATCTTTACAGTGAAGCGCTGAAAGCCATTGCCGACGGCAGCCTCGCAGTGCCTTGGTTGCGCTTGTTTGAGCAAACCTTGCTGCAGAGTTTAGGTTATGGCTTTAGCTGGCATCTTGATCATCAACGCTGTCCCATCAACCCCAAGCGCCATTATCAGTTTTATCCGCAATCAGGCTGGCAGCTTAGCGAGTCTGGTGTTGCTGGACAGTGGCTGCTGGATTACGCTCACGGCTCACATCGGCCTGAGCTGTGGCAAATGGCGCGCCAGACCTTGCAATCAGCGCTAATGCCTTATTTGCAGCGACCGCTGGTCAGCCAGAGTTTGCGTCGCCAGCCAGCCACCTTTACTGCGGGAGAAATACATGAAGAACCCTCATCGCGTCCTGTTGGGCGTTAACATCGACCACGTCGCCACCTTACGTCAGGCACGCGGCACCCGCTATCCAGACCCTGTGATGGCCGCCATGCTAGCGGAGCAGGCCGGTGCCGATGGCATCACCATTCATCCGCGCGAAGATCGCCGCCACATTCAGACGCGCGACGTGTACGTGTTAAAAGAAACCTTAACGACGCGCATGAATCTGGAAATGGCCATTACCGAAGCCATGCTGACCTTAGCCGAGGAGGTAGCCCCCGAAGCCTGTTGTCTGGTGCCGGAAAAACGTGAAGAGCTGACCACCGAGGGCGGCCTGGATGTCGCCAGTCAGGAGGCCGAGGTGGCAGCGGCGGTAGAGCGCTTGGCTGCCATCGACAGCGAGGTTTCGTTATTTATTGACCCGGATGAACGCCAGATCGACGCCGTCGTGCGCTGTGGTGCCCCTGTGATTGAACTGCACACTGGCGCCTATGCCGACGCGACCACGGAGCAGCAGCAGCGGGCACAGTTAGAGCGCCTACGTCAGGCAGCGGCTTATGCCCGCAGTGCCGGCTTGATCGTCAATGCTGGGCACGGCCTGCACCTGCATAATGTTGAGCCGGTTGCCGCCATCGACGGCATGAACGAGCTTAACATTGGCCATGCCCTGATTGCTCACGCCGTGTTTGTTGGGCTACCGCAGGCGGTGGCAGAGATGCGCGCCTTGCTCAAGCGGCCATGAGTGCACTGTGGCCTGGCGTGGTGGGAGTAGGAACCGACTTGCTGGATGCGCGTCGCATCGAGCAAGCCTATCAGCGCCGTGGCCAGCGTTTGATTGAGCGATTTCTGACGCCGGCTGAGCAAGCGCTTTGGTACCAGCGGCACCAGTCGCTCAACTTTGTTGCCAAGCAGTTTGCCGCTAAAGAAGCGTTGGCCAAAGCGCTGGGCACTGGAATTGCCAAGGGCGTTGGTTTCCAGCAGCTACAAATATTGCGTGCTCCTGATGGTGCGCCACAAGTGACCCTGTCGGGCGCAGCCTTACAGCGCCTGCAGCAGCTGCAAGGCCAGCGTGCTTGGGTTAGCTTATCCGATGAGGGTCACTGGGTTCAGGCCTTCGCGGTAGTGTCTGCTTGAGCCAGTAGCTCGCGCCAGTCGTTATCCTTGGCCCACTGCTGCAAGCGATCGATTTGCTGCATGCTGTGGCGCATGTGGTCGGCCAGTTCGCCATAGCGAGCCGCTTTGATAGCGGTCTCAAATTGGTCTAGTGCCTGGCGCAGGCACGGTACGCCGCAATAGCGTGTAGCGCCATGTAGGCGGTGTACTGCTGCCAATAAGGCGTCGTAGTCTTCAGCTTCCCATTGCTCAACAATGGCGTCGCGATCTCGAGGCAGTGCGGTTAGCAGCATCGCAAACATTTCCTCAGCTAATTCCGGTCGATTATTGGTGACCCGTAGGGCCGAGTCGATATCCATGACGCAGTCGTTGCTATCGACTTTGCGGGGTGTGAATGCCGATACAGTGGCGCGAAAGCGCGTCCATTGAGCGATGCTATCTGCCAACTGCTGTTGGCTGATGGGCTTGGTTTGGTAATCATTGAGACCGGCTTTGAGCAAGGCTTCTTTTTCATCGGCCATGGCATGAGCGGTCAGGGCAACGATGGGTAAGCGCGACTTGCCCGGTAGTTGGCGAATGGCCTGGCTGGCTTCTAGGCCGTTCATGCTTGGCATCTGAATGTCCATAAAAATCAGGTCGATGCTTTGCTGTTGACATAGCTCGATGGCCTGGCGGCCGGAGCGGGCAGCCAGAGTATTGACTCCGAGCTCTTGCAACAAAATGGTGACTAACTTGAGGTTGGCTTCATTGTCATCCACCGCTAGCACAGTGGGTACAGCAAGAGATTGCCCGATCTCGTCGCTAGGCTCTTGGGGCGCGGCATCTGTTATAGGCTCACCTGTCAACGCACTCTGCAGCACACTCAACAGGCGCCGGTGGGAGCAAGGTGTGCTCAGTGCTGCATAAGCACCTGACTGTTCAGCGCGCTCTAGGTCCACGGTTTGGAAGCTATTAAGCAGAGCAATAATAGGGGTCGTACATGTCTGCCATTCTGGTGGGGGCTGGCCGCTGTCTTGGGCGAGCAGCAGAATATCAACGGGTTGCGGAGGCGTATCACTCAACCACTGTGGTAGCTGATGGCGCTCAGTAATGTCGATCACAGTGATTCGCCACTGCTGTAGCAGGTTGCTGATATGCAAGCGGCTGAGGTTGCGCGGTTCATATAAGGCAACGCGCGGCGCTGGCTCGAATGTAGCCGCTGGGCTGCCCTTGGCCAGTTCGATATCGATATGAAAGGTGAAATGGCTGCCCTTGCCCGGCTCGCTGGTGACTTTAATGTCACCGTGCATGGCTTCAACCAGTGCGCGGGCGATGGTCAGCCCCAAGCCAGTGCCGCCGAAGCGCCGAGCGGTGCTGGCATCGGCCTGAGTAAAAGCCTGAAACAAACGCGACAGCTGCTCATCATCCATACCAATGCCAGTATCTTGAATCTCAAACTTAAGCACCGCGCGCTGTTGCTGGCGCTTAAGGGTAGAGACCTGCAGGGTCACGCTGCCATGCTCAGTAAATTTCACGGCGTTAGAGACTAGGTTGGTAAGTACTTGCTTTAAACGTAGAGCATCGCCCTTGAGGCATGTAGGTACGTCTGAATACACCAACTGCTGTAATTCAAGACCTTTCTTCTGCGCTTGTGGGCCGAGCATGGTCATGACTTCGTCGATCACATCGCGCAAACCAAAGGCTTCACGTTCTAGCGGTAACTTGCCGGCGCTGATTTTGGAGTAATCCAGCAGATCATCAATGGTCCGTTGTAAGTCAGCGGACGAGATTTGAATGTTTTTGAGCGTATCGATTTGGTGCGAGGTCAGCGGTGTACGTTCAAGGAACTGGCTGAAGCCGATGATGGAGTTGAGAGGCGTGCGGATTTCATGGCTGACATTGGCCAGAAACTGCGATTTAACTCGGCTAGCCTCGATGGCCTCGGCGCGATCGATGGCCAGTTCATGGTTGCGTACCTCGAGCTCATCTAGCGTTTCCCGCAGGTCTTTGGTGGCTTGCTCTAGGCTCTGTTGATGCTCAGTGTTCGCGCGTTGCAGGGCGCTGGCTAGGGTGTTGATACCCGAGGCTAACAGCTGATATTCGCCGTCGTTATCGATATGTATACGAGTTTCTAGTTTGCCATCTTCCATTTTGCCGATGGCGGCAACAATTTTGGCCAGAGGGGCTGACACTTGGCGACTGATACGCACGGCAATGAGAATGCAGCTCAGCAGGGCAAAGGCGATCATTGCCAACGCTGAGGCCAAGTGCTGATACTGCGCCAGTTGCGTGTTGGTGATGGATAACTCCAGTTCTGCCCATCCTAGCAACTTGGGAGGCGTGCTGTCTGTTTCTGCATAAAACTGATCAGATACCTGGTCGGGAATGACGAGGTGTTCTGCATAAACGGGCGCGCGTACCCGCACTGAGCCATCGGTACGCAGCAGCTGCAGCTGCTCATTCATCTGCGTGCCACCCATGCGTTCAGTCATCATTTTGGGACCAGCATGAGCCAGAATATGGATGTCCTGGTTATAAATGCTGACGGCGCGAACATCCTGCTCTTCTAGCATGCTATTGGCAATATTTTGCAGAATGCCGGTGTTGCCAGTCATCACCCCATATTCGCAGGTCGGCGCCAGTTGTTTGGCCATGGCCAAGGCCCGCTGTTCGAGTAAATCATCCAGCGCTTGGCTGCGGTCCCAAACAAAAAACAACCCCAGCAGCACAGAAACCAAGACCGCAGGCAATAGCGCCAAGACTAGGATCTGGTTTTGAATGCTCCACTGCTTCATACGGAAGGTTCACCACTGCAATACACAAGGCCGGTCATCAGCAGTTTAGCCTTGCCGGCAGGCTAGATTATCGGTCAGCAGCGGCGACCGCAATGAGTAAGCGGCCTTGGGTGGCTATAAGCAAATGCCGTTTCGCTATTACGCATTATGCTTTGGGGTGGTTATCATGCGCGCATTTATATCGTGAAGGCGAACTTGTGAGCATTCAGTATTCCACCATTGCCGACTGTGTCGGCCAGACACCACTGGTCCGTTTGCAGAGAATGCTGCCACCGGATTGCAGCAGCACAGTGTTATTAAAGTTAGAAGGCAATAACCCGGCTGGCTCAGTGAAAGACCGACCAGCGTTATCGATGATTCAGCGAGCTCAACAGCGCGGCGATATTCAACCAGGCGATACCTTGATCGAGGCTACCAGTGGTAATACTGGTATTGCACTGGCGATGGCCGCGGCCATTATGGGCTATCGCATGGTGTTGATCATGCCCGATAACGCCACCATGGAACGCCGTTGGGCGATGGAGGCTTACGGTGCGGAGCTGATTTTGGTGAGTCAGGAAGACGGCATGGAGGGCGCGCGTGACCTGGCGCTGGCCATGCAACAGCGTGGTGAAGGCATTGTACTGAACCAGTTTGGTAATCTGGATAACCCACAGGCGCACTATGAAGGCACGGGGCCAGAAATATGGCAGCAAACTGGTGGACAAATTACACACTTTGTTAGCTCCATGGGCACCACGGGCACCATTATGGGTACTTCGCGCTACTTGAAAGAACGCAACCCTGATGTGCAGATCATCGGTTTGCAGCCGGCTGAGGGCGCTTCTATTCCTGGTATCCGGCGCTGGCCTGAGGCTTATCTGCCCACCATCTATGATGCCACTCGGGTGGATCAAGTGCTGGATATCAGTCAGCAGCAAGCGGAAGACGCCATGCGTCGCTTGGCGCGGGAGGAGGGTATTTTTGCCGGAGTATCATCTGGCGGTAGCGTGGCGGGAGCGCTGCAATTGGCCAGCGAGCTACAGGATGCCACCATCGTCTGCATCATTTGCGACCGCGGTGATCGCTATCTATCTTCTGGCGTATTTGCCCGTTAAACCGTCATTGTCACTGTGGTGAGTAACACATGCTCACCAATGCGCCCTTGAAATGCCCTCGCAGATGCCAATAATGCCCGCTGCTGCTGATGGCCGGCAGCTTGGCTGACTGAGGATATTTATGGTGCGTCAATCGTCTCCCCGCTTGCTGACATTGCAGGTCGACAATTTAACATCGGAGGGATTGGGTGTTGCCCGTCGCGGTCGTGATGTGTATTTCGTCCCAGGCGCCCTGCCAGGAGAAGAAGTAGAAGTGTCACTGGCTGAGCGGCGCCACAAAGTACAGTACACGCATCTAAAGCGCATTCTTAAGCCAAGCCCTGAGCGTGTCGAACCCTCGTGTCCGCACTACCAGCGCTGTGGTGGCTGTCACCTACAACATCTGTCGTATTCGGCTCAGGTGCAAGCCAAGCAAGCCCGAGTAGCACGTGAGTTCCAGCGCGCTGGTGTGAGCGTCACTGAATGGGCACCGCCACTCACTGCCGAGCCTTGGCATTACCGCCGCAAAGCGCGGCTGGGGGTGCGTTATAGCCAAGCAAAGCAGCAAGTGTACCTAGGTTTTCGCGAGGCTGGCTCAAGTCATTTAACCGACATCGACCAGTGCGCTGTACTGATCGAGCATCCATTGCTTCATTGGCAGCGCTGGCGGCAGTTCTTACGTGATTGGCCGCGGCGTGCAGAGCTAACGCAAATCGAGGTGCTGCAAACGGATCAGGCATTGGTGTTGACCTTGCGCTTGCTGAAACGGCTGGACGAGACCAGCCAGCAATCACTGCAGGCGTTTGTCGATCAGGTGTTCGTTGAACAGCCAGAGACGACATTGCCAGTGCAGCTGTGGGTGAAATATCACAAAGACGAACCTTCTCAGCCCTTGCGGTCTGATTATGCGCCCCTGCACTACCCAGTTGATGGCGCGCCTCTGGCCGTACACCCAGATGACTTTATTCAAGTGAATGGCGCGATTAATGCCTTGATGGTGCAGCAAGCCATGGCATGGTTGCAGCCACAAAGGGGAGAGTTGATCGCTGACTTTTTTGCCGGCCATGGCAACTTCACCATGGCCTTGGCCCGCCGTGAAGCTCAGGTGCTGGCGCTAGAAGGGCAAGTCACGATGGTGACGCGTTTGCAGCAACAAGCCCAACAGCAAGGGCTGGAAATCCAAGCTAGCTGTGTGGATCTATCACAAGCTGGCGGGCTGGTGGGCTTACCTGACCTATCGGCGGTATTGTTGGATCCCCCCCGTGCTGGGGCTGAAGCTGTGGTCGAACACTTGTTAGATGAGGCGGTCAATAGAATCCTGTATGTTGCTTGTGATGCTGCTACGCTAACCCGGGATTTGCGGCGGCTGACTCAGGGCGGTTACCGGGTGGTAAAAGCCGGAATTATGGATATGTTTCCACAGACCCATCATGTGGAAACCATGGTGTTACTGACCAGGGTGGGGAAATAATTATGGTTAAAGTACGTGAAGATCACCCGCTGCTGCACGACGGCTCATTGGATGTCGAACGCTGGTTAGAGAGCGTTCAGCAGTCGCAAGACGTCAAAGACCCAGAGCGCTTACGTGAAGCCCTGATATTGGCGAAGCAATTGTCTGACGAAGCCATTGCCAACCGCACCTATTGGTCCATTGACAGTGCGCAAATGGGCATCGAGATGGCCTACATTCTGCTTGATTTGCGCTTGGACACCGACTCGATTGTCGCCGCCATTCTTTATCGTGCCGTGCGCGAAGGTCGGGTATCACTGCAGAAAGTAGAGCGCCAGTTCGGTGAAGAAGTCGCCAAACTGATTGAAGGTGTGCTACGCATGGCGGCCATCAGCGCCATTCAGAACTCCAGCGCGGATACCGTACTGGGGCAGCGTGAAGCCCAGGTCGATAACCTGCGCAAAATGCTGGTAGCCATGATCGACGACGTGCGTGTGGCGCTAATCAAGCTGGCGGAGCGCACCTCGGCCATTCGGGCGGTAAAAGATGCCCCCGATGATAAGCGTCGCAAGGTTGCCGATGAAGTCTTCAGTATTTATGCGCCGCTGGCGCATCGCCTCGGTATTGGCCATTTGAAGTGGGAGTTAGAGGATCTCTCCTTCCGC
The DNA here is from genome assembly GCF_014652515.1 of Bacterioplanes sanyensis. Classification (GTDB taxonomy): domain Bacteria; phylum Pseudomonadota; class Gammaproteobacteria; order Pseudomonadales; family Oceanobacteraceae; genus Bacterioplanes; species Bacterioplanes sanyensis. The sequence goes on along the minus strand of NZ_BMYY01000004.1, from coordinate 315,397 downwards.
TATCTGCAACCTGAAGCGTACAAGCAAATTGCCAAACTGCTGGACGAAAAACGCATGGCGCGCCAGCAATACATTGAGCAAGCCGTACAGCGTTTGCGTGATGAAATATTAGCGGCCGGTATCAAGTGTGACGTGTACGGTCGTGCTAAGCATATTTACAGCATCTGGCGCAAAATGAGTCGTAAAAATCTCGATTTTTCGCAGATTTACGATATTCGCGCAGTGCGCATTCTGGTGCCCGAATTACGTGACTGTTATGCCGCGCTTGGGATTGTGCATTCGCTGTGGCGGCACATTCCCCACGAGTTTGATGACTACATTGCTAACCCGAAAGAAAACGGTTATCGCTCATTGCATACCGCGGTGATCGACACGGAAGGCAAAATTCTTGAAGTGCAGATTCGTACCCATGCCATGCATGAAGATGCCGAGCTGGGGGTGTGCGCACATTGGCTTTACAAGGGCACCGACACCAGTGCCAAAGACCAGGGCTATGAGCAAAAAATCGCTTGGCTGCGGCAGGTGTTGGAATGGCATGAAGAGCTGGATGACCTGCCCGAGCTGGCGGGGGAGTTTCGCTCGGATATCAATCCGGACCGCATTTACGTCTTTACCCCCGACGGTCACGTGGTGGATTTACCGCCCAAAGCGACACCGGTGGATTTCGCCTATCGCGTGCATACCGAAGTGGGTAATAAATGCCGGGGTGCCAAAGTTAACGGCCGTATTGTGCCGCTGACGTATTTATTAAAAACCGGTGAGCAGGTGGAGATTCTGACCAGTGCCAATGCTCATCCGAGTCGCGACTGGCTCTATCCAGATTCCGGTTATTTGCACACTACGCGTGCCCGCGCCAAGGTTACGCATTGGTTTAAGCGCCAAGCGCGTGACCAGAATATCGAAGAAGGTCGGCAAATGGTGCTGCGTGAACTGGATCGACTCGACCTGGCAGATGAAGCATTGCAGCCGATCGCAGAAAAAATGAACATGAAAACCACGGACGATATGTACGCCGCTGTCGGTGCCGGTGACTTGCGTCTGGGGCAAATTGTTCATCACGTGCTGCAGCAAGTCGATCAGCGTCACCCCACGCCCATAGACCAACAAGAGCTGCCATTGCTGCGTCGCTCTCAGCCGGCAAAACCACGCAATGACCAAGGCAACGACATTGTCATTGAAGGAGTGGGTAATTTACTGACTCAGCTCGCCAGTTGTTGCTCGCCAGTGCCAGGCGATGATATTCAAGGCTATGTCACTATTGGTCGTGGTGTGGTCGTGCATCGCAGTGATTGTGACAACCTATTGCATCTCAGCTCCCTAGAGCCACAGCGTATTTTGCAGGTGAGCTGGGGCGGAGAGCCTCAACAGCGTTATCCGGTGGATATGAAAATCTCCGCCTATGACCGCACGGGCTTATTGCGTGACGTCAGTGGCTTGCTCGCCAATGAACGCATCAATGTATTGTCGGTAAACACGCAAACCAATCGCAACGATAATACCGCGCTGATGACCTTGACGGTTGAAGTAGACAGCCTAGAGCACTTCGCTCGGCTGATGAATAAAATTGACCAGTTACCCAATGTGGTATCTGCTCGACGTGTGCGTGGAGGCGCATAATGCCATACCAGCTGCAGGATTTATTGTACTGCATGGCCCGTTTGCGCAACCCACAAACGGGTTGCCCTTGGGATTTAAAACAAGACTTTCACAGCATTTTGCCACATACCCTAGAAGAGGCGTATGAAGTCGCGGATGCCATTGAGCGTCGTGACTGGCCGCATTTAGAAGAAGAGCTGGGTGATCTGTTATTTCAGGTGATTTTTTACGGTCAGTTAGCACAGGAGCAGCAACATTTTTCCGTTGCCACCATCATTGATAAACTGGTACAGAAGTTGATTCGTCGCCACCCTCATGTTTTCCCTGCAGGCACACTAACGAGTGAGCGCGACGCGGATACCACGCCGGAAGAAGCGGAAGTGGCTACCAACTGGGAAGCCATCAAGCAGCAAGAAAAAAGCAAGCCGCCCTGCGACTCGATTTTAGCGGATGTTCCGCTGGCGTTGCCGGCGATGCAGCGTGCCGTCAAGCTGCAGAAAAAAGCCAGTAAGGTCGGATTTGATTGGTCAGATATTGCTGGCGTGGTGGCGAAAATACATGAAGAGCTGCAGGAAGTTGAAGAGGAAATTGAAGCGCGACAAACGCAGCGCCTGCAGCATGAAATTGGTGATCTGCTATTTGCAGTGACCAACTTGGCCCGTCATTTAAAAATTGATCCCGAAGTCGCTTTGCGCGGTTGCAACCAGCGTTTTAGCCAGCGCTTTGCTCATGTGGAGACCGTTGTGGCACAGCAGGGAGGCTGGCAGCAGGTGGATGCCGAGCAAATGGAACAAGCTTGGCAACAAGCCAAGCGCCAAGCGTCGGAATCATGATGTCATTGGCAGGCAGCTCCGTGTTGGAAAGCCTCTAAAACCTCGGAGGCGACATTGTGGCTAAAGAATTGTAGCGCAGCGGAATTTACGCTGGTTAATGAGCGTCCCAAGATGATTTTTATTCAGCCAAACTGAGAACAGAGGTGTTTAGAGGTCCCCAAGCGCTGTTATAGCCGGCTTAGATGTTTACGCGTCAGCTGTAAAAAGGTCGGTGTTAAGCCGTTGTCTTCATAAATGGGGTCGCCAGCTTCGTCTTCAGCGATTACCTGCTGGCCAGCTTGGTAGGGAAACTGACCGGCTAAGTCATTCAATGCGGCACTGACTAAGTCACTCAAAATACGTTCGCGCGAGCTGGCGGGGAACATTTCCACTAAGGCCTCCACTCGGGCGGCATCTTTTACATTCAAATGCAGCTGGTAGCTGTTTTTCGTCACTTGGCCACCAAAGTTTTTTTGCCAGTGAGACAGTAGCTCAGTTGTTTTCATAAAGATATCTCCTGTCGTGGGGTGACGGAGTCAGCTTAGCAGCCACGGAGCGGAAGCGCGTCGGCAGTTCGAATGCGTTGTTAACAGCGCCTTGTGTTGGCGCCTTCCAGTTGTGTTGAGGGCATCCGAACTTTTTCACGATGCTAGGGCACCTATTCGGAGCAGTTCTAGGCATTGTCTAACGCCATTATTCGAGACAAGATGAGGTAACGGCACAGAAACGGAGGTTGCAATGAGTGAACTGGATGCCCTGCTGCGCGATAAAGTGCGGCTGTTGGGGAACCTGTTAGGGCAAACCATTGCCCGTCATCAGGGGGAGGAGATGCTGGCGCGAATAGAAGATATTCGCCAGCAAGCGAAGGCTGCGCGCAGTGGTGAAGAACATGAGCGCGATCGTTTATTGGCCATGCTCAATACCATACCGGATGATTCGGTTCTGTCGGTGGTGCGTGGTTTTAATCAGTTTCTGAATTTGGCCAACATCGCTGAGCAGCAACATGGCGCCAGTTGGCGTCGCTCTGAGTTCTTGGATGATGATGTCGATCAGCTGTTTAACGACCTGTTGGATCGTTTGGAAAACAGCGGTGTGCGCGGCCTAGATTTATGTCAGCAGGTTGCCGATGTCAGCATAGAGTTGGTATTAACGGCTCATCCTACCGAAGTGACGCGCCGGACTTTAATCCAGAAATATGACGAAATTTCTCAATTATTACAGCAGCGTGACGATTTGCGTGATGGTCACCCTCAATTACTTGCCATAGAACAGCGGCTAGCGGTATTGGTGGAAGAAATATGGCAAACGGACGAAATTCGCCGTATTCGCCCGACGGCCGTGGATGAAGCTAAGTGGGGCTTTGCTGTCATTGAGAACTCTTTGTGGCAGGCCATTCCTGAGCTGACTCGGCATTTAGACGAGCAGTTGTTGGCTCGTGGCAGCCGCCCTCTGCCATTAACCGCCGCTCCGGTGCGCATCGCTTCCTGGATGGGTGGAGATCGTGATGGCAACCCTAATGTTACTTCCGAGGTAACTCGCGAAGTCCTGTATTTAGCGCGTTGGATGGCAGCCGATTTGTTGCTGCGAGACATTCATGACCTGAGTGGTCAGTTGTCGATGACCGAGGCCAGCAGCGAACTGCGTCAAGCCTACCCAGTGGACGAACCATATCGTGCTTGCATGCATGAGCTGCGTGACCAACTAAAAGAAACCCGACGCTGGGCTGAGGCTAAAGCGGCGGGTAAGCCCACCGATAAAACGCCGTTATTGGATGAACAACAATTATTGCAGCCGCTATTGTTGTGTTACGACAGCCTAGTCAGCCAAGGTATGAAAACCGTTGCCGACGGCCATTTGCTCGATACCATTCGTCGAGTGGCGTGTTTTGGCTTGACCCTAGTGCAGCTGGATGTGCGCCAAGAATCGACGCGCCACAGTGATGTGATTGCCGAGCTCTGCGATTTTTATCAATGGGGTGATTATTACCAATGGGATGAAGAGCAGAAGCAAACCTTTTTGCTGCGAGAATTAAAATCCCAGCGTCCGTTAATTCCACACCACTGGCAGCCCTCGGATGAAGCACAAGAAGTGTTAAATACCATGCAAGTGCTGGCATCTGAAGCCGGGGCCGGTGTGTCTTGCTACATTATTTCCATGGCCAGCGAGCCATCGGATGTGTTGGCCGTTGCGTTATTGTTGCAGGAATCTGGAGTGCGCACGCCATTGCCGATTGTGCCCTTGTTTGAAACCCTCGATGACCTAGAGTTGGCGGCACCGCGCATGCAAAAACTCTGGCAAGTGCCTTGGTATCGTGATTATTGCCAACAAAATCAGCAAGTCATGATAGGTTATTCAGACTCATCCAAAGATGCCGGCCAGCTGGCTGCTGTATGGGCACAATATCAAGCCCAAGAAAGTCTGACCCAAGCAGCGGAAGAAGCCAGTATTCGTTTGCGTCTTTTTCACGGTCGCGGCGGTACCGTTGGTCGTGGTGGTGGTCCAGCACACAGCGCGATTTTGGCGCAGCCGCCGGGCTCGGTAAAAGGTGGTTTACGAGTCACCGAGCAAGGTGAAATGATCCGCTTTAAATTTGGTATGCCCGCCGTGGCTTTGCGCAATTTAAAGGTGTACGTTTCATCTGTGCTGGAGGCAAACTTACTGCCGCCTACGGCGCCTCAGCCTGAGTGGCGGGCCTTGATGCAACAATTAGCGAGTGATGGCGTGCAATCGTACCGGGCAATGGTGCGAGAGGAGCCGGATTTTGTGACCTATTTTCGTGCTGCGACGCCTGAAATGGAGCTAGGTAAATTAGCTTTGGGCAGTCGGCCGGCTCGCCGTAAGGCCGGCGGTGGCATAGAAACACTGCGTGCAATCCCTTGGATTTTTGCTTGGACGCAAATGCGATTGATGCTTCCGGCTTGGCTGGGTGCGGATGAGGCTTTGCAGGCCAGTATTGAGCGCGAAGAGCTGGCCACCTTGCACAGCATGTATAAGAGCTGGCCGTTTTTCCGCACCTACATTGATATGTTGGAAATGGTGTTATCAAAAGCTGACCCAGCAATCGCGGTATATTATGAAAAACGCTTAGTCGCCGCAGAGCTGCAGCCATTGGGTAGTTTATTGCGCCAGCGCTTGGAACGGGCGCGTGAGCTGGTGTTGCAAATAAAACAGCAGCAGCATTTGCTGGAGGACAACCCCAGCTTGCAGCATTCGATGACGGTGCGTAACCCCTACACAGATCCGTTACATTATCTGCAAAGCGAGCTGCTGTATCGAGATCGTCAAGCGGGCGATGTGACCAATGAGTTGGTTGAGCAAGCGTTAAAAGTCACCATGGCCGGTATCGCGGCGGGCATGCGCAACACGGGCTAGCGTTTAATGGCCTAACTGCCTTGCAGTGTTCGCGTGCCGCGAATGCTGCATGGTGGCTTCGCTTGTCGCTCTACCAAAGTCTGCTGCCACTGATGTGGCTTTTTACTGCCAATCACTTGAGCCGATGACGCGCACAGAGTAAGGTTAGGCCTATTTTTTCGGTTTCTGGTTGAAAAATATACAAGTTTTAACGAAACCGCAGGCTTTTCATTAACCACAAGGAGTATGCGCATGCGCGTAATTCTGTTGGGTGCACCAGGTGCCGGTAAAGGTACGCAGGCACAATTTATTTGCGACAAGTTCGCCATTCCGCAAATTTCGACCGGCGATATGCTGCGTGCAGCGGTAAAAGCGGGTACCGAACTAGGCCTGAAGGTCAAAGAAATTATGGAAACCGGTGGCCTGGTCTCTGACGACATCATCATTGACCTGGTGAAAGAGCGTATCCAAGCCGACGATTGTGCTAACGGTTTTTTGTTTGACGGCTTTCCGCGTACCATTCCCCAAGCGCAAGCCATGCTGGATGCTGGTGTGGCAATTGATCACGTGGTTGAGATCGACGTTGATGATGAAGAAATTGTTAAACGTTTGAGCGGCCGCCGAGTGCATCCGGGTTCTGGTCGTGTGTACCATGTTGAATACAACCCGCCAGCCACTGCTGGCAAAGATGATGTTAGCGGTGAAGATTTGATTCAGCGTGACGACGACCAAGAAGAGACTGTGCGTAAGCGTCTGGCTGTTTACCATGAGCAAACTGCGCCGCTGGTGAATTTCTATCAGCAACTGCAGCAAGAAAAAGGTGAGCAAGCACCGCAGTATCACCATATTGCCGGCGTTGGTTCTTTGGATGACATTAAGAACGCCGTGTTGTCCGCTCTGCAGAGTTAGTATTTAAGCCGGCCTAGGCCGGCTCTACCCCCCCCCCCCCTCTTGGCTTATGGTGCTGTTGTCACTGTTGGCAGCAGCCACACCTATCTTTAAACGCCTGCGCCTCCTTTCTAGGGCACCTCTGAATAATTCGGTGCCCGCTCTGGATCGCCAGAGGGCTTCAGATCCCGAAGACGGTTTGCTGCTCTAGCAAGGCTACAGCACAAAACGGCGACACAGAGCTGGAGTTCTCTGGCGATCCCCGCAGGGCGCGGGCGGCAGGCTTCCATAACGTCGTTGGTGATGTTGAAAAGGGCTGGCCATTTCCTGCCCTCACCGCCTTGTTCTGAAAGCCTGCTGCACTCGCGCAGAACTGTGCAGAATTATTCAGAGGTGCCCTAGTGTTCTGAGTCAGAAGCTCGCATGCTTTCAGCGTGCATCCAAGCTCTTTGGTAAGAGGCAGAACGAAGCTAGAGGGCTGTGCTACGGGAACAAACGACGGCGTTGCTACTCTTGAAATGAGCTCGATATTTCCTGCTAACCGAAGGCGCCTTTGAATATATACGAGCTTCTTACTCAGGATGCTAGGCCCTGCTATGTGTGCTATAGAAGAGCGTGTGAGTGCAAATGTGGCAATATTCAGAGGTGTCCTAGAATTATTTTGCTCCCGATGCTGCCGAAAAGCTTTTAAGTTGTTGCTATCTGAGTCTTGCTCGGAGGTTGTTTGGCGCCATATTGACGAACCGCCTGTCATCTATAGGCTAAGTGCATCATAGAAAGAGCTGGAGTAATAAATCCGAATACAGGGTGGACAGTATTTCGCTCTAATAACCTTGGCGGCCGCGACAAAGCAATTTTATCGGCTTATGCTGACAAAAGCTGGCCTCAATGGGGTGTTTTATCGCATAATTTGTTTTGGATTTTGTTATATAAATACTATTATTGATCTGGGTGCATTTCGGATGCCTCTAGTTGTATAGATCAGTAGTTAAGATCTTTGTCTGCATTGCGCTTTTGGAATGACAGACGGTTAACGGCAACTGTCACTATCCGATACACATTGATAGCCCATTCGTCAGTCACAGCACTGGCGTTCGCTATACAGATCAGGTGAATACAGAGGAATAAAATATGGCCAGACCAAAAAAAGCCCCTGCCAAGCGCGGCCGCAAGCCAGCTGCCAGCAAAGCAGCTGACAAGGCTGCGGTACCTGCAGTGATCGCCAAGGCCAGTGCTGTTCTCTTAAAAGCAGAGTCTGCGGTAGCAACTCAAGAGAATAAGGTACAGGCGGCGGAAAAAAAGGCAGTTGAAGCCAAAGCAAAAACTTCTAGTCCGCGTGCTACCGCGGCGACTCAGCGTGCAGCGGTGCGTGCTGCCGACAAAGTGAAAGCTGAAAAAGAAAAGCTGCAGCAGCTTAAAGCAAAAATGCGCGAGGCAAAGGTCGGCGTTAAGGTAGCAGAGCTGCAAGCGCGTATTCAGGAAGCTGAGGCGAAAGCGGAAGAGAGCGTAGCAGAGTTTGAGGCGCGTCTGGCAGAGAAAGCAGAAGCTGATCTGAACAAAGCCTTGGCGGCATTTGAAAGTAAATGGCGCAAGCAGCGCGAACGTAAAGACGGTAGCAAGGTTAAAACCCAGGCCAGCAAAATTAAGCGCGATGTTGCCGCTAAAGTAAAAAAACTGGAGCAGCGCATCGCTGCGACGGAAGAGTCGCAAACTAAGGCCGGTCGCCCTGGTCGTCCTCCTAAGGCGGCAGCAGAGAAAGCTGCACCTAAACGTCGTGGCCGTCCACCTAAGGCAGCAGCGGACAAGGCAGTAGCAGAAAAGGCGGCACCTAAGCGTCGCGGTCGTCCACCTAAGGCCGCAGCGGAAAAGGCGGCACCTAAGCGTCGCGGTCGTCCGCCTAAAGCCGCAGCGGATAAGGCGGTAGCGGAAAAGGCGGCACCTAAGCGTCGCGGTCGTCCACCTAAGGCCGCAGCGGAAAAGGCGGTAGCAGAAAAGGCGGCACCTAAGCGTCGCGGTCGTCCACCGAAGGCCGCAGCGGAAAAGGCGGTAGCAGAAAAGGCGGCACCTAAGCGTCGTGGTCGTCCGCCTAAAGCCGCAGCGGATAAGGCAGTAGCAGAAAAAGCAGCACCTAAGCGTCGCGGTCGTCCGCCTAAAGCAGCAGCGAAGCCTGCGGTGGAGCCAGCAGTAACGCCCACGCCGGCAGATTCAAATAGCGATAACTCTTCGGCAGAATAAGTCGGCGCTGTTGCATAAAAAGCCGCTCAGGATTCCTGAGCGGCTTTTTTTTGTGTCTGTTTGGCACGTAGTCAGGCGGCATTCGGTCTAATGGGTGGTATTTGCTATACTGCCCGCCTTTGTCTGCTAGCCAGAGTCGTTATGGCCAATATTCTGATCGTCGATGCGTCGTCATCGCTATGCTCTGTAGCGCTGTTGCGTCCAGAGGGAGTTATCGGGTTGCATGAGCATCAGCCGCGCAAACATGCTCAGCGTTTATTGCCCATGGTAGAAGAACTGTTAAGTTCAAATGGGGTGTACCGCGACCAGTTAACCGCCATCGCCTATGGGCGTGGCCCAGGTTCGTTCACCGGTATTCGCATCGCAGCAGCCGTAACCCAAGGCATCGCTATGGCACTGGACTTGCCTGTGGCAGGTATTTCTACGCTGCAAGCATTGGCGCAAAAAACGCTGCAGTCGCCCGGAGAGCAGTGTATCGCTGTCTTGGATGCGCATATGGGCGAGGTTTTTTGGGCACCCTATCAATACAACAATGGTTTGGCGCAGCCTATGGCCCCTGAGCGGGTGTGTTCGCCAGCGGATTTTCTGGCGCATGCAGAGGCTGATATGCCGGCGGTGGGGAATGGCCTTGCATTAAATGAGCTGTGTCATTGGCCAGGCAATGCGGACCAAGTGTTGCTGGCTGAGGATATGGCGCCTTTGGTGGAGTATGCTTGGCAACAGCAGCAGTTTGGCGATATAGAGCTGCATGCACCTGTGTATTTGCGTGACGGTGTTGCTTGGAAAAAACTTGCTGAACAGCCCAGTTTGCTGAGGCGCTAAGTGATGGACATGGTGCAGGCGCTGATCTTGGCGTTGATTCAAGGGCTGACCGAGTTTCTACCTATTTCCAGCTCGGCCCATCTTATTTTGCCGTCGCAGTTGTTCGGATGGCCTGATCAAGGGCTGGCGTTTGATGTCGCGGTTCACCTGGGCACCTTGCTGGCTGTGATGTTTTATTTTCGTCGGGATATCTGGCATATCAGTCGTCGCTTTGTTGCCACAGGCTGGCATCAACCCGACGACGATGCCCGCTTGGGGTGGTGGATCATTGTGGCCACATTACCCGCTGGGTTTGCGGGTCTGTTTCTGAATGACTGGATCGCTATGCACCTGCGCAGTGTGGAGGTGATTACCGCCACCACACTGATTTTTGGTGGCGTGTTGTGGCTAGCGCATGCCAGCGCCCATGAGCAGAGGACGCTGCTACAGATGACCTTGGCGGCGGCGTTGGTGATTGGTTTGGCGCAAGCATTGGCGCTCATTCCTGGCACATCACGCAGTGGTATTACCATGACAGCTGCATTGCTGCTGGGTTTTAATCGCATGGATGCGGCAAGGTTTTCATTTTTGCTGTCCATTCCTTTAATTCTGGCTGCCGGTTTATTAAAAGGCGCTGAGCTATTGGCAGCCGACCATGCGCCCGACTGGCTGATGTTGGCGGTGGCAACCTTGGTGGCGGCGGTCAGTGCTTGGCTGTGTATTTATTATTTTCTCGCCTGGTTGCAACGCATTGGTTTAATGCCGTTTGTTATTTATCGCTTGCTGCTTGGGCTAGTGCTGGCCGGATTGTTAATGGCGGGTGTGGTATGACTTGGCTGATCTGTGGTGATTCGTCGCTGTGGTCATGTGCACAACAAATCGCCCACTATTATCAGTTAAAGGTGAATAGCGACTGGCCGACGGAGGCGCAGGAGTATCAATTATTACTCGATCACTCAGGCTTGAGCTTGGCGCGCAGTTGCTCGGATAAAAGCCGAGTTCAGGTCGATTTTTGTGGCGGTGCTAACGACCACCGTCGACGCTTTGGTGGCGGTAAAGGCCAGGATATTGCCAAGGCCGTCGGTGTGGCGAGCTATGTTCCTCAGGTGGCAGATTTAACCGCAGGCCTGGGGCGCGATGCCTTTGTGCTGGCGTCCTTGGGGTGTCGAGTACAGGCGCTGGAGCGCCACCCTGTCGTGGCTGCCTTGTTGGCTGATGGCTTAGCTCGGGCAGGCAATGCGCAAGGGGAGTGGCCGCTCAGTTATGAGTTGCCAGCAGAGGAGGTTCGCCAAATCGCCCAGCGCATTCGGTTACAGCACATCGGCGCAGCCCAGTGGTTAGCGCAGCAAAGGGACGACAGCATTGATGTGGTGTATTTAGATCCGATGTTTGCCCACGACGGCCGGCAAAAAGCGCAAGTCAAAAAAGACATGCAGGCTTTTCGTAGTTTAGTGGGCAGTGATGATGATGCGGACGAATTATTGGCTGAGGCGTTGCGGGTGGCGCGCTGCCGTTGTGTGGTCAAACGCGCGCGCAAAGCGGCACCGTTAGCGCAACAGCAACCGACTTATGAGCTGGTGGGTAAAGCCAATCGCTTCGATGTGTATGCCAAGCGCAAAGTTGAGGCGCCGCACTGAGCGACGCCTAACGGTTTACGCTTGCGTCTGAGTGGTGCTGACGCTGTGCTGAATGCTTTGTCGCAAAGCGCCATCCAGTAGTTGCTCGAGCGTTTCCAGTAGAGCAGGCAAAGCTTCTGTTGCTTGCAAGGCACCTTGCTGGTCTTCGCTGATATAGTCGCCTCTCAGCAGCTGGCGAATCAAGGTGCGAAACAACTGCTTATCAAAAAACTCAGGTGAGTTAATGCCATACAGCATGCCGATGCGCTGAGCCAGTAGGGTGCTGTGCTCTTCCAGCTGTTGGGCATCCAAAGGCGCTGTGGTGTGGCGCAAAATACTCAAGGTTAAATAGTAGCGCTGTAAGGTTTGCAGCATATGATCAGCCAAGCCTTGCAGCTGTACGAACTCGTCACTGTGAGCCGGTGTTGCGTGATAACCCTGTGCGCTTTGATATAAATAACCGACGCCGACCAGAGCTTCTAACCATTGCTCGCAGACTGCCTCCAGCTCAGCCGGCGACCACTGCAAGAACAGCTCAGCCTGCAGAAAGGGATAAAGCTGTTGCACTATGTCGCACACTTGCTGGCGCTGATAGCGACCATTGCTGATAAACAAACAGGCAATCAAAGAGGGCAGTGCGTACAGGTGCAGTACGTTGTTGCGATAATAGGTTAGCGTAACGGCCTGGCGTTCATTGGTTTGAATTAAATCACCCATTGGGTGCGGTGAGCGTGATACCACCTCCAGCTTTTCCGCATAGGCCAGCCAGTCTTTGCCACTACCGTCGGGAAGCTGGGTTAGAGGGCTGTAGGGCGTGAACTCCAGTAAACGCTTGTAAGCTTCCATTTGCGCAATAATTTGCGCCTCTTCTTGTGCTTGGCGCGGCGCCGACAAAATTGACAGTGCCATTAAGTTAATCGGGTTGACCGAGGTGGCGCGATTGATTTCAGTGACCACACGCATAGCCAGTTGATCCACGGTGTTGCGAGCCCAGTCAGGGCGGTAGTCACACTGGCTGTAGTCTTGCTGTTGCCAACCAGGTTGGTGGTCGTTAAGGAAATCGGTGAGATAAACCGGGTCACCGAAGGTAACATGCACTTTGCCAAACGATTTACGGAAGGCGCGCAGCGTACCGACTACGCCCAGTAGGCTTTCTTTTTTCTTTTTCTGGCCACGTAACTCTCCCAAGTAACTGCTGGCTTCAAATACCTTTTCATAGCCGGTGTACACAGGTACAAACAAGATTGGTTTGCGACTGTCACGCAAATAGCTACGCAAGGTCATGGCCAGCATGCCGGCTTTCGGATTTAGGGTGCGGCCAGTACGGCTACGCCCGCCCTCTACAAAATATTCGGTGGCATAGCCGTGAGTGAAAATAGTGTGCAGGTACTGGTCAAAGACCGCCGCATAGAGCTGGTTGTCACGGAAGGTGCGGCGCATAAAAAAGGCGCCACCGCGACGTAAAATCGGCCCGACGATGGGCATGTTCAAGTTAATACCGGCGGCAATTTGTGGCAGCTGCAAGCCTTGATGGTATAGCAAGTAAGACAGTAGCAAATAGTCAATGTGACTGCGATGGCAGGGCACGTAAATGATTTCGTTGTCTTTGCTGACCTCTTTTAAGTGGTCAATGTTGTGTACTTGCACGCCGTCGTAAATCTTATTCCACACCCAGGTCAACAGCACATCGAGGAAGCGTACATTGGTATAAGAGATGTTGGAGGCGATTTCGTCGGCATACTTGAGGGCCTTCTTTTGCGCCTGCTGACGGTTAATGCCTTTTGTTGTTACCTCGGTTTCAATCGCCTTCACCACCGACGGTGCATGGGGGATTTTGTGCACCAGCGTACGCCGGTGTGACAAATCTGGCCCCAATACCGACGCCGATACATGACGATTATGCACGCGTAAAACGCGTGCCACTTTGCGCGCCAATAACTCTGGGTTTTTGCCGTCGTCATGCAGTTCACTCAGTGACAAAGGTTTACTGAAATGGACAAACGTATTGCGCCCATTGAGTAAAATAGCCATCAAGGTGGTCAGCCGTCCGCCTAGGGTGCCGCTGTTTTGTAACCAGATGCGCAGAAAGGAGCCCTCTTTATCGGGCGCCCGCCCCCAAAAAACTCGTACTGGTACGATTTGCACATCACTGTGTTGGTGCTCGGCCAGCCATTGGCAATGGCGTACTAAGTAGCGGTGAACGATGGGAGTGCCGCGCTTACGAAACGGCGCCCCCGCACGGCGATAAATAGGAAAAAACGGCTTTGCTGTCAGTTGGTTTTGATCGGCGCTGTCAACGGGGGCTGGCCAGCCCAAGCGCCTAACTTCGCGGTCGATGACCAGTTTTTCTGCGCGCGATGAATACAGCAAGGCATATACCACTGGGCGTTCTGGGTCGAGCTTGAATTCCTCCAAACTCGGCCCAATGATTTGGGTGCGAATGACGCCGTATAGCCAGGTTTGCTGCCAGCGGAAAAGCGTGCGGCGTAGCGATTTAAGAAAACTCATGTTGGCCTGAACCGGTTACTCAATTAACAGGGATGCGAGTTTACCTCGGCGACGTCGGGGATTAAACGGCATTGCAGCATCGACAGGCAGCATGGCAAAAGCACAGTCAGTTTTCTGGCTGTTAAGGGACCTCTGAACAATTCGGCGCCCCCGGTGTGCTGGCGACGGATGTGGGCGAAGGGTGCGGGCGACAGGCATACATAATGTCGATGTTGAAGAAGGCCGGTCGCGTCCCGTTGTCGGCGTCTTGTACGGCAAGCCTGCTGCTCTGGCCCATCCGTTGTGCCGAAACATTCGGAGGCTCCGGTCAATTGTGTTTGGTACGGAGTACAAGATGATTGATATTCAGAATCTGACGAAACGCTTTGATGGCGTTACCGTCGTGAATGATGTGTCTTTTCAGGTTCAAGCCGGCGAAGTGCTGGGGTTTCTAGGCCCGAATGGGGCGGGTAAGTCCACCACCATGAAAATGTTGGCTGGGTTTCTTGAACCGACCGCGGGCCAGATTCAAATATTTGGCCAAGATGTGGTGCGTGACCGATTAGCCGTACAACAGCGCATTGGTTATTTACCCGAAGGTGCTCCCGCTTACGACGATATGCGTGTCGGCCAGTATCTGCAGTTTATGGCGCAAATGCGTGGTTTGAGCGGTGAGCGCTTGCGTGAAAGGTTGCGTTATGTCGTTGACCTGGTGGATATCGGTGCGGTACTTGAGCAGCGTATTCAAACGCTATCAAAGGGTTTTAAACGCCGAGTGGGCTTAGCACAAACCCTGGTGCATGACCCGCAAGTGTTGATTCTGGATGAGCCTACCGATGGCCTAGACCCGAATCAAAAGCACCAAGTGCGGCAATTAATTCGCCAGTTGTCGGCGGATAAAATCGTCATTATTTCCACCCACATTCTTGAAGAAGTCGCTGCAGTATGCAGTCGTGCCGTCATTATTGCTGGCGGTCGTTTAGTTGCCGATAGTCGACCGCATGAGCTGGAGCAGCGTTCACGCTATTACGGTGCTATCAGTGTGCGCCTGCAGCAACCGGTGGCCGATTTGGAGCCAGCATTATTGGCCGTCTCTGGGGTAGAGCAGGTTGAAATGCTGGAGCCAGATCAAGCCTACGTGCTGCTGCCGCAACCCCAGGCGCAACTCTATGCGCCGCTCACGGAGTTGATCGAGCGCCAAGGCTGGGTTGTAGATACCTTGCATATGGAGCGCGGTCGTTTGGACGATGTATTTCAGCAATTAACGCAACAAGAGGTGGCCTGATGAGTTGGGTTATCTGCAAACGTGAACTGAACGCCTACTTCGCCACACCGGTGGCATATGTATTTATTTTTATGTTTCTGGCCTTGGCCGGTGTCTTTACCTTTTATCTGGGCCAGTTTTATCAGCGCGGTCAAGCAGATTTGGTCGCGTTTTTTAATTTTCACCCTTGGTTATATTTGTTTTTTATGCCGGCTGTTGCCATGGGGTTGTGGTCGCAAGAACGCCAGCTTGGCACCATCGAAATGCTGCTGACCTTGCCGGTAAGCATTACCCAAGCAGTGCTGGGTAAGTTTTTAGCCGCCTGGTTGTTTGCTGGCATTGCCTTGCTGTTGACCTTTCCAATCTGGCTGACGGTGAACTACTTGGGTGACCCTGACAATGGCGTCATTATTGCCAGTTATCTGGGTAGCTGGCTGATGGCCGGTGCTTTTTTGGCCGTTGGCTCTTGTATGTCGGTGTTAAGTCGCAACCAAATCGTCGCCTTTATTTTGGCCGTGGTGGTGTGCTTTGTACTGATGGTGTCAGGGCTTTCCATCGTGTTGGATGCCTTGCGCGGCTGGGCACCTGCTGCCGTGGTCGACGTCGTTGCTGGACTCAGTTTTTTAACCCGCTTTGAAGCTTTATCGCGTGGCGTGATTGATGTCCGTGATGTGGGTTATTTCGTGCTGCTGATGGGCGTCTTTTTGGCCGCCACAGTGCAGCTGTTGAATATCAAAAAATCGGCCTGAGGAGGAAGTCATGCGTCAGGTAATGATTTTTATCAGCATGGTTTTGGTGTTGTTGTTAGGCAGTGCTGGGCTGCAGCAATTGGGTGGCCAAGCGCGGTTAGATCTGACCGAGCATCAGCTCTATAGCTTGTCGGATGGCACCGAAAAAATACTCAGTGAACTGCAAAAGCCGCTGACCATGGAGTTGTACTTTTCTCAGCAGGGCAGTGAAGACTTAACCCGTCTGCGCGCCTATGCCGAGCGGGTCACTGAGTTGCTGGAAGAATACCGCTTGCGTGCCGGCGGTCAGTTGAGTGTGCAGCGTATAGACCCAGAGCCATTTTCAGAAGCGGAAGATGACGCCACTCGCTTCGGCTTGCAGTCGGTGCCGGTGGGGAATTTTGGTGACTCGTTGTACTTTGGTTTGGTGATACGCGATGCTGATGATAACTACGAAGCGCTCACCTTCCTGCAACCCGATCGCGAAGCCTACCTAGAATACGAAATCACCCAAATGATTTATCGTTTGCAGCAAGATCGGGCACCAGTGATCGGGGTGCTGAGCGGGTTGCCCGTGATGGGAGGTTTTGACCCTCGCAGTGGTCAACCCAGTGGGCCCTGGACGGCCATTGAGCAGCTGCGTAACTTATACGAGGTGCGTTCACTGCCCAGTGATCTAACTCAGGTAGATGAGGATGTCGATGTGCTGATGCTGATTCAGCCGCCTGAGCTGACCGATCAAACTTTGTATGCGATCGACCAGTTTGCCCTTGCCGGCGGTCGCGTAATGGCCTTTATAGACCCCGTCGCTGAAACCGCGCAGGGCGGCATGATGGGCATGGGCGACCAAGCCAGTGCCAGCAGTTTGCAGCCTTTGCTAAAAGCTTGGGGGGTGAACTGGCAGCCGAGCGAAGCCGTGCTCGATGCCAGTAACGCCTTGGTGGTTAGCCAAGGGCCTGGTAAGCCACCGCTGCGTCATTTTGGTTTGCTGGCGTTGAGCCCTGCCAAGCAGCCAGAAGAATTGTTGGTCACGGCCAATTTAGAAGCGTTGAACTTTTCCAGTGCTGGGTTTTTAGCGGCGATCGACTCGGCGACCACAGAGTTTCAGCCTTGGTTGTTCACCAGCACTGAGTCGATGCGCATCAATGCCAATAAGCTACAGCTGGGTAATGACTTGCTAGCTTTGCAGCGTGAGTTTACCAGTGCTGACGAGCGTCAGGTGCTGGCCGCGCATGTGACGGGCAAGGCGTCATCGGCTTTTACCTCGGAGCAGGCTAGCGACTGGCAGCAGGGCGATCAAGCGCATTTGGCGGATACTGAGCAGTTGGCTGTGACTTTGGTCGCCGATACCGACTGGCTAAGTGATCGCTTGTGGGTGCAGGTACAAAACTTCTTTGGTCAGCGCATTGCAACCCCATGGGCCGATAACGGTGCCTTGCTGGTCAACCTCAGTGATCAGATGGCCGGCAGTGCGGCGCTAATGTCGCTGCGGGCTCGCGGTCAATATCAGCGACCATTCACGCGTGTCGATCATTTGCGCCAGCAAGCCGAGCAGCGTTTCTTGGCCAGTGAGCAGCGCTTGCAGCAGCGTTTGCAAGAGACCGAGCAAAAACTAAACGAGTTGCAGCCTGAAGTAGGCGAAGACTCTTTAGCCTTAACGTCTGAGCAGCAGCAGGCGTTGGAGGAGTTTCAACAGCAAAAACTGGATATTCGCCGTGAGCTGCGTGAGGTGCAGCATGCCCTTAATCAGGATATTGAAGCCCTAGGGGCGCGGCTTAAAGTGCTGAATATCTTTATCCTGCCGTTGTTGCTGACCTTGCTGGCTGGGCTGGTCGCCTGGCTGTGGCAGCGTCGCTCAGTGCTGTAATTTTGCTGTGAGAAATAGCGGCAGCGTCGATTAAAGGCGCTGCCGCTGGTTTTAATAGTGTGGTGGCGGTGTTTCTTCACTGAAGTCTTTAACACCGGCTTGGCCGCTTTGCAGTGATTCCAGCCGTTTATTCATCAATTGCAGCGCCTGGTGGGCGAGAATAAAGTCACGGTTTAGTGTGGCTAATTGCTCATTGAGCGTTTCGACCGTGTGCTCTAGAAAAGCCACACGGGTTTCTAGCTCAACGATCCGGGTGTTGTCATCGTTATGTTGACCTGTCTCTGACATGGCTTGACTCCCCATGGCTATCATGTTGATTTTTTTAATGAATTGGGCTTTGATACCGAACGGTTTGCTAGCGCAATCGGCCAGTAAAAGGTGCAGCAGTAGCCCGTGTTGTGGCTGGCCTTTTACCTAAGGCTGAGGGTATGCAACCACCTTGCGGAGCGGTTCGTTTGCGGCTGTATAGTCGCCGCAACAGCAAAGGACATCATCACTGATTCAACCGCTCCCAGATGCATAATAACGTAATCAAAACGAGAGAGCGCATGGGTAAATTATTGGTTCGAAAGTTAATGGTGGCAGGTGTATCTGCATTGTTGTCCGGTGTTGTGGCGGTATTGGCGATCACTTCTTTGTTATCTGAATTAACGCTGACGGATGGTTCGGCTTTGACGTTAGCAAACTTCTGGTCATTGCCTCAGGCTGTGGTGCTGGTTGTAATTTTTGCCCTGCTGGGCTTTGCGGTGAGTTTTGCTTCTGCCCAGTTGGTGCCAACGCGTCGTCGCCGTCATCGTGGTAGTGGCACAGTGGTCGAGGAAGACGTCGACGACGGCCGTGAGCGTGGCGTGGTGAAATGGTTCAACGTGAAAAAAGGCTTTGGTTTTATTACCTGGGATGAGGGCGAGGATGTATTCGTACACTTTCGCTCCATTCGTGGCCAAGGGCATCGCTCTTTGACAGAAGGGCAGCGAGTGAAGTTTGCTGTTGTCCGCGGGCAGAAAGGACCACAGGCGGAAGATGTCTCCGCCATTCGTTAAAAAAAGCGGCTGCGGCCGCTTTTTTTATTCGCCATTGCTGACCAGCAGGCGCAGTAGTTTGGGGTTGCCCACCACCAAATTGGCTGGCGCGCTCAGGTTGGGTTTGCCATGAATGTCGGCCAGCAAGCAGCCGGCTTCTTTGGCAACCAAGCCTGCGGCTTGCAGTGAGTATTCATCGACATCGGCCAGCAAAGACGCCTGAAAGCGATCGGCTGCGGTATAGGCTAGTGACAATGCGTTGGAGCCAATATTGCGCAGCTCCAAGCCTTGTGACATGAGTTTTTGCGTGCGCTGACGCTGCTCATAGGCTGACTCATTGAAGCTCATTGGCTGGGTGTAACCAATAATGGCGTCGTTTAATGAATGTTGCTGGCTGCAACGAATGCGGCGGTTGTTCAGTTGGCTGCCACGGCCGCGTGATGCGGTAAATTCATCGCCATTCATTGGGTTGAGCACCACAGCGTGCTCTGCCTTACCCTTGATCAGACAGCAAATGGTGATGGCAATGCTGGGAATGCCAACACGAAAGTTCGCAATATCGTCAATGACGCAGATCTGCCAAGTGGGCTGGTGTGCTTCGCCTTGGTTTAGGCCAGTTTCGCGGCCCTGGAAGTTGTGCTCTGAGTAGGCTTTTTTCAGCTCAAAGATGATGCTCTTTTCCAGGCCGATGGTGCAGTCGGCGACAAATTTCGCCTTTTCTTGATCTGTACTTTGGTACACATCAAAACGGTCCAGGCGACGGACCAGGTCTTGACCTGCGTTACGCGCAGCGCGCAACGCCAAGTTCACCATGGGTTGCATAAGGCAGTGGGTCTCTTAAAGAACAAACGGGAACCGGCAATTATATCAGTCGGGGGGTGATTTGCGCTACACTTCGCAGCCCTGAAAACCATGCGGATGAAATAAATACCATGATGGATGATGCTGCCATTCGTGCTGCACTCAGTCAGATCGATGTAGTAATGGTTGAAACCACGCATTCGGGCAACCTTGGCGCCGCTGCTCGGGCGATGAAAAATATGGGCCTAAGCCGTTTGGTGCTGGTCAACCCTAAGGCGAGCATTGACGATGAAGCCATTGCTCGCGCCTCGCGTGCCGAGGATATTTTGCATCATGCGCGCATCGTGCCAACGTTAAACGAAGCATTGGCCAGTGCCAATCTGGTGGTTGGCACCAGTGCGCGTTCACGCCATATCCCTTGGCCTTTACTGTCGCCGCGCGAGTTGGGTGGTCGGGTGGCGACGGCGCTACCGGCGGGTAATCGCATTGCGCTGGTGTTTGGTCGTGAGTCTAATGGCCTTAGTAATGAAGAGCTGCAGTTATGCCATCTGCATGTGCACATTCCGACCGATGCCGATTACTCCTCTTTAAATGTGGCGCAAGCGATCCAGCTTTTGTGCTACGAGATGCGCTTGGCGGTAACGGATGCATCTCCTGACAACCAACCAGCTTGGGGGGTGGAGTGGGATTATCCGCTGGCTACCCACGAGCAGCTGGACGGCATGTTGCAGCATCTGCAACAAACGCTGGTTGATATCGACTTTCTCGACCCCAATACACCCAAACAGCTGATGACCCGGATGCGGCGCTTGTTTCAGCGCGCCGCACCAGACCAAATGGAAATCAATATCTTGCGAGGCATGTTGGCGCAGATAAACAAGCGTCTGCCGCCTCGTGCTGACTGAATCGCTGCTGGCAAAGCAGCGCCAAGGAGCTCCTTTGAATATTAAGTTGCTGCGTGAAGACATCGCCTGTGTTTTTGAGCGTGATCCTGCGGCCCGCAATGCCCTGGAGGTATTTACCACCTATCCAGGTGTGCACGCCATCATTCACTATCGCTTGGCCAATGCGCTGTGGCGCCGTGGTTTTAAGTGGTTGGCGCGGTTTTTATCGGCTTTCAGTCGCTGGATGACCGGCATTGAAATTCACCCTGGGGCCACCATTGGGCGGCGTTTTTTTATCGACCATGGCATGGGCGTGGTGATTGGTGAAACAGCAGAGATTGGCGATGACTGTACCCTGTATCACGGCGTGACACTTGGTGGTACCAGTTGGAATAAAGGCAAGCGTCACCCAACCTTGCAAGACGGTGTTGTGGTTGGCGCTGGTGCCAAGGTGCTGGGTCCGATTAATGTCGGCAAGGATGCGCGCATTGGCTCTAACGCAGTGGTGACCAAAGATGTGCCGGATGCGGTAACTGTGGTGGGTATTCCGGGGCGCATAGTGCGCAAAGCCGATGAGCGCAGCGAGCAAGAAGACCGCCGCGCCGCCATCGCCAAGAAAATTGGTTTTGATGCCTATGGCATGACGGATGAAATGCCAGATCCTATTGCTCGTTCTATCAATAACTTGATGGATCACATGGGCGCTGTCGATCGTAAAATCGACACCATGTGCCAAGCTCTGCACAACTTGGGTGATCGCACCTGCGATGAAGCTTTGCCTGAGTTGGAAAAAGAAGACTTTGTTAGCCTTGCTGAAGTTGAGACGGAAGAGGTGGCGAAGACTGATCAAGCCGAATCCGTGGCTGGGTCTGAGAATAAGTAATTATTCGTCAGAGCGGCAGCAATAAAGTTGACTGTTTTGGTCGGGAATTAGCATAATGCCCCCATAATGAATGAGGGGGAATTATCATGCGCCTGACTACTAAGGGCCGTTATGCGGTTACTGCGATGCTCGACTTGGCCATTCACGCCCAGAATGGCCCTGTGAGTTTGAACGATATTTCGGGTCGTCAGGGAATCTCCCTATCCTATCTGGAGCAGTTGTTTGCCAAATTGCGTCGCAATGGCTTGGTTGCCAGTGTGCGTGGGCCGGGCGGTGGTTATCGTCTCAGTCGCGGCGATACCGAAATCAATGTGGCAGAAATCGTCGACGCCGTGAATGAATCCATGGATGCCACCCGCTGCAATCGCAAGGGCGATTGCCAAGACGGTCAGCAATGCTTGACGCATCACCTTTGGCTCGATCTCAGCGATCAGATTCATGCTTTTCTCGGGAACATTACCCTACACAGTTTGATTCAGCGGCGTGAAATTCAAGACACAGCAGCACGCCAAGAAGAACAGGCCAGTCAGCGTATCAGTGCCTTGCTGCGTGATGACGAGGTTACTGTTTGACGATCATGGCTGTCTGATTGGCAGCTCTGGCGTGTACAATGCCGCCGGTCTCACAACCCGGAACAACCTATGACACCTGTATATCTGGATTACGCCGCTACGTCGCCTGTTGATCCTGCCGTTGCGGCCGCCATGGCTGACTGTCTGACACTGGAAGGCAACTTTGCTAATCCAGCATCGCGCTCACATCGCTTTGGCTGGAAAGCCGAGCAAGCGGTAGAAAAAGCCCGCCGACAAGTGGCGGATGTGATTCAGGCCGACCCGCGCGAAATTATTTGGACGTCAGGTGCCACCGAGAGCAATAACCTGGCCATTAAAGGTGCGGTCGAAGCCGCGCTCGAACAGGCATCGGGCCCCGTGCACGTTATCACTTCGGCCATTGAGCACAAAGCGGTGCTTGATCCCTGTGCTTGGTTGCAGCAGCGCTACGGCGTTGAGGTGACGTATTTAAGCCCAGATGCCGATGGCATGATTTCCCCGCAGCAAGTGGCGGATGCACTGCAAGACAACACCGTGCTGGTGTCCTTGATGGCGGTGAACAACGAGCTGGGCACGGTAACCGACAGCGCTGCCATCGGTGAGTTGCTGCAATCGCACCCGGCGCTGTGGCATGTCGATGCCGCTCAAGCGCTGGGCAAGCTGGATATTAACGTGCAGCAATGGCAGGCCGATTTGGTGTCGTTGTCGGCGCATAAGGGCTACGGCCCCAAAGGGGTTGGTGCGCTGTTTATCCGACGTGAGCCGCAACCTGCGCTGCGCGCTCAAATTCACGGTGGTGGTCATGAGCGTGGTTTTCGCTCGGGCACCTTAGCGACCCATCAGTTGGTTGGGTTTGGTGCCGCAGCAGAGTTGGTGTCGCAGCGCCTGCAACAAGATCAAATACACATGCGCGCTTTGCGTGATCGTTTGTGGCAAGGGCTGCAAGAGATTGGCGAGGTGTACTTGAATGGTCATGTCGACCACCTCAGTCCGTGCCACTTGAACGTCAGTTTTGATCGCGTTGATGGTGAAATCTTGCTGGCATCCCTGGCCAAAGTGGCGGTGTCGTCTGGGTCTGCTTGTACCTCGGCCAGTGTTGAGCCGTCTTATGTGTTGAAGGCGATTGGCCGCAGTGATGCACTGGCGCATGCGGGGCTGCGCTTTTCCGTTGGCCGTTTTACCCAGGCCGATGAGATTGAGTTGGTGATCGAAGAGGTGAGCCGTGTGGTACGGCTGCTACGCGGTGATGCCTGAGTCGTACAACTTTGGCCAAAACGTGCGTATAATCCGCGGGTTTTGATTCCGCCCCAGTGTCCATGCGGGCACTGCCGGACCACTTGCACTGATCAACATACTATATCTGGAGACTAACATGGCTGTAGAACGCACCCTGTCCATCATCAAACCGGACGCGGTTGGTAAGAACGTGATTGGCGAAATCGTTACACGTTTTGAGAAAGCGGGCCTGAACGTGGTAGCAATGAAAATGCTGCACCTGGACGACGACAAAGCAGGCGGTTTCTACGCAGAGCACAAAGAGCGTCCTTTCTTTGGTGATCTGGTTTCTTTCATGACCTCTGGCCCAGTTGTGGTTCAGGTGCTGGAAGGTGAAGACGCGATTGCGAAAAACCGTGAGCTGATGGGCGCTACCAACCCACAAGAAGCGGCAGCGGGCACTATTCGCGCTGATTTCGCTCAAAGCATCGATGCTAACGCGGTACATGGTTCTGATTCTGCTGAGTCTGCTCAGCGTGAAATTGAGTACTTCTTTGGCGCGGCAGAAATCTGCCCACGCTAAGATGAAATGGCCCTTTCGGGCTCGGGTGGGGTGGCGTGCTGCCCCATTCATGGTTATTGAAGACGTACACCGTCAAGGTTGCTGTAAATGTCAGATACTCCATCTGCTTCCACTGAAAAAGTGAACTTACTGGGCTTGTCGCCTGCCAAAATGGCTGATTTTTTTGCCAGTCTGGGTGAAAAACCCTTTCGAGCTCAGCAAATGCTCAAATGGATCCACCAGTACGGTGAGTCCGACTTCAATAACATGACCAACATGAGCAAAGCGTTGCGCGCCAAACTGGCCGACGTTTGCGAAATCCGCCTGCCAGAA
This sequence comes from Bacterioplanes sanyensis, assembly GCF_014652515.1. Lineage (GTDB taxonomy): Bacteria > Pseudomonadota > Gammaproteobacteria > Pseudomonadales > Oceanobacteraceae > Bacterioplanes > Bacterioplanes sanyensis. Next base: position 291,504 of record NZ_BMYY01000004.1, on the reverse strand, counting down.
GTGATTTATCACGATATTTCCAATGACGGCACCCAAAAATGGGTGATGCGCATGGACGGTGGCAGTGCCATTGAAACGGTTTATATTCCGGAAAAAGAGCGCGGCACATTGTGTGTGAGCTCACAGATTGGCTGTGCCCTAGACTGCAGTTTTTGCTCTACCGGTAAGCAAGGTTTCAACCGCGACCTGAGCGTCGCCGAAATCATTGGCCAAGTGTATGTGGCGGCCATGAGTTTTCACCAGCAAGGCGAGAAACGCGCCGGCCGAATCACCAATGTGGTGATGATGGGCATGGGCGAGCCGCTGTTGAATTATGACAACGTCGTCGATGCCATGCGCTTGATGATGGACGATTTTTGCTACGGCTTGTCGAAGCGTCGCGTGACGCTGAGCACCTCGGGTGTGGTGCCCATGATGGATAAGCTGGGCGATGATATTGATGTGTCGTTGGCCGTATCCCTGCACGCGCCCAATGACGAGTTACGTAATGAGTTGGTCCCCATTAACAAAAAATACCCGCTGGAGCAGTTAATTGCGGCGACCAATCGCTATTTGCAGAAGTTACCGGATAAACGCAAAGCCACCATCGAATACACCATGATGGAAGGCGTAAACGATAGCCTTGAGCATGCCGAGCAGTTAGCCGAGCTAATGAAACAGGTACCGTGCAAAATTAACCTGATTCCGTTTAACCCGTTCCCTAACTCGGGTTATAAGCGCCCTAGCAATAACCGCGTTTATCGTTTTCGCGATCATCTGATTAACGCCGGTCATGTGGTGACCATTCGCTCCACGCGTGGTGACGATATCGATGCCGCTTGCGGCCAGCTGGTCGGCCGAGTGGCCGATCGTACTCGCCGCAGCGAGCGCTACATTAAAGCGGTCCAGCTAGATCAACCAACAAGGATACAATAATGCCTGCGATGACCCTGCTGCGAAATATTGCTTTTTTGGTGTTGGTTGCTGCCTTGAGCAGCGGTTGCGTTACTGTCACTGAGAGCCGTTTCAGTGCCAAAGCCTCACCGAAAAAAGCGGTCGAAAACTATACCCAATTAGGGTTGGGCTATTTGCAGAAAGGTCGGCCAGATTGGGCGCGTCAGAGGTTATCCAAGGCACTGGAAATTGATGCTGACTATGCCCCTGCCAATGACGCCATGGGGCTGGTGTGGCAAGCAGAAGGCGAAGAAGATCTGGCCGAGGAGTATTTTCGCAAAGCATTGAGTTTCGACGGCGATTACACCCAGGCGCGTCATAATCTTGGTCGACTGTATTCTCGCCAGGGCAAGCACGATGAAGCAGAGCAGTATTTGCAGCAAGCTGCGGGCGATCGCTATTACGAGAATCGCGTGTCTGCACTGAATGATCTGGCATTAAATACTTATCGCCAGGATGAGCGCGACCAAGCCATTGAGGTGTATATGCGTGCGCTGCGCATTGCTCCTTACAATGTGGATGCGCTCGTCAATGCTTCGACGCTGCTGTTTGAAGCGCAGCGCTATGAAGAATCGCAACGTTATTTTGATCGCTTTGATCGTTTGGTAGAACGCGATCAAACCGAGCACACAGCACACAGTTTATGGCTGGGCGTTAAGCTAACGACCATTGCGCGCCAAACTCAGCGCGCCATTCAGCTGGCGACGCAATTGAAGCAAAACTTCCCCCAGTCCGATGAATATCAAATGTACCAGGATTCGCTGAAGGGAGCGGGTGACTGATATGCAGTTCGAAAACCCGATTAAACGCCGTCAAAGTCGTCAGATTCACGTTGGTAATGTCGCGATTGGTGGTGATGCGCCGATTGCGGTGCAAACCATGACCAATACGGATACGTTAGATGTTGATGCCACGGTGGCGCAGATTCGCCAAGTTGCCGATGCTGGGGCGGACATTGTGCGTGTGTCTGTGCCGACGCTGGATGCCGCCGATGCTTTTGGCAAAATCCGCGCGCAGGTTGATGTGCCACTGGTGGCGGATATTCACTTTGATTATCGCATCGCGTTAAAAGTGGCAGATTTAGGCGTTGATTGTTTACGTATTAACCCTGGCAACATTGGCCGCGAAGACAGAGTGCAAGCCGTGGTAGATGCCGCACGTCATAACGGCATTCCGATTCGTATTGGCGTGAATGCGGGGTCATTGGAAAAAGATCTACAAAAAAAATACGGCGAGCCGACGCCCGATGCGCTGGTCGAATCGGCCATGCGCCATATCGATATTCTCGACCGCTTGAATTTCCCTGATTTTAAACTCAGTTTAAAAGCGTCGGATATTTTTATGACGGTGGCGGCGTATCGGAAAATTGCCGATCAAATTGAGCAGCCACTGCACTTGGGCATTACCGAAGCGGGCGGTTTGCGAGGCGGTACCGTTAAATCCTCGATCGGTTTGGGTTTGCTCTTGTGGGATGGCATCGGCGACACCATTCGGGTGTCTCTGGCTGCGGACCCAGTGGAAGAAGTTAAAGTCGGCTGGGACATGCTGAAGTCCCTCAAGCTGCGCTCGCGTGGCATCAACTTTATTGCCTGCCCTAGCTGCTCGCGGCAAAACTTTGATGTGATTAAAACCATGAACGAGCTGGAACAGCGGGTAGAAGACATTCGTACCGATATGGATGTTTCTGTGATTGGTTGCGTGGTCAATGGTCCGGGTGAAGCAAAAGAAACCGACGTTGGCTTGGCCGGCGGTCAGCCCAATTTGGTGTACATCGATGGTAAACCAGCACAAAAGCTGACCAACGAGAATCTGGTTGATGATCTTGAACAGCTGATTCGCCAGCGGGCAACCGAGCTGGAACAACAACGCAAAGCATTAATTGTCAGCGACGTTTAAACGCTGGCTTAGGAATACACAAAATCATGAGTAAAAAAATTCAGGCCGTTCGCGGCATGAACGATATTCTGCCAGCGCAGTCACCAGTATGGCAGTATTTGGAAGGCACCGTCGCTGAACTGCTCGGCTCTTATGGCTACAACGAAATCCGCATGCCGATCGTTGAGTCGACCAACTTATTTAAGCGCTCCATCGGTGAAGTCACAGACATCGTCGAAAAAGAAATGTACACCTTCGATGATCGCAACGGCGACAGTTTGACGTTGCGTCCTGAAGGCACGGCCGGTTGTGTGCGTGCGTGTGAAGAGCACGGTTTGTTGTACAACCAGACCCAGCGTTTGTGGTACACAGGCCCTATGTTTCGCCATGAGCGTCCGCAAAAAGGTCGCTATCGCCAGTTTTACCAAATTGGCGTCGAAACTTACGGCATCGCCAGTGCGGACATCGACGCCGAGTTGATTTTGCTGACCGCACGTTTGTGGCAGCAGCTTGGTTTGGCAGACAGCGTGACCTTGCAGCTCAATACCTTGGGCAGTAGTGAAGCCCGCGCTGCCTACCGCGAGGCACTGGTCGCTTATTTGACCGAGCACAAAGCGCTGTTGGACGAAGACAGTCTGCGCCGCTTGGACAGCAACCCACTGCGTGTTTTGGACAGTAAAAACCCAGATATGCAAGCAATGCTGGCCGGTGCGCCAAGTCTGTTCGATTATCTCGACGATGACAGTCGTGAGCACTTTGACAAACTGCGCAGCATTTTGGACGCTGCTGGCATTGCTTATGAGGTCAATCCTCGTTTGGTACGTGGCCTCGATTACTACTGCAAGACCGTATTTGAATGGGTGACCGACAAGCTGGGTGCCCAGGGCACTGTCTGTGCCGGTGGCCGTTACGACGGTTTGGTCGAGCAATTAGGTGGCAAGGCCACGCCAGCCGTTGGTTTTGCCATGGGCGTTGAGCGCTTGATCTTGCTGCTCGAAAGCTTGGAATGTGTGCCACAAGCGGTGTATCAAACACTGGATGCGTATGTTTGTGCGGTAGGCGATGACACCGACCAAGCGGCTCTGTTACTGTCCGACCGCTTGCGCAACGAGCAAGAATGGCTGCGTATCCAAACCCACTGTGGCGGTGGCAGCTTTAAGTCGCAAATGAAGAAAGCCGATAAAAGCGGTGCTCGATTTGCGCTGTTGTTGGGCGAAAGTGAAGTCGCTCAGCAGCAAGTGACCATCAAAGATTTGCGCGGCGAGCTGGAGCAGGTACAAATCGCTCAGCAAGATGCCGCCGCTTGGCTGGCACAACACATTAATTGATTGACGAATTGGGGAAGCTGTCATGAGTGACATGCGCACAGAAGAAGAACAGGTTGAAGCGCTGAAAAACTGGTGGGCGGAAAACGGCAAAAGCTTGCTGGTGTCGGTTGTGATCGTCGCCGGTGGCTGGTTTGGCTGGAACACCTACCAAGATAATCAGCGTGCGACGGCAGAAGCGGCCTCACAGGTTTATTCGCAGCTGGTCGAACAGGCTGCCTTGCCACAGGCGCAACAAGACGACAGCAGCAAGGCAGACATGCAGCAGCTGGCTGAGCGCTTGGTCAACGACTACGACGGTACGGCTTACGCTGATTTTGGACGTCTCTTTATTGCACGCCTGGCGGCGGATGCTGGCGATTACGACAGCGCAGCCTCATCGCTGCAGCAAGTGGTAGACGCGGCTGAGCCAGGCCCAGTGAAATTTACCGCCCAAGCGCGTTTGGCCTTGGTTTTGACTGAGTTGGAGCGTTTTGACGATGCTCTGAGTCAGCTGGCAGACGTCCCAGACCCTGCCTATCAGGTGCAGTTCGAAGAAACCCGAGGCGACATTTTCTGGCGTCAGGGCAAAGCCGAAGACGCACTGGCTGCCTATGAAAAAGCACTGCAAGCGGCGCAAGATAACGGCGCTGGCACGCAGCTGCTGCAGCGCAAAATCGATCACCTGGCATCGACCGGAGAGGTGTAATGCGGCGTTTTGTCGGCACACTGTCGCTGCTGGCCATGTTGGCTGGTTGCTCTACCGTGGCAGAGCAGCCCTTCGCCACCTCGGCGGTTAAGCAACCGCCGTCGGTAGACATTGAATGGCGTCATAACTTAGGCCCAGGCGCTGCATCGCGTCTAAACCATCTGCGCCCAGCGTTGGCAGGCGACACCTTGTATGTGGCTTCGGCGGCCGGGGAAGTATCGGCATTGTCGCTGGAAGACGGCAGTGCGCTCTGGAGTCTGGCACTGGAACAGCCCATCACGGGTGGGATTCGGGTCGATGGCGATGATCTGTTTGTTGCTACCCAAGACGGTCGCTTGCACCGCTTGAGCACCGACGGTGAGTTGCAGTGGAGCGCGGCGCTGGCGTCTGAGTCGGTGTCCGCTGCTGGCGTCGATGCTGAGCGTGTCTATGTGCACACCATTGATGGGCGCTTAACCGCATTTGACCGCAACAGTGGCGAGCAGCGTTGGACCTATGAGCACGCCATGCCGGTACTGTCGGTGCGTGGTACCAGCTCTCCTTTGGTGTTGGAGCAGTTGGTGGTGACCGGCTTTGCCAGTGGCAAGGTGGTGGCACTTGATAAGCGCTTAGGCATTCCCCGCTGGGATGTGCGGCTCGCCATTCCTGATGGCCGCTCCGAGTTAGAACGTCTGGTAGACATCGACGGCACGCCGGTTTGGGATAACGGCGTTATTTATGCCGCCAGCTACCATGGCAGCGTTGCCGCACTGTCGCCACGAGGCGATGTGCGTTGGAAAGAAGACGGCTCCAGTTATGGTCACCCAGAACTGGCGTTGGGCAGTTTGTATTTGAGTCTGGCCGATGGCACGGTGCAAGCTTACGACTTGATCAATGGCGCCAGCCAATGGCAGCAGACCGCATTGCAAGGCAAAGCATTGGGGCAGATTGTTGCTTATGATCGCTATTTGGCGGTGGCTGACGGTGAAGGCTACTTCTACTTGCTGAGCCAAGTCGACGGTGAGCTTTTAGCGCGTGAGCGCTTACGTCCGAAACCTTTGCATCAAAATGTTCCCAACTCGCCGGAAATGACCAACTGGCACAACCTACGCGGTCGTGACTTTGGTATTTCTGCCCCCATGGTCGCCACCGACCGGGGTCTGCTCGTCACCAGTAACTCTGGTGAACTGCTACTCTTAACCGTACACGCTGACCAATAAGGTCAGCGTGCTGCATCATCCGCTCTAAGGTACCTGTTCATGCTACCCGTCATTGCCCTGGTTGGTCGTCCCAACGTTGGTAAATCCACACTGTTTAATCGCCTAACCAAAAGCCGTGATGCCTTGGTGGCCGAAATCGCTGGCCTCACCCGTGACCGTAAATACGGTGAGGGCAAAGTGGGTCGCCGTCCTTTTATTGTGATTGATACCGGCGGTATCAGTGGCGAGGAAGAGGGCATCGATGAAGTCATGGCGCAGCAAAGCTTTCAGGCCATTGAAGAAGCCGACATCGTCTTTTTTATGGTCGATGTCGGTGCCGGTATTACCGCCGGAGACCGCATGATTGCTGATCATTTGCGGCGCAACGGCAAGTCGGCCTATTTGATTGCCAACAAAATCGACGGCAAAAATCCAGACGTGGTGCTCGGCGAGTTTTACGAGCTGGGCATGGGTGAGCCATTGGCCATCGCCGCCGCTCATAACCGCGGGGTATCTACCCTAGTGGACTATGTAATGGATGAGCTGTTGGGCGAAGAGTTCAGCGAAGAAGAGCCTGAAACCGGCTATTTACCTGACGAGCCTGCAGAAGAAGAAATCACCCACGAAGAGCTGGATGTACGCGGCATTAAAATCGCCGTGGTGGGGCGGCCGAACGTTGGCAAATCGACGCTGGTGAATCGTATGTTGGGTGAAGACCGGGTGGTGGTTTATGACCATGCCGGTACCACGCGTGACAGCATTTATATTCCTTACGAGCGCTTTGGGCAGGACTACACCCTGATCGATACCGCCGGGGTGCGTCGCCGTAAAAACATCTCGGAAGCGGCCGAGAAGTTTTCCATCATTAAAACCCTGCAAGCCATTCAGGATTGCCACGTTTGTATTTTGGTGCTGGATGCACGCACGGGCATCGTTGAGCAAGACCTGCATATGCTGAGTTTTGTACTCAACTCCGGTCGTGCGCTGGTGCTGGCCATCAATAAATGGGACGGCATGGACAGCTACGATAAGCAGCGTGTGAAAGACGAGCTGGATCGTCGCTTCGATTTTTTAACTTTTGCTGAGCAGCACTTTATTTCAGCCTTGCATGGCACCGGCGTGGGTCATTTATACGAGTCCGTTGATAAGGCTTACGAATCTGCCATGGCGAAGTGGCAGACCAATATGCTGACCCGCATTTTGGAAGACGCCATTGCCAGCCATCAACCGCCTTTGATTCGCGGTCGTAGGCCTAAGCTGCGTTACGCTCACCAAGGTGGCTCTAATCCGCCTCGCATTGTGGTGCACGGCAACATGGCCAACGACCTGCCAGAAGACTACAAGCGCTATCTTGCCAACACCTTCCGCCGAGTACTGGACATTCAAGGCACGCCCATTCGCTTTGAGTTCCGCCAGGGCGAGAACCCGTTTTCTGATCGTGGTGGTGAAGTCAAACACCGCAGCAAGCGCCGTGCTCAAGCGGTTGAAAAGACCAGTAGCATTCGCCAAGCGAAAAAAGATAAAGCCAAGCGACAGCGACGCAAATCCAGTTAAAAAAAGCTGGTGTGGAGCGGGTTTTTGATTAAAATCCGCTCTTCTTATCTGAGATTTGTCCATGCAACTGGTGTCTTTTGATGCGTTGCGCACGCTGGGCCTGCCAAACATCCGCTACATCAAACCGGAAAAAATGAACGAGCACTTGGACGTGCTGCTCGATGCCGACGGTTTGCTTTTTCCGCAGTTTTGGCAGCTCAATGGCCTTGAGTATGGGCTGAAGCAACGCATTTTCCCTTCGCCTGCCAGTTACCGTATTGGCCACGACAAAGTCGAACAGACGCGCTGTTTCCAACTGCTGGCGCCACAGCATACGCCGTATACGTTAATTGCCGCCAATACCGACGCTGAAGCACAGCGCTTGTGGGCGCAGATGGCGTTGCCGTTTGTGGCCAAAATCCCTCGCAGCAGCATGGGTGAAGGGGTTTTTCTTATTCAAAGCGAACAAGACTGGCAGCAGTATTGCCAGCGCTCGCCGCTGTTGTATGTGCAAGAGTATTTGCCCATTGATCGTGATTTGCGCATCGTTTGGGTTGGGCAAGAGGTTGTCGGGGGCTTTTGGCGCATGCAGTCAGACAATGGTTTTCATACCAATTTGGCGCGTGGTGGAGAAGCGCGTTCCGGGGTTTTGCCCGATGCGGCCGTTAACCTGGTGAAGCAGCTAGCGCAAGGTTTAAATATTGATCATGGCGGTTTTGATATCGCCATGGTGGGGCAGTATCCATTTGTGTTGGAGTTTAATCGCCTGTTCGGCAATCAGGGCTACCCTGACCTGCAGCGGCAAGTAGACGATGCCATTTGCCGCTATTTATATAGCCAGTGGGGCAAGCCAGAACCCGACGATCCAACCGGGCCGCTGGGGCCTTGGCCGAGTGCGGTTTAAGTACGTAACCCGCCCAAGCGCTGGTCAAGGATGTCGAGCTGTTGCGTCACTTGGCCACTGCTGTGGTTGGCCTCCAACGCCAGCTCTGCAAGAATGTTCGCGGCATCGCCAATCACGGTTAAATTGCGGGTGATTTCTTCGCTCACCGAACTTTGCTCCTCGGCTGCGGTGGCTACCTGGCCGATGTGATCGGCGATTTCACCGATGGCTGCCACCACTTGATGCAAGGATTCGTGCGCATGTTGCGTGGCTTCCCGGTTGACCGCTGACTGTTCGCTGCCTTGCTTAATAATGCTCACCGCCGAGTGCACTTCTTTTTGCAGGGTTTCAATCATGCCGTCGATTTCTGCCGTGGATTCCTGTGTGCGCGAAGCCAGGGTGCGCACTTCATCCGCCACCACCGCGAAGCCGCGGCCTTGCTCTCCAGCGCGAGCCGCCTCAATGGCGGCGTTTAAAGCCAGCAAGTTGGTTTGTTCGGCAATGCTGCGAATGACCTCCAAGATGCGGTTAATGTCCTCTGAATGACTGGCCACCTTGGTGATGGAGTCGCTGGCACTGCTCATGCCTTTGGTCATTTCCAGTACGGTATTTAAAGCAGACGACAGGTGCTGTTGTGAGTCGGTCACCGAGCGGTGAATGTCTTGCGAGCGACCGGAGACGTCGGATGCGATTCGTGATACTTCGTGTGCGGTGGCAGACATTTCCTGCGTGGCGGTGACGACGTTGTTGATCTCCGTTTGCTGCTGATCTGTGCTTTGCCGGGTGCGTTCGGAAATGCTGAGGTTTTGCTGCGATTGTTGGCGCACCTCTGAGCTAACGTCTTTTAACGAGTTGACCATTTCACGCAGCTTGATGATGAAACGGTTAAAGCCTTGGCTGAGCTCGATCAGCTCGGCATGGGTATCCAATTCCAGACTTTGTGTTAGGTCGCCGTCGGCCGATGCTAACTGATTGACCTGTTGGTTAAGGCGTCGCAAAGGTTGCACGATGGAGCGTATAACGGCGGTCATCAGTACGATGGCGATGGCGGCCAAGATGATCGCCGACAACAGTTGCGTTGACACCACGCTGGCACGCTCTTCCTCGATCAAATGCTGCAACTCACTGAGCTCAGCCAAGGCAATATCCTTAGGCAGTTCGATCAGCAGTGACCAGGTATTACCAGAGGCTTTAATGGGCAGCGATGCAGCGACAAAAAAGCGATCATCGGTATCCAGTTGCCCACCTTGTTGGTGCAGCTGGTGGAGCTGCTCGCCCAAGGTTGGCATGGCTTCTTTTAATGGCCGGGTGAGGTGTTCTTGATAGTGGCTGGAGGCGGCGATCAAACCAATGTGGCTCAGCAGGGTGACCTTGGCTGCGCCGTCGTACAAAGCTTTGCTCAGTTCTTCGGTAATGCGTTGGAACAAGGGCAAGTTGACATCGACGCCGACAATGCCACGAAAACTGCCATTGGCCATGACGGGCACTGTCAGGCTGGTCATCAGCTCGGTGTAGCCTGAGCTGATTTCGTAAAGGTAGGGCTCCATTAAACAGGGCTTGCCGCTGTCTTTGCCACACAAATACCACTCGGCTTCACGAATGCCGAACTCATTGCGCGTGGTGACGTATTTTTCTTCTGAGTCTTCGACACGTTGTTGCTCTAGCTGGCCTTGCTGGTTGCGAATCCAATAGATTTCCAAGGCACCGTTGCTTTCGACGGTGTGAATGTCATCACTGCCTTGCCAAAAGCGGTCCTCGCCGTCGTAGCCGTTGGCTTCAAACTGACCATACATAGAGCTGATATCCGGGTGTTGTGCCAATGTCGCTTGCAGCAACAGATTGACCTGGTCGCGGCTTAAGCGATTGGCTGGCCCAGCTTCGATGCTGTTTTTGAGAATGCTGGCCACGGTAAGTGGCACCCGGTAAGCCGAGTTAATGTAGCCGCTCACTTCGGCCCCATAGCCTTTGGCGCTGCTTTGCAATTGCTGCACTACGGCACGTTCAAGGTTGTCCCCAGCATGGCCAGATAAGCGTGCACTGATCTCGGTAATACCGCTGAAGGTCTGTGCCCCCATGGCGAAGGTCAGCACCAAAATAATACCGAGGGTGATGGCGAATAATTTAGTTTTTAGCGGCCATGCTTTCATGCACATGCTCCGGATTAGGCTGCTACCAGAGCATAGGTCAATCCTGTCAGAGTGCCACAGCGGCCGCTATAAACGTACGGAGTCGACAGCGGCGGCAATGCTGTCGACGGCCTCAGCTAACTGCTCACTGGCGACCATGCTATCGCTGGTTTGGTCTTTTACGTCATCGGCGGCTTTGACTATGTCACAAACGTATTGATCGACCTCACTGGCAGCCACACTTTGCTGCTCAACCGCGGTGGCCACTTGTAGATTCATCATGGCAACCTCCGCCATGCTTTGCGTCATTTCACGAATGAGCTGCAGCGCATGAAAAGACTGGCTTTTACCTTCTTCGCCACGTTGATTAGAGCTGTGTACCGCGGCAACAACATTATTGATGACGGTTTCAAAGCGCCGCAGTGTGGTGCGGACTTGTTCGGTGCTTTCAGCCGTGCGCCGTGATAATGCCCGCACTTCATCTGCGACCACGGCAAAGCCACGACCATGTTCACCCGCACGGGCCGCTTCGATGGCGGCGTTTAACGCCAGCAGGTTGGTTTGTTCGGCAATTTGCTCAATGGCATCAAGCACCTTTTCAGTGCCACGGTTGGCGTCTTTGAGTTCGGTGATGGCTTGTACGGCGTGGTCGAGCTCATTTTGCAGCACTTCAATGGCTTCTTGTGCTTGGCTGGACTTTTCTGTGGTGGTGTTTAGGCGCTCATTCACGCCACGAACATAGCCGGAGGTACGGTTGGCAAGGTTGGCGACTTCCTGAATGGAAGCGCTCAACTCATGTACCGCGGTGGCGGATTTTTCCAGCTGTTCGTGTTCGCTATCCGTGCTTTGAACGACGCTTTGGGTGGCTTGGCGAATGGTGTGAGCGGCGACACTGATTTGCTCGGCGGACTGTTCGAAGCGCTCGAAGGCTTGGGTCAACTTAGCGTACAACCGGTCGAATGCAGCTTGTAAAACGGTGATTTCATTGCCCGTTTGCTGCGCAAGTTGACTGATGTCGTCATCATTAACGGTATGCACCGCACGCCGAGTCATGTGACGAATACTGCGGCTAATGGCAAGTGACAGCCAAGCAACCAATGCCAGTGCCAGACCGGCGGATATCAGCATGGTTACTAGGGTGGCACTGAGCAGTGTCGTGCGTTGCTGTTCCAATTTGGCTGATAGCTGTTGCAGTTGTTGCGCAAACTGTTGCTCCAATTGGGCTGCTTGGTCGCGCAATTGTTGTTGCAGGCCTTGATTTTGATCCAAGCCTTTTTCTACCTCAGCCTCAACCAGTGCGGTAAAGCGTTGTTGATATTGTTGCACGCGCTGCAACAGGTTGGTCTGGCCATCCAGCGCTTGTTGCAAGGCGGGTAAATCGCGCTCGAAGCGCTGTTGATACTTAAGCTCGCGGCGCAACATAAAGTCTTTTTCATGGCGACGCAGCATCAGCATGGCGGCTTGCGTTGCTGGTTGCTGGTCAATTTGCTGCTCCACTGCATGAATGGCTTGGCGTAAATCGCCATAGAGTCCGCTGGTGGGCGTTAAGCCGATGCGTTGCTGCAACTGTGCTAGCTGCATAAAACTTTGAACATAGCTTTGCGCTAGCTGTTGCACCGACAGACTTAAGTGCTGCTCCAGCTGCTGCTGAAAGGACCGCGCTTGCTGGCGGAAGTCATTGATGTAATCGACTTCTAACCGCTGTAAAAAGTCCTTTTCATGGCGGCGCAATTGCAGCAACTGCAGTTGCAACTGTTGCAGCCCTTGTTGCTGTTGATTCAAGTGGGCGGTGGTGTTGGCCAGATGCCAAGTCGCAGCTCCGCTGGCACCAAAGCCAATAACAACCAGAGCGATGAGCAATAAATGCTGCTGAACAATGGATAAGCGCTGAGTGATGAATGCTAGGGGGCTCGTCATGGTCGCCTCGAACTTCCGTGTTAGACCCTAACCAATTTAGTTGAAATGACAGGTTTGTGACAGCCTAGGAAAATTGCCCCTCAAACACGGGTTTGAGGGTTGTAATGGGCGTGGCAATGGCCTTGATTGATAGCTAAAACCACGCCGCTTGCATGTCCAAGCAAGTGCGATCTAGTTCGATCAGTAATTTAGCCTGATGCTCGATTTCGCCCAGCTCCCAGCGAATAAAATACTGCGCTGTTTGCAGCTTGCCATTAACAAAGTCACGGGGGCGGCTGCTTTGCAGCGCGGTGTGCGCCATGTCTAGCCATAGCCAGCCGATTACACATCGGCCCATCATGTCCAAGTACAGGGCAGAGTTGGCCAATCCCAGTTCCAGCTCGCCTTGTTGCAGAGTGTTGCCGAGTGTCATGGTGGTACGTACCAGAGTATCTAGGTGTTGCTCGTATTGCTGACACAAGGGCTTCAACTCTGGGTGCTCACTGGCACGCGCCAGCGTGTCGCGAATGCGTGCCAGCAGCAGTTGTTGGCCCTTGCCTTGTTGCTGCCACAGTTTGCGCCCCAGTAAATCCAGCGATTGAATGCCGTGGGTACCTTCATGAATGGGATTCAGGCGATTATCGCGATAGCACTGTTCAACCGGGTATTCGCGAATGTAGCCACTGCCACCCAATACCTGAATGGCGAGATCATTGGCTCGTGGGCCGTAATAGGAGGGGTAGGATTTCACCACAGGTGTGAGCAGATCCAGCAATAGCGCGCTGTCTGAATCACCACCGGCTTCGCTTTCGTCGACCAAGCGCGCAGCCAGCAAGCACAGCGCCAGCGAGCCTTCGACATACGACTTTTGCGCCAACAGCATGCGTTTCACATCGGTGTGTTGAATGATGTTGACGGCTGGGCTGTTGGCATCGCGCTCGGTTGGCAAGCGCCCTTGCGGCCGTTGGCGGGCATAGTTGAGAGATTCTAGATAGCCGCGATAGCCTATCATGGCGGCACCTAAGCCAACCCCGATGCGTGCCTCATTCATCATCTTGAACATATAGCTCAAGCCTTTATGGGGCTCCCCCAATAGCCAACCTTGGCAGTCTCCTTGTTCGCCGAAGTTGAGCACGGTTGAGGTGGTGCCACGGTAGCCCATTTTGTGCAGCAGCCCAGCCAGCTGCACGTCATTGGGTTGGCCCAGGCTGCCATCCTCATGCACACGAAATTTGGGCACGATAAACAGCGAAATGCCCTTCACGCCGACGGGTGCGCCCTCTATGCGGGCCAGCACTAGGTGAATGATGTTATCGGTAATGTCTTGATCGCCGCCAGAGATGTACATTTTCTGGCCATGAATGCGGTAGCTGCCATCACTGTGCGGCGTGGCTCGGGTTGATAAATCGCCCAACGACGAACCGACGTCTGGCTCCGTCAGGGCCATGGTACCGGCGAAGCGTCCTTGAAACATATGCGATAAATAGCGCGCTTTTTGCTCTGCATTGCCGAAGGTATGGATCACGTTGGCAGCGGCGCTGGTAAGAAAGGGGTAGCCTGCTGTGGCAGGGTTAGCCGCCATAAAAAAGGCACTGCAGGCGCTGTGGATCAACGCGGGCAGTTGCATGCCGCCGTCTGAATAGTGGTGGCGAGCACAGAGCAAACCGGCCTCGCTAAAGTGGCGCCAAGCCTGTTTGACCTCAGGCACCGTTGTGACCTGCTGGCCATCAAACTGAGGTTCCTGCGCATCGGCTTTGGCGTTATGAGGCAGAAAGTACTGGGTCGCAATCTGCTCTGCCGTTGCGAGTACGGCATCAAAGGTGGTCTGGTCGTGATCCTGATACTGAGGGAGTCGCGTCAGGCTATTGGCATCGAACAGGTCATAGAGTAAAAACTCAAGATCTGTGTGGTTAATCAGGGTGGACATGGCGAATCTCCGGGTGGCACTTTTAGCCACTATGAGGCTTGTCATGCCGCCTCGTAATTGGCAATATGGCCACTCTTGAGGCTATTAGTGACAAGTAAAACCATGATTAACCTAGTTGTTGTTGGCTTTGACCGTGCTTTGGCTTCTGCCATTACCGGGGTGGCGGATTTATTTGGCCTCGCAGGTGTCACCTGGAATCGCATTGAGGGCACGCCAGCGCAACGTTTGTTTAACGTGCGAATTGCCTCTCCTAATGGTGAGCCTGTGCGTTGCATTAATGGGCTGCAATTGGCCAGTCATATGAGTTTTGCTGAGGTCATGGCGTCAGAAGCGCAAGTGGATGCCGTCATTGTTCCCACCGTCGGCGGACCCATTGAGGAAGTGTTAACGGATGCCGAGCCAGTACTGGAGCTGTTGCGCCATGCCGATCAACAAGGCTGGACCATTGCCGGTAATTGCACCGGTAATTTTCTGTTGGCCGAAGCCGGCATTTTAAATGGCCGCTGCGCCACCACACATTGGGGTTTTAAAGATACCTTTGAACGCTTGTACCCCAAGGTGTCGCTGCAAGCGGATCAACTGATTACCCGCGACGAACACATTTATTGCGCCGGCGGTGGGCTGGCTTGGTTTGATCTGGGGTTGCACATCATTGAACGTCATGTCGGTTTTGAGGCGGCGATTCAAACGGCCAAGGCGTTTGTGATTGATTACCGCCGCGACAGTCAGCTTTCCTACTCACTGATGCGCTTGGCCAAGCCGCATAAAGACGATCTGGTCAGTCAGGCACAAGGTTGGCTAGAGCAGCATTACGCTGAGCCATTCACAGTCGAAGAGTTAGCAGAGCGCTTTAGCGTCTCTAAGCGCACGCTGATTCGGCGTTTTAATGCCGCGCTGGATATGCCGCCCAATACCTATGTGCAGTCGATTCGTATTGAAGCGGCGCAAAAGTTATTGGAAGAAACAGGGCGTACAGTCGACGTGGTCATGACCGACGTTGGTTACGAAGATGCCAGCTCGTTTCGGCGCTTGTTTCGTAAGAAGACGGGTCTGACGCCGACTGAATATCGGCGTCGATTTGCCCGGCGGTATTGAGCTATGCTAGGCACATCTGTGGTTTGGGTTGTTCCATGTCTGTGCCTCTAGCTGAGCAAAAAAGAATTCGTCACCCATTGCTGCGCCACTTGGTGTTTGCCTGTGGTTGGTTGTCGGTGGTGCTGGGCGTGGTCGGTATATTTTTGCCCGTATTGCCTACCACGCCATTTTTGTTGCTGGCCGCCGCTTGCTTTGTGCGCAGCTCTTCGCGTTTTTATCAATGGTTAATTCATCATCCACGCTTGGGTAATTACGTCATCTATTACTTGGACGGCAAAGGCATGCCAATGCGAGCCAAAGTATATTCTCTGGCGTTGATGTGGAGCGTGATGCTGCTGACGGCCTTTGTATTGGTGCCCAGGCCTATGTTGCAAATACTGCTGCCGCTGACAGGGTTGGGCGTCAGCATTTACATTCTGCGTTTGCCGACGCTGACCTTAAAATAAAGCTGACCTTAAAATAAAGAAACCTCAATCACGCTATTGGGGTTGCCATAATAACAATAGGATCTTGCATGACTCCTTCTGACTGGCAGGCCGACGGCCACTGGCTGGTGTTCCGGCCTGACGTGGACGGTCGCAGCTATGACCTCCGGATCTTCTACCGTGCCTCCACGGCGATTAGTCAACTGGGTAAAAATAAGCCCGTGCTGCTGCTCATTCATGGCTTTCCAACCAGCAGTTGGGATTGGCATGACGTATGGGATGGTTTAGCACAACACTACGATTTATTGGCCGCGGATATGTTGGGCTTTGGCTGCAGCGATAAACCGGCGGCATTTCCTTATTGCATCGCTGTCCAGGCCGATATTCAGGAAGCGTTAGTGCGCCACCTCGGTATCGAGCAGTGCCATATCTTGGCCCACGATTACGGTGACACCGTGACTCAAGAGTTGATGGCGCGCCAACTGGAGCAGTCACAGCAGTGCTTTCAGTCCGTCACCTTGCTGAACGGTGGGCTGTTTCCAGAAGCTCATCGTCCGTTATGGTCGCAACGCCTATTGGCCAGCCCACTGGGGAGCTGGTTTGCCCGAGGAATAACAGAGAAAAAACTTGCCCGCGGTTTGCAGCGTATTTGCCAGCAGCCACTGTCGGGCGATGATTTGAGTGCCAGCTGGCGCTTTTTAAGTTATCGCCATGGCCCACGAGTGTTGCCGCGTTTAATGGGCTACATGAAAGAGAGGCGCCAGCAGCGCCAGCGTTGGGTCGGCGCCTTAAAAGACTGGCCGCATCGCTTGCATCTGATAAATGGCAGTGCCGATCCCATTTCAGGTGCGCATATGGTGGCCCGCTATCGCCAAGTATTAGAGCGTGATGACATCACCGAGCTGGCGGACGTTGGGCATTACCCACAACTGGAGGCACCGCAAGTGATTGTAAAGGTGATGACCGATGCAGGCCTTTGAACCTTCCACTCTGGCAGCTTGGCCATTGGCGCTGTGCCAAGCATTACGCCATCGCCAGATCGCGCCACAACCTCTTTTGCAGCAAGTCGGCTTATGCGAAAGCAGGTTACTAAGCCAGCCGGATAAGCGAATTGAGATTGCACGTATGACGCAGCTATGGCAGTTGGCTGAGCAAGCGACAGCGGATGGAGCATTTGGCTTATCTGTATCGCGTCACGTACAGCCCATGCATTTGCACGCGGTGGGCATGCTGGTCATGGCTTGCTCGTCTTTGCAGCAAGTGCTGGAAAAAGTGGTGCAGTACCATGACATGGTGTCAAACAGCGCCCATGTTGCCTTGGTTCACCGGCCCGATAGTCTGGGTATTCGCATTACGCCACTGGCTAGCCTGCCGCTATCGCCACTGGCATTGGATGCTTTTATGGCGACTCTGGTGCGTTTGGCCAAACTCATTTCTGGCCTTCCAGCGAATGAGTTGCTGACCCAGGTGGAACTGCACCGCGCGCGGCCAGATCAGCCGCACTATTGGCAGCAGATGTATCAGGTGCCGGTGGAGTTTTCTCAGTCGCAGTGTATTTTGTGGTTTCGGCGTAACGTGTTGCAGCAGCAATTAATCGGCGACACTGGGTTACTGGCGGCCCATGAACGGCGAGTGCAACAATATTTGCAGCAGCACCAGCAAGCAGGGTACGGCGCCAAGGTGCAGCTCGCCATAGGTGCAGTATTGCCGAGGGGTGAGCCAACCCAAGCTCAGATAGCCCAGCAACTGAATATCAGTGAGCGTAGCCTGAGGCGTTTTTTGGCGCAAGAAAACACTAGTTTCAGACTCTGCTTGCAGCAGGTGCGTCATGCACTGGCGTGCCAGCGCCTACGAGAAAGTGATGAAGATTTAACCAGTATTGCGTTGCAATTAGGTTTTAGTGACAGTAGTAATTTCTCCCGCTCTTTTTTGCGCTGGCAAGGCGAACGGCCCAGTCAATACCGTGCACACTGTCGCCGGTCAGAAATGCCCTAGAGGGGCGCTAGGGCATTTCAGTTCTTCTGTGTAGCTGATGTTTGTTGTAACTAGTTTGTGTCCTGAGTCAGCAGTGGGTATTTTTTAGAATGAATGAAAAGCACCAGTAAAAGACGCTGTGCGCGGGAAATATCGGGGTCTTTTTAAGCAGGCACGAGAGCGGTAAACCGGTTTCGTGCTTCTTAGGGCTCTGGCGATTTACACCGAATTATCCAAAGGCGCCTTAACTGGCTGATAATGCTTATTGTACGTTATGCTGACATATCCTGTGTTAGTTATTCCGGCGTTACGATGGCAAAGTGCTGGTTGGGTTTTTCAAACAGTGAAAAAAAGGTGATTAAATCCCAGTGGCTGCCATCACTGTCGATATCATCGGATAACAGTAGGTCTTTAATACCGGCATTTCCAATCAATAAATCGATAAATAATGCATGAGTCAGCGTCAGCTCTGCGTCAACATCAGCTGCTGTGGTGATGGGCTGATGATGCATGACCGAGTTTTCAATCCAGAGGCGGTAACTTTGCTGCAAGTCGCTGAAGTGTATTGCGATGGAGAGGTCGGTATCGTGTGCGTTCTCGGCTTTAAGGCGCGTTGCCATAGAAGTAAAGAAATGACTGACTGGCGTGTGTAAAAAGACCGACTTCATTTGCCTTAAATCGAGATTTGTTTGCGCTGCACCATGGCGTAGTTCGTACGCACCCGTGAGATACACGTCGCGCCAAGGGCCACTTTCTGCCTGATAACCTAACTGGTCGTAACTGCGTGCCAGCCACCGTTTGGCCTCGCTATGGCTTGGCTGCGCAAATACTAAATGATTCAACAGCTCAGCGGCCCAGCGATAGTCGCCTTGTTCAAATGCTGCCCGCGCGTGTTGCAGTAGTGCCTCAGCGCCACCGGCTAAGGCGACGTAGCGAGAAGCGGCCTCGACTCTTGGAAGTGGATCTAGGTGGGCTGGGTTACCGTTGTACCAACCCATATAAAATTGATACACCGCTTTGGCATTGTGTTTGACAGTGCCATAATAGCCACGATTAGAAAACTGGTTTGCCAGACTCTCTGGTAACCGTATTTGCTGTGCAATTTCATCCGCCGTCGCACCGTTATTCATTAAACGTACAGACTGGTCGTGAATAAACTTATAAGTGTCACGCTGGCCGATCAAAAACTGCTGTATGGCATCATTGCCCCAAATTGGCCAGTGATGGCTGCCGAAATATACTTGTGCTTGTGAAAAACGTTGGCGTGCTTGCTCAATGTAGCCGCTCCACTTAAGTGCATCGCGAACCTTAGCGCCGCGCAAAGTGTAGAGATTGTGTTGGGTACGTGAGACCAGCTCGGCACCGCAAAATGCGTTAAATTCGGGCAAATAAAAGGTCATTTCTGCCGGAGCCTCAGAGTCCGGTGTGTATTGAAACTCAAACGTTACACCATCGATAATCATGGCCTCTGTGTCGTCATCAATGTTGTGGCTAGGCTCAATGATGCCGAGATGGCCAAACGCCGGTGATTTACCCAGCCCTGAACCTATATGGCCGCGAGTTGTGCGTGGCAGTTGCTTGCCATACATAAAACTAGCGCGACGGCTCATTGCGCTACCGGCGACGATGTTTTCGCTGGTGGCCTCATGCATAAATCCGTCTGGCGCAATAATCGGAATGTCGTTACTTAGCGCAAATTGCGGAAGTAAACCGTTAATACCACCAAAGTGGTCAATATGGCTGTGAGTGAACAGCACGGCACTGATGGGGCGCTGAGGTAAATGCTGCAGCGCTAGCTCAAACGCTGCTTTTGCAGTTTCGGCTGAAGTCAGTGGGTCGATCACAATCCAGCCTTGCTCTCCCTCAATCAGCGTCATGTTGGCTAGGTCCATCCCTCGTAGCTGGTAAATACCAGGTACCACTTCAAACAGCCCAGAGAGGTTATTCAAGCCAGCTTGGCGCCACAGGCTTGGGTTAACTGAATCAGGTGCCTCGCCGCTTATAAACTGGTACGCCGCTCGATCCCAGATTCTCTCACCGGAAGGCAAGTGGACGCTGAAATCATCGGCGCTGGCCAGTTGACCACGTCGTGCCTGTTGCCAGTCATCTTGCTGCTGTAGATTCAATACAGCACTGACGTCTTGCTGATGTTGCCGTGTCGCTTCTGTTGCTGCAGTGAAACCCGCGCTATCAGCGGGTAGGCTTTGCATTTGTGTGTTATTCGATGCCGAGGGTTGGCAGGCGGTGAGCGCAAAAAGGACACTGCCAAGCATAAAAGATCGACGCATAAGGTTCTCCAGCTAGATTAGTAGCGAGTCTGTTACTGGCAGGGTAACGTGGCGTGAAGATCGGCGCAGGTTCGTAAAGGTCAGTCAGTGGGCCGAACTGACCATTAGGCTGGCGGCAGAAATCGGGTATGCTGGCCACTTTTGCACGGAGTAGTGGCGTGAAAGCTTGGCGACAACATGGGGCGATCCTAGTATGTGCAGCGTTGGCGGTGGTGTTTGTGGCTTGGCCACAACTGGACTTGATCGTTAGCCAGTGGTTTTACGATCCGTCATTGCCGGGTTGGCCGCTAGCAAATCATCCCATTAACGAAGCAATTTATTGGGTATTTCGTTACCTGCCACATTTTATAATTCCCATCATGCTGATCGTCATTGGTCTGTCGTTTGTGCGCGGTGGTGTGAGCCCTAAGCATCGCAAACCCTGGTTGTTTTTATTGCTGGTGTTGCTGATTGGGCCAGGCCTTCTGGTGCACAGTGTTTTCAAAGAGGGCTTTCAGCGTGAGCGGCCGCGTGCGGTGGAGCAGTTTGGCGGCTCAGATGCGTTTACTCCTGCGTTTGTGATTAACCAAAAAAGTAGCGGCAAATCCTTTGTCAGTGGTCACTCAGCCATGGCGTTTTATTTTATGGCGTTGGCATGGATATTTCGTCGTCGCAGCTGGCTGTACTGGGGCATTGCGCTGGGTGTGATAATGAGTGCAGTGCGCATCATGCAGGGCGGGCATTTTTTAAGTGATACAATTTTTGCTGGTTTTTTGGTGTATTTTACCTGCCGCGGTATTTCCTGGTGGCTGTTAGGGCACAGCCGTATTCGGCCGGATAAAAACGCCTGAGCCATTCGGCTCGGGCGTTTTTTAGGTGCTTTATTGTTGCCCTGGTTGATGATGTGCTGGTTGATGATGTGCTGGTTGATAGTGCCCGGCACTAAAACCAAACGCTTTGACCAGTAAGTTCCATTGTGCCAATTGGCTGATCACCAAGGTCAGCCAGGCGATTTGCGCTTCATCATAATGCTCACGCAGTTGGCGAAAGGCCGCCTGCTTTTCACTGTCCTCTGCCTGCTTAGTTACACAAACGTTGGCCCAGCGCAGCAAGCCTTGCTCTTGCTCGGAATAAAACGGCAAGGAGGCCCAATGTTCGATGGCATGCAGACGCTCGGGTTGCTCGCCATGATGCAAGGCTTCCTTGTAGTGCATGTCCAAGCAGTAAGCACAGCCATTTAACGCAGAAATGTAATATCGCACCAGCTCCAGCGTGCGGGTGTCGATCCACTCTAACTGGCTCAGCGTGTCTTCAGTGCGCATTAAACCGGCCAACATGTCTTTGAGGATTTGGTGAAAAGCAATTCGGCTCATCTGTTGTTCCTCATGAATGATGAGTGGCCAGTTTAGGGTTTGACTGATTTGCATAGAATGCATAGGTTTTCTGTTTTAGTTTTGCACTAAATGCAAAGGTGGTGAGCATGTTGGCGGCGGCGCGTGTGTTTTTGAAGGTGGTGGAGCAGGGCAGTTTTTCTAAGGCCGCGCAGGTGCTGAACATGGCACCTTCGTCTGTTGCGCGCGCCATTGATGGGCTAGAGGGTGAGCTGGGCACCAGTTTGCTGCAACGCTCGACCCGACAGCTTAAGCTCACCGCCAGTGGCCAACGCTTTTATCAAGGCGCGCTGGCGTGGGTCGCACAGGCCGACGAGTTGAAATATTGCGTGCAAGATGACCCTGAGCGAGTTGCTGGGCCGCTTCGTATTTCAGTATTTGAAGCCTTTGGCACGGTGCAGTTGGCGCCTAAATTGACGAACTTTATGCAGCAGTTTCCGCAGGTGCAGCTCGACATTGCCCATGAAAATCGTCTGATCGACCTGTTAGAAGAAGACGTCGACGTGGCCATTCGCATCGGCCGCCCGGCAGACTCAGGGCTTAAAGCCTTGAGTTTGATGAGCAATGAAACCTGGGTGGCAGCGGCGCCGAGCTACTGGCAGCGCCATGGCAAACCGACGCTGCCGGAGGAGTTACTGCAGCACAACTGCTTGCTGTTGAGCCGCGGCAGACAGCGCAGCTACTGGCACTTTCGTCGCCAGGGAGAGCAAGTCCGTGTTGCTCCGCAAGGCACGCTCAGTTCACGCGGAGGCATTCCCTTATTGGCCGCGGCAGAAGCCGGTGCCGGCGTGGTTCAGCTACCGCGCTGGCTGCTGCAGCCGGCCATCGAGCAGGCTAAGTTAGAGCCCTGCTTAACCGATTGGCAGGCTGGGCTGCAAGGTGGCGATGGCGGTCGGGTGTATGCCGTTTACGTTGCGCGCACTTATCCCAATCCGGTGGTGCGCGCGTTTATCGATTTTTTAAAGCAAACCTACTGCAGCCAGAACATAGCGCCGCCGTGCTCCAGTTAAAGCACGGTTAAGGCGTCAGCAGCAATGGGGGCTTGGCGGTATGCCAGACCTAACTTATTGAGGAAATAATCGCGTGGCATGGCCAGCGGGTTGGCATCTTCCAAAGTGTGGCCGTGCGCTTCATACAGCGCTTTGAGAAAGGTTATGTAGGCATTGCCTGGCTCTAGTACCAAGGCCGCACCACCGGCATCTGGACGAACGCTGGATTGCTCCTCATCCGCCAGAGTCACTGCAATGACGACGGGCGCTTCGTTTTGTTGAAAGGCCAAGTTGCGGCTGTGGGTCTTTTGTTGTGCCCAGAAATACGCCAGCTCTTTGCTCTGGGTTAAAAACACGGGGTCGTCACTGCCGATGCTGCTGTGACCAATGGTTTTTAGCAAATGCTGCTGGCGTGACATCAGCTCGGCGTCGCCGGCGCCTTTTAAACCCTGTTGCTGAATCGACTCCAACAGACCGGATGCGGTGCCGTGATACCAGATGTTGCTGACGCGAAAACCGTCCTCGCTAAGCAGTTGCTGAGTATCCTGAAACTGACTGGGGGTGGATTCTGTGCTCACGCAAACCTCTTGTATAAATAGCCATCATGCCCGATTTGCTCGGGCGCAAGCACGCGAGTATATCAACAGGCCGGCGCCTTCACATCTCAAAAACCGTGAGTTGCAGTCAGCGTTATGGTGCATAGCAACGGGGGGTTAACCCTTTGCGATCAAATGAACTTGCTGGCGCTTGGGCAGCTGCCCCGGGCGCTGTTGCTGCCACTGTGAATCCAGCCGGTACTGCGTCTCGGTTAATACACCGTTGTCGTACCTGTGCCTCACTTCTTCACGTTGTTGCCAGCGGGTTTGAATGTGCTGCTGTTGGCCATCCAATAAACGCCACATATCCAATCGCCGGATTTGATTGGCAAAGGCGACGCCATGCTCATCTTGCTGTCCTTTAAAACTGGTTTGCGTCAGTTTTAGCGCCAGCTGTTCGTCAGGGGGTTGGCCTTGCTGCTGGCTGCGGCTAAAAAACTCTGCGCGAAAATCAGGCAAGGCATTGCTGGCGGCGGGGGAATAGGGCTGCGCCAGTTGCTCCACGGTTTGTGCAATAAACTGCTGGGCGCTGGCCGCATCGCTGCCCAAACGCTGTAACCATTGCTGCCCTTGTTCGGCGCGCTGTAACAAGGCGTTCATCGCCGACTCAAAGAAGCTGCTGACTTGTGGCGCTAAACCGTCGCTGGAGGTTTGTATTTGCTGTTGCAGCCAAGCCAAGTCGTTGTGCCCCAGTAGCGCGGCTTGATCGAAGCCGCGGCGAAAAACATCAAAGTCATGCTCGCTGTATTGATTGTCTTGCCGTTGTTGCCAATGACCGTCCATATCCAAGGCGCCATCGCTGTGGCGTTGCTGCTGTAAATTTAACTGTTGTTGGCTGTTACCCTGGTTGTGCCAAGCTTGCAGGTCGACTGTTTTAACGTCGCTATGGCGTAGGGCCGCAAACAGGTCTGAGTGCTCGCTGCCAGCAAATAAGGCGCTGACGCTGTAGCCCAGCTCTCGAACCAGTTGGCGCATTTGCTGCTCGCTGCTGCTGCTGAGCTCGCTGCTGCTGGCGATGGAAAAGTGTTTCAAGCTGCCGTTTAAGCGTTGGGCAAATTGCACTTGAATGCGCTGCCCCGAGGTTAGGGTCAGCTCAATGCTGAAGCCAGCAGCCCCCTTGGCTGGCGCCTCTTTCTGCTCTGCCGGCAGGCGACTCACTGTGTGGTCGTGTAGCTGTTGGCTCAATGCCGCGCCGAGCTTGATGGTCGATGCCATGGCCAAGTCCTTTGCCTGTTGGCAAGTTATCGGCGGCTTTGGGCTTGGCTGAAATAATGATTAAGCAACAGGTAAATGCAAGCCATGACTAACGCGACCAAGGTACCTATATCGCGCCCTAGATACGGATAGCTGTAGCTGACGGTTAAGCAATAGCTCAGCAGTGCACCCATGCCGGTTGGATAGTGGCGAATGCTGGCCGCCAATACCTGTGCACCGTAGCGAATGTGCAGCAGTAACATCAGTGGGAAGAAACTCACCGGGAAAGCCGCCAATAATCCCGCTTGCGAAGGTGCCAACCAGTTACCCATCGCCGTAATCAGCACAACGCTCAGGGTGGCCAGCGCCGCACGAAAAACCAAGCTGGCAATGGGATGATTTAGAACGACTGGGTTTAGAAAAGAACGACTCAGGAAAGAATGACCGTGTTTTGGTTGTGCAGCTGGGTCAATTTTATGGCATGGCTCTATGCCACGTTGTAATCGGTGAAACACCAGGATGGCGATCAGGGTGACGGCGAGTGAGGCAATGCGGTTGGCTGGCAAATGTTGCAGCAGCCAGATCGCTCCAACAAAACACAGCAGTGCCACAAACGCAGCAACAGGCAAGAAACTGAGTTGGGGGCGCCTGCGTGTGACTTGCCAATACCCCCAAGCAAACGCCAAAGCGCCAGACAAACCCGCCAGGGTAAACACCGCGCTGCTGCCAGCAAATTCATCGCCTTGTTGCAGGGCAAAAAAATACAGCACGATGGCAGTGCCGAGGGGAAAGCCAGCCAGCAGTCCGGCGTAGCGTGGCCCTAAGCGCTCGGCCACACTGGCCAGCAAGCAAACGCTGGCAAAGGTGATCAGTATTTTGCTCAGCACTAGCATCATACGAGCGCTGTCAGGGCGAGTTTTTTGGCATCAAGGGCAGCATTGCAATTGCCTGTTTGTGCTTGGGCGATGGCGCCATCGAGCAATAGCTTTAGGCCGATGGCCTGCTCTTTCTCTTGCCCTTGAGCTTGCTCTGGCTCTGAGCGGACTCGTTGCAGATGTTGCTGCAGCAATGTGAGTACTCGTTGCTGGTGTTGGTGGCAATACTGCCAAACATCGCTGTCGCTTTGGCTGTATTCGCTCGCGCATTGCTGAAAAAAGCAGCCGTAAAACGGTGCCAGCTCACGTTCGTTAAACCAGTCATCCAGGGCATTAAACAGCTGTTTAATTAAGTCATTTAAAGACGACGCTGATGTCAGTCGCTGCTGTAGCCAGTCGCACCAGCGCTGATCGCGCAGCTCTAGAGCTGCCAGTAGCAGCGCTTCTTTGCTGTCAAAATGATGGTACAGGGTTTTGCGGGCGACGCCTGCCAGCGCCAAAACATCATTGATGCCCGTGCCATGCACGCTGTGTTGATAAAACAAAGTTAACGCGGCTTCCACCAGTTGTTGACGTTTTTCCATGGTGATGTGAGTGCTGACTAAAAACGCTAACTTGACACAGGTAGACAGACTTGTCTACCTTAGTAGACCGTTCAGTCTACCTTGGAGCAAGTTATGTGGTGGTCGTTGCGTTGGCCTTCGTTGCCAGCGTTTGTATGGGCTGGCCTTGGGGCCGCCGTGTGTGTGGCGGCATTGGCTTGGATCGGTGAGCAGTCCATGTTGCCGGTGTTGATGGCTCCCTTTGGAGCCACCTTGGTGATTGTATTTGCGCTGCCTTCCAGTCCATTGGCGCAGCCGCGCAATGTTGTTTTAGGGCATGTCTTAACCACCGCCTTGGGGTTGGCGGCATTGCAGGCAGCGCAGTGGCTAGAGCTGTCGCCGCAGCATCCCTTGTTGATGGCGGTGGCAACTGGGCTGGGGGTATCGCTGATGATGATGTTGCGTTGTGTGCATCCGCCGGCGGGGGCAAACCCACTGCTGGTATTGATGACGATGCCGGGCTGGCACTTTTTATTCACCCCCGTCGCAGTGGGCGCCTTGTTTATTGTTTTGTGCGCTTGGGTTTGGCATCGAGCGCATGGGCAAGCCTATCCCGTTTCTGGGAGGTAACGATGATTTACCGCTTACCGCGCTGGATTATGCTGGGCGGCGCTTTATTAGCGCTTAACGCCGGTTTTGTTAACAGTTTGGCGTTATTGAGTTTTGCCCATCAAGCGGTCTCCCATGTGACGGGTACCATCACGGTGGCGGCCAGCGCTTGGTCGACGGGCGGCGGTTGGCTGCCGCCCTTGTGGATTGTATTCAGCTTTTTACTCGGAGCCGTTATCAGCGGTGTTGTGGTGGGTAATGAATCGCTCACGGCTGGTCGCCGCTATGGTGTGGCGCTGTTGATCGAGGCCACACTACTGGCGGCTGCCTGGTGGTGTTTACGCCAACAATGGTCCGCAGGTGAGTGGTTAGCCTCCGCGGCTTGCGGGCTGCAAAACGCCATGGTGGCCACGTACAGCGGTTCGGTGATTCGCACAACGCACTTGACGGGCATCGTATCGGACATTGGCTCGTGGTTGGGTAATCGGTTAGCTGGGAGAGCGGTGAACCGTCGTCAGCTGCTATTGCATACAATTTTGCTAGTAGGCTTTGTCAGCGGGGCGGCGGTGGGCAGTCAGTTGTATGCGCTTTGGCAAATAGACGCCTTGTGGACTGCCATTATTTTGGTGACAGTGACGGCCTTGATCTATCAAGGGTGGCGGCGATGATGCTGTTGGCTGGCTCGGGTCATGCTGCTTTGGCGCTGGTGGTGGGCGCTGACATTGGCCCACAGACCACCCGATAAACCGTGTAAAAATACACTCAGCAATATCGTTAATACACTGGTGCCAAATAGGGTGTCGTAGTGCTCTATTTGATCGGCATAGCCCAGCTGCTCAAGGCTGAGCAGTAAATAGAGAATGCTGGCAATGCCGCGCGGACCAAACCAGGCGAGAAAAGCGCGGCCGCCGGCGCTCAAGGGAGTGCCGATCAAGCTGATGGCCACGGGTAGCATGCGCACCAGCGTCAGGCTCAAGAGCGCATAAACCAGCATGGGCCAAGTGAGTAGCGGCCAGGCGGTGGGCACAAAAATGGCGCCAAACAAAAAGAAGATCACCAACGACAGCAAGTGGCCTTCGGCCTCGCCAAACTCTTTTAGGCGGTTCATCACGCGCTGGCGTTCGGCCTGCAAAAATAAACCGGCGAGGAATACGGCAACAAAGCCATTGCCCCCCAATGCCTCGGTGCCGACAAAGGCCAATATGCCCAAGGCAACAGAGGACAAGCGCTGATACAGAGGCGGCATCCAATGATGCAAGATGGCGTAATCAATGAGTTTGCCGCCCAGGCGCCCTGCACCGATGCCCAATAAAGCCCCCAAAATCAGTTGGGTACCAATAAAGTCGGCCCAATGCCAAGCATCCTGGCTGCTACCGGCTGCCAACAGTGACAAAAACAGCAACAAAATCGGCAATGCAATGCCGTCGTTTAAGCCGCTTTCTACGGCGATGGTTTGGCGCAGCTTTTCATCGAACTGGCGCTTGTCCATGATGCTTTGTGCCAGCGCGGCGTCGGTGGGCGTAAGAATCACCGCCAATACCGCGGCGGTGTACCAGTCTAGGCCGAACCAGATCGCCGCCGTCACCGTGCCGACCAGTACGCTGAGTGGCAGGCCCACGGCGAGCAAGCGAATGGGGTAGGCCTCATAGCGCCAGAGCTGGCGCCGTTCTATCTGGCTGGCATCGGTAAATAACACCAGTGCTAGCGTCAGCTCGGCAATATGCTGCAGGCCGGTGCTGTCTAATGAGGGCTGTATCCAGCCAAATACCAGCGGCCCGACGACCATGCCCAACAAGACAAACAGCATGGGGGCGGTGATGTCTTGTTTTTCGATGCGACGTGCCAACAGGCCATAGCCAAAGAGCGCCGCTGCCAGAATCATGATGATGGTTTCAGTCATCGTCCCAGACGACCCTCAGTGGCTCGCCAAAATCATCATAAATGACCCGACGTTTGGGTTTTGATGAGCGACGTGTGGGGCTTTTGCGGGGTTGCTTGCGCTGCTGGCGGCGTTGGTCGATGGCGCGCAAAACGTCGTCGACAGAGGTGCGCTCGGCTGCTGGTTTTTCAAAGCCCAAAGAGCGCTCGCTGTAGCGGCCATCTTGCAATCCGCTGGCGCCGCGCTCAAAGCTATGAATCTCACCGCCTTGTTGCAAATAGTGCTGCATCTGCTGCTGCAGCTGCTCGCGCAGTTGTTGCTTAGTGGGAGGTTTGGGCATAGCGCTTTGCCGTGGCTCAAACCCATCATTATAGGAGATGGTGGTGTGCTCTCCCAGTGCCTTTACGCTGGAGATTCTGCGGCAGGATTTACACTTTGTTGATAAATATATCTTTTACTTGCGAGGTGTTGGGCGTAAAATACCCGCAGCTAAAGATCAGACTCGCTGTGATTTCTTATAGCTTCCTTTCTTAGCGCTCTGCTTGGCAGAGCGCTTTTTTTTATACCTAAAAATCGAAGCGCAGCCCTAGCTGGGCAGCCGACATGGCATCGCCGCTGCTGCTAAGTGGCTCACGGCCTTCATCGTTGGCTAATTGTTCATAGGCCAACCACGCTCGTGCTTGCGGGTGCAGATGGGCAACGTACTCAACTTTATGCGAACGCACGTCGCCGCTGTCCTCACACTTGTCTTCAGCGTAGCGGCCATGCAGCTGATGATTACCAAAGCGGTACGAAGCGTACAGGCCCTGGCTGCTGCGCTGCTCTCCTAAACAACTCGGGACGCCTTTTACATCGCCCTCAATGGCGGCATCGCGCAAACGCACATTGCCGGTTGTACTGCCGGCGTAATGATCAAAGTCGGCATCGGCACGGTGTTGATAGGCCGCGAATGCGAGCCCGCTGGCAGGCATCAGCCACAGGCGTGCACCCCACAGTTTGCCGGTGTTGTCACCACGCTCGTCTTTGGCCAGAGCGAGCTGTAATTTCCATTTTGGTTGTTTGTACTCGCCACCCAGTTGGTATTGGTCGATGGTATCGCCGTCTTGGCCTTCAGCCTGCACGCTCGCACCAATACTGACGTTGCCATGGGTGAAGTAGTACTGCACTAAATCGTCATCACGGATGCTACCTTGACGCAGGGTGTCGTTGGCATCGGAGAAATGGGCGCCGCGAACAAAGCGATGCCAAACCAGTGTTTGGGAGCCGATGCGCACTTCGCCGAAGCGACCCTTTAAACCAATGTTAGCCAGGCGCAGGCCGGGGCCATCATTTTGTTTGAAATCGACCCCGTTTTCGGCGCGGGTGCCGTATTCGACCTGGGCGACAGCAGTCAGATCGGGCTGCAACGGCAGTTGCGCCTTGGCGCCTACACGGCTTAGAAAATCACGGCCATTGCCGCCATCGTCATCCGTGCCAGCGTCGATAACGTCAAAGCCTAGGCGCAATGATCCGTAAACTTGGGTATCGACCGCCGGTTGTGCCATGGCAACAGAGCTGCCCAGTGCGAGCAGCCAGGGAAGTGCTTTCATTGGATTCCTTACTTTCGAGTTGGGGCGGAATTGCCACTATTGACAGATACAATAATATGTAGAAGGGTGTTAGATTCGTCAATAAGACTGTGTGCGTATACATTGGTAGCGGCATAGCGCCGCTAACTCAACGAAAAAACGTACGCAGTGAATTGTCGTAGGCCTGCGCTAGCAGGGCGGTGGTCTCTATGCCTTTGACCTCAGCGATTTTCTCCGCCACAAAGGGCAGGTACTTGGGCGCATTTTCAATACCGCGAAACGGCACCGGCGTTAAAAAAGGCGCATCGGTTTCCAGCAGTAACTTTTCTACCGGGGTGGCGGCCACCACTTCACGCACGTTATCGGCTTTGTTAAAGGTCACGATGCCATTGATGCCCAGGCAAAAGCCCAGCTCGACGGCGCGCTGGGCCAGTGGCAAGCCTGAGGTAAAGCTGTGAATCACGCCTTTGCGCGCCATGTGCGGGGCGTATTCGTTCAAAATGGCGATGGTGTCTTCATCGGCGTCGCGGGTGTGAATCACTACTGGTAGTTCGCAGTCGATGGCGAGTTGCAATTGGCGGCAAAAATGATCGCGTTGCACCTGGCGATCACAGTTATCGTAATAATAATCCAGACCAATTTCACCGACGGCCACGACTTTATCGTGAATGGCGTGGGTGCGAATGTAGGCGTCACATTCGTCGTTAAACTTGGCTGCCTCGTGGGGGTGAACACCAAGGGTGCAATACACATCTGCATGGGCTTCGGCCAACGCCAAAGCCGTGGGCATGTTGTCGGGCTCGACGCTGATGGTCATAAAACGCTCGACGCCAATGGCCCGTGCCTGGGCCAAAATTTCATCGGCGCTGGCGTCTTTTAAATAATCGAGGTGAAAGTGGGTCTCGATGATGGGCTGCTGATACAGGGGGATGTCGCGGCGCTTCTTTTTACTCATGATTCACCTGTTGGCTGCAAAGCGCGCCAGTATATCAAAGACCAGCGCCTTAGCGCTGGCTTACCATGTTGACTGGGTGTACCGGCGACTTGCGCTGGGTTGGATTCAGCGCACGCATTTGCTGCGCTAGACGCCCCAAGGTTTTGGCGCGATTGCCGGGGGCTGGGTGAGTGGATAAAAACTCCGGCCCACCGCCACCGCTGGCCTTGCCCATTTTTTGCCACAAGCTGACCGCAGCTTGGGGGTCGTAGCCGGCCAAGGTGGCCAGCTCGATGCCGATGCGGTCCGCCTCGGTTTCGGCGGTGCGGCTGTTGGGGAGCTCCAGCGCCAGTTTGGCGGCCAACGCGGCACCGGCCAGGGTGAGTTGATCTTGCTCGGTGGCGGCGCCTGCGGCGAGTAAGCCCGCTTGCATCACCATGGCGCGCGACATGCGCTCAGCGCTGTG
Source organism: Bacterioplanes sanyensis (assembly GCF_014652515.1). Classification (GTDB taxonomy): domain Bacteria; phylum Pseudomonadota; class Gammaproteobacteria; order Pseudomonadales; family Oceanobacteraceae; genus Bacterioplanes; species Bacterioplanes sanyensis. The sequence goes on along the minus strand of NZ_BMYY01000004.1, from coordinate 260,336 downwards.
GTTGGCCAAGGCATGGGCGATTTCATGGCCCATGATTTGCGCAATTTCGTCATCGCTCAGTTGCAACTGATCGATAATGCCGGTGTAAATCGCCATGCGGCCACCGGCCATGCACCAGGCGTTAAGCGTTTTGGGATCATCGATAACGGCCACGCTCCACTGCCAGTTTTTACTGCTCGGGTACTTTTTCACCGCCTCGCTGACCAAGCGGCCGGTGATGGTGCGAATGCGCTGCAAGCGCTTTGGGTCTGTGACCAGCTGTTGCTTTTCTTGCAGTTGATTGACGGTGCTGATGTACGCCTTTTCCGATTCGACAATGGCCGATTGCGGCGATACCAGCATCAGTTGTGAGCGCCCGGTCGGGCTGGTGGCGCAGGCGCTTAGCAGCCAACAGGCGACAATCGTGGCCAGCACAGGCCAAAGTTTTTTCAACATCGTCATGACATGATCCTGTGGTGATAGGGCGGGCAGCACTGCTTAGCCGTTCTGCCGCCCACCTCTGTTATACTGCTGCCATCATAAACCATGGGAACCCAACTGTGTTTGCAGGCATCGCATTTCATCCGCGCATTATGGCGGCGCTGGAAAAACAAGGCATCAATACACCCACCGACGTTCAGCAGGCGGTATTGCCACAGGCTGATCGTGATTTGCAGGTGTGTGCCGAAACCGGCAGCGGCAAAACCCTAGCCTATTTACTGCCCGTATTGCAGCAGTTGCTGACCAAGGATGCGCCCAATACCGCCACCCGCGCACTGATTTTGGTGCCTACTCGTGAGCTGGCGCGCCAGGTTTATAAAGACTGCAAAGCCTTTACCGATATGAACTCCCTCGATGTTGGTGTGCTGACCGGCGGCGAGGAGTTTAAATACCAAGCTGCCATGTTGCGCAAGAACCCAGAAATACTGGTGGCCACAACCGGGCGTCTGGTTGACCACCTGAAGCGCGATACGGTGGACCTGAGCGACTTAGAATTTTTGGTATTGGACGAAGCCGACCGCATGCTGGACATGGGCTTCGCCGAGGATATGGACCTTATTCTGCAGCGCTGTCGGGCTGAGCGCCGCACCTATTTGCTGTCAGCCACCTTGCATCATGAAGGTGTGCAACGCATTGCCGGCAGTTGGCTGGTGGACGCCGAAGAAATCACCACCCACGGTGTGCGTGAAGCCCATGACTTTATTCGTCAGCAGCGCATTTTAGCGGACGATAACGCGCATAAAGACCGCTTGCTGGTGTGGCTGTTGGCCAACGAAACCTATGACAAAGCCATCGTCTTTTTAAATCGCCGTGATGAAGTCGAACGTGTGGCGGATTTTTTGCGCCAGCACCGTGAAGGTGTGGCGGCGCTGCACGGTGAAATGACCCAGGACGAACGCAACTATGTGCTGCAGCTGGTGCGCCAGGGTAAACGCCATATTCTGGTGGCGACGGATGTCGCCGCGCGCGGTCTTGATGTGGAAGGCATGGATCTGGTCATCAACTACGACTTGGCCCGCAAGGGCGATGAATACGTGCACCGCATCGGTCGTACTGGGCGCGCGGGTCGTCACGGCCTGGCCATTGCCTTGGTGGCGGCGCATGAGTGGGATTTAAAAGCCCGCATTGAACGCTATATGCAGCAGCAAATGCAGTCGCGCACCATTGAAGGCTTAAAGGCTCGCTACCAAGGGCCGAAAAAAGTCAAAAGTTCTGGCAAGGTGGCGGGTAAAAAGAAAAAGCCAGCGGCGAAAAGCGCAGGCAAAAAGCCGGTGAAAGCCACAGGCAAAAAACTGGCAAAAGGCGCTTCGAAAAAAACCGGGACAGGTACGGCGAAAAAGCCAAATAATAAGGCGCACAGTAATAAACCGGCTGGCAATTTGATGGACGCCGATGGTTTTGCGCCGATTAAACGTAAAAAATAGTCTGCCGTTTAGCGCGGTTTACACCGCGCTTTGTGCTTCGACTTGCTGATCCAGTCCTTCGATAACGGCCTTGCGCAGTGCTTCACAGCGCAAGGCATCGGAAAATGGCTCGCCGTCACAATCAACGATAAAAAAGATATCGTACACCCGCTCACCTTCGGTCATAATTTTGGCGCCCTGGACCTCAGCGCCGAACTCCGCAAAGATGGCGCCCATGCGTGCCAAAAGCCCTGGTCGGTCAGCCGCGACAACTTCCAACACCGTGCGTTGCATGCTTGGGTCGTTGCTCATGGTTACCTGAGTATCCACCGGGAATTGCTTCAGTGCCCGCGGCGTGCGCCGCTGAATAATGGTGCTGTATTCATCCGGCTGGCTGATGGCGTCTTCCAATACCGAGCGAATTTTCTCGATGCGCTTCAAGTCGGTGATGGGCTGGTTATTTTCATCCAGCACAATGTAGGTGTCGACGGCGTTGCGCTCCTGCTCCGAGGTCATGATGCGCGCATCTTGAATGTTCAGGTTTAACTGATCGAGGGTCGCGGTGGTGACGGCAAACAAATTGGGCTGATCTTTGGCCAGAATAAATATCTGCGTTGCACCCTCGAACTCGCGCTCCGAGGTTGGGCGCACAGCGATCAGAGGTTTGTCACTGAAATTATGCTGATCCAGCAGCAGGGTTTGCCAAATAATGTTGTCGACGCCCTCACGCAGAAAATAATCATTGCCTGGGTTTGACCACAGTAGATCAATGCGCTCAGCCGTTAGACCTTGCTGCATTAACCGTGCTTTGGCTTCCTGCTGAATTTCATTTACCACATCATCAATATTACGCGGATTGCCAAGGCCGCGGCGCAAGGCGTTTTTGGTGTTGCGGTACAGCTCTCGCATTTGCTCGGCGCGCCAAGGTGTCCACAGCTCTGGGTTGGTACTGACGATGTCGGCAACGGTAATTAAATACAGCATATCGAGGTGTTGCTGATCACCGACTTCCAATGCGAACTGGTGAATATCTTCAGGGTTGGTTAAATCCAGTCGCTGTGAGGCCGTGCCCATCAATAAATGGTTGCTGACCAGCCAGGTCACCATATTGCTGTCGGTGGGGCGCAAATTGTGTTGACGGCAAAAGCGCGCGGCAATGTCTTCACCATTGACGGCGTGGTCGCCCTCCATGCTTTTACCTGTGTCGTGCAATAGTGCGGTTAAATACAGTACTTCTTTTCTCATCACCCGATGAATCAGACGCGACGCCAACGGAAAGCGCTCGCGCACATCGCTGAAGCGAAAATGCCGCAGCAAGCGCGCCATGCGCAAGCTGTGATCGTCCACCGTGTACACATGAAACAAATCGTGTTCCATCATGCCGATGATTTTGCCGAACTCAGGGATATACGCGCCTAAAATGCCGTAGCGCAGCATGCGCGATAATTCGCGTACAACGCGCTCGCGGTTGCGCATTAACTCCATGAATACGGCGTTGTTTTCTGGGTTTTGCCGATAGTCGTCATCAATCAGATGGCGGTGATCGCGTAGGGCACGAATGGTGGTGGTGTGTATGCCTTTGGCATTGGCGGTGCGCGCCATTAATAAAAAGACTTTTAATAGCCAAACCGGCTCACGTTGGAACAGTTCAGGGTCGGTAAGCTGCAAGTAGCCATTGCACAGCACAAAGTGTTCATTCAATGGGACGACGTCGGTGAGCTGGCCGCTTTGCATAAAGTCATCGTTAAAATGCAGCAGCAACAGGTCGCACAGCTCCATGGTGGCCAGCTGGTTGCGATAAAAACGGCGCATAAATTGCTCGACACCGAGCTGGTTGCCATCGTCTTCAAAGCCGAGTAGCTCGGCCACATCGCGTTGCAAATCGAACAGTAGGCGGTCTTCTTCGCGGTCGGCGAACATGTGCAAGGCGTAGCGCACTTGCCATAAAAAGGCTTGGCTGCCGGCCAGGCGCTGGTGCTCAAACTTGGTTAAGAAGCCGTTGTCTTCTAATGCTTGCAGCGTGCCCTCGCCAAAGTGGCGCATGGTAACCCAAGTAATGGTTTGAATATCGCGCAAGGTGCCCGGGGAGTTTTTAACGTTGGGCTCTAAATTGTATTCCGTGCTTTTGTGTTTTTTATGGCGTTGCTGAATTTCATCCCACTTAGCGTTAAAGAAATCCTGCGCGCTCCACAGTTGTTGCGGTGCTGTCGCCGCTTGCAGCGATTGGTGCAGACTGGCATCGCCCGCCAGTGGCCGACTTTCCATCATGTTGGTGATGGTCGATAAGTCTTTTTGTGCTTCGGTCAGGCATTCATCTAGGGTGCGAACACTGTGGCCGATGTCCAGTTTCAAATCCCACAGCAGGGTAATAAAAGCTTGTAACGCTTCGCTGTTGCCATTGATGGCGGCTTCATCGCGCGCCAACAATAATAAATCGATGTCCGAGTGCGGATGCAGCTCGCCGCGGCCATAGCCGCCCACCGCAATCAATGCCAGGTGATCAACGTCTAGCTGTAAGTGGCGCCACAGCGTTTGTAAAATAGCATCCATTAACACCGACCGATGGTGAACCAGGGTGACGGCGTCTAGGGTGGCGCGAAAGTAGGCGTGGCACTCGTCCTGCAGTTGTTGCAGCAGGGGGCGAACCACGGGAATGGGGGAGGCAGCCTGTTGCAGCCGTTGCTGCAGGTCGGTGACATCCACTTGCGGTAAGGTCAGGCTGACTGTGTCCATTGGGGGGGTGCTCAGGCGAAACGGCTCTCTTCTTGACGACGGGTAAGCACTTCGACGCCGGTTTCAGTCACTAATAGTGTGTGCTCCCACTGGGCTGACGGTTTGCGATCTTTGGTAATGACCGTCCATTCATCCTTCATCAACTTGGTAAAGCGCTTGCCTTGGTTGATCATGGGCTCAATGGTAAAGGTCATGCCGGCTTGCAGCTCAAAGCCGGTGCCAGGGTGACCATAATGCATCACCTGTGGCTCTTCGTGGAACTCTTTGCCAATGCCATGGCCGCAATATTCGCGTACCACTGAGTAATGGTTGCTCTCGGCATATTGCTGTATCGCATGGCCAATGTCACCTAGGCGAACACCGGGTTTTACCATGTCGATGCCGATGTAGAGACACTCTTGGGTAATGTCGACCAAGCGCTTGATCGCAGGTGTAGGCTCACCGACATAAAACATCTTGCTGGTGTCGCCATGGTAGCCATCTTTAATGACAGTGACGTCGATATTGATCACGTCGCCTTTTTTCAGCACTTTGTCGTCGCTAGGAATGCCATGGCATACCACATGGTTGACGGAGGTGCAGATCGATTTAGGGAAGCCGCGATAGTTGAGCGGTGCGGGAATGGCCTGTTGCTGGTTGACTATATAGTCATGGCAAATACGATCCAGCTCACCGGTGCTGACGCCAGGCTTGACGTAATCGCCGATCATTTCCAAAACTTCCGCCGCCAAGCGGCCGGCAACGCGCATTTTCTCGATTTCTTCAGCGCTCTTGATGCTTACAGACATTCAGACCATCACTTGTTTGATTCAGTTAGATAGCCCTCATTGTACAGTGACTGATCGACAGCGTGAACAGGGCGGTATTTCCTGCCTATCAGTCTGGCTTGGCGGGCAGAAAAGTGATATAAAGCGCCCGCGAAAAGCACACCCCCGTCTCTAATATGGCTGGGGAACACACACACACTTCAGCAAGCGAAGCCGGGGTGCCATTCTTTGAGTGGTCGGTAACGTGAAGTGTGGAGGCCTAACCCATGATGATTAAAGGTAAATAACATGGCACAAGTTAGCATGCGCGACCTGCTGAAAGCGGGTGTTCACTTCGGTCACCAAACCCGTTACTGGAACCCAAAAATGGGCAAGTACATCTTTGGTGCTCGCAACAAGATTCACATCATCAACCTGGAGCACACGGTTCCTGCGCTGAATGATGCTTTGAAAGTGATCGAAAACAACGCGTCACGTAACAACAAGATCTTGATGGTGGGCACCAAGCGTGCTGCTGGCAAGATCATCAAAGAGCAAGCAGAGCGTTCAGGCGCGTCTTACGTTGCTCACCGCTGGTTGGGCGGTATGCTGACCAACTACAAAACCATTCGCCAATCGATCAAGCGTTTGCGTGACCTCGAAGCGCAACAATCTGATGGTACCTTCGAGCAGCTGACCAAAAAAGAAGCGCTGATGCGTACTCGCGAAATGGAGAAGTTGGAGCGCTCTATTGGCGGTATTAAAGAAATGGGCGGCCTGCCAGATCTGATCTTCGTTATCGACGTTGATCACGAGCGCATTGCGGTTCAAGAAGCCAACAAGCTGGGTATTCCAGTGGTAGGTATCGTTGATACCAACTCTAACCCAGATGGCGTTGATTACGTGATCCCGGGTAACGACGATGCGATCCGTGCGATCCAGATCTACGCCACTGCTGTTGCCGACGCTGTGCTGGAAGGCAAGCAAGCGACCGGTTCTGCCGATGAGTTTGTAGAAGTTGCTGACGACGCAGAGCAAGCGGCGGCTGAATAAGGCTCCCCACTCTGAATGAATAAAGGGGGCTTGCCCCCTTTTTTTAGATATTTAGACACAGATAGAGGATTGACACATGGCGAATGTTTCAGCCGCACAAGTAAAAGAGCTGCGTGAGCGCACGGGCCTGGGCATGCTGGAGTGCAAAAAGGCACTGGCAGCAGCAGAAGGCGATATCGACAAGGCTATTGAAGACCTGCGTAAGAACTCAGGCCTGAAGGCAGCGAAAAAAGCGGGTCGTACTGCGGCCGAAGGTAAAGTTCGCATCGTTGCTAACGACGGCGTTGTCGTTGCGGTAGAAGTGAACTCAGAAACCGACTTCGCAGCGGGTGACTCCAACTTTGGCGATTTCGCTGACAAAGTGGCCGCCAAGCTGGCAGAGACCAAAGAAGCCGACGTGGCCAAGCTGACCGAAGGTGAGCTGGAAGAAGACCGTATGGCACTGGTACAAAAAATCGGTGAAAACATCACGGTTCGTCGTGCGTTTGTGGTGGAAGGCGAAACTGTCGGTGCTTACCTGCACGCGACTGGCAAAATCGCAGCCATCGTTGCCCTGAAAGGCGGCGACGCTGAGTTGGCCAAAGACATTGCTATGCACGTGACTGCGGTTAACCCACGTGTTCTGGCGCCAGAAGATATGCCAGCAGAAGAGCTGGAAAAAGAAAAAGAAATCATCAAGGCGCAGCCAGACATGGCTGGCAAGCCAGATGAGATCGTTGAAAAAATGATGGGTGGCCGTCTGAAGAAGTTCTTGAAAGAGAACAGCTTGGTTGAGCAGCCATTCGTTAAAAACCCAGAGCAAACCGTTGCTCAGCTGGCGAAAGAAGCCGGTGCGGAAATCGTTTCCTTCGTACGTATCGAAGTGGGCGAAGGCATTGAAGTTGAAGAAGCGGACTTTGCCGCAGAAGTGGCAGCACAGCTGAAAGGCTAATGGCTGTTCGGGGTGCTGGCACTGCTGAGTGCCCCTATTTTTATGCCGGGTTCGCCCGGCATATTTGTATATAAAGATCACCGGAGACCTGGCCCATGGCAGAAATGAAAAGCGCAAAATACAAACGAGTCCTGTTAAAACTGAGTGGTGAAGCCCTGATGGGTGAGCTCGATTTCGGCATCGATCCTAAGGTGCTCGACCGTATGGCGCTGGAAATTGGCCAGTTGCGTGGCATCGGTGTGCAGGTGGGTCTGGTGATTGGTGGTGGCAACCTGTTTCGCGGCAAGGCACTGAGTGAAGCTGGTTTAGATCGCGTAGCGGGCGACCATATGGGTATGTTGGCGACGGTGATGAACGCTTTGGCCATGCGCGACGCCCTAGAGCGTGCCAATATGCCAACGCGTGTGATGTCGGCCATCCCTATGAGCGGTATCGTTGACCACTATGATCGCCGCAGTGCGATTCGCGCCCTCGACAGCGGTGATGTGGTTATTTTCTCTGCCGGTACTGGCAACCCCTTCTTTACCACCGACTCGGCAGCCTGTTTACGTGGCATCGAAATCAATGCCGATCTGGTTCTGAAGGCAACCAACGTCGATGGTGTGTATACTGCCGACCCGAAGAAAGTCCCGGACGCAGAAAAGTACGACTGTTTGACGTACCAGGAAGTCCTGGAGAAACAGCTTGGCGTAATGGATTTAACCGCGATCTGCTTAGCTCGCGACCACGCTATGCCATTGCGTGTTTATGATATGAACGAGCCGGGAGTGCTGGCCCGTCTGATGACCGGCGGCAGTGACGGCACTCTGATTGTCAGTGAGGATAAGTAACGATGATCAACGACATCAAAAAAGATGCAGAAGAACGCATGAGCAAAAGTGTGGCAGCCGTAGTTGAGGCCTTTAAACGGGTTCGTACCGGCCGTGCTACCCCTGCCATCCTCGACGGTGTTTCCGTCAGCTATTACGGTGTCGACACGCCGCTGTCGCAAGTGGCCAACATCATAGTGGAAGATGCTCGTACACTGGCCATTACACCGTGGGAAAAGCCCATGGTGCCTGAAATTGAAAAAGCCATCATGAAGTCAGATCTGGGCCTAAATCCAGCCACCACGGGCGACAAGATTCGTGTACCTATGCCAGCTTTGACTGAAGAAACGCGCAAAGAGTACATCAAGCAAGCGCGCGCAGAGGCGGAAAAGGGGCGTGTGTCTGTGCGTAATATTCGCCGTGATGCCAACGCAACCTTGAAAGAGCTGCAAAAGGAGAAGGAGATCTCGGAGGACGAGCAGCGCGGTGGTGAGGAGCAAATCCAGAAGATCACCGATAAGTTCATCGCCCAAATCGATGACTTGCTGGCCGACAAAGAAAAGGACCTGATGAAGGTTTAATTCCGTGTCTACCAGTATTGATGACCGCCTAGCGGCCAACAAAGGGCAGCTGCCCAAGCATGTTGCCATCATTATGGATGGCAACAACCGCTGGGCAAAAAAACGCTTTCTTCCCGGTGTTGCTGGTCATAAGGCCGGCGTTGACGCTGTACGTGCGGTGGTGGAAACCTCAGCACGCCAAGGGGTGGAGGTGCTGACCCTGTTCGCTTTTAGTAGCGAGAACTGGCGTCGTCCGGCCAACGAAGTCAGCGCTTTGATGCAGTTATTTGTCGTCGCCCTTGAGCGTGAGGTGAAAAAACTGCATCACAACAACATTCGCTTACGAGTAATGGGTGACTTGTCGGGCTTTAGCGAGCGCATCCAGCAGTTGGTGCGTGAGGCGGAGGCTTTGACGGCTAACAATGACCTGATGACTTTGGTTATCGCCGCCAATTATGGTGGTCAATGGGACATTGCCCAAGCTGCCCAGCAGCTGGCTCGACAAGTACAGCAGGGCACGCTGACGCCGGAGCAAATCGACGAACAGGCGCTGCATCAGCATACCTGGCTGCATGATTTGCCAGCTCCAGATCTGATGATTCGCACCGGTGGAGAAAAGCGCATCAGTAACTTTATGCTGTGGCAAATGGCCTACACCGAGTTTTACTTTTGCGATGCCTACTGGCCCGACTTTAAGCAACAAGAATATCAAAAAGCGTTGGTTGCCTTTGCTGAGCGCACGCGCCGCTTTGGCCGCACTGACGAGCAGTTAGAGGAAGCGGAGCCTAGTGTTTAAGCAACGCGTGTTAACGGCCCTAGTATTGGCGCCGATTATGATTGGCGGCATATTTCTTTTGCCGCTTAAACCTTTCGCCTTTTTTATTGCCGCGATTGCCACACTGGGCGCTTGGGAATGGGCCAATATCGCCGGCTATCAGCGAACTTGGAGCCGAGTGCTGTACGCCTTGGTGGTGTTTGTTTGCCTGTACATCAGTGCTCGTTTGCTGCGCGTTTTCCCTGAATGGCTCATTGTTTATTTAGCCTTGGGCACCCTCTGGTGGGCCTTAGCTTTTGCTTTGGTGCATCGCTATCCCGGTGGTACGCGAGTGTGGCAGGCGCGGCCCATGCGCGCCATGCTGGGACTGTGCGTATTGATCCCGATGTGGGTTGGCTTCATGCACCTCAAGGAGCAACCGCACAGCTCGCTGTTGATTTTTTACGTTATGTTGATTGTTTGGGGCGCCGATACCGGTGCCTATTTTTCCGGTAAGCGTTGGGGCAACACCAAGCTGGCACCGGAGGTCAGCCCAGGCAAATCTTGGGCGGGCTTCTGGGGCGGCTTTGCGACTACCTTGGCCATTGCCGCTGGGTTTGGTACTTACATTCACTACTGGGTCGAACCCATGACGTTGACCAGTAGCTGGAAGCTGTTGGTCATCACCGTGGTGACCATGGTGATTTCCGTGCTGGGTGATCTGGTAGAAAGCATGATGAAGCGGCATCGCGGCATCAAAGACAGCTCGTCTATGCTGCCAGGTCATGGCGGTGTGTTAGATCGTATCGACAGCATGGCAGCGGCGGTGCCTGTGTTTGCGTTCTGCATGGTGGTATTGAACTGGGGGCTGAGCGCGTGAAGCAGGTCACCGTGCTCGGAGCAACGGGCTCTATTGGTGTCAGCACTTTAGATGTGATTCGCCGCCACCCGCAGCGCTATCAGGTGTTCGCGTTGACGGCCTGTCGCAGCGTCGAAAAACTCTATCACCAAGTGCTGGAGTTTCAGCCGCGCTATGCTGTGATGACAGACGCTGACGCCGCTGCCGAGTTGCGCCAACGTTTGGCAGCGACTGCCGTGACCACCGAAGTGTTGGCCGGCGCTGATGCGTTGGTCGATGTGGCCAAGGCGGATGACGTCGACCAAGTTATGGCAGCCATTGTGGGGGCGGCGGGTTTGCTGCCCACGCTGGCGGCAGCGGAAGCGGGCAAGCGGGTATTGCTGGCCAATAAAGAAAGCCTGGTGATGGCTGGTCCGCTGTTTATGCGTGCTGTTGAAGAAGGCGGGGCGCAATTGCTGCCCATCGACAGCGAGCACAATGCGATTTTCCAATCTTTGCCGGGCCAATATCAGGGCGATTTTACCCAGCACGGGATCAACAAAATTCTGTTGACAGCCTCCGGTGGCCCGTTTCGCGGTTACAGTGCAGAGCAATTGCAACAAGTCACACCCGCCGAGGCGGTGGCGCACCCCAATTGGTCAATGGGGCAAAAAATCTCCGTCGACTCTGCCACCTTAATGAACAAAGGCCTAGAGCTAATTGAAGCCTGTTTTTTATTTCACTGTCAGCCCGAGCAAGTGCAAGTGGTGGTGCATCCGCAAAGCGTGATCCATTCCATGGTGCAGTATTGCGATGGCTCCGTGATTGCCCAGTTAGGTCAGCCGGATATGCGTACCCCGATTGCCTACGGCATGGCTTGGCCAGAGCGCATTGATGCCGGGGTGGCAGAGTTAGATTTGTTCGCTCTGGCGCAATTGAATTTTGAAGCGCCTGACGCCACCACCTTTCCGTGTTTGCAGTTGGCCGCCGACGCCTTTGCTGCTGGTGGCACACTGCCGGCAGTATTAAATGCTGCCAATGAAATTGCGGTGGAAGCATTTTTAGCGGAACAAATTTCTTTTACTGCCATTCCAACAGCGATTCGCGCGGCCATGCAAGCACATACCTGGCAGGCCGCAGATTCCCTAGACGATATTCTGCAAGCCGATGACTGGGCTCGCCACTTTACGCGTGACTGGCTGGCGCATGCTTGCAGACAGGAGGATGCCTTCTGATGACCCTGTTGTACTTTATTGTCGCCATCAGCCTGCTGGTGGTGATTCATGAATATGGCCACTTTTGGGTAGCACGCCGTTGTGGCGTTGAAGTGCTGCGCTTTTCCGTCGGTTTTGGCAAACCGTTATGGTCGTGGAAAGACAAACACGGCACCGAATATGCGATTGCGCCCATTCCCTTGGGGGGCTACGTCAAAATGTTGGACGAGCGCGAGGCGCCTGTGCCAGAGCACTTGCTAGACCGTGCCTTTAATCGCAAGCCAGTGTGGCAGCGCATTGCCATTGCCAGCGCGGGCCCGATTGCCAACTTTGTTTTTGCCATTGTGGCTTATTGGGCACTGTTTGTGGGTGGAACCACCGGCGTGGTGCCCGTTATTGGCCAGGTTCAGCCAGATTCTATTGCTGCGCAAGCTGGGCTGCAGCCAGGCGACGAAATTGTGCAAGTGGCCAGCACCGACACAGAAACTTGGCAAGAAGTGCAGTGGACGCTGCTGTCTTATTTGGGTGAAAGCACGGATTTAGTCATTGCGGTACGTAGCGACAGCGGTGCTTTACGTCAGCACACGCTGCAGTTGAATGCTTGGTTATCTGGCAGTGACAGCCCAGAGCCGCTGTCTGGCTTAGGCATAGTGCCGCGTCGCTATGCGGTGCCGGCGGTGGTGGGCGAGCTGGTGTCGGGTGGCGCCGCAGAGGCTGCGGGCTTGCAAGTGGGCGATAAAGTTGTTGCTGTCAATGAGCAAGCGATCGATAACTGGCTGACTTGGGTCGAGGTGGTACGTGCCAACCCAGACACCATGCTGGCGCTGCAAGTCGAGCGCGCTGGTGAAACCGTGTTGGTGCAAATGACGCCCACTGTGCGCGAGCAAGACGGTGAGCGCATTGGCTTTGCCGGTGTGCAGGTAGAAATTCCACAGCTGCCAGAGTCTTGGTTGCGTGACAGTCATTACGACCCATTGAGTGCCTTGCTGAAGGGCTTGGAAAAAACTTGGAACCTAGTCGGCTTTACCTTGGAGTCGCTGTGGAAAATGTTAGCCGGCGACTTATCCGTTAAGAACTTGAGCGGGCCTATCACCATTGCTAAAGTAGCCGGCTCTTCAGCGTCGGGTGGATTGGAAACCTTTGTCGATTTCCTGGCACTGTTGAGTGTGTCACTGGGCGTTTTAAATCTTTTGCCTGTGCCCATGTTGGATGGCGGGCACATTCTGTTTTACGCCATTGAGGCTGTGCGCGGTAAACCGCTGTCGGAGCGAGTGCAAATTGTGGCACTGCAGTTCGGCATGTTTTTGCTGCTCAGCCTGATGATGGTGGCCTTTTATAACGATATCAGCCGGCTGATGTAGCCGCGAGAGACTGGATAAACTAATGCGTTGTGTGTTGTTTGCGCTGTTGTTAGGGGTATGGTCATCGGTTACCGCCGCTGCATCTTTTCAAGTAGAAGACATTCGTCTGGAGGGTCTGCAGCGAGTTTCGGCAGGCACTGTATTCGAGCAATTACCGATTAACGTTGGCGATCAAGTGGATGAACAACGCTTGGTCACAGCGTCCAAGCAGTTGTTTAGTTCAGGCTTATTTAACGACATTCAGCTCTATCGCGATGGCGATGTGTTGATTATTCGTTTAGTTGAGCTGCCGACCATAAGCACTATTGATATTACCGGCAACAAAGCCATTCAGACCGATATGCTAATGGACGGCTTGAAGCAATCTGGTTTGGCAGAAGGGCTGGTATTTAAGCGCTCGACGCTGGAGCGCATTGCGCTGGAGCTTGAGCGTCAGTACGTCGCTCAAGGTCGCTACGATGCCCGCATCAATACCGACGTGGTGGCTTTGCCGCGTAACCGGGTTGGCCTGAACATCGAAGTGGAAGAAGGCAATGTCGCCAGCATTGCGCACATCAATATTGTCGGCAACGAGGTGTTCAGTGATGACGAGCTGCTAAAGCAGTTCGAGTTGCAGACCTCGAATTTCTGGTCTTGGTACTCCAGCGATGATAAATACGCGCGCGAGAAACTCGCCGCCGATATGGAAAGCCTGCGCTCTTATTATCTGGACCGCGGTTACATTCGCTTTAATATCGAATCGACCCAGGTGTCGCTGTCGCCGCAAAAAGACAGTGTCTATATCACCCTCAACGTCAGCGAAGGCGAAAAATACGACATTCGCAACGTCGCATTTGCTGGCAACCTAGTGGTGGAAGAGGAAGAACTGCGCCAGCTGGTATTGCTGGATGAAGGCGACACGTTTAGCCGTCGTCGCGTCACCGCCAGCAGCGATTGGATGACCAAGCGCTTGGGCAATGATGGTTATACTTTTGCCAAAGTCGATGGCATTCCTGAAATTGATGACGAACAGCGTCTGGTCGATTTGACCTTCTTTGTTGAGCCGGGTCGTCGCACTTATGTACGCCGCGTTAATTTTAGCGGTAACGAAAGCACTTTAGATGAAGTGCTGCGCCGTGAAATGCTACAAATGGAAGGCGGCTGGGCTTCGACGGATAAAATTGAAGCCGGTAAGGCGCGTTTAAACCAGCTGGGCTTTTTTAAAACCGTGACCGTGGACACACCGTCTGTGCCCGGCACCGACGACATGATTGATGTGAATTACAACGTCGAAGAGCAGCTCAGCGGTAGTCTTAACTTTAACGTTGGTTATGCCGGTGGCAGCGGCGTTATTTTGGGCGCCAGCGTGTCGCAAAACAACTTCATGGGCAGCGGTAATCGTATGTCGCTGGGTGTGCAGAAGAATAATACGGTGCAGTCGTACAACTTCTCCTACTTCAACCCCTATTACACCATCGATGGTGTGAGCCGCGGTTACAATCTGTTTTATCGCGAAACCGACTACGAGCGTTTGAGCACCGTCAGTGATTATCAGACCAACACTCGTGGCGGTAATGTGACGTTTGGCTACCCAATTTCTAATCGTCAGCGCTTGAGCTTTTCTGGTGGTTTAACCAGTACTGATATGTTCCGTGGCACGACAGTGCCTGCCGAAATCGTCGAGTTTATTGAAGAAGAAGGCGAGCATTTTCTTGAGTACAAATTGGGCTTGAACTGGCGCTATAACGCGTTGAACCGAGGTCTATTTCCGACGGCGGGTACCGAGCATAAAGTCAGCGCGGATATTTCTATTCCTGGCAGTGACCTGACTTATTACAAGCTCTCTTACTCTGCCAATTATTACTTCCCGCTGGGGGGTGAATGGTCATTGCGTTTGCGTACAGAGCTAGGCTATGGCGATGGCTTTGGTGAGCAAAAACGGTTGCCATTCTTTAAAAACTTCCGCGCCGGCGGCATTGGCTCGGTGCGTGGTTACACCAGCAACAGCTTAGGGCCAAAAGGTTTGCCGGAGTACAACATTGTTGAGCTGGCGCAAACCGATGCCAATGACGATATTTTGTTTGAGTTGGATGAGTGGGGAAGGCCACAAATCGACGCCAACACCTCAAATATTGTTTACAAAGAAGGCAGCGATGGCGAAGCCATTGCTGTGCGCAACCCTAACCGCTATAAGCCAGTGTACGAGGTGGATGAGAACGGCAGTATCGTCACTGCGCCGCGTTATTTAGAAACCGAGCGTGCTTTGGGCGGTAACATTAATACCGAAGCCAGTATCGAGTTGATATTCCCGTTCCCGTTTGTCGAAGATCGCAGCTCTCTGCGCAGTGTGTTCTTCTTCGATGCCGGTAATACCTTTACCGATGAGTGCTATAACCCGAGCGACGATGATTTGCCATCGCTGAACAGCCACCCGTACTGTCGCAATGGCATTGAGCTGAGTGAGATTCGCACCAGTGTGGGTGCCGGTGTTACCTGGATTACTGCCATTGGTCCTTTGACCTTTACCTATTCGATCCCGCTGAGCGATCAAGACGGCGATCGCACTGAAGGCTTCGAGTTCTCGCTCGGCCAAGTGTTCTAACTACACAATAACCAAGGAGCAAATGCATGCGTTGGATGTTAATGGTAGCCCTGGGGCTGATGATGAATACTGCCGTGGCAGCGAGCAAGGTTGCCGTGGTAGACATGGAGCGTGCGGTGTTTTTATCGGATGCGGCCAAAAATTCTATCAAGGCCTTTGAGCAAGAAAACAGCGGCGATATCAGCAAGCTAAAGGCACTGGAGTCGGATTTGCGCGCATTGCAGGAAAAGCGTGAGAAAAATGCCGACTTTATGAGTGAAGACGAGGCTCGTAAGCTGGCAAAAGAGTTCGAAGAAAAGCGTTCTGAATTTCAGTTCTTTGGCCAGAAACTGCAAAAGCTGGAGCAGCGTTGGAAGCGCGAATTTTTCCAAACACAATTGCCCAATGTTGAGAAGTTGCTTAAAGCAATTATCAAAGAGGGCGAGTATGATGTCGTGCTTCAGGCTGGCGCCGTTGTGTATGCCACACCGGATGTCGACCTGACCAAACCATTGTTGGAACGACTGAACGCTGAAAATTGAGCCGAGGGCGGTATGCAACTGACGTTGGCTGACCTGGCGGAGCAAATCGGTGCCCGCCTTACCCAAGGCGGCGATATCATCATTCAAGGTGTAAACACACTGACAGCGGCAGGGCCGAGTGATGTGAGTTTCCTGGCCAATGACAGCTATCGTCGGCATCTGGCTAACACCCAGGCGGCGGCGGTGATCGTTGCGCCGGAACAAGCCGAGGACGTTGCGGGCGTTGCCTTGTTGGCAGACAACCCGTATTTGGCGTTTGCTCGGGCGACCCAGCTGTTTGATAACCGACCACATGTTGCCGCCGGGGTGCACCCTACGGCGGTGGTCGCGGGCACGGCACAATTAGCTGACGATGTCCGTGTGGCAGCCAATGTGGTGATCGGTGAGCATGTCTACATTGGTGCTGGCAGTGAAATTGGCCCGGGGACTGTGATCGGCGATCACTGCACCTTGGGGCAAAACTGTCGTCTGGCGGCCAATGTCACGCTTTACCATGATGTAGCCTTGGGTGATCGCTGCACCGTTCATTCTGGTGCCGTGCTGGGGGCGGATGGCTTTGGCTTTGCGCCAGACGCCGGCCGCTGGCATAAGATTGCTCAGCTCGGTGGTGTGCGCATTGGCAACGATGTTGAAATTGGTGCCAATACCTGTGTTGATCGTGGTGCCCTTGAAGACACCGTGATTGCTGATGGCGCCATCCTCGATAATCTGATCCAGGTTGCTCACAACGTCAGCATCGGCGAAGGCACTGCCATCGCGGCGTGTGCGGGCATTGCCGGCAGTACCCAGGTGGGTGCGGGCTGCACTCTGGCTGGCGGTGTGGGTCTGTCTGGCCACCTAAGCATCGCCGATGGCACTCATGTTGCGGCCATGGCTTTGATCAGCAAGTCGATCGATAAACCAGGCGTTTATGCTTCTGGTACGGCTCAGATGCCACTGAAAGAGTGGCGTCGCAGTGCGACGCGCTTCCGACAACTGGATTCAATGGCCAAGCGGCTGCAACAGTTAGAGAAACGCCAAGAAGGTGAAGCTTGATGTCCCTGGAAACCGTACAGCAAATTCAGGAATTTTTACCCCATCGTTATCCGTTTTTGCTGGTCGATCGGGTGCAATCCATAAATCTGGATGATGAAGAAGGGGCGGTGATTCGCGCCCTGAAAAACGTAACCATTAATGAAGAATTCTTTAATGGTCATTTTCCCGGCCACCCAATTATGCCGGGTGTATTAACGTTAGAAGCCATGGCGCAAGCCGCTGGTTTATTGGGGCTAAGCATGCTGGGTGATCAGCGCACGCCGTCCACTCTGTATTATTTTGCCGGGGCAGATAACGTGCGCTTTAAGCGACCGATTGTGCCAGGCGATCAAGTGGTACTGGAAGCTCGTTTTATGGGCGGTCGTCGCGGTATTTGGAAGTTTGCTTGTCGCGCACTGGTGGATGGTGCCATTGCTTGTCAAGCGGATGTCACCTGCGCCGAGCGTGAACTGGAGCTGACATGATTCATCCGAGTGCCATTGTCGATCCCGCAGCGTCATTAGCCGACGATGTCGAAGTCGGCCCCTTCAGTATTATTGGTGCCGACGTCGAAATTGGCGCCGGTACGGTGGTGGGCCCGCATGTGGTCATCAAGGGGCCTACCCAAATTGGTCGTAATAATCGCATATTTCAGTTCGCCTCCATCGGCGAAGACTGCCAAGACAAAAAATATGCCGGTGAACGCACCACGCTGAGCATTGGCGACAATAACGTCATTCGTGAAGCCTGCACCTTTCACCGTGGCACGGTTCAAGATAACGGCCACACCCAAGTCGGCAGCGATAATTTATTCATGGTCAATGTGCACGTTGCCCACGATGTGGTGATTGGTGATCATGGTATTTTTGCCAACGACACTAACCTGGCTGGCCATGTTCATATTGGTGACTGGGTGATTTTAGGCGGTGCTACGCAAGTGCATCAGCACTGTTTGATTGGCTCGCACTCCATGTGTGGGGCGGGCACCGTGGTGTTAAAAGACATTCCTGCCTATGTCATGGCGCAGGGGTATCCAGCCAAGCCTCACGGCATTAATGTTGAAGGCCTGCGTCGACGCGGCTTTGCTAAAGACAGCATTCAGCGCGTGCGCCAAGCTTATAAAACCTTGTATCGCCAGGGCTTAACGCTGGCTGAAGCCATCGAGGCTTTGCAGCGCGATGACGACGCTGCAGTGCAGTTATTGCTGCAAACACTCGAGGCGGCCAAGCGAGGAATTATTCGTTAATGCGCATTGCCCTGGTGGCCGGTGAAACGTCGGGCGATATGCTCGGCGCTGGCCTGATTCAAGCCCTCAAACAACGCTACCCTAACGCCACTTTTGAAGGCATTGGCGGCCCTTTAATGCAGGCGCAAGGCATGACCAGCTTCGTGCCGATGGAGCGCCTGTCAGTGATGGGGCTGGTTGAAGTGTTGGGGCGTTTATTTGAGCTGCTGGCGGTACGCCGCAATTTAATTAAGCGCTGGCGCCAAGATCCACCGGATGTCTTTATTGGCATTGATGCACCGGATTTTAACCTCACTCTAGAGCAAAAGCTGCGTCAGCACGGCATTAAAACCGTGCACTACGTCAGCCCCTCGGTTTGGGCCTGGCGCGAAAAACGCGTTGAAAAAATAGCCAAAGCCTGCGATTTAATGCTGACGCTGTTTCCGTTTGAAGCGCAGTTCTATGAGCGCCATCAGGTGCCGGTGCGCTTTGTTGGCCATCATTTGGCCGATAAAATTGCACTGGATACCAACCCGGTGCCGGCACGTACGGCACTGGATTTGCCGCAAGATAAAGCACTGGTGTGTTTGATGCCGGGCAGTCGCAGCAGCGAAGTCGAGCGCTTGGGCAACTTATTTTTAGAAACCGCGCAGCGCATGCTGCGGGTGCGCAATGATTTGCACTTTATTATTCCGGCTGCCAGCGTTGAGCGTCGCAATCAAATTGAGCAGCTATTGGCGGAGTTTGCCATTCCGCTGCCGGTGACGGTGGTGCTGGGGCAGTCGCATACCTGCATGACCGCAGCAGACGTCGTGCTGCTGGCGTCTGGCACCGCCACGTTAGAGGCTATGCTGCTGAAAAAGCCGATGGTGGTGAGCTACATCGTTGCCCCTTTGACCTACCATATTTTAAAGCGCTTGGTCACACAGCCGTATATTTCGCTGCCCAATTTATTGGCCGGGCGCGAAGTGGTACCAGAGCTGATCCAATTGCAAGCCACGCCAGCCAATTTGGCCGATGCGTTATTGGTGCGTTTGCAAGACAGTGATGCACTGTCGCAATTGCACGAAACCTTTATGTTTATTCACCGCCAATTGCGTCGCGATGCCGATCAGCAAGCAGCCGATGCTGTGGCGGAATTGCTGGAACATCATGACTGATTTGATTGCGGCCGAGGCCCAGCTGATTGACGCTGGCCTACTGTATTGTGGAGTTGATGAAGCCGGAGCAGGGCCTTTATGTGGCGATGTTGTCGCGGCTGCTGTCATTCTTGATCCGGCCAATATTCCGGTCGGTCTAACCGACTCGAAAAAAATCAGCGAAAAAAAACGCGAGCAATTGTTTGAGCCAATATGTAGCCAGGCTTTGGATTTTTGCATCGCCCGCGCCACGGTCGAAGAAATTGATCGCTTAAATATATTGCAAGCCCGCATGCTCGCCATGAGTCGTGCCGTGGCGGGGCTGCAGCTGCGCTGTGAGCATGCGTTAATTGATGGCAATCGCTTGCCCGAACTCGACATGGACGCCACCGCCATCGTTAAAGGCGATGCCTTAGTGGCAAGCATCGCCGCCGCCTCTATTTTGGCTAAGGTGCAGCGCGATCGTGAAATGTTGCTGCTGGATGAGCAATACCCAGGTTACGGTTTTGCCAAACACAAGGGCTATGGCACCAAAGCGCATCTGGAAGCTTTAATGCGCTTAGGCCCCTGCGCCATTCACCGGCGCAGTTACGCCCCGGTTAAAAAGGCGTTAGCGGCTGAGGCGCTGGCTTAACTCCGGTAAGGTGTGCGCTTGGGCATAGGTTTGCTGGCGTAAAAAATCGCGCAGTGCGGCGGGGCTTTGGTACTGCTCTAGCTGCGACCACTCCAAGCGCTCGCCAATGCCGAGCTGAATCACACTGTTGCGTTTTTTCAAAAATTCCGCCGGAATGCGCAGAGTGCGCAGCGCCGGGTGAATTTTCCCCAATACATGAAAACTGCGGCTATTGTGGCCGTGAAAGTAGACCGGAATCACAGGCACCTGTGCTTTCATAATCATGCGCATGGTCGACAATGACCATTCCCTGTCTTCAATGCCTTGCTGACCCTTATACCAGGTCGATACCTCGCCGGCGGGAAATACGCCCAGCCCTAGGCCTTGCTCTAATTGAGTGAGGGATTTGCGCATGCCATTCATTCCGCGCGGACCGCCTTTTTCGAACGGATTCACGGTGATGAATAAATCCGAGATGGGGGCAAAATAGCTCAGCAAAAAATTCGCCACAGCGCGAAACTGTGGCCGCTGGCGGCCGACGATTAACAGCAAAATAATACCGTCGAGAAAACCAAATGGATGGTTAGACACGGTAATAAAGGGGCCATCTTGCGGCAGGGCTGCGGCCAGAGCGTCGGCATCGTAGGCCAGCTCTATGCCCAGATGCTTCAGAGCTTCTTCGATCATATCGATGCCTTCTTTGGCATCCAACTGACGGTAGATGTTATCCAGCGTCGGCCCTTTTAATAGCCGTAGCAATAACGCCAGTTTGCGTGGTGTCAGCCCCGTCGCCTGCATCAGGCCGGCACGATCAAATAGCTCCATGATGGTCATTCCCCATTGTTCAACCTGCCAGAGCGCTGCATGGGGTAAAACCCGATGGCCCTAGGCCCTAGCGAGCGGGCATAATAGCAGCCGCTGTTTTTTCCACCAACGAATAGTCTTCCATGCTGTATGAATCCGATGTCATTGTGTTAGGTGCTGGCGCTGCCGGCTTGTTTTGTGCTGCCCAAGCGGCGAGCCGTGGGCTTTCCGTGCAGGTGCTGGAGCATGCCAATAAACCGGGCAAAAAAATCCTGATGTCCGGTGGCGGTCGCTGTAATTTCACCAACTACTACATCGAGCCCAGTTGCTACCTCAGTCATAACCCGCACTTTTGCAAATCGGCCCTGAGCCAGTACAGCCAATGGGACTTCATCGCCTTGGTGGAGCAGTACGGCATTGCCTATCACGAGAAAAAGCTGGGGCAGCTGTTTTGCGACGATAAAGCCAAGCACATTGTGGCCATGCTGCTCGATCAGTGTCAGCAGCATGGTGCCGTGGTGCGCTTAGAGGTACCGGTGACCGAGGTGCAGCACGATGGCGAGCATTATCAAGTGCAAGGCGGTGAGCACAGCTATCGTGCTTCGAAGCTGGTGGTGGCCACCGGCGGGCCGTCGATCCCAACGCTGGGCGCCACGGGCTTTGGCTATCAACTGGCGCAGCAGTTTGGCTTGCGCGTGTACCCACACCGCGCAGGACTCGTGCCCTTCACCATCACAGATCAGCTGCGGTCTCTGTGTCAGGCGCTATCGGGCACATCGTTGGCGGTCAATGTCGAATGCAACGACGGCTATTTTGATGAAGACATGCTGTTTACTCACCGTGGCCTGAGTGGCCCAGCGATGTTGCAGATTTCCTCCTATTGGCAGCCAGGTGATGCCGTGCGCGTGAATCTGCTACCGGGCAGCGACAGCGCTCAAGAGCTGCGCCAGTTGCAGCACGAAAGGCCGCGTTTAAGCGTGCGCCAGTGGTTGGCGGAAAAAACCACCCAGCGCTTTGCCGAGCAATGGCTGGCACTGCAATCTGTGTGCGACGCCACGACCAGCCTGGCCAGTTTAAATGGCGAGCAAATGGACGCGCTGGCGCAACAACTGCACCAATGGCAGGTCAAACCATCGGGTACAGAAGGGTATCGCACCGCAGAGGTGGCCCTGGGTGGGGTGGATACAGATGAGCTATCGTCTAAAACCCTAGAGAGCAAACGCCAGCCTGGTTTGTATTTTATTGGCGAGGTGGTGGATGTGACGGGCCATCTGGGTGGTTTTAACTTTCAGTGGGCTTGGTCTAGCGCTTATGCCTGTGCTCAGCATTTGTAGGAGGATGATATGGCCATCAATCAACCCCCCGAAGCCTTGGTGCAATGGTTTGTTGATGCCCTGCGACAGCACCCTTTGCCGCCGCAGGCGATGAGCTACGACGGCAACACCGATTACGACCGCCTTTATCAGCAATTGCAGTTCGAAGCCGAGCGCTACTGGCGCCTGCGCTATGGCTATGCCCCCAGCCCCGGCCATTTGGTCAACGCCTTTTTTCAAGCGGAGCATTTTTTGAGCCGTGAGCAGCGCTTGCAGCCCGTGTGGCGTCAGGTAATGCGCTGGTGGCAGCAGCGCTAAATAGACCTGCTATCGGTATCGAATGCGGCTAATGTGGGCGCAATTCCCCGGATTTGGCTCGTATAAACCCTTGCCACGCCCTGTCTACATTCATACGTAAAATACCAGACATTGACCGTATTGATTGTAATTATGGGGGGCAACTCTCTAATATGCCCTTCAGCCAGCGAGCTCCTCCAACTGTGGGGTAGAGGAGATCGCCGTCATCTACACATCACTGAAGGATTGGCTCATGTCAGTTTATCAACAAGAAATCAAAGCGGCAGCGGCTCTGAAAGAAGCAGCAGGCAGCCCTTGGGATCAGATCAACCCTGAGTATGTTGCGCGTATGCGTGTGCAAAACCAGTTCAAAACTGGCTTGGACATCGCTCGTTACACCGCCAAAATCATGCGCGAAGACATGGCAGCGTTCGACAAAGACAAGTCGCTGTACACTCAGTCTCTGGGTTGCTGGCATGGTTTTGTTGGTCAGCAAAAGCTGATCTCTATCAAAAAGCACTTTGGCACGACTAAGCGTCGTTATTTGTACCTGTCTGGCTGGATGGTTGCGGCTCTGCGCAGCGAGTTTGGTCCTCTGCCTGACCAGTCTATGCATGAAAAAACTGCCGTTGCATCCTTGGTAAAAGAGCTGTACACCTTCTTGCGTCAAGCCGATGCACGTGAACTGGGTGGCTTGTTCCGTGAGCTGGACAAAGCGCGCGAAGCGGGCGATGCAGCTAAAGAGAAAGAAATTCAAGATCAGATTGATAACTACGAAACGCACATCGTACCTATCATCGCTGACATCGACGCCGGTTTCGGTAACGCGGAAGCGACTTACCTGATGGCGAAGCAAATGATCGAAGCCGGTGCTTGTGCGCTGCAGATCGAAAACCAAGTAGCGGACGAGAAACAATGTGGCCACCAAGACGGTAAAGTGACCGTGCCACACGAAGACTTCCACGCTAAGCTGCGCGCTCTGCGCTACGCCTTCCTGGAGTTGGGTGTTGACGATGGTATCATCGTTGCTCGTACCGACTCCGAAGGTGCTGGCCTGACCAAAGAAATCGCAGTGGTTAACGAGCAAGGCGACCAAGGCGACGTTTACAACTCCTTCTTGGACGTTGAAGAAGTAAACGTTGAAGACGTTAAAAATGGCGATGTGCTGCTGAACCGTGATGGCAAGCTGGTACGTCCTAAGCGTCTGGCATCTGGCCTGTATCAGTTCCGCCCGGGCACTGGCCATGAGCGTTGCGTATTCGACTGCATCGAAGCGATCAATGCTGGTGCAGACCTGTTGTGGATCGAAACTGCGGTTCCGACCGTACACGAAATCAAAGAGATGATGGACGAAGTACGTAAAGTACACCCAGATGCCAAGCTGGTGTACAACAACTCTCCATCGTTCAACTGGACGCTGAACTTCCGTCAGCAAGTGTTCGATTCTTGGGTTGAGCAAGGCAAAGACGTTTCTGGCTACGATCGTGACCGTCTGATGTCAGCTGATTACGACGATTCTGAGCTGGCAGCAGAAGCCGATGCACGCGTTAAGACTTTCCAAGCGGATTGCTCTCGCGAAGCGAACGTGTTCCACCACCTGATCACTCTGCCGACTTATCACACGACCGCTCTGTCGGTTGATAACTTGGCCAAAGAGTACTTCGGTGAGCAAGGCATGCTGGGTTACGTTGAAGGCGTTCAGCGTAAAGAAATCCGTCAAGGCATTGCCTGCGTTAAGCACCAAAACATGGCGGGCTCTGACCTAGGGGACGATCACAAAGAATACTACGCAGGCGATCGTGCACTGAAAGCCGGTGGTGCGAAAAACACCTCTAACCAGTTCAACAACATCTAAGTTGTAATGGTTTAAAGAGCTGTTTAAAAAGGCGACCTTCGGGTCGCCTTTTTTGTATCAGCTACTTGGTTTTCACTCAGGTAATGACTGCTGCAGGCTTATTAAAAGCGCTCGTGCAGGTAGCAGTGATTAATTCCAGACGATGGATTTGGACATTTTTGCTTTTACTCTAGCTGTATCTCGCCGATATGACTCGCCCGACAAGCCACCCGCGGCGCGGTATGTGCGATAGCAGCGGATGCTTTTGGTAATAGGATGCGACGCTGTGGAAACGCATTTATCCTTATTCTAAGCCGCCCAAGCCCATCGTGCCTTAAGCCAGTCACTGCGGGGCTTGGCATCTTTGTGCTGCTCCACTAAGGTGGCGGCAAATTGAGGAGAACCCTATGAACGCGCCTGCGTGGATTGATCAACACCTAAAAAACCCAGATGCCATCGCCGATGAGGCTTTTTTACGTGGTTTGCCAAAAGCCGAACTGCACCTGCATTTAGAAGGGGCGCTGGAGCCTGAGCTGATGTTTGCCTTGGCGCAGCGCAACGGCATCGAATTGCCCTTTGCCAGCGTTGATGCCGTGCGCGAGGCTTATGATTTTCATAACTTGCAGTCTTTTTTGGATATTTATTATCGCTGTGCGGATGTGCTGCGTACCGAGCAGGATTTTTACGATCTGACCTGGTCGTACTTGCTGCAATGTCAGCGCCAGGGTGTGGTGCATACTGAGCCGTTTTTTGACCCGCAAACTCACACCGATCGCGGTATCGACATTGACGTGGTGTTTACCGGTATCTTGCGCGCCTTGCGCGATGGTGAGCAGCAGCTAGGCATTAGCAGTGGCCTGATCTTGTGCTTTTTGCGCCACCTCAGTGAAGAAGCAGCACTGGCGACGCTGGACGCGGCCAAGCCCTATGTCAACGACTTGGTCGCCGTGGGGCTGGATTCCTCCGAGGTCGGCCATCCACCACTAAAATTCGAGCAAGCTTTTGCCCAAGCGCGCGAACTGGGGCTTAAAGCCGTGGCCCACGCCGGCGAAGAGGGGCCAGCGCAATACATTTGGGATGCTATGGATGGGCTCAAAGTTGAGCGGGTTGACCACGGTGTGCGCTGTACCGACGACCCTGAGTTGATAAAGAACCTGATCAAAACACAGATGCCGCTCACCGTTTGTCCGCTGTCGAACACACGGTTGAAGGTGTATCAGCACATGAGTGAACACCCGATTCTAACCTTGCTGGAGCAGGGTGTGCGGGTCACGGTGAATTCAGATGATCCGGCCTTTTTTGGCGGCGACGTGATGCAAAACTATTTGGCCTTGGCCGAGCATTTAACCATGACGCGCCGCCAAGCGGCCTGGCTGGCGGATCACAGTCTTACCTCTAGCTTTGCCTCCGATGCGCAAATTGCTGCCTGGCGTCAACAAATGATCGACTATTTGGCGCAAGCATAAGCGAATGGGCGCTGCAGCGCCCATCGTCAGGTAATTTTGGTGACCTTATCAAAACGGCTGTCCATACACGCACTTAAATCTGTGGTAATAAATTTCCCTTGATAAAACAGGCTAAAAATAGTGGCTGGCGTGGGCGCCGAACGCGCTTTTTCTAGGCTATTTAGGTGCACGATGGTGAGTGGTAAGCCACGTTTGGCCGCCGTGGCGGGCAGCTCCTGATTAACATGGAAATCGGTGAAGGGACAGCGATGGCTGTAATACACCACCAATCCTTGCTGTGCTAACCCCTGTTTTTGCTGGACGCAGTCAGCGAAGCGTGACTCGCCAGCACGATCATTCAGGGCAAGTTGCAGCAACTCAAAGCCATCATCGGTTTGATCGACGACCACAAAACCTTGGCGCTTTAGCCAGCGGCCGTCACTCATAAAGTGAAATTTCTTTTGGCCCGCCACTGTGACCAGCGCATCACGCCCCTCGGCCTTGGCTGCGGCTTTGGCACGCTCCAGCAGCGCCTTGGCATAACCCTGCTGCTTGTAGCGGCCAGAGACCCAAAAACAGTTCAGGGCCAGGGCGTGTGGGGCTTCGACTGGCCACCATGCCTGCTCGGCCGGGCCATATTCCAGAAAGACCTTGGCTCTGGCATCTAAGCGATCAAAGTGATAACCCTGCTCAAACTGCTGAGTTAGCCAGTCTTTTTTGGCTTGGTAGCCCTGGGCGCATTTTTTATCACTAAAAGCGCAGCAAATATGCTCGTCTTCAATATTGCTGCGATCAAGGGCGATGACATCCACCATGGCGCTGCTCCTTTCTTATGTTTTTGGCTCAGCCTAAGCCTAGGAGGGGGTTGATGTCTTGATTTAGGGCAGCGAATTTGCTCCGCGGCGCGCTTAATAATTCGGTGCCCATATGAAAGGGTTAGAACAGGCGCCCGATGGAGAAGCTGAGTTCATCCAAGCGGGTTTCGCTATCAAAAAATAAAGCGAGATTGGCGTTGCTCCAGACGGCTTTGCGTTGATAGCCGAGGTCGAAGCGCCAGTTGTCTTTATCCAATATCATTCCGGCGCCTACATTAATGTTGATACCGGAGAGGTCATCGTCAAAAAAATCTTTTTCTTGGTGTGCGCTGTGTTGCTGATAGCCCATGCCAGCACTCACATAAGGCTTTAGCCGGTAGTGCCCGAGCGTCACTTTCCAGTCGATATCGAGCCCCCACAAGTGACCATGTTCTTGGCTGTCGTTGAATACGAGGTTGCGCCGGCTTAGCGTCGTCTGTAGCTGATTATCCGTGCGGTTGAAATAAAAGCTATGTGCCAAGCTGAAGCCGTAAACATCGAGGTCTGAGTGATTGCTGATACCGAAAAAATCATGTTCGGCATCACCGGTTGCACGAATCAGCCCAGCGTGGATTATGTGTGAAGGCTGCGCCTGGGCAGAGAAAGTCAACAGTAATACTGGCAAAAGCCAAATTTTCATCGAGAGTTCTCACAAGTTAAAAAGTGGCAGCATAGAAATGTGAACTGAACCCTAGCTGAACCGGGTTACTTCACTGAGCCGTCCCGGTATAATGCGCGCCGCTTCGGGGAAGGTGGTGCGTCGGTTGCCGGTTTTGCATGATATGTCGTCCTCGGGCTCTGGTATCCAATGGAAAAGGAAAGAAATAAATGAAATTGATTAAAATCTGCGCGGTTGCGCTGGTCGTGCTGCTGTCTGGCTGTGCAACGAATGTCTACCCAGGTGGCCCAACCCTGAGTGGCGCATTGATGTCGAACACCACCTCGACCGCAGCTGCCTTGGCGGTGCCAACACACAAAGATGCACAGCCGGCAAAAGTTGGTGAAGCATCTACCACAGCCGTGTTTGGCCTGTTGAGCTTTGGTGACTCTTCTGTGACTGAGGCAATGAAAAATGCCAATATCACCAAGGTACACCATGTAGATTATCGCAACACGACTGTTTTGCTGGGACTGTTCGCACAAACGACCACCATCGTGTACGGCGAATAATCTTGCAGGTAGGAGCCTAGACGGCTCCTACTTTAGCCCTTTCCTTTTAGAACTTGTTGAATACGCATCTGTGTTTCTGGCGTTTGCAACAACTGTGAAAAAGCCTCCATCTCAGCTTTAACGGCGCTATTGACTCGCTGGCGGTGGTCTTCTCGGCGTCCCAGTTGCTTGATTGCACGAATGGCATCTTGTGAGTTTTTAAGCAGCTCGGTTGCCGCCTTTTGTGCGTGCTCTAAGGCGCTGCCGTCATCGACGGCTTTATTAATAAAGCCCCAGCGCTCGGCTTCTTCGGCGTTGAAAAAACGCCCAGTGAGCAACAAATCTGCAGCGGCTTTAGGGCCGATCATTTCTTTTAACAGCACGGATGAGCCGCCTTCTGCTGCGACGCCAATTTTACTAAAGGGCAGGCTGTAGCGAATGCTGCGACCGGCAAAAGCCAAATCAGCGTGCAGTAGCAAGTTAGCGCCAATGCCCACGGCGACCCCTTCTTGCGCCAGAATTAAGGGCTTTTGCATGGCCGCTAAGGTATCAAAAATCCCCGCGACGCCTTGCTGTACTCCGGCCAGATCACCCTCTGGCAGTAAATCCGTCAGGTCATTGCCGGCGCAAAATTTACCCGCAGCGCCGGTGATGATGATCACGCTGACATCGTCGCGCTGCTCACAGTCTTTTAATGCTGAGATCACCTCTTGGTAGGTTTGCACGCGAATGGCGTTAAACACTTCGGGGCGATTAAACGTAATGGTGGCGATGCGTTGCTCAACGTTGAATTCAATGTCTTGGTACATGTTAAACCCTCAAATAAAGGCCGGATCATTGCAGAGCCTTGCTTAGACGGCAATGATCGAAGCAAACATCTGAGTAGCTGCGGCATAAAAAACCCGGCCGAAGCCGGGTTAAGGTTTTGTGGAATGGATTAATGATCCTGAGCTGCACCGGCGCCTTTGGGGAAGCGAATGTCTTCCACCATGTGGCGGATCTCTTCCGGTACTGGTGCGGTCATTTTGGTGACGATAAAGGCGGTCACGAAGTTCAGCAGTGCACCGATGGCACCAAAGGCCTCGGGTGCTACGCCTAAGAACCAGCTGTCCGGTGTGTTGGGCAGCATGTTGGTACCTTGCACAAAGAACCAGCCTTTATAGGTGAAGATGTACACCAGAGTCGAGGTGAGGCCGACCAACATGCCGCTGACGGCGCCGATATTATTAATGCGTGAGCTGAAGATGCCCATCATCAATACCGGGAAGATCGACGACGCAGCAAGACCAAAGGCCAAGGCCACTACCTGGGCAGCAAAGCCGGGCGGATTCAGCCCTAGGTAGCCGGCCACCAAAATGGCACCGGCCATGGCGATCCGTGCTGACATCAACTCCTGCTTTTCACTGATGTGCGGCATAAAGGTGCTTTTCAGCAAGTCGTGGGAAATCGCCGAAGAAATAGCAATCAACAGACCGGCTGCCGTGGATAGCGCCGCTGCCAAACCGCCAGCAGCTACCAGAGCAATCACCCAGTTAGGTAACTTGGCAATTTCTGGGTTCGCCAACACCATGATGTCACGGTCGACTTTCACCATTTCGTTGCCTTTCCAGCCGAATTCTTTTTCAGCCATGGCAGCAAACTCTGGGTTTTGGTCGTTGTAGTATTGGATGCGACCGTCGCCGTTTTTATCTTCAAATTCTAACAGCCCTGTGGTTTCCCAATTGCGGAACCAGTCGGGACGCTCGTCGTACACCAGGTTGCCTTGTGGGTCACCGATGTCGAAGGCTGGGTCTTGAATGGTGTTGGTCAGGTTTAAGCGCGCCATTGAGCCCACGGCCGGTGCAGTGGTGTAGAGAATGGCAATAAACAACAGTGCCCAACCGGCAGAAGTACGCGCATCCGATACTTTAGGTACGGTGAAAAAGCGAATAATCACGTGCGGCAAGCCAGCGGTGCCCATCATCAATGACAGGGTATACATCAGCATGTTGAAGGTGCCGCCTTTTTGCGCGGTGTACTCAGCAAAGCCTAAATCGACCAGGGTTTGATCCAGTTTCACCAATAGCGGCGTGCCATCGGCGGTATCGCTCAAAAAGCCTAACTGTGGCAGTGGATTGCCGGTCAGATTGAGGGAGATAAACACAGCTGGCACGGTGTAGGCGAAAATTAACACACAGTATTGCGCGATCTGGGTGTAGGTAACGCCCTTCATGCCACCGAGCACGGCGTAGAAGAACACAATGCCCATGCCGGCGTACAATCCCGTCGCGTAATCCACATCGAGGAAGCGCGAAAACGCCACGCCGATGCCTTTCATCTGGCCGATCACGTAGGTAAGAGAGGCGACGATCAGGCAAATCACAGCAACGATGCGAGCGGAGCGTGAATAATAGCGATCGCCGATAAAATCCGGCACGGTAAACTTGCCGAACTTGCGCAAGTAAGGCGCCAAACACAAAGCCAGCAGCACATAGCCGCCAGTCCAGCCCATTAAAAAGATGGAGGCGTCGTAGCCTTTAAAGGCGATTAAACCAGCCATGCCAATAAACGAAGCCGCCGACATCCAGTCAGCCGCCGTGGCCATGCCGTTGGCGACCGGGTGCACGCCACGGCCAGCAGCATAGTATTCGCCTGTGGTACCGGCCCGCGCCCAAACGGCAATGCCCATGTAGAGCGCGAAGGTCGCGCCTACAACGATGTAGGTTAAGGTCTGCAAATCCATGGTGTTATCCTCACTCAGTCGTCATCAACGCCAAACTCGCGGTCGAGCTGGCGCATTTTTTTGGCGTAGAAAAACACCAGGAAAAGAAACACGTAAATGGATCCGTTTTGCGCAAACCAGAACCCGAGCCCAACACCACCAACGGGAATTGCGTCGAGCATCGGGCGCAGCAAGATGCCGAAACCGTATGACACTAAGGCCCAGACCACCAGTAATGTGAGCATGAGGTTAATGTTTTTGCGCCAGTAGGCATTTCGATCGTCATCGGATTTGAAAGCCATAGCCCCCTCCTGATTTTTATTAGATGCCATTTCAAGCTAGGGGAGTGTCGGCGGGTTAAGAAGATAGACCTTGGTATTAACTTGCAGTGATCACTTCTTAAATTTAAATTTATCCTTATAAAACAATAACTTAGATATTTCTGGGAGTGTTACTTATAGGAACAGGACGACCTTGGTAGTAGATTGCCCAGCGGCGTTGTGCTTTCTCAAACGAGATGGGATGGGTCGGTTTTCTCTGATATGGAACGACGCATCGGTTGTTGGGTTAGCCGATGAGAGTGAGCTGGCAGGGGGTGAGTCTGATTGCTGTTAGGTAGCTTTATAAGAGTGAGTAGTCATTAAAACGGGCCTCCTTAGGAGGCCCTTGGCGTTTAGCGCTGGTCATTTAACAAAATGGCGGATAAACCCGAGCCGTTGCCAACGGCAATGGCGGTGCTAACGCTACCAGCTTCGATGGCAATGGCATCGGTACCTGGTATGGCTGGTGTGGTGGTGCCATCGGCTGCGATGTCGACGGTATAAGTACCGGCCGGTAAGGCGACGTAGCCAGTATCTTGGCCAAAGGTGACATCGGCAAAGTTAGGCTGTGCCGGTTGAGTGCTGCCTTGGCCATAAACAAAAATGTCGACGGGGTCAGCCGCAGCGGCGGATGAAGCGTGCACTAAGCGCACATCGCCGTCGGTGCTGGAGGCATTATTGCGTTTGTCCATCAAGGTGATCAGTTGCGCTTGTGCCAATGCGCCGGTGTCGCCTGCGGCAATGACGGTATAAGACTCGCCGCGCGCTAGGGTCAAGGTGGCGGATAGATTACTAAAGGCATCTTGCAAAGTGCTGTCAGCGCCTGTGATTGCCACATCCAACTCACCTGCCATCACTTTGACATAGCCTCCGCTGGTATCCATAAAGGAGAAGTCGTCCAACAGCTTGTTGCCGCCTGCGTATACATCAACGTCGGCGGCATCCACGGCGTGCACGACGCGCACTTCTGCGCTGTTATCCAACACGGGTGTGACGCTATCGCTCCAGGCTAATAAGGTGACGGGTGAGGCGCCTTTGCTGCTGGCGACGGCAACGGCGGTAATGTCGCCAGCGATGGCAAGGCTGCCTGAGTCATACACGACGGTGTCGCTGCCTGCGCCCGTTAGGCGTACTTGGTAGTCACCCATGGCGACATCGGCTAAGGATGCATTGGCATCAAATGGCACGTCGCTCAAGGTCGCTTGGCCCAAATCGGCACCGTTAGCCGTGACGTAGACATCGACATTGCCAGCAGTGGGGGCGGCGTGCACCACGGTGACATCCGTGCTGTCGTTGTTATAGCGAGCGGTGTCATCCAGCACTTCCAGTTCCAAGTTGGCCACTTGGTTTTGGGCAATCACCGAGTAACGGCCATCTTCTTCTAGTGTCAGGCTGGCCTGCAGGGCAATGGTATCGGTGCCTGCGACGCGTAGAGCAACATCACGGCCCCCAGCCTCGACCTTCAAATAGCCAGAGCCTTGTTGAAAGCTCACGTTTTCTAGCACGGCTTTGCCATCGACCAGCACGTCGACTGCCGGCGCATCGGCTGACGCATGAAGAACGCGAAGGTAGGCGTAGTCTTTATCGTTGTTGTCATCACTGCCACAGGCGACTAGGCCCAGTGATACCGCAGATACGGCGATCAGTTGAGATACTTTCATCATCTATAACCTCCAGTTGCCCTGTACTGGGTTGTATTGTTGTGTACAGGATTTGGGTAGATATATTGTTGTACAGGAAGTTCAGAAAGTTATGCGAGACTGCTAACTTTTGTAGGAATTGTCCTATTTGGCAGTGCCACCGGTATGCACAGGTTTTGCTGGTCTGTGGCTGGACAGGCGAAGGCAGCTTTATATAATCGATTCAGCCTGTACTGGGCAAAATGACAATAACAACACTCATAAATTCTGGGGACTCACCATGTTTCGTTCGTTTTTTTCTCACCTTGCAGCCGTGTCGGCGTGCTTTGTATCCGTTTCTTTATGTGCAGACCCAGCCGAAGGCCGCTGGGTTACCATTGATGACGAAGATGGCTCGCAAGCCAGCGTGGTGGAAATCCGCGTTAATAAAGAAGGTCTATTAGAAGGTACCATCGTCGAATTATTGCGCCCCGACGATAAGGGCAAAACCTGTGAAGAGTGCCCAGATGATTTTAAGGACCAGCCGATTGAAGGCTTGACCTTTATGTGGGGGCTAGAGCAAGAGGGTGAGGGGGAGTGGCGCAGCGGCCAAATCCTCGATCCTAAATCTGGCAGCATTTATAAGTCGAAGCTGGATGTGGCTGAGGACGGCCAATCTCTCGAGGTGCGCGGTTACATCGGTGTGTCTTGGCTGGGCCGTAGTCAGCAATGGCTGCGCTATGAGGCGGATGGCGTGGCCATCAATCATTGAAACTTGTTCAGGTTAGCGGCCGCTAACCGCAGTGCGGCGGCGTATTTCCTATCATGAGGGCGCGCTCAAGCGCGCCCGCTGCATTGTTGCCTGTTGTTTTCTCTTCCTGCCTTCGGGCCTGGCGCATCGTACCCTGTGAAACTACTTACAACCTGGTGGCTAATGCGGTCACGGTTATGTATGGGTTCGGCAAAACGCACATTAACCCCTTGGTTCGCTTGCGGCTTAGCCCGTGCGTGAAATCTGAAAGGGCCAATGTGGTGAGTGGTCCCCTTATGTCGCAACAGACAAGCGTGTAAATCATCTGTTGGTGCTGTCGATTTTTCCAAATTAAATTCGTTTTTTGGGTGTTATTTAGAAGTTTGTTATCAGTTTGGCACTTCTGGTGTCGGTCATTTAAGACAAAGACAAGAAAAAGGAGCGATTTCTTATGAAAAACAGTAAGATGCGCGCTGCTTAAAGGTAGGTAGATCTGCTGCCATTATTTGACAAACAACCAGCGTTCCTGTCATAAAACTGCAGCGTTTCTGTCAAGTAACAGACTTGTAACATAACTACCTTACCCTGCGCGGGTTTATTTGGGGGCCTGGTAACAGGCAAAAGAAGATTGACACGGGTAACAACTATGCCGATGCAACTGCGAACTCGTAATATTCTGGCAGCTGCAGTGATCAGCGCCGGAGTAGCCTTCGGTGCGCAAGCCAACACAGTCGATAAAGCACTGGAAGATGGCGCCAAGCGAGTCAACAAGGCTCAGCAATCACAGCAGCGAATTGATGCCGTAGATGACCAGATTCGCTCAGCTGAGCGTGAATATCGCGGTCTGGTAAAAGAGATCGATGGTCTGAATGTTTACATTCAGCAACTGGATAAACAGCTCAATAGCCAACAACAAGAACTGGATGAAATCGAATCCAGCATTCGCCAAGTAAACCTGGTTCAGCGCCAGATTACGCCGCTGATGTTGAAAATGATTGGCGCCATTGAGCGCTTTGTCGAAGCCGACGTGCCCTTCCTTGCGGATGAGCGCCGTGAGCGCGTTGAAGGCTTGAAGTCTTTGATGGGTCGCTCTGATGTCACCATGGCGGAGCAATACCGCAAAGTGCTGGAAGCCTACCAAGCTGAGGTCGATTACGGTCGTACCATTGAGTCTTATCGCGGCACCTTAGAGCTGAACAACGAAACACGTGAAGTAGACTTCTTGCGTGTGGGTCGTGTGGCACTGATTTATCAGTCGCTGGACGGCAAAGAGTTGGGTGTGTGGAATAACAACCTGCGCGAGTGGCAAGACCTAGATGCGTCTTATAAAAGCCGTGTAATGGCAGGTATTCGTATCGCCCGCGAACAGGCAGCACCTGATCTCATCAAGGTGCCGGTAGCAGCGCCACAGGAGGCCAACTAATGAAATTGAAAGCATTAATGGTCGCAGCGGCGTTGGCCATTTCGACGCCTTTTGTGCAGGCCGAAGAATCGCTGAGCGTCGACGACCTGTTAAATCTGGTGAAAGAAGGCCAAGCGCGAGACAACCAAGAGTTTCGTCAGCGTTTGCAACGCTTCAACAGCTCGAAAGCAGAGCAACAGAAGATGGTTGCCGATGCCAAGGCACAACGCACGCGGTTAGAGCAACTGAGTGCCCAGAAAGAGCAGCAGTTTGCTGACAACGAAGGCAAAATCGCCGAAGCACAAGAGCGCTTAACCGAGCGCATGGGTTCGTTGAAAGAGCTGTTTGGTGTGCTGCAGCAAGTGTCTGGCGACACCAAAGCGGTATTCGAAGGTTCGGTGGTGAGCTCGCAATTGCCAGGTCGTGATGAGTTCTTGACGGACTTGATTGCTACGGCGGGTTCTTCTTCTAAGTTGCCATCCATCGAGCAGTTAGAGCGCCTGTGGTACGAAATGCAGCGTGAAGCCACTTATTCTGGTCACATCGCTCAGTACCAAGCTCCAGTTGTTCTGCCAAGCGGCGATACGGTTGAAAAAACCGTGACGCGTGTCGGTGGTTTCAACGTGGTGTCTGACGGCAAATATTTGAACTGGGATCTGCAAACTGGCCGTTTGGTTGAGTTAGATAAGCAGCCTGGTGGTCGTTACACCGGCCCTGCGGGCGAGCTGCAAACTGCTGGTGGTGCTGACTTGACCGGTTTCTGGATCGATCCATCACGTGGTCAGCTGCTGAAGATTATGGGTCAATCTCCTGAGCTGGGTGACCGTGTCGACCAAGGCGGTGTGGTGGGTTACATCATCATCGGTCTGGCCGTGATCGGTATTTTGCTGGCGATCTGGCGCATGATTGGTCTGCAAATCGAGCGCAGCAAAGTCTATAAGCAAATGAAGTCTGACCAAGCCAACGAGAACAATTCTCTGGGTCGTGTGATGGCGGTCTTCAATGCTAACAAAGGTGCGGACACCGAAACGCTGGAGCTGCACTTGGGTGAAGCCATTGCCGCTGAAGTGCCTCGCCTGACGCGCGCCATTGGCTGGATCAAAATCATCTCTGTCGTGGCACCGCTGCTGGGTCTTCTGGGTACAGTGACCGGTATGATCGACGTATTTGAAACCATGTCTCTGTTCGGTACCGGCGATCCTAAGTTGATGGCAGGTGGTATTTCGCAAGCTCTGGTAACCACAGTTCTGGGTCTGGTCGCAGCCATTCCATGTGTGTTCTTACACACCTTGGCGTACAACCGCTCGCGTGAACTGATGATGATTCTGGAAGAGCGCGCGACCGGCATCCTGGCACGCCAGGCCGAGCAACAATCAAAAGCGGCATAAGTTATGTTCGTTGAACTGTACGAACCGGTTTACCTATTTATGGAGCGTGGCGGAGACGTTCTGTACGGTATTTTAGGTTTGATCTTTGTGCTGTGGCTGTTGGTGCTGGAGCGCGTGGCTTACTTCACTTTTGTCCACAAGCGCTCTGTGCGCACGTCGGTTCAAGAGTGGGAGGCCCGCTCTGAGCGTCGCTCCTGGCATGCGCATCAGGTCCGTCAGGACCTGATCAGCAAGCTGGAGTATGACCTGAGCGCCAACATGACCACGATCAAAATGTTAATTGGTATGGCTCCGCTGTTCGGCTTGCTGGGCACCGTCACCGGCATGATCGAAGTGTTTGATGTGATGGCCTTTATTGGTAACGGTAGCCCGAAAGCCATGGCTTCCGGTATTTCCAAGGCCACCATACCGACCATGGCAGGGATGGTAGGTGCGTTGACCGGGGTATTTGCCCAGTCATTGCTGGACCGTTACATCAGCCGTGAAAAGATTCATCTGGAAGATCAATTAACATTTGATCACTGAGTGAGTAAATAATTATGAGACGTGGTTTTTCTAACCTGACGGCGTCCGAAGAGGAAGGCCAAATTGATATCACGCCGATGTTGGACGTGGTATTCATCATGCTGATCTTCTTTATCGTGACGGCCTCGTTTGTTAAAGAGTCTGGTATTGAGGTAAATCGTCCGGATGCCAATACCGCGCAGTCTAAGCCGCGCGCGAACATCCTGATCGCCATCAACGACCTCAACGAAATCTGGATCGATAAGCGCCGTGTCGATGAGAGCCAGGTGCGGGCCAACATTGAGCGTTTGCACGCTGAAAACCCTCAGGGAACGGTGGTCGTGCAAGCGGATGAAGAAGCCAAAACCCGAGTGCTGGTGGCTGTGATGGATGCAGCACGGGCCGCGGGTGTGTACGACGTATCCCTGGCAACAGAGAGGTAATCATGCAATCTGCCTTTGTACGCTTTGGCGCCTCTCTGGCCATTGCTGCGGTTGCAACCTTCGCTGTCTTCTGGGTAATGCAGAGCCTCATCAGTAGCGGGGGCTCGGTATTAAACGAGCAAGACTTCGGTCGCATCGAAAGCTTTGTTATGCAAAAGCCCGATGACGAGGTGCAAACCAAAGAGCGCAAGCCGCAGAAGCCGCCGACGCCACCACAGGAGCCGCCTAAACCAGATATGCCGAAGCCGGATGTCGCTAAGGCATCTGCCGATGGCTTTGATGTGGGTGGCTTTGATATCGGTGCCGACTTAAATGTGGATGCCGGACTTGGCGGCGTGAACACCAGTGATGGTGAGTACCTGCCGATTGTAAAAGTCGCGCCTAACTACCCGCGTCGCGCTGCTCAGCGTGGTATTGAAGGGTATGTGGTGGTCGAGTTTACGGTGACCAAGTTGGGTACGGTGAAAGACCCAATCGTGGTCGAAGCAGAGCCGCCAGGCATCTTTAACCGATCAGCACTGCGCGCCGCATCCAAGTTCAAATACAAACCCAAGGTGGTCGATGGTCAGCCTATCGAAGTGCCTGGGGTACGTAACATCATTCGCTTTGAACTGGAAAAATGACAGGAGGTAAGCCATGAAACACTTAGTGACTGTCATCGCTGCTGGCATGTTGTCTTGCTCGCTGCTGGCGGTGGTGCCAACCACCGCCGTGGCCGCTGAGGGCGATTCGTCTCGCAGTGAGAAGCGAGTGAAGCGTGTGCAAACCATGCGTGAGCAGGTGTTTAAGCGCTTGGATACAGCCCGCGAGTTGGCCGATGAGCAAAAGTATCAGGAAGCCCTGGAAGAACTTCAGGACCTGTCTGATATGCGTCGTAACTCCTATGAGAAGGCCATGACGTACAACATGTTTGCCTACGTCTACTTCAACCAGGAAAACTACGTCGATGCCATTGGCGCCTACGAAAAACTGGTCGCGATTGATGAGATTCCAGAAAGTCTGGAGCAAAATACCTTGTATAGCTTGGCCAAGTTGCACTTGGTGCAGGAAGACTACAAGAAAGCTCTGGGGCCATTGAATCGCTGGTTTGGCTTGGTTGACAAGCCAAGTGCTGAAGCTCATGTGCTGCGCGCACAGATCTACTTTCAGCTGGATCAGTACAAAAAGGCCTTGCCAGATATCAAGTTCGCCATCGCGGATGTTAAGGCAGACGGTAAAAAACCACGCGAGAACTGGCTGATGCTGGAACGCGCGATTTATTACCAGAACCGCGACTATCCAAACTTGGCGCGCTGTCTGCAGGACTTAGCGACTTTATACCCTAAAGGGCAGTATTGGGTGCAGCTGGCGGCGGTGTACAGCGAGCTGGGCAAGCCGATGAAAGAGTTGTCGACGCTGGAGACGGCTTACGACAAAGGCTTGCTGCAAAAAGAAAATGAGCTGGTAAACCTGGCTCAGGCGCTGCTGTCGCAGGAGGTGCCCTACAAGGCTGCGCGTGTGATCGAGAAAGGCCTCAAAGAGGAAAAAATCGAAGCCACTGCGCGTAACTTGTCACTGCTGGGCGATGCTTGGATGCTGGCCAAAGAGTACGACAAAGCGATTGTCGTGATGGCAAAAGCAGCCAAGGCATCGGGCGAAGGCGATGACTACTTTAAGCTGGCCCAAATCCATACTGAGCGCCAAGAATGGAAGCAAGCGCTGAGCAACGTCAATCAGGCATTAAAGGACGATGAGCTGAAGAACGCTCACAGTGCTCGTATCTTGAAAGGTCTGGTGATGTTTAATATGGACAACCTAGACGGTGCAGAGAAGGTCTTTGCGGCAGTCAAGGCCAGTGATCCTGATGATAAGGTTGCTAATCAATGGCTGTCTTACATTAAAAGTGAAAAGCAGCGTCGCGCTTATATGGCCGAGGTGCGTTAGGCACGTCGCCGTATTGGCTGATAAAGCGGCTCGGGTCTTTCAGGCTCGGGCCGTTTTTTTAGATAAGAGAGTAAGAAATGGCGTTTAAATCCATCGATAAAGATCGCTACCAGCGGCAGGTGTCACGCTTGCAATGGGGGCTGATGGCCAGTTTGTTTGTTGTCGGGTTGGGTTTATCAGAGTTGTATCATGGGTTGTGGCCCAGCAATGATGGCTTGTGGTTAAACCTGGCTGCGGTTATTTCTGCCGTTGCCGTGCTGTCATTGGTGGTTTATCTGTTGCGCCAGCAACCTTGGATGGCCGATGTGCGTTACGTTTTGGCGTTAAAAGGTGAGTTAAACCGTATTTATCGGGCCAGTCGTAAGTTAGAAGCAGCACTGGCAGAGGATAATGTCGATGCGATCATCGTGCGCTATTACAGTTTGCACGGTTCTTTATATGTTTATCAGCTGGAAAACAATACCCTGACCCTTGAGGAGCTAACGGCGCAAATACGTGAGTTGGATGCTCAAATTGAAAGGCTGGGGTTAAGCGTTAGCCTCGACGATTACCAGCGTGAACGTTTGCAGCGCTTATAACCGCACAGATAGCTGCTAGCGCGCTGTGCGGATGTACACCCTAGTCAAGTTATGTAAAATGCTGGATTCCGAATTTCTGGCAGAGCAATAGCGTCATGATGAAGTACGTATCGACCCGCGGAAGTGCCCCCGAACTCAGCTTTGAAGAAGTGTTGCTGACCGGTCTGGCGGCCGACGGTGGCTTGTATGTTCCCAAGGATGTCCCGCACTTCAGCTTGGAAGAAATAGAATCATGGCGTGATCTGCCATACACCGAGCTGGCCCATAAAGTCATTTACCCATTTGTGGAAGGCTCGGTCGATCCTGATGCCCTGCGCGACATGATTGAGCAGGCTTACTCCGTGTTTGGCCACAAAGCCATTGCGCCGCTGCAGCAGTTGGACCACAACGAATACGTGCTGGAGCTGTTTCATGGCCCCACCTTGGCATTTAAAGATTTTGCCCTGCAGCTGTTAGGTCGCTTGCTCGACTACGTGCTTGAGCGTCGCAATGAAAAAGTGGTCATTATGGGGGCGACCTCAGGCGACACCGGCTCGGCCGCCATTGAAGGCACCAAGGCCTGCAAAAATGTCGATATCTTTATTCTTCACCCGCATGGCAAAGTATCCGATGTCCAGCGCCGTCAAATGACGACGGTACAGGGTGATAACATTCACAATATCGCCATCGAGGGTAACTTTGACCAAGCCCAAGATATGGTCAAAGCCAGTTTCCGTGATCAGCAATTCTTGCGCGGTGAGCGCAAGTTGGTGGCCGTTAATAGCATCAACTGGGCCCGCATCATGGCTCAGATCGTGTATTACTTTTATGCCAGCCTCAACCTAGGCGGGCCGCTGCGTTCAATGGCGTTCTCTGTGCCGACGGGGAACTTTGGCGATATTTTTGCCGGTTACATGGCACGCAAGATGGGCTTGCCCATTGAGCAGTTGGTCATTGCCACCAACAGCAACGATGTTCTGCATCGTTTGATGAGCAGCAACCTGTATGAAGTGAAGCCGTTGCATCACACCATTACTCCGTCCATGGACATTGCGGTGTCGAGTAACTTCGAGCGCTTGCTGTTTGATCTGTACGATCATAATGGCGAAGAAATGAGCGCCTTGATGGAGCAAATGAACCAGCGCGAGCACAGCGTTGAGTTAGATGCCGATCGTTTAGCCCGTGCGCGTCAGGTATTTGATAGCCACGCCGTCGACGAAGCGACCACCGTCAGCACCATTCAGGCGGTCTATAACGAAACGGGTTATTTGCTCGACCCTCATACCGCCATCGGTGTGGAAGCTGCGCGCCAGACGCGTCGTAATACCGGTATTCCAATGATCACCTTAGGCACTGCGCATCCGGTGAAATTCGAGCAGGCCATCCAACAAGCGGGTTTCCCTACGCCTGAATTGCCGCATCACTTGGCAGATTTAATGAGCCGTGAAGAACGCGTGACTGTGCTGCCAGCTGAGTTGGATAACGTGCAGCAGTTTATTGCCGATACCGTGTTTGCCTAACACGCACGCCACTGCCTTTGGCAGTGGCGCTATTGCCATGTCTTTACCTGATGTCGTCCTGCAGGCCTTTTACGCATACGATCAATTGCGTGATGCCGTTTACCTCATTGACCCTGCGAGTGGTCGCATACTGCTGTCCAATCGCAGCGGCTGTCAGCAACTGGGGCTGAGCCAAGCTCAACTGTCGCAGCAAACGGTATTTAGTCTGCAGCGCGATGTGGTCGATCTTGAGCATTGGCACGCCATCGTCGCGGCGATTCGAGAAGTGCCGGACTACATTTTTTGTGGTCGACATGTACGCGCTGATGGCAGCGAGTTCTCAGTGGAAGTGTTGTCCCATTTGGTAACCTGGGGTGGCCAAGAGTATTTGCTATCGCAGGTGCGAGATTTGCAGCGCCGTGATGCTGTCGAGCAACAGCTGCGCAGCCGCGAGCCACTGTTGAACTTTGCGTTAAATGAAGCCACCGATGGCATGTGGGATTGGAACATCGCCACCAACGACGTTTTTTTTAGTCCGCAGCTAAAACGTATGCTGGGCTATGGTCCGTATGAGATGAAACCGCAGCTGAGTAGCTGGGAAAACAGCCTTCACCCGCATGATCATCCCCACGTCATGGAGGCGATTCGGGCGCATATTCATGGTCAATGCAGTGCTTATCAGGCGGAGTATCGCATCGCCACTCGCAACGGTCAGTATTTATGGGTGCGTGACCGTGGTCGCGTGTGCTTGACGGATGATGAGGGCAGAGCGTTGCGAATGGTGGGTATGGTATTGGATATCAGCGAGCAAAAGCAGTTAGAGCAGCGTTTACTGGCATTGGCATCGCATGACGATCTCACTGGCTTGCTCAACCGCCGCGCCGGCTACGATCAGTTTGAACAGCAATTGCAGTTAGCCGGTCGCTACCATACGCCGCTGTCGGTGGCGCTGTTGGATATCGACCACTTTAAGCGCATTAATGATCAATATGGCCACCAACAAGGTGACCAAGTGTTGCAGCGGGTGGCAGAATTGCTCACGTCGCGACTGCGACGCACGGACATTTTGATGCGCTGGGGGGGCGAAGAGTTTTTGCTGTTAATGCCGCATACCCATTTGATGGATGGACACCATTTGTGCCAGCAGTTGTGCCAGCAGCTGGCGGATGAGCATTGGTCACACAGCGCTGAGGCGGTTACTCTGAGTATCGGCTTGACGTCGGTGCAGCCAGGTGGTGGCAACATCGCCGAACTGGTACATCATGCCGACCAAGCGCTTTATCGCGCGAAAGCCGCCGGCCGCAATCGCATTGTTGTGGCTGAATAAAAAACAAGGTTCACTGATTAGGAGTGCTATGCAGTATCTGGAATGGCAGGATTATCGCCAGGGTTGGATCTTTCGTCACCGCGAGTTACCGGTGGATGAGGCCGACCTTGCTCGTATTCGTCCGTTGAATGCACACAGTGCAGAGCAGCTGTGGCGCCAGCAAGTAAGTGCCGAGGCCAGTCATGCCAGCCATTTTCTCAGTGATGACTGGCCGGCACGAAATGGCATTTGGCAAAGTCAAAAACTGGATTGGCAGCAGCGCTGGGAAAGTCAGAATGGCGATATGCCAGAGGAGCTATTGCAGCACTGTGACTGGCAGGACAATACCGTTATTTATTTCTGTTACGACGTTCACCATGTGGTTGAAACGGAATGGGTCTTATTCAAGCGTTATTGGAAAAACTTTTTATTCTTTGACGATGGTCCGCTGCTGCTGGGTAAGCGTCGCGCGCAAGTTGCGCAGTTCTTTAGCGACGGCCAATACCAGCTAGGCGAGCGACCGCTAAAATAACGACAGTGTCGGGTTTGCAAGGCTTTTGTATGGCGTCTTATAGATATTTAAGTCGCCAAGCTAGGTCTTCATGAGCGGCAGTGATAAGCAGGCCGGACTATCACTAAAAAGTTGAACAGACGAGCAATGGATTTCACCGGCACTCTTTAAATACGATTCATTGTTATTTTAATCATGTTTAAAAGTTATGGCGGATAGCTGATACCTTTTATTTATTGGCGGTCTGGGTGTTTGCGGCTTACACTCTGCCGAAATATGCATGGAGTGAGCTTATGCAAGGCGACAGCAAGGTTATTGAACACCTTAATCAGATATTAAGTATCGAGTTAACCTCGATTAATCAATATTTTCTGCATGCCCGCATGTTTAAGAACTGGGGCTTGCAGGAGCTGAATGAGAAAGAATACAAAAAATCGATAAAAGATATGAAGCAAGCCGACGCTCTAATCGAGCGCATCTTGTTTTTAGAAGGGCTGCCGAATCTGCAAAAGCTCAACCGTTTGCGAGTGGGCGAGGGCACAGAAGAAATGCTGCGCTGTGATCACGAGCAAATTACCGAGCAGCTGACGGTCATGCGTGACGCCATTGCTTACTGTGAAAGCGTCAAAGATTTTGTTAGCCGTGAGCTGTTGCGCGATATCCTTGAATATGAAGAAGAGTATCTGGACTGGCTTGAAACTCAGCTGCAGCTGATTGGTGACATCGGTATCCAGAATTATCAGCAAGCCATGATGGAGGAGTGAGCATGAAAGGCGATCCACAAGTTATTGCAAAGTTAAACGAGCTGCTGGCCGGAGAGCTCAGTGCCATGGACCAGTACTTTATTCACTCCCGCATGTATGAAGATTGGGGGCTGACCAAGCTGCACGCGCGGATTGACCATGAGTTTGAAGATGAAAAAGAGCATGCGTCAAAGCTGATCGAGCGTATTTTGTTCCTGGGTGGCACCCCTGACATGGTCACTCGTGTGCCGCTCAACATCGGTAAAGACGTACCCTCCATGCTGCAAAGCGATTTGGACCTAGAGTACAAGGTCATCGTCGACTTGCGTGAGGTCATGGCCTTGTGTGAACAGGTGCGAGACTTCCAAACCCGCGATATGTTGCAGGTGTTGCTAGATGACACCGAAAATGACCACACTCACTGGTTAGAACAACAGCTGGGGTTGATCGATAAAATCGGTCTTGCCAACTATCTGCAATCACAGATGTGATGCCCGTCTTCCGTTTCTGAAGAGGCGCTCGTGTTGTGCACGGGCGTCG
Source organism: Bacterioplanes sanyensis (assembly GCF_014652515.1). GTDB lineage: Bacteria > Pseudomonadota > Gammaproteobacteria > Pseudomonadales > Oceanobacteraceae > Bacterioplanes > Bacterioplanes sanyensis. Next base: position 216,458 of record NZ_BMYY01000004.1, on the reverse strand, counting down.
CTTTCTGCCCTCTCTCTTCGCTCTGACTTGTGGTTAAATGCGCGCAGTTTTTTGCGTGGAGTAGAGCATGATTCACAAAGCCTGGTGGTGCTGGCCGGTACTGCTCAGCGGCTGTGCTTACTGGCCATCAGCTGAACACCGATCGCTGACGTCAGCCACTGTAGCGGACAGCTTGGCGCAGCAGCAGCAACAGCAAACCGAACAGCTATCCCAGCAATGGCAGCAGGCCTGCGGCGATTGGCAGCAGCAGCTGAGCCGTCTCAGTGAGCAATTGCAGCAGTTGCAAACAGTATCCGTGCCTGAGTCTGCACCGGCGGCGACCCCGCAACCTTGTCTGGCGGTTGAGCCCGAACAAGCGGAGCAAGGCGACAAGGTCATCGTTGGTGCCGTTGAATGGCTGTATTTGCCGGCTCTGGCTCAGTATTTGCCTGGCCGCATCGACAGTGGCGCTACCACGTCATCGCTCAGTGCCACCCAAATGACTCCCTTCGAGCGCAATGAAGAGCGCTGGATTCGCTTTACCGTGACCCATGATGAAATCGGCGGCGCGGTGGAGTTGGAAGCGCCTGTGGTGCGCTATGTACGCATTCGCCAAGCGTCGAGCGATGAACTTGAGCGCCGCGCCGTGGTCAATCTGACGGTTTCGTTGGGTAAATCATTGCGCCAAGATACTGAGTTCACCCTGACCGATCGGCGCGACATGGATTACCCGCTATTACTTGGACGCGAATTTTTGCGCGATGTGGCCCTAATTGATGTCGCCCAAGAATTTATTCATCCCAAACCGCCGGTGAACAAAGCCGGCCCTGTAGAGGGAGAAAACAGCGAATGACGGCGCGCGGGCCTGTGTGGCTGATTGTGTTTATGCTGGTCATTGGCGTTGGTCTGATTCTTCATCGCCACCTGCAATACGATGTGCCGTTATTGCCGGGTGAAAGCCAAACCCTGTGGTTGGTCGAAGCGCGCATCGACTTTGTTGCCGATGGTCAGCCGGTGCGGGTTGAAATGGCCAGACCGACGCCGCAGCAAGCGCTGGTGCCGTTGCAGGAAACCGGCGCATCACCCGGTTACGGCCTCAACTTTGTTGAGCAGCCTCATGCCCGTGCTGTGTGGACGGTGCGAGAAGCGCAGGGGCCGCAAACCCTGTTCTATCGCAGTGAAATTCTAGTGAGCCCAGGTCAAGCTGCAGTGACCATGCCCGCTCCCGTATTGCGTCAGAGACAGTGGCCCGCGCCTTATGCCAATGCCATTGACGACTTGCTGCAGCGTGCGCACAGCACGTCGGCAGATAACTTCAGTTTCAGTCGCGAGCTGCTCAAGCTGCTGGCGGCGCCGCAGCCGCTGCAACATGTGGTGTTACTGAAGGAAAAATACGGCTCGGACATGGCCTTGCTGATTGCCGATATGCTGCAGCAAGCCGGCATTCCAGCGGCCGTGGTCTACGGTTTGCAGCTGGAAGACGGCCGCCGAAACCAGACCTTAATGCCTTTGATTCAAGTCTGGCAGGGTGAGCACAATGAGATTTTCGCCGTGCCTGGGCGCGCGCCCAAAAGCCTGGAACCTGAGCAGCTCTTGATCTGGAATCCAGGTGGTCAGCCGGTATTGGATGTGATGGGAGCGCGTCACTCGAACATTCGCTTTTCTATGATTCGCCAGCAAGATGCGGCTTACGGTGCCTTATCTGAGCAATTATCGGGTCAATACGATTTGTTTAATTTCTCGATTCACGCCCTGCCGATTGAAGAACAGGCGGTATTTAAGACCATATTGCTGCTGCCCATTGGTGCCCTGATCGTTTGCATCTTGCGCATATTGGTGGGGCTGCGCACGTCTGGCACCTTTATGCCGGTGTTGATTGCTTTGGCCTTTATGCAAACGTCGTTGGTGACGGGCTTGATTGGCTTTATTTTGGTCGTTGGAGCAGGGTTGCTGGTGCGCAGCTATTTATCCAACCTTAACTTGTTGCTGGTGGCACGAATTACGGCGGTAATATTGTCAGTGATTGCCATTGTCGGTGTCTTCAGTGTACTGGCGTATAAGTTGGGTTTGACCGAGGGGCTGAAGATTACGCTGTTCCCCATGATTATCTTGTCTTGGACCATTGAGCGCATGTCGATCCTATGGGAGGAAGAAGGCGCGCGTGAAGTGGTGGTGCAAGGCGGCGGTAGTTTGCTGACGGCGGTATTGGCGTATCTGGCCATGAGCCATGTTTGGATTCAACATTTGACCTTTAACTTCCTCGGTCTGCAGTTTGTGGTGTTGGCATTGGTGTTGATGATTGGCTCCTACAGCGGTTATCGCTTGTTGGAATTGCGCCGTTTTCGTGAGTTTGCCAACTGATGTTGCGTCGTTGGCAAGCGATTCGTCAGCGCGGCATTCTGGGAATGAATCGTCGCAATCGCGAGTACATTGGTCGCTACAACGACCGCGCCCTGTATCCGCTGGTGGATAATAAGCTGCGCACCAAGCAACTGGCTGAGCGCTTTGATATTCCCACGCCCAAGTTGCTGCATACCGTCACAACCCAGCACGATGTTTACCAGTTGCATCAGTATTTGCCTCAAGGCGAAGGTTTTGTCATCAAACCGGTAAAGGGCAGTGGTGGCAAAGGCATTGTGGTGGTGGATCGGGTTGAGGGTGATGTTTTTATCAAAGCCAGCGGTGCACGCATGACGCTGACGGATCTACGCCGCCACGTGTCCAATACCTTATCTGGCTTGCACAGCCTCGGCGGCAGTCCGGATAGCGCCATTATTGAACAGCGCGTGATTGCCGATTCTGTGGTGCAAGCCTACGGCTATGAAGGCTTGCCTGATATTCGAGTGATTGTTTGCTGTGGCTTTCCGGTGATGGCGATGACGCGCCTTCCAACGCGTGAATCTGACGGCAAAGCCAATTTGCATCAAGGGGCCATTGGCGTGGGCTTGGATATGGCCTCCGGGCAGGCCATCAGTGCCGTACAGCATGGTCAGCCGGTTATTCTGCACCCAGATACCGGCAAAGCGCTGGAAGCACTTCAAGTTCCAGGTTGGTCGGATTTACTGACCTTTGCGGCAACCTGTTATGACATGACGGGGTTAGGCTATTTGGGGGTTGATTTGGTGATCGATGAGCAGCGCGGGCCACTGTTGTTAGAGCTGAATGCTCGCCCAGGTTTGGCCATTCAGGTGGCAAACCAAACGGGCTTGTTACCGCGTTTACGTGCTGCCGAGCGACGCCGGCAGGAAGCGCTGCGTTGGTCGCCGGCTCGGCGGGTAGAGATGGCACAGGAGACGTTTGCTCACTCCAGTAAAGCCTCTAGCCCAGAAGACAGCTCTGTTATTTGATCCAGTTGATCAAACAGTGCTTGCTCGTTAAGGCCCAGCTGATGAGCGGTGTGGCTGGGGAATTGATCGATCAACTCATCCTCCGGCCAGTGTTCAAGCTGGGCTTTGCGTAAATAGCGCGCCAGATAAACAATGCCGGCGGTATTGCTGAAGGGTAGCTCTAAATCTGGATTATTTTGTCCAGCCAGTGCTTCCTGAATCGCTTTGGGGAACTTCCAGCGCCGCGCCAGCTCAGCTCCGGCTTCCGCCGAGGTAAAGCCCAGCTGAACCTGTTCTAGCAAATGACGCGTTCCACCCAATTTTACTGACTGCTCAATGCTGTCTGCGGCGTCTGGCATTTGTTGATGGATCAGCAGTTGGCCAATGCTATGCAGCATGCCGCAAGTAAAAGCGGTGTCGCCATCGCCATCGGGTGTGAACTTGGCCAACCAGCGAGACAGCGCGGCAACCGAGAAGGCATCGCGCCAGAACGCAGCTTGATCGAATCGTGGTGTGGGCTTGAAGGCCGAAGTCATGCCTGATGCCAATACCATGGTGCGTAAGGTGCTAAAACCTAAAAAGGTCACCGCATCTTCGGCACTACTGACTTCACGTCCAATGCCGTAGTGGGCGGAGTTGGCCAAGCGTAACACCTTTGCTGTTAGGGCTTGATCGAGGGCCACTTTCTTTCCTAAGGCGTCAATGCTGACGTCATCGTCATCAAAGCTAGTGATGATGTCCTGCACCACCTTGGGAATATGGGGCAAGGCAGTGTCACTATTAAACAGATCTGACAAGCTCATGGATTTTCCTTATGACTTGGGCGTTGTTTTATCAGCATAGGGCGGGTTTGCGTATCTGGCGACTAATCCATGAGTGCTCAGAACAATTGACCTTGCTCACCGCTGGTGGCACGTCCGTCTATGTGGTTGTCAGGTGTGTGAGGGTGAGCTGCTGGCTGGTTGGCAAACAGATCTGGTTGGGGCGATGGGCCTTCTTCGTTGATTTCTTTCGCAGCTTTTTGAGCTTGCAGTATCTTGCGCCGTCTTTTATCGCAGAGGTTAATGATCAGCTGTTGCTGAAAGGGCGTGAATTCATGCCAGTGAAAACGCTCTTGGCGACTGCGTAAGCAACCTTTGCAGTAGCCGCGATTATTGACTTGGCAAACGCCCCGGCAGGGGTTGGGAATAGGAAATAACTCGCCCTGATCCAGCATCGAAGTACATCGCCTGTGGAGGTGATTGGGCTATTTATCTAAGCATTACGAAGGAGGGAAAAGCAAGAAACCCAGCGGCGGATGCCGCTGGGTTAGGAAAATCAGACTGGAGTCACGTTTTCCGCTTGAGGACCTTTTTGACCTTGAACCACTTCCATGGTTACGGTCTGGCCTTCTACCAGTGTTTTACGGCCGTTACCGTTGATTGCACTGAAGTGAACGAATACGTCTTTACCGGAATCTTGAGCGATGAAGCCGAAGCCTTTTTCATCGTTGAACCATTTGACGGTGCCTTGAACTAAATCTGCCATGCGTTTTTCCTAACAGTTGTGCCATTATTGGCGGGTATTACTTGAGCATACGCTGTTGTTACTGGTTCGAATGAGTGCCTAGTAGCTGCAGCCATGCCTTTCTATCGACCAGTATCATGCATATCGTTCAAATATGGAGCACTCGTCAATACCACCGGAGTTAACCGGCAGAGTCATAGTAGCCCACTTCCCTGAGCATACCAAGCAGCTTTTGCTTTCATTCGTAAGTTTTTGGCGTTGCCGTTGACTGAGAGTCGCTCAGCTGTGTTGCAATTTGATGACGGGTGCGCCATTGCCAGTAGCTAGCTAGCGCCGATCCGCTCAGGTTGTGCCAAATACTAAATAAAGCCCCAGGCAGGGCGGCCAGCGGGCTGTAGTACTTCATAGCCAGTGCTACGCCCAAGCCGGAGTTTTGCATGCCAACTTCAATGGCAATGGTACGCGCCTCGACTTTGGTTTGTCCGCTCCAGCGCGCGACGCCGTAGCCGATCGCCAAACCCAAAATATTATGCAGTGCCACTGCGGCGATGACAGGTAACGCAAGGGTCGCGACTTCTTCGGCATTGAGGGCGACGATAATGGCAATAATGAAGAGGATAACGGCGCTGGCCAAGTCGGCTAAATAGCGCTGTAGGACCTGGCGCAGTTGCGGCAAAAAACGGCTGACCAGCAATCCTACAAGAATGGGCAAAAGTACGATCTGCGCCAATGTGGCCAGCATTGCCAGTGGAGCGACTTCTACGTGGGCACCGGCGTAAAACCACACCAAATAGGGCGTTAATACCACGCCCCAGAGGGTGGAGAGCAAGGTCATGCTGACTGACAGGGCGACGTCGCCACCGGCTAGATAAGTAATCACATTGGAAGCGGTGCCACCGGCGCAGGCACCGACCAACATCAAGCCAATTGCGAGCTCGTTCGGTAGTTGTAGCAGGTTGGCTAGCACCCAGGCCAATAGGGGCATGACGCTAAACTGCAACACCACCCCCAGCGCTAACGGCTTGGGTTTGTTCCATACGCGGCGAAAATCCTGCCAGCGCAGCGTCAGCCCCATACAGAACATCACCAGCATGAGTAGCGGCACAATGGCGTCGCCCCAGCTGAGCAAGGGGGCAGGTTCGTACCAAGCCAGTACGCTGACGGCAATGGCAAGTAACGGGAACAAACGGCTGACTGATAACATAGGGCCTCCTGACGGTTGCCGCGTTATACCGTCTACCTGCATTGATCTCAAGCGAGGAGTTATGGAAATCGATTTTGCTTCACTCAGTCCTAATCAGCGTTATCACTGGTTAACTCAAACCGTGATTCCGCGCCCGATAGCTTGGATTTTGACTCGTCATAGTAATGGTGAGCTGAACTTGGCACCGTTTTCTTTTTTTGCCCCCGTCTGTTCCGAGCCGCCGACATTAATGGTGTCGATTGGTCACAAGGCTGACGGCAGCGTGAAAGACAGCTGTGCCAATTTGCGTCATGGCAAAGCCGTTGTTCACATTGCCAGTCGCTCACAACTGCTGCCACTCAACCAAAGCGCCGCCAGCTTACCCGCAGGAGAAAGCGAGTTGCAGCAACCTGAGCTAGCCGATTTACCATTGGTGGATTGGCCGGGTGCCGACTTGCCGCGTGTTGCCACTGCGCCGGTGGCGTTTTTATGTCATTGGCAACAGCAACTGAGCCTAGGAGCGGCGCAGCAGAACATTGTTTTTTTGCAGATAGAGCGGGTGTTTTGTCGTGATGAGTTAGTGACGGAAAAAGATGGGCGCCACTACGTGGATGCAGCACAGCTAGACCCGCTGGCTCGTTTGGGAGGCAGTGGCTATGCCGCGCTGGGAGAGCTGATGGCTAAACCTAGGCCTTAATAGGCTTCTGAAAATAGGCGCCAGTCTAACTGGCGCCCAGCAGTTACAGCCAGATCCATTTAAAAATGGAGAAGAATATAATCGCCAGTAAGGCGCCAGCAGGCAGCGTCACCAGCCAAGAGATGAAAATCGAGCCGATCTTGCGGTGATTCAAGGCGCCTGCCCCCATGGCTAAGCCGACCCCCAGCACTGCACCGACCAATACCTGAGTCGTTGATACCGGCAAGCCCGTGCCCGAGGCAACGACCACTGTGGTGGCCGACGCCAGCGTAGCAGCAAAACCACGACTGGGCGTTAGCTCGGTAATACCAGTGCCTACGGTGGCGATAACGCGATGGCCAAAGGTCATTAAGCCAATCACAATGCCGACCGCACCCACCAATAAGATCCACACCGGCACAACCGACTTGGCGACGACTTCTCCGCCATTAGAAACCACAGTATAAATGGCGGCGACTGGGCCAATAGCATTGGCTACATCGTTGGAGCCGTGGGCAAAGGCCATGGCGCAAGCGGTAAACACCATCAAAATAGCGAAGACTTTCTCGACGTTGGCAAAATGTGCTGCCTCCGACACTTCTGGATCGGCATGTACCCGGCGTACAAAAAATGCACCAATAGCCATGATAATCAGACCCAATACAAAGGAATAACCCAATGCTTGAGTAAAGGTGATATCAAGTCCAAGGTGCTTGAGCCCCTTGGTCAAGGTCACCATGGCGATCACAAAGCCCACTAGGAAGATATAAAACGGCACCAGGCGCTTGGATTGTGCAAATGGGTTGTCACTGTCGTGAATCCAGTGTTGAACCGATTTGTACAATACAAACGCAATACTACCGGCTACCAGGGGCGATACCACCCAACTGGCGGCAATGTTGCCGACCTTGCCCCATTTGACCGCTTCCATAGAGATGCCCACGGCAGCGAACCCAACAATGGCACCGACAATAGAGTGGGTGGTGGACACGGGCCAGCCACGGATTGAGGCGATCATCAGCCAAGTGCCAGCCGCCAATAATGACGACAGCATGCCAAATACTAATAAGTCAGGATTGGCACTGACCACGTCGGCATCAATAATGCCTTTGCGAATCGTTGCCGTTACCTCACCACCGGCTAAAAATGCACCGGCAAATTCAAATACAATCGCAATTAACACTGCTTGCTTAATGGTGATTGCTTTGGAGCCTACGGATGTACCCATGGCATTGGCGACGTCATTCGCACCAATACCCCAAGCCATGAAAGCGCCAAAAATGCAGGCCAGGATGACAAATAATGTGCCCTGGTCAGCGATTAATTCCATCGTCTGTGTCCTCGGATTTGAAGCGCGCGCATTCTAACTCAGCGAACCGTGAGTTCATAGCCGCCTGATAGCAGGTTTGTGGCTGCCACAACTGGCGGCAGCCACGACGCGATTATTCCTTATGAAACAGGCGTTAGTGGAATCAGTTGCTGGTCACGACGAACACCGTAGCGGCGCATCTGCCACAGCCCCAACGCCAATAGACAGCTACAGCCCAAAACCCAGCCAAACGCAGTGAGCGGATGCAGGCTCAACTGTGACAGTTGGTAGCAAATGACGGCGCTGCAGTAGGCCAGCGCCGTGCTCCAGCCAGCGACGAATAACATCCAGCGCATGCCGGCTTCGCGCACCATGGCACCCAATGTGGCAACGCACGGCGTATAGAGTAAAACGAAGACCAAATAAGCAAATGCTGCTGCCGAGCTGCCGAAGGCTGTGGCCATGCTATTAAAGGTATCGGCTTGCACACCTTGCTCTGCTTGTTGGTCGGCGCCAACAATGGATAAACCCAACGGATCGAGCCAACCGTCCAGAGCGGCGCTGAGGTTTTCCGGAATGGTAGCGACCGCCTCTTGTAGGCCGGCGACTAAATCGAACTGGTGGTGCTCGGAGTTGGCAGGTGAATACAAGGCATCCAAGGTGCCTACAACGGTTTCTTTAGCGAACAGCCCAGTCACAATGCCGACCGTGGCCTGCCAGTTATCTTTAGCGACGCCCATTGGTGCAAAAACCGGTGTGACTACGCGTGCCAGAGCAGATAAAGCAGAATCGTCGCGGTTTTGGTTGCCAAATGAGCCGTCAGTGCCGATCGAGTTAATAAAGCTAAGCAGTACCACTACCATGACGATGGTTTTGCCAGCGCGGGTGCAAAATGCCTTTAGCTTTTGCCAAGTTTTCCAAAGCACACCTTTTAACGTGGGCACGTGATAGGCCGGCATTTCCATCACAAACGGAGTTAGGTCGCTGCGGAACAAGGTTTTCTTCAGCGCCAGGCCAGTCAAAATGGCCATAGCAATGCCGAGCACATACAGCGCAAACACCACGCTGGCGCCATGTTGATGAAAGAACACCGCCGCAAACATGGCGTAAACCGATAAACGCGCGCCGCATGACATAAAGGGCGCCATGGCAATGGTTAATAGCCGATCTTTGTGGGTATCCAATGAGCGAGCCGCCATAACGGCCGGCACGTTACAGCCAAAACCAACGATGAGCGGCACAAAAGATTTCCCAGGCAAACCAACGCTGCGCATTAGCCGGTCCATCACAAACGCAGCCCTAGCCATGTAGCCAGAATCTTCAATAAAGGACAGCACCAAATACAGGCCGGCAATGACGGGTACAAAAGTCGCGACTAATTGAATGCCGCCGCCAATGCCATCGGCCAATATCGTGGTCAGCCATGCAGGGGACGAGAGGCTATCCAGCAACCAGCGGCTGCCATCAACAAAGATCGTCGCTGCAGCAATATCAAAGAAATCGATAAACGCCCCACCAATATTAATGGCGAAGGTAAACATGAAATACATGACCAAGAAAAAAATCGGGATGCCGAGCCAGCGATTTAGCACCCAGTGATCAATTTTTTCTGTCAAACTGGCGGCGTGCATTTCACTGTGGCTGACATTGGCCACGATATCCGCTAGCCGGGTATAGCGCTGGCTGGCGATACGAGCGTCGATGGACTGCTGCTGTTGCAATGATTGCTGCAACTGTTGGGCACAGTGAGTAACCGCAGCGGGTGCCTGCTCAGGTTGATGGAGCCATTGGACTGCGTGAAACCGCGACGCACTGATGCCAGATGATGGTTGGCACAGCTGCATAATGGCTGCCTCTAACTGAGGATCGTCAAATGTTACCGGGCGCGTCGGACAGGGCTGGCCAAGCTGCTGATCAATGTGTTGTCGCAGCGCTTCGGTGCCTTTACCGCTTGCTGCCACCATCGGGATAACAGGGACGCCCAGCTGCTTTGCCAAAGCATCGCAATCAATGCGTTTGCCGTGGCGGGCAGCCACATCCACCATATTAACCACACATATCAGTGGTACCTGCATATCGAGCAGTTGCGCTGTTAAATACAAATGCCGCTGCAAATTATTGGCATCGACAATATTAATGATGAGATCGGCTTCGCCATTAAGAAGAAACTGCCGTGCAATGTGCTCGTCGGCGGGTGTTTCGTCATCGCTGCTGTCCAGAGAATAAGTGCCGGGCAAATCAATCAAGGTGCACTTTTGCTGTTGGCCCTGAAGCTGGCCACTTTTGCGCTCAACCGTCACCCCTGGCCAGTTGCCGACTACTTGTCGGGCGCCAGTCAGGGTATTAAATAATGTGGATTTGCCACAGTTGGGATTGCCGATTAGGCCAATGACTGCCTCTGGCATATATACCTCGATATGTTGTGAGCGGTCGTGGGTAAAGCGGAGCGGTTTAAGCGTCCAGCAGGCGTACTTGGATTAACCTAGCTTCCTGTTGGCGCAGACTGATCGAACCGCCATTGAGTTGAAATTGCAGTGGATCGCCCAACGGGGCTGTACGGCACAGGGCAATCTCAGCGCCTGGAACTAACCCCAGCGCCAATAATTTGCGTTGAAAAGCTGAGGTGCCAGCTTGAATATCACTGATGCGAGCGCGTTCGCCGATATTGAGGTGTGCCAAGGTAGTCATACGATCAGGCTCTGCCGGAAAGAATGGGAATAATAATCTTTACCAATTCTGTCAGCAAGTGTCAGGTTGTGGATGGCTTGTTCCAAATCAATAACCAGTCAATAGGGAACGTTGGTGCTTATCCTGCAAATACTCTTCCTGCATAGACAAGGGCTGGGGCTAACGGGTTGGTGGGCCATACATAGCACCAAGAAGTGGTCGGCACTTTGCTGGCTAGAGGAGGCACAATGGCGTTGTAATAAGAAGCCGTCGTGGTGTTTAGAAGCCGGCAACGGATTGTTCACAAGTTTGATATGCTTAAACGGGTGTAGATTCGTCAGTATGCATTGAATAATGTTCATCTTTGCCCGATACTTTGACGGCCTTGGTTAGCGCCTGCTAACCATTCGTTTAAACGATAAGTACACGGTCAAATAAGCATCAGCCCGTGGCTTGGCATATGGGTATTGCAGTAATCAGTCACTTAATTAGGCAGTGTGGCTGAGTAATGGGCAATATCGGTATGTCGTTTAGATCATTTCATGAATAGTACTACTTGAGGTAAACAGTGAGCGTATTCTCCGAAGATATCGATAAGAAAATTCAGCTGCATAAGCAAAAGATTGAAGAACTGGAAGCACTGAAGATAGAGCAGGAAAAGAAGCTCGAGGGTATTAAGGAGTTCGATACTATCGTCAGGCGGTTGTGCAACCAAAACGGCTTGTCCGAACATGAACTGTTTGTTGCCCGTGCTGCTGAAATTGAAAAATGGATCATCAGCATGGCGAGTCAGGAAGCACCGTCATCGATTTACACCAACTTGCAAAAGCACTTTGAAAAAGTTGCGAATAAAAAAGGCAACAGCAAACCAAGTACATTGCCAAAGCCTAAATTAGCGGTGGGTACGTACAAAAATCCAGCGACACAAGAGAAAGTTGAGAAAATTAAGCGTAACCCTAAGTTGCTGGATCAATGGATTGACGAATACGGTTTTGCCACAGTGAAAACTTGGAAGGTTGATTAAACCGTATCGGATGTAAGCAATAAAAAAAGAGGAGCAAAGCTCCTCTTTTTTTATGCCGATGTTTTACGCCAACGCAAACTGCAATTGACGTCGGTCGGCATCCAGTTGATGGACGCGCACACGAACCGTTTGGCCGAGAATAAAGCGCTGATCGTCTTTGTAATGGCTCAGAGTCTTAGTGTCGAACGTCCATTCTTTGCGTTGCTTGCGACGGTCGATCATGCCTTCAACGCCGGTATCGTTAAGACGCACGGTAAAGTTTGAGGCATTCATGTGCACCAACGTTGCTTCAAACGTGGCATCTTCTGGTTGTTGAGCTAACCAGCGCAACTTTAACCAGTGTTCGGTTTGGTTGGCCGCTGAGCGAGCCAGCATTTGCTGTTGTTGGATGTGCTGCAGCACCTCGGCTTCTGGTAACGTGGCTTCCTGCTGCTGGAGCAAGGCGGCAATCAGGCGGTGAACCAGCAGGTCGTTGTACTTGCGCAGGGGTGACGTTGCCGTGGTGTAACGCTGGAAACCCAAGCCGAAGTGCGGCGCGTCTTCGGTGCTGATCAGGCTGCGTTCAAGCTGGCGACTAATAATAGTGCGTAGCGGCAGTTCACCTTCATGCTTGGCGGCGGTTTGCAAGTGCTCGATGTATTGATCCAACTCTTGCAGTTGTGGCTTTTGCGGCAGCGCTAAGTGTTCTTTTAATAAGCTCGTCACTTCGCCTAAGCGCTCGGTACGAATACCGGCGTGGCTGATGTATATCCCTTGCTGCTGGCTGGCCAGCCAATCGGCTACAGCACGGTTGGCTGCGAGCATGCATTCTTCTACTAAGCGGTGCGCTTCATTGCGCTCTACTTGCACAATGTCTCGAATCTGGCCTTCTTCATCAAACAGCAGTTTGTAATCTGGGCGCTCTTCCATCACCAAGCAGTGTTGCTGGCGATATTGGCTTAATGCCTGTGCGCAGGAGCTGAGGTGCAATAAATGGCCATGCAGTTCGGCGCTGATGTCGGCTTCTTCGCCGGCAATCAATTGCGCGACTTGGTTGTAGGTCAGTTTGCCTCGGCTGCGAATGCGACCTCGGAATAAATGGGTGCTGTCAATTTGGCCGCTGTCGGCCAAGCGCAGCTCGATGACCAGCGCCGCGCGCTCTTCGTCTTCGTTCAGTGAGCACAACTGCTCTGACAGCTCCGTTGGCAGCATGGGCAGCATTTGCTGTGGGAAATAAACCGATGTGCCGCGCGCTTGGGCTGCTTGGTCAATGGCGCTGCCGGGAGCTATGACGGCGGCTGGGTCAGCCACTGCGACCCACAGCGTCCAGCCTTGGCTGTGGGCTTCAGCATACAGCGCATCGTCTAGGTCACGGGTGCCTGCAGAATCGATGGTGACAAACGGTAGGTGAGTGAAATCCTCGCGTTGCGCCAGCAGCTCAGTTAGCCCTTGTTCGCTCAGGGCCTGCACTTCGGCGTTGACCGCTTCGCTGAACTCGGCACTAAGACCGAATTTTTGCAGCATATAGCTGTGTTCAATGCCTTTTTCATTAGCAGCACCGATGCGCTGTTCAATCACCGCTTGGGCACGACCCTTGGGAAAGGGGTGCTGGCTCATGCGGGCATAGACTAAGTCGCCATCTGCACAGCCTTGGCGTTTGGCGGGCGGTACAAATATCCAGCGATTCATGCTGCCGTGGTCGGGTTCCACAAAATGGCCCTTGCCACGTACAAGGTAACGGCCAAAGAAGTCATCCAACTCCGTGCTGATGAGTTTTTCAATCACGCCCTGTTGCTTGCCTTCGCTGGTGGTTTCGACGCGAAATTCAATAACATCGCCCGGCAGGACTTTATCCATCTCGTCGGGAGAGAGAAAAAACTGCTGGCCATCGTCGGTGTTTACAAAGCCAAAACGCCCGCTGGTGGCGCGTACGCGGCCCTGAAAGCGAGGCGTGCTATCGTGTATTTCTTGTTTCAGGGACTTCAATTGGGAAAGGGCGTTTTGATCAAGCATCCGCTGGGGAACCGTGAGGAAAAAATGAGGCGCAAGTGTACTGGATCTGCTGCATCGGGGCCAGCGCTGGGCAGGGCGGCCATGACGGTGGTGCGGGTTAACAAAACGACACAATTATTTCGACAGCAGAAATAATAACGGTAACATCTCTGTGCTTGCATAGCGCAGCTTTGACCCATGGTCACCGATTTTTATCACAATAAAGGGGTATTTCATGACGCAACCGACTGGCGTGAGCCGCCGTAGCTTTCTCAAATCCGTTGCCTTAGGCGCAGGTGCGGCCACCGTACCGGCAGCTTTGACCGGCTGCTTTGGTGACGATGATGACGACGATCGCGATTTAACAGTATTTGTATTTGGCCACGGGGTGGCGTCCGGTGATCCGCTGGCGGATGCAGTGATTATCTGGACCCGCGTAACGCCGGACAACGCAGACGGTACCGAAGCCGAAGTGGCTTGGGTGGTGGCGCGCGATGAGGCCATGACCGACGTGGTCGCTTCGGGCAAAGAATACACAGATGCCGAGCGCGACTTTACCGTTAAAGTGGACGTGACTGGTCTGCAACCTGGCACCACTTACTATTACCAGTTTGCTGGCAAAGACAATGCGGCCTCGCCGGTTGGGCGCACTCAAACCCTGCCCGCCGGCAGTGTTGACAGCGTGACCTTGGCGGTGTGCTCATGTGCCAACTATCCCGCTGGTTTCTTTAACGCTTATCGCGCCATGGCAGAGAGTGATGTCGATGTGGTGCTGCACTTGGGCGATTACATTTATGAATACGGCTCGAATGAATATCCCAGCCCAGATGCCCAAGGCCGCCAGCCTGAGCCGGTCAGCGAAATCCTGACGCTAGAGCAGTACCGCGCGCGCTACGCCCAATACCGCAGCGATGTTGACCTGCAAGCCGTCCACGCCAGCAAGCCATTTATTTGCGTTTGGGATGACCACGAACTGGCTAATGATGCCTACAAAAACGGTGCTCAAAACCACAATGATGGTGAGGGCGACTTTTTTGCCCGCCGCAGCGTAGCCCAGCAGGCCTACCATGAGTGGCTGCCGATTCGCACCGGGGCGGATCGCGGCAAAATTTACCGCAGCTTTGATTTTGGCAACCTATTGAGCCTGCACATGGCTGATACACGCATGCTCGCACGCGATAAACCGCTGTCTTACGGCGACTTTATTGACGGTCAGGGCAATATCGACATCAATGGCTTCAGCGCGGCATTGGCAGACACCAGCCGCACCTTGTTGGGGGCTGAGCAACAACAGCACATTGTTGGCAATATGATTGACTCAAGCGCCACTTGGCAGGTGCTGGGTCAGCAGGTATTGATGGGCCGCATTATGATTCCCATTGAGTTGCTGTCAGGTCTGGGTGAAATTCAGGCGATGCTGGAAGCGGGGGTCGATGCCAGCGCCAAGCAGGCCGAAGTGGCACAGCTATTGGCGGAGTTGGCCACCATTAAAGCCACCGACCCAAGCAACCCTCGGGTGACTGCCGTTGCGCCATACAACCTCGATGCTTGGGACGGTTACTTCCCAGCGCGTGAGGAAATTTTACGCCGCGCCCAGTTGTTGGATAAAAACTTGGTGGTGCTGGCGGGGGATACCCACAATGCCTGGGCCAGCGAGTTGTATGTGGCCGACGACAGCGGCAATGTGCAGCGTGATCAGGGCGCTGTGGGGGTTGAGTTTGCTACCTCATCGGTAACCTCACCCGGTTTTGAAACCTACGTTGGTTTTGGCGATAACGCCCAGCTGCAAGCTGGTTTTGAGCAAGCGGTCACCACCTTGGTTGATGACTTGAAGTTCCTCAATGCTAAATCACGCGGCTTTATGCGGGTGGAGTTCACTCACCAACAAGCCAAGTGTGACTGGGTCTTTATCGACACCATCGCCAGTAAAGACTACACAGCGACCACGGCTAAGTCGCTGAAGGTGAAACCAGGCAAAGGTCAGCGCCGTTTGCAGGAGGCATAATCTAGCGAACCTCTGAATCTTTATGGCTCGCTGGCCAATGTAAAAAGCCGAGCACTCGCTCGGCTTTTTTATGCGCCGCTGGCCTGATACAGCCGAACGCTGCGAAACTCTTGCGATTCATCCAAGTCGGGCAAGGTGCACGCAGGCTTTACACCCAAAGGTGCATAGGGCGGAAAGTCGAAGTCTTTGATGCGTGAGTCGGCCACCAAAACTTGGCTGGCGTGTTGGCGAAACAGTTTAAGCAGTGGCAAATTTGCGCGGTCATACAGCACGTCGGCGGCAATCAATAAGTCGATATCGTCAGGCGTGTTGTCGAGTAAGTTTCCATGCAAGCGCCAGTTAGGCTGATGCCATTGGTTGAGGTGCACATTGGCTTGGCAAGCAATCAAGGCTTGTGGGTCGATGTCACAGAAAATTACCTCTTTGGCGCCGGCCATCAGCGCCGCCATGCCGACCACGCCAGAGCCGGCACCAAAATCTAATACCCGTTTGCCCAGCACCCAATGTGGCTGTTGCAGCAGTTGACGCGCCAATACCAAACCACTGGCCCAGCAAAATCCCCAATAGGCAGGAAACGTCTGAATGCGCTCGACCTCGTCGTCAGTAAAGGGGCGTTTGAGCGGCTCGGGGTCGAGTAGCCACAGCTTAAGGCCCTGGCAATCGGGTAGGGTTTGGGCGCTGACACGGGCATCATCGAGCATTGGCTGCAAAAAACGGTTGAGTTCGCCAGCTTGGCTCATGCTTGGCTGGCTCCCAAAGCAAAGCAATCGCCGGGGCGGGCCACTTGATAGCCGGCCTGGCGCAGTTGCTCGCCGTCTTGTTCATTGGCGTAGTGATACAGCACCAGTTGTTGGCGCAGCGTCTCGGGGTACTCACGCGCTAAATCCTCCAAGCCCGTGTGAGATGGGTTGGCGTGCAGCCCACAGTCATGAAACAGGCGCTCGCCACCCTTTAAACAATGCGCCATGACTTCTGGAATGGGCCGAGTGTCGCCGCTGTAAAACAGCGTGCCGGCTAAGTGTAAGGCGTAGCTAGAACCCGGTGCATGGTGACGAGTGGCGTGGATTTGCCATTGGCGCTGCTGCCAGATAAAGCCGTCGGTCACGGGCAGCAGCTGGAACGCCTGCCAAAAGTTATGATCGCCCTCGGCCATGGTGCCCGGATAGGTAGCCAAGCGTTGATGCAAGGTAGTTATGATCGACAAGGGCACAAATAACGGAATGGGCGCAACGCCTGCTAAGCGTGCGCGCACGGTTAATATTTCCAAGTCGGCAATATGATCCATATGGGCGTGGCTAATAAAAAGCGCTGGCGGCAAGCATTGATAGCGCTGCTGAAACGACGCCAGAGTGCCAGGGCCACAGTCAATCAACAGCAGTGGTGTGCCTTGCTGTTCTACGGTGGCCGCAGCGCTGCCAAGGCTTAGGTGTCCGCCACTGCCGCAACCATGAAAAAATAAGTTCAGCCCACTGCTGGAATCCACACGCTGTGAATCTGTCATAATGCGCACCATCTACCAACTTAAAGAGGTGCATTATGTGGCGTCCTAAACTGATGTCCATCCCTACCGCTGATGAAGCCCTGCCTGGCCGCGAAGAGCCGATGGCGGTTCCCGAGCAGCATTTTGTCAATGGCCAATCGCTGACTCAGATGCCAGCCGGCACGCGGCAATTGATCGTGGGCATGGGCTGTTTCTGGGGTGCCGAGCGACGCTTCTGGACCATGGACGGCGTTGAAGTGACGGCCGTCGGTTACGCCGGAGGCACAACCCCCAACCCTACCTATCAGGAAGTCTGCAGTGGGCAGACTGGCCATACCGAGGTCGTGCGTATTTGGTACCGGCCAGAGGTGGTGAGTTTGGAAGCGCTATTGACCGCGTTTTGGGAAAGCCATGATCCGACTCAGGGCATGCGTCAGGGTAATGATGTGGGCACTCAATATCGCTCCGCGTTATACGCTGCCGATGCCAATGATCTGGCGCAGGCGCTGGCCAGCCGCGATCACTACCAGCAGCGCTTAACCGAAGCCGGCCAAGGTGGCATCACCACGGAGATTCGCGAGTTAAATGAGTTTTATTTTGCCGAAGCGGATCACCAGCAGTATTTAGCCAAAAACCCGGGCGGCTATTGCGGCCTGTCGGGCTGTAATGTCAGCTACTGACGGTTATGCTTGTCAGGACAATGACTTAGGACGAGGCAATGCGCGCGGTAGCCGTATTTCAGTTAAAAGGCGGGGTGGGCAAAACCACCAGTGCGGTCAACTTGGCGGCACTGGCCGCCGCTGATGGTATTCCAACGCTGCTATGGGATTTGGACCCGCAAGGCGGGGCGACTTGGGTGTTGGGAGAGCAAGCACAGGGTAAGCAGAATAAATATTGGCGAGGTGAGCAGCCCCTTGGGTCTTTGATTCAAGAGACTCGCTGGCCACACCTGCATTTGATCGCCGCCGATTTGTCGTTGCGAAAATTCCAGCAAAGCCTAGCTGGTAAAACGGCTGCCCGACAGGCCATGACCGATGCATTGAGCCTGCTATCGGAACAATTCGGGCTGGTGTTTATTGATTGTCCGCCCGCGCTCACGCCGCAAATGGAAGGTGTGTTGCGCGCAGTAGATCGCTTGTTAATACCCGTACAGCCATCCGGCATATCCTTGCATGCTTATCAGCAGCTGAGGCAGCAGCTGGAATGGGTGAAATCCAAGCAATGGCTGCCCTTTGTCACCATGCTGGATAAACGCAAGCAAGCTCAAGTGCGCTGGGCTAGAGAGGAGGCATCGCAGTTCCGTGAGTTACTGCCTACCTTTATCACGCAATCGGCCAGCGCCGAGAAAATGCTCGAGTTGCGCCAGCCCATTGTCACGGCTTTGCCGCATGTGCCCTTATCGCGCAGCTACCGCACGCTCTGGCAGCACGTCAAACCACGGCTGAATCTGCGCTAGCACTCTGTGATGAAGACTTTTTAAGCACAGTTTGTTGGCTCGAGCGCCTAGCTGTGGCCGCGGGAAAGGCCAAATACGCGGCCCAAGCCACAGCAGTGGCGTAGCGCAAGTTGAGGGTGAGCTCAGGGTGTGGGTTATTGAGAAACTCGCGTTGGGATGCCAGGCCGCGTATGCGACTGGCCAGCTCCGGATGAAAAGCCAAATATTTGTCCCATAGGCGCACATGCAGCGCGGCATCAATGGGATAAATGCCCGGATGTTTAGCATGGTCGCCATAGCGCTGATGGCGATACGCCAGAGCCACCAGCAGGTTTTCGCTAGCGCAACTGTGACACCCCAGCTGCTGTAGCGTCGGCCTGACGATCAATTCGCGCAACTCATCCAAAGTGAGGTCCATGGTCTGTGCTCTCCTGGCCAGTAGCGACGGACGCCAGTATTAATGGGGGCGGCGCCGCTGACAAGTGGTTGACCCGAATCAGCCCGACGATCGGAGTTTTTATGCATAAATGGATTGATAGTCACTGTCATTATGACTTTGATGTCTTTTCTTCGGTGCGCCAGCAGCACTGGCAGTGGTGCCAGCAACAAGGCATACAGGCATTACTGATTCCTGGCATCACGCTGGCCCAAAGCCAGCGCTTGGCAGATTTCTGTCGGCATCAGCCGTGGCTCTGGAGTGTTGGCTTGCATCCGTATTTTATGGCGCAGCACAGGGCTGGCGAGGTTGAGCAGCTTGCCGGTTTGATTCGCCCCGGCTGCGTTGCGATCGGAGAGTTTGGGTTGGATTATGTTGTGGCTCGCTCTGACCATGAGCGTCACCTGCAATGGCAGTTGTTTGATCAGCAACTGGCACTGGCGCAGCAGCTGAAATTGCCGATTATTCTGCACGTACGCAAAGCCCATGACCAAGTCGCCCAGCGTTTGCGCCAGCGCCAGTTCAGTTATGGTGGTGTGGTACATGCGTTTACCGGCAGTGAGCAACAAGCCAAGGCTTACTTGGATTGTGGTCTGCATTTGGGCTTAGGGGGGGCGTTTACGCACGTACGCGCACAGCGTTTGCGACGTACGGTAAAAGCCTTACCGTTATCGGCGTGGTTGCTGGAGACGGACGCACCGGATATGGCACCAGCGTTTATACATCGCGATCAGTTGCCAGCCAATTCTCCGGCGATGATTCCTTTATATGGCCAGTTGCTAGCGCACCTAGTGTCGTTGCCATTGGCTCAGATTGCGCTGCAAACGACGGAGACTTTCGGCACCGTATTTGCGCAAAACCCGTTTGATATATCTGGATTAAATTAGCGGTACTGTTCTTATACAAGGTTGTTACAACAGAGCATCGTTACTTGGTGCTACGCCGCTAACCTACATACGCTGTCTGAAGGCTTATACATAATAAGGAGACTGCCTATGTTCGCCAATCACATGTTCGGCCTGCTATACCACCCGCGGGAGGAGTGGGATCAAATCAAACGTGAACGGCCTGGGTCCATCACTCAGGTATTCGTACGCAACCTGCTGTTTCTGGCGCTGATCCCGCCTGTATCCCTGCTAATTGGGACAACCCAAATGGGGTGGAGCATTGCAGGTGGCGACGTGGTCAAACTGACCATGAGCAGTGCCATTCCCATGGCAGTCGCTTTTTACTTTGCCTTGCTGGTGGGTGTCGCCTTCGTTTCATATTGCACTTTCTGGATGGAGCGAACGTTTGGCGTCAGCGCCAGCTTTGAACGCTGTCTGATTTTTACCATTTATACCTCCACCCCCATGTTCTTATCGGGCTTTATTGGCTTGGTACCCATCTTGTGGTTGGACGTGTTAGTAGTATTAGCGGCAGCCAGCTACAGCATTTATTTGCTCTACAGTGGTATACCGATCTTTATGGATATACCGGAAGAGCGCGGTTTTATTTTCGCCAGCTCGATCGTTACCGTAGGGTTGTGTGCCTTGGTGGGTTGCATGGCCATTACTGTGATTCTTTGGGGCATGGGGATTGCGCCATCTTTTATTGGTTAGCAACGGCTCAGTTGGAGTACCGCGCACTGCGCGGTATTTTTTTGTACGCTCGTAACTAATGAGTAAACAGAAATACACTGTGTATCTATTTGTAATAGTTGGTTGATCAAATTTTCGTCAGCCTATAGTCTTATGCGCCTTTTTGATCACACGAGCGATAATAATAAATGCGTGCATGGTGGAAAGTATTAGCGGCTGGTTTGATAACCAGTACGGCGATGGCGGATGTCAGTCCAGCAGATGCCCAGCGTCTTGGTAAAGAGCTGACCCCAGTAGGGGCTGAAATGATGGGTAACGGCGATGATATACCGGCTTGGCGTGGCGGTTTGGCGAAAGATGAAAACCATGAGCCAGGTTCCTTTCATGCTGACCCATTCGCGGATGATAAGCCTAAGTTCCGTATCACAGGCGATAATTGGCAAGAGCATCAGGATCGCTTATCCGCTGGCCAAATCGCGTTATTGCAACGCTTCCCTAATTTTTATTTGAATGTTTATCCCACCCGCCGCAGTGCGTCTTACCCAGATTACGTTTATGACGCCATTAAGCACAACGCCACTCGCGCTGAGTTGCTGGAGTTCGGCTCGGGCGTACGTAACGCGTTGATGACATCGCCGTTCCCGCTGCCGCAGTCGGGGCAAGAGGTGTTGTGGAACCATACTTTGCGTTTTCGTGGTCATGCGATGCGGTTTGAAGCCGTGGCGACCTCCATTACCGAAGGCGGCGCGCGCATGGATGTATTGCGCGATTATCAGTACTACGTGCGTTACAGCGAAGTAGGGTTAAAGCCGGAGGAGTTGGATAACAAAATTTTCTTCCTCAAGCGCAAAACCCTAGCGCCGGGTCAAATGGCGGGTCGCATTACCTTGGTGCATGAAACCTTGGATCAAATTCGCTCACCGCGTAAATCTTGGATCTATGTACCCGGGCAGCGTCGCTTACGCCGCACGCCTGATTTGGCCTACGACACTGCGGATGTCAACACCAACTCGATTCGTACCATCGACCAAGTCGATATGTTTAACGGTGCGCCGGACTACTACGACTGGACCTTGGTCGGCAAACAGGAGTTGTATGTGCCCTATAACGCCTATCGAGTGCATCAAAACGATCTTTCATTGGATGACATCGTCGGCGATGACCATATCAATCCACAGTTGCTGCGCTATGAAGCGCACCGAGTGTGGGTGGTGGAGGCTGATTTGCGCATTGGCTATCGCCACCGCTATGCCAAGCGTCGCTACTATGTTGATGAAGACTCTTGGTCGATTTTGTACGCCGAAGAATACGATCAAGAAGGGCAGCTGTGGCAAGTCACCGAAGCACATACCATCAACTTCTACGATGTACCTATGGTATATCCGACCTTGGAAGTGACCTACGATTTACAAAGCGGTCGCTACTACGCCGAAGGGTTGGATAACGAGCGCCCCTCGACGCTAGATTTCAGCGAGCGCTTGAGCCCGCGCGATTTCTCTACCAGTGCTGTGCGCCGCGAGGCTAAGCGCTGAACGCCTCTGGCTTAGGGGCTCTGCGCCGTGCATACTGCCGGCGCTAGCCATAGGAGAATTGCACAGTGCGTTGGCTTTGTTTGGGTTGGTTGCTGATCAGTCCATTGTTGTACGCAGCCAAGCTGCCAGAAAACTTTGAGCAACTCGACGCCGACGTTCAGGCCGTCATTCTCGAATATCTGTTTTTTTCTGAACAAGCCGATCAGGTCTGGGGTGACGATTTTGCCACCTCCGATCGCTATCGGCTGGTCAAATACCTAGATAACTATCACACCCGCGTTACCATCGACTTTGCTGGCGGCCGTATTCGTGTCGAGCAACGCGGCGGCGAGCAGCCGGTGGCTGCACTGCAACACGCCATTGTGGCGACCTTGCTAACGCCTGCCGACCCCAATCAAGTGGACCTCTACACCGCCGCCGATATGGGCTTAACCGGCAAGCCATTTCTGGCTGGGCGGGTTAAAGACTTTGATGGCCAAGATATTCTGTATCGCTGGCGCGCCAATCGCTTTGCTGAGCAGTTGCTCAGCCGCTCGTTGCAACAGTCGGGCGGTCGCTACTGGGTAGATATCGCCATGGTCAATAACTACCTTAACGCCGGTGCGCGTCAGTATTGGCCCTTGGTGCAGGCGGCGGCAGACAAATATCAAGTATCACCGGCATTAATTTTGGCCATTATGGAAACCGAAAGCAGCTTTAACCCGCTGGCAGTGTCACCGGTGCGTGCCTACGGCCTGATGCAGGTGATGCGCAAAACCGCCGGGCGTGATGTGTTCCAGCGCGTCTATGGTCGTGACGATACCCCCAGTCGCAACTTTTTATTTGATCCAGCAAATAACATTGATGTCGGGACTGCGTATTTGTCGGTGCTGCGCGATGTTTATCTCAAAGATATTCGCGGTTGGCGAAAGCGCCAGTATTGTATGATCGCTGCCTACAACGGCGGTGCCGGAAATCTGTTTCGTACCTTCAGCCGTGACCGCAAGCGTGCCATTGCGCGCATCAATGCCATGTCAGCACAGCAGGTGTACAACACCATTGTCAGCAGTCATCGCAGTGGCGAAACTCGGCGCTATTTAAAGAAAGTAACCGCCAAACAGCAAAAATATTCGGCATGGAAATAACTCAATCTAACGCCTGGCAGGCATTGCAACAGCAGCTGTGGCTGCCTGGTGCTGAGCTCAAACTGACGCCTATTCCCGCCACTGATGTGCAGCTGGCCTTGTTGACGCTGGCGGATCCGCAAATGCAGCTGGACAGCCAAGCGATTCAAGCTTGGTGGCAAAACTTGCCTTATTGGGCGTTCGCGTGGGCCGGTGGCCAAGCCCTAGCGCGTTATTTACGGCAGCAGTCGCTGCACGGCAAAACGGTGCTCGACTTTGGTTGTGGCTCGGGCCTGGCGGGTATTGCTGCCGCCAAGGCTGGCGCTCGTGTCTACGTGCTGGATTCAGACCCTCAAGCTTTGGTTGCTGCTGAGGTAAATGCGCAACTCAACCAAGTCGAGGTCATGCCTTTGTCTTCGCTGCAGCAGGCACCAAACATCGATATGGTGCTGGCCGCTGATGTGCTGTACGACATCAGCAGCAATGTTGATTTGCGCCGGTGGTTGCAGCGAGTGCCTAGCTGGCTATTGGCTGAAAGCGAACAGATTGTTGGTCGTTATTCGCAGCTCCCCGAACTGCAACGCTTGCAGCAAGAGATTGTGTCCACCTTGCCCGTGCTGGGCGATTTCGATCAACAGTTGGAAATATGCATCTATCGGTGTCAAGTCAATGACTGACGGCTTACAGCGGCTAAACTGAAGCTAAACCGGTAGAGGAACAGGCAAATGAGCTACGCCACCGTAAAGGATGTGCTGGAGTACAGCCGCAAACTGCATGAGCACGCCAGCAACTTGTACCAACAATTACGCGATCAAACCCAACGCGATCGCGTCGACATGATGCTCAAGCTGTTATCGCAACATGAAGACGGCCTAGCAGAGGCCATGGCACGCATTTGCAGCAACACGGCCCAACGCGTACTGGAGGAGTGGCACCAGTTTGAGCCTGGCTCCATCAGCGAGGCTTTACATGAATGCCGTGAGTGTCACCCAGACATGAGCGTGGACGAGCTGTCGGCCATTGCCCTGCGCATTGACGATTACTTAATCAACTTGTATCGCTACATGGCCAGCGAAGCAACCAGTGATGCATCAAGGCAGTTGTTTGATGGCTTGGTGCAGCTGTTAGAAAATGAGAAAGTACGAACCGTGCGGGCAGCGTTATCAGTCAATGACTGGTAGCGAAAACAGCCATAAAAAAAGCAGAGCCTCGGCTCTGCTTTTTTTATGGGCGCTAACTGGCCTCCAGAATGCGCTCGCTGGGCTGGCTGTGCTGACGTCGCCGGTAAGCGGCGGGGGTTTCTCCCGTCCACTGCTTAAAGGCACGTTCGAAGCCTCGGCGATCAGAAAAGCCCAACTCCATCGCCAACTGCTGCACATCGGTACTGGTGGTGGCCAACGCTTGACGGGCTTTTTTCAGCCGCACGTCTTTTACCAAGGTTGAGAACTGGCAATCCTCCTCCTGTAAGCGGCGGGTTAGCGTGCGGCTACTGGTACTGAGCAAGTCGGCCACAGCGTCTTTGGTCATAGGAAGGTTTTCTGGCCAGTGATGCAATATGTAGAGAACTCGCCGGCTAAAACTCTGGTAGCTCGTGAAGCGCTCCAATGCCTGTTCTGCTTGCTCTCGCAGCTCATTAAACAACGCCGGATTACCATAATAAAGTGGGCTGTCAATATGCTTGCTGCTAAAACTGATCCAGTTCTGTGACTGCTCAAACTGGACGGGTAGGCCAAAAAAGTCATGTAGGCGCTGACCGTGGCCAGGCTCATTGGCGGTAAAGCCGACGCCGTTAAGGCGGTAATATTTTCCACCTAACGCCCGTCCTAGCGCATGGATGCCACTGGCAATGAGCTCGGCCCGTGCGGCATTGCCGTTGCTGGTGCCCGGTGACACATAAAACACGACCTTAATGAGCTCATGGCCAGTAAATATATCCGGCGCCCGCGAGTCGCTGATGAGCGAGTAATAGCGTCGCAAGATCGTTAACGCCTCGCGTGCTGTTTGGCAGTTGCTGAGCAAAAAGCCCAACAGCTCAAAGTTACGAATGTCGAGCTGGCGCCCAATCTGCATGCCAATGGCGGGATCATCTAGCCACTTGCACAAATGCTCTAATAGGCGATCAAACTGGTGAATGGGAATGCGTTGCCCTGGCGTGAGAATCAGGTCAGCATTTAATTCAATGCTACGGAGTAGCTCACTACCGGACAGCCCGCGGCTCTCTAGCGCATCAAATAATGGCCTGAGCACCGCCGTCGTCATGGAGGACGTTGGATGTGGACTCATAGTGCTGCTTCTAGTTGTTTGTTGTTGTTATTTTCAGCGCCGCCAAATGCGAACGCAGTGAACAAATGGCTGGCTATGACCAACCTGAGCTGACGTTTGCCACTGGCAGTGTGCAACATCGGCTCAATTCACCCTATGACCATAACCTATCACCACCTTGAGTGGCTGTGCTACCCGAAGGTCAGACTTTTTTAGCGAAACTTGGTTGGCTAACGAGCGTTCGAGATAAAAATCTAAAAGAAACAATTAATTAGGGTTGACACCCCAAGGGGTATCACCTAATATGCGCAGCCTCAGACGCGGGGTGGAGCAGCCTGGTAGCTCGTCGGGCTCATAACCCGAAGGTCGTCGGTTCGAATCCGGCCCCCGCAACCAACATCTTACTGCTCGAGTTGTTGTGTTGTCTGAGGTAAAAAATGACGCGGGGTGGAGCAGCCTGGTAGCTCGTCGGGCTCATAACCCGAAGGTCGTCGGTTCGAATCCGGCCCCCGCAACCATTTTTGCAGATATAAAGAATCCTAAAGGCTCGCTACTCATCTAGCGGGCCTTTTTTGTTTTCGCCGACCTACGGTCGTCGCAGGATGGCCTGCCCAACTGGGCGCCCCCGTTCCAATCCGGCCCCCGCAACCAACATCTTACTGCTCGAGTTGTTGTGTTGTCTGAGGTAAAAAATGACGCGGGGTGGAGCAGCCTGGTAGCTCGTCGGGCTCATAACCCGAAGGTCGTCGAGCTGGGCGCCCCCGTTCGAATCCGGCCCCCGCAACCATTTTTGCAGATATAAAGAATCCTAAAGGCTCGCTACTTATCTAGCGGGCCTTTTTTGTTTTCGCCGACCTACGGTCGTCGCAGGATGGCCTGCCCAACTGGGCGCCCCCGTTCCAATCCGGCCCCCGCAACCATTTTTACGAATTCTAAAGGCTCGCTACTTATCTAGCGGGCCTTTTTTGTTTTCGCCGACCCACGGTCGTCGCAGGATGGCCTGCCCAACTGGGCGCCCCCGTTCGAATCCGGCCCCAGCAACCAATTTCCAAAGCAACCAGCTATGCGTTGTGTGCCTGCAACTTACCCGTCAGCACTGTTGAACCAGTAGCTGCCTGCACCGATTGTGCGCATTCGAGTGTGCCGTTTATCGCTACCGTAGCCCTTAGCTCTGGCGGTGGTTTTTGATTACAATGCTGTCAATATTTCAGCGCCATGCTGGCTATGTAATCGGCAGCTAGGGCTGTGGCAGTTCGCCGCTATACTGGCGCCGGCGATCGGCCACCCGGCTCTGCTAGGGCTGAGTATTATGTATCGGCCTGAGCGCGACACAACATTGAAGGCGTGGGCACTGCCCCACGACAACGAAGGAAACACCCATGGCACGTAAGCCTGCTGACAAGAAAAAAACCGCCGCAAGCAAACAAGAAAAAAGCTTTGAGCAAACCCTGTGGGCCACCGCCGACAAACTGCGCGGCTCGGTGGAGTCGTCCGAATACAAGCACGTGGTGCTGTCGCTGATCTTCCTAAAATTTATCAGCGACAAGTTCGAGCAGCGCAAGCAGCAGATGATCGACGAAGGGCAGGGCGATTACGTCGATATGGTCGAATTTTACACCATGGCCAACACCTTCTACCTGCCAGAAGATGCGCGTTGGGATTTCATCGCCAAACACGCTAAGCAGGACGACATCGCCGTTAAAATAGACACCGCCCTGCACACCATCGAAAAGAACAACAAAGCCCTGCGCGGCGCACTGCCAGATAACTACTTCTCACGCTTAGGGCTGGAGGCCAACAAACTCGCGGCCTTGATCGACGCCATCAACAATATCGATACCATCGTCAGTGAACAGGTAGCCGCTGGCAGCGCAGGTGAAAAGAGCGGTAGGTCGGCAAAGGCCGCGGCAGAAGAGGACATCGTCGGGCGCGTGTACGAATACTTTCTCGGCAACTTTGCCGCCACCGAAGGCAAAGGCGGTGGCGAGTTCTACACGCCCAAGTGCGTGGTCAACCTGCTGGCGGAAATGATCGAACCCTATCACGGCAAAATCTACGACCCCTGTTGTGGCTCCGGCGGTATGTTCGTGCAGTCGGTCAAATTTGTTGAAAACCATCAGGGCAACAAAAAAGACATCTCCATCTACGGCCAGGAACAAACCAGTACCACCTACAAGCTGGCCAAGATGAACCTCGCGATTCGCGGCATCAGCGCCAATCTCGGCGACGTGCCCGCCGACACCTTTTTTAAAGACCAGCACCCAGACTTAAAAGCCGACTTCATCATCGCCAACCCACCGTTTAACTTAAAAGCATGGCGCGGCCCAGATGAACTCACCGACGACCCACGCTGGGCCGGTTTTGAGACCCCACCCACCGGCAACGCCAACTACGGCTGGATACTGCACATGATCAGCAAGCTCAGCGACAACGGCGTCGCGGGCTTTGTACTGGCCAACGGCTCCATGAGCACCAACACCAAAGGCGAAGGTGAGATACGCAAACAGATCATTGAAAACGACCTGGTCGACTGCATGATCGCCCTGCCGGGGCAGCTGTTCTACACCACCCAGATCCCTGTGTGCCTGTGGTTCTTAACCAAAAACAAAAAAGCCCAGACCTTTAGCGACGGGCGCAAACAACACCGCAACCGAGAAGGCGAAACCCTGTTTATCGACGCCCGCAATATGGGCAGCATGATCAGCCGTATTCATAAAGAACTGACCTTTGATGATATCGCCACCATCGCCAACACCTACCATGCGTGGCGGGGTGAGCCTGTTGTTGCAGACGATGGGGAGCAAGGTTATGCAGACGTTGCTGGTTTTTGTAAAAGTGCCACCCTCGATGACATCAAAGCCAACGATTATGTATTAACGCCGGGCCGCTACGTCGGCGCGGCTGAAATCGAAGACGACGGCGAACTGTTTGAAGAAAAAATGCAGCAACTCACCCAAACCCTGTTTCAGCAGATGCGTGACGCGCAGGAACTGGATGCCGTGATTAAACAGAACCTAAAGGGGCTGGGTTATGGGGAGTGAGTGGAAGAATATTCCTCTCGGAGATCTGATAACCCTGCAACGGGGACATGATCTTCCATCTCAAGATCGTGAAGACGGTGATGTTCCAATCATGGGTTCATCTGGTCTTACTGGCTATCATTCGCAGGCGAAATGTGAAGGCCCAGGGGTAGTCGTGGGGCGGAGTGGAAATTCGATGGGCGTAGTTAGCTTCTGTGAAGTTGATTACTGGCCTTTAAATACGGCTTTATATATCACAGACTTTAAGGGTAACGATCCTCGATACATTTACTACCTTTTGTCGTTAATTGACTTCGATAAATTCGATTCTGGTAGTGCTCAAAAGTCTTTAAATAGAAATGCTGTTTATCCATACGAAGTTTGGGCTACAGATAATAAGGATGAACAAAAA
Organism: Bacterioplanes sanyensis; assembly: GCF_014652515.1. Classification (GTDB taxonomy): domain Bacteria; phylum Pseudomonadota; class Gammaproteobacteria; order Pseudomonadales; family Oceanobacteraceae; genus Bacterioplanes; species Bacterioplanes sanyensis. Next base: position 187,552 of record NZ_BMYY01000004.1, on the reverse strand, counting down.
TCTATTGGTCAATTGCTGGAAGCATACGAGAAAAAAATCGCCCTAAACCGCCAGATTAATACCACCCTCGAATCCATGGCGCAGGCATTATTTAAAAGCTGGTTTGTGGATTTTGATCCAGTGATCGACAACGCCCTGGCCGCCGGAAACGAAATTCCGGACGCCTTGCAAAAAAGAGCCGCGGCCAGACGCGAAGCGCTGCACCAGCAGACCAACAAAACCACAGGGGCCAAAGGCGCCTCCGGCTCAGAACAGGCCCTGCTAAACGGCCGCCTGCCAGCCGAGATACAACAACTCTTCCCGGATCGTTTTGTTTTTACCGAAGAAATGGGCTGGGTGCCGGAAGGGTGGGAGGTGAAAAAACTTGGCGACTTTGCCGAAAAAATCTCAAAAGGTACAACTCCCTCTAAAGCTGTTTTAGAGCAGGCCACCGGGGATAATTCAATTCCATTTATTAAGGTTAAAGACCTCGATGACTTCGGAGATATTAAACTCGATAGTCTAGAGATGATACCGGACAGCGTTCATGCTGGGGCTTTGAAGAGATCGATACTTAAAGTGAACGACGTGCTTTTTTCAATTGCTGGAACGATTGGACGAGTCGCAATTGTCCCTTCGCATTTACATAACTCAAACACAAATCAGGCAGTAGCATTTGTTAGGCCAGAAAAGCAAAGTATGGGGGCGTACATTACGATGCTTTTGAGATCGGAACAGATTCAGGGTCTCGTTAATTCTCGAATTGTACAAGCTGTTCAAGCTAATTTCAGTTTGACAGAGTTGGCTGGTATTCCTGTGTTGGATGCTGGCACCCCTATATTTGATCAATGGCATGAACAGTCAAAGGCTTGGTTCTCGGCGATTGCGTTAAACAGAGACTCTTCAGTCTGCTTAAGTAACCTCCGCGACTCCCTGCTCCCCAAACTCCTATCCGGCCAGATCACCATCTCGGACGCCGAGCAACAACTGGCTGAGGTGTTGTAAACCTATGATTGAAATCACCAATCTCAATGATATTACCGCTCTGCGCGAAACCGCTGAAATAGAGTGCAAGTTGGCTGCGGGTAAAGATGGCAAGGGTGAGTTACCTAAGGACTTCTGGGGCAGTTACAGTGCGTTTGCCAACAGCGGTGGCGGCGATGTGTTGCTGGGGTTGGAGGAAAAAGCCACAGGCTTTGTTGTTGGTGGTATCGCACAGGTCGACAGAGTTCTGGATAATCTCTGGAATCTGGTTAATAACCCGCAAAAAGCCAGTGTGAACCTGCTGCGTGAGTCTGACGTTCAGGTGATCGACATAGATGGCAAGCAAATCATACGTGTCCATGTTCTGGCGGCTCCGCGCAGACTGCGCCCCGTGTATGTTGGTGGGAATCCTGTTACGGGTACTTTCAAACGTAATCATAGTGGCGACTACGTTTGTGATGCAGAAAGCGTTCGCCGCATGATGGCTGAGCAGGTTGAAGACAGTCGCGATATTGAAATTTTGTTTCACTACGGACTGGACGACCTTGATGCCGACACATTTAAAGCTTACAGGCAGTTGTATGCTGCTTTACAACCTGACCACCCGTGGAATGAGGCTAATACTCGCGATTTTCTGCGTAATATCGGCGCTTGGCGGATAGACCGTGAAACTGGTCGAGAAGGACTTACTCGAGCTGGCTTACTGATGTTTGGGCAGTTGCCGTCGATTCAGGAGTGCTTCCCAAATTACATGCTCGATTATCAAGAGCGTCCTGAGGCAACAACTGAAGCGCGCTGGATAGATCGCTTAACGTTAGATGGCAGTTGGTCGGGTAATCTGTTTGACTTCTACCGTCGGATAATCAAAAAACTGACCAATGACCTGAAAGTTCCGTTTGCATTGGATGGCGCAATTCGTCAGGACAATTCGCCGGTACATCAGGCATTGCGTGAAGCTCTGATCAACACGCTTGTGCACGCCGATTACACCGGCCGTGCCTCGATATTGGTGGTTAAGCGTCCTGATATGTTCGGTTTTCGTAACCCCGGCCTGATGCGTGTACCTCAGGAGCTTGCGGTTCAAGGCGGTGATAGTGATTGCCGTAATCGGCTGATTCATCAGATGTTTCGTTATGTTGGCTTGGGTGAGCAGGCGGGCTCCGGTGTTCCGAAAATATACCGAGGGTGGGATAGCCAGCACTGGCGAGCACCCTTCTTGTACGAGAAAGAACTTCCATCTGAGCAGACGTTGTTAGAGTTGCGTATGCTGGATCTGCTACCAGCTGGGGTGGTTGAAAATCTACATACGATGTTTGGCGATGACTTTGATGAGTTATCGCATCTTGAGCGCCTGATTCTGGCAACGGCCTTGACTGAGCAGATGGTTACTCACCGTCGTATGGCAGAGATAACGACAGAGCACGCTCACGATCTGACGATGGCCTTTCAGGCTCTGAGTAAGCGTGAGTTTCTTGTTACTCATGGCCGTGGACGAGGGACTGTATATCATTTGCCGGGGCAAAACAGGCCGACTCCGGAGCAGGTCTTTGGAGAGCGTGTGGTTCCTGAAGGGAGTCAAATGTCCGGAGCTAGCAGAGCTAACTCCGGACCTTCTGCTGCAAGCTCCGGACATATGGCCGAAAGCTCCGGACATAAGACCCGAGACAGTGAAGGGTGCTTACTTGTGGATGGCTTGAGCAGACCTCTGATTGATAACATCGATCTGCTGACTCCGGATCTTAGAGATAAGTTACTGGCAATGGCGGTGGATGCCAGAGAAAGTCGGCGACTGGCTACCGATTCCATGGCGGAAATTATTCTGGCGTTATGTAAGGAGTACTTCCTGACCCTGCCAGTATTGTGTGAATTGGTAGGTCGGAAACCTGATCCTTTGCGTAAGAATTCACTCAGACCGCTTATTAAAGATGGAAAGCTGGTTCTTGCGTTTCCTCATACACCAACAAACCCTCATCAGGCTTATACCGTAAACGATGAGTAGCCAATACAGTAACTTGTAAGGATTACTCGCAAGTTCGCTATGACGAAGGCTTGCTGGTTGTTGATTCAGTTGTCCGGAATATCCGGACAGTTGTCGCAAATATTGCGACAACTCAATTTGGTGAGTTAGCGGAGTAGATAAAAACATGATCCAGATACACGCCACCCAAAAACTACTCGCCAAACTGCCTGCCCAGACGAAACTTGGGCCAGAGGACATTTTGACAGCTCCGCAAAGTAAGCTGGGCAGTTGGCACGCTAATTTGCTGACCATTCAGCGCCGCAACTGTCTGCTGTTTGTGCACGATCAGACGCGCTTGTCGGTATTTATTCCGGCGTTAACCAAACCAGATTTCGCCAAAATAACCTGGTTTTTTGGCGATGCGCTGATGAATACCTTGCTGAAATGCGGTGCCACACCCGAGCAACTGGATACCGCCGCCGCATGGCTGCAGCCGTTGGCGTTTGTCGGCGGTACCGATCGCTCAGTGCTGGGCACGCTGAACCAGCTTGGCCAAGACATTGACCACATGCTTTATGTTGATTCGCGGAGCGTGGCAGAGATGGCGGGGTATGCTCTGAGTGCGTCGTTGGCCGAGCGCCCCTGTCATGTAAAAGGGCAACAGGATGACGTCTGGCCGAGGGATGCGTTTCTTGAGTTGCTCGATTGCTTGAGCGCAGAGGTCGCCCCGCATGCCGGCCAGACAGATGGCCAGCGGCCACTGTCAGGTTCCCTATCCGAGCCCAAAGCAGACAATGTGGTAACGTTAGACCGCTTTAGAAAATGAAGTAAGTATCAGTAAAGAAGTAACAGCAACGTAGCAACAGAGGCAGGGAATGAGCTTTACCGAGTCCAGACTGGAACAGGCATTTATCGAGTTACTCGCAGGGCAGGGTTACCCGCATGTTTTGGGCAGCGCGATCGACCGCGCCCCGCATGAGGTGCTGATTAAAGAGGATTTGCGCGCTTACTTAAACAAACGCTATCAGGCCGACGGCATTACCGAGGCGGAAATCCTTTCTGTGATTAACCGTCTTGACCGCATGTCTGCTGCTGACCTGTACGACTCGAACCGTAGCATTCATAAGCTGGTGGCCGATGGCTTTTTGCTGAAGCGCGAAGATCGCAGCAAAAAAGACCTCTATGTTCAACTCATCGACTATGCCGGCTTGCCGGAGCAGCGCCCCCCTGAAGAGGGCGAAGTCGAGTCGATTGCTGCCAGTGCCCCTGAGCATCAGGTGGCTAACAATAGCGCTGCTTACGGCACCATCAATATCTATAAGCTGGTAAACCAGCTTGAAATTGAAGGTAAAGAAAAGCGCATTCCCGATGCCATTCTGTATATCAACGGCTTGCCGCTGGTGGTGTTTGAGTTTAAGAGCGCCATTCGCCCCGAGGCGACGATTCACGATGCCTACGTTCAGCTGACCACCCGCTATGCCCGTGATATTCCGGAGCTGATGAAGTACAACGCGCTATGTGTCATCAGCGATGGTGTGAACTCGCGCATGGGCTCATTGTTTGCGCCGTATGAGTTTTATTACACTTGGCGCAAAGTTAGGGGCGACGAAACCATCGAGCAGGAGGGCATTAACTCGCTGCATACCATGATTGAGGGGTTGTTTGATCACACCCGCCTGCGTGAGGTGATCCGCCATTTTATTTTCTTCCCCGATACCTCAAAACGACAGGAAAAAATCGTTTGTCGTTATCCGCAGTTTTATGCCGCCAATAAGCTGTACCAGAATATTTTGCGCCACCGTAAACCCGAGGGTGACGGTAAAGGCGGCACCTACTTTGGCGCAACGGGCTGTGGCAAAAGCTACACCATGCTGTTTTTGACTCGGCTGCTGATGAAAAGCGTCGATTTTGAAAGCCCCACCATTGTGTTGATTACCGATCGTACCGATTTGGATGATCAGCTCTCGGGCCAGTTTACCGGCGCTAAGGTTTATATCGGCGATCAGCATGTGATCAGTGTTGAAAGCCGCACGCATTTGCGTGAGCTGTTAAAAGGCCGCAACAGTGGCGGAGTGTTCCTCACTACGATTCATAAGTTTACCGAAGATACCGAGTTGCTGACCGAGCGCAGCAACGTGATCTGTATTTCTGATGAAGCGCACCGCAGCCAGATCAACCTTGAGCAGAAGGTACGCATCACCGAGAAGGGCGTAAAACGCACGTTTGGCTTTGCCAAGTATCTGCACGACTCATTGCCCAACGCCACCTTTGTGGGCTTTACCGGTACACCGATTGACGCCACGCTGGATGTGTTTGGTGAAGTCGTCGACAGCTACACCATGACCGAGTCGGTCAAAGACGAAATCACGGTGCGTATTGTGTATGAAGGCCGTGCCGCTAAGGTCGTGCTGGATAATGACAAGCTGCAAGATATCGAAGACTATTACAGCGACTGTGCCGATCAAGGCGCCAGCGACTACCAGATTGAAGAAAGCAAAAAAGCCAGCGCTAATATGAGCGCGATTCTCGGTGATCCAGATCGTATAAAAGCGCTGGCGATCGACTTTGTGCATCACTACGAACAGCGTGTGGCCGAAGGTGCGACCTTAAAAGGTAAAGCCATGTTTGTGTGCAGCAGCCGCGAGATTGCTTACCGCTTCTGGCAGGAGGTTGTTGCGTTACGCCCGCAGTGGAATGAAGTGTTGGCGGCCGAAGAGGGCAGTGAGTTAACGGAAGAAGAACAGAAGGCCATCACGCCGATGGAGCGGATCAAGATGATCATGACCCGCGGCAAAGATGACCCAGCAGAACTCTATGAGATGTTGGGCACACAGGAATACCGTAAAAAACTCGACCTCCAGTTTAAGAAGGCCAAATCCAATTTTAAAATCGCCATTGTGGTGGATATGTGGCTGACCGGCTTTGATGTGCCGTTTCTCGATACCATCTACATCGACAAGCCGATTCAGCGTCATAACCTGATTCAGACCATTTCGCGGGTAAACCGCAAATTCGAAGGCAAAGAAAAGGGCCTTGTTGTCGACTACATCGGCATCAAAAAGCAGATGAATCTGGCGCTGGCACACTACAACAAAGCCGATCAGCAAAACTTTGAAGAAATCGCCCAGTCGGTGATTGTGGTGAAAGACCACATTGACCTACTGAATAAGCTTTTTCACGGTTTTGATACCACACCTTACTTCAGCGGCAGTCCATTGGAGCAGCTGCACTGCCTGAACCGGGCGGCAGAATATGTACAGCTAACGGAAAAGCTCGAAAAGCGCTTTATGGCGCTGGTAAAACGCTTGAAGGCGGCTTTTGATATTTGCAGTGGCTCTGAAGCCATTACTCAGGACGACCGCGACCGCATTCACTTCTACCTTGCGGTACGCTCTATCGTGTTTAAGCTCACCAAAGGTAATGCGCCGGATACCGCGCAGATGAATGCTCGCGTGCGTGAAATGATCGCCGAAGCGCTAAAAGCCGACGGCGTGGAAGAAATCTTTAAAATGGGCGAAGGGAACGAAGGTGAAGTCGATATCTTCGATGATGACTACTTAGCCCGTATCGAAAAAATTAAACTGCCGAATACCCGCATAAAATTACTGCAGCAGTTACTCGCCCGGGCGATTGAAGACTTTAAAAAGGTCAATAAAACTCAGGGCATGAACTTCAGTGAAAAATTCTGCAAGCTGGTAGAAAACTACAACGAGCGTAATGAAGACAGCGTACTGGTCAGTGATGTGCTTGAGGACTTCTCTGAAGAATTGGTCGACCTGCTGCAAGCGCTGAAAAAAGAGAAGGCGTCATTTGCTGATCTCGGCATCGATCTAGAAGAAAAAGCCTTCTATGACATTTTGCTTAAACTTGCCCACAAATACGATTTCACCTACCCGGAAGACAAGCTATTAACACTGGCACAGGCCGTCAAAGAACTGGTGGACGACAAAGCCAGATTTACCGATTGGGACCAGCGCGAAGACATCAAGGCAGAACTGAAAGTGGGGCTGATTCTGCTGCTGGCTAAGCACGGCTATCCACCGGTGGATAAAGATGAAGTGTACAAAGAGATTTTTGAACAGGCAGAGAACTTTAAGCGCTTCAGGGCGTAGGGGGCTCTGAGTAACTCTGCCACCCTCGCCTTACGGGGAGCGCCAGCTCTGTAGCGCTGATTTTTGCTGTAGCTGGCCAGAGCGGTAAATCGACTTAGCCCTGTGGCGACCCAGAGCGGGCACCGAGTTATTCAGAGATGCCGTAAATCACTCTTTATTCGCCAGCACTAGGGTAATTTGCGGTACTCTTTACGTTTTGCGGCAACACATTTTGCACCTATGTTTGATCATTCTCATATCACGCCCGGTTTTCATGTTATTCACGCCAATCATTTGGAGGATTTGCGTCAGGCGGTGGTGCATTTGTGCCGTCAAAGCCCGATGCCGCCGCTGCACAATGAGACGTTTCTGGTGCAGAGTAACGGCATCGCCCAATGGCTAAAGCTGGCGCTGGCGGAAAACACTGAGGAGAGCGCGCGAGGCGGTTTGGGCATTGCGGCGGGCATGGAGTTTTTGTTTCCGGCGCGCTTTATTTGGCAGGCTTATCGCGCGGTGTTGCCCGTAGGTGAGGTGCCTGAGCAATCGCCGTTTGATAAGCCCAGGCTGGTGTGGCGTTTATTTCGTTTATTGCCATCTTTGCTCGATCAGGACGATGCCTTTAAGCCTTTGGCGCGCTTTGTGGATGGGCCGGAGCCACAGCTGCGCACTTTTCAACTAGCGGAAAAAATTGCCGATTTATTCGACCAGTATCAAGTGTTTCGTGCCGATTGGTTAGCGGCCTGGGAGCAGGCGCGTGACGTGCTAATCAGTGCGCGTGGCGAAGAGCGCAAATTGCCGGAGGATCAGCGCTGGCAGTCGCTGCTGTGGCGCGCTTTGGTCGAGGACGTTGGCCGTGCTGGTCGCACCAGTCGAGCGCACATTCACACGCGCTTTATGCAGCAGGGCCGTGTTATGCAACAGCCCGCCGATGCCAGCCGGTTGCCGCGCCGCATTGTGGTGTTTGGTGTGTCGTCGCTGCCGCGCCAGGCGCTGGAGGCGCTGTCGGTGCTCAGCCGCTTCAGCCAAATTGTGCTGTGTGTTCACAACCCGTGTCAGTATTTTTGGGCAGACATCATCAGCGATCGAGAGCTATTAAAAGCGGAGCGCAAACGTGGCCTGACGCATCCGGTATTAGGGGCGCTAGGAGAAGACGATGCTTTGCACCAGCATGCCAACCCATTGCTGGCGGCTTGGGGCAAGCAAGGGCGCGATTACATTCGCCTGTTGGATGAATTTGATGAGCCTGAAAGCTACCAGAGCACGCTGCCCATACCGGAGCACAAAATTGATATTTTTCGCCCCCATGGTAAGGAAGATGTACCGCAGCTGTTGCATCAACTGCAAAACGACATTTTAGAGCTGACGCCGCTGGCAGAAATTCGTGCCCAGCAGCGCCGCTGGCATGGCGAGCAGGATCAATCCTTGGTGCTGCACAGCGCCCACAGTGCGCAGCGTGAAGTGGAAATTCTGCACGATCAACTGCTGGCGGCGTTTAATGCCGATGCCACGCTGCGGCCGCGCGATGTGATTGTCATGGTGCCCGACATCAACGCCTACGCGGCTGCTATTGAAGCCGTGTTTGGCCAGCATGCGCCAGGCTCCATGCGCCATATTCCGTTCACCATTTCTGACCAGGGCCAGCGCCACCATCAACCTCTATTGATTGCGCTGGAAGCGCTATTATCGCTGCCACGCCATCGCTTTGCTGCCAGCGACATGATTAGCCTGTTGGAAGTACCCGCCTTGCGGCAGCGTTTTGATATTGAAGAAGATGAGCTGCCGCTGCTGCGCCGCTGGGTGGCCGGTGCTCAGATTCGCTGGGGGTTAAGCGCCGATCAGCGCCAGCAGCTAGAACTGCCGGCCGGGCTGGCGCGCAACACCTGGCATTCTGGCTTGCGCAGTATGCTGCTGGGTTATGGCTTGGGTGACGACGACAGCTGGGCAGGCATTGAGCCCTACAGCGAAGTGGCTGGGCTGCAGGCCAGCTTGGCAGGGCGGTTGGACGCCTTTGTACAGGCGTTGCAGCACGCTTGGCAGCAGTTGCAGCAGCAGCTTACGCCGCCGCAATGGCATCAGTGCTTGGCGCAGCTGGTACAGGATTTTTTCCTGGCCGTTGAGCTAGAAGACCAGCGTCTGGTTGGGCGTTTCTTACAGCAGTTAGAGCAATGGCTACAGGACTGCGACAGTGCCGCTTTGAGTGAGCAAGCGCTGCCCTTGGACGTGGTCAAAGATGTGCTGCTCGATGGCCTGGATGAAGGCGGTCTCAATCAGCGCTTTCTGGCCGGTAAAGTGAACTTTGCGACGTTAATGCCGATGCGTGCCATTCCATTTCGGCGGGTGTGCTTACTGGGCATGAATGACGGCGATTATCCGCGTTCGCGCCCACCGGTAGACTTTGACCTGATGGCGCAGGATTACCGCCCCGGTGACCGCTCACGCCGCGAAGACGACCGCTATTTGTTTTTAGAAGCCATGCTTTCGGCCCGCGAGCAGCTGTATATCAGCTGGGTCGGGCGCAGCATTCGTGATGACTCTGAGCGCCCGCCATCGGTCTTGTTGGCGCAGCTGTTAGATCACCTAGACAGCCACTGGCAGCCTGACGGGCAGTCTGAACAGGGCGCTGAGTTGCTCAGCCAGCAGCTGATTCAGCAGCACCCGCTGCAGCCTTTTAGCCGTGATTATTTCCCTGTTGCCAATGCCGACCTGAGTGCTCAGCCCAACCCAGCGGCGACGGTGTTGGCACAGCGGCGGCTGTTTACTTACCAACACGAGTGGCGAGCCGCGCACGGCTATCAAGCCAGCACCGAAGCCGCGCCGGCACTGCCCAAGCTTGAGCGCCAGGAGCCGCTGAGTTTGGGAGAGCTGGCTAATTTTCTAAAACGCCCGATCGAGAGCTTTTTTCAGCATCGCTTGCAGGTAAGGTTTGCTGGCGTGGAGGTTGATGAAAGTGACGTCGAAACTTTTGCCTTAAATGGCTTGCAGCGCTGGCAGCTGGATCAGCAGTTGATTGAGCAAGTCATTGTCAAAGCCGCAGACGGAGCCGACTTTGAGCAGCGTCTAGAGCATTGCTTGCAGCGCATGGCGGGCCGTGGCCAGTTGGGTATGGGCAGCACCGAGCCGCAATTGCGTGAGCAGCTGGCGGCGCGCATGCCGAACATCTTTGGTCGCTATCGCCAGTTATGCGAGCAGTACCCCCATCTGGAGGAGTCGCGCACGGTGACTTGGCCGCCCAGTGCTGGCACTGAGGTCGAGCTGGCGGATGTGATCACCGGGGTTCGCTACAACGACCAAGGGCAGCGCTGTCGTGTGGTGATTGCGCGCGGCAGCCTGTTAAGCGGTACTGGCAGCAATGCCAAAGTGCGCTACGGCAACCTGCTGCATGATTGGCTGGTGCATTTGCTGTGTCAGCTGCAGGGGGAAGTCACCAGCTGCATTATTGGCAAGGAAGAGGACCGCAACATTCAACTGCCACCGCTACCGCTCAAATGGGTGAACAGCTATTTGCGCCAGCTGTTAGATGGCTTTGCCATGGGTTTGAGTCGCCCCTTGCCGGTTCACAGTGATGCGGCGTTTGCCTGGATCAACAGCTACCACAAAAAGGGCAAATACCAACGCAACTCCGAACGTGCGTTAGAGCAGGCCCAGGCCGTTTATGACATGGCGTTACAGCGAGATCTGGGCTACTTGCGCGCCAGCTACCCGCAGGCCTTGCCGGAAGCTGAGTTTGCTGAACTGGCAGAAACTTTGTATTTGCCGCTGTGGCAGCTGGAACAAGGGCTGCAACCCGGGCCCGTTACGCCGTTGACCATGCCGTTAAGCGGTCAGGAGAATGACGCATGAGCACACCGCAACCACTTAATCCGCTGACGCTGCCCCTGCATGGCCAAACCTTGATCGAAGCCAGTGCTGGTACAGGCAAGACCTTTACCATTGCGCTTCTGTACGTGCGTTTGGTGCTGGGCCATGGCCAGCCATCCAACAGTGCCTTGGCCGATGGCTTGCTGCCGCCTAACTTGCTGGTGGTGACCTTTACCGATGCTGCCACCAAAGAGCTGCGCGACCGCATTCGCAGCCGTTTAACCCAGGCCGCTGCGGTGTTCAGTGAAGCGGCCCCGGAGCCAACACCGGCCACCGAGTTGCTCTATCAATTACGCGATCAATACTACCCTGATCCGGCCAGCTGGCCGGGCTGTCAGCAAAAGCTATTGTTGGCGGCGGAGTGGATGGACGAAGCAGCGGTATCGACCATTCACGGTTGGTGTCATCGCATGCTCAGTGAGCACGCCTTCGACAGTGGCAGCTTGTTTCATTTGCGCCTAGAAACCGACCTCAGCGATTTGCTCGAGCAAGCGGTACAAGATTATTGGCGCACCTTTGTTTACCCGCTCGCGCCTTCGGCCATGCGGGTATGGCTGCAATACTGGCAACATCCAGAGGCATTGCAGGTCAGCGTGAAATCGCTGCTGGCCAAGCCTTTGCCTGCGCCAGAGGCGGACTCGCTCAGCGCCATCTTGCAGCAGCAAGCACAGGCGTTGCAGGCCCAAGTCGATGCTTTAAAAGCGTACCCTTGGCAGCAATGGCAAGGCGAGGTGAGCGACCTGCTAGCCGATCTACACCAACAAAAGCGTCTGCACGGCGGCAGTAAAAACGCCATGCTCAATGTGTGGGAAGACTTGGTCGCCTGGGCCCAAGGTGAGGAGATGCTGCCGCCGAAATTGGAGCGCGCCGGCTTTGGTCATCAAACCCCCGACGGCCTAGCGATAAAGGTCAAAGGCGAGCTGCCCGAGCACCCGGCTTTTAATGCCATCGATGAGCTGTTGGCGTTTGCCAACAATATGCCCGATGCGCGCCCGGCGCTGTTGAGCCACGCCTGCGCTTGGCTTAAACAACGGCTAGAGCAGGAAAAACAACAGCGCGCTGCCATGGGCTTTGATGACTTGCTCACCCGTCTGGATGATGCTCTGCAAGGGCCGCGAGGTGAGCAGCTAGCCGCCACTATTCGACGCCAGTTCCCGGTCGCCTTAATCGATGAGTTCCAAGACACCGATCCAGTGCAGTATCGGATTTTTGCCAAGGTATATGGCCAGCAAGAAGGCACTGGCTTGCTGATGATTGGTGACCCCAAGCAGGCGATTTATGGCTTTCGCGGCGCCGATATTTTCACCTACTTAAAAGCCCGCCAAAGTGCCGCGGGCAGCACCTACACTCTGGCGACCAATTACCGCTCTGCCAGTGCCATGGTGGACGCCACCAACCAGTTGTTTCAGCAAGCAGATGAACAGTGCGAGCACGGCGCGTTTTTATTTGGCCAAGGCGCCAGCTCTGAGCTGCCATTTCAACCGGTATTGGCTCACGGCAGTGCGCGCAGTTGGCGCATTGACGGCCACACGCAGCCCAGTCTGACGGTGTGGCAGCAGCTCAGTGACAGCGACAAAGCGTTAAACAAAGGCGAGGTACAGCAGGCGTTGGCGCTGAGTTGCGCCAGCGAAGTCGCCCGCTTGCTGATCTTAGGCCAGCAGCACAAGGCGGGGTTTCAGGCCGATGCTGACAGCGGCCAAGCGTTACAACCGCTGCAGCCACAGGACATTGCCATCTTGGTCAATAACCGCAGTGAAGCACACAGCGTGCGTCAGGCGTTGCAGACTTACGGCGTGAAAAGTGTGTATTTATCCGATCGTGACTCGGTGCTGACCACGGTTGAAGCATTGGATCTGCTCAGTTGGCTGTCGGCCTGTGCCGAGCCCCAGCGGTTGTCAGCATTGCGTGCAGCGTTAGCGACGCCAACCTTAGGGCTGAGCTTGCAGCAGTTGGATGCCTTGTTGACCGATGAACAAGTGTTAGAAGCAACCATAGAGCGCTTTATTGGCTATCAGCGGCAATGGCAGCGTCATGGCGTGTTGCCCATGCTGCGCAGTCTGCTCATGGATTACGACGTGGCAGCCAAGTTGCTGGCCAGCGACGACGGCGAACGACGCTTGACCGATATTCTGCATTTGGCCGAGCTGCTGCAGCAAGACAGCCAGCAACTCGACGGCGAGCATGCGCTGCTGCACCACTACCGGCAACTGCTGCAGCAGGCCGACAGTGAAGACGAGCACCGCATATTGCGCTTGGAAAGCGATGCCAGTCTGGTGAAGGTGGTTACGGTGCATAAATCCAAAGGGTTGGAATACCCCTTGGTGTTTTTGCCGTTTGCTTGCCAGGCGCGGCCGCTGCGCGATAAGGCGAGTTTTGTGCAATATCACGATCAGCAGCGGCAATTGCAGCTGCGCCTGCAACCAACTGACGACGACATCGAACGTGCAGATCAGGAACGTTTGGGCGAAGACATTCGCAAACTGTACGTTGCGCTCACGCGGGCGCGCTACGCCACATGGGTCGGTGCTGCGGAAGTGAAAGACTGGCAACACAGCGCCCTTGGCTATTTGCTGGGCCAGCCGCAACGCCTTGGTGAGGGGTTGGAGGCGCTACAGGATGCGCCGTTGGAAGGTGCGCCACACATACGAGTGGAAGATTTACCTTCTCCTGGTGATCACGTTTATCGACCACAACACAGTGAGGCACTGGGGCCAGCACTAACCTCACGACGCTCGGCGCGAGAAGACTGGTGGATTGCCAGCTACTCCGCGCTGGAATACACCGCCATGGCGGGCACTGGGCGGATATTTCGCCCCGAGTTGGAAGACCCTCACAGTCAAAACTTATTGCTGGACGATGGCGATCATTCGTTGGAATCCACTTCACCTGCACCAAAGGGGCTTGGTCATGCGTTTGTGCGTGGCGCCAGCGCCGGTACGTTTTTACACGACATTCTCGAGTGGTGTGCAGGTCAGGGGTTTGAGCACGTTGTAAAGCAGCCTGAGCTGCTGGCGGCACAGTTGCAGCGCCGTTGCGCCAGTCGCGGCTGGCAAGCTTGGCAGCCCATGTTAGAGCGTTGGCTGCCGGCGGTGTTGCAAACGCCGTTGCCGTTGCCACAAGGTGCGGTGAGCTTAGCCGAGTTGCAGCATTATCAAGCGGAAATGGAGTTTTGGTTCGCCAGTGAGCAAGTGGCGCTGAGCGCCCTAGACGACTGGGTGGTACAGCACACATTGAATCAGGCGGACAGGCCTCGCATTCGCCCAGGTCAGTTAAACGGCATGCTAAAGGGCTTTATTGATTTGGTGTTCGAGCACGACGGGCGTTTTTATGTGCTGGATTACAAATCCAACTATTTGGGTGAAGACGACAACGCCTACAGCGCACAAGCCATGGGCGAAATGATTTTAACCAAACGCTACGACCTGCAATACATGCTGTATTTATTGGCCTTGCATCGGTTATTGCAGGCGCGCCTGCCAGATTATGACTATGACCGTCATATCGGTGGCGCTGTGTATTTATTTTTGCGTGGTGTTCAGGCACCGACCGCGGGCGTCTTTGCAGACAAACCCGCGCGTCAAGTCATTGAACAGCTGGATGCGTTGTTTATGGGAGATGAAACAGCCGTTACACAGGCTACGACTGGGGAGAAGCTTTCGTGAGCGAGCAGTTAGATTTATTGGATTCCCGCCCAGTCGATGAGCTAGCAGATGCGCACACCCTGTTGGCTGTGCTGCAGCAATGGCAGCAAGTTGGTTGGCTGAGGCCGTTGGACGTCGGCTTTGCGCGTTTGATCGCCGAGTTGGCGCAAGAGCAGGGGCTGGCGGCTGAGCCTGTGGTCATGCTGCTGGCGGCCTTGGTTTCCCATCAGGTTGGTCGGGGCCATGTTTGCATGGATTTGGCGGAGTTGTTGCAACACAGTCAAGCGGCGCTGGATTTGCCCCCGCAAGAGGGCGCAGCTGAGGTGGAGTCTTTGCTCTGCCCGGCGGAGTTGTTGGCCAAGGTATCCTTGTCGCATTGCTTAGAGGCGTTGCAAGCCTCACCGCTGGTGTCGGATGGCAGTGCGGTCGCGCCTTTAGTGCTGCAGCAGCGGCGTTTGTATTTACGCCGTTTATGGCGTTATGAGCAGCACATTGCCCGTGCCATTCGCCTGCGTTTGGCTCCGCGACCCGAGCTGGAAAGTGCCACCAGTCCGCAATCGCAAGCGTTGGCTGAGGCGTTGGCGCAGTTGTTTCCCGACAGCCAAGACGGCGCTACCGATTATCAGAAGCTGGCCTGTGCGCTGGCGGCCCGCAGCCGCTTTGCGGTCATCACAGGCGGGCCAGGGACCGGCAAAACCACCACAGTGGTCAAGCTGCTGGCGGCGCTGCAAAAGCTGGCCGCCGGTCAGCAACAAAGCTATCGCATTCGCCTAGCAGCACCGACGGGCAAAGCCGCAGCGCGTTTAAATGAGTCCATTGCCGGCGCGGTCAGTGGTTTGCAAGTAAAGGAAACCCTAGGCATCGATGCGGACGTGATTCCAACTCAGGTAACAACATTGCATCGACTGTTAGGCAGCCGACCGGACACCCGTCAGTTCCGTCATCATCAAGACAACCCGCTGCCGTTGGACATATTGGTCATTGATGAAGCCTCCATGGTCGATGTCGATTTAATGGCGGCGGTGATGGCGGCGTTGCCGCCCCATGCCCAGCTGATTTTGTTGGGTGATAAAGATCAGTTGGCATCGGTGGATGCTGGCGCCGTATTGGGTGAGCTGTGCCAGCGTGCGGTGGGTGCTCACTATCGCTCTGATACAGTGGATTGGCTGCAAGCCGTTACGGCTCAGTCGATAGATCAAACATTAGTGGATGATCAAGGTACAGCGTTAGATCAAGCCGTGGCCATGTTGCGGGTGAGCTACCGCTTTCGCAGCGACAGTGGTATTCGCGAGCTTGCCCAAATGGTCAATGCTGGCGAAGTTGATGACGCCATTTTGCAGCGCTGTCGCCAAGGTTATGCCGACGTGACCTGGCTAACCCTAGTGCCTGAGTTGGAAGCCGCGCAGCACCAGTTAGCTCAGCATGCGCTGGTGGGTAGCCCTGAGCGCTTTGACGCCACGGCTACCAATACGCCGGTTGGCTATCAGTACTATTTAACCTTGCTGCAGCAGCATGGTTTAAGCGCCAACGACTCGACTACTGCTTGGAAGGCGTTAGGGCTCGATGTTTTAAATGCTTTTGCTCGGTTCCAAGTGCTGTGTGCCCTGCGCCAAGGCCCTTGGGGAGTGGAGGGCTTGAATCAAACCATCGCCGAGCAGCTGCAGCGACGTGGCCTGATTGAGCGCAGTGACGGTTGGTACTCTGGTCGTCCGGTGCTGATCACCGCCAATGATTACAACCTGGGGTTAATGAATGGCGATGTCGGCATTGCCATGAGGGTGCCAGTTAAAAGCGGCGGTGATACGCAAGCATCCTTAGCTTTGCGTGTCGTGTTTGCGGATGGCCAGGGAGGTGTGCGTTGGATTTCACCCAGTCGCTTACAGCAACTGGAAACCGTATTTGCCATGACGGTGCATAAATCTCAGGGTTCTGAATTTGATCATACCTGTTTGGTTTTGCCGGATCGCATCAGTCCGGTATTGAGCAAAGAGCTGATCTACACCGGCATTACCCGGGCCAAACATTGGTTCAGTTTGGTGACCGCCAACGATGCGGTGGTGAAGCAAGCCATTGCTCAGCGGGTTCAGCGTGCCTCTGGCTTGCGTGACGCCATTCAGCAAAGCTGAATAGCGTCAGTGGGGATTATTCCGCGAACGCAAGGTCGCGTAAGAATAAGGCAATGTCAGGGAAGATAATCAGCAAGGTGGCGGCCGTTAGCAGCATTAAAATAAACGGCAATGTACCGCGAATGACTTCCCAATAAGGGCGTTTGAAAATGGCGATGGCGGTAAAGATATCGCAGCCAAACGGCGGGGTGGCAGAGCCAATGGCGACCTGCAGGGTAATGATAATGCCAACGTGTACCGGATCTAGGTTGGTAGCAGCAATGGCGGGCGCAAAAATCGGCGTCAATACCAAGATCACCACAATCGGGTCGACAAACATGCAGGCGATAAAGAAAGAAATCGAAATCGCTGCCAACACGCCCATGGGGCCCATTTGATCTATGCCGACGGCATCTAAGATGGTTTGCGGTACCTGCGCAAACGAAATAATCCAGGAGAACCCATTGCCCACACCGACCAGAATAAACACCACGGCGGTGATTAAACCGGTGGATTTAGCGATGGCACTGAAGTCTTTTAACTTCAGGGAGCGGAAGACCACAAACTCTAAAATGGCCGCATAAAGCACGCACACGGCAGCGGCTTCGGTGGGGCTGAACACACCGCCATAAATACCACCGACAATAATCACCGGGAACATTAACGGCCACAGCGCTTCTTGGGTCGCTTGTAAGCGTTCCTTCCAGCTGGCTTTTTCTTCGGTGGGAACATTGTTGACCGTGGCGTAGATCAAGCAATAAATCGAAAACATCAACAAAATCATCAGGCCAGGACCTATGCCTGCGATAAACAGCTCGGCAATGGAGGTCTCAGAGATGACGCCATAAATAATCATGCCAATGCTGGGGGGGATCAAAAAGGCAATGTCGCTGGCGTTAATAATCAAGGCCAATGAAAACGGATCAGAATAGCCAGCGCGCAGCAACTTGGGGCGCAGGGCGGAGCCAACGGCAACGACGGTGGCCTGAGTTGAGCCAGAAACCGCACCAAACAATGTGCAGGAGGTGGCCGTGCTGATGGCTAAGCCGCCGCGAATGTGGCCTATGTAGGTCATCACCATATGGATCAAACGGTTGGCAGATTGACCGCGAGTCATGATATCGGCGGCCAAAATAAACATGGGAACGGCAATGAGTGATGCTGGACGAATACCGCCCAACACCTGCTGGATAAAAGTATCCATTTGGCCAATGCCGTCGAACATCAAATAAAAGCCGGTTAAAGATGCGGCAATCAGCGGAATCATCATTGGGAAGCCGACCAGCAGCAACACAATCATGATAAGCATTAAAATAGTGGCCATAAAATTCAGGTCCAGCTAAGTAAGGTAGGCAAAAGATCAGGAGTCGTTGCTGTAGCCATCGGTGACTCCGGTGGAAAGGTAAACATCATCGGCGGTGAGGTTTTTAATCGCCGTCATGGTGTATTGCACGCCGGTCACGGCAAACCCCATGGGCACCCAAATATAGATCCACCAAATGGGAAAGCCCAGTGCCGGTAAAATTCGACCGCGTTCATAAGTGCTCATCACATATTCAAACGATAAATACGCGAGAAAATACATAACACCAGCGGTCAAAATCACGATGGCGGTCATTACAATTTTGCGGCCAAGCTTGGGTAATAAATCGTACAGTGCTGACATGCGAATATGACGGCCATGGCGAGCGGCATAGCCCATGCCTGCAAACGTGATCAAGATGATCAGGATGCGATTGATTTCACCGGAAAAAAACAGGCCCTCACCGAATACAAAGCGTGCCACAACGTTAACGCATGTATTCAGGGCCATCAGCAAGACGCCTGCTGCCAAGGCAAAGGCTTCGAACTTGCTGATCAGAGTATCGATCCAACCGAGTGGCCCCGGCAGATCGGATTGATAGTGAGACTGATCGTTCATAATAGCAAGGGCTAGGTGGGCATCAGAGCCCACCCTGCTCACATTACTGAGAGGCCTTTAAGTCCGCTTTAAACTGTTGCAGCAGCTGCTTGCCGCTCTCGCCAGTCATTTCATAAAAGGTCTTCTCAACCTGAGGAGCGCGATCGCGGAATGCTTGAATTTGCTTGTCGCTCAGGCGGGTGACGGTAACGTCATCACTGGCCGCTTTAATCTTTTCTAGCGATGCCTCGGCCAAACCATCGATGTGCTCAATGGTCTCGTTAAAGGCATACTCTGCGGCATCACGAATCATTTGTTGCTCGTCAGCAGAGAGGCCATCAAAAAACTCTTTGTTGGCCATGGATGCCGTTGTGAACCAGCCGTGACCCGTGAAAATCAGGTTGGGGGATACTTCATACAAGCCGCCTGACTCGATCCAGAAAATCGGGTTTTCTTGGCCTTGAATCATGTTGGTTTGCAGCGCGCCGTACACTTCACCCCAAGGCAGTGGTACGGGCGTCGCACCAAAGGCCTCATAGGTTGACGACAGTAATGGGTTGGTCATGACGCGAATTTTTTTGCCATTAAAGCCAGCCGGTGTGGTAACGGGCTCATCGGCAGTGACCACCATTTCACCCTCTGGGTACATTTTTAGCAGCTCTAGCCCTTTTTCAGCATACAGCTTAGGGAAGTCTTCATTTATAGCCTTGCTGGTGCGGAAAAACTCAACCACCGGCTTCATTTCGGTCGGCATCAGGTAGGGAATAAAAAAGATTTGAGCTTCGGGGATTAATGACCCAGTGAAACCGGGTGACTGGTTAACAAACTGTAAGATACCGGCTTGAGTTTGCTCCATGATGTCGTCTGATTCACCTAGCTCGCCAAAGCGGTAGATTTTTAGCGTATGGTCGGAGTTTTCTTCTATATATTCCTTGAACTTGTGCGCGTAAACATCCTGTACATCGCCTTCATACTCTTCGTGGGCGTAACGCCAAGTGTCGGCAAATGCAGTGGAAGTCAGGCCGAGTGCAGTGGTTAGGCTGGCAACCACCGCCAGCTGTTTCAGTCGTGCAGAAATGGACATCGTGTCCTCCGTAATCATTGACGCTACTGCCAAGGTTGGCAGTGCCTAGCTTTGTGGAAACCATCAAGCCGATGGCTTGATTTTTCCCCCGAAAAAAAGCATCCCAATAAATCAGGACGTAGTATGAGCTGTATCAGCATGACAAAAGCCTGACGTAGGTGCAACCGCTGGTCAGGCCACTAAAAAAGCAGTGTTATGAACATAGGTGCCGATTTCACTGGCGTTGGCGACATCACAGCCAGTCGATTTGACAAGGTGGGACCATTAAGTTTGGCGTGTTTGGCTGCATTTATGTCACGGGGGTCTATTTTATTCGCAGTGAGCTTCTTTATGTACAGCGTGCTTCGATCCCAAAGCATGCAAACTTCCGATTCACTCACGGATGGATGATTTAACCGGCGCGCGTTAAACGCTGATAGCATCATCAGCTTAGATGCACTGGATGGGGCGGTTCGATACTAGGATGGATACGATCAATAAGGTACTCGTAACATCAGTAACACAGAAGTATGTCAGCACGGTAAAGCACTGATACTTTCTTCTGATTTGTGGTTGGCGGATTTAGTCGACTTTTCCATCGGCTGTCTAGTCTCACAGGAGAAAAAGGAGCCGGATTGATGGTGTTCTTCTGGCTGTATCGACTTCCTAAGAGACATTGATGTCATGTCGCAGTTATACCGTTACATGTGGCTGTTCCCGCTCGCTATCCTTGTCTTGGCATTTGTGGCGACCAGTCTCCTCTCCACTTCGTTGGCTTGGTCCCTAGTCTTTGCTGTTGCCGTCTCTGCAGCACTGTGGAGCTGGTCCCAGCAGCGCCAGCAGCAAGTGCAGCAACAGCTGCATCAGCAAGAGGAGCAGCAACAACAGCAGCAACAGCAGGCGGGTGCTGAGCTGGCCCATCAACTCGGTGATTTATGGGTGGATGTGACGCCTGTGTGGCGTCGGCACATAGATGGATGTCGTGATCTGGGCAATGAATCAGTCGAGGCGCTATCAGCTCGCTTTAGCCAACTCGTCAACCTAATTCATGAGTCGCAGAACAATTACGCTGAGCAAGGCCACAGCTCGGCGTCGCTAGAGCGTGATAAACAACAACTCAAGCAATTATTCGATCGCTTGCGCAGCTACGAAGATACCTCGGATGACTTGTTCGAAAAAATCTCTTTGTTAGAGGGGTTTGCCAACGACTTGGATCAAATGGCGGCCTCGGTGGCCAGCATCGCTGATCAAACCAATATGTTGGCATTGAATGCTGCTATCGAGGCGGCTCGTGCTGGCGACAACGGACGTGGTTTTGCAGTGGTGGCGACTGAGGTGCGGAGTTTGTCGCAGCAGTCTGGCGAGGCAGGTGATCAGATAGCTGGAAAAATTTCCATTTTGAAAAAAAGCATGTCGGAAATCACTGAAAGTGCCCGAGAAACCCAAGAGCGAGAAGATGAAACTCTGCGCGAAAGCGAAACCTTCATCAATGATCTGGTGGCCAGTCTTGAAGCGCGAGCGCAGCAGCTAATGAACCAAGGCCAGGCGCTAATGACATTGAATGAGCAGGTACGTGAAGAAATCGAGCAGGTCATTGTAGAGCTGCAGTTTCAGGATCGTGTTAGCCAAATACTGGATCAGGTCACTTTGAGTATGACAGAGCTGGAGCAGGAGGTTGCGGGCGTTTTGACCCAATATCGGCAGCAAGGCGAAGTCCGTGCCATTCACAGTGCGGCGATTCTGGAACGCATGAAAACTCAGTACACCACAGTTGAGCAGCATCATCACCATAGCGATCAGCAGTTGGAAGAAACCGCTGCCGGTGGCTCTGTTAATTTTTTCTGATCTTGGAAGGGCGATATGTCAAAAACCATTATGGTTGTGGATGACTCTGCTTCAATCCGACAAGTTGTGCGCATCGCGCTCAATGGTGCGGGTTATAACGTGATCGAGGCATCTGATGGTAAAGACGCACTGGGTAAGTTGACCGGCGATAAAATCCACTTGGTGATTAGTGATGTCAACATGCCCAATATGGATGGTATTTCGTTTGTTAAAGAGCTTAAAAAGCATCCTAGATATAAGTTCACCCCCGTGATCATGCTCACGACAGAGGCGGGTAAAGATAAGATGGCAGAAGGCAAGGCTGCTGGAGCTAAAGCGTGGGTAGTAAAGCCGTTCCAGCCCCCGCAAATGCTGGATGCTGTATCCAAACTGATCTTGCCGTGAGGTGCCCATGGAAGAGGATGGTAAAAAGTACATTAAGCTAGACAGTGAGCTAACTATCTACACGGCTGCAGAACAGCGAGATCAGTGTTTGCCCCTGTCTTCTGGGTGTCGCGAGCTAATACTGGATGCCAGCGCTTTACAGGAAGTCGACGGTGCCGGTGTACAGCTACTGTTACTGATCGCTAGAGAGTGTCACGAGCAAGACATTCGTTGCGCCCTAGTACAGCCACCTGAAGTATTAAAGAACATTGTTGCGTTACTTCGCTTAGACGATATCTGCTGGTTCGAAACACAGGTGGGAGAAGCAGCATGACAGAGTTAACGGATACCTTTCTGCAGGAGTCGCTGGAGTTACTCGAGCAGATGGAAGAAGCCTTGCTAGCAATAGAGGAGCAGGGTCAGGATGATGAGCTCATCAATAGTATCTTTCGATCAATACACACCATTAAAGGTGCCGCAGGTATTTTCGGTTATGCCGAAATTGTTGGTTTCACCCACCCAGTTGAAACTGTATTGGATGCTGTCCGCCATCATCAGCGGGCGCTAGATGAAGACTTGAGCAGCCTATTACTGCAGTGTAAGGACCATTTGCTAGAGCTAACTCAGGCAACGGTTGCTGGGGTGGCATCGACGGAGTTGATACGCCAGGGTGATGAAATCCTCGGTCAGATGACGTCCGTTGAAAGCTGGACTCAGCCACACACAGATAATGAAGAAGAAACGCCTTTGCCCGAGGCGGAGCGTCAATGGCTCATTAGCTTGCGCTTTCGCCAGGATGCTTTTCGCAATGGCATTGATGCCGTGTCGTTTATTCGTTACCTAGAGGAAAAAGGCCGCATAGTTGATGTACTAACCTTGCAGCATCTGATACCTGCCAGCAGTGATTATGATCCTGAGTCTTGCTTCTTGGGCTTTGATATCCTTTTTGAAGGCAATGTGAGTAAGCAGTCCTTATTTAGCGTATTTGAGTTTGCTGAAGACGATTGTGAAATTTGTATACTGCCGCCTGCCAATGTTGAGCGTGAATTTATTGAAAAACTTTCCCAGATGAACTCAGATCACCTCGATCGCCTAGGAGAAATGCTGGTTAATGTTGGGGCTTTAACTCGGCATGAGGTCGAAAGTGCGCTGGGAAAACAACAGCAAAACGAGGAAAAGCTGGGTGAAATACTGATCAAGGAAAAGGCCGCCAGTCCTGCCACAGTATCAGCAGCGTTGAATAAGCAAACCGAAAATAAAGCCAAGCTGTCAGCGGAGAGTCGTTTAATTCGTGTGGACTCAGAAAAACTTGGGCGTTTAATCAATTTGGTAGGCGAGATGGTGATCTCCAACGCTGCCATACGATTGCGAGTAGAGCAAGATGGATTAACCCAACTCAATGACTCAGTAACTGCAGCCGAGCAGCTAGTTGAAGACATTCGTGATACGGCGCTGCAGCTACGAATGGTGCAAATCGGCGATACCTTTTCTCGTTTTCGTCGAGTGGTGCGCGATGTTAGTAAAGATTTGGGTAAAAAAATCGAGCTACAAATCAGTGGTGGTGATACAGAGTTAGACAAAACCGTGGTTGAAAAGATCACAGACCCTTTAACTCATCTGGTACGTAACTCGCTAGATCATGGTATTGAAGTGCCATCGCAGCGTTTGGCTAATGGCAAACCTGAGACGGGTATTTTGCTACTGAATGCCTATCATGATTCTGGTCATGTTGTCATTGAGATCGAAGATGATGGTGCGGGTCTGGATCTCGATAAGCTGCATGCCAAAGCCATCCAAAATGGTCTGGTACGCGAAGATCAAGAGTTAAATCATAAAGAGCTGAGCCAATTGATTTTTGCTCCGGGTTTATCAACCAAAGATCAGGCCAGTAATTTATCAGGTCGCGGCGTGGGTATGGATGTTGTGCGGCGTAACATTGAGGAGCTGCGTGGCAGTATTGACTTGGCAACTGAGTCCGGTAGTGGCACTAAAATTACCATTCGTTTGCCACTCACTCTCGCCATTATTGACGGCTTTATGGTTGGAGCCAATAACGAGCGTTACGTTATTCCGTTAGCTATGGTGGAAGAGTGTGTCGAAATGTCGAGCGATGACTGGCATGTGGAAGAGGACCGTCAATATATTAACCTACGCGGTGAGGTCTTGCCCTATATTCGCCTGGCCAGCTTCCTTCGAGTACCAGGTGAGTCGCGCCATGATCGTGAAAGCTTGGTCGTTGTACGAATAGGTAATGAGCGAGCAGGTTTTGTTGTGGATTCCCTCTATGGTGAGTTGCAAACCGTCATTAAGCCTTTGGGGACAATATTCCGTAATTTTAATGGTATTAGTGGTTCAACCGTTTTGGGCAGCGGGGAAGTCGCACTAATACTGGACGTGCAAGGGTTAGTTAACTCTGCTCATGCACAAATGACCATGCACTAATCATATTGGGCAGAAACGGCGGAGTTCCTATGGTAGCAACACATCGTTTTCAGTACCTCACATTTTATTGTGGCCGAGAATTGTTTGGGTTGTCCGTAGACGCGGTTAAACAAATCATCGAGCCGGATGAAATGACGCGAATCCCAGGGGCTGCTTCCTATATTCGTGGTGTTATAGAAGTGGATGATGATGTCATACCTATTGTTGATTTGCCGATGAAAGTAGGTGCGCCAGTGCAAGAGCAGGGGGTGCGACGTAGTTGTGTAGTATTGGCTAAAGTGGCTTTGGATGACGCCGAAGCAACGATCGGTCTATGGGTGACCGAAGTACGTGAAATCGTTGAGGTGGATGTTGATGATATCCGTACCGCTCCTCATGTGCATGATGTCAATACTGATCGCGATTGCGTCAGTGCACTGGCTCATACTGACCAAGGCTTGTTGGTATTAATTGATGCCGGCGAAATTCTAACAATGGATGAGGTGCTGAGTAGCCAGCAACTGAGTTCGGTGGCAGATGTTGGTTCATCTGCCAGTATTTAATTGACACATAAATCACTGCTCTTGCAGGTCAAGGTTAAGAGCATGAGCGCCGTTGAGTAGTCGGTTCATACAGGGAGAAACAAAGATGTTCAAGAAGTTAAACCTGACGATGCAGATTAGCCTTAGCTACTCAGTGGTGGTGGCATTGCTATTGGTCGTTTCTATTGTGGCCTATTTAGGGCTGAGTGCGGCAGTTTCAGGGTTTCGTGATTATCGCAATCTTGCTATCGATTCCAATACAGCTGGGCGAGTGCAGGCCAATATGGTGCTAGCACGTATCCATGCTATGCAATACTTGATGAACCCAACGCAAGAAGCAAAGAACGGCTTTGAAGAGCGCTTTGCCATAATGAATGAGGTGCTGGACGTTGCCGTCGCGGAAATCAAGCATCCAAGCCGCGTAGAAAATATAAAACTGGTACACAGTGAGGTTGGTAATTATCAGAAGTCTTTTGAAGGGGTTGTCAGTCAGGAGCTTGCAGAGAGCGCTCTGTTGCAATCGACCTTGCGACCTTTGGGTGGGCAGCTGGTTGAAATTGCCGATAATATCTATGACCTTGCTTATCAGACCCAAAACTATCAGGAAATCAATCTCGCCAGCCAGGTTCGCTCATCTCTTTATGATGCCAGGCTGTATGGGAATATGTTTTTGGCCAGTGAAAACATCAGCCAAATGGACCAGGCCATAGGCGTCCTTGATGGCGAGTTGACACAGGCCCTGACGAACTATCAAAGCTCGCCAACTACAAGCGTCATCAAAGCCGAGCTCAATAACTTTTCTCGGTCTTTACAGAGCTATACGGCTGGAATGAAGCAGTTACGCCAAATAACTATTGATAAAGCGGAGATGGTCAAAGAAATGAACCGCATCGGGCCTATTGTGGCCCAGGCAACCGAAGATGTGAAACTGTCAGTGATAGAAGATCAAAAGACTCTCGGTGCCAAGGTTGAGTCGGGCAATGCTGGCACTATTAATATGGTGGTTTGGGTCTCGGTTGCTTCAGTGTTGCTGGCTGTTTTCTTATCTTGGGTGCTGATCCGAATTATCAAAAAGCCATTGGGCGGCGAGCCATCCGAAATGGCGCATATTACTTCGCAAGTAGCGGATGGTAATTTACAAGTCGAGTTTAATAATCGAGATAATGCAACGGGTGTGTATAGCCATATGATTAATATGGTTGAGCGTCTAACTGGCGTCATCCAACAGGTGCGTAGTGGTGCCGACGGTTTGGCCAGTGCCGCCAATGAACTGAATGCTTCAGCGCAGACGATTTCACAAGGGGCAACGGAGCAAGCGTCCAGCGTCGAGGAGACCAGTGCCTCGGTCGAGCAGCTGCATGCATCTGTGCGCCAAAATGCAGAAAATGCTCGTGTGACTGATCAGATGGCAACTAAAGCCGCAGCTGAAGCGGAAAAAGGTGGGCAGGCTGTCACCAGAACCGTTGCAGCAATGAAAGACATCGCCGATAAAATCGGCTTGATCGAGGACATAGCCTACAAAACCAATTTGTTATCACTGAATGCAGCGATTGAGGCTGCCCGTGCCGGTGAGCATGGCAAAGGCTTTACTGTAGTAGCGGCTGAAGTGCGTAAGCTGGCAGAAAACAGTCGAATTACGGCGCAGGAAATCAATGAGCTGGCTACCAGCAGCGTATCTATTGCGGAAGAAGCAGGACAGTTGCTAGAGGCCATAGTACCAAGTATTCAGAAAACGGCCGACTTAGTACAAGAAATTACTGCTTCCTCAGAAGAGCAAGCCTCTGGCATAGACCAGATCAATAGTGCTATGTCGCAGTTGGATAAGGCGACCCAACAAAATGCCTCGTCCTCTGAAGAATTAGCAGCAACTGCAGAAGAGTTGTCAGGCCAAGCTGAGGCATTGCAACAAGCCGTTGCCTTCTTCTCGCTCTCGGGAAGTGGTTCAGGCCCCGCCCAGTTAGAAAAAAGCAAGTCAGTCGTCAACGGAAGCCAGCCAAGCAAAAACGAGCAACCAGATTATGGCGAATTCAAACGTTATTAATGATGAACTGCCAGAACAGGTACCTCAGGCGCTGAATAACCAGTACCTGACGTTTATAGTTCACGGTAAGCGCTATGCCATTAGTATTCTTGAGGTGAAAGAGATTATAGAGGTCAGTAGTATGACCCGGGTGCCGATGGCGGCCAATGCTGTACGTGGTGTTATCAATTTGCGGGGTAATGTGGCTCCGGTAATTGATTTGAATCAGAGGTTGAAAAATACACCAACGATGGTCGGACGGCGTAGCGTCATTTTAGTGGTAGAGCAGTATGACCAACAAGAAAGAGAGCTGTTTGGTATGTTGGCGGACGGCGTTAGTGAAATTGTTGAGATTAATGACAATGAAATTCAAGAGGCCCCAGACTTCGGTGTTGGTATTCGGCAAGAGTTTATTGAGCGTATGGCTCGCATCGGTGATGACTTTATTGTTTTGCTGAGTCTAGGGCGCTTATTGGATGCAGAAGAGCTAGCGCAGCGGGAGGCCTCGTGACACCGCCTGCGCTGGATCAGATTTCTGATGCTGCATTTGCCGGTATCGCACGCTTACTGTATCAAACGGCGGGTATTCAGCTGAGCGAACATAAAAAAACCATGATGGTGACACGCCTACGTAAGCGCTTGTTGCATCTAGAGCTGGACTCTTTTGATGCATATTTACGCTACCTAAAGCAGGGGGACAAGCAAGAACTGCAATACATGCTTGATTTGATGTCTACCAATGAAACCTACTTTTTTCGCGAGGCTGAGCATTTTAAAGTATTGGCGCAGGAACTTAGAAGTCAGCCGCGCAAGCATTGGCGCATCTGGTGTGCGGCGCTGTCGTCCGGTGAAGAAGCCTTTACGATTGGTATGCTAGCCCAAGATATTTTAGGCAGTGATAACTGGTCTTTGGTAGGAACAGACATCAGTTCGCGTATGGTGGAAAAAGCTCGGCGCGCTATATACCCTGAGTCCATGCTGGAGAAAATACCTGAGTATTATCGTAAACACTTTTGTCTGCGCGGCAGTGGTGAGTACAGCGGGTTTTTTACGTTTATCCCTGCCATTCGCAGCGCCATCGATTGCCGCTTGATGAATCTAACCAAGCCGCTGGCTGGTATCGGGCCGTTCGATATTGTGTTTATCCGTAATGTGTTGATTTATTTCGATGCGGATACCAAAGCGCAAGTGATTACACGGATGTTGCCCTTAATCAGCAAAGGCGGGCTAATTGTTACGGGTCATTCTGAATCCTTGTTCGGTGTCAGTGAGCATTTGCATACTGTGCAGCCCTCGGTTTATCGGTATTTGCCTAATGAACAAATGGCGAGTGTATGACCACGCTACAGGTGAGCCCTGGTGAATATCGGGTCAGTGACCAGCACTCGGTTGTATTGAAAACCTTGTTGGGCTCTTGCGTGGCTGTCTGTTTGTATGACGATACCTCTCATGTGTTTGGCATGAATCACTTTTTACTCGCCAGTGATAAGTATCGGCAAAATTCTCCTATCAGTGGGCGTTACGGCATTCATGCGATGGAGTTATTAATCAACGCTATGTTAAAGCGCGGCGCTGAGCGTCGCAGGCTAAAAGCCAAAGTATTTGGAGGGGCCAATGTGCTAGGGAAAATTGGCTCTGGTCATTTTAATATCGGTCAGGCGAACTCAGAATTTGCCCTGCATTTTTTACAGCAGGAGAGCATTCCCATTGTTGCTCGTGATGTGGGTGGCGAGTACGGCCGCAATGTGCTGTTTGATGGTCAGGATATGGGGGTCTACGTTCAACTCATTGATGGTCGCCAGCAAACCCGCTCTTTGGCAGAGGTAGAAAGCCATTGGCTCAAACAACAGCAACAGCAGCAAGAGCAAGAGCCCGCCGGTGCCGTTGTATTCTGGGATGATTGATGTGAACAATATTGATGTTTTTATTGTTGATGATTCGGCGGTGGTGCGTCAGGTGTTGACGGAAGTTCTGAACAGTTGCGCCGGTATCCGTGTGATCGGCAGCGCTGCCGATCCGATTTTTGCGCAGAAAAAAATGGCGAGCCAATGGCCAGATGTGATTGTGTTGGATATCGAAATGCCACGTATGGATGGCATTACTTTTATGCGCAAACTGATGGCAGAACATCCGACGCCAGTGGTGATTTGTTCAACCTTAACCGAACGTGGTGCCACCACCACCATGCAAGCCATGTCAGCCGGTGCGGTAGATATTATTACCAAGCCCAAAACTGGGCTGAAAGGCTTTTTGCAAGAATCCCGAACGCAATTGATGGACGCCATAAAAGGCGCTGCCGCAGCCAGACCTAGGGTTGCGGTTAAAGCAACTGCGCCTGCTCAGCATACGCCGCATACCCCAGTACCTGCACCGCTGCACGAAACTACCGACCGAGTGATTGCACTCGGCACATCGACAGGCGGGACGCAAGCGCTAGAGCATGTATTAACCGCCTTGCCGATGGGCTGCCCAGGCATCGTCGTGGTGCAACATATGCCAGCGCAGTTCACGCGCGCATTCGCTGAACGTCTCGACGGTTTGTGTAAGGTGAGGGTGAAAGAAGCTGAAGCCGGCGATCGAGTGGTTCCTGGTCAGGTATTAATTGCCCCAGGTGGTTTACACATGACCTTAGTGCGCAGCGGCGCACAGTACCGGGTTGAGGTGAAAGACGGGCCTCTGGTCTCGCGTCATCGTCCCTCGGTGGATGTGTTATTTCGCTCGGTGGCCCACGCGGCGGGTAAAAACGCGCTGGGAGTAATCATGACCGGCATGGGCGATGACGGCGCTCGCGGCTTGCTGGAGATGTATCAAGCTGGCGCTTTGACACTGGGGCAAGACGAAGCCAGTTGCGTGGTGTATGGCATGCCCAAAGAAGCGATGCGCATGGGGGCGGTTATGCATCAGTTGCCACTGCAAGACATCGCCGCTGCCATCTGCCGCCCACAATCATATGTATGAGTCACTTATAAGCGCTGTGTAAAGACAGGCACGGTATTCCTTTGTGGCAATAGCTCTGGTTTACACGCTTGAGCTCTGTCGGTAGAGTGAGCGGCTTTTACACTCACGTGGCCTGTCGTAGGGGCCACCACTGACAAGGACATGATTATGCCTGTTATTACTCTTCCCGACGGTTCCAAACGCGAATTCGACCAACCCGTTACCTTGCTGCAAGTAGCAGAAGACATTGGCCCTGGTTTGGCTAAAGCAACGGTGTGCGGTCGTATTAATGGTCAATTAGTGGATGCATGTGAGCTGATTAGTCACGACGCTGACGTCACATTGATTACCGGCCGCGACCAGGAAGGTCTGGAAGTGATTCGCCACTCCTTTGCGCACTTGGTCGGCCATGCTGTTAAGCAATTATTCCCGTCCGCTAAAATGGCCATTGGCCCAGTGATCGACGACGGCTTTTATTACGACATTGATTTTGAGCGTCCTTTTACCCCAGAAGATGTGGCGGTGATTGAGAAGCGTGTTAAAGAGCTGATCAAAAAAGATTACGACGTCATCAAGAAAATGACGCCGATTAAAGAAGCGCGCCGTATTTTTGTTGATCGCGACGAAGGCTACAAAGTCGAATTGATCGACAACCTGATTAGCCAGGGTGAAACCGAAGTCGGTCTGTATCATCACGAAGAATACGTCGATATGTGTCGCGGGCCGCACGTGCCGAACACTCGCGTTATGCGCGTGTTTAAATTGATGCGCGTTTCGGGTGCTTACTGGCGTGGTGATGCCAATAACCAACAGCTGCAGCGTATTTACGGCACGGCTTGGAATGACAAGAAAGACCAGAAAGCCTACCTGACTCGTCTGGAAGAGGCAGAAAAGCGCGATCACCGTAAGCTGGCCAAGCAGCTGGACTTGTTCCACTTGCAAGAAGAAGCACCCGGCATGGTGTTCTGGCACCCGAATGGTTGGACCATTTACCAAGTGCTTGAGCAGTACATGCGTAAAGTCCAAAACGGCGCTGGCTATAAAGAAATCAAAACACCTCAGGTGGTGGATCGCACCCTGTGGGAGAAGTCCGGTCACTGGGAACACTATGCCGATCACATGTTTGTGACCGAGTCAGAGAAGCGCACCTACGCGGTAAAGCCGATGAACTGCCCGGCGCACATTCAGGTATTTAACCAGGGTCTTAAGAGCTATCGTGATCTGCCTTTGCGCTTAGCCGAGTTTGGTTGCTGTCACCGTAACGAGCCATCGGGTGCTTTGCATGGCATCATGCGTGTGCGTGGCTTTACCCAGGATGACGCGCATATCTTCGTGACCGAAGATCAGATGCGCAAAGAAGCATCCGACTTTATTAAGCTGACGCTGGACGTCTACAAAGACTTTGGCTTTGACGATGTTGAAATGAAGCTGTCGACGCGCCCAGAAGGTCGTATTGGCGAAGAGCATCTGTGGGACAAAGCCGAAGCCGCCTTGGAAGATGCGCTTAATGATGCTGGCCTGAACTGGGAGCTGCAGCCGGGTGAAGGCGCCTTCTATGGCCCCAAAATCGAATTCTCGCTGCGTGATTGTTTGAATCGCGTTTGGCAGTGCGGCACCTTGCAGCTGGATTTCATGCTGCCTGAGCGCCTCGGTGCCCAGTACGTGGCGGAAGATGGCGAGCGCAAGCATCCTGTCATGTTGCATCGTGCTATTTTGGGGTCGTTCGAGCGCTTTGTTGGTATATTGATTGAGCACTATGCGGGTGCGATGCCGCCATGGTTGGCACCGAAGCAAGTGTCCGTCCTGAATATCACAGATAATCAGGCACAATATTGCGCCGATTTGGCGGATCGACTCAATTCTCTTGGTTTTCGTGCCGATGCGGACTTGAGAAACGAGAAGATCGGCTTTAAAATCCGCGAGCACACTTTACACAAGGTTCCCTTCCTTCTAGTGGTCGGGGATAAAGAAGTCGAAGCAAACACCGTAGCCGTGCGTACCCGTAGCGGAGAAGATCTTGGCGTCATGGGCGTCGATGACTTCATGGCGAAGCTAGAACATGCCATCGCGCAGCGCGGACGGTTTGGAATGGAGAACTGATCATCAGACGCGACAACAAAAAAGGTGCGCGCGAGCCCCGCGCCGCCATCAATGACAATATTCGTGCAACAGAAGTACGTTTGATCGGCGCAGACGGTAACCAAGTAGGTGTCGTCAGCATCGATGAGGCTCTTGAGGCGGCAGCTGAGGCAGAGCTGGATCTGGTACAAATTTCAGACGGTGATCCCATCGTTTGTAAGGTGATGGACTACGGCAAGAAGCTCTACGAAGAGAAGAAGCAGAAAGCCGAAGCCAAAAAGCGCCAGCACCAGGTTCAGATCAAAGAGATCAAGTTCCGTCCAGGAACAGAAGAAGGTGACTACCAGATCAAACTGCGTAACCTGACTCGCTTCTTGGAAGAAGGTAACAAAGCCAAGGTATCTCTGCGTTTTCGCGGCCGCGAAATGGCGCACCAGAACATTGGTATGGAATTGATGAAACGTGTTGAGGCTGATTTAGAAGAGCTTGGCACGGTGGAGCAGCGCCCGAAGATGGAAGGCCGTCAAATGGTGATGGTCATTGCTCCAAGCAAGAAGAAGTAATCCGGTCTTCAAATGAATGCCCAAGCCCCGGTTAGCCCCGGGGTTTGTGCTTTCTACCGGTTGCTGGGAAGGCAACGCCTTCTCTGTTATGGCAGACGTTGTACAGGTCTTAGTTTCTGTACGCGTCACAACTGTGGAGTTCATACAATGCCTAAGATCAAAACTAAGAGTGGCGCAGCTAAGCGCTTCAAAAAGACTGCGAACGGTTTCAAGCACCGTCAGGCTCACCGTAGCCACATCCTGACCAAAAAGAGCACTAAGCGTAAGCGTCACCTGCGTCCTATGTTGCAGGTTCATGGCTCTGATAAGGCACTGGTAGCACGCATGCTGCCTAACCTTTAATTTATTGTTCAGGAGATAACTAATGGCTCGTGTAAAACGTGGTGTGATCGCTCGTCGTCGTCACAAAAAAATTCTGAAGCAAGCTAAAGGTTACTATGGCGCTCGTAGCCGTGTATTCCGTGTAGCTAAGCAAGCGGTTATTAAAGCTGGTCAATACGCCTACCGTGACCGTCGTCAGCGTAAGCGTCAGTTCCGTCAGCTGTGGATCGCTCGTATCAATGCGGGTGCCCGTCAGAATGGCCTGTCTTACAGCAAGTTTATCAACGGCCTGAAAAAAGCCGCTGTTGAAATTGACCGTAAAGTTCTGGCTGATCTGGCAGTGAACGAAAAAGCAGCGTTTGCGGCTTTGGTTGAAAAAGCCAAGTCCAGCCTGTAAGCGGTTAACCGGTTAATCCGGTCCCGAAACAGCAGCCATTCAGGTGGTTGCTGACGGAATAGGGGAGTGGCGAAGGTGAACAACCTGAGGCATTCCCCTATTTTTTTGTCGAAATCGAAGTTAACGATGGAACACAACGATGGAAAACCTTGAGGCCCTGACACAACAAGCCCTCGCTGCGGTTGAGCAGTCAGGCGACGTCGCCGCACTGGATCAGGTTCGGGTCCAGTTTCTTGGCAAAAAAGGCGAAATTACCGGTCTGATGAAAAATCTCGGCTCGGTCGCGCCCGAAGATCGTCCTAAGGTCGGGGCTGTGATTAATGCCGCCAAGACCCAAGTGCAGGACGCGATTAACGCACGTCGTGAAGCGCTGGAAAGTGCTGCCATGAATGCCAGGCTGGCTGCTGAAACAATCGACGTGACCCTGCCTGGTCGTGCTATGCAAGAAGGCGGTTTGCACCCGGTCACGCGCACACTTGAGCGTATTGAAAGCTTTTTTGCTGGCGCTGGTTATCAGGTTGCCGAAGGCCCTGAAGTGGAAGACGACTTCCACAATTTTGAGGCGCTGAATATTCCATCGCACCATCCTGCTCGTGCGATGCACGATACCTTTTATTTTGATGCAGGCAGTCTGCTGCGCACGCACACCTCGCCGGTACAAATTCGCACCATGGAGGTACAACAGCCGCCGATTCGCATTATTTGCCCTGGGCGTGTTTACCGCTGCGATTACGACCAAACCCATTCGCCCATGTTCCATCAGGTGGAAGGTTTGCTGGTCGATAAAGACATCAGCTTTGCCGATTTAAAAGGCACGCTGGAGCAGTTTATGAGCGCCTTTTTTGAACGTGACGTTAAAGTGCGTTTGCGTCCATCGTATTTCCCATTTACTGAGCCATCCGCCGAAATTGATATCGAGTGGATTGTGGAAACGCCGGAAGGCACTAAACACGGTTGGCTCGAAATTGGCGGTTGCGGCATGGTGCATCCAAATGTGTTTAAACACGTTGGCATCGATCCCGATGTATACAGCGGTTTTGCTTTTGGTATGGGCGTCGAGCGCATGGCGATGTTGCGCTATGGCGTTAATGATTTGCGTCTGTTTTTTGAAAACGACTTACGTTTCCTGCAGCAATTCCGTTAATACGAGGCTTCACACATGAAATTCAGCGAACAGTGGTTGCGCGAGTGGGTGCAGCCTGACATTTCCACCCAAGAACTGGTGGATCAAGTAACCATGGCCGGTCTAGAGGTTGACGATGTCGAGCCGGTGGCGGGCGAATTTAGCGGCGTGGTGGTCGGTGAGGTGCTTACCCGTGAACAGCACCCCGACGCTGATAAGCTTAGCTTATGTCAGGTCAGCGACGGCCAAGAAACCTTCCAGATTGTTTGTGGCGCGCCCAATGTGCGTGTTGGTCTGAAAATTCCGTTTGCCAAGCTGGGCGCGGTACTGCCAGGCAACTTTAAAATTAAAAAAGCCAAGCTACGTGGTGTTGAATCGTTCGGCATGCTCTGCGCTGAAGCTGAACTGGGTCTGTCAGAAGCCAGTGATGGCTTGATGGAACTACCAGCCGACGCACCGGTAGGCGAAGATTTCCGTGCCTATATGGACTTGGACGATCAAATCATTGATGTCGATCTAACCCCTAACCGTGGCGATTGCTTAAGCATTGCCGGTTTGGCTCGTGAAGTCGGTGTGTTAAACCGCGTTGCCGTGCAAGGTCCAGCTATTGAGCCCGTGGCGCCGGTGATCGACGACAAGCCTAACATCGACGTGCAAGCCAGCGCTGGCTGCCCGCGCTATGTGGGTCGTATTGTGCGCGGCGTTAACGTGAGCGCTGAAACGCCTTTGTGGATGGTAGAAAAGCTGCGTCGTGGTGGCATTCGCTCCATCGACCCCGTCGTCGACATCACCAACTATGTGCTGCTCGAGCTGGGTCAGCCGATGCATGCCTTCGACCTGAATCAGTTAGACGGCGGTATTCGCGTGCGCATGGCGGCGGATCAGGAAAAACTGACTCTGCTGGATGGCCAAGAAATCACCCTTAGCAGCGATACCCTGGTCATTGCCGATCACAGCAAGGCGCTCGCCATGGCTGGTGTTATGGGCGGTGAGCAATCGGGCGTAACGGAAGCCACGCAAGACCTGCTGCTGGAAGCGGCGTTTTTTAACCCGATTACCATTGCCGGTAAAGCGCGCGCTCACGGTTTGCACACCGATTCATCGCATCGTTTTGAGCGCGGTGTAGACTCCGAGCTGGCACGTACCGCCATGGAGCGGGCGACTCAACTGGTATTAGATATATGCGGCGGTCAGCCTGGCCCGATAGAGGAAGTGGTAAGCGAGGCGGATCTGCCAAAAGCCGCCACCATCGAGCTGCGTCGTTCACGTATCGAAAAGATTCTTGGCCTCAGTATGGCCGATAGCGACGTGCAAGATATTCTTGAGCGTTTGGGCATGCAGGTCACCGCCACCGAACAGGGCTGGCAAGCCGTGGCACCGAGCTATCGCTTTGACATGGCCATTGAAGCTGACCTGATCGAAGAGTTAGCGCGTATTTACGGTTACAACCGTTTGCCTGTGCGTGTACCGCAAGCGGCTACGCCGTTGGCACAAGCGCCGGAAGCCAAAATGCCGATGGCCGACATTCGCCGCCAGCTGATTTCGCGCGGTTATCAAGAAGCAATTACTTACAGCTTTGTTGATACCAAAGTGCAAAAGGTATTGGCGCCAAGTATTGAGCCGTTGGCGTTGCTGAACCCTATTTCTAACGATATGGCGGTGATGCGCACGACTTTATGGGCGGGCTTGCTGGGTGCGGTTGAGCACAATATGAAGCGTCAGCAGCCGCGCATACGTTTGTTCGAAACCGGCTTGCGCTTTGAGCCAGGCAACGATGGCTTGCAGCAAATTCCGACCTTGGCCATGGTGGTAGCGGGCAATCGCCAACCTCAAGGTTGGAGCAACAACGCTGACAATGTCGACTTTTTCGACATCAAGGGCGATCTGGAAAGCGTACTGCAGCGCAGTGGCTTGCTGGCAGATTACCGCTTTGTTGCCGCTGAGCATGATGCTTTGCACCCGGGTCAGTGTGCTCGCATCGAAAAAGATGGCAAATCCGTCGGCTGGATTGGCGCCCTGCATCCACAAGCGCAAAAGGCCCTCGATCTGAAGCACGCGGTATATCTGGTTGAAATTGACCTCGATGCCGTACAGCAACGTCGCGTACCGGCCTTTGGAGAGCTGTCTAAGTTCCCTGAAATGCGTCGTGATTTGGCCCTGGTTGTGTCGCAAGCGGTGGCGGTGGACGATGTCTTCAGTGCGATTCGCTCGGTAGCGGGAGAATATTTGACCAACCTCACATTGTTTGACGTCTATGTGGGCAAAGGCATTGATCCTGATAGAAAAAGTCTGGCCTTAGGCTTGACCTGGCAGCATCCTTCACGCACTCTAACTGACGAAGAAGTGAACGATTCGGTTGATGCCGTACTCGCTCACCTCAAAGAGAGTGTAGGAGCAACGCTGAGGGGCTAGCATGACGGCTCTGACCAAAGCAGAACTGGCAGAAAAACTGTTCGAGGATCTTGGTCTTAACAAACGCGAAGCGAAAGACATGGTGGATCTCTTCTTTGATGAGATCCGCGACAGTCTTAGCCGTAATGAACAGGTGAAGTTGTCGGGTTTCGGCAACTTCGACCTACGTGATAAGCGTCAAAGACCAGGCCGCAACCCCAAAACTGGCGAAGAAATTCCTATTTCTGCGCGCCGGGTAGTGACCTTTAAACCAGGTCAAAAACTTAAAGTTCGAGTCGAAGCCTATGCTGGAACCGACTCACAACAATGAACTCCCTCTCATCCCAGCCAAGCGCTATTTTACCATTGGTGAAGTCAGCGAGCTGTGTGCTGTAAAACCCCATGTTTTAAGGTATTGGGAGCAGGAATTTCCGCAATTAAGCCCGGTTAAACGCCGCGGCAATCGTCGTTATTATCAGCGCCAAGACGTCATTTTGGTGCGTGAAATTCGTAATTTACTCTATCAAGAAGGCTACACCATTGGTGGTGCACGTCAGCGCCTAGAAGAGGGCGACTCGCAAGCCGTGGCCATGGATCAAGCCTTGATCAAAAATATGATCAATGAGCTGAAAGAGTTGGCGGTGCTGCTCCAGCCAGACTGATGATTTCTACATTATCACCGGTGTAACAAAAAACTTTAACTTTTCAGTCACTTAGGTATACTAGCCAGCGCTTGGACAAAGTGCCGAGCTGAGTCGGGATGTAGCGCAGCCTGGTAGCGCACCTGTATGGGGTGCAGGTGGTCGGAGGTTCAAATCCTCTCATCCCGACCAAATTTCCCTTTTTTCAATGACCTAGAATTCCTTCCTAAGCCATCTATCAGCAAAACAAGCCTTAGCGAATAAGCCGACGAATATACAGTATGTAATTCTGTACAGTCTTCATCGTGTTGCTTTAATAACTTCTGGCTTTCTGTCGTACACGGCCATCTTTTTACTGCGATGACGGGACAGTCGGCGAACAGTCAGGACACCCACCCTAACCTGACACTTCAATGAAGAACGACAAACAGTCAGGACATCCATCTTAAGCCAGAACAGTCGGGAAACAGTCGGGACATCCATTCTAACTTGACACTTCAATGGCAATCGGCTCCGCAGCAGCTAGGCTGATTTCAGCTGCTGCAGAGCCGGAGTGCCATTATGCCCAAGCCCAGAAAACAGCAAGTCTCTTTGGAGGCGACACCCTATTATCATTGCGTATCACGCTGTGTGCGGCGGGCTTTTCTGTGTGGTACGGATCATATGACTGGCCAATGCTACGAGCATCGCCGTGGTTGGCTGGAAGACAAGTTACTGGCTTTGCCGCATGTATTTGCCGTTGAAGTGGCGGCCTATGCCATTATGAGCAACCATTACCACGTTGTTTTATTTATTGATGCTGAGCGCGCCTACCACTGGAGCGACACGGAAGTCATTGAGCGCTGGCACACGCTATTTAGTGGCAATATGCTGTCTCAGCGCTTTATAAACGGTGACGAGCTGGGCGTTGCTGAGCAAAAGCGACTGCAAATGTATGTGGAAGAGTGGCGCTCACGGTTATCTAGCATCAGCTGGTTTATGCGGGTGCTGAACGAGGCCATTGCGCGAGAAGCCAATCAGGAAGACCAGTGCACTGGCCGCTTCTGGGAAGGTCGTTTTAAATCCCAGGCACTCTTAGATGAGAAAAGAGTCAGGACATCCAAGAGAACAGTCAAGAACAGTCAGGACATCCACCCAGAGAACAGTCAGGACATCCACCCTAAGCTGTCATGTTAGTGGTAGCCTGCTCCGCAGCGGCTAGGCTGATGTCAGCTGCTGCAGGAAACAGTCGGAAACAGTCGGGACATCCATTCTAACCTGACACTCCAATGGTAATCGGCTCCACAGCGGCTAGGCTCGTATTAGTTGCTCTAGAGTCGGAGTGCCATTATGCCCAAGCCCAGAAAACAGCAAGTCTCTTTGGAGGCGACACCCTATTATCATTGCGTATCACGCTGTGTGCGGCGGGCGTTTTTGTGTGGCACAGATCACAACACCGGCCAGTGCTACGAACATCGCCGTGGTTGGCTGGAAAACAAGTTACTGGCTTTGCCGCATGTATTTGCCGTTGAAGTGGCGGCCTATGCCATTATGAGCAACCATTACCACGTTGTTTTATTTATTGATGCTGAGCGCGCCCATCACTGGAGCGACACGGAAGTCATTGAGCGCTGGCACACGCTATTTAGTGGCAATATGCTGTCTCAGCGCTTTATAAACGGTGACGAGCTGGGCGTTGCTGAGCAAAAGCGACTGCAAATGTATGTGGAAGAGTGGCGCTCACGGTTATCTAGCATCAGCTGGTTTATGCGGGTGCTGAATGAGGCCATTGCGCGAGAGACCAATCAGGAAGATCAGTGCACTGGCCGTTTCTGGGAGGGCCGGTTTAAATCCCAGGCATTACTGGATGAAGCAGCACTGGCTGCGTGCATGGCCTATGTCGACCTTAACCCGGTGCGGGCAAATATGGCAGCCACGCCCGAAGCATCCGCGCACACCTCGGTGAAGCGGCGCATAGAAAAAGCAAAAACGAGCAAGCAGCCCAACCATCCTAAGCAACAACCCAAGGAATTATTACCCTTCGTTGGCAACCCTCGGCAAAATATACCGCTGGGCATTCAAATGAAGCTGATGGATTACCTCGAACTGGTCGACTGGACTGGCCGCATTATTCGTCACGATAAACGCGGCGCCATTGCTAAAAATACGGCGGCCATTCTCGATCGCTTAGGCATTGATGAGCAGCAATGGTTAGAAATGACCCAGCATTTTGAAGACTGTTTTAAAACCTTTGCCGGCGGTGAAGAAAAATTACGCCAAGCCTGTGAAACACTGAATTATCAGCGTCCGCCTGGACTCAGTCGCTGCCGTTCATTGCTCGATCGATCCGCGTAATAGCATCTTGTAACTGTTCAACATAGTCAGAGAAATCTGAAGCTACTCAGCGCCCCAATTACCGCCTCTCGTTGAA
The DNA here is from genome assembly GCF_014652515.1 of Bacterioplanes sanyensis. Lineage (GTDB taxonomy): Bacteria > Pseudomonadota > Gammaproteobacteria > Pseudomonadales > Oceanobacteraceae > Bacterioplanes > Bacterioplanes sanyensis. The sequence goes on along the minus strand of NZ_BMYY01000004.1, from coordinate 147,918 downwards.
AAACTCATCAAAAGTGCTTTGAAAAGCAGTCCTGTTCGGAAGGTTCTCATGTTCGCTGTTGGCAAGAAGAGGCCGTCTAAAACTCGAGCCTGTTTAGGTTGAACCTATGTGATACTGACCCTTGGGATGGATGTCCTAGTTGACTCTCATCAATCCGCGTAATAGCATCTTGTAACTGTTCAACATAATCAGAGAAATCTGAAGCTACTCAGCGCCCAATTACCGCCTCTCATTGAAAAGCTCATCAAAAGTGCTTTGAAAAGCAGTTCTGTTCGGAAGGTTCTCATGCTCGCTGTTGGCAGAAAGAGGCCGTCTAAAACTCGAGCCTGTTTAGGTTGAACCTATGTGATACTGACCCTTGGGATGGATGTCCTAGTTGACTACTCGATCAATCCGCGTAATAGCATCTTGTAACTGTTCAACATAATCAGAGAAATCTGAAGCTACTCAGCGCCCCAATTACCGCCTCTCGTTGAAAAGCTCATCAAAAGTGCTTTGAAAAGCAGTTCTGTTCGGAAGGTTCTCATGCTCGCTGTTGGCAGGAGGAGGCCGTCTTAAACTCGAGCCTGTTTAGGTTGAACCTATGTGATGCTGACCCTTGGGATGGATGTCCTAGTTGAATCTTCCTAGTTGAATTCGCTAGTTGAATTCGCCCTGCAGGAAGATTGAAAGTAGGTTGGCAATGGCACGTTTGCTGTTGCTAAAGGTGGGCTTGCTCATATCGTGATCTCGTGGTGTGAGTGATAGAGCAGCAGGGTAAGGCCTGGTAGGTGAATTCAATGTAAATCCACGGGGAGCGATGGGACAGACACCTTCTAGCTAGCATCGCTATGTATTGGCCGATATTGCCTAGGCGATTACATAATAAGAAGAAAAGCTCAGATCATATTGCACAGTATGCGATAGCCGCTGAGAGTCTGTCTGGGGGAGTTGGCGTAGAGCAGATATCGACACAACGATTGCCATACTTAGTTCTTAAAGCGGCGAGGGCGTTTTAGCAGGCATGTTACGTCTACCTAGAGTGAAGGCGAACCCTTTGCTCTAGGAGCACGGAATGAGCACACTTCTACAGAAAAAATCTTTCATAATTGGCTTAGGTTTAGGTCAATTTATTTTAGCGGCACAGGTCAGTGCTTTGGATTTGCACACCTTTGAGGCGAATGCCCCGGTTAATTCGATCCCAATGGTTGAGCGTTCTGCATTAATATCCCAACTGTCTGAGCAGCAGTTTGTCGATGTACCCACAAGGGAGCCTTTTTCATGGCAGTCTGCTCTGCAGCAGCGGGCACCACAGTGGCTGCCGCATGCCGAAAACTTGTCGCACTGGGCCGGGGTGGCGAGTTTAAATCCACAGTTGCTGCTGGCCTTGTTGGAAGCAAACGGCCAGCAGCTGAGCTCGCCCAGCTCAGAGCTCAAGCCGCTTTGGGGGGAGCGCAATGAGCAGCCATTGGCGCAGCAGTTAGGCGAGCAGATGCTAACGCTGTCGCACTATTTTTATGCCTTTGAACAGGACAGTCAGCGGGTATTGAGCTCTCCCTACAATGCCAGTACTTGGGCGTTGTGGCAGGCGTTTAAAGCGGCAGGCTTGCCGGCCAGCGAGCAGCTTAGGGCTGTGTTGGATAGCTATCAGGCGTTGTTCCCGAAAGCCTTTGTAGCCGAGGCTCCAGCGCCAATGACGTTGCGCCAGGCGTCGACACCACCGCGTGATTTAATGCAATGGCCTTGGCGTCAGGGCTATTACTGGAAGGCGAACGGCGCCCATTCGAATACCGGCTCAGGCTATCCGTTATCGTCGGTGGATGTGTCCTATGATTGGCCGCGCTGGGGCGGGCGAACTTACAGCGTGACGGCTGCACACTCTGGCAGAGTGACCGTTTATTCGCGCTGTAATATGCGTATTACGCATCCCTCTGGTTGGCAGACCAATTATTATCATATGGAAGATATTGAAGTTAGTAGCGGCGACTGGGTCGATATTAATACCCGTATTGGCACTTACGCCAATGATCGCAGTACGGCGTTATGTCAGGGCGGCAGCTCGACTGGGCCGCATTTGCACTTTTCGTTGTTGTACAACGGTCGCTATCAATCGCTGCAAGGCGTTAACTTAGGGCCGTATGTGGTGAATGTGGGCAATTACAACTATGACAATAATTGCAATCGCTATTGGCTGTATCATCAAGGTGAGCAGCGCAGTTATTGTGCCTGGGATTGGTTGTATAACCCTGGGCCTGCGCAATAGTAGGCTCGTTGTAATCGTTCAGGGGCGCATAGCCGCCCCTATTAACCTATTTCACCACGTACATTGTCTGTCATTCTTAACCGTACTTTTTCCACGCTGGTTTCTGTGGCCAGCAAATAATGCAATTTGCAAAAGGCTGCTTCTAGCGTCATGGTGCCACCGTCGACGACGCCCAGCGGATTTAATACCGCGCCGCTGGCGTAGGTGCTTTGCTTAACACCGCCATGACCACACTGGCTGATATTCACCACCACCAGGTTTTGCTGCTGCAGCATGCGCAGCGCTTCCATCACGCTCTGGTTGGCATCTGGGAAGTTGCCAGCGCCATAGCTTTGCACGATCAAGCCATCAGCATTAGCGGCCAGCGTCAGCAGCATATGGCCTGTCATACCAGGAAATAAACGCAGCACGGCAACGCGCTCCGGGCGTAAATCGGGTAATTCCATGCTAATGTTTGACGCTTGGCGCAACCTGGGTAAATCTAACTCAATATCGACCTGGTTGCCGTGGCTGTGAACACGGCCTAAATCCGCTTGGTTGGGACTATTGAAGGCATCCATGGCGGAGCTGCTGACTTTGGTGCTGGCATTGCCGCGCAAAATACGCTGATTAAAGCAAATGCAAACTTCAGTTAATTGCGGCTGGCTGGCCACCACCAAGCTATTTAGAAAGTTATCTAAGCCGTCACTGCCGGGCTGCGATAAGGGGATTTGAGCGCCGGTAATAACCACAGGCTTGTCTTGCCCAGCGAGTAAAAACGACAACATGGAAGCAGTGTAAGCCATGGTATCGGTGCCGTGCAGCAAGACAAAGCCATCGTAATCGCACCAGTTATCCTTAAGTAGCTGGGCTAATAAAAGCCAATGGTCGCAGCGAATATTGCTGCTGTCGATCAACTCTTCCAGCTCCAACAAGGTATAACGAGGCAAGCTATGATCGTTGGGCAGGTGCTGCTTAAGCGCATCGGCGAAATTACTGGCGGGCACAAAGCCCTGTGCCGATGCCGTCATGCCGATGGTGCCGCCGCAATAAATGACCAGGATGTGTTGCTTCGTCATGCTGTGCTCCTTGTTGTTAAGATCTGCGATGTCCCAGCATCGACTGTGGGCTAAGCAATTGTTCTAGCTCGGCTTCGCTTAGCAATCCTTCGGCCAAAATCAGCTCTCTGACGGTACCGCCACTGTGCAACGCCTGTTTGGCAATGCGTGACGCGTTGGCATAGCCAATATGGGGAACCAAGGCGGTAATGCTGCCAATGCTGATGTCGACCAGCTCGGCGCAGCGTTCGCGGTTGGCTTCAATGCCGATAATGCAACGCTGCTCCAGCATGTGGCAGGCTTCGCCCAGCATGCGCATGGAATTAAGCAGGTTATAAATAATCAGCGGCTCCATGGCATTTAACTGCAATTGCCCAGCTTCAGCCGCGAGAGTTACCGCCAAGTCGTTGGCCATGACCTGGTAGGCAGTTTGGTTAACGGCTTCAGGAATCACAGGGTTAACCTTGCCGGGCATAATCGATGAGCCAGGCTGTACCGGTGGCAATTTAATTTCGCCAAAACCGGTGCGCGGGCCACTCGATAATAAGCGCAAATCGTTCGACATTTTGCCCAGTTTAATGGCAAAGCGGCGCAGTACGCCGGAGAACAAAACAAACGCGCCCATGTCTGATGTGGCTTCAATCAGGTTGGCGGCGGGTACCATGGGCTTGCCCGACAGCTCTGCCAAATAGCGAATTGCCAACTCAGAATAATCGGCGTGGGTGTTAATGCCGGTGCCGATGGCGGTGCCACCTAGATTCACTTCACACAACAATAAACAGGCTTCGTGCAAACGGTCGATGTCTTCCGACAGGTTAACGGCAAAGGCTTCAAACTCTTGGCCTAAGGTCATCGGCACCGCATCTTGCAACTGAGTACGACCCATTTTGACGACGTCAGCAAATTCGTTGCCTTTTTGCTGCAGTGCGTTAACCAGGCTGCGAATAGACTCAACCAGGGGTTCGGCGGCAAATTGAATGGCTAAGCAGGCCGCCGTAGGGTAGGCATCGTTGGTCGACTGAGAGCAATTAACGTCATCGTTAGGATGCAAATGCTGATACTCGCCCTTACCGTGCCCCAGCTTTTGCAATGCTAGGTTGGCGATCACCTCATTGGCATTCATGTTGGTCGAGGTGCCGGCGCCGCCTTGGATCAAATCAACCACAAATTGATCGTTCAGTGCGCCATCGGCGATGTCTTCACAGGCGGCGACAATGGCCTCGGCCTTGTGGGGTGCCAAAATGCCCAGATCGCGGTTGGCCTGGGCGGCGGCTTGCTTTACCTGCGCCAGGGCTTTTACCAGCTGCGGAAAATGGCTGATAGGAACGCCCGTAATGGCAAAGTTGTTAACGGCGCGTTGGGTTTGAATACCGTACCAGGCATCGGCAGGAACGGCCAGCTCACCCAATAAATCGTATTCGATGCGAGTGCTCACAGTGTCTCCAAAAATAAAAAAGGCCGGCTCGGGGATGAAATCGAGCCGGCAAAGAGGAGGCTATGCCTCCTGGGGTCTGACAATCAACACAGCTAACTGCGTATAAACCTATTTTTAATTGGCATTGGCCGTTGTTGTGGCCTGGTTGTTTTGCGCCTCTTGACCCGTCTTAGGGGGCAAATCGCTGTTTTCGATTTTCCAAGTAGCTTGGTCAATATTTAAGTCGGCAAATTTCTCTGCATCAAATACCGGCACCTTAATACCATTGGCGCGCTGCTGATCGTAATCTTTCATCACGCGCAGGCCGGTTTTAAACAGCAATGCCAAAGCTACCAAGTTAGCCAGCGCGAGCAAGCCCATGGTGACGTCAGCGAAGGCAAACACCGTACCCAGATTCATAATGGCGCCGCCACAGCACAGGCAGATAATGGCCACGCGGAAAGCATTAAACAGGCTCTGATTTTCTTCGCTGAAGTAGTTGAGGCTGTTTTCACCGAGGTAGTAGTTGTACAAAATGGTGCTAAAGCCAAATAACAGCAAAGCCACGCTGACAAACATACGCCCCCATTCGCCAACGTGATCCGCCAATGCCATTTGCGTTAGCGCCACGCCGCCTTGGGTGCCGGCTGATGCTGGATCGTAGGCGCCGCTCAGCAAAATAATCAGCGCCGTGCAAGAGCACAGAATAATGGTGTCAATAAACACTGAAAACGACTGCACAATGCCTTGGTTGGCCGGGTGTGGCACATAAGCAACGGCGGCCACGTTTGGCGCACTGCCAAGGCCAGCCTCGTTAGAAAACAAGCCGCGTTTAACGCCCATTAAAATGGCGGCGCCAATACCACCACCGATGGCAGGCTCTAAGCCAAAGGCACTTTTAACGATCAGCCCTAGGGCAGCAGGAATTTCGCCAATATTTAAACCGAGTACGATCACAGTAATGCCGATATAGCCCAGCGCCATAACAGGCACCAGCACTTCAGAGATTTTGGCAATGCGCTTAACGCCGCCAAAAATAATCAGGCCGACGATCAAAGCCAAAGCAATACCGGTGTAATAAGCAGGCACGCCAAAGGCATCTTCAACCGAGGTAGCGACGGCGTAGGATTGCAGTGCGGTAAAGCCGAAGCCAAAGGTCACCAGCAAGAGCACAGAATACACCGCTGCCAACCACTTCCATTTTTCGCCCAGACCTCGGGAGATGTAATACGCTGGGCCGCCACGGTAAGTGCCATCGGGCTCGGCTTTTTTGTAGGTTTGCGCCAGAGTACATTCAAAGTAGCTGGTCGCCATGCCCATCAGGCCCACTACCCACATCCAGAACACGGCGCCCGGGCCGCCCAAAGCAATCGCCACGGCCACACCGGCAATGTTACCGCCACCAACGCGGCCAGCCACGGACAGCACTAACGCCTGGAACGAGCTTAAATGGCCATTGGGGTCACGTTTAAACGCTTGGCTAGAGCCCAGGATGCGGAACATCGAGGCAAAATAGCGGAATTGAACAAAGCGGGACGCCAGGGTAAACCAGACTCCCAGAATCAGTAACACGGCAATCAGCAGCTTGCCCCACAGCAAATCGTTGAGCAGATCGAGCATGTTTTCCTCCCGTGGCACGATGTGCCGTTTTTATTGTTATTGCATTGGTGTGCACGGCTATTCACTTGGGTGGAGTGAACAGCAGCGCATCGGCGGCGCTTCACGCTGGCAGCGCAAATCCCCACAGGCTGTAATGCAATCAAAAAATCTCGCTGGGTAACACTTGGCATTCTGTTGTATTTTGGTGCTAGTTGATGCTACCTGAGCGTCAACTAGTATCTACTTGGGCCTGTGATTGGTGATGGCCATCGGCTAACATGCCGCCAATGGCCGCAGTGAGTGGCCCAGGCCAGTGATTCGTGCGCAAGAGGCAAAACACACATGCAGGATGATTTTCCCAGTAATCTGAAACTCTTGTGCAGTTATTACAAATCCATCGCCGATGTTTGCCGGCGGCTGGACATTAACCGTTCGCAATTTAACCGCTACCTCAGTGGCCGCAGTCGGCCTTCGGCCAACATGCTGATGAAGTTGTGTGACTTTTTCGGGGTCGAAAAGCACGAAATACTGCTGCCCTACAGCCAATTTGAGCGTTTGGTTAAAGTGCGCCCCAAACGGCTGGAAGCGGATGCGCCCGACCACCCACTGTGGCCGCATCTGCAACAGCTGGCGCAGTGGAGCGCCAACCATAATTTGGATCGCTACTTGGGGTATTATTTCGAGTATTACCAGTCGATGGCGTGCCCGGGCAAAATATTGCGCACCCTGGTGTGCATCGAAAAGCAGGGCGAGCAAGTGGTGTATCAGCGCACCGAACGCTTGCAAGAGTCGCCCAGCGACAAAGTCTTTCACGGTAAATATTTAGGCACGGTGCATTATTTAACCGACCGCATTTTTATGGCGGATTACGAATCCCTTACCGGCCATGAAATCACCCAAACGATTTTATTTCCTTCCTTTAAAAACCGCATTTCACGCCTGACTGGCTTAAAGCTGGGGGTGTCGGGCAGTGGCGAGCGCATGCCATGCTGCGCTCGGGTGGTGTACGAATACCTAGGGCTAGAGGTCGATGTGCTCAATGCGCTGAGCTTATGCGGCTTATACAACCAGGACTCCGACGCCATTGACGACTCAGTGCGCCACTCTATTCATAACGATGTGGGCATGTATGAGTGGCATTTTCGCGCTAGGCCTTGATCCGCACATATCGCTCGTTGTGCTCTGATCTCTGATCCTGGGGCGGCTCTCGTAGAGCGGTTCTCGTAGCAATGGAATCGTTATGGCATAGTTTATCGCCCATTAATCATCGGAGTAGGGATATGCGCCGTATCACGTTAATAAAAACGAATCAGCCTCAATGTCTGACGCAGCCCCCTTGCGTGGAGGCTATATGAGCCGGTCATTAATACTTCCATCTTCGTCCTTTTACATATTTGATGATGAAACCTATGCTTTGGGGGAGTTTCCCTTTGAAGGCTGCTTGCTGCGTATTACTCCGGCGGGACCAGTGTTGGTGTATGCTGGTGGTATTCATCAACTGCAATGGGTTGCCAGTGAAGAAGGGCTACTCAATATATCAGCCGATGGGAAGCTTTTGGTTGGCCAACAAGCAAGCACTCTGGATAAATACAAAGCCCTTGATGCTGCTTTTTATGACTCAGGGGCACAAACTTATCGCTGTAAGGATAATGGCCAGGAGACGAACATTTTTGTTGATGGTGAAGAAGAATTTTCCATTGCTGAGAAGATGTATCTGTATAGGCATGTGAACGACGTTTTTATTGGTGAGTTGAGAGACGAGAGCGCGATAGTTGGTATTCAGCATGGAGAAATGGTTTGGAGAGTTTCTTTTGATCGTCCAAAAGACTTTGATGATGTTTATCCGCCGCTTAGACAGCACCACTTTTATTTATGTGAAAATAAACTATTACAGTGCTACGACTACCACGGTGGCCAACTGGCCTGGCAGCACCCATTGGCCGAGCTGCCGCTCACCTTATTAGAATTTGATCGCCGTACCGTCATACAAACCCCCAGTGAGGTGATCAGTTTTACCGCCGATGGCCAAGTGCTGGGGCAAAAAGCCATGGCCGGTGGGGGCGATATGCATACCGGCAATCATTTGCTCGGTAACGATCATCTATTCCTGTATGTGGCCGACCGCGAGGTGGGCGCACTGGTGGTATACGACTATGCGCTGCAAGAGCAGCACCGGATTACCCTGCTCGAAAATTATGACCCTCTATTTCAACGGGTATCACCAGAGCTAAATGTGCTCAGTTTGGAACGTGTTAAACAGCGTATTATTGGCTCGAAGCATGCCACTTTCTGGCACCCTGATGACACCTTGACGCTGGCCTCACTACTGTCGGAAGAAGATAACTTTCGCGTAGAGCGGGTCGAGCAAGGTGGAAAGTCTTCTTACGATGTTTACATTGACAGTGACAATAAACACGATTTTTTTCGTCTTGCCGATGTGATTGTATTAGACGTCGCCAATAAATACGGTGATGACTATTGTGACCCAGACGTTGATCGCCAATTTGCGGGTGACATTCGCCTGATTGTTAATGATGAACTTTATCAACAAGAACGCGACTTTCTGGCCACGATGCAGCAGCGCCTGGTGAATATCATCAAGGAGAATGGCGGCGTTATGCACAGCGGTGTTGTCAGTGGCGACAAGCAGCGCCACATCGATGTGCAGATCGTGGCATTGGCGGATGTTTAAGCCAGTGCGCCCCAGCCATGCTGGGGCAGTAATAGCTAATTAGTAGTTGGGGTGGTAGGCCTTCATAACCTCTGAGACACCTCTGAAAAGTTCTGCACAGCTGGGCATCATTATTCAGAATTGGGGTTAAATGATTCTTGAAGCAGCTTTTGCAACGCCGCCCACGGCACCAGTTTAAAGTTCTGGGTTTGCTTGGGCAGTAAGTTGCGGCCGTCTTGCACTACGATCAGCCCTTGCTCGTAACCCTTGCCTAAGTTGGCGCTGGTGACGGTTAAGCCATCGGTTTCGGAGGCGCCGTCAATGTGTTTTTCTAGGTTGATGCCAATGCGAAAGCGCGTCAGTGGCTGATACGGTGGCAGGGCGTTGTAGAGCACATAGCTGTCATCGCCTTGGCTCGATACCAGCAAGTAGACGTGCTCGCCGTTGTCGTATATTTCCATGCCTTCTATGTCTGCGGTAAGCCAACCGTCATTCACTTGGCCAATTGTTTTGAGCTGGGCAGTGGCGTCGGGCTCGGCGTTCATTACATACAGTGCGCTGTTTTCTTCGCCTAAAAATAGTGTGTGCCGGGCATCGTCGGCGCTGCAGCCTTCGGGTTGCGAGGCGAGGGCAAATTCACGCACTTTTTGCCCTTGCCAGCCGTTTTGACCGTCGCGAATGTGCCATTGCTCATAGCGGCCATCTTCGTCGTTAATAAAGGCGTAAAGAGCGCCTTTTTTGCCACGATACAGGCATAAACCATAGACATCATCCAGTGTGGTGGTGATTTCTTCGGCCACGCTGAGCTCACCCGTTAATGGGTCGATGGCAAATAACGCAATGGCGGCGCGGTCACGCTGGCTGGCGGCGGCGATGTCCATGCGTTGGCCACGATAAGAAAACCCTTGGCGCACGTCGACATTGTTCACGCGCCCAACGTTTAGCTGCTGTAACTGCTGGCCGTTTAAATCGTACACCAGTAAAGCCTGTTGCTTATTGGTGCCTAAAATGCGGCTTTTTTCGCCTTGGGAAGGGTGTACCCAAATGGCTGGATCGTCGGCGGCATCGCCCATGCTGGCCACGGGTGTGGTTTCTGCCGTTGGCAGCAACTCGGCTGTGTTTTTCCTGGTTTTTGTAGCTGCTGGGGCCGCTTGCGCATTTGCGGCGATGGGCAAGGATAACTCAAGCCATTGGCCGCTGTTTTCATCCAACACCAGCGCGCTGACGTGCTCGGCTTTTGCGCGTATCGCCAGACCGTCCAAGGCAAATTCTGGGCTCAGGGGCCAGGGCGTGATCTGCTGAGAGCGCAAATCGATGCCATACAGCTGTTGCCCTCCTTTAGCGGCCATCCATAAGTGATGATTGGCCAGACTGAGTGGCCCAACGTTCTCAATGGTGCCATAGGGTTTGACCAAGGCCACGGGCTCGCGGCGCAGCTCGCTTTCGGCGCGGGCGCTTACTCGCCACAGGCCGATGCCTTCTTCGGTGAGATAAAGCTGATGGTTCTGGTCATCGACTTGGCAATATTCGCTGGCGGGGGGCAGCGGTAGGTGCCGCAGTTCGGTGATCTCTAGCTGGGTGCCCTTAGGCTGCAAAATCACTTGCTGTGCCAGGCTGTCTTCGGTCAATAAAAACGCCTGCAACGGTTGTTGTGGCTGAGGTTGGTAGAGGCATAAGCCTTCCAGTGCCGTATCCAGCGGCTCTGACGTACTGATGTGCCAGGCTTGAGCTTGGGTCTGTTGCTGAAGCAGCACCAAGCGGTGCTGGTTATCCAGCGTTAAAAGCGTTGTGCGGCCTTGCTGTTGGCGCTGATCCAGGTATTCGCCATACACCTCGACCACGGGTTGGCCAGCTACACTCATGGCGTGCTCGTTGCCAATGCCCAGCCAGCCGGATGCCACTGGGCTAGCGAACTCGCCCTGAACTTTACTGTTGTCTGCCACCCTCGCCGTGTGTTGGTGCGCGCAGCCGCTCAGGAGTGCGGTGATGATCAGGCTAAAAGAAATCGATTTGCTGTGTGTCATAGTCTGTTTGGCCGCCTAAGGCGGCCCATCCTGTTGGTTAATTTTAAAAGTGGCTGTAGCTCACACCCAGGCGGTACGTTGGACCGTAGGCTTCGTATTGGGCGTTGTAGCGTTGCTCGCGTTGATACGCGTAATAGGGCTCGTCGCCTAGGTTGCTGATATCAAAACTCAGCTTCCATTGCGGGTTGAGTTGATACGCTGAGCTGAAGTCCAACTGGGCATGGGCTGCTTGGTAAACATCGCCATCGCGTGAGGTCAGATCTTCCACCTCCAGCAAATATTCCGATTTGTAATTGCTGGCTAGGCGCAGCATCAGGCCATTTTTTTCATAGCCGATTACAACATTTCCGCTTAGGTCAGATTGATTGGGCAGGTCGATGGTGCGCTCGCGCTCAGTGCCGTTGTCATAGCTGAGCACCGTGGCGCTTGAGTCACTCAAGGTGAGGTTGGCGGCGATTAACAGGCCATCAAAGGGCGCTGGCAGTTGGCTGAGCTGTTGCGAGAAGGCCAGTTCCAGCCCAGTAATGCTCGCATCGTCGCCGTTACGATAGGTGGCCACTTCGTCATAGCCTTGCCAGCGCTCGGAGGAGCCGGCCAGGTCGGTGGCAAAAATAAAGTGCTGAATGTCTTTATAAAACAGCGCCGCCGACATGATACCGGCACTGCCGACATAGTGCTCCAAGCTGAGGTCGAGGTTGCGGGCGCGCATGGCCTTGAGTTGCGTGTTGCCCAGCTCGGCTTCTTCACCGTCGTCGACAAAACTGGGCGACATTTGCTCAAAGGTAGGGCGCACTACGGCGTTGCTCCAAGCCGCGCGCAGTTGCGTGTTGTCGCTCAGTTGATAGCGCGCATGCAGCGACGGCAGGGTATGGCCGTAGCGGTTGTCATCGCTTATTGCCACAAAGTCGCCGTCGGCATTTAACGCCGTGCCGCTGAAGTCGTGCTCGGTGGCCTCATGGCGCAGACCGGCCAGCAACAACCATTGATCTATTTCGACTCGGCCCATCACGTAGGCGGCGTTGATGCGTTCGTCGATGTCGTAGCTGGCGATGCGCGATGCTTCGGCATCGTAAAAGTCATTTTTATCCAGCTGCGAAATCACTTCACGCACGGCCGCTGGGCGAATGCCTGGGCCGAAACGGCCAAGGCTGTAATCCGGTGCGCGGGTCGCGAACTGATCTAGGGTTAACTCGCCCATGCCGTCACCCAGAGCGTGGTCGTCAAAGTCTTCAAACACGTATTCGTCAACGCGTTGCTGTTTTTCGCGCTGGCTGCTTTTGGCGCCAAATTTGATCATGGCTGGATAGTGGGCGATGAATAAATCGCGGCTAATATCGATGCCCACGCTGGTGTGTTTATCTTCGCTAAGGCCGTCGGTGTATTCGATGTCAGCCAGCTCGTAGGCGCTGGCGTCAAAGTAGCGGCCGCCAGCCAAAATGCGCGGTTTGCGTGTATTGCTAAAGCCGACGTTGTCGACTTCGTCTTGTTTAAACACAGCGCCGCCAATGGCGTTGGGTTCTTCTTCTTTGGCTTGGCTGTAGCCTAAGGCGTATTCGAATGTCCAAGCGTCGACCAAGTGCTCACCGCCTAAGGTGGCCGCCATGACGGTTTGGGTTTCTTCGCGGTCTTTTAGCTCGCGGCCCACTTCGGCCAGGCCGCGCTCACCGGCGCGGCGCGCAGCGCCATCAAACTCCTGCTCGCCAGGCTCATCTTCGCTGTCGATTAGCTCACCAAACTCGACCACGTTGGCCAGGCGCTGCTCGTTGTCGCGAAACTCGCTGTACAGCGTGCGCAGATACCAGCGGTGGTTAAGGTTGAACTCGTAATCGAGGTTGATGGCTGCGCCGATGCGCTCGCGTTCGATTTCATAGTCGCGCTGCTCCAGTTCGCTCAAAGCGCCGCCGTCGTCATCAAACGCCCAGGCTGCGCCGGTTTCGACGTTATCTGAGCCGAATTGGTGCTGGTCATAAGAAAACGCTGCCGCCAGGCCTAAGCGTTGCTGGCCAGCGAGTGCAAAGGTGTTGCCTGCGGTGGCGGCGTAGGCGGGGCTGGTTTGCTCGGTGAGCTGGTCGTAGCCGGCCTCGGCACGCAGGGTGTAAAACAAGCCGTCGCGATCGAGCGCCGACAAGCTTTCAACCTCGATGCTGCCGCCAATGGCGTTGGCATCCATATCTGGGGTTAATGCTTTGGTGACCACCAATGAGCTGATTAAATCGGCGGGCAATACATCCAGAGCGACGGCACGTCGACCTGCTTCGGCAGCGGGCAGTTGGGTGCCGTTGACGCTAACGGCGTTAAGGTCGGGGCTGATGCCGCGCACGCGCACAAAACGGCCTTCGCCTTGGTCGCGTTCAATCGACAAGCCTGGCACGCGCTGCAAGGCTTCGGCGGCGTTGGCGTCGGGCAGCTGGCCAATGGCGTCGGCGTTGACGGCATTGATTAAGGTGTCGGCAAAGCGCTGGCGGTCTAACGCACGTTGCATTTGTGCTGCCTGACCGATCACCAATACCTCCTCCAAAGCATGCTCATCGCTGATGACGATATCGCTGCGGGTGGTTTTTTGATCACTGATGACGATGCGACGACGCTCCAGAGTTTGCGCCCCCAGGGTGACGGTGAGGGTATATTCACCGGCTTTTAAACTTGGCAGGCGAAAGCGTCCGCCTTGCTGGGCCAGGGTTTCGCGCTGCAGTTCGTCGATGCGCACCACGGCGCCTTGATAGCGGCTGTCACTGTTGGCGTCGATGATGCGACCCTCCAGCACGCCATCGGCCCAGGTGGGGCTGGTGGCCAGCATGGTGAATAGTGCCGCCAATGGGGTTTTGTTGAATGTCATGATCCGGTCCTCGGGTTGGCCATGGCCGACGACGCTAAAAATGAAATGTGTCAGTTCCATGACGGCGCTTGTGTTGAGGCCGTGCTAGGCGGGGTAAGCGAATAAAAAACAACCAGCATTGAGCTGTATTAACCCATTATTAGGCGCTGTTTCGGCAGCAAAAGAGCAGGAAGTCTGGCAAACCTGCCGGTATGGCTTATCGGCCATGAGCCTAAATGACCCCTAGCAGCTTGTCATAAGTTTGTCATCTGTAGCTGTTATCCAGTCAGGCTGATTGCTCCGCTAGGGACTGTTTATGCTCGATACCTTGTCTTACCACCGCCATAAGTTGGCGTTGATTTTTGTGCTGCTATGGGGCGCCTTGATGGCTAACTTATGGCTGGGCGAGGCCAAGGGCTGGCATGCCATTGACTGGCTGGATGTGATCGGCGAGGGCGGCAGTGCCATTGCCCTAGGGTTGTGGATGTTGCTGATTTTAGGCAGCCGTCCACGTGGGCGGGTGACAGACTGGCTCACCCTTGGATTGGGCTTTATGTGCTTGGCCATGTGGCAAGATACCCTGGATGAGTTTTTGCGCTTGCCGGCGGGGCAATGGTGGGAGCAGGGGTTGGAATCCGTGGCCATGCCGCTGGGCATCGCTTTGTTAACCTATGGTCTGTTTCATTGGCATCGCGAACAGCTAGCCATTAATCGCCAGCTTAGGGGGCGCGAGCAGGTGTTTCGTGAACATCGTTGGCTCGACCCGTTAACCCACATTGGCCGCGCCGAATACCTCAAGCAGCAAATCCGCACCCTGTCAGAGCAGCCGCCGCTCATGTTGCTGATGGTCGATATCAACGACTTTTCCCTATTTAATCGCCGCTTTGGCCACCGCTGCGGCGACCGTTTGCTGCGTGAAGTGACGGAAGTGCTATTGCTGAACTTGCGCCAGCGGGATTTATTGTGCCGCTACGCCGGTGACCGCTTTGCCATTTTGCTGCCCCATACCGAGCAGCTAGAGGCTCGCCGTTTAGCGCAGGAGCTGCGTCAGGCGGTGGCACATTTCGCTTTTAAAACCGATGATGGCGTCAGTCAGTTTCAGAGCTTGCGCATTGGTTTGGTGATGTGTGACGGCGAACGCACGGCCGAACAGTTGTTAGATGCCGCCAATCGAGCACTGCAGCTGGATCAGCAACGCCCTAAGGCGGCTTAATATGACGCCGTTGGCTTGGCCCTTGGGCGATGCTTGGCCGTCGCCGTCGAAGGCGCTCACCTCGGGCTGGAGTGAGCAAGATGAGCCGCTGTTTGCGGCCCATTATCAACCTGCTTTGCTGATGGATTTGCTCAACGCTCGAGGCTTAAGCAGCCATCAATATTTGCGTGGTACTGGGTTGTTTTATGACGATGTGTTGCAGGCCAAGGCGCGGCTGTCGGTGAAACAGTGGCTGCAGTTGGTGGCCAATGCTGGCGCCTGTTATGGCAGTGACGATTTAAGTTTTCGTTGGGGGCACGCCCTGTGGCCCGGCCACTACGATGCTTTCAGTCAATTGCTGCAGGGCTCTGTGTCGCTACAGCAAAGCTTGCAGTGCATGGCGCGCTATCGAGCGGTATTGGCGCCGCTGTTAACGCCCATGGTCTGGGCCGATCAGCGCTATTGCATGATCAGTTGGCAAGACAATTACGGCTTGGGCGAATACGCGCCCTTTGTGGCTGAAGCCTATATGACTGGGCTGCTGGCGTATTGCCGCTGGCGCAGTGGCGAGCAGTGGCCGTGGCGGGTCGGGTTTGCCCACGCGGAACCGGCTTATCGCGAGCAGTATCAGGTTAATTTAGGCGATGCTTTGTTTTTTGATTTAGGCGCCAATGTGCTGCTCATCGAGCGTGAATTTTTACAGCGCCCTTGGGCGGAGCAATTATCACCTACTGCGCTGGCCATCGCCGAGCGCCAGTGCTTGCAGCAGGTGCAGCCCGCCACGGGGTTTGTGGCCCTGGTGATGAACGCCTTGCGCCAGCGTGAGGTGCAATCTCTGGAGCAGTTGGCGTGTTATTTAGAGCTCAGCCCAGCCACTTGCAAGCGCAAGCTCAAAAAACACCGAAGCAGCTTTCAGCAGTTACAAGATCGGGTGCGGCTGGAGCAATGCCAGTATCGCTTTCATGTGTGCGGCTGGAGCAACGAGCGGGTCGCGCAGCATTTAGGGTTTAGCGATGTCACTAATTTTCGTCGTGCTTACAAGCGCTGGTGTGGCATTACTCCCAGCGCCAGTAAGCGTTTGTTTTTAGGCTTGCTCTAACTCTTTATGCATAGGCATAAGGCCCGCCTTTTTGCAGCGCGGTTTTATAATGGTCCAAACCGTGCACTTGGTTCACAAAGCGCTGAATATTGGGGTAACGGCTGCCATCGACGCCGCGATTTAGCGCTGCTTCCAGCGGGAAAATCATCTGAATATCGGCGCCGCTTAACTGCTCGCCGACAAACCATTGGCGGCCGTTTAAATGGTTTTCAATATGCTGCATATGGGTATCGATATTGGGGCGAATAAAACCAGCGCGCACTTTATTGACGATGCCTTTGGCAATGGGTTTAACAAAAAATGGCACGGGTGCGGTTTCAATGCGGGTAAATATTAACGACATCACCATTAATGGCATTAGGCTGCCTTCGGCGTAATGCATCCAGTAAAGGTAATCCCAGTAGTCATCGCTGTCTTCGCTGGGCATTAAGCGTTCGCGGCCATAGCGGCGAATTAAATACTCAACAATTAAACCAGATTCGGCGATGGTTTTATCGCCATCGGTAATCACAGGTGATTTACCCAGCGGATGTATTTTTTTCAGGCTGGCAGGGGCTAGGTAGGTTTCTTTATCTCGCTCATAGCGCTGTATGTCGTATTCCACGCCCAGTTCTTCCAATAACCAAATAATGCGCTGCGAGCGTGAGTGTTCCAGATGGTGCAGGACGATCATGTCGACTCCTTCGAGGTCAGATGGAATAAGCACACCATTTGCACAATGGCGGCCAGAGTGCCGAGGGGCACAAACACTAGCTGCAGTAGCAGCCATAACAGAATGGCGGGGTGGCCATAGCGGCCACGACTGAACAGGGATAATTGCCAAATGGGCCAGGCGATGGTGAGTAGCAGAATAAGCGGCGAATACGCCAGCAACCAGATCAGCACCTCGACGTCGTGATTGCTGTAGTACTCCATGATACCCAGTAGCACCAGTAGCAGCAGGGCAACAACGGTGACGGCACCGGATTGAAACACCAATAAAAAACGCCACAGGGTGGCGTAGCGAGCACTGTCCATAGTCGGTCCATCTGGCTCAAGTCAGGAGGCAGTATGCATGAGCGAGGAAAGCGGGAGAAGTGTCCCGCTTGCAAAAAACTGTGTCATTGCCGCCATCGCGGTCAATGGAGGCTCGGCGCCAAATCAAACCACAGCGCATGAACGCCGGCTGTGCCTGCGCTAACGCTTAGCGGCTGGCCATCTAGGCTACCAACGCCGTCGCCGGCGTGCAGCTCGGTGGTGACATCGCCGCTATCCAGATTCAGGCTGCCTGCCACCAAATGCAAATAGCCGCTGCGCTTGGAGTGATGCGCTTGCAGAGTGTACTGCTCACCAGCGGCCAGCTGCAGGCGATAGAGGCTGGCATCCGCGTGCAACGTCAGTGAGCCGCCATGGCCCTCTGGGGTGGCCAGTGCGGTGAGCGGCCCTTGCTGCGCAATGGTGGCTTGGCGGTAGCCAGGTTCGCGGCCAGCGTGATCGGGCAACAGCCAGATCTGTAAAAACTTCAGTGGCTGGTTGTGATGGTGGTTGAACTCGCTGTGCATCACGCCTGTGCCGGCGGTCATGACTTGCACGTCGCCTGCGGGAATCAAATATTGATGGCCGAGGCTGTCGCGGTGCTCAATGGTGCCTTCAAGAATGTAGGAAATGATTTCCATATCGCGATGGCCATGGGTGTCAAAGCCGGCACCGCCCGCGACGGTATCGTCGTTGATCACGCGCAAGTTGCTGATGCCCATATGGGCAGGGTCATAGTATTGACCGAAGGAAAAACTGTGGCGGCTGTCGAGCCAGCCAAAGTTGGCGTGGCCGCGGTCTTGTTGGCGACGGATATAGAGCATGGTGTTTCCTCCAGGTGAAGTGACCTCTATAACATCGATAGTAGAGTCGAAATACTTGAAGGAAAATCGCAAAAAACCGCGCCAAAGATTCGAAAGAGTAGAATGTTTGGCGCTGGATGTCGGCTGGGTCAGGTGATTTTGCCGGTCACGCGCACGCGTTTGCTGCCTGCTTCTACTGGCGCCTTTTGCGCCTCGGCACGGGCTTTTAAGCGCTCATCGATGATGTTTTTAATGGCAATGATTAAGCCCATGGCGACAAAGGCACCAGGCGGCAAGATGGCAAACAGGAAGTCTGGGTAGTCTTTTACCAACTCAACTTTCCAGCCGGCCGCCTGAGGGCCAAACAGCAGCTGCATATCGGAGAAAATCACGCCTTGGCCCAGCACTTCGCGCATGGCGCCTAACACGATCAATACCAGGGTAAAGCCCAACGCCATCATAAAGCCGTCGATGGCTGAAGGAAGAATTGGGTTTTTGCAGGCAAAGGCATCGGCGCGGCCCAAAATGGCGCAGTTGGTGACGATCAGCGGGATAAAAATGCCCAGCACCTCGTACAGCTCGTAGGTAAAGGCCTGCATTACCAACTCGGTAACGGTCACAAACGAGGCGATGATCATCACAAAGGCCGGCAGGCGCACGGCATCGGACACATGATTGCGAATCAAGGACACTGAGATGTTTGAGCCCACCAGCACCAGCATGGTTGCCAGGCCCAAGCCTAAGGCGTTTACCACTGAGCCGGTAACGGCCAGCAAGGGACACAAGCCGAGCAACTGCACCAAGGCTGGGTTGTTGAACCACAGGCCGTCGAGGCTGATTTGCCGCAGGGTTTTAGTTGCCATCTGAACCTCCACTGGCTGGGCCTGGGTTAAGCAGGCTGGCCTGGTGTTGTTGAAAAAACTGCAGTGCGCCTTGCACCGCCGCTACCACGGCTCTGGGGGTAATGGTGGCGCCAGTAAACTGATCAAAATCGCCGCCGTCTTTTTTGACCGCCCAAGTAATGTCATCGCTCAGCGACGTGCCCTGGAAACTGAAAATCCAGTCGGATTTGCGATGGTCGATTTTATCGCCCAAGCCCGGTGTTTCGCGGTGTTCAACGGTGCGTACACCGGCGATATCGCCATTGGCATGAATACCCACCAGTAGGCGAATGGCGGTGGTGTAGCCGTCCGGCGCCGTCACCGGCAGGATCACCGTGGTGACCTGGCCATCCGTGCGAGCCACGTGGGCTAACGCGTGGTCGCCAATGGGCCCCAGCAGGCTCAGGTTAAAGCGCTCGTCCAAGGTAATGGTGTCGGTCAGCAAATCGTTGTCGTAACTGCCCACCGGCACGATTTGATTCAGCGCCTTGGCCTCGGCGGCCAGAATATTGCGGGCAATGCGCTCTTGGGTCAGTACCTGAGTGACGGCAATGGCGCCCGCGGTGACCATGGCGAACAGCGCCAAGCCCACGGCATTGCGGCGAATGGCAGACAACAGCTCTGGCATGTTATTTCTCACTCTTGGCAATCAGACCGCGGCGCGCTGCTTTATGGCCGTAAGTGCGCGGCTGGGTGTAGGCATCAATAAAGGGCGCGGCAAAATTCATCAGCAGCACAGCAAAGGCGACGGCATCCGGATAAGCGCCATGGGCGCGAATGACATACAACAAGATGCCAATGCCAGCGCCATAAATCAGCTTGCCGCGCGGTGTGGTGGCGGCAGAGACCGGGTCGGTGGCAATAAAGAAAGCGCCCAGCATGGTGGCACCACTGAGCAGCTGCAATGACAGCGGTGCATACATGTCTTCATCCCAGCCAAACAGCAGCGAACACAGGGATAAGCCAACCAGCATGGCCACGGGAATGTGCCAGCTAATGATTTTGCGCCACAGCAGCACTAGGCCACCGGCCAAATACGCCAGGTTGACCCATTCCCAGCCACCGTTCAGCCAGCCGCTAAAGATCGGGTTTTTTAACACTTCGCTGGAGGTCTGGCTGTCGATCATGTGTTTGTAGGCATCCAACGGCGTGGCCCCGCTAAAGGCATCTGGGCTGGCACCGGCAAAAATCACGGCGACGGAGTCCAGCAAGCCAGGCACGGCGCTATTATCGACGGCCATCGGCACCGCCCAGGTGGTGGTCATGTGCAATGGAAACGACACCAACACCAAGGCATAGCCCACCATGGCTGGATTAAACGGGTTGTTGCCGATGCCGCCATACAATTGCTTGGCAAATACAATGGCAAAGCTGGTTGCGAGCACGGTAATCCACCAAGGCGCTAAGGGCGGCAAAGCCAGACCCAGCAATACGCCGGTCAGGGCGGCGGTATTGTCCTTGAGGAAAAAGCCCAACGGTCGCTGACGCAGTTTTAATACCAGCGCTTCGGTCGCCATGGCCGTCGCCACTGCCAGCAGCACGTTAATAAAAGTGCCATAACCAAACAGCAGGGTGGTGACTAAAAGGCCAGGCAGGGTGGCCAAAATGACCGTCAGCATCACCTTAGAGGTGCTGTTACTGCCGTGAGTATGGGGAGATGACAAGGTCAACACGGCATCAGGCTCCTTCGGCTTGCTGCAGCTGTTGCTGCAATTGGGTCAGTTTATCCTGCTGTTTGCTCACCGCTTTGCTGAGGGCTGGCACTGTGTCTAGGCCATCGGCCTCGGCCATTTGCAAACGCTCCTGGGCTTTGGCTAAGCGGTCTTGTTGGGCGAGGATTTTCTTCTTTAGTGCGTCTTGATCGACCGTTGCTGCAGCCTCGGTGGCAGCCGCGGGCGATGTGCCTTTGAGTGATGCCTCATAGGCGGCCTTGGCCTCGATCACACGCTGTTGCTGCTTATCTACCCCGGCTTGCAAGGCGGCCACTGTGTCTAAACCTTGCTCCTGAGCATCGGCCAAGCGCTGCTGGGCGGTGGCTAGACGGGTTTGTGCGGTTTCCCATTTGCGCTGTAGACGCTCTGGGCTATTAGGGTCGCCTTTGTCCGCCGCGCCGGTGGTTGAGGCCGCGGCCTTTTTCGCGGCGGCGATGTCTTTGGCGATGTCTTTGATTTTTGCCTGGGTTTTCTCTAGCGCGGCCTCCAAGGCGGGCACTTTTTCCGCTTGGCTGTCATCGGCGCGCGCGGCGTCGAGCTTTTCTTGAGTTTTGGCCACGGCGGCTTTGGCGGCATCGAGTTTTTTGTTTAGCTTATCCAGCTCTGAGGGAGTGTCAGCTGCTGCTGCGGGCGGCTGTTCGGCGGCGGCTTGCTTGGCTTTGGCCGCCGCTTCCGCGCGCGCTTTGCGCTTGGCTTCTTTTTCGGCTTGCTCGCGCTCCTGGCGGGCCAAGCGACTTTCAAAGCGCTCTTTGGCACGCTCGGACTTGGCCTGGGCCGCGCGTTCTTCACGAATGGCGCCTTTGGCAAAGCGATAGTACTGCACCAGTGGAATATGGCTGGGGCATACGTAGGAGCAGGCGCCGCATTCGATGCAGTCGAACAAGTTGTGCTGTTCGGCCTTGTTGAACTCCTCGGCCTTACTGAACCAATACAGTTGCTGTGGCAGCAGCTCGGCTGGGCATGCCTCGGCGCACATGCCACAGCGAATGCAGGCCATGGCAATGTCATTCGGTGGCAGCTCTTGCTCGGTCGGCGCCAATAAGCAGTTGCTGGTTTTGACCACCGGCAGATCGGTGTGCGGTAGGGCAAAGCCCATCATGGGCCCGCCCATGATGACCCGCTCGCGCGCCTGTGGCTGATAGCCGCTGAGTTGCAGCAAGTGGCTGACGGGCGTGCCGATCAAGGTGTCCCAGTTGCCAGGTTCGGCGCAGGCGTCGCCGGTGACCGTGGTGATGCGGCTGATCAGTGGCTCACCTTGGTAAACCGCGCGATAAATGGCGCTGGCCGTGCCGACGTTTTGGCACACCACGCCGATTTGTGCAGGTATGCCGCCGGCCGGCACTTCTTCCCCGGTCAGCAGTTGGATCAGCTGTTTTTCACCGCCGGACGGGTATTTGGTTGGCACCACCACCAGATCCATGAGGTGCTGCTGGTTATGCTCTGCTAAGGCGGTTTTTAATGCCTCAATGGCCTCGGGTTTGTTGTCCTCAATGCCAATTAAGCAGCGCTGACTGCCGAGTATGTGCTGCAGGATTTGTGCGCCCATGACCACTTCGGAGGCGCGCTCGCGCATCAGCATATCGTCGGCGGTAATGTAAGGTTCGCATTCAGCGCCGTTCAAAATCAGGGTGTGAATCGGGTATTGCCGTGTTTGCAGCTTGGCAGCGGTGGGGAAGCCAGCGCCGCCCATGCCGGCGATGCCCATGTCGCTAATAAAGTCCACCAGTTGCTTAGGCTCGATATCACTGAAGTCGCTGACCTTGAGCTGCTGCAGCAGGCTGGGGTGCTCGCCCCATTGATCCTCGCCGTCGGGCGTCAATACGATGCACAGCTCAGTTAAGCCCGACGCATGGGGCACTGGGCGTTCTTCAATGGCACTGATGGTGCCGGACGTCGGCGCGTGCAGGGGCACGCTGATTTTGCCATCGGCATGGGCAAGGCGCTGGCCTTTTAACACCCGCTCACCCACCTGCACCTCGGCGAGCGCCGCGGCACCTATGTGTTGATGCAGCGGCAAAATCAGCTGCGCCGGCAAACCGGCGTTGCGAATGCTGCGTTGCGTCGACTGATGCTTGTTTTCAGGCGGGTGAATGCCGCCATGAAAGTCGTAAAGATGAATCTTGTGGGTCATGCCGGACCTCCAACAGAGCGACGGTCGCTGGCTATGAGCTCAACACCGCTGGTGGGCGCTTGCCAGTACCAGCTGCTGATGTCTTGGCCGACGGGGATCATATCGATGCAGTCCACTGGGCAGGGTTCAACGCATAAGTCGCAGCCGGTGCATTCTTCCGCAATGACGGTGTGCATTTGCTTGGCGGCGCCCAAAATGGCATCGACGGGGCAGGCCTGAATGCACTTGGTGCAGCCAATGCACTCGTCTTCGCGAATGTAAGCGACGGTGGGCACGTCTTTTTCCGCGCCATGCTCGGCATCCAAGGGTTCGGGCTCAACGCCGAGCAAATCCGCCAGCGATTGAATGGTGCTTTCACCGCCAGGTGGACATTTGTTGATTTTATCGCCGTCGGCGATGGCTTCTGCGTAGGGTTTGCAGCCCGGGTAGCCACATTGGCCGCATTGGGTTTGCGGCAATATGTCGTTGATTTGCTCGACGATGGGGTTGCCCTCGACCTTAAAGCGCACGGAGGCAAAGCCGAGCACGGCACCAAACACAGTGGCTAACACCACCAGTACGGCAACAGCAATGAGAATGGTAGTTAACGTCGACATCAGATGCTGACCAATCCGGTAAAGCCCATAAAGGCTAGAGACATCAGCCCGGCGGTAATCATGGCCACCGCTGAGCCTTGAAATGGCTTGGGTACATCGGCCACGGCGATGCGCTCACGCATGGCGGCAAACAACACCATCACCAGCGAAAAGCCGACGGCAGCGCCAAAGCCATACAAAATAGACTCGACAAAACCGTGTTCGCGCTTGGTGTTTAACAGCGCCACGCCCAATACCGCACAGTTGGTGGTGATCAGCGGCAAGAAAATCCCCAGCACTCGATACAGCAAGGGGCTGGATTTGCGAATGGCCATTTCGGTAAAGCCGACCACCACGGCGATCACCATGATGAAACTGATGGTTTTGAGGTATTCCAGCTCCAGCGGAATCAACAAATAGTTGTGCACCAGGTAGCTGCAGACGGACGCCAGCGTCAGCACAAAGGTGGTGGCGGCACCCATGCCGATGGCGGTTTCCAGCTTGTTGGAAACGCCCATAAAGGGGCACAGGCCCAGAAACTGAACCAATACAAAATTGTTTACCAAAATGGTGCTGATGAGTATGAGCAAATACTCTGTCATGGTCTGAGCTGCCCCGAAACGCTATGACCTCGACGGCCAGAAAAAAGGATGCGCATTATCCCAAAGTTTGATTATGTCAGACAACATGGCTAGGCAAGCTTTTAATGCCTTTTTGGAATAATGTCTGTGGTGGCTGCATCTATCCATGCACATGGCCAGCACCCGCCACAGTGTAGCGCTACCGGCTTATTTCATGCTGATTAAGATCAACATAACCAGCAAGGAATGAATGGGCGCTGCGTAAGCGCCCGCAGGGCGGTTTATTCGCCGCCGTCGCTGAGCTGACGCTGGGCTTGTTTCTGTGCCAGTTTTTCTTGGCGACGTTTTTCAATGACCTTGCTTAAGTCGGTGCCCAAATGTTCTTCGCCACGCTGGCGAGCCAGCTGCATTTGCAGTTCGCGCTGGCGAAAGCGCTCGCGCTGCTCTTCGCTGTACTCATCGATGCAATGGTGACAGCTGACGCCGGGCACATAGTGCTCAGACTGTTTGTCTTTCTCGGTGATCGGACGGCGGCAGGCGTGGCATTGATCGTATTCGCCTTTTTCCAGTTGGTGGTTCACTGTGACGCGGTTGTCGAATACAAAGCATTCGCCCTGCCACAGGGATTCATCCGCTGGCACTTCTTCAAGGTATTTTAAAATGCCGCCTTCCAGGTGGTAGACCTCATCAAACCCTTGCTCTTTTAAATACGCGGTGGATTTTTCGCAGCGAATGCCACCGGTGCAAAACATCGCGACTTTTTTGTGCTGGCTAGGGTCGAGATTCTCTTGCACGTACTGCGGAAACTCGCGAAACGTTTTGGTGTTCGGATCGATGGCGCCTTTAAAGGTGCCGATGCCCACTTCGTAATCGTTGCGCGTATCGATCAGCACCACATCTGGGTCGGAGATCAGAGCGTTCCAATCTTGCGGTTTAACGTAGGTGCCCACCACGCGCTTAGGGTCAATGCCTTCGACACCCATGGTCACGATTTCTTTTTTCAGCTTAACCTTGGTGCGGTAAAAGGGCTGTTCATCATCAAAGGACTCTTTGTAATCGATGTCCTTTAAGCGCTCATCTTGGCGCAAATGATTCAATAGCGCGTCGATGCCCGCGCGGCTGCCGGCGACGGTGCCGTTGATGCCTTCTTGCGCCAACAGCAAGGTGCCCTTGACCTCGTTGGCGAGCATGACATCCAGCAACGGCTGGCGCAGCGCTTCGAAGTTTTCCAGGGTGACAAACTTGTACATAGCGCAAACGACAAACGGCGCTTGAGTGGTGTTAGACATGTGATTTTCCTGTGCTGGCCGGAGCGTAAATCCGGTGCTGAGTTTAAGGCGCAAAAACGCGGCGGCGGATTCTAACAAAAATCATGTCTGCGGCACAAAACACACTGTTGTAATGACACTTGTGCCTTGCTAGGCGCGCGCGAGGACAGTAATGTTTAGTCGCTTTGGGATTTTTAACTCACAACATGGAGAGTGACTCTATGCATGCATACAAAACGCTGCTGGCGGCTGCCATCAGCTCTGCTCTACTGGTCGCTTGCGGCTCAGACTCTGATTCCGGCAGTGATGATAATGATGCCCCTCAGGTTGAGGTTTTGACGACCGCTAACCTGGATCAAGCCGTCACCATGCCAGACGCTCAGTCAGTCAATGTCGCGGATGCGTCGATTCCTACTGATCTGCCAACCCTGTCTGTGACGGGCAGTGAGCGAGCGATTGTGACTGCTAACTCACGCAACAGAATTTCACTGTCTGTGCCTGAAGACTCTGTTCCTTCCGGCAAGAAAGTGGGTGGTTATCTAATCAAGTTTGGCAACAGCTCGCAGTATTTTGTGGCAGCAGGACAGCAAACGACGGCGCAAGCGCTGAAGTCTCCGGTTGTCACCACTAAAGTGGCGCCGTTTGCCAGCTCGCATAAACAGTTGCCAACCACGCAGCGGGTGCAAATTGCTGCGGCTGCGGCAGAAACTCAGGTGCAAGTGGCAGGCTGGTCGACCACAGAGTTTCAGCTGCCATCCAGCATTCCGGACTTGGCCATTCGTATTTACCCTTTGCTGGTAAACGATACGGTAGCCGAGGTGGTGGGTCTTGATGATATTGATATTAGCAATCCGGACAACTGGCTTGGCTTGCAGCTTCTGGATTTAGTCGTGGAAGCGGTAGCAACCAGTCCTGTGCAAGTCTCTCTGACTTGGAATAGCGAGGTCGATCTGGATCTGTGGGTTATTGAGCCCAGTGGCGAGAAAATCTACTTTGGCGATCAAATTTCTGAAGAATCACTAGGGTGGCTAGACTATGACAATATTCAGGGTTATGGCCCAGAAAATATTACTTACGCCTTCCGGGTGCCAGAGGGTGAATACAAAATCGTCGTAGACTACTTTAGCGGCTCTGCCGATGCCGATTATGACGTGGTGGTTGCGGTGGGTAGTAATGTTACGACCTATTCTGGTTCCTTCGAAGCACGTGCCAATGTCAGTGATAATCCAGACCAAGATGTCGTTACCATTTCATCCTCCGATATGAACCCACTGTTGGCAGAGCCCATCAGGTTGGATCAATGGCAAGGAGTTTGGTCTGCAGGCGAGGGCGGTGCGACGCTATTCGATATTGCAGAGGACCGTTTGCGTTTGATCGAAGTCAGCAGCTGTAGCCGCTTTAATGTGCGAACGAATGGTTACTTCCCTACCGGTTTCCGTGTGGTTGACGGTCAGCTGCAGGTCAGTAACGCCTTTGTGAACGCTACCATCGAAAGCTCTGAAGGTACCGACGTAGACTTCACCTACCAGTACGAGAGCTTGGAGCAAAGCAGCATTCCTGATCAATGTAGCTTCCTGCAGTAATACAAGTCTCCCGTAAGGGAGGTGGAAAATTTTCCCACAAGGCTCATACTGTCGGTATGAGCCAACTTGTTTCTCACTCGCACGCAGTTAATGCCATTCGGCGCATTCTAAGACCGCTGGTGCGCTTACTGCTGCGTTATCAAGTAACCTATCAAGCTTTGCTGCCACTGCTGAAACAGACTTACGTCGAGGTGGCTGAGCAAGAGTTTACCCTGCCTGATAAAGCCCAAACCGACAGTCGCATCAGCCTGTTGACGGGGGTGCATCGCAAAGATGTGCGTAAGTTCAGAGAGCAGGATGCAAGCTTGGAAGGCGCGCCGGTCTCCGTCTCGATGGGCGGACAAATGGTCGCTTATTGGCTCAGTGCGCCCGGCTATCAAAGCAAGGGCCGTCCAGTGCGTCTGCCGCTGCGTAGCGAAGGCCATGCACCGAGCTTTGAGCAGTTGGTGCAGCAGGTGGTGCACGGTGACATTCGGCCACGTGCGGTGTTGGATGAATGGCTGGCTTTGGGTGTCGTCAAGCAAGACGATGACGGTTTGCTGTGTTTGCAGCAAGAAGCCTTTGTCCCTCGCAGTGGCGAACCGGAGCTGTTGTTTTATCTTGGCCGCAATGTGGCAGACCATTTACAGGTCGCCAGTGACAATTTGACAGCAGCGCAGCCGCGTATTGAGCGCAGTGTGTGTTATGCCGGTTTGTCGGCGCAAGCGGTTGACGAGTTACACCAGCTCTACCGCCAGCAGGCGGGCGAGTTACTCAAACATATCAATCAAGAAGCCCTGCGCCTGAAGCAAGAGCAACCGGGTGATCAGCGCCTTAATGCCGGCGTATTTTTTGCCGACGGGGTAGCAGAGGCGAATAAATCCAGGAGCGAGCCATCATGAAATCATGGCTGATAGGAGTGGTGCTGGCATGGCTATCCGTGCAGCCATGCTGGGCAGAAACCAGCGACCGAGAGGGAGAAGGCATCGGCGGAACCGGGCTTAAACAACCGCTACCCGAGCATACTGAGTTGCTGGAAGAACCAGACATTCCTGAACTACCAGAGATGCCCGAGCATTTGGACATTCTGGAGATGCCCGACATAGACGCCGGTATGAATGAGAGTGGCGACGGTGTCGATGTTGATCTGCCAGCAGTGCCCGACGTACCCAGCGACGAGCGTAATTAAAAACTAAGCGTCATCCCGACGGCAGCGCTATCGGCGTTGCCAATGCGGGCATAGGGGGTCCAGCGCCACTGCGATTGCTTGAATTGCCACGCCAACGTCAGATGGTGGCGGCTGTCGCTACCCGACTGGCTGGCTTGGCGGCCGCCATAGCTGAGACTGATCGGCGCTTTATATAAACCAGCGCCCCACAGTGCGCCATCTTGCATAGCATAGCGTTGGCTGGATTGGCGCCAGCGATAGCCCGCTTGATACCACAGCCACATATCTCCCATGGGTTTCATGGCGCGAAGGCGCAGCTCTTGCTCATTGGCACCACTGCCAAGGGCTTTGCTGTCATCGGCGGTGGCCACTTTGTAGCGCATTTGGCTTTGCCAGTGCTGTCCCATCCAAGTGGCTTTATGCCAATAGCGTGCAGTCAGCCAGGTATCGGCCTGGCCAGAAGGTTGCTGGTCGGCTCCGTGGCGCTGTAGCCAACCTGTGCTGATCTTGAGTTGCCAGTGGTGCCAGTGCTGCTGTGCCGCCAAGCTCACTTGTCGCCATTGGTCATCGCTGACATCGCCACTTTGGCCTGTGTGTGCGCCAATGCTCAGGGTTGCCGCTAAAGAGGGGGAGCAGCAAAAAGCCATGGCAATCAACAGCCATTTTACCTTGCGTACCTGCCAGTAAATATGACGCGGCCTACGCTCGGCGTTTGGTGTAATGGGTAACATATCTGCTTGACAGTTCCATTGTGGTTAAGGTGCCGATAACGGATGGCAGCAAGTTATAACGGTTTATGTTTGCAATTTATACCCTGCAAAGAGGAGGTACTCATCAGTGCGCAGAGTGCTATGCAAGTCGCGGCTAAAAACCACTGTGTTGGTAGTTGTAGCTTTGTAAATCGTTGCGCTGGGCGGTTGCGCTAATGGCGTTTTCCAATGCAGCAAAAAATTCAGCTTTGCCTTTTTCACGTTTAACGCTTTGAAAGACGGTGGCGATGGCATCGGATTGCATCGAAAAATAATGCAGCCACTGCTTCAGGCGATCTGTGAGTGCTTTGTCGTTTAAATCTTCGAGTCGCTCTGCCAATAGCAGTAACAACTGCAAACGGTGCTGCCAACTCTGGCCCTGATAATTGGCGTCTTTTATGCGCTGGCCAAGGTCAGGTGTTGCGACTAAGCCGCGACCAATCATCAGCAAACTACAGCCGCTTTGCGTTAAGCATTGGCGAGCGTCTTCTTCGTTCCAAACTTCGCCGTTGGCCAAAACCGGCACCGTGATGTGTTGGCGAATTTTATCAATCCATTGCCAATGGGCCGGCGGCTTGTAGCCTTCTGTTTTGGTGCGTGCATGCACGGTCAGCCATTGAATGCCGGCGCTGGCCAAAGCGTCGGCATTTTCTAATGCCAGGGCTTTATCGGTAAAACCTAAGCGCATTTTGGCACTGACGGGAATGTGCGCAGGCACCGCTTGTCTCACCGCGCGGGTAATGGCATGAATGCGCTCTGGCCATTGCAGTAAAACAGCGCCACCTTGGCTTTTGTTGACGGTTTTGGCTGGGCAACCAAAGTTTAGGTCGATGGCGGGCGCGCCCAGTGAGGCTGCTTTGTGGGCATTGGCGGCCATCATCTCTGGGTCGGAGCCCAATAATTGTACGTGAACAGGCGTGCCGCTGGCGGTTTTGCCGCCCGTTAATAGCTCAGGGCAAAAGCGCTTAAATACGCGCTCGGGCAGCCGTTGATCGGTAATGCGAATGAACTCGGTCACGCAGTGATCGATGCCACCTTGGGCCGTCAGTAAGGCGCGTAAGTTGAAATCCATTAATCCTTCCATCGGTGCCAGCGCAATGTAGGGCGAAGAGTGCTGTCGATCGAAGGGCAAGGTGCCTGTGAAGGTGTCGTGACAAGGCATAGAAGTCGGCCAGAACAAGGGGCGCGAAGTATAGCGACGGGCCGTTTTTTGTACCAGCTTGAGGGAAGCTCGTACGTGTATTTACGCTAGCCTTGGTCGCAAAGCGATATGATGCACCTCAGTGCTGACAACGCCTAGCGCCGATGGATGTTGTTTTTAATCAGTGGTTTGCTCTGATAAACCCGACTAATCAACAGAGCTGGTCTTATTGCTTAGGTTGTGGCTTTTAAGTAATCTAACCGCGCTTACTGCCTGCTGACAGTGCGCGCATGGGCCAAATCTGTGCAGCGATAACGTCGTGGCGGTGAGCCCAGATACAGCCAAAAAAGGAGTGCCTGCATGACTGAGCCTAGTCTCGTGTCGCAAGGTCTGGAACTGATGGTGTTTGGCATGGGCGTGGTGTTCGTCTTTTTGACGATGCTGGTGTTCGTGACCACCTTCATGTCCAAACTGGTCAACAAACTCGCACCAGAACCCGAGGTGGTGGCTGCTCCGGCACCTGCTGCTTCAGCACCGGGTGTGGACCCGCAATTGCTGAAAGTATTATCAGCAGCGGTTAAAGAGCATCGCGCACGCCAAAAGTAGCCGCGAGTGGGATAACAAACGTCAGGGCTTGTTTCTGCAGTCGTCTTTGATCAAGGCATCCGCCTGCGGCCAACTGTATCGTTACCATCGAGCCGCTTCAGAAACGCATCGCCCCTACCAATAATTAAACGGAAGAGAAAAGGCCATCACCCATGACCGATTCTAAAAAACCTCTAGGTATTACCGACGTCGTGCTGCGCGACGCGCACCAGTCCATCCTGGCCACGCGCATGCGCCTCGACGACATGCTCCCCATTGCTGCAAAGTTGGATCAAGTGGGCTACTGGTCCATTGAATCTTGGGGCGGCGCCACGTTTGACTCCTGTATCCGCTACTTGGGCGAAGACCCCTGGGATCGCATTCGAGAATTTAAAAAGGCCATGCCTAATACTCAGCAACAAATGCTGTTGCGTGGCCAAAATTTGCTGGGCTATCGTCACTACGGTGATGATGTGGTGGAAAAATTCGTTGAGCGCGCTGCCACCAATGGCGTGGATGTGTTCCGCGTATTTGACGCCATGAACGATCCGCGCAATTTAGAAACCGCGCTGAAAGCGGTGAAAAAACAGGGTAAGCATGCGCAGGGCACGCTGTCTTACACCACCTCACCGGTTCACACCATGGATTCTTGGGTCACACTGGCCAAGCAAATCGAAGACATGGGTGCCGATTCCATTGCCATTAAAGACATGGCCGGCGTATTAACCCCTTACGACGCCTTTGAGCTGGTCAGCAAGTTAAAAGCACAAACCGATTTAGAAGTGCAGTTGCACGCGCACGCCACCTCCGGTTTGTCGGACATGACCAATTTAAAAGCCATTGAGGCTGGCATTGATCGTGTGGATACCGCCATTTCATCGATGTCCATGACCTACGGCCACACCGCGACAGAATCCATTGTTGCGTCGCTGGCAGGCACTGAGCGCGATACCGGCATCGATTTATTGCTGCTGGAAGAAATCGCTGCGTATTTCCGTGACGTGCGAAAAAAATACGCCAAGTTCGAAGGCGCATTGCGCGGCACCGACAGCCGTATTTTGGTGGCACAGGTGCCGGGCGGCATGCTGACCAACATGGAAAACCAGCTGCGAGAGCAGGGCGCTTCCGATAAGTTCGACGAAGTGCTGCAAGAAATTCCGCGTGTGCGTGAAGATCTGGGCTACATCCCTCTGGTCACGCCAACGTCGCAAATCGTCGGCACCCAAGCGGTATTGAACGTATTGACGGGCGAGCGCTACAAGTCGATTTCAAAAGAAACTCAGGGCATTTTAAAAGGCGAGTACGGCGCTGCGCCGGCACCTTACAACCAAGAGCTGCAGCAGCGCGTATTGGATGGCAAAGAAGCCATTACCTGTCGCCCGGCCGATCTTTTGGAAAATGAGTTGGATAAACTCGTCGCCGATGTTGAAAAACTGGCCGCGGACAAAGGCTTCAAGCTGGCGGCAGATAAAATTGACGATGCCTTAACCTTTGCGCTGTTCCCGCAGATCGCGCCCAAATTCTTGGAAAATCGTGGTAACCCGGATGCCTTTGAACCAGCACCGAAAGGCGCCGACGAAGACACCTTCACCGTTACCGTTGATGGCAACGAGTATGTCGTTAAAGTCGATGACGGCGGCGATGTAAAAGAGTTGGCCCCGGTTAACGGTGCGCCGATGAACCTAGGCGGCGGCTCGGCCTCTGCGGCGGCGGCTCCGGCAGCCGTGGGTGGCGGTGACCCTGTACCGGCACCTCTGGCCGGCAACGTCTGGAAGGTGTTGGTACAGCCAGGTCAGCAAGTTGCTGAAGGCGATGTGGTACTGATTTTGGAAGCCATGAAAATGGAAACCGAAGTGCGGGCGCCACGTGCAGGCACCATCGGCAGTGTTTCGGCAGCGGAAGGCACTGCTGTTAAAGTCGGCGATACGCTGTACACGCTGGCTTAAAGGAGGCTGATGCATGCAAAGCTTAATCAACCTCTGGAATGACACGGGCATCGCTCATATCGAGCCCGGTCAGGCCATGATGATGCTGGTGGCGTTTGGTATGTTGTACCTGGCCATCAAAAAGGGCTTTGAGCCCTTGTTGCTGCTGCCGATTGCCGTCGGTACTTTGATGGTGAACATCCCGGGTGCCGGCATGGGCTGGTCTGCTGCCGAAGCTGCGATTCGCTCAGGTGATGCCGGTGTGTTGGCGCAGTTCAGTGAGCTGTTTGGCTTGGCCGCCAATGCCGGCATGCAAGAAGTGCTGGCGGCTTACCGCGAAGCTTATGAAGTGCAAGGCATGCTGTATAAAAAGGCAGTCGCGCTGGGCGCGGCTACCGGCTTTGACAGTGGCATGTTGTATGTCTTTTACAGCATGACCATTGCCAGTGGTGTGGCACCCTTGCTGATCTTTATGGGCGTCGGTGCCATGACCGACTTTGGTCCTTTGTTGGCGAACCCAAAAACCTTGCTATTAGGTGCTGCGGCGCAGTTCGGTATTTTTGGTACCGTGGCGGGTGCGGTGCTGCTAACGGACGCCGGTTTGATGGACTTTACCGTCCAGCAGGCGGCAGCGATTGGCATCATTGGCGGTGCCGATGGCCCAACGTCGATCTTTATTGCCTCTAAGTTGGCGCCTGAGCTGCTGGGTGCGATTGCGGTGGCGGCGTATTCCTACATGGCGTTGGTACCACTGATTCAGCCGCCCATCATGAAAGCGCTGACCTCTGAGCAGGAGCGTAAAATCGCCATGCATCAGCTGCGTACTGTGAGCAAAGGCGAGAAGATCGTCTTTCCGATTGCGGTATTGGTGCTGGTGGCCCTGTTGCTGCCTTCCGCGGCGCCGCTGCTGGGCATGTTCTGCTTTGGCAACCTGATGAAAGAATCCGGTGTGGTCGAGCGTTTGAGCGACACGGCACAAAATGCTTTGATCAACATCGTGACCATTTTCTTGGGGCTGTCGGTGGGCTACAAAATGAGCTCAGATGCCTTCTTAAATGGCAGTACCTTGGCGATCATTGTGTTGGGTCTGGTGGCGTTCTGTGTCGGTACTGCGGCGGGTGTGATCATGGCCAAGGTCATGAACAAGCTCAGCAAAGAACCAATCAACCCTCTGATTGGCTCTGCAGGTGTATCGGCCGTGCCGATGGCTGCGCGGGTATCGAATAAGGTCGGTCTAGAGGCCAATTCGCAGAACTTCCTGCTGATGCATGCCATGGGCCCGAACGTGGCCGGTGTGATTGGTTCAGCAGTGGCTGCCGGTGTGATGATCAGCTTCTTTAGCTAGTCGACGCTTGCTGTATATGAAGCCGCCTACGGGCGGCTTTTTTGTATTTGTAGGTTTGTTAACCCGTGTGGGCAAACAACACCAAATGATCAATATGCGGTTCGATGCCAATGGTCTCGCCTAGCGCGTGGTTGTGGTGCGAGGACGCATGACAGTAGACCCGTTGGCCATCGGCCAGCTCAACGGTGTAGAGGAAGTGTGAGCCGCGAAAGCGCTTGCGCACAATGGTCGCCCGTTGCAGTGAATCGTCATTATGCAAAACGTCGTCTGGTCGCAACATTAAATCGACTTGCTGGCCTTGCTTGAACGGCAAATTCTGATCGGACACCAGGCTGCCCAGGGAGCAGTCAACATGGCGCTCATCCATCACGGTTGCTGGTAATAACGTGCTTTGGCCGATAAAGCTGGCGACAAAACGGGTGGCAGGCTCGTGATAGAGCTTAAAAGCGCAGTCGAATTGTTGTAGCACGCCGTCGTTCATCACCGCCACGCGATCGGCAATGGCAAAGGCTTCCAGCTGATCATGGGTCACCATTAAGGCGCTGATGCCTTCGGCGTTTAGAATATCCCGCACTTGCTCGGCCAAATCTTCACGTAATTCGGCATCCAGGCTAGAAAAGGGCTCGTCCAGCAGCAGCAGTTGTGGCTTGGGGGCAATGGCGCGTGCGACCGCCACGCGTTGTTGCTGGCCGCCAGATAGCTCATGCGGATAACGCCCCCCTAAGCCAGGGAGGGCAATTAAATCTAACAGCTGTTCAACGCGCTGCTGACGCTCGCCCGTGCTCAGGTGCTGTAAGCCAAACGCCAAATTGTCGGCAATGCTCATGTGTGGGAACAGGGCCAGCTCCTGAAACACCATCACAACCGGACGCTGCTCGGGTGGCATGCGTTTTTCTGGGCTAGAAACCAGTGCGCCATCGAGGTAAATACGCCCTTGTTGCAGTGGCTCAAAGCCGCAAATGGCGCGTAATAACGTGGACTTGCCACAACCGGATGGGCCCAGCAGGCAGCCAATCTCACCTGGCTGCAGCTGCAGTGATACCTGATTAACAACAGTGCGCTGGCCGTAGCCAAGGCTAACTTGCTCAAGGGTGAGGGTGCTCATGACGGTGGCTGGCTAGGCTCCTGTGGTGGTTGTTTGAGGTTGCGGCTTAGCAATATGACCGGCAATAGCCCTACCAGAACAATGGTCAAGGCGACTGGGCCTGCGTCTAACAGGCGTTCATCTGCAGCCAGTTCGTGGGCTTTAACGGCCAAGGTATCAAAGTTGAACGGTCGCAAAATCAGCGTCGCCGGCAGCTCTTTTAACACATCAACAAACACCAGCAGCAAGGCCGTCAGCAAGCTGGTGCGCAGCATGGGCAGGTGAATGCGATGCATCACCGACCAGCGGCCATGCCCTAGGCTGCGTGCTGATTGATCTAGGCTTGGCGAGATTTGCCCCATACCGGCTTGCACGCTGTTGAGTGCCACCGCCATAAAGCGCACGGCATAGGCAAACAGCAGGGCAAACACAGTGCCGGAGAAAATCAGCCCGGGGCGCCAATCAAATGTGGCCAGTAGCCAAGCGTTGA
The DNA here is from genome assembly GCF_014652515.1 of Bacterioplanes sanyensis. GTDB lineage: Bacteria > Pseudomonadota > Gammaproteobacteria > Pseudomonadales > Oceanobacteraceae > Bacterioplanes > Bacterioplanes sanyensis. The sequence goes on along the minus strand of NZ_BMYY01000004.1, from coordinate 112,811 downwards.
GTTGACGGTCAAGGGCGGCTAGCGGCACCAAGATGCCAATCGCGATCACAGTACCGGGCACGGCATAGCCAAGGCCTGCGCTGGCTACGGCAGGCTTGACCCAAGGGCGCGGATAAAAACGCCGCAGCCAGGCCAGCAAAATGGCCAAGCTGAGCGTCAGCAGTGCGGCACTGATGGCCAGCAGCAGGCTGTTGCGCATCAGCTCTAGAAAATCTGCATCTAAGCTAGGTGGACGCTGCCACAGCCAAGAGAGAATCATCAATACAGGTACGATAAAGCCCAGCAGCAACGGCAGGGCACACCACAGCGTGGCGAGCCAGGCGCGCAGGCCTTGCAGTTGCGGTGGTGTTGCCGCCGGGCGACCGCCGAGTTGCGCAACGCGCTGGCGCCGGCGCGAATAGCGCTCCAGTGTCAGCAAAACAATGACCACACTGAGCAGCAGGGCAGCGAGTTGCATGGCGCCGTTCATGTCGCCCAGGCCATGCCAAGTACGAAAGATACCGGCACTAAAGCTGCTGACGCCGAAGTAACTCACGGTGCCATAATCGGCCAGGGTTTCCATCAGCGCCAAGCTGGTGCCAGCGACGATGGCTGGCCGCGCCAGCGGCAAATCTATGCGCCAGAACACCCGCCAACGCGAGGCACCGAGTGAGCGCGCGGCATCGGCAGTAAGGCCGGATTGCGTCATAAACGAGGCGCGACTGAGCATAAAAACGTAAGGGTAGAGCACCAGCGTGAGCATCAGGGCGGCGCCGCCCAGGCTGCGAATGGGCGGAAACCAATAATCGCGATAGCCCCAGCCAGTAAGCTCACGCAAACCGGTTTGCACAGGTCCTGCAAAGTCCAGCAAGTCGGTATAGGCGTAGGCGATGATGTAGGCCGGAAAGGCCAGCGGCAATAACAGTGCCCAGCTGAGAAAGCGGCTGGCGGGAAAGGCAAAGCGGGTGGTCAGCCAGGCGCAACTGATGCCCAGCAGCAAAACACCGCCGGCAACCCAAAAACACAGCCAGAAGGATTGCCAAACGTATTCGAACAATACGGTGTCGTATAAATGTTGCCAGCTATTGCTGTTGGCAAACAAGGCATGCCACAGCACCGATAAAACGGGCACCGCCAATATAAGGGCGACCAGGCCGGTAATCAGAGCCACGCCGACATCGCCCTGGCGGCGAGGACGGGCTGGTAGCAATGGCGTGCTAGCGATGGATGAGGAGTCAGCGTTGTTCAAGTTTGTTAGGTCTTTGACTGCCAGTGGCTGAAAGCACAAACCGGCCCTGAGGCCGGTTGTGTGAATCTTGCGGCGACAGTGTAACCGCTTTAGCGCCAGCCGGCACGGTCCATCAGTTTGACCGCCTGACGGTTGTTTTCACCCAAGGTGCTCAGTGGCACGTCATCGGCTTTGAACTCGCCCCAGGCGGCGACGACTGGGTCCAGCTCAACACCTTTTACCACTGGGAACTCATTGTTGACCTCGGCGTACCATTTTTGCGCAGCGTCAGACACCATAAACTCCAGCAGTTTGATGGCGGCTTCCTTGTTCTTGGCCGAGGTAGTAACGCCCGCGCCAGAAACGTTAACGTGGGTGCCGCGGCCTTCTTGGTTGGGCCAGAACAGCGCGACTTTTTCTGCCAGCTGTTTGTCTTCACCGTCTGACTTCAGCATACGGCCATAGTAATAGGTATTAGCGACCGCTACATCACACTGACCCGCTGCCAGCGCACGAATCTGATCGGTATCGCCACCGGCCGGTGGGCGGGCAAAGGAGTCGACAAAGTCATTGGCCCACTGTTGTGTGCGCTCGGCGCCCAGGTCGTCAATCATCGCTGCTACCAGCGACTGGTTGTAGACATTGCTGGATGAGCGAATGCAAACTCGGCCTTTCCAAGCGTCGTCGGCCAGTGCTTCGTAAGTTGACAGCTGCTCTGGCTTGACTGTTTCGGGGTTGTAGAAGATCACGCGTGCGCGCTGCGACAGACCAAACCACTGCTGTTCATCGTCGCGCAGATACGTTGGGATGCGTTGTTTTAGGGTGTCGCTGTCAATGGCTTGAAACAGGCCCGCTTCTTTGGCGCGTTGCAGGCGAGCGGCATCGGCGGTGATCAGCATGTCAGCCGGGCTTAGCTCGCCTTCTGATTTCAGTCGCTGCAATAGTGCGTCATCTTTGCCCGTCACCAAGTTAACCTTAATGCCGCTTTGGGCGGTGAATTTTTCCAGCAACGGCTCGATCAGCTCTGCTTTGCGGGCAGAGTACAGATTCAGCTCCTGATCGGCAGCGTTGGCAGACCAGGACAAAACAGTGCTGATGGCCAGCACGGGTAACGCAGTCCACTTCATAGCAACGGGCTCCAAATTGAAATTGAGAATGGTTCTCGATAAAGCGGCGCAACTTTACCGCAACACTGGTCAGTCATCAAGCGCCAGCACGGCGCCTGCGCCGCGGTTTTCGTCATGGAGTGTATAAGCACTGCGCAGGATTGTCGGCGCTCAATTGAGCCGCCACCGCCATGCTGTTAGTCTTAGCCGCTTGTGTAATCACCGTCGGAACTGCATTCGCCATGATTGGCCGCCTTCAAGGAATTATCATCGAAAAACAAGCGCCAGAGCTGCTGCTGGATGTGCATGGCGTGGGCTATGAAATTCAAGCGCCGCTGTCGACTTTTGTGGCGCTGGGCAAAGTGGGCGAGCCTGCCGTGCTGCATACGCACTTGGCGGTGCGTGAAGACGCGCAGCAGCTGTTTGGCTTCAGCGACCGTGAGCAGCGCACCTTATTTCGCACCCTCATCAAAGTAAGCGGCGTCGGCCCTAAACTGGCATTGGCCATTTTGTCGGGCATGGACGTCAATGCTTTCGCCCAGTGCGTGCATCAAGAAGATGTGGCAGCGCTCACCAAATTGCCGGGTGTGGGCAAAAAAACCGCAGAGCGCTTAATTGTCGAAATGCGCGATCGCTTAAAAGAGTGGCAGGCGCCAGCGCCGCTGTGGGCCGCGGCAGACCATGCCGAGCAAGTGGCTCAGGATCAAGTGTTGGCCGAGGCAGAAACCGCCTTGGTCGCGCTGGGCTATAAGCCGCAGGATGCTGCCAAAATGCTGAATAAAGTGGCTGCCGATGGTCTCAGTGCTGAAGACTTAATTCGTCAGGCGCTGCGCAATACCTTGAGCGGACGTTAGCCATGATTGAAAACGACCGCTTTGTCACCGCTCAACCGATGCCGATGGAAGAGCGTCACGATCGCGCCATTCGACCGACCTCGTTACAAGAGTACGTCGGCCAGCCGGTGGTGCGTGAGCAAATGGAAATCTTTATTGGCGCTGCCAAATCGCGCGCCGAAGCGCTGGATCACACTCTGGTGTTTGGTCCACCTGGCTTGGGCAAAACCACGCTGGCCAATATCATCGCCGCTGAAATGAATGTGTCGCTTAAATCGACGTCTGGACCGGTGCTGGAAAAAGCCGGCGATTTGGCCGCCATGCTCACCAGTTTGGAAGAAGGCGATGTGCTGTTTATCGATGAAATCCATCGTTTAAACCCGGCGGTAGAGGAAGTGCTTTACCCGGCGATGGAGGATTATCAGCTCGACATTATGGTGGGCGAGGGACCGGCGGCGCGCTCGATTAAAATCGATTTGCCCCCCTTTACCTTGGTCGGCGCTACCACTCGCGCTGGCTTATTAACGTCCCCCTTGCGTGATCGCTTCGGCATTGTGCAGCGGCTGGAGTTTTATTCGATACCGGATTTGGCGCACATCGTTCGACGTTCTGGTCGCCTGATGGAGGTCGACGTGGACGACGACGGCGCGGCGGAAATTGCGCGCCGTTCTCGCGGCACGCCGCGTATCGCCAACCGCTTGCTGCGCCGCGTGCGCGATTACGCCCAGGTCAAAGCCGACGGTCAGGTGAATAAAGCCTGCGCCGATGCGGCGCTGGACATGCTCAACGTCGATGCCCAGGGCTTTGATCATATGGACCGGCGTTTATTGCTGACCTTGATGGAAAAGTACGACGGTGGCCCAGTGGGGGTGGATTCCTTGGCCGCCTCGATTGGTGAAGAGCGCGACACCATCGAAGACGTGTTAGAACCCTATTTGATGCAGCAGGGCTACATTGCCCGCACGCCCAGAGGGCGCGTAGCGACGCGATTGGCTTATTTGCATTTTGGCCTGGATGTGCCGGCGCGGTTAAATCCAGACGGCTTGGGAAGTGGCGGCGATGTTTGAGTGGCCACTGCGGGTCTACATCGAAGACACGGATGCAGGCGGCATTGTCTATTACGCCAACTATTTAAAGTTTATGGAGCGAGCGCGCACCGAGTGGCTGCGCCAGCTGGGCTTTGAGCAAGAATCATTGCGCCAGCAAGATTGCTTGTTTGTGGTGCAGTCGCTGCAGCTCGATTATCAGCGCAGTGCGCGCTTGGACGATGAACTGAGCGTCAGTGTGGCGCTAGAGCGCTGTGGGCGTGCCAGCATGGTCATCCATCAGCAAGTAATGCTGGCAGGTGAGGTGTTGTGTCGTGGCCAAGTGCGCATTGCTTGCGTTAATGCTGCCGGTCGTCCACGCAGCTTTCCTAACCCCATTCGTATGGCTTTGGCAGATCAGGCCAGCCAGTTTTTGACCTCTAAGGAGACGATGTGAACGAATCCATGTCGATCATGCACCTGATTGCTCAGGCCAGTATTGTGGTGCAGTTGGTGATGTTAATGCTGTTGGCGGCCTCGGTGGTCAGCTGGGTGATTATCTTTCAGCGCAGTCGCTTGCTGCGCAATGCACGCAGCACGATGAATAAGTTTGAAGATCGCTTCTGGTCTGGCATTGACCTTAATGAGTTGTATCGTGAGTGCCAGCAGCAGCCACAGCATTCGCCGACCGAAAACGTGTTTATGGCGGGCCTGAAAGAGTTCAGTAAGTTACGCCAGCATCACACCACCGACCCAGACGCACTGATGGCCGGCGTGCAGCGTGCCATGCGCATTACCATTACCCGTGAAACCGATCGCTTAGAAAACCACTTGCCGTTTTTGGCGACCGTCGGCTCGACCAGCCCCTATATCGGCTTGTTTGGTACCGTGTGGGGCATCATGCACGCGTTCCAGGGGCTGGCAGCGGTGAAGCAAGCCACCATCGCCACCGTTGCGCCCGGCATTGCCGAGGCCTTGATTGCCACCGCCATGGGCTTGTTGGCCGCCATTCCCGCGGTGATCTTTTATAACCGCTACGCCAATCGTGTCGATCGCCTGTCGACGGCCATGTTTACCTTTGCGGATGAGTTTTCTTCCTTGCTGTACCGCCAGGCCCAAAAAGCACAGCACAGCGGGAAGGGCATCTAATGGAACCGATGTCAGCCTATGCCGCCAAGCGCCGGCCAGTGTCTGAGATCAACGTCGTGCCCTACATCGACGTCATGTTGGTATTGCTGATTATCTTTATGGTGACAGCGCCCATGCTGGTGCAAACCGTGCCGGTAGACCTGCCCGATGTCGATGCTAAACCGACGGAGATTGACCCAGATGACAACACCTTGATCATTGCGGTCGATCAGCAAGGCCAGTATTACATCGAGCGTGAAGAGGACGAGCCGCAAGCCATGTCGCTGGCCAAGGTGCAGGATTACGCCGGCAAGGTGGTGGCGCAAACGCCGGACACGAGAGTCATGGTACGCGGCGATGATCGTGTGCCCTACGGCCGTGTGGTGGCACTCATGGGGGCCTTGCAAGCGGTTGAGATCAATAACATTGGTTTGGTGACCGAAGCACCGGACCCGCAGGCGAACTGATATGCGCCCTGATGGTTATGGCTTGCCTGTGTTCTTGGCGCTTGGTCTGCATGCGTTGGTGGCGCTGGTGTTCGTTATACAGTGGGATCACGGTGAAGTGCGCAAGCCTGAGCCGGTACCGCGCCACATGGTGGCCAATGTCATTCAAGAAGAAAACAAAGCGGTAAAACAGCGCCGCGAACAAGCGCAGGCAGCAAAACAGCGTGCTGAGCGCCAGCGCCAGCAAGCCGCCAAAGCAGCGCAACAGAAGCGCCAGCGACTGGCAGAGCAAAAGCGTCAAGCGGAGCTTAAAGCCCAGCGCGAGCGTGAAAAAAAGGCCGCGCAACAACGTGAGCAGGCACTGGCGGCTAAGCGTGAGCGCGAAGCTCAGCAGCAGCGTCAGCGTGAGCTAGAAAAGCAGCGCAAAGCCGAACAGCAACGTCGCGAACAGCAGTTGGCAGAAGAACAGGCCCTGTTAGAGCAGCGTCAGCGTGAGCAGGAGCTGCAGCGCCAGTTGGACGCAGAAGCCGCGGCGGAGGCGGCTGCGCGCACGGCGGCAACCCATATTGATATGATTCGCTCGCGCATTGAATCGCTGTGGCGCTACCCGCCGGCGGTAGAGAAAAGCCAGCAGGTGAGTGTGCGTCTAATCCTAGTGCCCACGGGCGAGGTGGTGCAGGTACAAGTGGTGCGCAGCAGTGGTAATCAGGCGTTGGATCGTTCCGTTGAGCAGGCGGTGCGTCGCGCCTCACCTTTGCCAGTGCCCGACGATATACAGCTATTTGAGCGTCAATTTCGGACGCTGACCATGAACTTTCGACCGGAGAATGCAATGTGGTAGTACGTGTGTTTTGCCTCGCTTTGTTGCTGATCAGCAGCGTGGTACGAGCCGATTTGGTGATCGAGATTACTCAAGGCAAGCAGTCGGCGATGCCGATTGCCGTGGTGCCTTTTGCCTGGCAGGGCGAGGGGCGTTTGCCTGAGGATGTGTCGGCCATCATTACCAGTGATTTAGAGCACAGTGGCTATTTTCGTACCTTGCCGGCCGTGGGCATGATTTCACAGCCGCATACCCTGGAGCAGGTCAATTACGCTGACTGGAGCGCCCTGCAGCAGGACTATGTGGTGATCGGCCGCATTTGGCCGAATGGCGCTGAGTACATGGCGGAGTTTCAGGTGTTGGATGTGCATTCGCGCATTGAGCTGCTACGTCATCAGGTGCGCGGCCAGCCGGGCCAATTACGTGACATGGCACATTACATCAGTGACTTTATATTCGAGCGGCTCACCGGTGTGCCGGGTGTGTTCTCCACCAAGTTGGTATATGTCACCACCAACCGCGAGCGTACTCGCTTTAACTTAAATTATGCCGACGCCGACGGCGCGCGCGAGCAAGTGATTTACAGCTCCAAGCATCCGATTATCTCACCTGCTTGGTCGCCTGATGGTCAAACCGTTGCCTATGTATCCTTCGAAAATGGCCGCAGTGAAATTTATTTTCAGCATTTAAGCAGTGGTCGTCGTGAAAAAGTCGCGGCATTTAAAGGCTCGAACAGTGCGCCGGCGTTTTCACCGGATGGTAAAAAACTGGCGTTTGTGCGCTCGCAGCTCGGCAACCCAGATGTGTATGTACTCGATTTAGAAAGTCGGAATTTAACCCGCCTAACGCGTCATTACAGCATTGATACCGAGCCACAGTGGATGCCTAACGGTCGCGATATTCTCTTTACTTCCAGCCGTGCGGGGGGGCCGCAAATATATAAAATCGACACAGTCGACAAAGAGGTTGAGCGAGTCACCTTTGAAGGCAACTACAATGCGCGGGCACGAATCACGGCAGATGGGCGTAAAATGGTGTATGTTCATCAGTCAAATGGCCGGTTTCACATTGCTGCGCAGGACGTAGAAAGTGGCCTAGTTCATATTCTGACATCAGAGACTGAGCTGGACGAATCGCCTAGTGTTGCGCCTAACGGAAGTATGGTAGTTTATGCCGCAAGTGAAGCGGATCGCAGTATTCTTGCGGCGGTATCGGTCGATGGTGAGGTGAAATTTCGCCTACCGTCGAAGTTCGGCGACGTCAGGGAACCTGCTTGGTCACCCATTTTTAAATAAAACACACTAACCTTAACTGGGAAGACGGTTATGCAAAAAACTGCACTTTACAAGGCGTTAGGACTGACCCTGGGCGCCCTTCTGATTTCAGCTTGCTCCAGCACGGGCGAAGTAAGCGAAGGCAGCGGCAGCTCAGATCCTGTAGCAACAGAGAGTCAGACAGACGGCACCACTGCGGTTGATAACAACACAGTAAGCGGCAAAGACATGGAAGCTGAAGCAGAAGCCGCTGCACTGCGCGAGCAAACTGTATTCTACTTCGACTTCGATCAGAGCACGTTAAAAGCCGACGGCAAGCCTTCTTTGATGGCGCACGCGGCGTATCTGAAAAACAACCCGGCAACTCGCGTTGTACTGGAAGGCCATGCCGATGAGCGCGGTACCGTCGAGTACAACCTGGCTCTGGGTGAGCGTCGTGCTATGACAGTGCGTCGTTTCCTGATGGCCAATGGCGCCGCTGCCAACCAGTTGGAAGTGGTTAGCTTTGGTGAAGAGCGTCCAGCGGTGATGGGTAGCAATGAAGCTAGCTACGCTAAAAACCGTCGCGTTGAAGTGAAATATCAACGCTAATGACGATGAAGTATCTGCTGCTGTCCACTTTGGTTGCCAGTGCCCCTGTGTTGGCAGATGAATGGGTTTCCGTTGGTGAGCAGATACCGACGGCGCCGGTCGCTAAGCCGGCATCGTCTCAGCCTGCGCCGGTGCCTCAAAGTGCACCGGTGGCTGGCAATCAGGCGGATTTGCTGACTGAGCTGATCATGCAAGTGGAGCAGATGCAGCAAGAAATTGCCTATTTGCGCAGTCAGGTAGAAACGCAAGAGCGACAAATCAGTTCGCTGCAGCAATCTGGTCAGCAGCGCTATCTGGATTTGGACCGCCGTGTCTCCTTGCTGATGCAGCAGACGCCGGCATCGGTCACAAACACCACCGTTGCTCCCCCCGAGGTCGATGGCTCCAAAGCGCCGCAGTTAAGTGCCGAGCAGAGCTACAAAAAAGCCATGATGCTGGTGCGTAATAAAGAGTTTGAGCAGGCGCAGCAAGCCTTTGCTGATTTTATTCGCCTGTACCCGCAAGATGAGTTGATTGCCAATGCCTGGTATTGGTCCGGCGAGGTGGCGTTGGTAGAAGGGCAGCAGTCCAAGGCGCTGGAGCGCTTTAAAGTCGTCATTGATCAGTTTCCTGAGCACAGCAAGGCGGCGGATGCGAGCTATAAGTATGCCGTAACCCTGCACAAGCTTGGCCGTACGGACGAAGCACGTCAGTGGTTGGAAAAGGTCATTCGTACGTATTCAGGCAAAGCGGAAGCCACGGTGCAGCTGGCACGCTCTTACCTGCAAACGCTGTAAGTTATGTATGCCAGCGGCAAGCGCTGGCATTAGTGTTCTCTGTTTCTCTGTTTCTCTGTTTCTCTGTTTCTCTGTTTCTCTGTTTCTCTGTTTCTCTGTTTCTCTGTTTCTCTGTTTCTCTGTTTCTCTGTTTCTCTGTTTCTCTGTTTCTCTGTTTCTCTTCCCGCAAGCACGCGGCAGTTTGTGCTGGTTAAACCGTGCTGCAGCTGTAAGTGCATAAAAAATTTAAACTTTTTTCATCAAAGGGGTTGTGCACCAGAAAATTATCAGTATTATACGCACCTCCTCTGGGGGTCGTTAGCTCAGTTGGTAGAGCAGTTGGCTTTTAACCAATTGGTCGCTGGTTCGAATCCAGCACGACCCACCACCAACTACCAGAGGTAAGTTGTTGAAAAAGCTTGACTTTTTAGAAACGAAAGTTAAAATGCACAGCAACTAAGGGTCGTTAGCTCAGTTGGTAGAGCAGTTGGCTTTTAACCAATTGGTCGCTGGTTCGAATCCAGCACGACCCACCACTTATTCCCAAAAAGGGGAGAAAGGAAACTTTCTCCCCTTTTTTTGTGCCTGACGTTCAGGGTTTTATGCTGGCCTCGCTCCACGTGGGGCTGTGTTAGAATGCCGCCAGCTGATGTGAGAGGCGTTGTAGTTTATGTCATCCACCATTTCTGAAATGGATCGTTCGCGCGAAATCATTCGTGATTTTTGGTCTAGCCCGGCCCCAGCTTTGAGTGCTGAAGAGCAGCAGGCATTAGAGCAAGAAATCTGTGACTTATTGGTGGCGCAAGATGCCGCCATCGTGGCGCACTATTACACCGCGCCGGAGATCCAGGCACTGGCTGAGCGCAGTGGCGGTTGTGTGTCTGACTCGCTGGAGATGGCGCGTTTTGGGCGCGATCACAAAGCCAGCACGCTGCTGGTGGCCGGTGTGCGCTTTATGGGCGAGACGGCCAAAATTCTGAGCCCAGAAAAGCGTATTTTGATGCCCACATTAGAGGCGACGTGCTCACTGGACTTAGGTTGCCCGATTGATGAGTTCTCGGCCTTTTGCGATCAGCACCCTGAGCGCGAAGTGGTGGTCTATGCCAACACCTCGGCAGCGGTCAAAGCGCGAGCCGATTGGGTAGTGACATCGAGCATCGCATTGGACGTAGTGCGCTATTTAAAAGCCGAAGGCAAACAGCTGATTTGGGCACCCGATCGCCATTTGGGCAATTACATCCAGCGAGAAACCGGCGCAGACATGATTCTGTGGGACAGTGAATGCATTGTTCATGACGAATTTAAAGCGAAGGCGCTGGAAGATCTGAAAAAAGTGCATCCCCATGCCGCTATTTTGGTGCACCCAGAGAGTCCGCAGGCGGTGGTGGAAATGGCCGATGTGGTCGGCTCGACCAGCCAGTTGATTGCCGCAGCCGAGCGTTTAGAGACCGATACCTTGATCGTGGCGACGGACAAGGCCATTTTCTACAAAATGCAGCAAGCAGCCCCCGATAAGACTTTGATCGAGGCGCCAACGGCGGGCAATGGCGCGACTTGTCGCAGCTGTGCTCATTGCCCGTGGATGGGCATGAATGCCTTGCAGAACATTCGCGATGCCTTGCGCGATGGCCGCCCAGAAATCCTAGTGGACGAAGAGATTCGCCAGCAGGCAGAAGTCAGTCTGGGCCGTATGCTGACCTTCAAGGCCCGTTAGTGATTATAAGCGTGTGGCCGCTGCAGCCATGCGCTTCATGCGACTTTCCAGCGCTGCCTGGCGCTGGAAATCCCCCTCCTTGCGTGCGGCGCTGATGGCCAGTTCCATTTGTCGCAAAGCACGCGCTTGATCCCCGCGTAAAAATAACCTTTCAGCACCGGCATAGTGGGCGGTAATCTTCTCGCCGGCATTCCCTGCCGCTTGCTGCAGGCCGCGCCAAACCTCTGGGTCGCTGGGCCAGCGCTCGGTTTGCTGGCGCCAGCTCTGCAGCGCTTGTGCGTGTTGGCCGGCACGCATTTGCTGCTGCGCTAAAGCGGTGAGCAGGACTCGGCTATCGGGCTCTATGGTGAGTGCTTGTCGCAGTTTGGGTAGCGCTGTTTCAACGTCGATTAACTCGGCTTCTAAGGCCAGCACCGCTGCATGCTGGCGACGGCTTTGGGGCAGGGTTTGCAGTGTGCTCAGTGCGGCGTCGCTGTGGCCTTGTTGGTGTTGAGTGTGTGCCAGCTTTACCGTTAGGGCGGCATGCCAGTCTTGGCCTTTGCTTTGCTCAAGCTCACTGCGCAGAGCGCTGATCTTGTCGTTGCCGCGGTAATAGCGCCATTCTGCGTCAGCTTTCAGCAGCAAAAAATCGAAGCGAGTGGTGCGCGGTCTTTTGGGGTAGTTGTCGGCACGGCCGGCGGCGTCGGCAATACGGAACTGGGTTACCGGGTGGGTTAATAAAAACTCCGGTGGCCTTTGACTGAATCGGCTGGCGCGCTGCATTTGCTCAAACATGCTGGGCATGGCGTGTGGATCCAGGCCGGCGGCTGCTAAGGTGCGCATCCCTAAGCGATCGGCCTCGCGCTCCCACTCTCGGCTGTAGGCCAACTGTTCTTGAATGCTGGCGGCTTGGGTCGACATTAAACCAGCAAAGCCTGCATCTGGGTTGTTGCTGGCAATCAGCAAAATACTGGCGAGTAACGTGGCAATGGCGATGGGTTGCTGCTTTTGCGATTGCTCGATGCGCCGGGCGAAGTGGCGCTGGCTGAGGTGTGCCAGCTCGTGCGCTAAAACCGCGGCCAGTTCGTCTTCGTCGCGGGTGTGCAGGAGTAATCCATAGTTGATGCCAATGATGCCACCGGGCACGGCAAAGGCGTTAAGCTGTGGCTGGTCAACCACGACGAACTCTAAGTCGGTTTGGCGTACTTCGCTGAAGGGCACCAGTTGGTAGACCAAGTTTTCGATGTATTGCTTGGCCAGTGGCGATTCGATCAAGGGGGCTTCGCGTCGCAGTTGACGTAACCAAGTCCGCCCCATTTGGTGCTCCTGTTGCAGCGACACAATGCCCGAAGTGCCGTCACCCAGTTCAGGCAGTTCATTGCTGGCAGTCTGAGCGACGCCGGTGGTTGCAGTCAGCCAGATCAGCCCGGTCAGAAAAGTGTGGCGCAACAAAATGATATCCTGTGGTGTGTTTATTCATTCATGGTCAGTGCCGCGTTAAGGCAATGCCGCGGCAATCTGACCGCAGTGGCCGGTTAAATATCCCTGCCAGGTGCTGGAGCTGGGCTGGCGGTGACTGTCGATAGCCTGAGCGGTCGGCATCCGTATAATAAGCGCTCGGTTGGCCTTCTACGGCTGGCCGACCCAATTAATCAGTTTCGCAGAAGGTGTTATCCGTGTCGAACGAGCTACCTTACGATCAGCGTTTGCAGGCCGATGGTTTGGCCTGTCCCATGCCCTTGTTAAAGGCCAAGTTGGCGTTGAAGTCATTGGCCGAAGGGCAAGTGCTCTGGGTGTCTGCGACCGATTCAGGTTCTTGGCAGGACTTACACACCTTTGCTGATTTGACGGCACATACCCTGCTGGCGGCGGAGCAGCGCGATGGTGTTTACCACTACTGGATTCGCAAGGGAGCGTAGCGTCATGTTCAATGTCGTACGGAGCTGGATAGATCGTTATTTTTCCAATGAAGAAGCGCTGCTGCTGCTGCTACTGATCGCCGCCTTGCTGGTCGTCGTGGTGTCTTTTGGGCAGGTGTTGGCACCGTTTTTAACTGCTTTGGTGATTGCCTACTTACTACAAGGCACCATGAAAGTGTGTAAGCGTTGGGGCATGAGTCATTTGCTGGCAACGGTGCTGGTATTTTCGCTGTTTGTTGGCTCGCTGGTTGGGATTTTATTTTTCTTACTGCCAGCAGTGTGGCAGCAAACGTCGCAGTTTTTTTATGAGTTGCCGCGTATGGCCAAAGAGGGGCAAACGTTGCTGCTGCACTTGCCTGAGCGCTTCCCTGAGTTGGTAACGGAAGAGCAGGTTCGCCAATGGAGTAAGCAGATCGGTGATGAACTGGCACAGTTGGGGCAGTTGGCGGTGAGCTTCTCTATCTCTGGTATCACGGGCGTGATGGCGGTGTTGATTTACTGCGTGTTGGTGCCCATTTTGGTGTTCTTTTTATTAAAAGACTCTGAGCAAATCGTACGCTGGTTTACCTCTTTTTTGCCTAATCGGCGTTCGCTTCTGGATCGCGTTTGGCATGAAATGGATGAGCAAATTGCCAATTACGTGCGCGGCAAAGCGGTAGAAATTGTCATCGTGGGGGCGGTGACCTATGCCGCCTTTGTTTGGTTGGGGCTCAATTATGCCGCGCTGTTGGCCATTGCTGTCGGCTTTTCGGTGCTGGTACCTTACATTGGGGCTGCGGTGGTGACGGTACCGATCGCCTTGGTTGGCTACATCCAGTTTGGGTTGGGTAACGATTTTCTGTGGCTGATGGTGATTTACGGCATTATTCAAGCTCTAGATGGCAATGTGCTCGTGCCGCTGCTGTTTTCTGAGGTGGTAAACCTGCATCCGGTGGCCATTATCTTGGCGGTGTTGGTGTTTGGCGGTTTATGGGGCTTTTGGGGGGTGTTTTTCGCTATTCCGTTGGCCACGCTTTTTAATGCTGTGGTTCAGGCTTGGCCAGAGCAGCATCAGGACTTGTCTGAAGGCAAGGAGTAGCCGTTGGCGTCTCTTGTCAGCGTTTCGCCGCACCAGTAGACTTGCGCCTTTATTCTGTCGTGGCAATGTCGGCCTTTTCCGCCACGACCGTCTTTTCAGGAGTAGCAGTTAAATGATTACCGGCAGTATTGTTGCGCTGGTTACCCCGATGCACCCGGATGGCCAGGTGGATTGGGAGAGCCTCGACCAGTTGGTGGAATTTCACGTTAGCCAGGGGACCGATGCCATTGTGGCCGTGGGTACCACGGGTGAATCCACCACTCTGCACACCCAAGAGCACTGTGATGTGGTGGAGCGCGTTGTTAAAAAGGTCGCGGGCCGTCGTCCGGTGATCGCCGGTACTGGTTCTAACTCCACCAGTGAAGCCATTGAACTGACACAAGAAGCCAAACGCGCCGGGGCCGATGCCTGTTTGCTGGTGTCACCCTATTACAACCGCCCACCGCAGCGCGGCATTATCCGCCATCACGAAGCCATCGCGGCGGCGGCAGATATCCCACAAATTTTGTACAACGTACCTGGCCGCACCGCCAGTGATGTGGCGGTTGATACCGTGGCGGCGCTGGCGGATGTTGAGCAAATCGTTGGCATTAAAGACGCAACCGGTGATTTGCAGCGCGCGCGCGAGCTGATTGAGCGTGTGGGCGATCGCATGGCGATTTACTCCGGTGAAGATGCCAACGCTTACGAGCTGATTCTGTTGGGCGGTCAGGGCAATATCTCAGTAACGGCCAACGTCGCCCCTAAAATGATGCACCAGCTCTGTATGCTGGCACTGGATGGCAAGGCCGATGAGGCGAAAGAGCTGAACGACCGCCTGATGCCGCTGCATCGAGCCTTGTTTGTGGAAGCCAATCCGGTGCCGGTGAAGTGGGCATTGGCGCGCATGGGCAAAATGCCTTCTGGCATTCGTTTGCCGTTAGTGGAGCTGGACGAACGTTATCAGCCCAAGTTAGAACTGGCGTTGGCCAACCTAGGGTTGCTCTAATATCATGCGATTAGCGCTTATTCTTCCCGTTTTTTTACTCGGTGGTTGCAGCTTGCTGGGCAGCGTTGTGAATGACCGCAGTGAGGGCTATTTAACTGCCGAGCCCATTGCTGATACTCAAGTGCCGGAGGGTATGGCGCCCTTAGCGACCCAACCGGCCTATTCGATTCCCGCATTGCCAGTTAAGCCCGAAAGACCCACCAGCTTTGAGGTGCCAAGGCCGGCTCCTTTGCTGGAAGAGTCAACCAACGACAGCGCCAGCTTGGCACAATATCAGGCAGCGGATGTGAATCCGCGCTTGGATCGCGACGGGGCTGGCACGCTGATTTTGCGGCTTGATATCGGTTACGCCCAATCTTGGGCAGAAGTGACCGAGGCGCTGGCCGCGAGCGACTTAAAGCTGCTCGACTTAAACCGCAGTACCGGCACTTATTTTCTGGAAATCGTACCGCCGGCTGATGCGCAAGAGCAGGGCTTTTGGGCATCGCTGTTTGGCCCAGACGAGCCAGAGCCGCAGGTGTACTGGCTAAAAATGAACCGTGCGCACAGTGGCGTTTATCTTTCCTTGTTAACGGAAAGCGACGCTTTGGCTGAGGCCGATCTGACCGAGTCTGTGCTGACTGAGATACTGCGTCAGCTGGAATCGTGAGGTATTGCTCGTTAGGCAGTGGCAGTCGAGGCAATGCCACGCTGGTGGTAGAACAGCAGCACGCATTGCTTATCGATTGCGGTTTTAGCCGTAAAAATATTTTGCAGCGTTTGCAGCAAGCTGAGCTGCCAGTTGAGCAGTTGCAAGGTGTGCTGGTGACTCATGAGCACAGCGATCACGCCAAGGGGGTGCAGTCGCTGTGCGAGGCGTTGGACATTCCGTTTTACAGCTCCCACGGCACGGCCCGTAAAATGCAGTGGCAGCAGCATGCCTTGTGGCGTTGTATTCGCGGTGATGAGAGCGTGACGATCGCTGGTATGCAGGTGATGCCAGTGGTGGTGCCGCACGATGCGCAAGAGCCGCTGCAATTTGTCGTGCGTGGCCGGCGTGATCATTGTCTTGGCGTATTGTCTGACCTAGGAAGTTTGACCCCGCATGTGGTGCATCGGTATCGCCGCTGTCACGGTCTGCAGGTAGAGGCCAATCATGATCCGCAGATGTTGCAGCGCGGGCCGTATCCGCCGGCGTTGCGAGCACGCGTCGCTGGGCAGTTCGGTCACTTAAGCAATCAACAATGTGCTGAGTTGCTGCAGCGCGTGCGCTGGTCGGGGCTGCAGTCAGTGACTGCGGGTCATATCAGTGAAAAAAACAACGACGAGCAATTGGTGCGTCAGGCGTTAGCGCCGGCCATGGCTTGTCAGCCCGAAGACGTACAGTTATTGCGCCAGGACGAAGTGTCTCCTTGGCAGCAATTGAACTGAGCTGGGCCTACGAACAAAAGTTATCTTTGGAGAACCCCATGGAAAAGCGTGAACTGTTGTACTCTGGCAAAGCTAAGTCGGTGTATACCACTGACGACAGCGATTTGATGGTGCTGGAATTTCGCAACGATACGTCAGCCTTTGACGGTAAAAAGGTCGAGCAGCTGGATCAAAAAGGGCTGGTAAACAACAAGTTCAATGCTTTTGTCATGCAGGCATTGGCTGATGCCGGCATTCCTACGCATTTTGAGCGCTTGTTGTCGGACACCGAGTCTTTGGTAAAGCGCCTAGACATGATTCCATTAGAATGCGTGGTGCGTAATGTTGCTGCAGGCAGCCTGTGCCGCCGCTTGGGGGTCGAAGAAGGCATCGAGTTAATGCCACCGACGTTTGAGTTGTTTTTGAAAAATGACGAGCTTGGCGACCCGATGGTCAACGAGTTTCACGCGCGCTCGTTTGGTTGGGCGGAAGAGGCACATATAGAGCGCATGAAGGAATTAACCTTTCAAGTGAACAGTGTGTTAAAAGACTTGTTCGAGCAAGGCGGCATGCTGCTGGTTGATTACAAATTGGAGTTTGGTTTATTCCGTGGTGAAGTGGTATTGGGCGATGAATTCTCTCCCGATGGCTGCCGTTTGTGGGATGCGGATACCCGCGAAAAACTGGATAAAGACCGTTTCCGCCAAGGGTTGGGCGGTGTCGTCGAATCCTATATGGAAGTCGGTCGCCGAATTGGCGTAACATTCTAAATCGCCTATCCATGACGCCGGCACTTGCCGGCGTTTTTGTGTGAGAAGGTGTTTTCCGTAATTAAGGAACAGGAAGGCAACATGCAACGTACATTATCCTGGATTTCAGCGGCGGCATTGGCTTTGTCTGTCGCGGCGCCAACACAGGCCGATTTGCTGTTTACTGTCGGTGCCAAGGCCAGCGTTTGGAATGCTGGCGCCAAAGGTGATTTGGATCGCGATGTTTCGGTTGAAAGCGAAGGCCTGGATTTAGAAGACAATACCGGTAATCAAATCACGTTGTTTTTCGAACACCCAGTGCCTGTGTTGCCTCACGTTGAACTTAAACGGACGGCGCTGGAGATCTCCGGTGATGGTCGCTTAAATACTGAGTTTGCAGGTCAGTCGTATACAGGCGATACACAAACGGATTTTGATCTGGGCCATCAGGATTTAACTCTGTATTGGGGCTTGCCGCTGCCGTTGCCTTATGTCGATATTTATTTGGGTGCTACTGCCCGACAGTTCGACGGCAGTGCTGTGGTGAAAGGCAGTTATGAGGGCAACAGTGTCAGTGAAGAGGTGGATTTAGATCTGACCTTGCCATTGGCTTATGGGGCTGTAAAAGTCAACACGCCATTCGGCCTGTATGCCGGTGCTGATATGCGTTATGTTGGCTTAGGTGATAACCAGTTGACCGATATCAGTTATGGTCTGGGCTATGATTTGCCCGTCCCTGTGGTGGATGTTGGTTTAGAGGCTGGTTATCGCCGCTTGGCGCTGCAAACCGACCCAGATGATGTGGATATTGAAGCCGATGTAAACGTCTCGGGTGTGTATGTGGGTGCCTCCTTTGCGGTGGGTTTTTAACCGCTGTTTTTTGCGACATGGATTGGGCGTGTGATGAAATATTTGCTGTTATTCGTGGTCTTGGGTCTGGTGGGGTGCGGTAATGGTCAGTTTGCTGATATTGCTGATAAAGAGCTGCGCCAGCGAGATTACCGCTGCAAAATGATGGCAAATCCATCCACTGCCGAAATTCAAGTGTGCAAAAATATTCGGCGCGAGTGTGAACGGCGAGCCGCAGCAGGTAATTACGCGTGCTGAACCCCCTTTAATTTATAACAAGCAAGGAAATACCATGATGTTTAAGAAAACTGCACCGGCTGTCTTGCTGGGCGCTGCATTGCTGGCCGGCTGTGGTCAAGAGAAGGCGGCAGAAGTAAAACTGGAAAATCACGTTGATCAGGCCAGCTACGGTGTTGGCTTGCAGTTTGGTCGTCAGTTGGCCGGTGAAAAACTGGAATTGAACACCGACGCTTTGGTGGCCGGTTTGCGTGACGCCATGAGCGAAACGGAAGCGCGCATTGATGAAGAAACCATCGAAGCGGCCTTCGCTAAGATGCGCGAAGAGCATGTGCGTAAGCAAGAAGCGCTTAATGATGAAATGGCGAAGAAAAGCGAAGAATTTTTAGCTGAAAATGCCAAGCGTGACGAAGTCGTGGTGCTGGAGTCTGGCTTGCAATATGAAATTCTGACCGACGGTGGCGACGGTGCCATGCCAGCAGCAACCGACACGGTAAAAGTACATTACCATGGCACGCTGACCGACGGCACTGTGTTTGACAGCTCGGTTGATCGCGGCGAGCCTGCTCAGTTCCCGCTTAATATGGTCATCAAAGGCTGGACAGAAGGTCTGCAGCTAATGTCGCCAGGTGACAAGTGGAAGTTCTATGTGCCGGCCGATCTGGCTTACGGCGCGCGTAGCCCAAGCCCGCAAATTCCGGCTAACTCAGCGCTGGTGTTTGAAGTGGAGCTGCTGGAAATCGTGGCAGACGAAGAGCAAGGCTAAGCACAAGCAGTGTGAGACTCTAGGCGTTCGTTGCTTGCAACGGGCGCTTTTTTATGGCGCAAAAATAGAAAAAACAGCGCTATCGCAAGCAGAGAATAAAATAAATTTAAATAAAGGAGGAGGTCTTAAAAGAAGTGGTCGGGGTAGAGAGATTCGAACTCCCGACATCCTGGTCCCAAACCAGGCGCGCTACCAGACTGCGCTATACCCCGAAGGTTGAGTGGCTCCCCGAGCTGGACTTGAACCAGCGACCAATAGATTAACAGTCTACTGCTCTACCGACTGAGCTATCGGGGAATGTCTCTCAACAACGGGGCGTATGTTACGCCCCAGTTGTCTTTGCGTCAACACTTTTTTTAAAAAAAGTGAGAGAAAACAAACAGCTACGCCTCTGCGCTAGCTGTCTTGCATCAAGGCCAGTAAATACTGGGTTTTTTCTTGCATCAACGCCTCGTCGCCACGGCTTTCAACGTTTAGGCGCACCACCGGCTCGGTGTTCGATGCTCGCAGGTTAAAGCGCCAGTCGCTAAAGCTCATGCTTAAGCCATCTGTGTGGTCAACACTGAGGGCCTGGCCGGCAAAATGCTGCTCCACCTTGCTCAGCGTTGCTCGCGCATCTTGCAGGCGTGAGTTGATTTCACCGCTGCAGGGGAAGCGTGCGGCACGTTCAGCCACCAACTGTGCCAAGCTCTTGCCACTGATAGAAATCAGCTCAGCGACCAACAACCAGGGAATCATGCCGCTGTCACAATAAGCGAAGTCACGGAAGTAATGGTGGGCGCTCATTTCACCGCCATACACCGCGTCTTCTTTGCGCATACGCTCTTTGATAAAGGCATGGCCAGTTTTGCTTTGAATGGCTTGGCCGCCCATGGATTCCACCAGTTCGACTGTGTTCCAGACCAATCTAGGGTCGTGCACCACGTTGGCACCTGGGTGCTTATTGAGGAAGGCTTCAGCCAGCAAGCCAACGATGTAATAGCCCTCAATAAAATGGCCTTCACTGTCAAAGAAAAAGCAGCGGTCAAAGTCGCCGTCCCAAGCAATGCCGAGATCGGCCTCGTGGGCTTGAATGGCGTTGATGGTGGGGGCGCGGTTTTCTTCGAGCAATGGGTTTGGAACCCCGTTGGGGAAGTCGCCATCGGCGTCATGATGCACCTTGATCCACTCGAACGGCAGCTGCGATTCGATGGCGTCAATCACGGCTCCGGCACCACCATTGCCCGCGTTGCAGACAATTTTAAGGGGCTTCAATTGATTGCGATCGACGTAGCCTAACAAGTGGTTGATGTAAGCAGGGCGAGTGTCCTGCTGTTGGTAGCTGCCCACGCGTGTGCTGTCGCGCCAGCTGCGTTCACTGGCGATGCGTTCGATGTCTTTAAGGCCAGTGTCGCCACTGATGGGTTTCGACTGCTCGCGCACGAACTTCATGCCGTTGTAGTCTTTCGGGTTGTGACTGGCGGTCACACAAATACCGCCGTCTACTTGCAAGTGCGAGGTGGCGAAGTAGACCTCTTCGGTGCCGCACTGACCGATATCAATCACGTCGGCACCGCCTTCTTGTAACCCTTTCGCTAATGCTTGGCTCAGGGTTTGGCTGGTGAGGCGAATGTCATAGCCCACCACGACCTGCTTGGGCTGCAGGAAATCGGCATAAGCCCGGCCAATCGCATAGGCGATGTCTTCGTTCAGTTCATCTGGTATGCGACCACGCACGTCGTAGGCTTTGAATGCCGCGAGATATTCGCCCATGTTACTCCCCTTGCTTAAATACGTTTTGGTAAACATGGTTAGTGGCTTCGACAAAGCCGTCGATGCTGCCGCAGTCGAAGCGTTTGCCACGGAATTTATAGGCCAATACGCAGCCTTCGTTGGCTTGCTTTAATAGGGCGTCGGTAATTTGTACTTCGCCGTTTTTACCCGGCTCCGTGGCTTCGATTTTGTCAAAAATATCTGGCGTTAAGATGTACCGGCCGATGATGGCCAAATTGCTGGGTGCATCTTCTTTTTTGGGTTTTTCCACCATGTCGGTGACGCGGTACAGGCCTTCTTTCATGGGCTCACCGGCGATCACACCGTATTTATGCACTTCGTCTTCGGGCACTTCCTGAATGGCAACAATTGAGCAACGAAACTGTTGGAAGAGTTTTACCATTTGCGCCAGTACACCCTCATCACCTGGCTCAGGGACGCACAGGTCATCAGCCAATACCATGGCGAAGGGTTCATCCCCCATTAAATTGCGGCCAGAGAGTACCGCATGGCCAAGGCCCATCATATGATTTTGGCGGGTAAACGAAAAATCGTTTTCGTCAATCAAAGTACGGATCGATGACAGCAACTCTTCTTTGCCTGAACCGGCAATCTGATGCTCCAGCTCGTAGCTGATGTCAAAGTGGTCAGCAATGGCGCGTTTGCCGCGGCCGGTGACAAAGCCGATGGTGTGCAAGCCCGCCTCATGTGCTTCTTCCACACCGTATTGCACCAGCGGTTTGTTAACAATGGGCAGCATTTCCTTCGGCATGGCTTTGGTTGCGGGCAAAAAGCGGGTGCCATAGCCGGCCACCGGAAACAGGCACTTATGAATCATACAGTTCAGTCCTTGTATAAATGGGAAAAACCGGGCCGAGATTATGTCAGATTTATCGACACTGTGCGTCAGGCTGTAACCTCGTGTAATGTTGTTGGTGGGAGCAAGGATGGTGCCACTCAGGGTGATTTGGCACTGATGCTGCAGGTTTGCAAACGTATTACGTCATCAAGCCTGCAGGAGAGTTGGGCAACTAAAGGAGAGGTCATGCAGATATCATCGCCGTTTGATCTGGTGTTGTTCGGCGGTTTGGGCGACCTGGCCCGCCGCAAGCTACTGCCAGCTCTGTATATGCTCGATCTGGATCAACGCTTGCCTGCGGGTCACATCGTGTTGGTGTCGCGCCAGCAAATGGACGCTGATGCCTTAGCCCAGTGGCTGCGCCAGCAAGTCCAGCCACATCTGTCTAGCACTGTTTTTGAAGCTGAGCGCTGGCAGGCGTTTTGCCAGCGGGTGCACCTGCACACCATGGATGCCGCCGACTTGGATGGCTATCGGGCTATGGCAGCTGAGCTAAGCGGCGGCAATAACCGGGTGTTTTACTTGGCGACGGGCTCAGATTTATTCACCCCCATTTGTGAAGGCTTGCATCAGGCCGACCTGATCGACCCCGACAGCAAAGTGGTGCTGGAAAAGCCCATTGGCCACGATTTGGCATCAGCGCAGCAGATCAACCAAGCGGTTGAGTCCTACTTCGAAGAGTCGCAGATTTATCGTATCGATCATTATTTGGGCAAAGAAACGGTGCAAAACCTGATGGTGTTGCGCTTTGCTAACTCACTGTTTGAGCACCAGTGGAATCATAAATACATCGATCATATTCAGATCAGCATTACGGAATCGCTGGGGGTAGAAAGCCGGGCGGGGTTTTATGATCACGTCGGCGCCACTCGCGATATGTTTCAAAATCATTTGCTGCAACTATTGTGCATCACGGCCATGGAACCGCCGGCACGGCTGGAGCCCGACGCCATTCGTGACGAAAAGGTAAAAGTGCTGAGAGCGTTGCGGCCGGTCTTGGGCAGCTCCATCAGTGAGCACGTGGTGCGTGGCCAATACGACGCTGGTGTGTCGGAAGGGAAACCCGTGCCCGGTTATCGTGAAGAGCCGGGCATCGATGCGAAAAGTCATACCGAAACCTTCGTTGCCGCCAAGGTGCACATCGATAACTGGCGCTGGGCGGGCGTGCCTTTTTATTTGCGCACCGGTAAGCGACTGGCCGAGCGTGCGTGCGAAATTGTGGTGCATTTTAAAGAAATCCCGCACTCGATTTTCCCTCTGCAACACAAAAATACCATGGCTAATAAATTGGTCTTTAGGCTGCAGCCCGATGAAGGCATTCGGTTGATGTTGTGCGAGAAAAAAGTGGGCCCGGGGATGAATGTACGGCCGATGAACCTCAGCCTTAACCCGGCCAATTTAAAGCAAACGCGAGTGCCAGAAGCCTATGAGCGCTTATTGTTTGATGTGCTCAGCGGCAACGCCACGTTGTTTTTGCGCCACGATGAGTTGATGGAAGCCTGGCATTGGATCGATCCGATTCTGCGCGGCTGGGATGAGTTAGAACAACGCCCCGAGCCTTACACCTCGGGCAGTTGGGGGCCGGCAGCAGCCACCTTGCTGTTGGCCAAAGATGGACGCTTGTGGGATGAGAGCAGCTGATGATCACAGATAATCGCTTTGATAACCCCGAAGATCTGGCGCGCCAGCTAGCACGCGGTGTGGCTCGGCGCTTACAACAATGCATTGATGAGCGCGGCCATGCCAGTTTGGCCGTCAGTGGCGGTCAAACTCCCGTGCTGTTTTTTCAACAGCTGGCGCAACAGTCGTTGGCGTGGAATAAAGTCACGCTGACGCAAGTCGATGAGCGTTGGGTCGATGCACAGCACAGCGACAGCAATGCTCGCCTGATTCAGCAGCATCTATTGCAAGGGCCGGCCAGCGATGCCTTTTTTCTGCCTTTGTACAACGGCGCTAACGATCCTGAAGATGGCTTTATGGCCTGTGAAAACCGCTTGCACGAGCTGGTTGATCAGCTGGATTTGGCCGTGCTCGGCATGGGGGCGGATGGCCATACCGCGTCCTGGTTTCCAGGCTCACCGGCCTTGCCGAGCTTGCTCGATGAGCAGGGCGGCGCTTGGTGTTGCCCCGTGATGGATCAAAAGCCTGCTCGCATGAGCCTGACTTGGTCTTTGCTGGCACGTTGTCAGCATCTGTATTTGCACTTTGAAGGTGACGATAAGAATCACACTTTTGAGCAGGCGTGCGAGCCAGGTCAGCAGCAGGACATCGAAGCCATGCCTGTGCGTGCTTTGCTATATCAATCCCAAGTTCCCCTCAGTCTTTATCGGAGCAGCTAAATGCACAGTGTGGTCGAGCAAGTAACCGAACGCATTCGCCAGCGCAGTCAAAAAAGTCGCCAACGTTATTTGCAACACATGCAAGCAGCGGCGCAGCAAGGGCCGCTGCGTCATCAGCTCAGTTGCACCAATCTGGCCCATGACTATGCCGCCGCCAGCGACGATGACAAATTGATATTAAAAGCCAGTCATCAGGCCGCCAACATCGCCATCGTCAGTGCCTACAACGATGTATTGTCCGCCCATGCCCCTTACGTCGATTACCCCCAACAGCTGAAACAGGCGTTAGCTGCTTGCGGCCATGTTGGCCAAATGGCAGGCGGGGTGCCAGCCATGTGTGATGGCGTGACGCAAGGCCAGGTGGGCATGGAGCTGTCCTTGTTCAGTCGCGATACCATCGCTTTAAGTACGGCGGTGGCGCTGTCGCATCAGGTGTTTGATGGCGTGCTGCTGCTGGGCATTTGCGACAAAATCGTGCCGGGTTTGCTGATGGCGGCTTTGCGCTTTGGTCATTTACCGGCGGTGTTTGTGCCCGCCGGACCAATGCCAACGGGCATCAGTAATGCGGAAAAAGCCAAAGTCAGGCAGCAATACGCCGCCGGAGAGGTGGATGAACAGGCCTTGTTGGACAGTGAAATGCGCTCCTACCATTCACCCGGTACCTGCACCTTTTATGGCACCGCCAACTCCAACCAAATGCTGGTAGAAATCATGGGCCTGCAATTGCCAGGTTCATCGTTTATTAACCCGACAGATCCGTTGCGGCCGCATTTAACCAAGGCGGCTGCGCAGTGTGTGACTGAGCATACCGCCCTGGGCGGTGACTACTTACCGATCAGCCAAATCATCGATGAGCGCAGCTTGGTCAATGCCATGGTCGGATTATTGGCCACTGGTGGCTCGACCAATCACAGCATTCACTTGTTGGCCATTGCGCGAATGGCGGGGGTGCAACTCACTTGGCAGGACCTTGCCGATTTATCCAATGTCGTGCCTTTGCTGACGCGCATTTACCCCAATGGCGATGCCGACATCAACGCGTTTCAGGCCAGCGGCGGTATGCCGTTATTGATGCGTGAGCTGGCAGAAGCGGGTCTGTTGCACACGGATGTGAACACCATATTGGGCAGCGGGCTTGAACCCTATTTTCGTGAGCCATTTATGCAAGATGGTCAGCTCGCTTGGCGCCCGGCGGTCAGCGAGAGTCTGGATTTAACCGTGCAAGCGCCGGTACATGCGCCGTTTATGCGCGAAGGCGGCATGAAATGGCTGCGCGGCAATTTGGGCGAGTCCATTATAAAAATCTCCGCCGTGCCAGAAGATCGCTGGCACATCGAAGCGCCGGCGCGTGTCTTTGACGATCAAGCTCAGGTGCTGGCGGCCTATCAGGCCGGTGAGTTGAATCAGGATGTGGTCGTGGTGGTGCGCTATCAAGGGCCAAGGGCCAATGGCATGCCCGAGCTGCACCAATTAACCCCGGCGCTGAGCAATTTACAGCAGGCGGGTCACAAAGTGGCTTTGGTGACAGACGGGCGCTTGTCAGGCGCTTCCGGCAAGGTGCCGGCGGCGATTCATTTGGCGCCCGAAGGCATCAATGGTGGTGCGATTGCGCGTATTCGTGACGGTGATGTCATTCGGTTGGATGCACATCATGGCGAGCTTACCGTGCTGGCGGCGGATTTCGAGCAACGAGAGCTTCCAGCAGCGCCATTGATCCGCCAGCAGGGCGCCGGACGTGAACTGTTTGCTCTGTTTCGTGCGCGCACCACCGCTGCCAATGAAGGCGCTATTAGCATTGCCTGGGAGGAATATGATGAATCATGAACGCAGTATGTGGGATCTCTGGATGGAGCGGGCTAAGCCCATTGTGCCCGTCATTGTCATCGATCAGCTGGATGATGCCGTTCCCCTGGCGCAGGCGCTGGTCGCTGGCGGGGTGCGCTTGCTGGAGGTGACGCTGCGCACGGGTGCGGGCCTGCAAGCCATCGCTGAAATCAAGCAGGCAGTGCCGGATGCCATTGTCGGCGTTGGCACCGTCACCAGTGCATATCAGCTGGAAGATGCACTAAAGCAGGGCGCCGAGTTTGCTGTCAGCCCAGGATGCAGCAGCGATTTGCTGGCCTGTGCGCAAAACTGGGGTGGGCCGTATTTGCCGGGGGTAGCGACGCCCTCAGAAGTCATGCGCGCACGCGAAGCCGGCTTTCGCTATCAGAAGTTCTTTCCCGCCAGCGCTGCGGGTGGCAGTGCCATGTTAAAAGCACTGGCCGGGCCTTTTGGTGATGTGGTGTTTTGTCCCACCGGTGGCATTGGCGCTGATAACTACCGAGATTATTTGGCGTTGAGCAATGTTTTTGCGGTGGGCGGCAGTTGGCTGACGCCCAAAACAGCGGTGTCGGCACAAAACTGGCAAGCGCTGACGTCTCTTGCCATCGCTTGTTGAGCGGTGAGCTGGTCATAAAAAAGGACACGCCATGCCAGAACTCTCAGCGCCAGCCGTGGCGCGCATTCAAGCGCGCCTTGAAAAGATTTACAGCGATACCGATTGCAGCGAGTTAGCCGCACAAATCGTGCGCTTGATGCATACCTTTGCAGAGCAGCGTCGAGTTAAGCGACCGCGCTCGCAACGCTGGGATGAAAGTGACGTGATTCTCATTACGTATGGCAATAGCCTGCAACATGAGAATGAAGTACCGCTGCAAACATTGGCACAGTTTTTACGTCAGCACTTACGGGATACCGTCAGCGCGGTGCATATTCTGCCGTTTTTTCCCTACAGTTCGGATGACGGTTTTTCCGTGATCGACTATCGCCAAGTGAATCCAGACTGGGGCGAATGGCCGGACATTCACGTCCTACATCAGGATTTCGACTTGATGTTCGACCTAGTGATCAATCATTGCTCGCGTGAAAACCTGTGGTTTATCGACTTTATCAGTAACCGCGAGCCCTTTACCGAATATTTTATAGAAGTCGACCCGCAGCAGGATGTATCGGCAGTGACGCGGCCACGCAATACGCCGCTATTGACCCCAGTGTATACCCATCGTGGGCGACGGCATGTTTGGGCGACGTTCAGTGAAGATCAAATTGATTTAAATTTCGCCAACCCGAAGGTGTTGTTGGAATTTATACAGATCTTTTTATTTTACATCGAGCAGGGTGCCCGCTTTATTCGCCTAGATGCCATCGCCTTTTTATGGAAGCAGTTGGGTACTTGCTGTTTGCACTTACCGCAGACCCACCAAGTGGTCAAACTGTTGCGCGACATTGTCGATGTATGCGCACCAGACGTGGTGCTGATTACCGAAACCAATGTGCCGGTGGCAGAAAATCTGAGCTATTTTGGTCAGTCCGATGAAGCGCATATGGTGTATCAATTTGGTTTGCCGCCGTTGGTTTTGCATGCCTTGAATCGCGGTAATGCGGATTTTCTAAGCCAGTGGGCGGCGGATATTCCGCCCTTGCCTGAGGGCTGTACCTATCTCAATTTCACCGCCAGTCATGATGGCATAGGCGTGCGCCCGGTGGAGGGTATTTTGCCCGAGCGTGAGGTGCAGGATTTAATCGATTGCATGCACCGCTTTGGCGGTTTTGTCAGCACCAAAGCCAATTCCGATGGCAGCGAAAGCCCCTATGAAATCAATATTTCGTTGTTTGATGCCTGTATGGGGACGCGTCGCGGAGTGGATCACCATCAGGTGCAGCGTTTTTTGTGTGCGCAAAGCATTATGCTGGCCATGCAGGGCATACCGGCGGTTTACATTCATAGCCTGACGGCCACGCCCAACGATTTGGAGCATGTTGAGCAAACTGGGCGTACCCGCTCAATTAACCGCAAGCTATGGCAGTTGGATGAGCTAAGTTGCTTACTTAATAATCCGGTCACACCTCAAGCAGAAGTGTTTAACGAGCTGCGCCGATTAATCGCTGTGCGCCGCCGTCAGCCAGCGTTTCACCCTAACGCCCGTCAGAAAGTGATTCGCATTAACTCCGATGTGTTTATCTTACAGCGCAGCCACAGTGAACAGACCTTATTTTCCATCGCCAATGTTACCGAACGCATGTTAAAGCTACCGCTGGCGGTGCTGGGCTTCTTACCGCGAGGATGTCGTGATTTGATACAACCCGAGGCTGAACCGCTGCAGGAGCAATTGGAGTTGGCGCCTTATCAGGTGGTCTGGTTATCAATAGCCGGCTCATAGAACGTTTCAAGCTATTCAATGGTTGATGTTGCAATGGCTGCTAAAGTCGGTGTCGTGAATCATGCACTTTTGTCTAACGCTAGTTAGATTCGACCTCGCGCATGCGATCGTGAAATGCAGTAGGTTGTTTGCATGCCAGTGCAGGGTTCAAGTTCACGAGCGTTGACTAAGGAGCAAAGCCATGACACTGAATGAATTAAAAAAGCAGGCCCATCAGGGGAAGCCAGAAGTGCATGTTTTAACCAACGAGGGTGACCTGTATCTGGTCCAGGTCGTTCATGACGGGCAGGAGTCGCTATTGATGGAAAGAGACCGGCCAATGCGGTTTCGCAGCTTAGCGGAGTGTTCAGAAACCCTCGCCAGTGTTGGCGTAAAGCAAGGATACATGCTGCAGCCTATGCCCTGTGACGAAATGATCAATACCATCGACTCTGAACCACACTGCGATTGGCTACCCGTGCGCTTTCACTGATTTGATGGTGGATATTGTTGCAAAGGGGCTACGGCCCCTTTTTTGTGTTTGTATCAGCGAGCGTTGTCGATTTCTACCGCTTCATAAAGGCGGTCAAGAATATCTGGAATGGCGCTGATAACGCGGTTCCAGCTGGGAATAAAGGGCGTTTCCATCGGGTTGGCTAAAAAACTCTCACCGGCGTGCATGATGTTTTCAGCGAATAGTTCCACCGCTTTTTCTTCGCTGTGACGATCCAATACTAAACCATTCATACGGGCATCGTTGTAGTAGGTTTCGATAAAGTCGAGGGCGATACGGTAATAGGTGGCTTTAATGGTGCGAAAGGCTTCGGTAGTGAGTACTTCGCCTTGAGTTGCCAGTTTGCGGAAAATGGCTTTGCAAATATCCGTGCTCATTTTTGACAGGCCGCGTGCTTGATCATCCGCAGACAGCGGCTGGTGTTTGTGGTCGTAGCAGTCGGCAATGTCCACCTGACATAAGCGGTTGGTGGAGTAGTTGCGCTTCATTTCAGATAAAACGCCAATTTCTAGTCCCCAGTCACTGGGAATGCGAATGTCATTTAACACATCGGCACGCATCGAAAACTCGCCCGATAACGGGTAGCGAAAACTGTCCAAATATTCCAGAAAATCCAGTGCGCCAAAGGTTTTCTTCAGCGCTCGCAGTAGCGGTGTGACCAGTAAGCGACTGACGCGGCCATTCATTTTTTGATCGGCAATGCGGGCGTAGTAGCCTTTGGCAAACTCATAATTAAAACT
Organism: Bacterioplanes sanyensis; assembly: GCF_014652515.1. Classification (GTDB taxonomy): domain Bacteria; phylum Pseudomonadota; class Gammaproteobacteria; order Pseudomonadales; family Oceanobacteraceae; genus Bacterioplanes; species Bacterioplanes sanyensis. The sequence goes on along the minus strand of NZ_BMYY01000004.1, from coordinate 83,573 downwards.
GGGGTTCGCTACCGGATAAATCAATCGTGCCAGCAAGCTGCGGTCGTAGGTCAGAATGTCGCAATCGTGCAGTGCAACGGCCTCGGCGCGGCCTGACGCCAGCACATAGCCATAGCAATACCAGACGTTACGCCCTTTGCCCATTTCTTTAGGGGCCAAGCCTTTTTGCTCCAGTAAGTCGTCAATTTTGCGCAAGCGTGGACCGTCGTTCCATAAAATACGATGGTGTTGAGGAAGGTCGGCAAAAAATTCGTGAGCATGATGATGCTGTTGCTCATTGGCTCGGTCTAAGCCAATAACGATTTCGTTAAGGTAAGGGACTTGAGCAATTTCAGAAATGATGTGGCTCAGAGCCGGCCCCTGCAGCTCTGAATATAAAGACGGCAGTACTAACGACATCGGCCGCAAGCGGGCAAAACTGGTCAGTTCACGCTCCAGTTCTTCGGTTGGCCGATCAACCAAGTTGTGCAGGTTGGTGATAATGCCGTTTTGATAAAAGTCAGCCACGCTGCTCTCCTTGATTTAGGCTTGGTTCAATAGTTTGCAACCATTCCAATACCGCTAAGCTCCAGCCCTTGGGACCCGGCGTGATGGCGTAGCGAACATGGTCATCCGTTAGCAGCAAGGTTTGCTCTGGGTTTGGAACCACTACGGCAAGGTCTGCCGCTGCCAGCATTGAGGCGTCATTGTCACCGTCACCCAGTGCCAGCACCTTAACCGGCTGCTGCCACAGCTGCTGGTAATAATTGGTGAAAAAGTGCAGCGCATCGGCTTTATCGTTAGCGCCTAAAACGTGCCAAAAGCGACCGCCGCGAACCAGCCGTAATTGTTGCTGGGCCAAGGCTTGGCGAAAAGCAGGTAGTTTGTCTTCAGCGTCTTGCCAAACGATGGGCTCGCTGCCATGACGTTGCTTGGCTAGGCTGGCGGACTCGCTATCAAGGCCCGTCAGGGCACTGACTTCTAGGGCCGTCATGTCGTTAAAACCACGGAATAAAAAGCCTTGCTGGCGCAGCTGGTGCAACACTTTAAGCAGTTTAGGGTAATGACAACCGAGTATTTCGGCGTTGTAGTCGGTGCTGCTAAAGCCGCTGCCACCGGCTTTGGGTATGAATAAGGCAGCGCCGTTTTCACAGGCAAAACCGGTATTGAGACCGATGTCAGCGCGCACTTGTATGGTTTCTGCAAAGGTCTTACTGGTATTAAGTAAGCAGGGAATGTGCGCGCGCTGCAGCGCTTTAAGCGCGGTTATGGCGGCATCAAAGCTGTAGGTTTGGTGGTCTAGCAGGGTGCCGTCAAGGTCAGTCATGACGATCCAAGAATGGGTCATAGCGTCTCCTTGTGGTGAAACTGCACTCGACTGACTTGGTGTTGCGCATCCAATTCCAGCACCCAATCTGCTACAGCTGGAATGGTGTGTAACGCATGTTCGGTCAGCCGTTGGTAATGCTGTATAAAGCGTAGCAAGGCTGGCTCATTCAGTGAGCGGTCGGGGCGATCTTTTTGTGCTTGCCGTAAGTTTTCTCGCTCCTGCTGACTGCGCCAGCGCTGCACGGCGCCCATGTCCGGCACTTTCAGCATGATCAAGTGATCGAGTTGGGCGAACCAGCTCTGGTAGTGGTCTGCGAGTTGTTGGTTGACCCAATGCCGCCACTGACCGTCTGGGTCTTCCTGTTGCTCTAGAGTGTTGACTGGCACAGTGAGCTGATCAGGCGACTGTGGTGGGCAACCGACGCACCAGCCCTCAAATAGAACCGCATCAACAGGCCCAGTGACTTGATGCCAGGCTGACACAGGCAGGCGATCATCGCTGGCCTTGTCGAAGGCGGGGCAGCTTAGTGTTTGACCTGATTTCAGGGCGCGTAACTGCTGCAATAGCTGTTGCCCTCGCTGGTGATCGTGAGTTCCGGGCACGCCTCGCGTTTGCAATAAAGGGTGAACTTCTGTCGCGAGCTGCTGCCGGTCAGCGTGGCTGAGATACAAATCGTCGATGGAGATAACAACCACGTTCCAGCCAAAGCTGGCCTGATACCAATCTGCCAAGGCGTGACTAAGGGTCGATTTACCCGACCCCTGGCCACCATGAATACCGATGACGGGAGGCCCACTAACACTGACGACCCAATCTGCCAACCAGCTAGCCAGCGGTAACCAAACCTTGGTCAGCTGTTGCCGCCATTGGTCAGGTACCTGCAGCACTTGGTTATGCTGTTGCAGCGCATCCACAGTGGCTTGGTTTGCAGGCGGCCAGCTGAATGGCGTCATAGGGTACCCTGAGTTGATATTGTGATGGTAACAACAGACAAAGCAGGCATTGTGCCAGCTGTTGTAGAATGCGCTTGGATGCAGCGTGAGCGGCTTAAGTTCTTGCGCGACTGCACCATAGTGGCCCGTATACCGGTGTGGACTCACCGTATCGGTGCTGTTTTTAGAGCTCGATGCGCCATTAAGGTGCATTAAAGGCGTTAGGAGAGAAATATGGTCAATACCGTGGCCTATCAGGGGACTCGAGGGGCCTACTCGCATTTGGCTTGCTTACAAGTGTTTCCGAATGCAGAAGCGTTGGCCTGCGATGACTTTCACAGTGCTCTGGTGATGGTAGAAGAGGGCAAAGCTGACCGCGCCATGATTCCGCTAGAGAACTCCACCGCCGGTCGAGTGGAGGAAATCTATCGCCTGTTACCTAATACCTCATTGTCGATCATTGGCGAGCACTTTGAGCCGGTGAACCACTGCTTGCTGGCGCCCAAAGGCACTGAGTTGGCTGATATTAAAGAAGTGGCGTCACATCCTCAGGCTCTGGCGCAATGTCAGCAGCGCTTGCGCAACTTGGGCATACGCCCCCGTGCTGCCGTCGATACCGCAGTGGCGGCAAGGCAATTGAGCGAGCAACCACAAGCGGGTCAAGGTGCCATCGCTTCCAGCCTTGCCGCAGAGCTTTATGATTTGGCGGTGCTGAGGCAGAACTTTCAGGACGTCAGTGGCAATACCACGCGTTTTTTAGTGTTTGCGCGCGAGCAGGAGCATCAGCAATACCAAGCGGATGAGCATTACATCACCAGTTTACTGTTTACGGTGCGCAATATACCGGCCGCCTTATACAAGGCGCTGGGTGGTTTTGCCACTAACGGCGTGAATTTGATTAAGCTCGAAAGCTATATGGACGGTGGCACCATGGAGGCCAGTCACTTTCATGTCGATATGTACGGTCACCCGCAGCAGCCCGCCATGCAACATGCGTTAGAAGAGTTGCGTTACTTCGCCCGTGAGTTGCGCCTATTGGGCACTTATCCGGCACATCATTATCGCCATCGCGCTGATTTCGTTTGATGTTGGTTACTTAAGCCATTGAGCCAAAGCGTCGGCAAGCTGCTGGCGCTTAATTGGCTTAGTCACAAAGTCATTCATACCGCTTTGGTAAGCGCGCTGGCGGAACTCGGGCAAGGCGTGTGCGCTGAGCGCAATGATGGGCAAGGTGGGGTGATGCTGGCGTATTGCCAGGGTTGCATCGAAGCCATCCAGCTCTGGCATTTCACAATCCATCAAAATCAGTGCTGGTTTTGACACTTCGGTGAGGGCATCGAGTAGCTTCTGGCCGTTGTCGAACAGTCGATAGGGGTAGCCTAAATGACGCAACATGCCGGCGACGACGGTTTGGTTTACGGCGTTGTCCTCGGCCACCCAGATGCACTGTTGCTGCTGCGGTTGCGGTGACGCTGGTGCGATGATGGTAGAGGGGGCGGTTTGTTGGGCTTGCTGACAAGCACGCAATAATTGCAAGGTGGTGATCGGTGGCGTGAGGGCGATCGATTGCTGTGCAAAGATACGCAGCCCGGCATCTGCGCCAGCAATGCGCAGCTCGGCTTGTTCTGATGGGGTGAGCGAGCCGCAGCTGATGGCGTGCTCGCACAGTGCCTTGAGGGGGTGCTGGTGCGGCAGCTCAAGAGCGACTGCTGTGCCTGCTAGGCCTGAGCCATCGAACGCATCCGTCGCTTCAACGTTGGCCAGCTGAAGAGTAAAGCAAGAGCCTTGATTGGGTTGACTGCGGACCGTGATGTTGCCACCCAGCAGCTGCGCCAGTTGTTGGCAAATGCTGAGCCCTAGGCCGCTGCCGCCATAGTGACGTGAGGTGGAGCGATCAGCCTGGCTGAAGTGATCGAACAGTTGACTCTGATAGCTAGGATCAATGCCTATGCCGCTGTCTTCGACGTCGATTTGCAAACCGCCATGGGGGTATGAAACGCGCACCTCTATATGGCCTTGGTGGGTAAACTTAACGGCATTGCTCACCAGGTTGCTGATGATTTGGCGAAGGCGCGAGGAGTCGGTATGGCAGTATTGCCACAGGGGGAGCTCAAAGCGGCCCGTCAGCGTTAGCCCTTTTTCAGCCGCACTGTGTTGGTAGAGCATCAAACAGTCGCTGATCAACGCATCTAGGTTGGTGCTGTCTTTATTGATCTCCAATTTGCCGGAGCGGATTTTCGAAATATCCAAAACATCATTCAGCGTGGTCATCAAGGAGCTGCCGGAGCGGCTGATGGTGTCGGTCAGCCGCTGCTGCTCAGCGTTGAGTGGAGTGTCCTGAAGCAGCTCTGTCATGCCGAGAACGCCGTTCAGTGGCGTTCGTATTTCATGCGACATCATGGCCAGAAATTGGCTTTGTGCTTGCTGCTCGGCTTCGCTTTGCTGGCGTTTTATCTCAGCCTCTTGGGCTTGGAAGCGTGTCCTTAAGGCTTCTCGCTGGCTTTGCAATAGACGCTGCTGAGTGGCCAAATATTCCCGTCGCTGTTGGTGAAAGCGCATGGCGATGGCAACGCCATGTACGATAACCAGCAGTATGAAGCCAAGATGCGAAGTGTTGGCGACCCAAGGATACATAGGTAGCCAGCCCTGGCGCGCAATAATATGGACGATGACGCCAAAAAACAGCAGCAGCCAGCCCGCAGAGTACATGATCGCGGAGCGACGTTTGTCGAGGCTGGCGCGTATGCCATTCACCGCGGCGCTCAGGGCGATTATTACCACTGCGACCATGGTCAGTTGCAATGCCAGTGCAAACGGCAGAACTAGGGTAGCGATTAATGCCAGCCAAGAGCCGTATTTGGCGAGTTGGTTCAACCGGTAAAGGCTGCGGCGATAATGGCGTTTTAAACCAAGAAAATGGTTGGCGAACAAACAACTGAACAAGGCCCCAGCCGCCATGCCTACTAAAGTGGCGCGCTGCTGCCACCAAACTGACTCTGGCCATAAAAACTGAAAGCCAAACCCCTCTATGGCCAGGTAAAACAGCAAATAGCTGGCGATAAAGCCGATGTAATACAGGGTGTAGCGTTCGCGATTAGCAATGTAAATAAACCAGTTGTAGAGCAAGATGGCGACGATAAACCCCGCATAAGCACCGGTCAGCAGGTAGGTGTTAGCCTGCTCCTCCTGCAAGTCATTTTCATGCCACAGTGCTGCCGACAGCTGCAGTGAGCCTTGGGTTTTCACCCGTATGAAGATTTGGTAGGCACCGGGACGCGATACTCGCATGGGCAGTTGAAACCAATGGCTAGCTACCGGACGCTTTGCAAACACCTGTTTATCGCCCAGTTGCCAATGCCCTAGTAGTTGCTCCTGCCTTACCAGATACACGTCCACTTGGTCCAAAATGGGGTTGTCTATAACCAGTTGCCAGTCAGAAAGGGGCTGCTCGGCGCGTATGTTTATGCGAAACCAGAGCGCACCATGATGTGTGCCAAAGTTGGCGGTAGTCGCTTTGAGCGGCTGCCAAGGCACATCGAGCGGAACAGCAAGTGACTCCGTGTCGGTGCTTGCCTGCCAATAGCCGGCATAGGGCATTAGGCTTTGGCCGGATAGCTCACGGCTGATGCTCACTTGTGGCTGGGCGATGCCGAGGGAGGGCAACAGCAGCAGCCAGGTCAGCAGCATGATCCAGTGTTTGTTGCCGATAATCACCCGGCGTCATCCCCTGCCATTTACGAAATGCCCGATGAAAGGTGCTGGCCTCGGTGTAACCCAAGCACTCGGCGATGGTATGAATGCTGATGTCTGGGTGGCGTAACATGACACAGGCTTCTTCCAGTCGGCGTTCATCCTTCAACTGCTGATAAGACGTTTGCTCATCGTGCAAGCGTCTTCGCAGTGTAGCACCGGACACTCGTAGCGTTCGGGCAACTTCGGTCAGGCTGGGAAGTGCATCGACGGGATGCTGGCGGAATAGGCGCCGTAATTTGCCCGTGGTACTTTGATGAGGATTAGGGCGAGCAAGAATATCGGCCGGTGAGTGGTGTAAAAATGCCTGCAATGATGTCGGTGTTTGCGCAATGGGCAGCGCCAAGACTCGGCTGGGAATCTGTAAAAAGGTATTGGCTTGATTAAAGCTGACTGGCGTTGCAAACAACGACTGGTACAGTGCGGCATGGGGTGGCGGTGGGTAGCTGCAGCCCACGTTGAGCAAAGGAATGCCTTGATCGACCAACCAACTTGGAAAGCGATGCCAAATGGCCAACAGGGATTCACTTAGAAAGTGGTCAGGGTCGTAGCTGAGATCATGCTCAATGATCAGTTTGCTCAGTCGTCGCCCTTTTTCTAATCGAAGGGTGGGAGCGCCATCAAACAGCGCATAAAACCGTTGTGCTCGATGCAGAGCATGCTCCAGCGTTGAGCAACTGATGATGGCTTTGCACATCATGCTGAACGTACCAAAGCGGCTGCGCGCTTCGGCCAACCCCATAAATTCATCATCGGCGCCGCGCCATAAGGTACCCATTAAACGCGTATATTGCTGGCTGTTGAGGCTGTGCTGGTGATCGTAGAGCAAGGCTTCGGGCAACCCTGCTTCACGCCACAAACGCTTGATATCAACACCGCGACGTTCTAAGGCGCGCAACGGCGCATCCACAAACTCGCGTGGAATCACCGCCAGGACCCGCTGCTTAAGTTAGCTGTGGTGTTGGTAGAGGGTGGTACGGTTACGCCCGCCTTCTTTGGCATGATTAAGCGCTTTGGAAGCCGCTTGCTGCCATTGTGCCGGTGAGTCAAAGGCAGGCTGACTAGCGGCAACACCAATACTGACGGTAACGGATAATTCATGGCCGGGAGCAATAATAGACATGGTTTCGACATCTTTGCGGATGCGTTCGGCGAAGTGCACAGCTTGCTGTGCATCGGTATCGACCAGCATAACGGCGAAGGTTTCGCCGGTAAAGCGACAGGCATGATCCGTTTGCCGCAGGGTTTGCCGCAAGGCACCAGCCAGGGTGCGTAATACTTCATCGCCTGCTTGGTGGCCGTAATTGGCATTGACCAAGCGAAAATCATCGACATCAATGAGCACCAACGCCGAAGCGCGACCGTTACGCTGGCTACGACGAAACTCATCGGCAAATTTCGGTTCCCAATGTGGGCGGTTGTAAAGCTCGGTGAGGTGGTCGTACTGATGCAGTTCTCGCAAGGATTGGTTGGCACTGATGACATCGTTGCGGTTAACGGCGATATCGGTGACATCATAAATGATCAGGCAGATGTGATCGACGCTGCGGTCGATCGACTCCAGCGGAATCATGCTGGTGTTCTGATACATAATGGCGGCGCGGCCGGTAATGGGGCGATAATTTTTAAACTTAAACAGGTAGGGACGTTGTTCCCAAATGGTAAAGGTGCGAGTTTTTAATTGAAATACGGGCTCGGCTTTTTGCATAAACCAGTCGCGTGGGATTTCATCGAACAAATCAAACAACACCTGCTCTTTGGCATTTTGCGGGCTGATACCACTGTGACTTTCCATAAAGCCATTCCACAACTGGATGCGATAGTCACGATCAAGCACCACCAAGCCGACATCAATGTTTTGCAGAATGTCCATTAACCAGTGGATGTCGCCAAACTCTATATTCGGATCTTTCATGGATTAATCCAGCAGGTAATCAATGACTTTATTCAGTTTTACCACCGAGTCTTCGGTGAACAGTAATAGCAAGTCGCAGTCGATATTAACGTGTTCAAGGGTGTAATGAATTTCGATGGCTAGGGTTTTGGTCCACTGATGGTTACCGCTGCGTAAAATGTCTTCTGCCATGCAGTGTTGGCCCAATACCACTGGGTGGCCTTGATTGAAGTGAATTTCTAACTGTTCACCAATGCCGTGCACGCAGGCACCAATTAAGACGGAGCTTACGTCCATCAAAAGCTCTAACTCGCCGTAGCGATTCAGCGGCCCTTGGTAATTCATTAACGCGGCGAGATCTTGAAAACTGGTGTCTTTGAACAGTAATAATGCTTCGCCAGCAATGCCTGAGCCGATAAACCCCTGACAAACCGCCGACACCGCTGTGTCTTTTTCAGCGTCTTGAATGGCCATGTCCAGTTCGCTCGATTCGATCATATTGACCTTCGGAATCGGCAGAACAACGTAGGCGTCCAGCAGCCGAGCGAGGCGGTCGGCGGCCTGGCCCATGGCAACATTGCTCAGCTCCTGATAGCAATCACGCTGGTCTTCCGTGATGTTGATATCAGTCATACTAGGCTCCGGTCAAAATGCCGTATTCCGTCAGGACGGCGCGGGCTTTTTCCTGATCGATGGGTTTTTTGATAAAGGCCATGGCGCCTAGCTTGCGTACCCGTTCTTGGGCATCGGGTTGGATGTCACCAGAGACGACAATGACCATGGCGGGTAAGTCCTCACGGCGAATGGCTTCTAACACGCCGTAGCCATCGAGGTTGGGCATGGTCAGGTCGAGGAACACCACTTCGCCTTTGCCTGCACGAATGGCTTCTACGCCTTCAACACCGTCGCCGGCGAAGTGCACTTCTACATCCCAGCCTTCGGGCAAGGCGCGTTTCATTTGCTTGCGCGCAAAGCTGGAATCGTCACAAATCAATACGTTGGTAGCCATAACTAGAACAGGTCACACTACAAATTGCCTGTTACAGGTGTAGATGTTGAGGCTCGATTCGGCAACCCGCAGGCAGAAGAAAAGTGGCCGGTTGGCCACTTAGGCGTTGTTGGTTTTCGGAGCTAGTTGGGTTCTAGCTTTAGTCTCGCACATCGTAGACGGCCACCAGCTGGCGGCTGAGGGCGAGCAAGGTGCCGTCACTGCGAGCAATGCGCGCTTCGGTATGGCCATAGCCATGGTGAGCCTGTCGAATGTCGACGTCGTAATACAGCCATTCATCACCGGCAATGGTGGGTAGGGTTTCTAAAGGCTGAATGATCTCTAGGTTCCAGCTGACGCTGGCGCACGGCGCAGGTTGCTTTAGCTTTTGCAGCAGAGCCGGTGGCCAGGCATCGATCAGCGCCACCAGTTGTGGCGTGGTTAACGCCGATGGGCTGTCTTTTAGCCGCATCCAGCCGCGTAAATGGTTGTGAGGGCTGTTGCTGAACGGAAAACCGCCGTCGACGTAAGTGAAGTCGATGTGTTGCACAAACTCAGGCGTCAGACCTTGGATGTAGGGCATGGCTTGCCCGGCACCGGGTTCGCCGCACTCCAGCGCGGGTGCCCTGACATTGATGTCTGAAGGACGTTCTTGGCCAAAACAGGCATTTAAACGAGTGGTGACTTCGCCATCTTGGTACAGCTCGGCTTCCCAGTGGCTGACGCTGCGACCCTGGCGTAAGTCGCGCACATCAACGCGACAGGTCTGATTGCACTGCAAGGGGCCGCAAAACTGTACCGCCAAGGCGCGCAGTGGGCCGGCTTCGCTGGCCTCTGATAAGACGCGCTGTAGCAACAGCGCTGCCGACATACCGCCAAAGGTGGTTCGGCCTTGGCCCCAGCTGGCATCAATGCTGAGCTCGTCGCACTCACTGGCCTGTGCTAGATAAAAAGACAGTGGCTGGGGCGGATGCAAAGTGGTCATGGAATCTCCTATCAATGAGTCACATTGTTCAACACCGTGCCATCATACGTCGACGGCCGGCGCTTCGTTGGCAATGGACTGTTGCAGCCATCGCACCCAGTCCAGACAGACCGTTGCATCTGTCTATTTTTACGGTATAACGCCCTATTTTTCGGAGAGTTTATGTCTCTGTCATTGTTAACCCGAGCCCAGCGCTTTGTGGCGACGTTACGCCACTGTCAGGTATTGGGGCTTAGCGTGGAGCAAGCGGACGAACAGTTATTGGTGATGCGCCTGCCTTATCGTGAGCAAATCGTAGGCAACCCTGCCACCGGCGTGGTGCACGGTGGCAGCTTGACCACCTTAATGGATACCGCTTGCGGTACTGCTGTGTTTGCCACCTTGCCCGGTTTTGAGCTGTGTCCAACGTTGGATTTGCGCATGGATTACATGAAAGCCGCGACTCCCGACATTGATCTGCTGGCCGAAGCCCGCGTAACGCGCGTTGCTTCCAGTGTGGTGTTTACCGAATGCGAGGTGGTGCAAAGACATGGGGATGAACGTGAGGTCATTGCCCGCTGTGCCGCCACGTTTATGCGCATTGGCGAGAACATGACGCCGCCTGAGTTTCGCGCGCGCATTGAGCACGGAGATGACGCATGAGTTTTGAAGCGATGTTAAAACAGGCGCGTCTTGACGGTGATTTTAAGCCGTTGGTGGCCGCAATTCCCTATGCAGGTTTAATTGGCTTGCAGTTTCAGCGCTTTGGCAAAGACGTATTATTTCAGTTGCCGAAAAACGACGACAACATCGGCAACCCGATTTTGCCCGCCATTCATGGCGGCGTGATCGGTGGTTTTATGGAGTTGTCGGCATCGCTGCATTTATTGATGACCATGGAAACCCTAGCGATGCCGAAAATGATCGATTTTTCCCTCGATTATTTGCGCGCCGGACGTCATCAGGACACCTTTGCCGAGTGTCAGGTGTGGCGCCAAGGCAGCCGGGTGGCGAACGTGGCCATTAATGCTTGGCAAGCTGAGCGTACAACGCCCATTGCCACGGCACGGGCGCATTTTTTGCTCACTCGCTAACGTGTTAAATCGCTTGATGAGCAGTGGCCGTAAATAGCACTAGCCAGAGATTTTTTATTACGTTAATCTGATGTCGATTCTGTCGGGGTGCCCTGAATGAGGGGCTGAGATCGCAATAGCGGATCCCGTTGAACCTGATCTGGTTAGTGCCAGCGTAGGGAACAGAAAGACCAGCCGCAGTGGCTCTTTGCACGCAGTTCGTGCATATTTTTACCCTGCTTTTCTGCTGTTTTTCCCACGCTGCCTGCCTTTTGTTTTTCGCAACCGAAAGAGCATGGCAATGACAAAAAAATCTGCAAATAACGCCTCACTGCACGACACCATTAGCGTCGATGCACTCTCTACTCAGCCATTTCCGGCCTCTCAAAAAGTGTACGCTGCTGGCCAGCGCCATGACTTGCAAGTGGGCATGCGCCGCGTCGAGCTGTCGCCAACGCGCACAGCCAGTGGCGCGCTGGAAGATAACGAGCCAGTACTGGTGTACGACACGTCTGGCCCCTACACCGACCCCAATATAAACGTCGACGTGCGCACTGGCTTAGCACCGCTGCGTCAAAGCTGGATTGAACAGCGTGATGATACCGAAGAGTTGGCGGGCTTTAGTTCGAACTACGCGCAAACGCGCGATCGCAACATTGCGTTGGAAGCACTTAAATTTCAGCACAAGCGCCGCCCGCGCAAAGCCAAAGCCGGCGCCAATGTGTCGCAGCTGCATTATGCTCGCCAGGGCATAGTGACTCCGGAAATGGAGTATGTGGCCATTCGAGAAAACCTGGGGCTGGAGCAAGAGCAGTTGGCGCGCTATGCCCGTACTCAGCACCCAGGCCAAAGTTTTGGTGCCTCGATTCCTGCCTTTGTTACGCCTGAATTTGTGCGCGACGAAATTGCCCGTGGTCGGGCGGTGATTCCTAATAATATCAATCACCCAGAAAGTGAGCCGATGATCATAGGGCGCAACTTTCGCACTAAGGTCAACGCCAACATTGGCAACTCCGCTGTGACCTCGTCGATTGAAGAAGAAGTGGAGAAAATGGTGTGGGCGACGCGTTGGGGCGCTGACACAGTAATGGATTTATCCACCGGCGATAATATTCATGAAACGCGCGAGTGGATTATTCGCAACTCGCCGGTCCCCATTGGCACCGTGCCTTTGTATCAAGCGCTGGAAAAATGCGGTGGCATTGCCGAAGACTTAACTTGGGAGTTGTACCGCGACACCTTGATCGAGCAAGCCGAGCAGGGGGTGGATTATTTCACCATTCATGCTGGTGTGCGCTTGCATTTTATCCCCATGACCGCCAAACGGGTCACCGGTATTGTTAGTCGTGGCGGTTCGATTATGGCCAAATGGTGCTTGGCGCATCATCAGGAAAGTTTCCTCTACACCCACTTTGAGGAAATTTGCGAGATTATGAAAGCCTACGATATCTGCTTTTCCCTCGGTGATGGCTTGCGTCCTGGCTCGGTTGCCGATGCCAACGATGAGGCTCAAATGGCAGAGCTGCGCACCTTAGGTGAGCTGACCAAAATTGCTTGGCAGCACGATGTGCAAACCTTTATTGAAGGGCCAGGGCACGTGCCCATGCACCTGATTAAAGAAAACATGGACGAGCAGCTGAAGCACTGCCATGAAGCGCCGTTTTATACCTTAGGGCCGCTGACCACAGACATTTCCCCTGGTTACGATCACATCACCTCCGGCATTGGCGCAGCCATGATGGGTTGGTATGGCTGCGCCATGCTGTGCTATGTCACGCCCAAAGAACACCTAGGGCTGCCAAATAAAGACGACGTTAAAGAAGGCTTGATCACTTACAAGATTGCCGCCCATGCGGCGGATCTGGCGAAGGGCATTCCTGGCGCACAATGGCACGACGATGCGGTGTCAAAAGCGCGCTTTGAGTTTCGCTGGGAAGATCAGTTCAACCTCGCCCTCGATCCGGATACCGCCCGTGCTTATCACGATGAAACCTTGCCCAAAGAAGGCCACAAGCAAGCGCATTTTTGCTCCATGTGCGGGCCTAAATTCTGTTCGATGAAAATCTCGCAGGAAGTGCGCGACGCAGCCGCCGCCAGCGAAGCCGAGCAGGGCATGCAAACGATGGCCGAAGAGTTTCGCCAGCACGGCAGTGAGTTGTATCAGCCGGCAGAAAGCACGGAGAGCTGAGCATGAACGTGGCCATTTTGGGTGCCGGCCTTATGGGGCGGCTACTGGCCTGGCGTTGGGCGCGCAGCGGCCATGAGGTGGTGGTGTATGAGCGCAGTGCAGGGCACCTTCCTGCCAGTGCCGCCCATACCGCCGCTGCCATGGTGGCGCCCTACAGTGAGCGTGCCGTAGCCGCGGAGGCGGTGTTCTTGCGCGGCGTTCAGTCGCTGCAGATGTGGCCAGTATTGCTGGCGCAGCTGCAGCAGGACACCGGCGTGGCGGTGGCGCTGGGGCGCGAAGGCAGCTTACTAGTAGCGCACCCGGCGGATCAGGCACTGCTGGCGCAGCTGCGTACCACATTGGCGCATCATCGCATCACGGCACCCCAGGCACAGTGGCTGAATCGTCAGCAGCTGGCGCAACTGGAGCCTGAGCTGGCCGGCTTTAGCGAAGCTTGCTGGTTGCCAGAGGAGCAGCACCTAGATAACCGCACCTTGCTGCCATTGTTGCAGCAAGCGGCTGAGCATTTTGGTGCGGTATTTCATTTTAATAGCGACGTGCGCTGCAGCGGCGAGCGCTATGACGTTTGCCAAGCAGGGCAGAGTTCAGTGATCGACGCTGAGCACATTCTTGATTGCCGTGGCAGCGGCGCGCGCGATGTTGTTGGCGAGCGGCCACGCGGTGTGCGCGGTGAAGTGTGTTGGCTGGAAAGTGCGGACGTGCATCTGCGCCGGCCCGTGCGCTTATTGCATCCTCGCTACAGCCTGTATCTGGTACCTAAACCCAGCCCCAATAACAACTTTCGCTATTTGCTCGGGGCGACGGAAATTGAAGCCGACGATACCAGCCCCGTCAGTGTGCGCTCGGCGCTGGAGCTATTAAGCGCCGTTTATAGCCTCAGCCCTAAGCTGGCCGAAGCACGCATCTTGTCACTGGAGAGCAATGTGCGCCCGGCCTTCGCCGACCATATTGCCCGCTATGAACAGCAGGGGCGGGTGGTGCGGGTCAACGGCCTGTTTCGCCACGGCTATTTGCAGGCGCCGGCGTTGGTCGAGGAAATGGCCGAGCGTCTGGGTTGGCCGCTTAAGATCTCACAGGAGGCATTATGCAGTTAACGGTGAACGGGGAGTCACAGCAGCTGGAGGTGCAGACGCTGGCGCAATTGCTAGAGGCTCTGGGCTATCAGACTCAGCAAGGGCGCTGCGTGGTGGCGCTCAATCAGACCATTGTGCCTTGGTCGCAAACGCCGGCAACCAAGCTCAGTGACGGGGATCAAGTCGATGTGTTGGGAGCGATTACCGGTGGATAACGACAGCTTAAACATTGCCGGAACGAGGTTGTCGAGCCGTTTGTGGTTGGGCAGCTCGCTGTACCCTTCACCACAGATCATGGCCGATGCGATTCAGGCGGCAACGCCTGGCATGGTGACGGTGTCTTTGCGCCGCCAAACTGCGCAGCAGCTGGCGGACAACGATCATTGGGCGTTTTTGCAGCAGCATTTAACCGCCACCGGTTGCCAGTTACTGCCCAACACCGCTGGCTGCCACAGTGCCGATGAAGCCGTGATGCTGGCGCACATGGCGCGCGAGCTGTTCGGCACCGCTTGGATCAAGCTGGAGGTGATCGGTGATGATTACAATCTGCAGCCACATCCGCTGCAGTTGTTAAATGCGGCGGAGCGCTTAGTTAACGATGGCTTTGTGGTATTGCCCTACAGTACCGACGATTTAGTGCTGTGCCGCGAGCTACATCAGCTCGGCTGTGCCGCCGTGATGCCTTGGGGAGCGCCCATCGGCACTGGGCGTGGCTTGCAGAATAAACAGCAATTGCAGCAATTGCGCGAGCGCTTACCCGAGGCTGTGCTGGTGATTGATGCCGGCTTGGGTAAGCCGTCCCAAGCGATGGCGGCGATGGAAATGGGCTTTGATGCCGTGCTGTTAAATACCGCCGTGGCAAAAGCGCAAGACCCCGTTGCCATGGCGGCGGCCTTTGCCCAGGCGGTTAACGGTGGCCGCCAAGCCTGGCAGGCGGGTCTAATGGTAGCGCAGCAGCAAGCTGCGCCTTCGACCGCCACGGTGGGGCTGCCGTTTTGGCATCAGGAGCACAACGCATGACGCATAGAAAACGCTTGTTGAGCATCGCCGCCAGCGACAGCAGCGGTGGCGCTGGTTTGCACGCCGACACCCGCATTGCGCCCTTGTTTGACCTCGATTGTGCCGCCGTGGTCAGCGCCATCACGGCGCAAAGCAGTGACGGCGCGTTGGCGGTTCAGGTGGTCGATCAGGACATTCTTGATGCCCAATGGCAAGGGGTGCTGACCGACGGTGAGCCAGACGCCGTGCGGGTGGGGTGGCTGGCAGACTTGCGCCAGGGGCTAGGTTGGCTGAATCGACGCCTTGAGTCTTTAACGGCGCCCATCGTCTGGGACCCGGTGCTGGCGGCCAGTCGCGGCGGGCTGGAAGTTGCCGCCGCTGATGCTCATGAGCTGCGCCAATGGTTGGCGCGTTGCCAGGTAATCACCCCCAATACGCGCGAACTGCAGACCCTGGCCGCTTGGCTTGGTTTGCAGGGCGATGAAACACAGTTGGCTGAGGGGGTGTTGGCCTTGGGGTGTCAGTGCGTGGTGGTGACCGGCGGCGATGACCAGAGCCCTGAGGTCGAAACCCGGGTGTATGTGCGGCCGGAGGCGCAGCCGCCTGAAACAGCAGCGGCGCCACACTTTACTCTACAGCAGCCGCGCATTGAGCGGGCCGTGCACGGCAGTGGTTGTCACTTCAGCGCGCTGATCGCAGCGGCATTGGCCGCGGGCGAGCGTTTGTACGATGCCTTGCTGTTGGCGGCCCATCACATGAGCCGTGTGATGACAGAGGCCAGTGCGCGCGCCAGTGGTTACCACCAACCGTTTATTCATAAGCGCAGCGATTGGCACCAGCAGCCTGCGGATCAATGGCCGCAGGTGCTGGCGGGCCGTCAGCCGGGCACTTCGTTTGCGCGTGCACAAAGGCTCGGTTTGTACGCCTTGGTCGATCAGTTGGATTGGCTGCAACAGTTATTGGCGTTGGGCGTTGATACCTTGCAGTGGCGCGTAAAAGAACGCAGCAGCCACTATCGCTTGGACATGCAAACCGCCATTGATTTATGCAAGGCGGCCGGTGTGCCCTTGTACATAAACGACGATTGGCGCATGGCCATTGAACTGGGCGCCTACGGTGTGCACCTTGGCCAAGAAGACTTGGCCACGGCCGATTTAACCGCCATTGCCAATGCAGGCTTGCGCCTAGGCATCAGCACGCACACCGATTGGGAGGTGCTGCGCGCCTGGCAACTGCGCCCCAGCTACATTGCCTTTGGCCCAGTGCATCCGCCGTTATCTAAGCAGCTGAAATACCCGCCGCTGGGCTATCAGCGCCTGGCAAACTGGTGGCAAGCGCTGCGGCCGCACTTGCCGCTGACCTGCATTGGTGGCATTACCGAGGCCAACATGGGTGCGGTGGTGCGCCACGGCATCGACTCCTGTGCCATTGTCACCGCCTTGATGCCAGATGAAGCGCTGGCGGCGCGTCATCAGCAAATAAAACAAGCCCTTGAAAACCACTAGCCCGGCCCCATTGTTGTTGGCAGAAGCATTGGGCGGCCGTGGTTGGTCGCCGCACTTTGGTTTATGAGTCAGTACTCGTGAAGTCAGTTTATTGAGGAGAGTGACGCCCATGACTGCGGCTAGCAAAGAAACACTGGGGTTTAAAACAGAAGTCAAACAACTGCTGCATTTGATGATCCACTCGCTGTACTCCAATAAGGAGATTTTCTTGCGCGAGTTGATTTCCAATGCCTCCGATGCCTGCGACAAGCTGCGTTTTGAAGCGTTAAAAAACGATGCGCTGTACGAAAACGACAGCGACTTGGCGGTGCACATCGACTTTGACAGCGAAGCCGGCACTGTGGTGATCGAAGACAACGGCATCGGCATGAACCGTGACGATGTGGTCAACCACTTGGGCACCATTGCCAAGTCGGGCACGGCGGAGTTTTTAAGCCAGTTAAGCGGTGATCAGCAAAAAGATTCACAGCTGATCGGTCAGTTTGGTGTGGGTTTTTATTCGGCCTTTATCGTTGCGGATGAGGTCACGGTCGAAACCCGTCGCGCCGGTGACAAAGCCGCAGTGCGCTGGCAGTCGCAGGGTGAAGGTGAGTTTACCCTGGAAGACATCGAAAAAGAGCGTCGCGGTACACGCATTACTCTGAAGCTCAAAGACGAAGAAAAAGAATTCGCCGATAGCTTTCGCTTGCGCAGTTTGATTAAAAAATACTCTGATCACATTGCGGTGCCTGTGTATTTGCCGCAAGAAGTCGACAGCGAAGACGAAGAAGGCGAGAAGAAAAAACTGCCGGAAGCCGTTAACCAGGCGCAAGCCATGTGGACGCGCAGCAAGTCTGACTTGAGCGATGAAGACTATGTGGAGTTTTACAAGCACGTTTCTCATGACTGGAACGAGCCATTAACCTGGATGCACAACCGGGTAGAGGGCAAATTGGACTACACCAGCTTGCTGTATATTCCTTCAAAAGCGCCGTTTGATTTGTGGAACCGCGAAGCCAATCGCGGCCTGAAGCTGTACGTGCAGCGCGTCTTTATTATGGACGATGCCGAGCAGTTCCTGCCGTTGTACTTGCGCTTTGTCAAAGGTGTGCTGGATTCCAACGACTTGTCGCTCAACGTTTCGCGCGAAATTCTGCAGCAAGATCGCCAGGTTGAAAGCATGCGCAGTGCGCTGGTGAAGCGGGTGTTGGATACGCTCGGCAAAATGGCGAAAAACGACGCTGAAAAATATCAGCAGTTCTGGGATCAGTTTGGCGAAGTATTAAAAGAAGGCCCAGCAGAAGACTTTGCCAACAAAGAAAAGATTGCCGCCTTGTTCCGCTTTGCCAGCACCAAAGGTGACGCCGGCAAGCAAGTGGTGTCGCTGGATGACTACATTGCTCGCATGCGTGAAGGGCAAAAGAAAATCTACTTTATCACCGGCGATAGCTACGAAGCTCTGATTAACAGCCCGCACTTGGAATACTTCAAAACCAAAGGCATTGAAGTGTTGTTGCTCACCGATCGCGTCGATGAGTGGATGGTCAGCCATCTGAATGAATACGATGGCAAAACCTTCCAGGATGTGACCAAAGGCGAGCTGGATTTAGACGAACTGGCGGATGAAGGCGAAAAAGAGCAGCAAAAAGCGCTGGAAGAAACCCATAAAGACTTGGTCGAGCGTGTGCAAAAAGCGCTGGAAAGCGAGGTTAAAAACGTGCGCGTTAGCTCGCGTTTAACGGACTCGCCAGCTTGCATGGTGGTCGGCCAATACGACATGGGTGGTCACTTGCGTCGTATGTTGGAAGCCGCAGGCCAGGATGTACCTGAGCCAGAAACGGCGCTGGAAATTAACCCAACGCATCCGCTGATCGAGCGTTTGGACGCCGAGCAAGACGAAGACCGCTTCGCTGATTTGGCGCGCATCATTCACGCGCAAGCGCAGTTGGCCGAAGGCAGCCAGCTGAAACAGCCAGCGGACTACGTGGCCAAGCTGAACGCTTTGTTGCTGGAGCTGATGAAGTAAGCTTCACCTCATAGGTGACGGGCATTTCCTGACACAAAGGCGTGCCCGTTGCCCCGGCTTTGCATGGCAAAGTCGCTGGGCTCTGGTTATGATGCGGCCAATTGCATTAGTAACCGGAGCCTGCCTTTCATGACTCTTCGTTCGATTCTTCCTGCCCGTTCAAGCCGTTTGGCTGCGCTGTTGCTGCTCTTAAGCCCGCTGGCAGCTCAGGCCGGTGGTTCCCTTGATCTCAGTTTGTCCGATCACACCGCGCGTTTAGCCTACGATGCGACGCAAATGGGCTCTGGCTTACATATTGGTGCAGCATTTCAGCACGATGCCGATGACGGCAATATGTTGACCTTAGGGTTGCACGCCGTGGATGCGCGACAAAACAGCAGCAACCTCTACATTGGCTTGGGCATGAATGCCTATTTATATGACGGCCATGATGACGATGGTGCGGCGCTGGGCGTGGGTGGCTTTTTCCGTTATCGCTTTCCCGCGCAGCCTGATGTGAGTGTGGCTGCCTATGGCTATTACGCGCCGCCGGTGGTGTCGTTTTCGGAAACGGAAAACATGATCGATTCGGACGTGCGCTTGCAGTACGCCATCATTCCCACCGCGCGTGCCTATGTTGGCTATCGCTACACGGGCATTCGCATCGAAGACGTCGATGATCGACTGGAGCTGGGCGAAGGGTTTCACTTTGGCTTTAAGTTCGATTTTTAGGAGGCGCTATGTCGAACTGGATCGGCCAGACCAATCACAAGCTCTATCAAGTACGCTTGTTGTTGGAGCAGCTGGCAGAAACACAGCCGAAGGCGCTGACCGAAGCGTTGGAACAGTCGGCGATTTATCATTTGCGTGATGCTTATCTGTGTTATCTGCATGAGTTGGCAGAGCTGGTGCAATTTCATCAGCGCGTTGATTCACTGGCACAGCTAGTGGCGAACGTATCATTAAAAACCGGTGAAATGCAGGAGCTGGCGAAGCTAGAGCAAGATAGCTTTAGCTGGCTGGCAGCCTTGCTCACGGCAGCCGACGACAGCTTGCGCAGCCGCGAGCCTGCACAAGTGCAGCCAGCAGGAGTTCAAATAATTGCTTTACAGCCTACGTCATCGACGCAGGCTGATTCCCAAGTTTGGCAGTGGTATCAGCAGCTTGCTGAGCTGATTGAGCGTCAGCGCGAAAATCGTCAGGAGTCTTGACGGCTGTCAGTTGTGGCGTGCTTGGCGTCAGGCGGTGCGACTGTGATAAACTCGCGCGCCCAACGTAGAGAGGCGGATATGGCACGCTTTTTTGAGATAGTCGAACTTACTAATGGTGACATTGCGCTGCGTCGTGCCGATGAGCAAGATGGCGATGCGCTGGTCAGTATTCATTTTTCCGATGATGCCAAAGCCAGTTTGCAAGCGCATCATGTGGATGTGGCGCGCGCCATGATTGAAGCGGGCGTGCGCAAGGTCGGCGAGTTGTCGGGTATGGAAGTGGAGCGTGATGATTTTGAGGTGCATGCTCAGGCTACCCATTTGCATTAATCGATGTGCGGTTGATTTCTTGAAGCCTCGTCTTTGACGGGGCTTTTTTTTGCCTCAGAAAAACTGCAACGCCTACGTGCGTAAAAAAACGGGTTGCTATTTTCTGCTGATGAAAACTACGTAGGTGTGGCCCGAAAAAACACATTGCGTGCCACGTTAGTCTGATAAAAAGTCGCCTAAATCACTGAATTTACGGGTATTCGCGACCCATCCCTTTGGGTATTATCCGCGCCTTCCTGCCACTCGGACATGACCGGCGAGATAAAAATTTCGCTTGCAATGTCTGTGTGGCGGTCTTCAGAAAAACCAAACCCATTGCATTGTGAGTGTGTTTGGTTTTTTTGAAACGGACGCTTCCCGGCAGCTCAGCTGCTGGTAAAAAACATTCACATAACCGAGAAGTGAAGCGAGCGATGGAAACACTGTTAGGCTATTTCGAGGCCTTTTTAAATGCAGGTAACGACCTGCTGTGGTCTTATGTTCTGATTTTCTTACTGTTGGGCGCTGGCGCCATCTTTACCTTGGTCAGCCGCGGCGTGCAGGTGCGGGCTTTTGGCCATATGTTTCATTTGGTGCGCAACAGCCGTGGTGGTGCCAATGGTGGCATTACCTCGTTCCAGGCACTCACCACCAGTTTGGCGGCGCGTGTCGGTACCGGCAACATGGCCGGCGTGGCGATGGCGCTGTACATCGGCGGTCCAGGTGCCATTTTTTGGATGTGGATGACCGCCATTTTAGGCATGGCCACCAGTTTTGTTGAATCGACACTGGCGCAAACCTACAAGGTTTCACACCACGATAAAACGTTCCGCGGTGGCCCGGCTTATTACATCGAAAAAGGCCTGGGGCAGCGTTGGCTGGGCATCATTTTTGCCATTTGCTTGATGATTGCCTTTGGCCTGGCGTTTAACGGTGCGCAAGCAAACACCATCAGTGGCGCATTGAATACAGCCTTTGGTATTGATACCTGGATGGTGGGTGTTGGTTTGGTCGCGATTAGCGCGCCAGTAATTTTCGGTGGTTTGCGTTCCGTGGCGCGCACGGCAGAAATTCTGGTGCCGGTGATGGCGCTGCTGTATTTAGCAGTGGCTTTGGTCGTGGTTGTTATGCACGTCGATCAGCTGCCTGCTGTATTTAGCGCGATTTTCTCGCAAGCATTTTCTGCGCAAAATGTGGCCGGTGGTGTGGCTGGTTATGCGGTGGCCGAAGCGATAAAAAATGGTATTCAGCGCGGTCTGTTTTCAAACGAAGCGGGCATGGGGTCGGCGCCTAACGCGGCCGCTACCGCTACGACCGAGCCGAATCACCCTGCCGCACAAGGCTATGTGCAAATGCTTGGTGTATTTATTGATACGCTGGTTATTTGTACGGCAACGGCGGCCATTATTTTGGTCTCTGGCATGCTGGAGCCGGGCAGTGAGCTGAAAGGCATTGAGCTGACCCAAGCGGCGTTGGTTGCCAGTGTGGGTGAGTGGGGCGCGGTGTTTATTGCCGTCGCGATCTTCTTGTTTGCCTTCACTTCGTTGATTGCCAACTACTCCTACGGCGAAGCCAACTTGGAATACATCACGGGTAATCGTACGGGTTTGATGCTGTTCCGCCTGTTGGTGTTGGGCATGATCATGGCCGGAGCGGTGGCCGACTTGGATTTGATCTGGAACTTTGCCAACCTGTCGATGGGCATGATGGCCTTGATCAACTTGATTGCCATCTTACTGCTCATGCCGATTGCAATGAAGCTGCTGAAAGACTACGAGTCGCAGCGCAAAGCAGGCAAGCTGCCTGAGTTTGATCGTCATCAGTTCCCAGAACTGAAAGATAAGCTCGATCCAGAAGCCTGGAAATAAGTGAGCCTATGGCTGCAACAGCGTGTTGCAGCCATTGATCCCGCCTTTAGTCGAATTTGACACAATCCGCCTACGCGAACTCCGCCAGACATAGTATGCTTTTGCCCCTTTTTAATTCCGCTTAGGCACCTGCCCATTGAATCGCATTGGGTGCGTTAAGCGCGGACGATGGCGCAAACGGAGTTTGGTGTGTCAGTTTTTCTCAAGCTTTTTTGGTTTTTTAGACAAGAATGGCGTCGCTATGGCATTGCCGTGGCAGCCTTGATTGGCGTTGGCTTAGTGACCATGGTGCCGCCGTGGCTGGTGGGGGTCATTGTTGATCTGATTAGCAACGAGCAGCTTACCGAGGCGCTGTTATGGCGCTACTTGGGGTTAATGATCGCCGCTGCCGCGGTGGCGTATGTGCTGCGGGTGGTATGGCGCATTGCCTTGTTTGGCGCCAGTTATAAATTGGCCAATCAGCTTAGGCAGTCGGTATTTGAGCATTTGACTCGCCAGGCGCCGGGTTTTTTTCAGCGTCTAAAAACTGGCGATTTAATGGCGCGCTCCACCAATGACATTCAAGCGGTGGAAATGACCGCTGGTGAAGCCGTGCTGGCGCTGTTTGATGGTGCTTTTACTGGCATCATTGTGTTGATTGTGATGACGGTGTTTATTTCTTGGCCGTTGACCTTATTGGCACTGATTCCTTGGCCCATCGTCGGCTTTTTTATGTGGCGCTTTGGCAATGAACTGCACGCATCATTTCGCGATGCCCAAGCTCGCTTTAGTGATTTAAACGATGATGTGCAAGAGAGTATATCCGCCCTGCGTCTGACTCGTGCTTTTGGTCGTGAAGAAGTAGAGGAGCAGCAGTTCAATCAGATTGCCACCGCGGCCAATCGTGCTAATCAAGCGGTAGCAAAAACCGACAGCAAATATGATCCAGTTATTCAGCTGGGCGTGGGTTTTTCGTTTTTGCTTAGCGTTGCTGGTGGGGCGTGGTTTATTCACCAAGGTGAGCTGACCGTTGGCCAGTTGCTGTCGTTTACCCTGTATTTGGGCTATATGATTTGGCCGATGTTTGCTGTTGGTTGGCTGTTGAATATGGTTGAGCGTGGCAGCGCTGCCTATGCTCGAATTGAACAGCTGCTCAATATGCAGCCAGAAATTGCCGATACGGGTACCGTCACTGAGCGTTTACAGCCCAGTTTGGAAATATCCGTGCCGGCCTTTGCCTATGCCGATGGCACACAGGCGCTGGAAAACATTCATCTGGCATTACCGGCCGGTCAACTGCTGGGCATTGTTGGCCCCGTTGGCGCGGGTAAAACCACACTGCTGAACTTGCTGCTGCGCAGTGAGGAAGCTGAAGGGGTGGACATTCGTATTGGTGGTCATAGCGTGCAAGCACTGACGTTGCACAATTTACGTGCTCACATCGCCACCGTGCCGCAAAATGCGTTTTTATTTTCTGCCACCATTGCTGAAAACATCGCCTTAGCCAAACCGGATGCGACGCAGGCCGAAATTGAAGCCGTGGCCAAAGTGGCGCAGGTACATGATGATATTCTGCGCTTTGCCAAAGGCTATCAAACCGAAGTCGGCGAGCGCGGTGTGACCTTGTCTGGTGGGCAAAAGCAGCGTATCTCCATTGCAAGGGCGCTGCTGTTGGATGCTCCCATTCTCATTTTGGACGATGCCTTATCCGCGGTGGATGTGCGTACTGAGCAGCAAATTCTGACGCATTTGTCTCGAGCGCGTGCTGGCAAAACCACCTTGATTGTTTGCCACCGTTTAAGTGCGGTGGAAAATGCAGATCACATCATTGTGTTGGATAAAGGCCGACTGCTGGAGTCGGGCACCCATCCTCAGTTATTAAAGACGGCGGGCTGGTATCGCCAGACCTACGACTATCAGCAATTAGAACAGGCGGTGGAGGAAGGCCGATGAAGCAAACATTCTATGCCTTGCTGCGCTATGCCATGGCCTATAAACCACTATTGCTAGAGGCGTTTGCCTTGCTATTACTAGCGACCGCCGCCAGTGTCGCTGGGCCTTATTTGATCAAGGTTTTTATCGACGAGTACGTGACCCCAGGTATTTGGACGGTGGGGCCCATTGCTACTTTGGCAGTGGTATACATTGTCGCTCAGTTAATCGGTGCTGCGACGTTTTATTGGCAAGCGCTGCGCTTTAATCGCATTGCCTTGAATGTGGTGCAAACCATTCGCGAGCAAGTGTTTGCCCATGTGATGAAATTGCCGATGGCGTATTTCGATCGCACCTCTACAGGCAGCTTAATTAGCCGCATTACCAACGATACTGAGGCCATCAAAGATCTTTATGTGAACGTGATTTCCACCTTTGTGCAAAACACCGTGCGCATTATCGGTATTTTGATTGCTATGGCGGTGTTGGACGTTCGCCTGGTGTGGATCGGGGCCATATTAGTACCGACGGTGATTGTCATTATGGTGATTTATCAGCGCTTATCGACGCCGATTTTTATGCGTGTGCGCTCTTTGCTGAGTGATATTAACGCCCGTCTGAATGAAGGCATTCAAGGCATGAGTGTGATTCAGCTGACCAACCAGCAGCAGGCATTTGCGCGTGCATTTCAAACCACCAGCACGGATCATTACGACGCCAAGGTAAAAAACGTTACCATCGATGGCTTTTTACTGCGCGCTTTAATCGACTTTATTTACACCTTGTTGTTGGCAGCCTTGTTGTTTGGCTTTGGTATCATTGAGTTATCGGCTCAGGGGGCGGTCGAAGTCGGTGTGATTTATGCCTTTGTTAATTACATGGGGCAGGTGACTGAGCCCTTGGTCGATATGACCTCGCGCTTAAATATGGCGCAACAAGCTTTGGTGTCGGCGTCGCGTGTGTTCGAGCTGTTGCGTGAGCCCTATGCTGAGTTGGCAGAAGAGCGTCAGCCATTGACCAGCCGCCGCATTGACTTTGCCATTGAGCGCTTCAGTTACGATGGCAAGCAGGATGTGCTGCGGGATATTCAGCTGCAGGTTCAACCGGGCGAGTTCATTGGGCTGGTGGGGCACACTGGCTCGGGCAAAAGTACCCTGATGTCGTTATTGATGGGATTTTATCCGCTGCAGCATGGTCATATTCGCATTGGCGATACGGATTTAATGACCTTGGGTAAGCAGCAACGCGCTGAGTTAATCGGCTTTGTGCAGCAGGATCCGTTTATTTTCTCCGGTACTGTTGCCGATAACATTCGCTTGGAGTTGGATTTAACCGACGCAGACGTTGAGCAGGCAGCGCGCCGCGCGCATTTGCACGAGGCCATTATGGCCATGCCCGAGGGGTATCAAACGCCCTTGGCCGAGCGCGGCGGTAATCTCAGCACCGGTCAGCGTCAGCTGTTGAGTTTGGCGCGAACCCTTGCACGTCAGCCTGATATTTTGATTTTGGATGAAGCGACGGCCAACATTGACAGCCATACCGAGGCATTGATTCAGCAAACGCTGATGGAGCTGCGCGGCAAAGTCACCTTGATTGCCATCGCTCACCGCCTAAGCACCGTCATGGAAGCCGATAACTTGGTGGTATTGCATCAGGGGCATATACAGCAGCAAGGCACGCATCGGCAACTGATGGCGCAAGAAGGCTTGTATAAGCATATGTACGAGCTGCAGCAGCGCGCCGATCCTTTTTCTGCTTAGCTCGGTACTTTCAAAGGCGCGAATGACGCGAATGGCACGGCGGCGGACTCTTCTGTCCGCCGCGGCTTACCTTGCACACTCCCACCTATACTGAATCTGAATCACAGTTGCCGGGGTGGGTTATGCGCTATTGGATCTTACTGTTATTGCTCTGCTCTCAGTTGGCGCAGTCGCGTGATGGCTCGGTATTGTCGGTGACCACCTTGCCTGATTATGCGCCTTTCTGTTTTTTGTATGAGGGCATTGGTTACGGTATTACCGAAACCTTGCAGCCCGGTGACTATTCACAGGTACTGCGGGGGTTTAGTTGGGATGTGGTGCGTGAAAGTCTGCACTCACAAGACTATACACTAGAGCTGACGGTGCAGCCGTGGGCGCGGGCCTTTCGCCAGGCGAGTACTGAAGCTGGTGTGGCGCTGTTCCCCATCAGTCGCACGGCGGAGCGATTAAAGCGCTTTATTTACTCCACCTCGCCAGTCAACGAGGTTCGTTATTTGGTGTACGTAAAGCGTGATAACCCAGTGAGTTGGCAGGACTGGAGCAGCTTTAATGGCCAGCGACTGGCTTTGATGCGTGGCTTTAACTACGGCGTTGATTGGCAGCAATGGCCAGAGGTCGAGCCAATGCAGGTGGACTCTATGATTCAGGGTTTTGAGCTGCTGATGCTGGGCCGGGTAGCAGGCTTTGTCGGCTACGAAGTCACTTGGGACCATCACCTGCGCCAGCGCCCCAAGTTGATGGACAAAATACGCAAGTTGCCGCCCTATGCCACCAATCAGGAATTTTTAGCGCTGCGCAACGATACCCCCGACGCTGAAACAATTCTGGCCGCATTTGAGCGCGGCTATCAGCAACTGCGCGACAGCGGCCGCTTGTCGGTGCTGAAAATTCGTTACGGCATTCCAGAGTAGACGCTTGTTCGTCTGTCGGCCTGTCCTTATGATGCAGGCTGGTAGTGAGGAGAATGGACTGTGGTACGGACATATTTATTGGCTGGCCTAGTGTTGGCTAATGTGGCGGCAGCGGATGTGTACCGCTGGACTGACGAAGAAGGGCGGGTGCATTTTGGTGATCAGCCACCAAGAGCAACGCAGCAAGCAGAAAAAGTGAATATTCAAGTGCCGCAATCGACAGGCAATGGTGTGAGCTTTGAGCGCCGCCAGCGCCAGCAGGAAATGCTGCAAAGCTGGCAACAAGAGCGCAATACCAAACGTGAAAAGCGTGAAATGGAAAGGGCCAAAAAAGAAAAACAAGAAGCCCTGTGCAAACAGTTGCTGGCCGAGAAGCTAGAAGCTGAGCGCTCAACCCATGTTTATAAATTAAATGATCAGGGTGAGCGCGAATACTTTGATGAAGAAAAAGCGCAGCAGTACTTGCAAAAAACCATTGCGCGTTACAACGAAGAATGTGGTTAAGCACTGCTATCAAACTAAAAAAGCCCCATCACAGTGGGGCTTTTTTGTATTAGCACGTTCTGAATAGCACTGCATGGCTGTGCGCCAGCTGCTGTTAATACTGCTAATGAGGCTCTACCAACCGCATTCACTGGAATGCATCTCTTAGAGCATAATTGGCTGCTGCCAGCCTGGTACCACAATGCGCTCATCGCTGATATCCAGTTGCTCCGGCTCAATAACGCCCTGACCAAATTCATAGCGCGGTTTTACTTGATCGGCCGATACTTGTTGGTCGTAGACTTTTGCTGCTTCGCGCACGCTTTCGTTGGCCTCCAAATAAGCGTGCCAGCGTTGGCGGCCGACTTTTTCTCGCAGCCAAGCGTGGGTTTGCTGAGGCGATACCATAAAGGCCGAGGCGTTGTTGCCACCAAAGCCTTTGGCATTGATAAACGCCAGTGGCATCTGTTGGGGGTCAATATTTTGGTGTTGCAGTAAGAACTGCAGGCGGCGTTGCTCGACATCGTCAGCAATGCGATCGGTGGTGGTGATGCCAGGCAACCAGCCGTCGTGCCAGCTGCCCAAAGTAAACAGCAACTGGTCAGCGGAGGCAGCGCCAATGGAGTGGCCGACATAGGCTTTGACGGCTGTGATGGGCCAGTTTTCGATGCCAAATGCGCGCGCTAGCTCGGCATAAATGTGCGCTTCGGTCACTCGGTTTTGCGGGGTTGAGCTGCCGTGGGCCTGCACAAAGCTGCCGTTTTTCAGGGCGTCTTCCCCTAGCCAACGGCGCGCTGCCGCCATGGCTTTGCCCATGGTGATGTAGTTGCCAACGCCTGGCCCTGAAATGGATTTTTTATGGCCGTCGGCATGCACAAAAACTTCACCCACGGCAGCATGAACCGTAAGCCCCAGCTCAATGGCCAGTTCATCGTCGGTGAGTACAAAAAACTGTGCCGACTCGCCCAGCGTAAAGCCACAGTTATCGCCAAATGGACGACTGGCGCGGCGCCAATCGGGTGTTTCGTCATCGCTCAGGCCATCGAGTTTGCGCAGGTTGGCCTCAGTGGCCAGCGCGGTCATGGCGTTGTAGCCTTCGATGATTTCCGGGGTGATCGGCGCTTCACTGTTACCGACAATGACCAACCGCCGTCGGCCGGATTGAATGTCGTCCAAGGCCACTTTGAGGTTGTATAAAAACGTCGCGCAAGCGCCGACCATGCTGCCCGTGCTGCCAACGCTGCCCAGCACATAGGCATTGATAAAGTCGGCTGGCATTTCGCTTAAGCCCAATGCACATTGCTTGGAGCTGGTGCGTTTGCCGTGCAGGGCGCTTTGCAGCATGCCGCCGTGGCCATTGGCATCCAGCTGGCCCATGGCTGAGCCGGCATAGACGGCAATTTGATCGGGTTGCAGATGCTGGCGGATTTTTTCCCAGTCCATGCCGAGGCAGCCCAGCGCATCGGAGGCGCCATAGACCGCCATTTGCAAACCGCGCGGATGGTGGCGCGATGGGTAAAGCGTTGCTGGGTCAAAGCCAGTAGGCAGCTGCCCCGCGCTTTGCACGGCCAAGCGCTTGTGATCTTGGCGCCAGCATGGGCGGCCATGCTCATCCTTAAACGCAACGCGTGTTTCAATCTGGTTGCCGTCGAAAGGCACGTTTTCCCAGCCGCGAATCAAACTGGCTTGCAGCAGCGCTTCATCGCTGTGCGCACCTTGTTGCCAGGGCTGCAGCTGGCCAGTTAACTGTGCCAAGCTAGCCAACAGGCCAGAGCGTTGCTGCTGATTCAGTGCATCGGCAATCAGGCGGCGAAAGGCTTGGTGTCCTGAGCTACGGCCAGCGGCGTTGATGCCGCCAAACCCCGTAATCACAGCCAGCTTGTTCATGAAAATCCCCAAAATCACATAACGTTGAATGTTGGGCATTCTAGGCAGGGTGCTTTTGTTATTGATAATATGAAAGCGACATAAAACAGAACAAAATCGACGCTTTTGTGTCGTTCAAGGAAAAGCAACCATGCCCGCCTCCATTCGTCATGTTAGCCTGCTGGCCACGTCGCGCATGCTCAGCTCCAGTATTGCGATTCCTATGGAAATGCTAGAAGCCAGCCGGGCGGCGCTGCGCGCTCGTCGCCAGCCGGGCAGCGATTTCAGCATTGAACTGGTCGCACGTGAGCGCCAACCGATGAACATGCTGGGTGGTTTTACCTTGCATCCCCATAAAATTTGCCGCGAGCTGGAGCGCACGGATCTTATTGTGGTGCCCGCACTGTGGCGCAATCCTCGGCCGGTATTGCAACAGGAAGCGGAGACCATTGCCTGGTTGCGACGCCAGTATTTGCAAGGAGCCAGCATCGTGGCCGTTGGCACCGGTGTTTGCTTGGTCGCAGAGACGGGCCTGCTGGACGGCCAAGTAGCCACCACGCATTGGCACTATCTCGATGCCTTCGCCGAGCAATATCCCAAGGTGCGCTTGCAGCGCGATCATTTGCTGACTCAGGCCGGACGTATTTATTGTGCCGGCAGTGTGAACTCGGGTGCAGATATGATGGTGCACTTACTCGGGCTGCTGTTCGGTCCTGAGCTGGCGCTCAGTATTGAGCAGCAGTTTTCGCCAGAGGTGCGCAATCCGCTGGATAAAGGTGTCTACCACGGCGACCTTGATCATCAGCACCCTGATGAAGCCATCGCACGGGCACAAAGTTGGCTGCAGCAAAATATGACGCAGCCGCTGCAGTTATCTCGCTTGGCGCAGCAAGTGGAGCTCAGCGAGCGCCAACTGGAGCGACGTTTTCAGCAGGTGTGTGGGCTAAGCCCTGGGCAATATTTGCAGCGTTTGCGCTGTCATGCCGCCTGTGAGTTGCTGCAACACAGCAATTTATCGATAGCCGACATTGCTGCTACCACAGGCTTTAACGACAGCAGTCACTTTGGCCGTGTATTTCGCCGCTGGCTGCAGCAAAGCCCGGGGGCTTATCGGCAAAAAGTTAGGGCCAAGCTGTTTAGTGGCTAACCGCTACACATGACCGCGCAGATTGCATTGGTGAGGGCTGGCCTTAAAATACGGTTTTGGTTCAAGGAGAACAGCATGCAGGAGGTCTTTACCTTCGCTGTGATTGCCACGCTGTTGGTGATGTCGCCCGGGCCTAACGGTGTGTTGATTGTCAAAACGGCCGCTAGTCAGGGCAAAGCGGCATCCATGCTAAACATCAGTGGCTTGTTTGCCGCGACCTTTATGCACGGTGCGCTGTCGATATTCGGCCTCTCGGCGTTGGTATTGCAGTCGGCAGAACTATTTATGCTGGTAAAAATACTCGGCGCAGCTTATTTGTTTTACATCGGTGCGAAAGCCATTTGGCAATCGATGCAGCAGCAACAGGCCGGTATTGGCCTTCCGCCGGTGCATCAAGCCAAGCAATCCGTGCGCTATTACATCAGCGAAGGTTTTTTAACCCAGCTGCTTAACCCAAAAGTGTCGGTGTTTTATTTGGCGGCATTTCCGCAGTTTATCGACCCGACCGATTTCAGTTACGGTTTTGCCTTTGCACTGGTCGCACTGCATGCCAGCATTATTTTTATTTGGTTTACCTTGATGACGCTGGTCATCGGGCGCATACGTTATCGCGCTAAAAATTCGGCGTTGGGTGTGTGGCTGCAGCGGGCATCCGGCGGCGCCATGATTTATTTCAGCTCACTGGTGCTCACTCAGCGCAGCTAATAAAAGCTGTTTGAGTTCTGCCAGCCACAGCGGGACTTATGCTGGCTATGTAAAGTGGTGGCTGACTAGCCTTCAGTCGCGCGCAGCAACTCATTAAACAGCACATCATCGCCGAGAATGTTGCGTTTATAGCGTTGCCAGGAAGGGTGCTCATGACCAAAGCGCCGACGCCAGTTAAGAGCCAGCTCGGCATCGGGCGTATAAATTCCTACCCCCATTTCATTAAATCGCTGGCTAGCCGTTTGCTGGGCCCGGCGCGCAGCAGCGGGCTGCCAGGCGTGAACTTGTGCACCGGCTTCGGCCATGACCTGCTGTAAATCGTTGGGCAAAGAGTGCAGCCAGCGCTGGTTGATGACCGCCATCCAGCCGTCATGCACCGAGTTAAGCTGGAAGATATGACCGATTTGGTGGCGCAAGCCATCTGGGCCGCTGTACAGCGAATTAATGGCAGGGTCGATGACATCCACTTCACGCGCACGCAGTGCCGCTGCAACCTTGCCCCAATCGATGCGGCGAGCTCGTCCACCGGCGAGGGTGTAAAAATGCCGCAAAAGTTCACTGCTGGGCACGCGCACCATGATGTTGGCGAGTTGCTCGGGCGTCATGACAGGCTTAAGCCAGTGTTTGCCAGTGGTTAGGGTACGGCCGCCGACAACATAGGGGAACCAGACGTGAATGGCGCCAGCAGCATGCACCTTGTCGATGATCAGCCGTTGCCATACCTCAGAGTTCACTAGGTTTTCATAGGCTTGATTTTCTGCACACCAAAAAGGAATGTTGAGGATATCCAGCGCTGGGGCAATGGGGCTCAGGTTAGAGGCGGATACCAGCGCGCCTTGTATGTAGCCGCGCGAGACCTTGGCCATTAGCTCTGGGCCAGCTCCGGCTTGCCCGCCATCTAATATTTCCACGCGAATACGGCCATTGGAAAGACGCTCTACCTGGGTTTTTATATCGGCGTGCATATGTGGGCTGGTGTCTGCCTCGCTGCTGAGGTAAGGCGAGGCGAATCGCAGCACATAAGGGTCGGCAGCGATCGTGGGGCGCGACAACACCGCGGTACTGGCGGCGGTCAGGCAAGTCGACAAAAAACGGCGGCGGGTAAACTTCATCGCATACCTATGAGTTCCAGTCTGTCTTCAGTATAAGTAGTATTTCTGCATTGTGTGCTCAGTTAGCGGGTACAGCAAATGTCAGTCGTGGCCTATCAAGTGTTCACCGCTGTTGAACTACAAAAGAAAGGCAAAACAACAAAGGCAAATAAGGAGAGGGAATGAAGCGAGAGGCCTTTATCCAACAAGTTGAGCAGCGCTTAGAGCAGATGTTTCGAGCTTCCAAGCAAGGTGTAAAAGCACCCGCGGCCGAGCGTCACCGCCTCGAAGGCTTTATGCAGGCGGGGGTCTTTTTGCAGCTGATCAGCCGTGAAGAAATGGCCGAGCGCATGGAAGCCATTCATCAACAAGTATTTGGCCAGAGCATTGCTGAGCGTCAACAATCATCTGGCACTCGCTGGCAGCACGAGACTTTGGACTACAGCCTTTACGATGCGCCAGCGTTTGAGCGCTACGCCAGCCAACGCGATTAAGGGCGGCATGATGAGCACAAGGCACCAACCGACGCTATTGATCGTTGAGGATGACCTCAGCCTGAATCGCATGATGAGCGAGGCGTTGCAGACCCAGGGCTATCGAGTGAACAGTGCCACGTCCGGCAGCCAGGGGCTAAAGCTGCTGCGCGAATGGCAGCCGGATATTTTGCTGCTGGATATGATGCTGCCGCACTTCAATGGCCTAGAGCTATTGCGCCAGGCCGTGCCTGAATACTGCGGCATTGTATTGATGATTACCGCCAGTGATCGCCCCCAGTTAGAAGAGCAAGCGTTTGACCTCGGGGTGCACGATTACATTCAAAAACCCCTGCGCCCTCATATCTTGTTTGCCAAGTTAAAAGCCTTGATTCGCTTGGCCCAAGGCCAGGCGACGGAACCAGAGCTGGGTGAGTGTTACCGGGTGCAAAACCTCAAATTAGTGCCGACTTCAAGGCAGTTTTTTATTGATGATGAACCTGTTGCCCTAACCGCTGCCGAATTTGCCATTGCCGAATATCTGATGGCCAAGCCGGGTGTGGTATTGGCACGCAGTGATATCGTCGCTGCTTTACGGGGCATCGAATACGATGGCCTTGATCGCGCCATTGATATGCGTATTTCCAGCCTGCGTAAAAAAATGAGCGACAGTGTGCCGCCGTACAAATACATTAAAACCGTCCGTGGGCGTGGCTATATGTTGGCGGCTGGATGAAGTTTTTTAGTCGCCTGTTTTTATACGTTTCTGGTGCTTTGCTGGTGGGGGTGATTGCCGCAGTGGTATTGCTGGATCAGCACTATGTGCAAGCGCTGCAGCAAGAAGAATACGCCCGCACTCAGGGCATTCAGCAGTTGGTACAGCAGCAAATCATCGAGCATTCAGATCGACAGCAACGATTGATGCAGTGGCAAGATAAGTTTGGCTATCGGTTATCTCTGCTGCCACTGGCCGATCTGTCACTGAGCCAAGCAAAAAAACAGCAGCTACTGCAGCAGGGCAGTTATGTCCGTGCCCGCAGCGGTTGGGTCGTCGATGACGTTACTGTGTTTTACTTTTTCCCACAGTGTCATTGTGTGTTAGTGGCAGAAAAAATGTATCACAACGCCTTAGCACACCAACATTATGGCAATGGCCTGGTGTTGATGGTGTTTTTGGTGTTGGGGCTGTTTGTATTTTTGTATGTGCGCAATAACCAAGGCTATGTGCGGCGTTTGAGTGCGGTGTATCAGGCTTATGGTAGCGGTGATTTTCGCCAGCGCGTAGATGAGCGCATGCCACACCCTTACGATGAATTGGCACAGCGCTTTAATGACATGGCCGAGCGCATTGAAACCTTAATGAATGAACACCAATTGATGGTGAATGGTGTTTCGCACGATTTAAAAACCCCGTTGGCGCGCCTGCGCTTTGCCTTAGATATGACACGAGAATGCCGCTCTGTGGCCGACTACCAGCGCCAGGTGCAGCAAATGGATCAGTGCCTGGATGATTTAACGGAACTGCTCGACGACTGGTTGCTATTGGCCAAGTTAAATGGCCAGGCTTATCCCGTTACCCTCGCTCAATGCGCGTTGGCTCCCATGGTTGAGCAAGTGAGCGAACGGCTCAGCCCACTGACGCCGTCCGTGCAGCTGACGTTAAAGCTGGATGACAGTGAAGCTTTTGTCGATGCGTCATTATTCAACCGCATACTGGAAAACCTCATCAGCAACGGCTTTAAATTTGCCCGCAGCCAGCTGCGCATTGCTTTGCAGGCAAATAACCAGGGCTTTGTTTTAACCGTGGAAGATGACGGCCCTGGCGTGCCAGATGCCGACAAAACCCGCATATTGCAGCCCTTTGTGCGCTTAGATGACAGCCGCAGCAGCCAGGGCGGTGGGCTGGGCCTGGCTATTGTGGTGAATCTGTTGGAAAAACATGGCTTTGACCTGCAAGTGCTCGATAGCGAACTGGGTGGTGTGAAGTTTGTGGTACAGGGCATGGCACATGGTCGGTATCCATCAACATAGTTTTTATCCTGCGCTGGGGTCAGAGCTTAAGCTCTGACCCCGTGCATACACTTTCTTTTTCGCCCTGCCCTATGCCTTCCTTGAGATTAAACCCATGCTGGGTGAACAAACTCTATTATGTGCTGTCTATTAATTCCGTTCTTTATGTCTGAAACAGAAGATGCCGCTTACAACCGATAACTCGCCGACAACATAGTACTCCAACGATAATGGGTGTCGATAAGCGGGCTGTCGGTAATGCCGTTGCCAAGTCGGGTAATGCTGGTTTCTGCCTGCAAACGCCAGCGCTGAGTCATGCGATAGCGCACTTCCAAGCTGCTGCCAACGTTGGTGGTGGCCTGGCCCTGATAGGCTGGGCGGTTCTGCTGCTGCTCTTGTGCGCTGACACCGTAATAATAATCCACCAACTGTTGGTCGAGCTGGTGAATAAAAAGGGCCGGCGTAATGGTAAGGCGCGGGCCTTCGAGTGGCAGCGCTGCTACCAGTGACACTTCATAGCCTTGGTGGACCTGGCTGATGTCATGCACCCACTCGACAGCATAATACCCTAGGGCTTGATCGAAATAATTAAATCCTAGGCCTGCGTCCAGGCTTTCTTTACGTGTTTCTATGCCTTGGGTGGCGTTGCTGGTGTCTTCGTTCAGGGTTTGCAGACGCAAGGCGGCAATGGCACTGAACCAACTGTACTGACTGACGGGCAAATAAAGCTCGGCTCGGTCAATGTTGATGCTCCATAAATCACTCTGATATTGCACCACAGGTAGAGCATACACATTGCCGCTGCTGTCTTTATATTCGGCGGAGGTGTTGGCCATGCCGGCGCCAATATGAAATTGCTGGCCGGCGGCGGGCAGTACACAGCCTGCCAGCAGGGCGGAAATGAGTAAACGTTGAGTTCTGGTCTTGGTTGACATAAGCGTCCCTTTTATCAAAGCTAAAGTGATGACGTTGCATTTGCCGTAGGCGAATCTGGCTGAGAATTGATTCTGGGAGATAGCCCCAGCCAGGCACCTATTTCGGCGCAAATAACCAATAACACCGGAATGAGCAGCAAGCTGATGACAGTGGCAAATAAAAGCCCGTAGGCCATAGAGGCGGCTGCCGGAATTAAATATTGTGCTTGCTCTGAGGTTTCCGTCAGTAATGGGTAGAGCCCCGCAAAAGTCGTGACGGAGGTTAGAATGATGGCGCGAAAGCGGCTCAAACAGGCTTCTGTGGCGGCCTCTGTTAAGGTTAAATTTTGCTCGCGACAATCGTTAAAGCGATTAACGATCAACAAACTGTCGTTAACCACCACACCCGCGAGGGTCAGCATGCCGAGCCATGAATACAGGCTGACGCTCAGCCCTAAGTAGACATGGCCCAAAATGGCGCCCACTAGGCCAAAGGGAATGGCCGCCATAATAATCAGCGGCTGCCAGTAACGCTTCAAAGGAATCGCCAGCAAGATATAAATGCCCAATAGCGCCAACGCAAATGCGGTCATAAGGCCTTGCTGGGATTCGCCAACCTCTTCCAATTCACCGCCAGGTACGATGGATAAGCGCGGATATTGTTGTTGCCACTTAGGCAGCTGGGTTTGCACTAAGCGCTGATACACCTCAGTGGGGCTGGCAATGCTCTTATCGATATCCAAGCTTAGATTGCGGCTTAACGCTGAGTTGTAGCGATAAAAAACACCGGCAGAGTGCGAGGCTTTAATGTTTGCAACGGCGGTGAGTGGAAAGCGCTGACCTTGTTGGTTGAAAACATAAAAGTTTGATAAGTCTGCCCGGCTATTGCGCGCTTCGGGTGCCAATATCACATACATTTTTACTCGCGCTTGGCCGCGGAAAAACCGATCCACTTCCAGCCCGCCAAAGCCCATGGCCAATTGCTCAGCCAGCATGCGACGACTGATGCCATAGAGTTGCGCTTCAGGCTTTAACTCAAATGACAGCCGCGGCAAACTGGCTTGGTGCGCATCTTTAACTGAGCGCACACCGGGCTGGGCCAGTAGCCAGTTACGAATGGCGTCACTTTGCTGTGCTAACACACTTGCATCCGGGTGTTGCACTATGATCTGGTTACCCGCGCCAGACCCCTCCAGCGATACGGTGACATCGACATTGTCTACGGCTTCCAATGGTAATAGGGCGCGGCGCCACTGTTGGGCAATGGCCGCAAGATCGACTTGGCCGCGCAGCTCGCGCTTTAACGGCTCAGCAAATATCAAAATTTGCCCTTGATCCAAGGTAATGGTCATGCTTTTTTCAATGACATCGCCGGCGATTCCCTGCTGACGATATTGTTGGTTAATCAATAAGCGCTGTTGCCGGGCTTGCTCGCTGGCGTTTAGTAACAAGTCCTTGGGTGTATTGGGCTCCATGTCGATTTGCATGATGAGTAAATCGCCAGCGACTTCTGGGAACATGACACTGCGAATTTTGCCCAGACTTAAATAGCCAAAGATCAGCACACACAGAGCGATGGCCAAACAAAATGAGGCATAGCGATAACGCAATACGCTACTCAGTAGCGGCAGATACAGCCTTTGGCGCAGGCCATCCAAGCCTTGCTGAGGTAGGGCACGCCAGCGCTTTAAACGGCTTTTAGGCACGTCTTGGTGGACGACAATGTGACGCAAATGTGCCGGCAAAATCAGCTTAGATTCCAGCAGTGAAAACAATAACGCCACGATAATGACCCAGGCAAAGCCTGCAAACAGTCGGCCAGTCTCGGAGGGAAACTGTGTCATGGGTAATAGCGCTACCACCGTGGTCAACACACCAAAGGTGGTCGGTAGCGCCACTTTTTGAGCACCGGCAATGGTCGTGCTAATGGGGTCGGCTAGCTGTGGATCGGCGTGTTGTTTTTGCTGATAAATGCTCTCACCAACCACCACGGCGTCGTCGACTAATATGCCTAATACAAGAATAAAGCCAAAGGTGGTGACTTCATTAATGGTGTATTGAAAGCCATATTCGCCTAAGGCAATTAAGGTGCCTGCAATGGCGACGGGCAAGCCCATGGCCACCCAGAAGGCCAGGCGCAATTGCAAAAATAGGCTGAGAATAATAAACACCAGTACAAAGCCTATCCAGGCGTTGTTGGTTAGTAATTGCAGCCTTGATTGCACATAGTCGGCGGCATTAAACCAAACCGTCAGCTCAACGTTATCGGGTAAGCGTGCACTGAGCTGTGCGACTTCGAGTTTGACTTGACGCGAAATTTCTAGCACATCGCTATTGGCGGCCATTTTAATGGCAAAGGCGACACTGGGCTGTTGGTTGAAGCGAATATCCGCATCACTTTCGATAAAGCCATCGTGAATACGCGCTACATCGCTTAACCGCAAACGCTGTCCTTGCTCACTAGTGCGGACCACTAGCTGGCTGAGGCGCTGTAACGATTCAGCGCTGTGTTGCCCTTGCAATAGAAACTGGCCGTTATCTGTTTTTAGAAGCCCGGTGCGGCTGCGCACGGATTGCTGGTGAATGGCCTCTGCGACTTCTGCGAGCGATAAGTCATAGAGCAGCATTTTCTCCGGCTCTAAATAAATATACAGGCCGTACTCACGCAAACCATACTGTTCAATTTTATGCACGGCTGGGTTGGCTAATAGTGCTTGTTTTACCTGGTTGGCCAGTTGCACTAGGCTGTGATCATCCGTGTCGCCATGCAGCTGTACCATTAAAGCATCGAAGGTCATATCAGCCAGTTGCACTTGTGGTTTTTCTGCCTGTTGTGGCCAGTCATGAATACTTTCTATATTGGCTTTCACATCACCAAATAAACGCTGCATATCGTAGTCGAGCTGCTTTTTGACCGTGACATTCAGTACGTCTTGTTGGCTGGTGACAGCAACGGATTTAATGCCATTTAAACCTTCTAAGGCTTGTATGACTTTTTGCCCCAGCTCTTGGTCAATTTGCTCACCGCTGCGGCCCTCATAATAAGCACTAATTGTTAGTTCACTGGCGGGCAGCTTGGGAAGTACTTCTTTACGCATATGGCTGGCAGAGATCCAGCCCCCCAGCAGCAATGTCAGCATTAATAAGTTGGCGGCCACAGGATGGCGGGTAAACCAGGCGATCATAGCGTTTGCTCCTGGCTGAGTGTGCCGGTGTTCGAGTTTGCTGAACGTGTTTCAATGCTCATGCCTTGGGCTAATGAATCACGTGGATACACCAATACATCCATATGCGGGTGAGCATTGTTGGTGAGTGGCCAGTCAAAAAACACACGCTCGTGTTGCACAATAAAGGCTTGTAAGCGCTGCTTATGTGCACGTTGCTGGGCATCTAAAAACCAAATTTCATGGTTTGCAGTCAGGCTGGATTCGGGCACAGAAAAGACGTTATTCCAGGGTTTTAATGGCAGTTGCGCGCGAACATGCTGACCAACCAACAGCGAGTGCGAACCTTCCAGGGTTAAAAACAGTTGCCTTTGCAGTTGCTCACTGTAATGACTCACGCCGGTGATGGAAGCTTGGCCAACGATGTTGCCATTAACGTCATGAATGGTGGCTTGCTGACCTAGTAACGGTGTTGCAAGTGCATCAAATTCCTTTGCGCTGAGCGTGATGCGAATGTGTTCGCCTCCGCGCGGTAACACCGAGGCAATGCTTTGTCCGGCGGCAATGTGCTCGCCGACATGAGCTTTGAGTTCAACCAGTTCACCGGCAAAGGGTAAGGCGATGCGGGTACGCTTTAGGTCTTGCTGGGCTTGTTGGTATTGCAGCTGATAATAATCCAGGTCAGCCTGGGCCGTTTGCACCATAAGGCTGCTGGGTGCGTACTGAGCACGGGCATTTTTCAGCGCCATATTGGCATTCATCAGCGCAACGTGTGCCGCTGCTTCTGCGGCTTTATAAGGCAGAGGGTCAATTTGCAATAGCCATTGCTGAGCTGACAATATGCGCCCACGGCGATAGTCGGGCGAGGCCGCGATAATGCGCCCGCCAACGTCACTGCTGAGTTCGATTATTTTAGTGGCTTCTATTTGGCCGAGCTTGTTCAGTGTTGGCATTTGCTTTTCTGCTTTAGGCTGAACCACGCTGGCGATATAAGCCTGAGGTGAGGGCGCACTTTGGGTTGTGCTGATCTCGGTAGTTTCCAGCTCATCTAAGACTGCCAGCAGAACCAACAATCCAAAGGCAGTAGCCAATATTTGACGTAAGCGAATAGAACATAGCCATTTCATGATGCTTGGCTCTATTGAAGATTAATAAACAATTGCCCGTGCGGGCTGTGAAAGCGGATTTTGCTTTGCTCAAATGTGGGGCTGGTATTGCTGGCTAAATCCACCGCGCTAATGGCGAGTTTTTCGGTGGGAGCCCCAAGAAAGTTTTCGTCCAATTCGTGGTTGTCATTTTCGTCGTGGTACACGAATAAAGCGTATTCACCATAAGGAACGTCATTAAATGTGCAGCGTGCTCTTTGCTGTTGAATGGTCTGGCGACAGTTTAACTGTGGTGCAACTTGGCCGCTAAATTGCTCATTGCTATTGAGCAAGCTGATGTCGACGAAGCCGTCATCGCTGGCGGCGGCAGTGACCTCGATGGTGAGATTGCCGCGTTGGCCAGCAGAGTCATCGGCCAGGCTAGGGTGCGCACAAACAGTCAATGCCATGCTTAAAAATAGGCATGCTGTGGTGAATGTTTTGGTCATCGTAAACTCCCTGAATTAAAAAGCAGGTGGCCTGGTTCAAAGCACTAAGGCCACCTTTGCGACGGGTGTCAGCCAATCGACAGAGCCAGTGTGGGAGAAAAATGGGGAGGCTTCAGTAAGCCATTGTAAGAACTCGACCTGGTGGCAATAAAAGCGTTTGTGGTGTCTTGGCGTTCCTCTCTACCATAAAAAATATGTAAATATGGAGGCGTTTATGAAAACCGGGTTGGCTGTCACGCTGGTCGTAGTCTTAGTGTTGTTATTGGTCGTTGCCACGGCCGCGCCATATCGCAGCGAAAGCGTATTTTTTGCTCACAACGGCGTCACTCTGGCTGGCGATGTATGGCTGCCAGAGTCTCGCGATCAGGCAGTGCCTGTGGTGGTGATTGTGCACGGTGATGGCGCCGTGGTGCGTGCCAGTGCCGGCTATTATCAGCCGTATATTGACGCTTTATTGGCCGCAGGCATTGGTGTGCTGAGCTGGGATAAACCGGGCGTAGGCGAGTCAGAAGGGGACTGGCTCAGCCAAACCATGGCAGATCGCAGTGGGGAAGTGGCGGCTGCGGTCAACTATTTGCGTAGCCGGTCAGACATCAATGACGAGGCGATTGGCTTAATGGGCTTTTCACAAGCTGGCTGGGTCATGCCGCAGGCGTTAGCGCAGGACCCTAAGTTGGCTTTTGGGGTGTTTATTTCCACGGCCATCGATTGGCGCGAGCAGGGCCAGTATCTAACGCGTCAGCGTTTGCTGTCTTTAGGGTTAAATCATCAGCAACTAAAGCGAGGGTTAGAATATAACCAGGCGCTGGATGCGCAATTGGCACAAGGCATGTCTTATGCGGATTACCAAACCTATCGCCAGCAGCACGAACCTGAATTTTTCCACGGCAGTGAAATGTCGCCTGCACGCTTTGATTTTGTCGTTGCCAATATAGGCGCCGATGCGCGCGAGTTTCTGCCACATATCAGTCAGCCAGTATTCGCCTTGTTTGGCGACTCGGATCGCAATGTGGATGTGCAGCAGTCGATTAGCGTTTATCAAACCCATATTCAATCGGATTTTAGCCATCAGGTGTATAAGGATGTTGATCATGCGCTGTTTAAAAACCGCTTTTTTGCCGATCAACCCAAAGACAGTGTGTGGTTTTGGTTAAAAATGAATGTGCTTGGCGCAGAAGGGCTGGCCCCCGGGGTGGGGGAGGATATTGCCAGCTGGATTAAACAGCAGCTGTAGAGGCTGCTATAGCGCAGCATGTAGATGCCTAAACAGTAATGGTGCCGGTTAAATACTGCGCCGCTTTGCCGGTGATATAAACCCGGCTGCCTTCCACGCGGCAATCGAGCAGGCCGCCGCGCGCGGATGCCTGATACGCGATGAGGCGGTCTTTGCCCAAACGTGCGGCCCAAAAGGGCGCTAGGCCGGTATGAATCGAGCCGGTCACTGGGTCTTCATCGCCGCCATTAGCGGGCCAGAAATAGCGTGATACAAAATCGTAGTCAGCGGATTCTGCATGGCTGGTCACCACCACGTCGCGCGGATAGAGCCGCTTGAGCAAGTCGTTGTTGCGTTGCACTGCTCGTACGTCCGCTTCAGAGTTGTAAATCACAAAATAAGCTTGTTGATTTTGGTACAGCTCGGCGGGCTGAATGGACAGGCCTTGTTGGATCTCTGCTGGAATCTCTGTGGCTTTTTGTGGGCAAGTGTTAGGGAAATCCATGGTAAAGGACTGCTGCCCATTTTGCACAACCGATAAGGTGCCAACCGCTTTGGCGCTAAAATAAAGCACATCTTTACTAGGGGTGTGGGTACTGGGGCGTTTGCTGAACAGTACGAATGCTGCCGCTAGAGTGGCGTGGCCGCAGAAGGCGATCTCAGTTAAGGGTGAAAACCAGCGAATGTGGTAGTGATCGTCACCTTCTGCCACCAGAAAAGCGGTTTCAGACAGATTGTTCTCGCTAGCAATGGCTTGCATCAGATCCTCAGTCAGCCAGTCATCGGTGATGATAACGGCCGCCTGGTTGCCCTCGAAGACGTGCTCGGTAAATGCGTCGATGATGTTGATTTCAAGT
Source organism: Bacterioplanes sanyensis (assembly GCF_014652515.1). Classification (GTDB taxonomy): domain Bacteria; phylum Pseudomonadota; class Gammaproteobacteria; order Pseudomonadales; family Oceanobacteraceae; genus Bacterioplanes; species Bacterioplanes sanyensis. The sequence continues at coordinate 41,427 of NZ_BMYY01000004.1, read as the reverse complement.
TGCATACAGGGCTCTCATAACCTTCAAGGGAGTCTTAGTATGCGTCGCTTGTGCGCTGCTGCCAATGCTCGGCTAAAGATTAACGGCGTTAGTGAAAATCATGTGATTGACTGCACAGCTCCAGTAAGTGGCTTAAATCGAGTAGCTTATAAGCAATGATATTGACGATGCCGCTGTTGTCGTCTTTTTCAATGCGACCATACACTTGCAAAATGCGCGCGCTGACCAGGGTTTTAAGTTGGCGCTGGGCGGTGCTCAGCCATACCACTACGTTGCTGCTGCCGGTTTCGTCCTCCAGGGTAACAAAGGTCACGCCGGCGGAGGTGCCTGGGCGCTGGCGGCAGGTAACCAAGCCGGCAACAAAGGCTTCGCTGGCATGCGGCTGGTGAATAAGCTCGCAGGCTTGCAGGCTGCTGCCTAATTTGCCCTGTTGGCGCAGCAATTCCAGTGGGTGGCGCCCTAAGCTCAGCCCCAGGGCGTGATAATCCTCCAATAAATCTTCGACTTCGTTAGGCGCATCCAATGGCCAGCTAGGTGTTGTATTTAATGGTGTTAATAAATCCTGTTGCTGCGGTTCGGCCACTTGCCAGCGAGCTTGGTAGCGGTGTTCGGCCAACTCGCCAAAGGCGTTGGCAGAAGCCAGGGCTTGGCGCTGCTGGCTGTCCAAGGCGTTCAGCTGTAATACTTGGGCAATGCTGGTGTAGCCGTGCTGCGGGCGCAGGTTAACCAGTTGTTGGCCAACACTGTGTTGTAAGCCATGAATTAACCGTAAGCCAAGGCGCACAGCAGGTTGGGATTGCTGACTCGACTCCTGTGAGCTCGCCGGCTCCAGGCTATGATCCCAGTTGCTGTGATTAATATCGACGGGCTTTATGCTGACGCCGTGGCGCTTGGCATCATTAATGAGTTGCGCTGGGCTATAAAAACCCATGGGCTGGCTATTTAATAAAGCACAGCAAAACTGTGCTGGGTAATGACATTTTAAGTAAGAGCTGGCGTAGGCCAGTAAGGCAAAGCTGGCTGAGTGTGACTCGGGAAAGCCGTATTCACCAAAGCCTTCTAATTGGCGTTGAATGCGCTGTATGTAGTCCAGAGAAAAACCGTTGGCGAGCATGTTATCTTGCAAGCGTTGCTGCAATCTGTGCATATGGCCCTTTTTTTTCCAGCTGGCCATGGCGCGACGTAATTGATCGGCTTCAGTCGCACTGAAGTTGGCCGCCACCATGGCAAAGGCAATGATCTGTTCTTGAAACAGAGGAATACCCTTGGTGCGTTGTAATATCGGTTTGAGTGATTCCATGGGGTAGTCTTCGCGCTCTTCGCCGTTGCGGCGGCGTAAATAAGGATGCACCATGTCACCGTGAATGGGGCCTGGTCGCACAATGGCGATTTGAATGACAAGGTCGTAATAATTTTTAGGTTTTAAGCGTGGCAGCATGTTCATTTGCGCCCGGCTTTCGATTTGGAAAACGCCCACGGTGTCGGCCTTTTGCACCATGGCATAGGTGGCTGGGTCGTCTCTGGGAATGTTTGCCAGTGTGATGGGCTTATTGGGCGGGCTGATGTACGCTAGGCAGCGGCGCAACGCACTGAGCATACCCAAGCTTAAAATATCTACCTTCATCAGCCCCAGGGCTTCTAAATCGTCTTTATCCCATTGAATAACACTGCGCTCTGGCATGCTGGCATTTTCGGTTGGCACCAGGGCACTCAGTGGCCCACGGCTGATAACAAAACCGCCGACATGCTGCGATAAATGCCGTGGAAAACCGAGCAGCTCGCTAACCAGCTGCTGAAACAACTGACGGGTGGCACCATCGACAGAGTGGGCAAATAACTCATCGAGCCAGTTGGCATCGCGATAACGCCAGCCAAAGTTGTTCATGACTCGCTCCAGCTGCAGTAAATCAAGCCCTAAGGCTTTGCCTATATCGCGAATGGCGCTTTTACGCCGGTAGCTGATTACAGTGGCGGCTAAGGCGGCACGTTCACGCCCATAGGTGCGGTAAATGTATTGAATGACCTCTTCGCGCCGTTGGCTTTCGAAGTCGACATCAATGTCGGGCGGCTCGTGACGCTCTGCAGAGATAAAGCGTTCAAATAACAGTTGCACTTCTTCTGGATTAACTTCGGTAATTTCTAGGCAATAACACACGATGGAATTGGCCGCTGAGCCACGCCCTTGACATAAAATATTCTGGCTGCGAGCGAAGCGCACGATGTCATAAATGGTAAGAAAATAATGCTCGTATTGTTTGTGCGCAATCAGCTTTAATTCTTTGTCGATGGTGGCTAGGGTGCTGGCTTTGGCCCCTTTGGGAAAGCGTTTTTTCACCCCTTGCTCGACCAGCTCGCGCAAATACTCACCGGCTTCACGCCCTGGGGGTAAGCAATCGGTGGGGTATTGATAAGACAGCTCGTCCAAATTAAATGTACAGCGCTGGGCTATGTCGATACTGGCTTGTAGTAGCTCGATTGGGTAGAGGTGCTGGAGTTTTTTGCGCGAACGCAAATGGCGCTCGCCGTTGGCAAATAAATACTGGCGCCCAGCCGCGACGCTGGTGTGATGACGCAGGGCGGTCAGGCAATCTTGCAATGGCTGGCGGCTGGGGTGGTGCATATGCACATCATTGCCGCAGGTCAGTGGCAGCTGCCAGTCTTTGGCCAGGGCGATGATGGCGTCATAGCGCAGCACATCATGTTCGTCTAATAAGCGCTCGGCCAGCAGCCATAAACGACCGTGAAACTGTTGTTGCAGCGTTTGACGCATGTGCTCGTCGATATGGCGGGTTTGCGGTTGCCACAATAGCAATAAATGTTGGCTGGACAATAAATCTTGCCAATGAAATTGATACTCGCCTTTCGGTGCATGCATGCGACAGTGGCTGATCAGCTGACACAGCTCCTGATAGCCCGCACGATTGGGGGCCAGCGCGATAAAGCGCTGCTCTTGGCTGTAAAAACTGCTGCCAATAATCAGTTTCAACGCCAGTTGTTGATCTTTAATGGCTTGATGCGCACGCACAACACCGGCGACAGAGCACTCATCGGTGATGGCTAATGCGCCATAGCCTAGCTGTGCAGCACGCTGCACCAACTCTTGTGGATGAGAGCCACCGGTTAAAAAAGTAAAATTGCTGCAGCAGTGCAGTTCGGCAAAGGGCAGCAATGGGCTAGCTGAAGTAACCATGGACAAACCACTGTTGCTGATCATCACGAAAGACCCAGGCATAGCGCCCATTTAACCAGGCGTGGTAATAATCGCGACGTACCGATTGGTGTTGCCACCAACCCGCGCTGATGCGCTCGGGGCCATGCTCGCACTGAGGGGGCGTTGGGCAGGGCAAGGGCTGAGGTAATAACCATAAGGGGCGCAAACTGCGGCGATATTGATTGGGCAGAGGGGCTAAGCCTGCATCACATTGACGCGGTTGGCAGCTGGCATATTCGGGCCTGGCATCGCCATCTGGATGCAAGCGACGCACCTGGTGTGGCCCTAGTTTGGCCTGCAGACGATTGAGCAATAGATGTTGATCTGCATTTTGCTGGGCCTCTGGGTGCAAAGAGGGTTGTTGATTATGGAGCGCTACAAATTGTTCGACCCGCAGGCTTAGCTGGGTGACGGGGGCACTTAATTGGCGCTGCTCTAGTTGATGGCGACATAAAAACAACAGCTCCGCTTGGCGGTATTCGGCGTGGGCAAATTCAATCGGCCAGTGGCTGCTGGCTTGATGGCGATGGCTTAAGTGCACATGCACGCTGCGGGTGGCCAATTGGCGCTGCCACAAAAAACCACTGAGACTGGCCAGCATGCGGGTGAGCGGAAACAGCAAGCCATTGCGATGCTCCACCTCGCTGATAAATAACACCTCATCCTGAAAGATCAGCGGTGGTTTAAATCGCTCCAGAGTCATGGTTTGGCGGCCTTGCAGTTGCTGTAAATAACGCAATAACTCGGGCGATAAACGACTGGCGATATCCGCGGCCGGTAAGCGCAATAATTGTTGCAGCGTGCGAATGCCCAAGCGCTGTAATTGCAACTGCTGCTCATCGGGCAACAGCAACTCAGTGATGGAAGCCTGTAAACAGCGCTGCCAAACGTCATGCTCTGTGGTGGGCTGCGAGAACCAAGCGTTATAAGCGGCCAGCTTGGCTTGCAGTGGGGTCGCGGCGACGCCGCTGTGCAGCAGCCAATTCATGCTACTCGCCTCATCGGTCAGCCGTTGCCATAACTGTGTCACGCTGCCAAACAGTTTGGCCATGCTGGCCACTTCCAGCCATAGGCCTTCGGGTGGATCGAGGCTAATGTGCGCCGAATATTGATAGGCCCATAGCGCACGTTGCTGTAACCAGTGTTGTTGACGCTCTGGCTGCAAGCGCTGTACCTGTAATGTTGGGCATAAACACCAGGCGGTGGCGAGGGGCATGCCGCTTTCTAGCCCCTGTTGGCGAGCACAGCTGTTGATGTCGAGTAAATGCTCGCCGCGTGCGGCCAGCAGCGCATGCGGTTGCTGTGGGTCTGCACCGCAGCTGTGCAAATACAATTGCGGAAAATACAGGTACAGCCAGCGCATTAGTGCACCTGAGGTAGCTCGATGCAAAACGGCGCTAATGGCCAGCCACCGCGGCGCTTAAAGCACTCAATTTCAACTTGTTGATGACTGGCACGACGCACACCCAGGCGTATCGCTGCGGGCGAACCGCTGACATCCAATGGCGTTTGCGGCCACAGCCAGCAGAGCGCTTGCTGCTCGGCGGCGGCGATTTGCAAACGTCGAATATGGGCTTTATGCCACTGTGTGGGCCAGCCTAATACGGCACTGCAATGGCCGCTGCGCAGGGCTTCTTCCATGCTCCACATGGCTTGCTGATAGTCTTTGGGGTGCACGAGCAATATGCGCTCGCAGTTTACACCGGCCATGGCTAGGGCGGTGGCATTGGGCATCCAGGGGGCGCCGACCCACACAATCCAACGTGGTTGCTGGCTGAGCTGCGCCAGCGCTGGGAGCAATAAACTCAGTTCGCCCTGGCCCGGGGCATGGCTATACAGTTCATGCACGGCGCCTAAGTTCCAGCCGCCACCGGGAAGTGTCTCATCTAATGCCGGGTAGCCAGAGCTAACACTCTCGATCAGGCTAGGGCGCTCGGCCTGCCAGACTTGGCCTTGTTGCAGCATGTGTTGCAGTGTTTTCATAGTGGCAGTGTTTATTTATACAGTATGTGATTTTATACAGTATCTGATCGGCATTTGAAAAGTAGCAAACGATGCTGGGGGGAGAATGACAGCTTTGAGGCGATGAGGGCGTGAGTATGAGGCTGCACAGAAGGCAGAATGGCGGCCTGCGTGATGGCAAGTCTGAATGGTGAAGGCTTATCAGCGAGGTTATTCAAGGGAGGCGAGAAAGCGCAAAGTGGCCAAAGCCTTAGGGCATCTCTGAGTAATTCGGTGCCCTTAGCGTCGACAGCCTTCGTGCCGCTCTATACACTGCCGGTCCCTTTTAATAAGGAGATCAAAATGGAATATAAAATAACCTGTTTGGATGCTACAAAAACCCTGGCTCCGTATGCGGAGGATTTAATTCAACGCTCGCAGCGCATTTTGGCTGATATGTGTGAAGCCTTGCCGCTAACGGATATCGATCTGACCCTGTGCACGGCAGGCAAAGATTTAAATTTACCTCATGGTATCGGTGGCTTTGCGGCCGCGGCTAACCGTGTTGAAATTATTTTTGATACAGCAAGGCAAGATTTGCAAGACTGCATTGAGCGGGATTTGGCGCCGGTGTTGGTGCACGAACTGCATCATGCAGCGCGTATGTCGGAGGGCGCGGCGGTGAAGATCGGCTGGCCAATACCCTAGCGATGGAGGGGTTGGCGTGTCATTTTGAACACACCATGACCGGCATAGCCCCATCCTTGTTTAATGAGCTGTGGGATCAGGATTGGCGCGGTATGTACCGGCGCATGCAGCCTGAGCTGTATAGCACCAGCTATGATCGCGATTACTACCTGCTAGGCAGCCAGCCGCAGGATTTTCCTCGCTATGCCGCTTATTGGGTGGGCTACAACATAGTCAAAGCCTATTTGGAGACGCACGACGTGAGTGAGCGTGAGTTGGTCGGTATCGAGGCGGAGGCATTGATCGACTTTGCCAATACCTTGGTTGCCTAATTCGCTCAACCAAATCGAACAGTGATTATTCATTAAGTTAATAGCCGGGGAGTGAGTCCAGTGTGAGTTAAAAAGCTGATTGTCAGCACTTAGTAGACGCCTTGTCATATATAAAACACCTGCATGGGCTTGGATCAATCAGCTGGTCCTCACGATTTTCCCGTTATGATCTATTTTTACTGACCTGTTGCTTGTTGCTTGTTGCTTGTTGCTTGTTGCTTGTTGCTTGTTGCTTGTTGCTTGTTGCTTGTTGCTTGTTGCTTGTTGAAAAGTGGATGATGCGAACGAGTGCATTGTAGAATAAAATTTTGATTGGCTTGATGATGTATCTTTTAGTGGTAGTTAAAAGCGGATAGTGTCAGCCAGTACAGCTGAGTGAAATAAGGAGTGCTGTTTTGAAATGGTATGCCCACTCGGCGGAGCATCTGCCGGAGGAGCAGTGGCAACCCCTGAGGTCCCACTTAGAAAATGTAGGCAGGCTTGCTGCTGATAAAGCAAGCCACTTTAACGGTCAGGGCTTGGCTCAAATTGCTGGGTTGTTGCATGATCTGGGCAAGTATACGCCGCAATTTCAACAGCGCCTAAGAGGTAGTCAGGTCAAGGTAGATCACTCGACTCACGGTGCTTTGCATGTCTTAGAAATAGAATCATTGCATCCGTTTATGCGCTGGCTGTTAGCGCATGCTATCGCGGGACACCATGCGGGACTAGCAGATCGTCAGGTTCTTTCTGCGTGCCAAAAAGTATCAGCGCTGAATACCCGCTTAGGCGGAGGCAAGCAGGCGCTACCCAAGCTCTCCGGCAAGTGGCGTGATGAGTTGGAAGGCAGTCTCGCTAATATCTGCCGGGAAAATGAACGTTCAATGCCGCTCAAAACTGCAGAAAAATCCGCAGAAGCAATTGCCTGGCAGCTGTCGGTGCTAGGGCGAATGTTATATTCCTGCTTGGTGGATGCCGATTACCTCGACACCGAAGCTTTTTATCGCCTGATTGAAAATCGTCCAACGCGTGATTCGAACTACCCATCTATCGAGGAGTTAAAAAAGCGGCTCGATGGCTATTTATCTAAGCCAGTATTTCAGTCGGATGTTGGTATTAATAAAATCCGAAAACATATTTTGAACACCGTGCGCGAACGCGCTGTTCTGTCGCCTGGGTTGTTTACCCTCAATGTACCCACTGGTGGCGGTAAGACATTGACATCGCTAGCTTTTGCATTAGATCACGCTAAAAAACACCAATTGCGCCGAGTAATTTTGGTAATACCCTTTACCAGTATTGTGGAGCAGAACGCCGATGTTTGGCGCAAGGCGCTATCTATTGGGGCTGAGGACCCTACCTTGCTAGAGCATCATAGTGGATTTAATTTCGATGCTATTTGCCATCAACATCCATCGAGCAAGGATAAGCTGCGTGAAGCGGCCGAAAATTGGCAATCACCTATTATCGTGACCACGGCAGTGCAGTTTTTTGAGAGTTTGTTTGCTAATCGGTCATCGCGCTGTCGCAAGTTGCATAACATTGCGGAGTCGGTGGTGATATTGGATGAAGCACAAACCTTACCGACTCAATTATTGCGTCCCTGTGTGGCCATGATCAAAGAGCTGGCGTTGAATTACCGCACCAGTATGGTGATGTGTACTGCAACTCAGCCGGCACTGCGCTTAGAAGACGGTTTTACTAATGGCTTGGAGCAAATACAGGAGTTGGCACCAACGCCAGAACTATTGCACAAACAGCTCGAGCGCGTACGCGTTGAGCACATAGGTGCTCTGGATGATGACAGCCTTGCAGAAGAACTGCTGCAACATCATCAAGTGCTGTGCATCGTTAACAATCGTCGTCATGCTCGTGCGTTGTTTGAGAAAATCCGCATCCAAACTGGCGCCGCCCATCTGACCACTTTGATGTGTGCTCAGCATCGTTCTGAAAAGCTTGCAGAATTGCGGAAAATGCTAATTGCCGGTGAGCCAGTTCGCTTGGTGTCAACATCCTTGATTGAAGCCGGTGTGGATGTTGATTTCCCGTGTGTGTACCGAGCAGAAGCAGGGCTAGACTCCATTGCCCAAGCCGCCGGGCGCTGCAACCGTGAGGGTGAGCGTGCTATTGAATCCAGCCTGGTTAGAGTGTTTCAAACCGAGAAACAATGGTCAGTGCCACCTGAACTTAAGCAATATGCTGATGCGTTTCGCCGCGTGTATCGAAAACACAGAGGGGCCATACTCTCACTTGCTGCCATGCAAGAGTATTTTCAAGAGGTGTATTGGCAGAAAACGGCAGGCATTCAGGATGGTCTGGATGCCAAAGCCATTCTTGCGTGTACCCAGCTCGATGCCAGAGATCCAAATGGCTTGGATATATCCTTTGAGCAAATAGCGAATAAGTTCCAAATGATCGAGAGCAATATGTTGCCGGTGATCGTTCCCTATGATGAAACGGCTATAGAGCTACTCGATCAACTGGAATACGCTGATCGAGTAGGTGCTCTTGCGAGTAAGTTACAGCGTTATCTGGTGCAAGTACCGCAACAAGGGTTGATGGCACTGGAGAAGTTGGGCGCTGTACAAGCCATACGACCAGAGAAGTTTGGCAATCAGTTTTTGCGTTTGGAGATCGGGGGGGGTTACGACCAAGAATGTGGGCTTGAATGCCAAGATCTTGCCTTCATTGATGTGCAAAGCACGATCATTTCTTAACTTGTAGTGAGAAGAACTTTACTGTGAGTACTTTTATGGGTATCTTGCTTTGGTCGATGCAAAAGGATGGCCTATGTCTCGCCCTGAAAAACCAGATCCTTGGTTTGCTCTTTCGCTGAACATAGAGAGAGGCGCCCATGCCACTCGAGTTCAGTTGCAAGGAAGCCCGGTTCTGGTATCGACGGTCGTAGCTTCGCTCTTTGAATTTGGCTATCCGGATATTAGATATCTTATTCAAGTGCTGATGAAGGTACGTGGATAGAAACTTCTCGCTACACGTGAGTGTCTCTCCCTTGGTGAAGGGCTAGTTTAATTTTCAACAGGAGGTTTAATGGCATACGGAATTAAGCTGCTGGTATGGGGGGAGCGTGCCTGTTTTACCCGGCCAGAAATGAAAGTCGAACGCGTTAGTTACGATGTAATCACTCCCTCGGCGGCCAGAGGTATTTTGGAGGCCATTCATTGGAAACCGGCCATTCGCTGGCACGTCGATAAAATACAGGTGCTAAAACCGATTCGCTTTGAATCCATTCGCCGTAACGAAATTGGCAGTAAACTATCGGCCGGGAAAGTCAAATCGGCAATGAAAACCAGCAATACGTCGGGGCTGGTCAATTATGTTGATGAAGATCGACAGCAGCGTGCTGCTACCGTACTGCGTGACGTGGCTTATGTGATCGAAGCGCATTTCACGCTCACGCACAAAGCAGATGCAACCGATAACGAAGGCAAACACCTCGATATTTTTAAGCGCCGTGCTCGCAAGGGGCAATACTTTCATGCTCCCTGTTTAGGTGTGCGTGAATTCCCGGCCAACTTTGAACTGATTGAAGACGATGCACAAGTTCCTAGCGCAGATGCTGCACTGCAAGGTGATAAAGACTTAGGGTGGATGCTGCACGACTTTGACTTTAGCAACGGGGTCACGCCGCATTATTTTCGCGCAGTGATGAAAAACGGCCTAATTGATGTGCCGATTTTTCAAGGGGAAGAGGTCAAGGCATGATACTGACAGCACTGAATAAGTATTATGACCGTCTGATGGAGCAAGGCAATACAGAGATCTCCCCCTATGGTTTTAGCCAAGAAAAAATCAGTTATGCATTGGTGATTTCCCCTGACGGCGAGTTGGTAGACGTTATGGATCTTAGGGATGCCAGCGGTAAAAAACCACGGCCCTCGGTGCACCTGGTGCCGAATGCTCCTAAACGCTCAGTTAATATTGCACCTTGCTTTTTATGGGACAAAACCAGTTACGTACTCGGGCTGACGGCCAGTGATGCTGACAAGGATCTCGAGCGTGCCGCTAAAACCCACCAGGCGTTTAAGGCGTATCATCAGCAGTGGATAGGCGAGAATGACGATGTCGGGCTACAGGCTGTGCTGGCTTTCTTGCATCGATGGGATGCACGACAAGACCCTCGTAATGCTCTGATTGACGATGACATGCTCGATGCCAATGTGCTGTTTCGCCTAGAAGGGCAGCAAGGTTTTATTCACGAGCGTGCCGCCGCCAAAGAGATCCGAGCTAAGCAGCTGGCCACCCACTGCGATGTTGAGCGAACTTGCCTGATAACGGGAGAGCCCTCGGCAATCGCCGAGTTACATCCAGCGATTAAAGGCGTGAATGGTGCACAGTCTTCAGGGGCTTCTTTGGTGTCTTTTAACTTGGATGCATTTACCTCATACGGCAACAAGCAGGGAATGAATGCACCGGTCTCAAACAAAGCAGCCTTTGCGTATGGTACGGCGTTAAATTATTTATTACGCCGTAGCGATACGAATCATCAGCGGGTGAATATTGGCGATACTACGGTAGTATTCTGGGCCGAAGCAGAAACCGAGCAACAAGCTCAGGCTAGCGAGAACTTGCTGGCCGGATTGTTTTCAGGCTCTCCGAACCCCGCACTAGACAGTGAAAAGCAGGCTGCCGATAGCGACAGAGCCGAAGCTAGTAAGCTCAGCAGCGCCTTTGCTCAACTGGCCCAAGGTCGCCCGTTGCAAGACATAGCAGCCGATTTAAAACCCGATACCCAAATCTACGTATTAGGCCTGGCGCCGAATGCAGCGCGCTTGTCGGTACGTTTCTGGGAAAGCAACAGCCTAGAGCAGTTTGCCAAACGCCTAGCGCAGCATTATCAGGATTTGCAGATGGAACCGCTGCCGTGGAACACGGCACCCAGTATATGGCGTTTGATCAATGAGACCGTACCGCACAGGCCTGGGTCCAAACCAAAGCAAGACGACGCCTCACCGCAGCTGGCGGGTGAGCTGGCCCGCGCCATATTAACCGGCCAACGCTACCCGCAAAGTTTGCTGGCCAATCTGATTATGCGTTTTCGCGCTGATGGGGATATCTCTAGTTTACGTGTTGCGCTGTGCAAAGCGGCACTGGTGCGTAAATTGCGAACACTGAATCCAATCCAATATCACAAGGAGCTATTCGTGAGCCTAGATGTAGAGAACCAAGACCCTGGTTATTTACTGGGACGTTTATTTGCTGTCCTGGAAGCTGTGCAGAGGGCCGCATTAGGGAAGTCCGTTAATGCTACCATTCGAGACCGTTATTACGGTGCTGCGTCGGCAACGCCGGCCAGTGTTTTTCCGGTGTTACTTCGCAATGCTCAAAACCATTTGAGTAAAGTGCGAAAAATCAAACCTGGTTTTGCGGTCAACCTCGAAAAGCAATTGGGCGAAGTCATAGATAAGTTAGACAGTAGTTTTGCCAAAAACTTGGGGTTAGAAGCACAAGGGCGGTTTGCCATTGGCTATTACCATCAACGCAGTGAACTGTTTAAAAAACATGAAAAAGATATTGAAACTACCTCTTCTCAGCACACCATGGAAGGAGAAACCATATGACCGCTATTAGTAACCGCTACGAGTTTGTTTTCTTTTTTGATGTCACTAACGGCAACCCTAACGGTGACCCAGATGCAGGTAACATGCCGCGCCTCGACCCAGAAACCAATCAGGGCTTGGTGACGGATGTTTGCTTGAAGCGCAAAATCCGCAACTTCGTTGCGCTGGCCAAAGACGATCAACCCGGCTTTGACATTTATATGCAAGAAAAGTCGGTGTTGAATAATCAGCATAAAAAAGCTTATGAAGCCTTAGAAATTGAGCCGGTTGCTAAAAAACTGCCGAAAGAGCACCAGGTTGCTCAGCAGCTAACGCAATGGATGTGCAAGAACTTTTTTGATGTGCGTGCTTTTGGTGCTGTGATGACCACTGAGGTAAATGCAGGCCAAGTACGCGGGCCGATACAGATCGCATTCGCTAAATCTGAAGACCCCATCGTGCCATTGGAAGTCTCAATTACCCGAATGGCGGTGACCAATGAAAAAGATCTGGAAAAAGAGCGTACTATGGGGCGCAAACATATTGTGCCTTATGGGTTATACCGAGTTCATGGTTATATCTCTGCTAAGTTAGCGGAGAAAACCGGTTTCTCTGAAGAAGATTTGGCATTACTGTGGCAATCGCTAATCAACGCCTTTGAGCACGACCGCTCAGCTGCTCGTGGCGAAATGTGCGCACGTCAGCTGTTTGTGTTTAAGCACGACAGTGTGATGGGCAATGCACCCGCGCATAAATTATTTGAGACCGTCAGCGTGACGCGAGTTAACGGTGAAGCCGGCAGTCCAGCACAGTCGTTTGCCGATTATCAAATACAGCTTGACAGTGAAAAGCTGCCCGCGTGTGTCAGTGTTGAGGCCTTGATCTGATCTTTAAATAAACAAGGAATCTCTGTCATGGACGACAGCCAGCCCTTGGCCATCTCAGCCATTCAGCATTTTGCTTACTGCCCGCGCCAGTTCGCTTTAATCCATTTAGAGCAGGCCTGGGCAGACAATCGCTATACTGTCGAGGGCTTATTGCTGCATAGCAGAGTGGACGAGGGCGAGCCAGAACAGCGCGGTAATCTGCGCTACGAACGTGCGGTACTCATCACCAGTCAGCAGCTTGGCCTGAACGGCAAAATGGACCTGCTGGAAATCGAGACCAGTTACAGTCCGCCTAAACTCACACCCGTGGAATATAAACGTGGCAAGCCCAAAGTACAGGATTGGGATCGTCTGCAGCTGTGTGCCCAAGCACTGTGCCTAGAAGAAATGCGCAACCTCGACATTTCCGCAGGGGCGCTCTGGTATTGGCAAACCCGCCACCGCGAGGTTGTAACCTTTAGCGATGATCTTCGTCAGGCAACGTTAGACGCCATTCGCGGCGCTAAGGAAATACTGCTCAAGGGCCAGACACCAGCGCCTACATCGCACACCAAACGGTGTAAAGCTTGTTCTTTGGTAGATCAGTGCCAGCCAGAAGTCGTGCGATCTGACCGCTCAACCTTCTACGTTCAGGAGCTGTTCAAGGAATGAAAAAACTCCTGAATACCCTGTACATCACTCGCCAAGAAACGTACTTACACAAAGAGCGCGAGACCATTGTTATAAAACAAGGGGACGAAAAGCTGGGGCAGTTTCCATCACTGGCGTTGGAAAATATCCATTGCTTTGGCCGAGTTTCTGTCTCGCCTTTTTTAATGGGCTACCTGGCGCAGCAAGGTATTGGCTTGAGTTTTTATACCGACTATGGTCGTTTTCTCGCCAGACTGCAGGGCCCGGAAAGTGGCAATGTTTTGCTGCGCCGTAGCCAGTATCGTTGGGCCGATGATAGTGAACGGTCGCTCTCCGTTGCACGCTTAATGATTGCCGCCAAAATCGCCAACAGTAGAGCGGTACTCCAGCGCGATATCCGTAACCATGGTGATCAGCACGAGCTTCAGCAAGCTGTGGTCAAATTGGCCGCTAGTCTACGCAATACGCAGCAGGCCAACAGCTTGGAAACTTTGATGGGCCTAGAAGGTGATGCCGCCAGTACTTACTTTTCCGTACTGCAGCAGCGCATTCGAGTACCTGGTTTTTGCTTTAATGGTCGCGTTCGCAGGCCGCCAACAGACCCCATCAATGCACTGTTATCATTTGCTTATTCAATGATAACTCAGGATTGTGTGTCGGCTTTGCAGGGTGTAGGGCTAGATCCTTATGTTGGTTTTTTACATCAAGATCGTCCGGGTCGACCGGGGTTGGCGTTGGACTTGATCGAAGAGTTCCGTGCTGGGTGGGCCGATCGCTTGGTGCTGACATTGTTAAACCGGCAGCAATTAAAAACAAAAGACTTTACCAAAGAGGGTAGCGGTGCTGTCAGGCTCACTGAAGACGGTCGCAAGACATTCTTAACGCATTATCAAGAAAAGAAGCGTGAACAGCTGACGCACCCCTATCTGCAAGAGAAAATACCCATGGGCTTGTTGCCCCACTGCCAGGCCTTGCTGCTAGCTCGGCATCTTCGCGCTGATCTGGCCTGCTATCCGCCTTGGACAATAAAATAGGAAAAACTCATGTTGATACTGATTACTTACGATGTCAGCGTCATCGCGCCCGACGGGCCAAAGCGGCTAAGAAATATAGCCAAAGCATGCCTCGACTATGGCACACGGGTACAAAACTCCGTTTTTGAGTGCGAACTGACCCCGGCACAATATGTACAACTCAAAGCGGCGCTGTTAGACATTTATGACCCTGCCGATGACAGTTTGCGATTCTACCACTTGGGGAAAAAAGGCCGTGAAAAGGTTGAGCATCACGGTGCCAAACAAGTAACTGACCCCCATTCAGGCGTACTGATTCTTTAACCGCTAACCCGCGGTCCTCATAACATTGCCGGGCGGTTAGCGATTTTCTAGGTCATTGATATTAAATACTTTTTTCTGGCAGTGATATTTACCGTCGAGAACCATTTAGGTAAATCTGAGGGATAGCGCAAATAGGGTGCTTTCCTGCAGCTCTTTAACAACTTAGAATAGCGGTGTCGCGTCCTTCACGGGCGCGCGGATTGAAACCGGCGCCAATAAAGCGGTGCTGCATCCGGTAAAGGTCGCGTCCTTCACGGGCGCGCGGATTGAAACTAAGTCTTCTAACAGGTAAGCCAAATAATTAAGCGTCGCGTCCTTCACGGGCGCGCGGATTGAAACGGTCTTCGTTGGAGCGACTGATCAAGGCGGGGTTGTCGCGTCCTTCACGGGCGCGCGGATTGAAACAGGAGATAAATAATGGTGGGGTTGAGGCGTTTTGTCGCGTCCTTCACGGGCGCGCGGATTGAAACGCGAGCTGACTGGAACAGCGCTGCCTGATTACGCCAGTCGCGTCCTTCACGGGCGCGCGGATTGAAACAATCGATGACATTTGGGAGTCTAAAGTGAATGCTGTCGCGTCCTTCACGGGCGCGCGGATTGAAACCGGGTAATTATCAGGGTAACAACGACGAGCCGCAGGTCGCGTCCTTCACGGGCGCGCGGATTGAAACTGAGTATGACGAGCAGCGCCTGCAGGATTACTGCGTCGCGTCCTTCACGGGCGCGCGGATTGAAACATCGAACTGCTGCCGCACATCAAAGGCGAGAAGGGTCGCGTCCTTCACGGGCGCGCGGATTGAAACAATAAAATCACAAACTTACAACTTTGCGCCATACCGTCGCGTCCTTCACGGGCGCGCGGATTGAAACTTCGCCAGTAAGGTCGGTGATCGTCTGCGCTGTGGAGTCGCGTCCTTCACGGGCGCGCGGATTGAAACACGCTTATGAGTTGTGCCACTGGCGCACGGTCGAGGGTCGCGTCCTTCACGGGCGCGCGGATTGAAACATCCGCGCAATGAAGGCAAGCGGACGCACCAGCAGGTCGCGTCCTTCACGGGCGCGCGGATTGAAACGCCGCAGTGGCAGCCCTCTTGCGGCATGCCAGGGTGTCGCGTCCTTCACGGGCGCGCGGATTGAAACTGCCACGCCCTTGGCTGTCAGCTGATCTATCAGCGTCGCGTCCTTCACGGGCGCGCGGATTGAAACTGGAATGCCAGGCTTTGAATTTCGTGGGTTGGAAGTCGCGTCCTTCACGGGCGCGCGGATTGAAACGCTAAAAAACAAGAGCGCCGGTTAATGACCGCGTGTCGCGTCCTTCACGGGCGCGCGGATTGAAACAGCAACGAGGAGCTGGTGCGCCTACTGCCAGTCGGTCGCGTCCTTCACGGGCGCGCGGATTGAAACTCCGCTCCGCCGTTGCTGTAGTCAAACTGATCGCGTCGCGTCCTTCACGGGCGCGCGGATTGAAACTGTTGTCAGGTCTAAGCCCTGTACCAGATCGAACAGTCGCGTCCTTCACGGGCGCGCGGATTGAAACTTAGAGCTTGGCAGCAAAAAGGCGATACGCGAAGGTCGCGTCCTTCACGGGCGCGCGGATTGAAACGTTGTATGGCCGATCCATATTGCTATAAATCGCGTCGCGTCCTTCACGGGCGCGCGGATTGAAACGCATCAAGATCGCAGGCCCTCTCCTGCCGCTATAGTCGCGTCCTTCACGGGCGCGCGGATTGAAACATCACGGGCGCTTCTGCGACTATTCTGGCGACGGGTCGCGTCCTTCACGGGCGCGCGGATTGAAACATCTCCACCTCCAAGCGATTTTGGGATGATGTGAGTCGCGTCCTTCACGGGCGCGCGGATTGAAACCCTAGCGTCTTCGAAGTCCAGCGTTGACACCCATGTCGCGTCCTTCACGGGCGCGCGGATTGAAACACCGAATCCCGCAAAAATCTGACGCCACGACTGGCGTCGCGTCCTTCACGGGCGCGCGGATTGAAACCCAGTGGGTTTTGATGCCGTGGGCATCCCACGGGTGTCGCGTCCTTCACGGGCGCGCGGATTGAAACTCGACTATTGTTACAGGCATTGGCGCGATCGGTGCGGTCGCGTCCTTCACGGGCGCGCGGATTGAAACGGTTTACGGAGGCGCTTTATCAAGACGTTGATATGTCGCGTCCTTCACGGGCGCGCGGATTGAAACAAATCATCTGGCGAGTTCACCCAGCACGCAACCGGTCGCGTCCTTCACGGGCGCGCGGATTGAAACGATGTACGTTTGCAGTGCTGCTAGATCGCGTGGGGTCGCGTCCTTCACGGGCGCGCGGATTGAAACGATTAGAGTCTGTAATGACATAAACCCGCCACTAGTCGCGTCCTTCACGGGCGCGCGGATTGAAACAAGCTCTACGGTCGGCAGACCCAGCGTTACAACAAGTCGCGTCCTTCACGGGCGCGCGGATTGAAACAGCACCGGCCCAGTCAGCCTACCCTGCGGGTGCAGTCGCGTCCTTCACGGGCGCGCGGATTGAAACGCTCGCATATGCGTCGGTTTGGAATAGACAAGGCAGGTCGCGTCCTTCACGGGCGCGCGGATTGAAACTGGTTTGTCAGGTAGTGCTCGCAGGAGTACTTCCAGTCGCGTCCTTCACGGGCGCGCGGATTGAAACTCAAGCTCTGGTTTTTGTTGCTGGCGTGTCGCCAAGTCGCGTCCTTCACGGGCGCGCGGATTGAAACCGGTCAGTCTGTGCACGTATCAACAGGGCTTTTAGTCGCGTCCTTCACGGGCGCGCGGATTGAAACTGGCATGGCAGTCAACGAAGTTGGCCGCATTCCTGCGGGTCGCGTCCTTCACGGGCGCGCGGATTGAAACTCGATGAAGTTTGGCGTGTTTGGCCGGTCGGCACGTCGCGTCCTTCACGGGCGCGCGGATTGAAACTTGCCGGTAAAGCCCATGGCCAAGAAGACAAAGCGTCGCGTCCTTCACGGGCGCGCGGATTGAAACGTCAGCAAGCTGAGCATAGATGCCCGCGCTTTGCACGTCGCGTCCTTCACGGGCGCGCGGATTGAAACTGAGCATAGTACTCTGAAAATTTACGAGAAAGGACCGTCGCGTCCTTCACGGGCGCGCGGATTGAAACTCTGGCATTGGTCGATTTATCGAACTGTTGCCTAGTCGCGTCCTTCACGGGCGCGCGGATTGAAACTGTATCGCCGTAGCCACCAACTCAGCGCAGTGCCGTCGCGTCCTTCACGGGCGCGCGGATTGAAACTTTGGCTTCTTCGGTGTAGGAAAAGTCAAATGATCGTCGCGTCCTTCACGGGCGCGCGGATTGAAACAGTTGTAAAAAAATCAAAGCTGACTATTGATCAAGTCGCGTCCTTCACGGGCGCGCGGATTGAAACCCTGTTTTCCCGGCAATCGCCGGAAGCCCAGCCGTCGCGTCCTTCACGGGCGCGCGGATTGAAACGCGCTGAGCTATCGCCTGGTGGCTTAGCTCGGCGTCGCGTCCTTCACGGGCGCGCGGATTGAAACCTCCTTTGCCGCGAGCGTAGCACCTAAGTAAATCGTCGCGTCCTTCACGGGCGCGCGGATTGAAACAGCAACTTCTATAAATCCGAGCGCGGCAGTCTGACATTTGCCCTTTCCGGGCGTACAATCGCGCCATCGAGAGTAAAGGTTGTGATCTAAGGGGATGCACCGTGAGCCAAATAACCCAGTCTCAAGTTGAGCAAGCCATCCAGGGCTACATCGATCCGTATTTAAACAGCGATTTGGTCAGTGCTGGTGCGCTGCGCAGCGTGAGCATTAGCAATAGCAACGAGATCGAAGTGGCGCTGCACTTACAATACCCGAGTGGCTTCTTGGGCAATGGCGTCGAGCAAATGCTGCAAACGGCGATAGAAAACATCGACGGCTGCCAATCGGCCAGCGTTAAAATCAGCTGGGAAGTGCTGGAATGCAAGAGCCAAAACAGTGTTGAGGCCATAGCGCAGGTTAAGAACATTGTGGCCGTGGCGTCGGGCAAAGGCGGTGTCGGTAAGTCGACTACGTCTGTAAATTTGGCGCTGGCATTGGCCAAAGACGGCGCCAAAGTGGGCTTGTTAGACGCCGATATTTACGGCCCTAGCCAGGGCATTATGCTGGGTGTAGACGAGGGCACGCGGCCAGAAACCATCGACAATAAATGGTTTGTGCCGATTGAAGCCCACGGCATTAAAACCATGTCGATGGCGTATTTGGTCACTGAATCGACGCCTATGGTGTGGCGCGGGCCTATGGTCGCCGGTGCGCTGCAGCAAATTCTGACGCAAACCCAATGGGGCGAGCTGGATTATTTAATCATCGATATGCCCCCGGGCACGGGTGATATTCAGCTGACCTTAAGTCAGAAGTTTCCGGTATCGGGTGCGGTCATTGTTACCACGCCGCAGGACATTGCTTTGGCCGATGCCAAAAAAGGCATTGAAATGTTCAATAAGGTGAACATTCCAGTGATGGGCATGATTGAAAACATGAGCATGCATATTTGCTCCAACTGCGGCCATGCCGAGCCTATTTTTGGCCAAGATGGCGCCGATGAGTTAGCGCAGCGCTACGATACCCAAGTGCTGGGCTCGCTGCCGCTGTCTAAATACATTCGCGAGCAAAGCGATGCTGGCACGCCGGTGGTGGCCGCTGATGATTGCTCGGAAGTGTCGATGATGTATCGCCACGCCGCGCGCCGCTTAGCCGTAGCCTTGATGCGCCAGGCGCAAAACCGCCAGGCCATGCCGAGCATTGAGATCAGCGACGACTGAGTGCTTAAGATGCCCCAAGTGTGTAAGTTTGCGCACTTGGGTTTTTTATTTGCACACTTGGGTCATTTACCCGGCGCTTTGTCAGGGTAAACTGCGCTCATCACAATCATTCCTTAGGTAGCCCTTGATGAGTCAGTATCCGCATCTGTTTGAACCCTTGGATTTGGGTTTTACCCAACTGAAAAACCGCATCATGATGGGCTCGATGCACGTCGGCCTAGAAGACCGCCCTTGGCACTTTGATGAAATGGCCGCTTATTTTGCCGAGCGTGCCCGCGGCGGTACCGGCCTGATGGTCACCGGTGGCTTTGCCCCTAACCGCCGTGGTGACTTGCTGCCGTTTGGCTCCAAGCTGATTAGCGGCTGGCAAGTGCCGTTTCATAAAAAAGTCACCTCGGCGGTGCATGAGGCGGCATCAGACAGCAAAATCCTGCTACAGATTCTGCACGCCGGACGTTACGGCTATACCCCCTTTAATGTCGCTCCATCGGCGATTAAATCGCCCATTACGCCTTTTAAACCGAAAGAACTAAGCGCCAAGCAAATCGAAAAAACCGTCGATGATTATGTGCGCTGCGCCAAGCTAGCCCAAAAGGCCAACTACGATGGCATCGAGATCATGGGCTCGGAAGGCTATTTTATTTGCCAAATGCTGAATAAGCGCGTCAACAAGCGTACCGATGAATGGGGCGGTTCTTACGAAAATCGCATGCGCTTCCCACTGGAAGTGGTGCGTCGCATTCGTGCCGCCGTGGGTGAGCAGTTTATTTTGATGTTCCGTCTGTCGATGCTCGACTTGGTCGAAGACGGCTCGGACATGGCCGAAGTGATTCAGCTGGCCAAAGAGCTGGAAAAAGCCGGCGTTAACCTGATTAACACAGGTATCGGCTGGCACGAAGCACGGGTGCCAACCATTGTCACTTCAGTGCCGCGGGCGGCATTTACCGACGTGACGGCTCAAGTAAAAGCCGCGGTGTCTGTGCCTGTGGTGGCGTCGAATCGCATTAATATGCCGGATGTAGGCGAGCAGATTCTGGCCAGTGGTCAGGCTGATATGATTTCTATGGCGAGACCGCTGTTGGCCGACCCTGAGTGGGCCAATAAAGCGCGCGAGAATCGCGCTGATGAAATTAATACCTGCATCGCCTGTAACCAAGCCTGCCTGGACCACACCTTTGAAAACAAGCGCGCCAGCTGCTTGGTTAACCCACGCGCTGGCCATGAAACCAAGCTGTTATACACGCCAGTGGCCCAGCCGAAAAAAATCGCTGTGGTCGGTGCTGGCCCGGCCGGTTTGGCCTGTGCCAATGTCGCGGCGCAGCGCGGCCATAAGGTCACCTTGTTTGAAGCGCGCGGCAATATTGGCGGTCAGTTTAATTACGCAGCGAAAATTCCCGGCAAAGAGGAGTTTTACGAGACCATTCGCTATTTCCACAAAATGATCGAAGTGCACAATATCGACTTGCGTCTCAACACTTGGGTCGATGCTGAGCAATTAAAAGCCGAAGGGTTTGATGAGGTCGTGGTGGCGTCTGGGGTGGAGCCGCGCGTGCCGAATATGCCGGGCGTCGATCACGCCAAGGTGGTCACTTATCAAGATGTATTGGATAAAGGCCTGCAACTGGGTAAAAAGGTCGCCATTATGGGCGCCGGCGGCATCGGCTACGACATGGTGGAATATCTGACCCACGAAGGCCCATCCATTACCCTAGATAAAGACGCCTGGATGAAAGAGTGGGGCGTAGATGGCAGCAACTCAGCGCGCGGCGGTTTAAAGCCAGCGCATATCGAGGAGTCGCCACGCAAAGTTTATATGCTGCAGCGCAAAGCCTCGCGCTTTGGCAAAGGCTTGAATAAAACCACCGGCTGGGTGCACCGTGCGGTGGTGAAAATGAAAGGCGTTGAAACCATTGGCGGCGTTAGCTACGACAAGGTTGACGATGCCGGCTTGCACATCACCATTACCACTGGCAAAGAGGGCGAAGAAGTAAAAGAAACCCGCGTGCTCGATGTCGACCACGTGGTGCTGTGCGCAGGCCAAGTGTCGGTGAATAAATTGCACCAGCAATTAGAGCAAGACAGCAGCAAAACCTTTGGCTTGCACTTGGTGGGCGGTGCGGAGTTTGCCGGCGAACTAGACGCCAAACGCGCTATTAAACTGGCCAGTGAACTAGCCGCACAGCTGTAGCAGGGAGCATTAACTCAGGCCGACAAGGGCGGCGCTGCTTCAGCGTTAGCCCGAGTCTCGACCGGCAGCAATAGGCATAAATCAAACCCTGGGCCATCGCCCCACTGTATCGTGCCGTTTAATACTTGGGTGACTAGGTTATAGCTTTCATACAGCCCTAAACCACAGCTGCCCGCTTGCTGGCGGCGGGTGGTATAAAACGGTAAGAACACTCGCTCGCGCTCATCGGCGGCAATGCCACAGCCGTTGTCTTGGTAGCGCACGCTGAGCTGCTGGGCTGGTTGACTGACCTGAATATCAATCGTGAGTGTATGAGTGCTGGCCAGTTGTGGGTTATGGCGCAGGCTGTTGTCGAGCAGCTGGTTCAAAACCCGCTCTAATGCATCGCTGTTGCCTTGCCATTGTGAAACGTCGGTGTCGACAGTGATGGTCAGCGCCAGCTCTGGGTCTAGCCGCAGGGTTTCGCGGCGCCAGTGGCTAAACCAATGATGCAGCTGAATCAGCTCCGGCGACGACTGCTGGTCAACTAACGCTGAGTTTTTCATCACCTGATTCAAATCTTTTAGCCGAACAATTCCTTGGTCGATGTGCTGGCTGGCGGCCTGTAGCTGCAAGCGCAAATCATCGTCGCGCACCGCGGCGATGTTTTCGGCCAAAAAGCTTTGCGCCATTTGAATATTGCCCAATGGCGTGTTCATTTCATGCGCCACGCCCATCACTAGTTGGCGCAGCGAGCGGGTTTTTTCTTCCTGTATGCGGCGCACGTCTAGCTCATGCTGATACTGACGGGTTACGTCCTGCGCTGAGCCAATCCATACGGTGTTAGAGCCGGCCAGTTCTCCTTGGCGCCGCCGGCGCATGGTAATGCTGAGCCAGCTGCGTTGCTCATCGTAACCGCGCTCCAATACATAGCGTTGCACCTGCTCCTCTTGCTTTAGAGTGTGCCAAAAAGACGACATAGCGCTGGCATGAAACAAATGGCCAAACGGCGGTAAACGCTCGGTGTCGCAGTGTGCTAGGCCAAGCATGCGCCGCCATGACGGGTTGGATTTGGTAAAGCGTCCTTGAGCATCTAACTGAAACTGACCCGACAGCGAGTTGTGATAAAGCTCTTCAAAGCTGCGTAAATAATGAATCGCTTGCTCTTGGCTTTGCAGGCGCTGTTGGCGGGCTGCCAGTTCATTGCGCTGCAACTTAGCGATGCGCTCACCTAAGGCCATTGACAGCAAAATGATTTCGATAAATGAGCCAATTTGATAGCTGAACAAGGTCAGGGTATTGGTTGGCAACCAGCCTAGCGAGCGCACATTGGTAATGACCATGCCGACGATAAACACCAGCCAGGCAATAGAAAAGTAGCGCGCCGCCATTTCACCACGGCGCCATAAACGCAGACCGCATGCCAAGGCCGAGACACTGATAAAAGTGCTGAGTAGGTTTTGAAAGGCCAGCACCCAACCATAAGGTAGTAGCAATGACAACAGCATCGACAGCGCCGCCAGACCTGCATAAATACCAAAGGCAGCATGCATTAACTGGCTGTACTCGGCGAGGCGCAAAAAGCGACTCACAAAAGCGCACATGACTAGCTGGTTAAGGCCAAAAAACAGTGGCAAAGCATACTGGTTAAACGCTGGCCAGTTTGGCCATAAAAACTGAAAGGCGGAGCCTTCGTAGGTCATGTGCAGCAGCAAAAAAGACAATACAAAGCCGGCATAGAGCAAATAACTGCGATCGCGGGTGGTGACGAAAATAAACAGGTTATATAGCCCCATCACCAATAATGCGGCCAAAAAGCCGCCGCGCAGCAAGTTATAGGATTGCAGCGAATCGTGCATTTGATCGTCAGGCAGCAGCCAAGCGGGCAGTTGCTGCGTGCCTTGGCTGTGGACTCGCAAAAAAAGCTCGACCTCGCCCTGGCCTTTTATCGGCAACAGTAAATCGGCATGTTGCAGCGCGCGGTTGCTAAATGCCAAGCTGTCGCCGCTGGCCTGATGCTCACATTGGCTGGTGCTCTGGGGGCTGTTAGTTGGGCATACGTATAAATCGACGCGATCAAGCAAGGAGTAGCGAATCCACAGCCATAGGGGCTGCTCGGTTAAGGTGACGCGGCGTTGATACCAGATGGCGGCATCAGTGTAACCAAAGTTGGGGTGCTCGGCTTGGGTCGGTTGCCAATCCTGCCGCTGGCGCACTTGGCTCAGCGTGAGTTGGCGGCTGTCATCAACCAGTTGCTGGGCACCTAGGCCAAAAGCTTGGGCAGCGTCGTGGCTGGGATGCTCGGCGTGGCTGGCGTGCAGGCACAACAGCCCTAGGCAAAAAAATAGAAATTGCTGCACCTGACGTTCCTTTTATTGTTATTTGTCCTTCGGCCCGTGAGTCAGTAGGCCAGTGCAAACACCATCAAGCTGACCCAAGCTATCATGCCGGCTATCAGTATGGCCCATTCAACCGCAGTCAGGTCCGTATTTTGAACAAAAAAGTGCAGCCTGCTGTCGTGCAGCCGGTTAATGGTCAGGTTGACCTGAGCATTCGGTAGGGTCAGCAGCAGTGCCAAAAACCAACCGTCGCGGTCGCCGGTGGCGACAAACCAGAGGCTCAATAGCAACGGCAGAATAAACAACAAGTACGCCCGCAGCGGCTGCCAGCGGGGCTGGTCGCCATCGTCAACGGCTTGGCGATACACTCGCTGATACAACCACCATTGGCTCAGCGGCCAAATGGCCATCATCAGCCAGGGGTTGGCGCCGCCGCGGCGTTGCACCTGATGCCAGTGGCACCAGCTCCAATAGAGGTTGTAGAGGCCGAAGGTGGCCAGTGACAGTTCAATGAACTTCTCTGTGCCGATGGGGAAGAACAGGGCCTTGTCTTCGACTTCCTGGTGTTGCTGCATGCTTAGCTCCAATCGCTGGCCGGCGTCCGTATCGCATGCCGGATTGTCCTGATACTAACGAGCGCAGACTTGTTTGGCGAGTGCGTCACGGTTTGCCGGTAGCGCTGGCGCCAGGGTTTGAGTATCGTTGCCGGTTTGATGAAGGTTTTAGAGTAACGGCTGGGTATGTTTTTTGATCAGGAACGGCTGCAGTTTTTTCGCCCACTGACGGGCAAGTACCGGGCTCAGGTACAGCATTGCTTAAGCGAGTTGTATCGACGGCTGTACAGCTCCAGTAGCGCCGATTACGGCCAGGCCATCGGTCGTGACACCGTGATTGAAGTGTTTCAAGAAGCACTGGTGCGGGCGCCGTTGCTGGCCTCGCCAGGCGAGGATGGTGATGGCGAAGGGCGGTTTCGCAACAGCCGCGAGCAGGCCGGTTGGATTCTCAACCTGCTGATCGAGCATGGCTGGCTGGAAAAACAAGTCGACGAAGCCAGCTTGCAAAGCACCTTTGCCTTTACCCGCTATGGCCGTTTGTTTACTGAGCCTTGGCTGGTCGACAGTCGCACCTCGGCGCGCACCCGCCATCGCAATACCCGCAATACCCGCAACTCGCTGGAGGCTTATCTAGAGCGTGGCGATGTCTATGACTTGCTCGATGCCTATGAGTATTCGGAGCGCATCATCAGCGACTTTACCGATGTCATTGCCGAGCTGGAGGAGCGCAAACGCGATCTGGTGCGGGAAATGGAAGATCAGCTGCTGGTGCAGCGCGCCAGCGAAGCCTTTTTCGACTTTATGGAGAAGCGCTTTCAGCCCGATTTGTCGGTGCGGCTGTCGGCGGATAACGTCGAAAAGCACCGCGATCGCATTCAAAGCCTGATCAGCGAAATTCGCCGCCAAGACAAAGATCACAAGGCCGCCATTGAGCGCCGCTTGCGCGAATTGTTGCCCGAGCTGGCCCAGCCAGGGCAGTCAGTGTTGTGGTTGTTGCTGGACGGCATCGAGCAGCGTTTGCGCAACGCCAGCGACATCATGCTGCCCGCCTTGCGCCGGGCGTTGCAAAGCTTTACCAAGCGCGCCGACATTATTATTCGCCAAATGAGCTACTTGGCCTCGCAGCAGCACAACGATGTGCTGGCGGTGTGCAAGCAGTTGGCGGCGGCCAGCCCCGAGCAGCAAGATACCTTGCTGGCCAAGGCCGCCCGTCAGATGACGGTGCCGCACATTGCCTTGGTCGACCCTGCGCAAGTGCGCCTGGCCAATGCGCGCCAGCGCCGCCGTATTGATGCCAGCCTAGATGAAGGTAGTGGCGATTTTGACGTCGAAGCGCGGCGCGATATTTACATTCAACAAGTGCTGGACCAAGCCTTCTTGGTGAATCAGCAAGCGGTGCGCAGCTACATTCGCCAGCATCTGCGTGAGGGCAAGGTGGTCTCTACCCGTGAGTTACCCATTGACAGCGCACAAGATTTTCTTGCCGTCGCCCATGCCATTAGCTTGGGCGCCGCCGACGCGTTATCGAGTGAATTTCAGTTCCAGGTGATGCCAGACGACAGCGCCAGTGACGAGCCTGGCGAATATTTCTTAAGCAAAGATCATTTCACCCTGGAACTGGTACAAAAAGAGCCCTGATTATGTTGCAAGCCATAGAGCAAGAGTTAGAAAAAGAAGGCCTAGACCAGCGCGATTTTTCCGAGTTATTGGTGCGCCTGCTGGACTACGGCGTGATTTGCCGCGACGAAAGCCAAATCGAACAACAACTGTATGACCGCTACATTCGCCTGGAGGCGTTAGTGGCGGACTATTTATCCTTGATCGGTGTGCGCGTGCAGCACGATCGACGCTTTCAGTTTGTGCGCTTATTTCCGCCGGGTGCTCAGGTGCCGGGCATGGAAGAGCCGCTGCAAGCGGGCGGCCAGGCGCTGCGCCTTAAATTAAATCAGCAAGAAGTGGCGCTGATTTTGGTGCTGCGTGCGCAGTACGACAAAGCCCTGCGCGAAGGCCAGGTCGATGAGCAAGGCTGTGTCATGGTGTCCTTCGAGAGCCTGAGCATTGCCATGAAAAACCTGCTGAAGCGCACCTTGCCCGAGCAGCTGACTGAACGCAAACAGCTGTTTCGCCGCTTAAAGCAACTGCGCTTGGTGCAGCTGGCCAATGAAGAGCAGCTGGCGGACGGCGATGTGTGGCTGCGCATTCGCCCGATGATAATGAGCTATGTCAGCGATGACGTGCTGTCTGAGTTAACCCCACCAGCGTCAGACAATGCCGCCGAGGAAGTCAAGGAAATCGAGGAAGGCGAGGAAAAACAGACCGCCGAAGTCGTAGAAGACATGGCCGCGACTGCCAGCGCGGAAGCGGGTGTGGCTGAACAGACCGATGACGGTCAACCGGCCGATGTCGAACAGGCCGATGTCGAACAGGCCGACGATACGCAAGCCAGCGATGTTGTAGCACAGGCAGAGGACGATAAGCCCGCCGTTGAGGAAACCCCACAACCTGCTGGTGAAAAAGCCAGCCCAGCCAGTTTATTTGGAGAATAAGCCCGATGTTTTTGAAGAAATTCGTTTACGTCAATTGGGGCAATATTCCCGCCACCGAATTTGAGTTTGGCCCCATTAATTTGCTGTCTGGCGGCAATGGCTCGGGTAAAACCACCGCCGCCGATGCCATTCAAACCGTAATGACGGCGGCGCACGATACCCTGTTTCATTTTAACCCCGGCCAAGACGAAGCCACCCAGCGTGGGCGCGGAAAAAACGTGCGAACCCTGGCGTCCTATGTGCTCGGTTGTGACGATGGCAGCTACGCCCGCCCCAATGGTGCGGTGGGCTATTTGGCGGCCGTGTTTCACCCCACGCAAGGTGAAAGTGGCGAGCCTTTTACCGCCGTGATTGGCGTCAGCGCCAGCATTGATCGCGCCGGTGCGCAGCCGGTGGCGCGACAAAATGATTTGCAGTTTTATATTGTTGCCGGCGAGCAGCTAACGCTGTCTGATTTTACCGTCGATAAAGATGGCAGCCGCCAAGTATTAGAGTTAGCGCGCTTTGCCCGTCATTTGCGCCAGCGCGTGGCACTGGAAAACATCGAAAAATACGACACCAAAAAGCAGTATTTGCGGCGCTTATATGGTGCCTTGCGCGGTCGCAACGATGCCGTGCCAGAGCGTGAGGCGATGAATGCCGCGCGTACCTTTTCGCGCTTTATGGCCTACAAGCCGGTAAAAAGCATCAATGGCTTTGTGCAAAATGAAATTCTTGAAGCCAAAGATTTAGGTGACGCCATTCGCAGCGTTTCGGATTTGATGAAAACCATTCATGCGATGGAGTCCGATGCCAATGTATTGGCCCACACCATTGAGCGGTTAAACAACACCCGGGGTGCGGCCAATCGCTACATCGATCAATGGATCGATTACAACGTGCTCGAATACACGGCGGCCCGCAGTCGCTTTTTGCACGATCAGCGCAATTATTTAGAAGCCAAAGAGCAGCAACAAGACATTCGCGAGCGCTTTGCTCGCGCCGAAAAAGATCGCGGTGTGGCTCAGGAGCGGCGCAAGCAGCTGCGTGAGCAGCTGATTTCGATGGAAGCCCAGCGCCGGGGCATTGATGCGCTGCAAGATAAAGACGCAGCCGAGCAAGCCATTGCCGATGGCAAGCAGCAGTTGCAGAAGCTAGCCATGCCGCTTTTGGAGCAAGAGCAATTACTGCAAGCCAGCCTGCGCGCCACGGAGCTGGTGCATGGGGCGCTGCAAAAAACCGCCGTGGCGGTAGACATACCCAGCTTAGGGCAGAAAAAACTGCTGGAACAAGCGCGCGATGTACTGGCAATAAAAGACCAAGGCGCATTGGACTTGCGCAAACTCATGGGCCGCGACTGGATCGATTTATCGCCACTAGAGGCCCACTTGGATGAAGCGCGCCAGCAGCAAAGCTTATTAAATCAATGGCGCGAGCGCTTTCACTCCGGCGAGCTGGAAAGCAGTGGCCAAAGCTTGCGTGATCAAATCGCCAAATTGGTTGATCGGCGCGAGCAAAAGTTGCAGCAATTAAACAGTCGCATGGCGCAAAAACAGGCCGACATCGACAGTTTGGAAGCGCGCCAATTAAATTACCCCGGCCATGTGCGCCAAGCGCTGGAGGTGTTGCGACGCGAATGCCCCGAGGCCAGTCCGCAAGTATTGGCCGACTATGTGGAGGTACGTGACCCGCAATGGCAAAACGCCATCGAAGGTTACATTGGCGGTGCCCGCTTTAGCATTTTGGTGGAGCGCGAATACGAAGCCGAAGCCGCACAGATTTTGCGCGCCATTCCTGGCGGCAGCCGCGCGCGGGTCATTCAGGGTGAAAAAGCCCGCCGTGACGCCGAGCGCCGCAGTTTGCCGGCCAACTCCATTTTGCACTTAATGGATTTTGAACACGCCACCGCCAAGGCGTTTTTGGCGGCCAGTTACGGCAATGTTGAGCAAGTCGAAGATACCGACACCCTGCGCTTAACCCGCCGCGGTGTGACGCGTGACGGCCTGGGCAGCGGTGCTTATTCGATTTATCGCTGTGACTTAGACGACAGTGAGTTGGTGTTTGGTTTGGGGGCGCGTGAAAAAGCCCTCAGTGCCAAGCGCGCTGAACTGGATGCCATTGCTGAGCAAGCCAATGAAGCCAGTTTTCAACTGCGCCAAGTTGAGCAGTTGCTGGACGCCATCAATCTGCTGCGCCACGTAACGTTTGCCGATCAAATGCAATCCATGCTGGATGTGCATTATCAAATGCAGCGTGCTGAGCAATCGCTTAATCAGGTAGATGTGTCGGACTTCTCCCATTTGGAGCATGAATTCCAGGCATTAAAAGACAAAGGCGATGAGTTAGACGGAGTCATCAAAGACCTAGATGGTGAGCTGGGGCGCTTGCAGCAACAGCTCAACGACAGTGAAAAGCTGTGTCGCAACCTCAGTGACATGCAAGAAAAAACCGCCGAGCATGCCGAGCAAAAAGAGCAAAACCTGCGGCAAATTGTTTCCGTCTGGCCGGAGTTTGAGCTGGAAAAACGCCTGCAAGAAGCAGACGACGAAGCCAAAAACAGTCCGCCGGAGGCGGTGGAAAATCAGCGCAAATCCATTGCTCAGGAGTTGAACTCCACGGCCTATGAGATCGAGCGCAATATTAATGAACACAACCTGAATTGTCAGACCATGGATGCCATCGTCTATACGCCGGATTACCGCGATGAGCACGGTGTCGAGTTTTTCCGCTGCGTGTGTGCGCTGGAGCGCGAAGTGGAGCGCATTCATAACCGCCTGAAAAATAACATTCTGGTAGAAAAGCAAGATCAGCTGATTCAGCTGCGTGAAAGCTTTAACAATGCGTTTGTCACTAACTTGTGTCACTCCATTTATCAGGCCATCAATGATGGCAAGCGCATTTTAGAAGACCTCAATAAAGAGCTGGCCCACCATGAATTTGGTGCCGACCGCGAGCGCTACTGGTTTGATTGGGATTGGGTGGCAGAGTACAAGGAATACTGGCAGTTCTTTGAAGAAATCATCAAAAACCCGAACCTAGGTGATGGCACCACCTTGTTTAACGCCGACCTCTCTGCCAGCGGCAAGCGCGTGCGCGATCAGCTGATGTCGATGCTGCTGGATGAAGATGAGCAAAAGGCCATGCGTGAGTTGGAGCGGATTTCTGATTACCGCAACTACCGCGCCTACGAGATTTATAAGCAGCCCGCCAATAAAGACCCCATTGCCTTGTCGCAATACGGCACCGGTTCGGGCGGTCAGTTGGAAACGCCGGCGTACATTATTCGCTCGGCGGCCATTACTTCAGCCTTTCGCTTTAACGAGGGCGATACGCACCTGCGCATGGTGCTGGTCGATGAAGCCTTTTCGAAAATGGACGAAACCCGCTCGAAAGAGGTCATTCATTATTTGACCGAGAGCCTAGGGTTGCAGCTGTTGTTTATTATGCCTACCAGTAAGTCTGGCCCCTTTATGGACTTGATCTCTAATCAGTTCGTATTCAGCAAGGTGCCTTTGGTAGGCGGTCAGAAAAAGGGTGAGTTGCAAACCCGTGTCTTAGTTGACCGCCAGCAATGCAACCAAGAAAAAGTCAAAGAATTGTGGGCCAATCACAGGCGCACCATTCGCCACCAAGCTGCACTGGATTTTATGGAGGAGTTTGCCTGATGGCCTACGGTGACGGCGATACTTCGTATCAAACGGCGGGCGAGCAGGCGGGCGTTCGAGCCCTGGTGGATGCCTTTTACGACGCCATGGAGACCTTGCCTGAGGCGCGTACCATTCGTGACATGCACCCGCAGGATTTAACCGAATCGCGCGATAAGTTGGCGCGGTTTTTATGCGGTTGGCTCGGTGGCCCCAAACTGTTCAGCGAAAAATACGGTCCGATTCGCATTCCCGTGGCCCATCGCCATTTGGCAATAGGGCCAGCGGAGCGCGATGCTTGGCTGTTGTGCATGCAAGTGGCCGCCGAGCAACAGCCTTGGCCAGATGATTTTAAGCAATATTTATTGGAGCAATTGTATGTGCCTGCGGAGCGCAGCCGTAATCGCTCTGATTAGTCTGGCCAGTGTTGCTACCGCAGGCATTTACCGTTGGACGGATGCCAATGGCAAGGTTCATTTTGGTGATCGGCCGCCGCCGCAAGTTGAGCGCCAACAGGTGGAAGTGGAGTCATCGCCGGGTTGGCGTGGCTTTGATATTCAACTGACCTATTCCAATGGTTTTTCTACCGCCGCTGCTGCGGGCGAGCCCTTGCCGCAATTGGACGCTGAGCGCATCGAGGATGACGTTAACCGCGTTTATCGGTTTTTTGACCGCGTTCTGTTTATCGATTTTTATCGCAAGGTGCCGGTTAGCATTCATGTATTAACCGACATGAGCGAGTATCGCCGCTATTTGGCGGCCAAAACCAACAGTAAGGTGCCACCGTCGTTGGGGGTCTACCTGCACGATCACCATCAAATTGCGGTGTTTCTGCATCCAGAGAGCTTAGGGGGCATTGAAAGCACTTATCGCACCATCAAGCACGAAACCAGCCACGCTATTTTTGCCTCCGTCGCCGAGCGCATGCCTGCCTGGTTAAATGAAGGTTTGGCCGAGCAAATGGAAACCCTTGAGTACGACGATAGCGGGCGCTTTGTGATTCACCAGCATGCGTTAAACCATCGACAAATCGCGGCTCAGCAGCAACTGATGCCAGTGCGTGAATTTGTCGAAATCAATAATGTCACCTGGCGGCAGCAGAATCTCAACCAAGCCATTCATCAAGCTATGGCGGGGCAGCTGGTGTATTTTAGCCTCAGTAAAAGCTACGGCCGCAGTTTTATTACGCGCCTGGTGCAGGAGTACAAACGCGGCTATCGCAGAACCGCTTATTCGCTATTGGATGAGCATTACATCGGCGGCGCTAGCGCATTGAATATTCATTGGCAGACGTGGCGCGCTGAGGGCATGGCTCAGCCAAAGCAGATCGTGTTTCAATAATAAAGCATCGAACAGCGGTGCAGAATAAAGCGGCCGAACGGCCGCTCTATTTTATTCCTTAAGAGCCCATGCTCGCGATGTTCTCAGACCCGCGCTTTTGCAGCGCCCAACCAATGGCTACAGCCACCAGCGCTGGGGTCAGCCAGGCCATGCCGCTGCTGGCCATGGGCAGTTGTTGATACCAGGTTTCTAAACCGACGGGGGTTAACTTGGCAACGGCCAAACCGTCGTACAAGGCAATGATGGCGGTTACACCCATGGCCCAGGCAAACACCCGCTGCGGGTCACGCATCCATGGGCGCGCCAGAGATAAGCCAATTAAGGTCATGGTGAGTGGGTACAGAGCGACCAACACCGGAATCGACAGTTGAATGATTTGCGACAGTCCTTGGTTGGCCACCAATGCGCTGAAAATCGCCAGTACAACCACAAACACCCGATAAGAAATTTTCGGCATTAATTGGTTAAAGTATTCGCCGCAGCTGGTGAGCAGGCCTACTGCAGTGGTTAAGCATGCCAAGGTAATCACCAGCGCCAGAATTAACTGGCCGGCAGGACCAAAAATTTCGGTGATGTAGACTGCAATTAATTGACCGCCGTTGTCGTATTGGCTGGCAACGCTATGGCTAGTGGCGCCTAACCAAGCCAGGGGCACATACACCAGCGACAAGCACAACGCCGCAATGACGCCGGCCATTAGCGTGTAGCGGGCGATGGAGGCACGGTCTTTAATACCGCGCTCGCGAATGGCTTGAATAATGACAATGCCAAACACCACCGAGGCCAGGGCATCCATGGTTTGGTAGCCCTGCATAAAGCCAAAGGCGAAGGCGCCTTGGGCGACGGTCTCACTGCGGCTGCCAGCGCTGCCTTGCGGGTCCAGCAAAATACCGGCAGCCATGACGATTAATACCAGGATTAAGGCCGGCGTAATATAGCGGCCAATGCGGTCCATCAATTTGCCCGGTGACAGTGCTAAATATGCACTGGCAACAAAAAACACTAGGGTGTAGATGGCCAACGCTATCTTCGATTCACTGCCATTGGCAAGCCAGGGCGAGGTGCCCATTTCAAACGCCACCGTGGCCGTACGCGGAATGGCGAACAATGGCCCGATGGATAAATAAATTGCCATGCCAAAGGCAATCGCCGCCCAGACTGGCAGTGGCCGGGTAATTTCACGCAAACCGCCACCGCACATGGCAGCTGCCACTACACCTAGCAGCGGGAGCCCAACCCCGGTTGCTAGAAAGCCTAACGTGGCCGGCCAGAAATCCGTACCGGCCTGGCGGCCCACATCCGGGGGAATAATTAAGTTACCGGCACCTAAAAACAGGGCAAAGGTCATAAAACCCAGCGCTATCACATCGCTGCGGCGGAATGTCGACATAAATCACCTAAGGGGGCAAATAAAAGCCTGCGATTATATCGGTTGCCCGGGCGCTAATACCAGTACTGTAGTGGATGTCAATAGCTTGTTCGGTTTTTACGGTGGGGTGGCAGGTAGTTTTTAGGTTGGATGTTCGCAGTTGCTCGTAGTGCTGGTGTGCATCCTTGTCGCAACTCAAAGTGCGTTAATGGTCGATTGCGCAGCGCTGGTTGAGCCACTATGATGCGCGGTTTTTCGCTCAGAGGATATGCGCATGCGTTCGCTTGGCAGATGGCTGATATTAGGGATGATGCTGTTGGGGGCTGTCGGAGCGCAGGCGGAGAAATTTTGCTCAAGTGCAGGCACGTTTTTTTGCGCGGCGGGAGCAAATGATCCGGCGACTAACCAATACTGTAAGCAGGACTCGTTCAGCGCTGTCATCGAAGGTATAAATTACACCAAGCCACCCCCACCTCCTAGCATATTTTCTGTGAGTGATTGGCGATTTGCGCTCACTCTGCCAGCTAATCGCGGCTTGAAAAAAGGTGGTATCACTTCCCAGGATATTTGGATGAAAGCAAAAATTCTGAAAAGTACTGGAAAGCTGAGTGGTACATATGTCTCCGCGAGTGTTTATCGCTACGATTGCGTCACATGCCCCAACCCATACCAGTGGGACAGCGAGCAACAAATGTGTATCACCCACTGCCCTGCTGGTCAGAGTCTGGACTGGGATACGGGCACTTGCTTTCTTGATAGAGTGCAACCGCCGGATCAAATGTGTCACGCTAAAACAGCGGGTAACCCAGTTGACGTAACCACGGGTGAAAAAATACAGCGCTTTGGGCCTGATGTTGTGTTAGGACAAGGCCACTTCCCGGTTGTGTTTAGTCGCCTTTATCGCTCGATGCCTTCTAAAAACGATCGTAATCAAAGACTGTGGCGCGATAAAGACAGAGATAAACTTAGTTGGATCGAGTACACATTAAAGAATGTAGAATGGCGTAAAAATAGCACTCTTTTCCCGGATGCTGAGGATATCAAAGCCCCGGCTCCGTTGGGTAATATGCGCCATAGCTTCGAGGTGAGTTTGCGTTTTACCTCACCAGCCCGTGCCTTCTATCAAGACGACCAAGGTGAGTTGATTCGCTTTTCAAAATCAGGATCGGTCTTTAAATCCAGCCTGGGCACGGTGACTCGTCAAGCAGACGGCAGCGCGATTTTGGTTAAGAAAAATGCCGTTCGAGAAACGTTTAATAGTGACGGTCAGCTAATACGTATCGAACATCCACAAGGTGGCTGGCAAACCCTGGTGTATGACGACTTGGGTCGCATTGATGCCATCACTCACTACCAAGGCTATCGACTGCAGTTCCACTACGATCCGGAACATAAACGTTTGGTGCGTTTAAGCACCAGCGGTGGCGAGGACATCCAGTTTCGTTTTGACGATAAAGGTCAGTTAACTGGCACTCAGCTCGGCTCACAAGGGTGGGAAACCTATCGCTATAAAACCATCGATATCACCGATGTAAACAGCGGTGATACGGTCACTCAGATCTACCGTTTAGCGGCCATTGTTGATGCCAACGGCGTTGAGTACGCCAGTTGGGAATACGACCATCAAGGCTTGGCCATCGAGAGTCGCCATGCCGGTGGTGCAGAAAAAGTGACCATTGATTACCAAGGCGTGGGCTCGTTAGTCACTAACGCTCTGGGGCATCAAAAAACCGTCATTAACGACCCACATGGCCGTGTGGTGGAAGTGATCGGTGGCAGTGCCAGTTCAGAACAGCTGAGCAGTGGAGCCTTGCCGCGTACCTCCGTCGACTACACCAGCCGTTACATCGATATGACCGATGAACTGGGTGTGTCGCATAAGAAAGGCGTGAATCGCAGAACCGGACAGATTACCTCGGTCGACAGAACCTACCGCATGGAGGGTAATCGCCGATTTACGCATAAAACCAATTACAGCTGGGACAGCCGTTTTGCGGGCCTAGTGAGCAACGTTCGATTAAATGGTATGTGGAATCGTGCCATGAAGTACGACGACCAAGGTCGTCTGACTCAGATGAATGTTTCTGCCTATCGACAGCCCACCCGCATCACCACCTACGCCTATAACGAGCAAGGTTTATTGGCTTCAGTCGACGGCCCACGCACCGACGTTAATGACATCACCGAGATTAAATACGACGACCGCTCACGTTTGAGTGAAGTCTGGGTCGGGGGTGTGTTACAGCAAAAGGTTTTGGCTTATGACGCTTATGGCCGTATCAGCGAATGGCAAGATGGCAATGGCGCCACTTACCAACAGCAATACAACCACGACGGTCAATTAACACAGCTGCGCTTATTCAGTACCGATGGTTTGGTCGATCGCACGACGGTATACGCTTACGACGCCCGAGGTTTATTAGAAAAAGTGACTCAAGCCGATGGCGCTTGGGTGCAATACGGTTATGACGATGCACGTCGCTTAACGTCGGTATCGGATGCCTTGGGCAACCGCATTGAACTGACCGTGGATTTAGCTGGCAACGTCACTCAGACCGATGTGCTTGATGTGAACGGTGCGTTGCAGCGTCAGCACAAAGCTGTGTACGACCAGCTCAGCCGCTTAAGCCAGTCGATTGAGCCAGATGCTCAGGCGGGCGAACAAGGTGATCTGACAAAATACGATGCCTTAGGCAATGCCATTGCTTACACCAATGCGCTGGGCACACAAAGCCAGTCTGAATTTGATGCCCTCGGTCGGTTAAGCAAATACATCGATGCCGATAATGGTGAAACCCGCTACACCTACAATGCCGACGATCAGATCACCTCGGTGACCGATCCAGAAGGCAAAAAAACCGAATACAAATACAGCTACTTTGGTGATTTAGAAAAAATCATCAGCCCAGATACCGGCACCACCACGTTTAAATACGACCCGGCTGGCAACCGCACGCAAAGCACAAATGCCAACAACGAAGTCACCACTTATGAATACGACGCCCTTAACCGGCTGGTTAAAACCACCTATCACGACAACAGCACGGTGGAATACCGCTACGACCTGAACAGCAGCGCTAACTCGATTGGTCGTTTAAGTGAAGTCAAAGACCGTCAGGGCCAGGTGACTCGCTACCATTACAACGGCGCAGGCGAAGTCATTAAGCGCACATTGCTGTCGGCCAATAACACCAGCCAGGCCATCACCGAGTGGCACTACGCCGCCAATGGTCAGCTGCAGGCGCTGGTGTATCCAAGCGGTGCTCAGTTAAAACCAACCTACAACCTGGCCGGTCAAATCACCGCCTTGCACTGGCAGACCAATGGCGCTGCGCCATTGCAAACCGTGGTGTCGGATGTGAATTACCGAGCCTTTAGCAATGCCATTGAATCGCTAACTTATGGTAACGGCTTAAACTTGCAGCGCGACTACGAACTGGACGGCCAACTCACCGGCAGTCGCTTATTGTCGACTTCTGCTATCGACCCCGTGCGTCAGCGTCAATACACCCTGGATGCCATTAATCGCATTAAAGCCATTCAGCAACAAGGCGATTGGGGCAGCCAGCAACATGACTTCGATTACGATTTATTATCGCGCTTAACCCAAGCCAAGCAGCACGGCCAGCAAGATGATTACACCTACGACGGCATTGGCAACCGCTTAAGCCACGACAACCTGGGCGGTGAAAACCCCGGTAGCACCACCTATGGCTACGCCAGCAACTCCCATCAGTTGGACAGCATTCAAGGTGTGAATGCACAAGCCGTGGTGATCAATGAATTGGGTCAAACCACGCAACTGGGTGAGCGTCAGTTTAATTACGACCCAACCGGTCATATCAGTACTTTGACCACCAACGAAGGCACCACGGAATATCGTTACTTCCCGAATCAGCTGCGCAGTCAAAAAATCCAAGGCGATCAAATCACCTATTACGATTACGACCTGCAAGGCCAGTTAATTAGCGAACGTGTGTCTCACGGTGGCGGTACCGCCGTCACCACCCGAGAATACCTATGGCTGGGCAATGAGCTGGTGGGTTATTACACCGACGGTCAGCTGTATTTTGTACACAACGACCACCTGGCCACACCGCAAGCCCTAAGCGACAGCCAGCAAAATAAAGTCTGGAGCCTTGAGCAAAAAGCGTTTGGTGAAAGCATCCTCAGCGACAACCAGATTGCCTTTAATATCCGCTTTCCAGGGCAGTACTACGACAGCGAAAGTGGCCTGCACTACAACTGGCATCGTTACTACGACGCTGAGCTGGGGCGCTACCTGCAGAGCGATCCGATTGGGTTAAATGGTGGGTTGAGTACGTTTGGGTATGTTGGCGGAAATCCGTTGATGTATGTTGATCCGAATGGATTGGCTAGAGTCGGAGTAGCGCCTCCGCCTAGAAATAGTAGTAACGGTATTCGAGGTACGAGTAGAACCTATTATGAGGGAAATTCCACTCGGGGAGAAACAAGCATGCGTGAATGGATCAATCCTGCTAGGCATGAGGCCATATCGAATCTAAATGATCCAGCCTTTACTGGCACATCGCCATTTTGGAACCCTCAGAATCGCTGGCGCCAAGTATGCAAAAGGACTTGGTGTCCGTGGGACCAAAATAATGCTAATAGTTGTCCTGGGACATCAGTTGAACCTGTAAGAAACAAAGCGAATGGATGTATCTGTATCGAGTCTGGGCCGGGAGATTTAAAACAATGACTAGTAAAATCGTGTCTGTTTTTTTTGGATTGGTATTGTTGTTCTCAGGCTACTGCTATGCCAGCAACGAAAGTATGGATGCTGTTGATATTGAGAGAGTCGCAGAGGGAGGTGAGCTAAAAGAGTTTGTTGGAAAGATTAAGATGGGTGACGTCGATATGGCTCGGAGGCTCATAAATGAAGCGTCGGACAAAACGACTAAGTCTATCATGCAGGGGGAGCTATATCTTCTCACTGACAATGTAGAGGCTCTGTGTAGTCACGACTACTACACAACAGTTTCCCGGTATTATCGCTATGCGTGCCAGCTTCAGAGTGGTATCTATACCGATATGCGCGGTATTAATGAGAAATCCTATTTGTACCGTACCAATGAACTTCTAAAGGCTGTAAGTAAATCCAATGAAAATAGTGTTGCCTACAGATTGATAGATAATAGCGATATCGACTATGGCGATAAGGTTTTCGCTCTGGCACGATTTATAGGTTACGAGACTGCGAATGAATATTGTAAAAACAACAACGAGCTTGTATTCGAATGCGAGTTCGTTAGATTGTCTAAATCTAGCTCCATCCGTTTGGATGATCTGAACTTGAGTGTGGGTTACGAATATTCTCAGGCTCTCTATGTAGTCTTACTCGCTATTGAAAGTGGTAGTCCTGATCTACATCGGCTCATGAGGTACTTTGGCATGGTGCCTTCTTGTTCCACAGATTATTATATATGTAATTTGATTAAGGCTAACGCTTCCATATATAAAAATGACGAGCGGAGCTTTGAAATAAACATGGCCCAAGCCGAGAGCTTGTGGTCGATGAATGAGCAAAACCTTGTACTTCGGTTAAACGCTTATGTTCATTTTTGTAGAAAGGAGAAGCTTATGCGGACATTGGATGTATGGAAAGCAAGCGAGGAAGAATATGAGTATTGGCAAAATGAATTTGATAAGGTTTGCAGCAACTAATTGAGGCGCACCCTAAGCCCTGGGTGCGGTCTAGCGCATAGGTTTTCCGCGCCTTAGTGGGCCGCCTGAGTTGGCAATGGCTGTGCCCACAGGGGCTGCCTGGACGGCAGCACCAGCCAACATCCTGCCGGGATGCAGGCTGTTGGCGTTGCGGCGACCACAGCATTGGTAACGAAGGGAAACGGCCTGAGCAGCGCAAAGCAGGGAGCTCGCCCGCCCGGCGTGAGGGATAAGATCCCTCAAGGAGGGCATAGGGCTTAGAGAATTTTTAAGCTATCTGTGTTGTTTCTGCTGCGTTAAAAATGTCTCGATCGCGAGCCCGGTCACATGCTCACTTACTGCAGGTAAGCTGCGCTTTTTTATTACTTTTCGCCTAGCAGAAGCTGCCTCGATGTACGCTTTCAATCGCTCGCTTGCCCGGCGTGAGGGATAAGGTCCCTCAAGGAGGGCAATGGGGCCTGGCGGAAATAGAAGCGTTTTTAGAAAACATCGGCTTCAGGAAACTACTGAGCCCCCCATCCTAAGCTCTGGGTGCGGTCTGGCGCTTAGGTTTTCCAGGCCGCCTGAGTTGGCAATGGCTGTGTCCGCAGGAGCTTCCTGGACGGCAGCACTAGCCAACATCCTGCCGACTGTTGACATTGCGTTAAAGCCATTCAGCAACAAGGCGATTGGGGCAGCCAGCAACATGACTTCGATTACGATTTATTATCGCGCTTAACCCAAGCCAAGCAGCACGGCCAGCAAGATGATTACACCTACGACGGCATTGGCTACCGCTTAAGCCACGACAACCTGGGCGGTGAAAACCCCGGTAGCACCACCTATGGCTACGCCAGCAACTCCCATCAGTTGGACAGCATTCAAGGTGTGAATGCACAAGCCGTGGTGATCAATGAATTGGGTCAAACCACGCAACTGGGTGAGCGTCAGTTCAGCTACGACCCGACTGGTCATATCAGCACTTTGACCACCAGCGATGGCACCACGGAATATCGCTACTTCCCGAATCAGCTGCGCAGTCAAAAAATCCAAGGCGATCAAATCACCTATTACGATTACGACCTGCAAGGCCAAATGATCAGCGAGCGTGTGTCTCACGGCGGCGAAGCCCCGGTCACCACCCGAGAATACCTATGGCTGGGCAATGAGTTGGTGGGTTATTACACCGACGGTCAGCTGTATTTTGTACACAACGACC
The DNA here is from genome assembly GCF_014652515.1 of Bacterioplanes sanyensis. GTDB lineage: Bacteria > Pseudomonadota > Gammaproteobacteria > Pseudomonadales > Oceanobacteraceae > Bacterioplanes > Bacterioplanes sanyensis. The sequence continues at coordinate 1,246 of NZ_BMYY01000004.1, read as the reverse complement.
ACCTGGCCACACCGCAAGCCCTAAGCGACAGCCAGCAAAATAAAGTCTGGAGCCTTGAGCAAAAAGCGTTTGGTGAAAGCACCCTTAGCGACAACCAGATTGCCTTTAATATCCGCTTTCCAGGGCAGTACTACGACAGCGAAAGTGGCCTGCACTATAACTGGCATCGTTACTACGACGCTGAGCTGGGGCGTTACCTGCAGAGCGATCCGATTGGGTTAAATGGTGGGTTGAGTACGTTTGGGTATGCGTATCAGAATCCGATAAACTGGGTGGATCCTGATGGTTTGATGGCTAGGCCACCTCCTGTCACACCTAGGCCGCCAGTGTCTGCTCCGCGTCCTTCTGTGCCCAGTCAAAGGAGAGGGGAGTCTCTTCAGGAGTACTCGAAGCGGTTGCAGGAGTACGCGAGAAATAGAAATGAAAACTCTCGGCCGGAGCTGAAAGAAAAGCCGCATGATGCAACAAGGAATGGTAAATATGACCCTAACTCGACTGGGCCTGGCAGGAAACAGAGATTTATGGATAAAGCGAAAGACTTTTTCGATTCATTTCCATCAGATGGCTTCTCTGCGCCTCCAGTGGCTCCTGGTGATGGGTGTAATCCATCTGCAATCGATGATTGCCTTAAGTCAGGTTGGTGTGCATGAGTTTCTTGAAGCTTAGGGCAGCATTTATTATCGCTCGTGCGCGTTTAGTTTCTTTTTTAAAAGGGACTGAACTTGACAGGCACATCTATAGCTCTTTGAAAAAAAATCAGGTTGAATGCTTTAGTCGAAGTGTTTACTTGCAATGGCTATATGTCTCAGCGATCAGTGATAGGGATCAGGCGCGTCTCGTTGGACTATTCGAAGAGTTCGGCCTTTTAAATATAGTTGGTGGTGGGCGTATTTACATTGCGACAATAGAGTCACTGATTTGGCTGGGGAAATTAGATTTGGCATCAGGTGCGCTACAGACCTTCAAGAGTGTCAGCAACAGCGAAGCTGATATTGAATACCTAGGGCACCTCTGAAAAATACCCCAAAATAGGCGATAATCCATCTTCCAGTTAGCAAGGGCAGGAATATGTCACAACTCAGCTTCTCCGATGCCGAAGGCCAGGCCAAAAAACGTAAGGTGACTCGCCGAGAGAAATTTCTCAACCAAATGGAAGTACTTCTACCTTGGAGAGAGCTGGAGTGCCCGATTGCTGCCTATTACAGCAAGTCATTACGAGGTAGGAAACCCTACCCGTTATCGGTGA
>NZ_BMYY01000003.1 GCF_014652515.1 Bacterioplanes sanyensis | reverse complement strand
ATATGAGGTTAACTCAGGTCTGTACTTGTTGTGATGACATTTGCGAGAGGTAACTATGCCCAAACGTAAAAAACAAGAAATTCTGCAATCCCTGCGCCCACTCTGGCGGGTGGAGGATGAACAGTGGCTGGCACAGCGCAAAGCCGATTGGCAGCACATCCGTGCGACCATGACTCAGACACCGCCAGCAAAACAAAAAAGTCTAGAGCGCTATTTTGTTTATGGCGAAAAGGACTGTTATTTTCCCGGCAGTACGGTCATGCTGTTTACCCCCTATGACTCTGCCGAGTCTGCCAAAGAGGTTTTCTACAGTGGCTTAATGGATCCAACCGAACAAGAAAATGTGTTCAAAGACTACTTGTTCTGGATCAGTAAACGTGGTTACTACCTACCTTGGTTTCGACGCCATATTCAGCAGTTTATTCAGGGCGTTATGGGGTCGAACTATCAAGAGCTTTATGTCGAGCATGGCTCGCGACCAAAACTAATCTCAATCGAACCTTCATGGTGGTGTAAGGCTTATATTCTATGTGCCAAAAAAGTTTTGGTAGGTGAGGTGGCCTACGAGGGCTGTGTGGATTGCGTGGAGTATTTTGTATCGGCTTTGGCACAGGCCAGTAAAAGCTGCCATCGCTATCAAGATTACTTTGATGAAATGTTCGCCGAAGTCGAGCGCATCTTGGCCGGCGCTGAGGCCAGCGACATCGCCAAAACCTTTGCCCACGATTTAAAAGCACGGGAAAGCGAGATTCGCCATCATTGGCAGCTCAGTGGCGAAAAAGCCGCTGAGATCGACGCACAAAACGCGACAGAGTAACGCAGCCCAAGGAAGCACACTAAAGGACTCACCATGCCCAAACCAACACGCTATGAAATTCTGCAATCGTTTCGTCCACTCTGGCGGGTGGAGGATGAACAGTGGCTGGCACAGCGCCAAGCCGATTGGCAGCACATCCGTGCCAGTATCAAAAAAGCTGCGCCAGCATCGCTCAAACTACTAGAAAGCTATTTTGTCTACGGTGAAAAAAAGGACTATTTACCCGGCACTACCTTGCTGCTGTTTACCCCCTACGACTCTGCCGAATCTGCCCGTGAGGTGTTTTTTAGTGGCCTGTTAGATACAACTGAGCAGGGAAGGGTCTTTGGGGATTATTTGTTCTGGATCAGCAAACGCAGTTACCACTTACCTTGGTTTCGACGCCATATTCAGCAATTTATTCAGGGCGTATTAGGCTCGATCTATCAAGAAATATATGTTGAGGACGGCCCATGGCCAGAAAGAATTTCTCCCGAGCCGACGTTTTGGTGCAGTTCCTATATGTACTGTGCGAATACAATCTTGAAGGGTGAAGTGGCCTACGAGGGCTGTGTGGATTGCGTGGAGTATTTTGTATCGGCTTTAGCGCATGCCACAGACAGTTATCACCGCTATCAAGACGATTTTGATGGAATGTTCGCCGAAGTTGAGCGCATCTTGGCCGGCGCTGAGGCCAGCGACATCGCCAAAACCTTTGCCCACGATTTAAAAGCACGGGAAAGCGAGATTCGCCATCATTGGCAGCTCAGTGGCGAAAAAGCCGCTGAGATCGACGCACAAAACACGACAGAGTAACGCAGCCCAAGGAAGCACACTAAAGGACTCACCATGCCCAAACCAACACGCTATGAAATTCTGCAATCCCTGCGCCCACTCTGGCGGGTGGAGGATGAACAGTGGCTGGCACAGCGCAAAGCCGATTGGCAGCACATCCGTGCGACCATGACTCAGACACCGCCAGCAAAACAAAAAAGTCTAGAGCGCTATTTTGTTTATGGCGAAAAGGACTGTTATTTTCCCGGCAGTACGGTCATGCTGTTTACCCCCTATGACTCTGCCGAGTCTGCCAAAGAGGTTTTTTACAGTGGCTTATTGGATCCAACCGAACAAGAAAATGTGTTCAAAGACTACTTGTTCTGGATCAGTAAGCGGGGCTACTACTTATCCTGGTTTCGACGCCATATTCAGCAATTTATTAGGGGAGTCTTAGGCTCGACCTATCAAGAGATATATGTTGAGGACGGCCCCAGGCCAGAGAGAATCTCAATCGAACCTTCATGGTGGTGCAGTGCCTATATGATGTGTGCAAATAAGATCCTGACGGGGGAGGTGGCCTACGAGGGCTGTGTGGATTGCGTGGAGTATTTTGTATCGGCTTTGGCACAGGCCAGTAAAAGCTGCCATCGCTATCAAGAAGATTTTGATGAAATGTTCGCCGAAGTTGAGCGCATCTTGGCCGGTGCTGAGGCCAGCGACATCGCCAAAACCTTTGCCCACGATTTAAAAGCACGGGAAAGCGAGATTCGCCATCATTGGCAGCTCAGTGGCGAAAAAGCCGCTGAGATCGACGCACAAAACACGACAGAGTAAGAAAGTGATATGGAAGATACGGGTGAGATCATAATTAAAGCCCCCAGCGAGTGGCTGGAGACCTTTAAAACCCAGCCAATTTGGGGATTAAGCAAGCTGGCCGAGCACGCTGGTGTGCCTACGATTTGGGTGGATGAACTGCTGATCGATGTCGATAGCATTGAGCAGCATGGCGACTATTTAAAGCTGGGATACGAAAACCCCGAAGGCGTGGCAGCCTCACGCGACTTTATTCGCCACGCCCAAGGCATAGAGTACTACGCCTGCCATTGGGGAGATTACGGCACGGACTCTTTCTTTGTGCTAAATGATCAGGGCGTTCGCTACGATTTTTATTTGGAAGAATGCAGCGACGAAATGGAGTATGAACACAATGTTGAAGCCAAACGCTGCGAGATCGAAAAATGGAAAGCCGCCATCCCACAAGCATTGCTAGAGCACTGGCCGAGTTATACCGACATTGATCTTGACGATTATCTATAAGCGTTGACGGTGTGCTGCCAAGGCAAGTGGGCATTGCTCATAAGCTGGCAAGACAAGCCTGACACCCACCCCAGTTCCTAGGTCGCCAAACCCGCGGTCTCGCGCGCAGGTTTTTCGCACCTCAAGGCCGCCTGAGTGGGTAATGGCTGTGCCCGCAGGGGCTGCCCGGATGGCAGCACCAGCCAACAGCCTGCGCAGCGCAAAGCAGGGAGCTCGCCCGCCCGGCGTGAGGGATAAGATCCCTCAAAGAGGGCATGGGTGTGGCGGCAATAAATACGAATCGCTAACCACTCAAAGTGACTCGGATGGGAGAGCTTAAGCTCTGACCCCAGCAAATGGCTAAGCGGCGATGACCGTATGGCTATCAAAAACGCTGTTTTCCTTTATGATGGCCGTTAGGTTTACGCTGGTATGTGTGATGTTTTGAGATGGGCGATCAGCTGCTGGATGAACTGTTTGACCTTAACAGTCTAGATGCCGAAGAACAGCAGCGTTTACGTCAGGATATTAACGACTTAATCCTCAACGCAATGGAATAATAAGCATGTTTGACTACGAAACGATTGAACCGGTGTTGCCGGGCAACCATATTGAAAATTGGAAAAAAATCCGCAAGCAGCAGTGGAAGCAAGTCAAGTATACTTATAGCGATTGGAGTGCCAAGAACTTGGCCGATGTCAAAAAAAACTATTACATCGCCGACGAACCTCAGGTGCCACCACCAGATTTTGACCAGCACGGTAACTACACGCCTCAACCGTATGGCAGTGCTAGCTGGGAGGAAAACCTTCTGATGTCGCTATTTCTACATCCAGATCAATCTGAGCAGCGCTGGCAGCAAAAAATCGCGGAAGAGATGGCGCCAAAACGTCGAGAAGATCGTCCGTTGGGGCGTGATAAATTGCCCGGTCAAGAGTTTTTCATGCTACAAAGTCATACTGTCGAGCCTTTACTCGACTACGATTTTGGCGGTTTTGGCGGTCTGGAGCAGCGTATGCTGCCCGTGTTTATACAGAGCCCTGTTTATACCGACGAAACTATTATTGTTGATAATGCCGAATGTCGCTTAATTCCCTTCGATACCCCCAGAGAAGCCTTTGCTACAGTGTTGTATAGTAATGGCACATACAGTCGAGCCATGTATGTCAGCCCTTATACGCCCTTTCAATGGCTGCATGAAATGTTTGTTTCGACGTTTGCTTATGACCCAGAACCGAATGAGCGCGGAGACGAACTCAGCTTGTGTGGCTATTTACCCGCACTTCAAGACAATGCCGACGATATTTACCACCCCAATCACCTAAAAGCCGCGCGTTTAATGATTCAGATTTTTGAAGACGATACCGCGCCGGCCTACTTGCGCAACCTATGGCAAACCGTTAAAAACAACGGCATGCAGGCTTATAAAACGGACTATACCCGCAAGCCAACCCCGCCGCCGCATAAGCGCTAGGACGAGTCATGTGCAAAGAAGTGATTTATCTGGCTCGGTTTGCCAGCGCCCACGCCCGGGCGCTGGCCGAAGTCTATTTAAACGAAGCCACTCGCCCCGAGTTTGACGACGACGTGCCGGCAGAAGAACTCAGCATGTTTGAAACGATGGACGAACGCTGGTTTGCCGAGCACTTAACCCAAATCTCAGACACTCAACTGGCGTGGACGGCCGAGGACGAAGAGCTAGATTATGGCACCATCGTCAGCCCACTGGATTTAGGGGCCGAATCCGCGTTGGCGATCGAGCTGTATGAATACGATGGCCCCTGCATTGCCATTCATGCCGTCGAAGACGGCGAGCACTTTATGCCCTTTATTACCCTGATGTATGACGATGTAGAAAAAGACACGCACGTCGAGGAATTTAATCAACTCGTCACCCACAAGGTGCACACCTTGGGCAGCATCCAAGCCATTTTGTGGCTGCAGGATTACCTCGCCAACGGCGGCGATGTGCCAATGTATGTCTCTTGACTCTCACGCAGCGGTTGCAGCAATGCACGATCCGCTGCTTAATGATGCGGATGTGTTGCAATAACTACCGTTGCTGTATCTGAATCAATGGCTGCTTGCCGGCAGCCGGATATAACTAACTGAGTCGATTTTAAAGTGCATTCGGCGCGGAAGTTTTTCTCGCCGCACTAACCCCGCCGCATTAATCCTATGCGCCGCAGTGAGCGCTCGGCGTGGGTGGCAAAGCGGCTGCTTTGCTGCAGGGTTTCTTCAACAAAGGCCAAATGATCATTGACGGCCTGCTGAGCGGCTTGGGCATCGCGCGCCAGTACGGCGTTTTTCATTTTCTCGTGCTGGTTGCGAATGGCGGCGCGACGGTCTTCTTTGATGTACAAAAACTCCAAGTTGGTGGCAATGGTCTGTTTAAATAAATCAAATAGGGCGCGCATGGAGTGCAGCAATACGGCGTTGTGTGAGGCTTCGGCGATCGACAGGTGAAAGCGCCAATCTAATTCCGCCTCTTCACTGGCGCCAATGCGCTGCTCATGGCCTTCGAGCCAGTCTTGGTAGCGTTGCTCGATGATTTGCAAGTCGCCATCGGTGGCGCGCAATGCGGCGTAATGCGCGGCGACTTCTTCTAATGCGTGGCGAAACTCCAATAAGTCGTAATTAAATTCCGGATGGCTTTTAAACAGCTGGCTGAGTGGGTCGACAAAGGATATGCCGATGTCATCGGAAATAAAGGTGCCGCCACCTTGGCGGCGCACCACCAGCGATTTGGCCTCCAGCTTTTGCAGCGCTTCACGCAAAGATGGCCGTGAGACCTCAAACTGCGCTGCCAGCTCACGTTCGGGGGGGAGTTTTTGCCCGGGCGATAAGCTGCCCTCCAAAATCATGCTCTCCAGTCGCTCGGCCAGGATGTCGGAGATTTTGCTTGCTTTGATGCTGTTTTGAGACATGGCAGACGCTCTGCAGTGCTAGAAATGGTATGTCAGATGCGACCAAGGTCGAATGCGTGCAGGGCCCCTGTGCGCCGCTTGGCATTGACCAATGCCTAGCATCTGCGTAACTTAGTCAAATAACTAATTGGGCAAATGGTATTACCAATTTTGATGGCTGGCAAGCCGCACGGTTTTGCCCCGCAAAACGACACCTTGGCCACGCCCAACCAAACGAGAACCTAGCCATGGCACAGCAACCGTTTACGCGCTGTCGTGATTACCCAGCGCGCCCCCAGCAAGTGTATTTAATGGGCACTTGCTTAGTGGATAGCTTTGATCCGCAAGCTGGCATGGATGCCATTCAGTTTTTACAGCACCACGGCGTTGAGGTGCTGTTTCCGCAGCAGCAGTCGTGCTGTGGTCAGCCGGCATTTAATTCGGGCTTTGATGATGAGGCGCGCCAAGTAGCACGGCAGCAATTAAAGGCGTTTGCTGCTGATATTCCTGTGGTGGTGATGATGGGCTCCTGCGCTGCCATGCTGCACTGTGATTATGCGCGCTTATTCGAAGGCCAGCCGGAAGAGGCGCAGGCCAAAGCGTTGGCGGCGCGCACCTTTGAATTTACCGAATTTGTGGATCGGGTGCTGTGTTTACCGCCGTTGCCGGCCTCTGGCGAGCGTGTGGTGTTGCACACCTCCTGCAGTGCGCGGCGCAGCATGGGCGTGGCGGAGTGTCATCAGCGGGTATTGCAAAACAGCGGTGTTGAAGTGGTCGAGCCAAATCGTGTGACCGAATGCTGCGGCTTTGGTGGCACCTTTGCGTTAAAACAAGGCGATATTTCCGCTGCCATGGCTTGTGATAAAGCCGAGGCAGTGGCGGCTTGCGGCGTTGACACTTTGGTCAGTGCCGATTGTGGTTGTTTGATGAATATCGGTGGCACTTTGGCCAAACAAGGGCGGCCGATTAAAACACGTCATATTGCTAGCCTGCTACGCCAGCGCCAGGAGGAGTCGCTATGACGGTACAAAACTACGATCCGGCGTTAATGGCAGCGCAAGTCGATAATGATGAAAAAGCCTTTGCCGATTTGCGCCAGCGCCATTTTAAAGCACGGGCAAAATTGTCATTGGAGAACGAGCAGCTGCGTGGCAGTTTTTTAGGCGCAACGGATTTTTTACAGGCCAAGCGTCGTGCGGTATTTGAAGACACTAGCGAACTTGAACATTTGCGCGATCGCGGCGAAGCCATTCGCCAGCAAAGCTTGGCGCAGTTGCCCGATTTGCTCGAAACCCTAGAAAAAAACCTCACGGCCAATGGCATTCAAGTGCACTGGGCCGAAACCGCCGAGCAGGCTTGCGCTCATGTGCACAGTATTTTAGCGGCGAATAATGCACGCACCGTGGTAAAAGGCAAATCCATGGTGAGTGAAGAAATTGAGCTCAACCATTATTTAGAAAAGCAGGGCATAGAATGCCTGGAATCGGACATGGGCGAATATTTGGTGCAACTGGCGAAAGAAATGCCATCGCACATTATTATGCCCGCCATTCATAAGACCACGGCGCAAATTGCACGCTTAATGCACAGCCGCGCCGAGCGCAGCGATGGTCAGCCCGTGCCTTACACCGAAGATGTCGACGAGCTGATTGGCAATGCCAGGGCGATTTTGCGCGATAAATTTGCCAGCGCCGATGCCGGTATTTCTGGCGTCAATATGGCCATCGCCAATACCGGCACCTTGTGTTTGGTTGAAAACGAGGGCAATGGTCGCATGAGCACCACGGCGCCGCCAATACACATTGCGATTACTGGCATTGAAAAAGTGGTGGCTGATTTGGCCGATGTGCCGGATTTACTGAGCTTGCTCACCCGCAGTGCTACGGGGCAACACATCAGCACCTATTTTAATATGATTTCGTCACCGCGTAAGACCGGTGAGCTGGATGGCCCTGAGCAAGTGCATTTGGTATTGGTCGATAATGGCCGCTCGCGCATGTTTAATCATCCGCAGTTAAAACCTACGTTGCAGTGCATTCGCTGCGGCGCTTGTATGAACCATTGCCCTGTGTATGCACGCATTGGTGGCCATGCCTACGGCTCGACTTACCCTGGCCCTATTGGCCAGGTGGTCACACCGCAAATGCAAGGGTTGGATAAACAAGGTGAATTAGTGTCGGCTTGTACCTTAAATGGCGCTTGCGGCGAGGCCTGCCCGGTGCGCATTCCACTGCCCAAATTAATTCGTGAATTACGCCATGAAGCCAATTCGACAGCGCCAGCCAGCGAGTTGGATATTCCCGGCAAAGGCAGTCAGCGCCATTTAGGTGAAGCCGTAGTTTGGAAGGGCTGGGCCTTGGCCCATCAATACGGGCCTGTGTATCGCAGCATGACCTGGGCGTTAAGTCGTGGTCGTTCGTTAATGCCGCATCGATTAGGTGCTTGGACGGCGACTCGCACCATGCCCATGCCGGCGGAAAAAAGCTTGCACGAACTGGCCAAAGCGGCGGGCATTCAGCAGCAGCCGTCGGGCGTGGAGGATCCATCATGAGCGATGCACGCAATGCGATTTTACAACGCTTACGTCAGGGCCAAGCACAGCAAGCCAAGCCCGTTGAAGTCCCGCTGCGCTCACCCAGCCAAGTTTCGTTGGAGGATTTTTGTGAGCATTTGCAAAATGCCCATGCGCAGGTGATTCATTGCCGCCCCAGCGACTGGCTGAGCACTGTGGTGCAGCGCTTAGCTTCGCACGGCACCAGTTTGGCCTGCGGTCGCAGCGCTGAAGGGCAGCAGCTGCATCAAGCGGCGCTTGAACAGGGGCTCAATGTTTGTTGGTACGACGAGCAGCTGGATAAACAACAGCTATTTGATCAGGTAGATGTGGGGTTTTCTGTGGCCCAAGCCGGCTTAGCCGCCACCGGCAGCTTAGTGGTGGAAACTGGCCCAGATGAGCCCCGAATGCTATCTCTGGTGCCGCCGTTAAGCATTGTGTTGCTGCGCCGTTCAACGCTATTGGCGGATTTTAACGCCTATGTGCAGCAGCGTGGTGATGCCGCCATGCCAACGAATTTATTGCTGATCTCTGGCCCCAGCAAAACTGCCGATATTCAGCAAACCCTGGCCTACGGCGCCCACGGGCCAAAAGAATTATGGGTATTGCTGGTGAATGATGTTGAGGAGCCGGCATGAAGCAGATTTTACACGAGCAATGCTTTAGCGCATTTTTTGCCGATTTAGCCACGGAAATCGGCGAGCACCGTATTTTAACCGACCCGCTGCGCACCTTGGCGTACGGCACCGATGCCTCATTTTATCGTTTGATTCCCAAAGCGGTGATCGACGTCGACAATGAAGAAGAAGTGGTGCTGATTTTAACCTTGGCGCAGCGTCATCGCGTGCACGTGACCTTTCGCGCGGCGGGCACCAGTTTATCTGGCCAAGCAGTCACCGACGGCGTTTTGGTGCGGTTAAGTTCGGCTTGGAATCACCATGAAGTGTTGCAAAACGGTGCGCAATTAACGCTGCAGCCTGGCGTCATTGGCGCCCAGGCAAATCGCATTTTAGCGCCTTATGGGCGCAAAATAGGGCCCGACCCCGCGTCGATTAATACCGCCAAAATCGGCGGCATTGTTGCCAACAACGCCTCGGGCATGTGCTGTGGCACAGCGCAAAACAGTTATCAAACCATTGCCAATATGCGCTTGGTGCTGGCCGATGGCACTGTGCTGGACACTGGTGATGAGGAATCACGCCGGCACTTTTGCCGCACCCAGCCGGCACTGATTGCCAGCATCGAAAGCATGCGCGATGCCGTCGCCTGCAATGATGCCTTGCGCCAGCGCATTGTTAAAAAATTCAGCATTAAAAATACCACTGGCTACAGCTTAAATGCCTTGGTCGATTTTCACGACCCCATCGACATCATTGCGCATTTAATGGTCGGCTCGGAGGGTACCTTAGGGTTTGTTTCACAAGTCACTTACAACACAGTGCCTGAGCACGCGCACAAAGCCTCGGCGCTGTTGTTGTTTGCGGACATTGAAATGACCAGTCAGGCCGTGACGGCGCTGAGCCAAACACCGGTCGCGGCGGTCGAGTTAATGGACCGGGCTGGTCTTCGCAGTGTGGAAAACAAAGCCGGCATGCCGGCCTATTTACAGCAGTTAAATGATGAGGCTGCCGCTTTGTTGGTGGAAGTGCGGGCCAATAGCGACGCCGAGTTAGAGGCGCGCCTGCAACAGGTGCACGCCGCACTGACGCCGTTTGACACGCTGCAGCCGAAAACTTTCACCACCGATCCGGCCACTTGCCAATTGTATTGGAATATTCGCAAGGGCCTTTTTCCGGCCGTGGGTGCGGTGCGGAAATTGGGCACCACCGTCATTATTGAAGACGTGGCCTTTCCGGTGGAAAAGTTAGCGCCAGCGGTGCTGGAGTTGCAGCGTTTGTTTAAAAAACATCGCTACAACGAAGCGATTATTTTTGGCCATGCCTTAGCGGGTAACTTGCACTTTGTATTTACCCAGAATTTTACCGACCCGACAGAGGTGCAGCGCTACGCCGAGTTTATGGACGATGTGTGTTTGTTGGTGGTCGGGCGCTATGACGGTTCACTCAAAGCCGAGCATGGCACCGGTCGCAATATGGCGCCGTTTGTGGAAATGGAGTGGGGCAAAGCCGCGTATGAGCTGATGTGGCAAATCAAACACGCCTTCGATCCGAATGCGGTGCTTAATCCGGATGTGATTTTAACCCGCAACCCGCGTGCTCACATTGAACACCTCAAACCCATGCCGCCGGCCCACGAGCTGGTGGACCGTTGCATTGAATGTGGTTTTTGCGAGCCCGTGTGTCCGTCGCGCCACCTGACGCTGACCCCGCGCCAGCGCATTGTGGTGATGCGAGAGCTAGAGCGGCAGCAGTGCGAAGGTAAGCAACCGGACTACCAGCAGTTACTGGACGATTATCAATATATGGGCATCGATACCTGCGCGGCCGATGGTTTGTGCAGCCAGGCGTGCCCGGTCGGCATAAATACCGGCGATTTAAGTCGTGAGCTGCGCGCGCAACGCAATCAAAAATACCAGCGCAGTGCCAACTGGGTAGCGGATCACTTTGCTGGCGTCAGCAGCGCCAGCCGCTCGGCGTTAAAGCTGGTGGATGTTACCCAAAAGGTACTGGGCAGTGAAAAACTCAGTGCAGTCAGCCAAGCAATGCATCGCCTTAGCGCCAAAAAAATCCCCCAATGGCACAACGCCATGCCCTCTGCAGCGCGCAAACCAGCGCCTGTGCCTGTGGCGGATGCCGACTTGGTGTATTTTCCCAGTTGCGCCAGTCGCACCATGGCACCGGCACAAGACGATGCAGAAAGGCGCTCCTTGGTCGAGGTCACCCAGCACCTGGCGCGCAAAGCCGGTTTGCGTTTGCGCTTGCTCGACGATGTGGAACAGCATTGCTGCGGCATGCCGTTGGAAAGCAAAGGCCACTTTGCCCAAGCCGATCGCATGCGCGCTCGGTTAAACCAGGCCTTGCTGGAGGCCAGTGATGATGGCCGCATTCCGGTGTTGATTGATACCAGCCCGTGCGTATTTCGCATGCAGCAACAGTTAGATGAGCGCATTCAACTGCTCGACCCCATCGCCTTTGCCAACCAGCAACTATTGCCAAGGCTGGAGGTGCAGCGCAGCCCAGAGCCTCTGGCGGTGCACGTTACCTGCTCGACCACCAAACTCGGCCAAGGCCAGGCTCTCATTAACTTGGCCAAGGCGTTAAGTGAGCAGGTGGTGGTGCCTGAAGACATCAGCTGCTGTGGCTTTGCCGGTGACAAAGGCTTTGTTACGCCCGAGTTAAATGCCTCAGCGCTGGCGCCTCTTAAGGCTCAGGTTCAGCATTGCCAACAGGGCGTATCGACCAGTCGAACCTGTGAAATTGGCCTGAGCCATCACAGCGGCATTCCCTATCGGGGTGTGTTTTATTTGCTGGATCAGCGCTCACGGGCCAAAGCCGTGCCTTGATTTGAACTGGGGAGAGCGACTTATATACTGACTGGGCGCATATTTCCGACAGGAGTGTCGACATGGATGGCCAGTCGCTGGATTACATCAAAGCCCGAGCGTTTGATGCACTGCTCGAACATGCCGACATCGGCTTGGCATTGCTCGATCACAACCAGCGCTACTTGGCCATCGATGCCTCACTGGCCGCTGCCAATGGGCAGCCAGTAGAGCAGCACCTAGGGCAATCGGTGGCGACTGTGTTGCCGCAGCTTTACCCCCATCTTGAGGCCTCATTGCAGCAGGCCTTGCGCGGCCAGCGGGTGGAGCTGGATACCGATCAGCAAGGCCATGCCGATCACTGGCGAGCAGAGTATTTTCCCCTCGATACCCCCACGCCCACGCTGATGGTGTTGGCGCGCAACCAGTCGTTGGAGCAATCAATACAGCGCTCCAAAGAGGCCGCGGCCGACCTTACCCGGCGGGTGCTCGATAGCTTGTTCGCGTTTGTCGGCATGCTAGCGCCAGACGGTACCTTGATCGATGCCAACCGTTCGCCACTGGCAGCCGCCGGCATTGAACTGGACGATGTGGTGGGTAAGAAGTTTTGGGATTGCTACTGGTGGAGTTATGACCCGGACATTCAAGCGCAGCTGAAAGACGCTGTGGCCCGCGCTGCCACGGGTGAAGTGGTGCGCTACGACGTGGTGGTGCGCATGGCGGGTGAGTCGCGTATGACCATCGATTTTATGCTGGCGCCGCTGTACGACCGCGATGGGCGCTTAACCCACTTGATTCCCTCCGCTAGCGATATTTCTGACCGCGTGGCCAGTGAGCAACAGTTGCGCTCCAGTGAAGATCGGTTTCGCCGCGTGTTCGACAGCACCTTTGATGGGTTGATGCTGGTTGATCAACAGGGCCAAGTGCAGCTGATGAATCAGCGTGCCTGCGACATTCTTGGCGTTGAACTCAGTGCTGATGCACCTAGTTTATCGTTGCAGCAGCTGGTCAATGATGACCGACGCTTGCTGGCTGCGTTGCAGATAACGTGTGAGCCAGGCGCGGGTAATGGCCATGAGGCCTTTGAGTTGCAGCGTCCAGATGGCGAAACCCGTGCGGTTGAGTTGTCATTGAGTGCCATGGCGTTTGAAGAAGGGCCGCGAGTTTTAATCACCATGGTAGACGTTACCCACCAGCGCCTGATTCAGCAGCATTTACGCGCCTCGCTAGAGGAGAAGGTGGCGCTGCTAAACGAGGTGCATCATCGGGTAAAAAACAACTTACAGGTGGTATCCAGCCTGCTGAGCCTGCAATCGCGACAGGTGCCCGCTGAGCTCACTGCGTATTTTGCTGACAGTCAGGCGCGCATTAAAGCCATGGCGCTCATTCATCAACTGCTATACGAGCAAGAAGACTACGACCGGATTCAAGTCAGCCAATATCTACAACGGCTGATGGACTTGCTGAAACGCAGCTACTCTGAGTCTACTCGGCGCGTGCGCATTGCCTTTCATAATGAAACTGAGCCCTGCTGTTTAAGCCTTGAACACGCATTGCCATTTGGCTTGCTGGTGAACGAGTTAATTACGAACGCCCTGAAACATGGCTTTCCTCACGCACGTGAAGGCAATGTAGAGCTCAGGCTGCAATCGCAGCCGCCGGAGTGTGTGCTGAAAGTGATCGACGATGGTATTGGTTTGCCAGCGGACTTTTCCTTTACCTCGGGCAGTACGTTAGGAGTGCAACTGCTTCCTGGGCTCTGTGCCCAGATGAAAGCCGAGCTGGTGGTTGAGCCCACCGCTCAAGGCAGCTGCTTTAAGCTGACATTTAACGGGCTGGGAGTGCCGTCATGAGCAAGGTCTTAGTGGTAGAAGATGAACAAGTGACCGCGCTGGATCTAAAACTAACCTTGGAGGATTTAGATTACACCGTCGTCGCGACCCACAGCTCCGGTGAGGCGGCGCTGGATTTTCTCGCCCGCCAGCGTGTTGATCTGGTCATGATGGATATTCATCTTGATGGCGAGATGCTGGGTACCGAGGCGGCTGCCATCATTCGCCGACGTTGGGGAACGCCGGTGGTGTTTCTCACCGCCTATTCCGATACCGATACCATAGACGATGCCAGTGACACCCTGCCTTATGGCTATTTAGTGAAGCCATTTGAACGCCATGAAATCGATGCCGCTGTGCGCGTCGCCTTGGCGCGCAGTCAAGCCGATGTGCGCTTACGTGACTCAGAAGAACGCTTGCGCTTGGCGCTGGAAGCCGCCCGTATGAACATTTGGGAATGGCAACCCGATGAGCACAGTGAGCTGATGGCACGGGCACACCCGGAGTTAAACGAGCCGCAAATTCTGCCCATCGACTTTGAGCAGTTACTCAATCGTGTGCATCCTGAAGACCGTGAGCCATTAAAACAACAACTGGCACAGGGCGATAAACTGCATGCCATTGTCGCTATGCAAGACAACGGTGCTTGGTGCTACCACGAGCTTTATGCCAGCGTGTATCAACGCCCTCAGCAGTCACCGCGGGTAGTGGGCGTGTATCGCAATATCGATGAGCAATATCGCGCGCAAGAAAAGCTCCGCCAGGCGGATGTGGTATTTCGCAACGCCAGCGAGGCCATTGCGATTTTGGATGAGCGGCGCCGACTGGTGTCTGCCAATCCAGCCTTTGAAAGCATCACAGGCTTTCGCTTGGCGCAAGTGCGGGGCCAAGTGATCGATGACTTTTTATTGCACGAGCCGCAAGGAGAAGACTTTTATCGGCAGCTGCACCAGCAAACGAGACGCCATAGTGGCGAAGTGCGTTGCCGGCGCGGGGATGGCAGTGAGTTTCCTGCTTGGCAGCATATATGTGTGATCGCTGAGGGGGATCACATTCGTCACTATGTGATGAGCTTTTCCGATATTTCCGTACTCAAAGACACCGAGCTCAAGCTGGCGCGGTTGGCCTACCGTGACCCATTAACCGGCGTGTGTAACCGCACGGGCATAGAAAAAGCGTTGACCTCGCTGGCGCAGCAGTGCCCAGACGCAGGCTGTCAGACGGCGATTTTTTATCTCGATATTGATGGCTTTAAGCGTATTAATGATCGCCTTGGCTATCAATTAGGGGATCAGCTATTACGCGATGTCGCGCAACGCTTGAAGACCTGCATTGGCGATCAAGATCACATCGGCCGCATTGGTGGCGACGAGTATTTATTGATTGTTCATGATTTGGACGGTGCCGCTGCTGCACACGGCAAGGCGGTCGAGTTGCTAAAAGCCCTAGAGCCACCGTTTGAACTAAGCAAACACAGCCAAGATGTGTCGGTGTGCATCGGCGTGGCACAGTGTGACCGCACCCCTTTGCAGAGCGATTCTTTATGGCGTGCCGCTGCACTCGCTTTGCAGCAAGCTAAGCACAATGGCACAGGTGAAATTTGTTTATATGATTTCCGACTGGCGCTGGACAATCTGCACCAGCAGCGCTTGGAAGAACGTCTCGCGGGTGCCATAGCTGAGCAAGAGCTGAGCGTTGAACTGCAACCATTAATGAATGATCAACAGCAGCTGGTGGGGGCCGAGGTATTGTGCCGCTGGTACAGCACAGAGTTGGGCATCGTACCGCCAGATCGATTTATTCCCGTGGCCGAAAAAACCGGTGATATTCACGCCTTGGGCAGTTGGGTATTGCGTCGAGCACTGAGCATTTTGCAACACTGGCAGCAAAGCTGGCCACAGCTGTATTTGGCCGTCAATGTATCACCGCGTCAGCTGAGTGATCAGCGCTTTCCTGGCCTAGTGGCAGCGGTATTAGAAGAATTTGGAGTGGCAGCCGATCGGCTGGAGCTGGAGTTGACGGAATCCGTGGTGATCGATGATGTAACGACTCTGCCAGTGTTAGAGCGCTTACGCGCGTTGGGCGTCGGCTTATCGATCGACGATTTTGGTACCGGTTATTCCTCCCTCAGTCGGCTAAAAAACCTACCCATTACACGAGTAAAAATCGATCGCTCCTTTGTAAGTGAGCTGCCAGATAGCAGCAGTGATTTAGAAATTTGCCGAGCCATCATTGCACTGTGCCGTGTGTTGGAAGTACCGGTTACGGCCGAAGGCATTGAAAGTTGCGAGCAGGCGCAGTTGTTAACCGCCATGGGCTGCTCTTGCTTACAAGGTTATCACTTTAGTCGACCATTGACCCTAGAGCGCTTTACACAATGGGCCGCGGCGCAGCAGAATAAATGAATCACCCTTTGTCGAGAATGCATATGACCAGTTTTACCCGTTTGCATAAGGAAACCACCGGCCTGATTCTGGTGGATGTGCAAGGCAAGCTCGCTGAGCAAATGCCGGAGTTCGACGGTTTAATACAAGCACTCACGCAACTAATAAAAGGTGCTCAGCTGCTGGGCTTGCCGATCATTGCCATGGAGCAACTGCCCAACAAACTGGGGCCAACGCGGCCCGAGCTACTGCATCTGTTAACCGACGCACCCTTAAGCAAATCAACCTTCAGCGGCATGGCAACGCCGACCATCGAACAAGCGATTGAATCGGCTCAGCGTAACCAATGGCTGGTGGCCGGCATCGAGGCGCATGTGTGTGTCTATCAAACCGTGATGGATTTACTCGAAGAGCGCTATCAGGTGCACTTAGTGACCGACGCCATTCGCTCACGCCACCCAGATAACCGCCGCTTGGCCGTCGACAAAATGCTCACCATGGGCGCGGATGTCACCTCGGTAGAAATGGCGTTATTTGAATTGCAGCAGCAGGCAGTAGGGGACGAATTTAAACAGCTGATTCAGTTGATTAAATAAAGCGTGGTATTGCTACTCGGTAAAAGAATACTGCCGTTGAGTATATTGGCCTAGTCGTCACACAGTGACAAAATGATGAGCCGCTTTTAGACATTTTTTTCAACTTATTCAGCGCTGCTAACACTGTGGTGATAACGCGCAATGATGGCATGCAAGCGCTGCTGGTTGTCTTTGCGCTCCAGTGCTTGGTTTAGCCAGCTCACCAAGGTCATGGCCCACGCAGGTTGGGCGGAAACACCAAGATAAAGAGGTTTGGCGGGCAAGCAGCCGCCGCTGTTAAATTTTACATCGACGCCCATTTGTCGCATGGCGTAGGCGCTGACTCGAAAATCATCCAAATACACATCCACCCGTTCGCGCATCAGCATGGTAATAAGACGTTGGCTCGGCTGGCTGCCGCTCATGGCATGGACTTGTCCGGCGCGGGCGGTGGCAATGTAGTTATCCAACGCTGGGTTGTAGCTGTAGTCTTGCACCACGCCGAGTACCTGTTGTTGCAGCGATGGCACACCTTGATAGCGCCAAGTGTTATCGGCGCGCTGATAAAAGCAATCTTGATAGGTCATGGTGGGTGTGGTCGGCATTAAAATGTTTTGGGCTTCTCCGGGTACCAAGGTCAGTAGGCCATCGATATGACCAAACCTGGCTTCGTGCAGTGCGCGTGACCAAGGAATGACCAGCACTTCCAGTTCAATGTTTGCGGTGGCCAATACTTCGCGTAAATAGTCGCTGATAATGCCGGAACCATCGGCACAGGTGTAGGGGCACCAGTCCGCTGCGGCAAAACGAACTTTGCTCGGTAACGGCTGGGATAAAGAGGTCAGGCTGTACAGAAAAAGTGGCAGGGCAAGCCATCTGAACATGATGTAAATCCGGGATCGGCTGCAAAAGCGACATAGCAGCACGAATCCCGGTAGCTGTCAAAAAGTGTCAAAACACATGCTGATAGACATCATCATAGTGCTTGGCAAAATGCACCGTCATGCCATCGCGCACGTGCTCTGGCAGTTCTTCGTAATCTCGCCGGTTGGCTTCGGGCAATATCACCTCCATGATTTTTGAGCGTCTGGCGGCGATGACTTTTTCACGAATACCGCCTACCGGTAATACTTGCCCGGTGAGTGTTAGTTCGCCTGTCATCGCCAGCGGTCGGCGAATGCGCCGATTACTCATCAGTGAAATCAGTGCGGTGGTCATGGTGACGCCTGCACTGGGGCCATCTTTAGGGGTGGCGCCTTCTGGTACATGCAAGTGAATCGTGCGCTGATCAAAAAAGCCTGCGTCGCCGCCGTAGCGGTGAGCATGTTGGCCGACAAAGCTGTAAGCAATGTCTGCGGATTCTTTCATCACATCGCCCAGTTTGCCCGTCAGTTTCAGGCCGCGGCTGCTGGTATGCATGGTCACGGCTTCAACGGGCAGTGTTGCACCGCCCATGGAGGTCCAGGCCAGGCCTGTTACTACGCCGGTGCCGCGAATGATGCGTTCTTGGCGAAACACGGGTTTGCCTAAAAAGTCTTCTAAGTTTTTGCCAGTGATCGCGACTTTTTTCTCGCCTGCAAGCAGTTTGACCACGGCTTTACGGGCAATTTGTTGCAGTTGTTTTTCAAGGTTGCGCACGCCTGATTCACGGGCATAGCCATCGATGACTTTGCGTAACGTGGCGTCGCTGACCGTGACCTGAGATTTTTTCAAACCATGGCGTTCGAGTACGCGTGGCCATAAGTGCGTGCGGGCAATGGCGAGCTTTTCTTCGCCGATGTAGCCCGAGAGACGAATGGTATCCATGCGATCCAGCAACGGCGCCGGAATGCTGTCGAGCTGATTGGCGGTGCAGATAAACAGCACTTTGGATAAATCCAGACGCAAATCCAGATAATGATCGAGAAATTCTTTGTTTTGCTCTGGGTCTAACACCTCCAGCAGTGCCGAGGCAGGGTCGCCTTGATAAGAGGTGCCCATTTTGTCGATTTCATCCAGCATAATGACTGGGTTGGCAACGTCGACGTCTTTTAATGCCTGTACCAGCTTGCCGGGCATGGCCCCGACATAGGTGCGCCTATGGCCTTTGATTTCTGCCTCATCGCGCATGCCGCCCACGCTAAAGCGATAAAACTTGCGACCCAACGCTTCGGCCACCGAGCGGCCAATGGAGGTTTTGCCCACCCCGGGTGGGCCGACCAATAACATAATCGAGCCGGAAATTTCTTGCTTGAACGTGCCCACCGCCAAAAACTCAAGAATGCGCTCTTTAACGTCATCAAGCCCCGAGTGGTGAACGTTGAGGGTGTTGCGGGCGTGGTTTAGATCAAACTGATCGTCAGAGTATTGCCCCCAGGGCAAGCTGGTGAGCCAGTCTAGGTAGTTGCGGGTGACACCAAACTCGGACGAGCCCGTCTCCAGCATGGAGAATTTCCGCAGCTCTTCGTCCAGGCGTTTTTGCACTTCTGCTGGCAAGGTTTTGTCAGTTAACCGCTGCTGGAACTCTTCAATGTCGGCGGTTTTATCGTCTTTCGATAGGCCGAGTTCTTTTTGAATGGTTTTCAGCTGCTCACGTAGAAAAAACTCACGTTGATGCTGGCTGATGCTTTGGTTCACGCTGTCGCTGATTTCGGCCTGCAGTTTGGCAACATCGATTTCTTTTTTTAGCAACAGCAGCACTTTTTCCATGCGCTTTTGCAGCGGAATGGTTTCTAGAACGTCCTGCAGCACCGAACCTTCAGCGGTGGTGATGGCGGCGGCAAAATCCGTTAACGGCGAAGGGTCGTTAGGGCTAAAGCGATTAAGATAATGCTTGAGCTCCTCAGAATACAGCGGGTTGAGCGCTACGAGTTCTTTAATGGCATTAATAATGGCCAGCGCGTAGGCTTTGCTTTCATCGTCATACACTGGCGTATGGCTGGGGTAGTGTACCCGCGCCAGCAGGGGTGCTTTGTTGGCAACCCACTCCAATACTCTAAAGCGGCGAATGCCTTGGGCAATAAACTGGATGCGGCCATCTTCCGCTTGGATTTTATGCACGCGCACAACGCAGCCGATTAATGGCAGCGAATCCGTGGCGGGTACTTGGTTGTTCATTTTGTGCTCAACAAATACCAGCCCGAGTAGCTTATGCTCGGTATTGGCGACGCGTTCCAACGTCTCTGACCACAGCTCGGCGTCGACCATCACGGGCTGTACTTGTGCAGGAAAAAACGGTCGGCCATTGACCGGTAAAACATGGATGCGATCTGGAAGAATCTCGCTGGCTTGAACGATGCCAGTGCCACTGCCGTCTTCCCGACCAATGTATTCGTGCGATTGCTCAGACATAAAAAAGCCTCCTTATAAACCGCTAACTGGGGGAGAGTGTCGGCGTTTTCAATGGTTGTGCTGCAACAACAGTTGCCTGGCGCAGATCATGTGTGAGCAAACTGATAGACTGGCCGCTTTCTCGATAAACAGTCAATAGAGGTAGAGCATGCAGGCGGAGCGGCGGGCGTTAATGCTGGCACTGGGGGCGGTGTTGTTGTGGTCGACGGTGGCGACGGCGTTTAAATTGGCGTTGGCGGATGTGACCCCGCGTTGGTTGTTGGCCATTGCCGCGATGACGTCTTGGGTGTTTTTGACGGCCTATTTGCTGTGGCAAAAACAATTGTCGCAGGCCTGGCAGGCGCTGCGTGAACAGCCATTGTTTTACTTGCGCCAGGCACTGATAAATCCACTGCTGTATTATCTGATTTTGTTTCAGGCCTACGATTTATTGCCCGCTCAGCAAGCGCAGTCGATTAATTATACTTGGGCACTCACCATGAGTTTGCTGGCGGTGCCCATGCTGGGTCAGGCATTGTTTGGTCGCGATATCGTCGCCTTATTGTTGGCCTACGCCGGCGTGGTGGTGATTGCCACACGTGGTAACCCGATGGCGTTGCAGTTCGATAGTCCTTTGGGCGTGGGGCTGGCGTTGTTGAGCACGGTGCTGTGGGCGCTGTATTGGATTTGGAACACGGGCGGCAAGCATGCGCCGCACATCAGTTTATGGTGTGGTTTTCTGCTGGCGACACCGCTGATTTGGCTAGTCGCTCTGGTGTGGGATGGCTGGCGTGCGGCCAACTTGATGAGTCAGGGCGGTTTGGCGGCGATTTACGTCGGCCTGTTTGAAATGGGCGTGACGTTTTTACTGTGGCAAACCGCCATGAGCACCACCCAGCGCACGGCGGCGATCAGTTCACTGATATTTTTATCGCCATTTTTGTCGCTGATCTTTATCAGCCAAGTGCTGGGTGAGCCCATTCACCCAGCCACCTTCATTGGCTTGGTATTAATTATTGTCGGGCTGGTGATCCAAAAAATGCCGCGTCGACGTCAGTCGGCGGCATAAACCACATCACCTTTTAGGTGAAAGTGGCGCTGGTGAAAAAACAGTTGGGCAACTTCCACGGCACTGCCCGTGGCAATGGCCTCCAGCATGACGGGGTCAACGTCCAGCTGCAGGGCACTGCGAGTGGCGTATTGCCGCGCTGGCGCCAGGGTGGCTTTTATCCACTCGGGTTTAAACGGCGGGCGGTGGCCAGGGTGAGCGCTGCCGTTGCCGTCGGTGGGTATAAATTGCACAAAAGTCTGGCAGTGACTTTTGGCTAAGCAGCGCTGAATTTGCTGTTGCCAGGGCTGGCAGTGGCTCAGCTGTGTGCATTCATCGCTGGTGACCAACCATTGCACTTCTGTGTCGCTGACGCGAACGCCTTGCAATGGGATGAGCTGGTCTTGATGGCGAACTAAGACGTGCTGGGCATCGCGCTTGGCCTCAATGACTTCCAATTCGGTGCCCACTGGCAATACTCCAACCACTTGTATCGCGCTCTGGGTGTGACTCAGCATGCGTGCGCGCCTTGATATGGGCTGCAGCGTGCGCTCGTTGCTGTGGGTGTCGTGCAGTACCAACAGCAGTTCCGGCGCGGTATAGCGACTGCCAACACTCGGGTGCTGCTTGGCCTTTGAGCGTTGTTTCATATCGCTGGTAGACGGCTGGGCAGCGGGCTGCTGTATGGCTGGGTCAGGCTGTGCAGCCGTGTTTGGCTGGCTGGGTAAGCGTTGGCAACCACTGATGGCTACGAGCAGTATTAAAGCAGTGAGCTGCAGCAGTTGGGTCAGTAACAGGCGAGGGGTTTTCATAATACGAGATGGCACACAAAAACGCGCATCATGCCACAGAGCCGTGTCAGGCCGGCACTGCCTGTGTGCCATTGTACAGAATCTTTGCGTAACGCTTGGCCATTTTGCGCCTGCCCTCTATCGACGCCGGTTGGCGCCAATAGAAGGCTGGGAGGCTTCTAGAAGAAGCCCAGTGGGCTGGTGCTGTAGCTGACCAGCATGTTTTTGGTTTGCTGGTAATGGTCCAGCGCTTTTTTGTGAGTCTCGCGGCCGATGCCCGATTTTTTGTAGCCACCAAAGGCGGAATGAGCAGGGTAGGCGTGGTAGCAGTTCACCCACACGCGTCCGGCTTGAATGGCGCGGCTCGCCCGATAAGCTCGGTTGGTATCGCGGGTCCATACGCCGGCGCCTAAGCCGAACTCGGTGTCGTTAGCAATGGCGATGGCCTCTTCCTCATCGCGGAAGGTGGTGACACCCACCACTGGGCCGAAAATCTCCTCTTGGAACACCTTCATATCGTTGGTGCCTTTGAGCAGGGTTGGCTGCACATAATAGCCACGACTAAAGTCGCCACCCAGTTCTGCCGCAGCACCGCCAATCAAGACTTCTGCGCCTTCTTTGCGGCCGATATCCAGATACGACATGATGCGGTCAAACTGTTCTTGCGACGCTTGTGCGCCGACTTGGGTATCTGTGTCCAGTGGATTACCGCGAGTAATGGTGGCGGCTCTGTCAATGACCAGCTTGATGAAGTCGTCGTAAATATCGTGTTGAATCAGCGCTCGTGACGGACAAGTACAGACTTCGCCTTGGTTGAAGAACGCCAGCACTAGACCTTCGACACACTTGCTGAGGTAGTCGTCCTCATGACGCATGACATCGCTGAAATAAATATTCGGCGACTTGCCACCCAGCTCCACGGTGGAGGGAATCAAGCGGTCGGCGGCGCTGCGTAAAATATGCTGACCGACAGGAGTGGAGCCGGTAAAGGCGATTTTGGCGATGCGATCACTGCTGGCCAGTGCTTGGCCAGCTTCTTCGCCAATGCCGTTGACCACATTGATGACGCCCGGCGGTACGATATCTGCGATCAGCTCCATAAACAGCAAGATGGACGCTGGCGTTTGCTCGGCGGGCTTTAATACCGTGCAGTTACCGGCAGCCAATGCCGGTGCGAGCTTCCAAGCCGCCATTAACAACGGGAAGTTCCAAGGAATGATCTGTCCGACCACGCCTAACGGCTCGTGCACATGGTAGGCCACGGTGTGCTCATCCAGCTCTGCCATGGAGCCTTCTTGCGCGCGAATGCAGCCAGCAAAGTAGCGGAAGTGATCGGCGGCCAGCGGAATGTCGGCCGCCAGGGTTTCACGCACGGCCTTGCCGTTATCCCAGGTTTCGGCCACGGCCAGCATTTCTAGGTTCTGCTCGATGCGGTCGGCAATTTTCAATAACAAATTCGAGCGTTCAGTGACCGATGTTTTGCCCCACTCGGGCGCCGCTTGATGGGCAGCGTCTAACGCCAGTTCAATGTCAGCGGCGTCAGAGCGCGCTACCTGACAAAAAACCTCGCCATTAACTGGGCTGATGTTGTCCATATAACGGCCGGCGACGGGAGCAACCCAGTCGCCACCAATAAAGTTGTCGTAGCGCTGGGCAAAATTCACGATGGCGCCGGCCTGACCAGGATTGGCATAAATCATCAGATACTTCCTCTTGTTATTGTCATTACACTGCGATTGGTAGTTAGTCGCATTGTTAACAAGGTATGTGTTGCCATAGCCTGACACTTGTCCGTCAGTCCAAGATAGTGGACTGACAATCCAGCGTTGGTTGGCACGGTTGAGGGGCGGTTTAGAGGGAAAATTATGTTGAATGAATCACTGCAGCGCTTAGCGCGCCAGCCGCAACAGCTGGTGGAAAATCGCACCGTGTTTTTTAGCAAAGACGTTGAGCTGTCGATTTATGACACCTTCGCCAAAGCCACCAACGTTAGCCTGAAAGCCGATGAGGTGCTGTATTGTGCGATGATTTCTGGGCGCAAAGAAATGCATGGCCCGCACGCGCCGATGGCATTTTTACCCCATGAATCCTATGTGCTGGCACCCGGCGAGCAAGTATTCATCGACTTTCCAGAGGCGGAATTAGAACGGCCTACAACTTGCCTGACGGTCTCGGTGGATGGCAATAAAATTCATCAGTTGTGTGACCACTTGGATCAGCATGCGCCGCTGCCGCAAGACATGGGGTACTGGAACGACGTTCAACCTCGCACCTGGCACGCACAGCATTCCCGTGCCACACAAAAACTATTAGAGCGCATCGCAGTGAGTTTTATTGATGCCGAAGAGGACAGCGATCTGGTGTTGAGTTATGGCGTTGATGAGCTCTTGTGCCGCTTGCTGCGCCAGCAAGGACGGGAGTTTTTGCTCGCTTGCGCGGCGCAAGACCCACACAAAAATGCCATGACAGCTGTGCTGCATGATCTGCAGCAGCGTCTGGCAGAACCTCTGGATATTGACCGCTTATGCCGTATCGCCTGTATGTCGCGCAGCAAGTTTTACCATCAATTCAGGCAGGCACTGGGCTGTTCGCCCAATGAATATTTGCAGCAGCAACGCCTCAGTCGCGCCAAGGCATTGCTGCAGCAGGGCATGGCGGTGACGCGAGTGGCATTTGAAGTGGGCTTTCAAAGCGCCAGCCACTTTTCGCGCCGCTTTCACCAGTGCTTTGGTGTCAGCCCCAGTCGCTACCGCGAGCAGCGCATCAGCTGCTGCGAGTGATGCCGTGGTCGAGGGCGTAGCGCACTAAGCCAGCAGAGGTCGAGATATTGAGCTTCTGCTTAATCTTCATGCGGTGTGCTTCCACCGTGCGCACAGAAATATCCAACTCGCGGGCAATTTCTTTGTTGCCCATGCCCTCGGCCAGCAGGGCCAATACGTCTTCTTCGCGTGGGCTTAAAATGTCGTCGTTTTGGTTGCTGCGAATGTTGCCAATGTCGCTGAACAAGGTTTTGGCCACGCTGGAGCTGAAGTAGGTGCCGCCTTGATTCACGGTTTGCACCGCCAGCAGCAGCTCTTCCACCGACACATCTTTAAGCACGTAGCCTGCTGCACCGGCTTGAATCAGCTTAAGAATGTATTCGCGATCATCGTGCATGGTGATGATCAAAATACGCATGTCTGGGTGTTGTTGTTTGAACGCCTTGCAGGCTTCGATGCCGTTCATCACCGGCATGGAAATGTCCAGCATAACAACGTCAGGTTGATGCTCGGCAGCGGCGTCTAAGGCTTCTTGGCCGTTACTGACGGCAGCAACCACACTGATGTCGCCTTCTGCCTCGAGGCTGACTTTCAGGCCCTCGCGGACCATTGGGTGATCGTCAGCGAGAATGATTTTTATCGGTTTGCTCATGGTGACCTTCATTTTTCGGGTTCGCCCTCAGCGGGCACAGGGGGAGCCGGGTGCTGGCGCAACACAGGCTCAGGGTTTAAATACAGTACCGCAATAATCTGGGTGCCTTTATGGGCCCAGCTGCGTACCGTGAGTTTGCCGCCCAGTAACTCTAGGCGTTCGCGCATGTTCATCATGCCAATGCCGTCCAAGCTGTCGCTTGGGGTAAAGCCGCGACCGTTGTCTTGCATTTCGACCTCAATGCGGTTGGCAAAGGGGCGCACGTCTAGTTGAAAGCGACTGGCGTCGGCATGCTTTTGCACATTGGTGATGCCTTCTTGAATTAAACGGTAGACCGTCATTTCAATGGCGTCGGGCAAACGTGTGTCGGGCAAACGAATGTGACGTTTTACTTCGATGTCGCCGCTGCTGGCCAAGTTATCAAGCAGGGCATGCATGGCCGCTTCGAGGCCTAAGTCGTCCAGCATGACTGGGCGCAGATTATGCGACACCCGGCGAACTTCTTGAATCGACTGGTTCAACATATCGATGCCGCTTTCTAAATGATCGCGAGCGGTATCCGATGGCCATTGCTTAAACGCTAAGTTCAGTCGCAGCTTGGCCGACACCAGTATCTGGTTGACGCCATCGTGCAGCTCTCGGGCAAATACGCGTCGCTGCACCACTTGAAACTCGACCGAGCGGTGGGCCAGCTCGCGCAGGCGCTCATCGGCCTGGGCCGTGGCGTGTACGTTGATCAGCACCACGATCACAATCACCAGCGCCAAGGTAATCGCCAGCAGTAATGAGGCGACCAAAAAGGTTTGGCTGATGTTGCTGTCGAGGCGCTGCTCTAAAGCCAGAATTTCTGATTCAATGTCGTCGATGTACAAGCCGGTGCCGAGCATCCAGTTCAACTCGGGAATCAGCACCACATAGCCCAACTTGTTTTTGACTTCATTGGCCGAGGGCTTGTGCCAAGAATAGCGATAAAAACCGCCACCGTGGTTGGCGATGGCCAGTAAATCTTGAATGACGGGCTGGCCATTGCGATCACGGTAATCGAGCATGCGAGTGCCGATCAGGTCATTCAAAGCTGGATGAACCAGGTTAGTGCCTTTTTGGTCGTAGGCGAAAAAGTAGCCGTCGGGGCCAAAGGTCATGCTTTCGATGATGCTTTTGACCTCGTACTCCACCCGTGAACGCGCCATGCTGCCGCCATCCAGCTCGGCCAAAATCGGCTGGATCGAGGTCATCGCCAGGTTGACATAGTCTTCCAATGCCCGGCGCTTATTGTCCATGACGGTTTCTTCAAAGATGGCCACTTGGCGCTCAGATAAGTCCTGCGCCTGACGTTGGGTAATCCAAGTCAGCGTTAGGGTAATGGCCACCAAAGGTAAGATGGTGAGCAGCAGTATCTTGGTCTTTAGCGTCAGGTTCATAGAATTCCAAACGACAAAAGCCACGGCAGCTGCCGTGGCTCAGGGTCAATCAACTAGGCCATAAAACTCAGGGAACAACAGGATGGATATCACCACCCCGACTTGCATCAGAATGAAGGGAATTACCCCTCGATAAATGTCCATGGTTTGTACCCCTGCGGGGGCGACCCCTTTGAGGTAAAACAAACTGAAGCCAAACGGTGGCGTCAAGAAGGATGTTTGCAAGTTCATGGCAATCAAGATGGCAAACCATACCGGCGCAATGTCCAGTGCAATGGCGGCAGGTGCCAGCATCGGTACAATGATAAAGCTGATTTCGACAAAGTCGATGAAAAAGCCCAATATCAAAATCGCCACCATCGACAGGATTAAAAAGCCCATGGCACCGCCAGGCAGGTTGGACAGCACTTCTTCGACGATGTAATCGCCACCTGTGTAGGTGAAGGCCATGGAAAATGCCGTGGCGCCGAGCAAAATGGCAAATACCATGGCGGTGATTTTGACCGTTTCCTCGGCGGCATCGTAGAGCATTTTCCAGCTGAACTGGCCATACACCACGGATAGCAATACCGCACCGACGCCGCCCAGAGCCGATGATTCGGTAGGGGTGGCAATGCCGGCAAAGATAGAGCCCAGCACCACTAGAATCAGCGCCAAAGGTGGCACGATGGCTTTTAAAGCACGAATGTAATGCTCACGGCGATGCTCAATGTCTTCATCCGCTGGAATCGCCGGCGCTGCTTCCGGCTTAAAGAAGCTGTAGACCAAGATGTACACCACATAAATGCCGATCAGCACAAAGCCTGGGCCGACCGCTGCCTGAAACAAATCGCCGACGGGAATGCCCAGCACGTCGCCCAAAATGATCAGCACGATCGATGGCGGAATGATTTGTCCCAAGGTGCCCGAGGCGCAAATGGTGCCGCAGGCGAGGGATTTGTCGTAGTTGTATTTGAGCATGACCGGCAGCGAGATTAATCCCATCGCCACTACGGACGCGCCGACCACGCCGGTAGACGCTGCCAAGAGAGCGCCGACCAATACCGTTGATATGGCCAAGCCACCGCGCACGCCGCCGAACAACTTGCCCATTGACTCCAACAGCTGTTCCGCCAAACGGGTTTTTTGCAGCACGATGCCCATAAAAATAAACAGGGGCACGGCCATCAGCACCACGTTTTCCATGATGCTTTGAATGCGAAAGGGCATGAAGGCAAACATGCTGGGCCCTTCGGCAATCAAACCGAAAATCAGTGCAATACCACCGAAAGTAAATGCCACTGGGAAGCCGGCAAGCAGCGCCAACAGGGCAACAAAAAACATCACAATACCGATCATAAGGACGACTCGTGGTTATTATGGGGTTCAGTCCGCTCGGGGTGTTTGATATTTAAAATGCTGGTAATGATCAGCCCAAGGCCAGCAATGGCGGTGGCAAAAAAGGCAAACGGAATGACCGCTTTAATGATCCAGCGATAGGGCAGGCCGCCTGGGTCGCCAGACGTTTCGCCTAGCTCAAACGCCTCATAGGCAAAGCCAATACCGTAATAGCCCACCAGCAAAGTAAAGGGCAGCAGCAATACCAGGCCGCCTAAAATGTCGATGATGGATTGCTTGCCCACCGACAAGCGCTCATAAATCAAATCCACCCGCACATGGCCGCCGGCACGCAAGGTGTACGGCACGCCGAGCATGAACATGGTGGCGAATAGGTGCCATTCCATTTCCTGTGAGCCGATCCACACGGCATTAAAGGCATAGCGGGCAACAACGTTGAAAAATACGTTGACCAGCATCAGCAGGAATAAAATGGAGGATATTTTCCCCAGAATATCGGAAAAGCGATTTATCACTCGCTCCGCTTGCATCAGCATAAGGCTCTCCTCTGGCGAATGCCCGCGCTGATTGGCGCGGGCATCCAGGTTAACGCATTACTGAGCAATGCTGTTCAAGTACGCCTTGTCTGAGATGTCGGTCCAGCGGCGCACGGTTTTCAGATAATTTGCCTGAGACTCCAGGATTTCTTTGGCCAGCGGATCTTCTTTGGCTTTTTCGGTCAGCAGATCTTGGTTGGCTTGGCGCAGCGCTGCCATCACGTCCTCTGGGAAGGAGCGGATTTTCACGTTTGGAAATTCATTTTCGATGATTTCCAGATTTTTCGCCGATTCATGGTAGGACTGAATGTACATGTCATAGGCGGCGGTACGTATCGAGACGCGCAGAATTTCTTGCAAGTCTTCCGGCAAGCGATCCCAAGAGCGTTTGTTGATCATGAACTGCAGTTCGGTCGCTGGCTCATGCCAGCCGGTGTAGTAGTAGGGGGCGATTTTGTGAAAGCCCATGCGCAGGTCCAGTGACGGGCCAACCCACTCCAGTGCGTCGATGGTGCGGCGCTCAAGCGCGGTGTACAGCTCGCCTGCTGGAATGTTGGTCGGACTGGCGCCTAACTTGGCCAGTACTTCCCCGGCAAAGCCAGGAATGCGCATTTTCAGACCTTTGAGATCTTCCAGCGAGTTGATTTCTTTTTGGAACCAGCCACCCATTTGGTTGCCGGTGTTGCCGCCTGGAAAGCTCAACACGTTGTACTTGCTGTAGACCTTTTCCATCAGCTCCATGCCGCCACCGTGGTAGAACCAGGAGTATTGCTCTGGCGCCGTCATACCGAAGGGCATGGTGGTGAAGTACAGGGTGGCCGGTACTTTGCCTTTCCAATAATACGAGGCTGAGTGCCCCATGTCGTACTGGCCAGCGCGTACCATGTCAAACACGCCCAGCGGGGCTTTGTGTTTGTTTTTGGAGTCAATGGTGATCTTCAAGCGGCCGTTGGACATTTTTTCGGCCATGGCAGCCATGTTGCGCGAGGCATCGCCAAACACAGGGAAGTTGGTAGGCCAGGTTTCCGCCATCTTTAAGCGATAGGTTTTTTCTGCCTGGGCAGGCAGAGCAACAGCAGCAGCACAAGCGCCAACCGCTAACCAGCGTTTCAGTTTGCTCAGACTCATCATATTATCGTTATCCTTCTCGGTTAGTAGAAGACCACCCGCCAGTGTATGGCCGGGGGCTGGGGCGCCTCTGAATATGTCGGGGCTGGTGTTGAGCACAGCCGAACTTGCTCCTGAGGCGCCTCAAGTGTTGGCAGTGTGCAATGGCCTAGACAGGCAGCCTATTCGCAGGAATGCGGGCTTGTCCGTGTTATTGCCTGATCTGCTGCCGTATTAATGCGGGTTTGGCCTAGGCATTATGACGGAGGGGTAAGGTCGGGTGTGGCGTGGCAGGCCCGATAAAATCAGGCCATTTGGTTAAATGGTAAGACCAATGCTGTGGGCTTACTACTTTGGTCGGCAGCACCGCCGAATGGCGGGCTAATGGTTCACAAACCAGTATTTTTCCCAGAACAACAGCACCTTTTCTGGGTATTTTGTCCGCCCTAGGCTGCCGTTGTAGCGTGCCAAGGCGCGAATCAGGTCGCCTTTTTCTTTATCTAGGTAGTGCCTGAGAATGGTGCAGCCATAGCGCAAGTTGGTGCGGGTTAACATCAGGTTGTCGTCTGGGCGACCAATTTCGTTCTTCCAAAACGGCATGATTTGCATATAGCCCTGAGCGCCGACCACGGAAATGGCAAAGCGTTGAAAGGCGCTTTCGACGTGTATGACGGATAACACCAGCTCTGGCGACAAGCCTGCACGGGTCGCTTCTTGGTGCACCATGCGTAAAAACTCAAGGCGCATTTTATCGTCCGGCATATAGCGCTTCAGGCGACTGGAGATGTCGACCAGCCAAACCTCAGCTTCAAAACGGTCGGCGAAACTGTCGGTGCTTTCGGCCGCTTGGCGCAACGCTTGGCGCAGTTCTGGGTCAATGTCACCCTTGGCAGAGGCTGAGGCTGCTACTGGCCACCCTAGCATAAGCGCCAGGATGGCCAGCAGCAGGGGCCTTAGCATTGCAGGGCCTGTTTCAGGGTGGTGATGACATCGTCCAGAGCGATGTCCTGCGCGTCACC
The DNA here is from genome assembly GCF_014652515.1 of Bacterioplanes sanyensis. GTDB lineage: Bacteria > Pseudomonadota > Gammaproteobacteria > Pseudomonadales > Oceanobacteraceae > Bacterioplanes > Bacterioplanes sanyensis. The sequence continues at coordinate 328,232 of NZ_BMYY01000003.1, read as the reverse complement.
GCCACGGCGTTGTTTGTACTCAACCGTACCGGCTTCCAAGCCACGATCGCTGATGACTAGGCGATGAGGAATGCCCATCAGCTCCATGTCGGCGAACTTGACGCCAGGGCTGGTTTTTTTGTCGCGATCATCCAGATAAACATCGATGCCAGCGGCTTGCAGCTCGTTATAGAGTTGCTCTGTGGCTTGGCGCACTATGTCGCTGCGATGCAGGTTCATCGGCACAATGCCAACTTGGAACGGAGCGATGGCATTGGGCCAGATGATGCCGTTGTCGTCGTGGTTTTGCTCAATGGCCGCGGCTACCACGCGGCTAACGCCGATGCCATAACACCCCATCATCAGGGTTTGGGCTTTGCCGTTTTCATCCAGCACGGTGGCGTTCATGGCTTCGGAGTATTTGCGACCCAGCTGGAAAATATGGCCCACTTCGATGCCGCGTTTAATCTCTAGCGTGCCTTGGCCGCAAGGACTTGGGTCGCCTGCTTGCACATTGCGCAAATCTGCGACCTCTGGCAGTTCAACATCGCGCTGCCAGTTGCAGCCGGTGAGGTGCTTGTCGGCTTCGTTGGCGCCGCAGACAAAGTCCGCCAGATGGGCGGCGCTGCGGTCAACGTAGCAACGTGCCGATAGGTTGCGCGGGCCGGTAAAGCCGGGCACGCCACCAATGCCTTGAACTTCTTCATCGCTGGCAAATTGCAGCGGGGCTAGAACGCCGGGCAGTTTTTCTGCTTTTAACTCGTTCAGGGTGTGATCGCCGCGCAGGAACAGCACCACGGGCTCACCGGCTTCGCCTTCTTCTGCATCTTCGGCTTCGCTGCTACCACGCACAACAATGGCTTTTAATACCTGGCTGGTAGTCACGTTGAGCTGCTTTGCAACCTCGTCGATGGAGCTGGCTGCGGGGGTGTCTACCACGCTCAGGGCTTGTGTGGCGTCTGGGCGCTCACCTTCAGGGGCCAAGGCTTCGGCCAGTTCGACGTTGGCGGCATAATCGCTGGCATTGGAGAAGGCGATGTCGTCTTCGCCAGATTCAGCCAGTACGTGGAACTCATGGGAGTGAGCGCCACCGATGGCGCCAGTGTCAGCCAGCACTGGGCGGAAATCTAGGCCCAAACGTTCGAATATGCGGGTGTAAGCCTGGTGCATGCGGTCATAGGTTTGCTGCAGGCTGTCGGCCGTCAAATGGAATGAGTAAGCGTCCTTCATGATGAACTCGCGCGCGCGCATGACACCAAAACGTGGGCGCGTTTCATCACGGAACTTGGTTTGAATCTGATACAAGTTCACCGGCAGCTGCTTGTAGCTGCTGAGCTGGTTGCGTGCCAGATCGGTGATGACTTCTTCATGGGTTGGGCCAACGCAAAAGTCGCGCGAATGACGATCTTTTAAGCGCAGCAACTCGCCACCGTATTGAAACCAACGGCCACTTTCATGCCACAGTTCTGCTGGCTGTACGGCGGGCATCAGCACTTCTTGAGCGCCGGCGAGGTTCATTTCTTCGCGGACAATGCTTTCAACTTTGCGCAGCGTGCGCAGGCCCAATGGCATCCAAGTGTACAAGCCGGCGGCCAGTTTACGGATCATGCCAGCACGCAACATCAGCTGATGGCTGATGACAACGGCGTCAGCGGGTGTTTCTTTTTCAGTGGCTAAGAGAAATTCGGTAGCGCGCATGAAACCTATGTTTCCTGTCGATAATAAATGACGGGCAGTGTATCGCCTGGCGCCGTGGGCGGCAATGTTACTGCGGCTAAGCTGGGCCGTTGTGTCTGAGGGTGAGGAGGCGATAACATAGACACCAAGATTTTTGCTGACCATCAGCCCAATGAACGGGAGGTGCGGGTGCAACACCCTGTATCGGAGCCAAATTTACCTGTGTCTGAAGCGTGTTTGCGCAATCAGGCACCGATCGCCGATGTGCTGGCACAGGAGCTGGAAGCCGATGCCTTTGTGCTGGAAATTGGCAGCGGCACTGGTCAGCACGCCGCTTACATGACACGTCATTTGCCCGGCATTAAATGGCAGCCCTCTGAACTAGCGGGCCGTCTGGAGGGCATTAACGGTTGGCGTCAACGCAGCGGCCAGGTCGGTTTTCTGCCGCCGCTGATTTTAGATGTCAGTCAGGATTTGTGGCCGGTGAAGCAAGTGGACGCGGTGTTCAGCGCCAATGTGGTGCATTTTATCGGTTGGCCGCAACTGCGCAGCATGATGACGGGCATTGCTCGAGTGCTGAAGCAAGGCGGATTGGCACTGTTGTATGGCCCCTACAATTACGCTGGCCAATACACCAGCGAAGGCAACCAGCGGCTGGATCAGTGGCTGCGCGAGCAAAACCCGGAAGCGGGCATCAAAGATTTTGAGCAGGTCATACTAGCCGCCCGCAAAGAAAAGCTGCGGCTACTCAAAGACATCGCCATGCCTGCCAACAATCGTATGTTGGTGCTGCAAAAGTACTGACCCCTTCCGGCTTCTATGCTGGCGAGCAGGGACCTCAGTTCGTGAGTAACAGCATGGCCAACAGCGAACGCAGCAATCCGGGTATTCGGCGCTTATTGGGAGAAGTGGCGCTGATCAATCGCAGCATTGCCGACTACAAACCACACCTGCCTTTGACCGTGCTCGCCTTTGGGCCGCAGTCACTCACGCCAGCGCTGCAACGGCGGTTAAAAGCTGAAGGCTTTGACGTCAAAGTGATTGAATCCATATCGCATTTGCTGGTGCACAAAGACAACAATGGTTGTGCGCTGCTGGTGCATTTAGATCACATGAATGATAAGCAGCGCCATCGCATGCAGCAGTTAGCGGCGGAAGAGGGTCAGTTGCCGGTGATTGCCATCAGCTCCGATACCTCGTTGCAAGAGCGGCTGGTGGCCATTCGCATGGGCGCCGTGGCTTTCAATACCACGCCGGTGAACGATGCCCAAGTGGTCGCTGATATAAAAGCCTTGACGGAGCGCTATCAGCGCGACCCTTATCAAATTCTCATCATTGAAGATCAGACGTCGGTGGCAGGTTTTTATGCCGCCACGTTAGAAGATGCCGGTTTTCAGGCCACGGTGATTTCTCAGCCGCTGATCGAGCTAATGCCCTATTTACACAACCACACGCCAGATCTCATCTTGCTCGATTTGTACATGCCGGCGATCAATGGCCAAGAGTTGGCTGGGGTGATACGCCAACAGGAGAATTTGATCAGCGTGCCGATCGTATTTTTATCCAACGAAATGAGCCCAGAGGTGCAGATGAAAGCCATGTGCACCGGCGGCGATGTGTTCCTATCTAAGCCGGTGCGGCCGGCGGATTTGTTGTTTGCGGTGGAATCGCGTGTGCGCCGAGGGCGAGCAGTGCGCAATTTGGTGACCTGTGATCCATTGACCTCTGTGCTCAATCGTCGCGAGGTGTTGCGACGTTTAAATGAAGAAGTGGCTCGCTGCCAGCGCTACGGCAGCCGCTTGTGCATCGCCGTTCTCGACTTGGATCGCTTTAAGCAAATCAACGATCGGTTTGGCCACTCCAGCGGGGACCGCGTAATTAAGCACTTTGCCATCAGTTTGGTAAACGGTTTGCGCGATGGCGACATTGTTGGTCGCCTAGGCGGCGAGGAATTTCTGGTGCTAATGCCCGAAACGCGCACCGCCATTGCCAATACGGCGATGCAGCGAGTGGCCGAAGAGATTCGCCAATCACCACCCGAGTCGCAATTGGCGTACACCTTCTCCGGCGGCTTGGTGCAGTGTCTGCCTGGTAATCGCGGTGACGATTTGCTCGAGCAGGCCGATGCGCTTATGTACCGCGCCAAATCCGAAGGGCGTGATCGCATAGTTTGCAGCGGCGATCACGACTCGGCTTAACATTGGCGCCAGCACCTGTTTAAGGCTGGCACAGGCTCGGGTTCATGGCGTTAATCCAAGCTTTGATCAGCGCATTGCCTTCTTCGTGCACGATGGCGCGGCCCAAAGGTGGCATGGCGTCGCCGGGCTCGTTGGTGTGCATGCGCTGATACAGCAGCGAGTTATCGGCATCGCCGGGCACGATCACAATGGCGGACTCACCCGCACCTGAAACCGCCACCGCACATGCGCCGTGGTATTGCTCGTTGCCCGTCCAGGCGATGTTCCAGTCGGCACGAAAGGCGGTGTTGCTGGCTTGGCCTTCTTTGCGATGGCAATGACCACAATTGATGTCGAGCCAGGCTTTGCTGGTATCGAGCAATAAGTCGGCCGATGCAGTGATCTGACTCAATGGCAATGCATCACTAAACGCAGGGGTGCTGTCCACTTCACTCATGGCCGGCAGGCCTTCCAATATGCCCTCAGCCAACCACTTTTGCAGTTGGTTTTCAGGCCCTTGGCCGTAATCAAGGTCGGAGTTCAAGTAGCGCGCCTTAGGGCCAATGGGGCTGAAACGTGCCGGTGTTGGGTCCACGCCATCAACGGCGTCATCGTCGCCATTGGGGTTGACCTGATGGCAAGTGGTGCAGGCGTTTTGGTTGGGTACTTTGTAGGTAAAGCTCAAGCTATTTTGTAGGTGCTGTAAATCATTTATCACCAAATTTTCGCCGGTCACGTCCCAGGTGGCTTCGGTGCCTTCTGCGTTCCACACATAAGGGCGGGCGATCCAGCCGCCTTCGCGCTTAATTAATAACCGCGTTTCTAATAAGCGCTCATTCTCTATACCGCGCTCAGAGGTGTTGCCCGGCATGGTAAAGGTCTTGGTGATGACGCTGCCGACTGGAAACTCAAAGGTCTCAGTCGGGTGATACTGAACCTTTTGCCCCTCTGGAATAAAAACAAAGCGGTATTTGGAGGCGTAGTCAGTGAACAGGGGCACTGACAAATCGTAGATCAGGCCGCCAGCACTTGGGTTTTGCGTTGGGTCGCACGGATTTTGAAACAATTGATAGTCTGATAGCTTTTCGGCGTTGCCGGCCAGTAAGGCCTGCCACTGCACGCTGGTATTTTGTTGCTGGCACTGTTCATCAGGCTGGCTGGGGGTGGTGGGTGTAACTGGCGTATCGGTCGATGCGCTGCTGGAACTGCCACCGCCGCCACAGGCACTGAGCAATGCGCCACTGATCAAAGCGATCAGAGCAGTAGAATGTGTCGTCATGCTGATGCTCCGTTGAGAAATCAAAGCTGGCCTCCAAAACAAAGGAGGCCAGCGGCGGCCTAGGGTTACAGGGCGCAGGACGGGTTATCTGTGTCGTCGCTGCTGCAGCCGAAGGTTTGCTCGCCAAAGGTCACGGTGGCGGCAACGCCTTTGAAGGGCATATCTGGGCAGGCGAGCACGCCTTGAGGGTCGTTCATAATGCGACCGGCCATGGCAGGGTCGATACCGTATTGCTGAATTTTGGCTTGCGGGCTGCCGTTGGCGTCGAAGGTGTTGGCGCCCGGCGTGGTTTCAAACACGGAGGCGGCAAACAGGGTTTGCCCATCGATGCCATTATTTTGCTGGCACACGCCATCGCCGTTGTACGGTGCAAAAGCGGTCAAGTCGATTTGTCGACCGGCCGTTTCCAGGCCATTGGCATCCAGCGCAGCGGCCACTTGGTTAATGCCACCAGTGACCGCTTGGAAAACAGTCTCACCGTTACCGCCTGGGTTCGGGGTATTGCTTAACAACTCGCCAATGCCGTCGTACAAGATATGAGGCACGGTCGTTTGGCCATCGGCAACACCGGGATAAAAGCCATGGAACAATTGATAGCCCTGGATAATATCGGCAATTAAGTTGCCCTCTGGGTTATCGATACCAGCGGCCACGCTGATGGTGTTGTCGCGAATGTGCAGGTTGCGCACCAAGGGGCTCCAGCCATCCAGTAAAGCGTTGGCATAGGGGTGAATATCGCCATAGCTGTTCACGGCTGGGGTGGCGTCGTCGCCATCCAGGCCGGCGACATCGGTGTTGGGCGCGCTGGCGACTTGATCATCCGGCAGTAAATAGGAGGAGATGGCGATGGAGGTGGTTTGGTGGTCTTTGATGACGTTGTTATAAATCTCAACATCTGAAGTCGATAAAATAATCACACCAGTGCCGGGTGGTACGATGTGCACGCCACCGGCAAAATCGCCGACATTGGCAAAGTTGGGCGCGTTATTGGCCTCAACGTGATTATCAAATACCCGCACGCCGGAGCCGTATTTGCCGTTGCCGATCGGCAGGTCGAACACCAAAATGCCGCCCGTATTACCAACCGCACGGTTGCCATACACATCGGCGGTGGTGGAGTTTTCTATTTCAATGCCGGCGACGTTTTTCTCCGCCACATTGTTGCGCACCACAATTTTGTCGGACTGGCCGACATAAATGCCGGCGTCGGCGGAGCCTTTGACGTAACTGTCTTCAATCAGCACATTGCTGGTTTCGACCGGATAAAGCCCATAAGCGCCGTTGGTAGACTGATAATCCGTTTCCCATACGGCGGCCATGCGCCGCATGATTACACCGTTGGATTTAGTGACCTTAACGGCGTTGTTGTTGGACTCATACACGCCGAAATCTTCAAAAATCAGATGGTCAGTATTGTTGATTAAAAAACCATCGGCGCTGGCGCCGCTGACATCAATGATGGTTTTATCCATGCCGGCGCCACGAAAAGTCAGATGGCTGACCGGCGTATTGTCGACCAAACCGTTGAACTCAATGGTGGTGTCGAACTGATAGCGGCCTTGTGGCAACACCAGGGTGTCACCGCTTTGTGCCGTGGCTAAGGCGGTAATCAGGCCGTCTTGAACATAGCTGTCGGTTAAATTGTCGGCGCTACCAATGCACACCACACGCTGGCCTGCGGTGCTGTCAGGCGTGCAATTAAATGCCTTGGTTAGGCTCGCTTCATTATTATCGCTGTCATTATCGTCATCGCTGCCGCAACCAGCCAACAGCATAGAGCTGACAGCCAGCGCGGTGGCTAATTGACACGGAGAGAAAGCACGCTGTGCTGCACGGCGATTCACCAGAGGGTGTTTCATAGATTACCTGCCTGTCGTTATTGTTGTGACGGTTATCAAACGTCATCAAAGTTAGGCGGTAAAAATAAATCAGTGATTAATATCTGGTGGATGTTGTGCAAATCCTGCAGAAGCCAGTGCTGGCGGGCTTTGGCTGGTCGCTGAGGAGGATTGTGCAAATGTTGAATTGCACGATTGAGTCAGTCGATTCTGGCGATATTCCGTCGGTGTGGTGTCGTGGCAGCGGCGAAACGCGCGGTTGAATGAGCTCATGCTGCGATAGCCGACATCCAGTGCGATGTTTGAAATCGGCGTGTCAGGTTCATGTTGTAATCGCTGCGCGGCTTCTTGGATGCGCAGGGCATTGATGTACTCATTAAAGTTGCTAAAGCCGAGTTGCTGATTGATGGCGCTGCGGAGCCGATATTCTGGCAAGCACACATGCTGTGCCAAGCTACGCAGGGTAAGCCCTTCTTGGCGATAAATGCCGTCTGCCATGGCGAGTTGCAACTTGCTCAAATCGTCGTCGTTGTTGATGGTGGCTGTCGGCTGCGTTTCCGGAGTGTCGGGCAGTGCCGTCGCTGGTGTTTTGCCGCCGTTGCGCCATAGATGTTGTCGTCCTTGCAGCAGACAAGCAGTAATGACGATAAATGCGGTGATGATGGCCAGTTGACGAGATTCCGTACTGGCTAAATCAAGGTTGAAAGACAAAATCGACCATCCGACCGCGATGCCGGTGGCCAGCAGGACGGCCAGCCGCAGGCGGCGCCTTGCCTCCAGCAAATCACTGTGCCAATGGCGTATCACTTCCCATACCCCCAGCAGAATGAGCACATACTCCAGTCCTTGCGGAATGCGTTTTAGCACCACCAACAAAGCGTCTGGCTGATCGAGTAGCAAAAACAGCAGCGGGCCCATCCAGCTGTGAAGTGCTAGCAGCCACTGCAGTCGGCGCTCGCCCTGATTGTCGCTGAAGGCGTAATAACAGGCGGCCCAAAAACAGGCCGGAGCCGCGCTTTGGGCAACGAAGGCCCATTCATGCCAGGCGCTCGGTAGCTGGTTATGAAACAGGTGTACGATGGCGATTAATAGCAGCAAGCTGAGTGCCCGAGCGGATGCAGCGGCACGATAATCGCGCCACAGAATGAGCAGCAGTGGCAAAGTGAGCCCGGCAGCAAAGGTGGCGAGCAGCAGTTCGGTTGGGCTGGACATAGCGTGTTCTCATTATTATTGGATCCAGGTGCCCCATGTTTCGTCAGTCAGGCGGCAAATACAAGAGGGCAGGCGCGCCGTGGTAGGCACTGCCCAGCAATTCTGGGACAATGAGCGGCTTTCAACCTGATGATTAGTTTTGCTCATGAAAACCGCACCGCACCTGAATTCCTATTACCCATATTGGGCTGAGTGTTACGGCACAGCGCCATTTTTACCCATGTCGCGCGCTGAAATGGACGAACTCGGATGGGACAGCTGTGACATCATCCTGGTGACGGGCGACGCCTACGTCGATCACCCCAGCTTTGGTATGGCGGTGATGGGGCGCGTATTGGAAGCGCAAGGTTTTCGCGTTGGCATCATTGCTCAACCAGATTGGAATGACGTCGAAGCCTTCAAGGCGTTGGGCAAGCCCAATCTGTATTTCGGCGTCACCGCCGGCAACATGGATTCTTTGATTAACAAGTACACCGCCGATTTAAAAGTGCGCAATGACGATGCCTATACGCCGCATGGCGAGCCTGGCAAGCGCCCGGATCGTGCCGTGATTGTGTATTCACAGAAGTGTCGTCAGGTTTATAAAGATGTGCCCATTGTTATCGGCGGCATCGAAGCCAGCCTGCGCCGCATCGCCCAATACGATTACTGGAGCGATCAGGTGCGTCGTTCCGTGCTGATCGACTCGGGTGCCGATATTTTGCTGTACGGCAATGCCGAGCGCGCGATCGTCGAGCTCAGTCACGGTCTGGCGCAAGGGCGGAGCGTTGAAGATTTGCGTCACCTACGGGGCACCACCGTGGTGTGCAAGGCGACGCCAGCGGGTTGGACAGAAATTGATTCAACGCGCATCGACTGGCCGGGGCAAATTGATGCCATTCCTAACCCGTATGAAATGAAAGAAACCGACGGCACCAGCTGCGAGCAGAAAAAGAATGCCGACGCTGATGACGACACAGACGACGATGTCATGCCGGTTAAAATCGTGCCGATGCCGTTGCAGCGCAAAGTTGATCACGATCCGGAAAAAACCGTCGTGCGCTTGCCTTCGTTTGAAAAAGTGCGCAATGACAGCGCGCTGTATGCGCATGCTTCACGGGTCTTGCACCAGGAGGCCAACCCGTACAACGCCAGGCCTTTGGTGCAGCGTCACGATCAGCAAGAAGTGTGGGTGAATCCACCGCCGATTCCATTGGAAACCGACGAGATGGACAGCGTGTTTGGGCTGCCGTATCAGCGGGTGCCGCACCCGAGCTATGGCGACGCTCGCATTCCTGCTTATGAAATGATTCGCTTTTCCGTGAACATCATGCGTGGCTGTTTTGGCGGTTGTACCTTTTGCTCCATTACCGAGCACGAAGGGCGCATCATTCAGAGTCGCTCGCAGGAATCGGTGCTGAACGAAATCGAAGAAATACGCGATAAGGTTCCCGGCTTTACTGGCACCATTTCCGATTTGGGTGGGCCGACGGCCAACATGTATCACCTTAAGTGTAAAAGCGATGAGATTTTAAAAAATTGTCGGCGCTTATCGTGTGTGTACCCGGGCATCTGTAAAAACCTAGAGACCAGCCACAAAGCCACCACCGAGTTGTATCGTGCTGCGCGCGCTTTGCCAGGGATTAAACGCATTGCCATCGCCTCGGGCTTGCGCTACGACTTGGCGGTGAAAGATCCGGAGTATGTACGCGAACTGGTGACCCACCACGTGGGCGGCTATTTAAAAATTGCCCCTGAGCACACCGAGCAAAATGTGCTGAGTAAAATGATGAAGCCGGGCATGGGCACCTATGACGCTTTCAAAAAAATGTTTGATAAGTTCTCGCGCGAGGCGGGCAAAGAGCAGTATTTAATTCCTTACTTTATTGCTGCGCACCCAGGCACCGAAAACGAAGATATGATGAACTTGGCGCTGTGGCTGAAGCGCAACAAGTTTCGAGTGGATCAGGTGCAAACGTTTTATCCGTCGCCCATGGCACTGGCCACAGCCATGTACCATTCGGGCCGTAATCCATTGCAGCGCATGAGCTATAAAAGCAAAAAAATGCCCATTGCGCGGGATATTAAAGAGCGACGCCTACACAAAGCGTTTTTGCGCTATCACGACGAAAAACACTGGCCGCTGCTGCGCCAAGAGCTAAAAAACATGGGACGCCATGATTTGATTGGGCAGGGGCCAAACGCCTTGATTCCGGCGGAAGATGCGCCAAGGCCACGAACGAAACGGCCAGGGTTTAAGGCACCAATGGGTGGGCGTAGAGCCGCTGGGCGCGGCACAGCTCGCGGCAACAAAGTAAAGCGCTGAGCCAAGCGGCGCTTAACTCGATTGCAGTTCAGCGTCTTGTGCTTGCAGAATCAGGGTGCCTTTGTCGGCGCGGCGTTTATGTCGATACATGGCATGATCGGCCGCTGCCAATAGCTCGTTAACGCTTTGTTGGCCGGCAATGGCGTAGCCGACGCTGACCGAAGGCGTAATGACATGCTGCTTCCAGCGCAATGGGTGCGCTTGAATGGCGTGCTGTAGTTTGTCAATGACGTTGCTGGCTTCGGCTTCGTTGCTGATGTCCGGCAGCAGCAGTAAAAATTCATCGCCACCAAAGCGGCACACATAATCGCTGTGCCTGACGGCGTCGAGCAGCTGGTTGGCGATGTGTTTCAATAAGGCATCGCCGGCTTCGTGGCCCAGGCGGTCGTTGACTTGTTTAAAGTCGTCAACATCCAGGTTAACAATGGCAAAGCAAGGGGCTGAATTCGTGCGCCTTTGCCGCTGTTGTAACAGTTTTAAAATGAAACGCCGGTTTGGCAGCAGCGTTAACTCATCTTGTAACGATTCGCGATGCGCATATTGGTAGTTTGAGTACAGCAAGAGCACCAATAAATAAATCACAGCGCTCACCCCACTGCCCGCCAGCAAAATGGTTTGGCGGGTGTGTTGGCTCTTGATCACAGCCTGCTGCGCCAGCTGGGCTGCAATTTCCCATTCTCCGCTGGGCAGCTGGATCAGAAACTGGGTGTCAGGCTGGTCGAATACCTCGCTTGGCCCATAAAAGACACTCCACCGGCGGCCGTCGAGGGTTTTCTTTCTCAGTGCCAATACGCCTGACTCAAACCCAGTCACACCCGTGCTGTCGAGCAGTAGCTGATAGCGTATTACGACGCTGACGCCACCCCAGTACTGTTGATTGTTGGGAGGGTCAGAAAAAATTGGGTAACGGGCAATGATGGCTTGTCCGCCTTGTACCAGCTCCAGCGGTCCGGCGATAAAGACCTGTTGCATCTCTCTGGCTTTTTCGACCGTCGCTAGCTGTTCTGGGCGGGTGCGAAAGTCGAAGCCAATGGACGTCTCGTTGCCCGCCAACGGATAGGTGTGGCTGATGATGTTGTTGGGCGCTAGGCCAACGTTGCGCACATAGCGCGATTTGTCGAGCAGCTTTTTGGCAATGGCATCCCAGTTTTCGATGGCAAAGTTTGGGTCAATGGTGACCACCGTGGCTAAGCTATCGGCCAAGTAAGTGTCCATAAAAATGGCTGCTTCCAAGCGCGAGCGCACCAGTGATACCTCGGTTTGTAGCTGGCTGCGCCGCTCTTGCAGTGCCTTTTCTTGGGCTAAATCGGCGACGGCGTTGACAGCAAGCAGAGCGGCAACAGCGTAGGCGGCCGTCAATACGGAAACCGTCATTTTCTCTGTCCTTCTCAGCCGTAGCCACATGCGTAAACCTATCGTCGATGGGGTGAAAAGGTTCAATCTTAAGCTTAGGAAGGTCTGCTGCTTTGTGCACACTATTGCAGTGCTGGGCATGTTGGTGAGCGGCGATGGGCCTAGACGTTCGGGTTGGCGCAGTCCGTGGTGAGAGGCGCGTGTTTTGGCTGCTAGACTGGAGCCAGCAATGCTAGGGCGTGTTGGATTGCTCGCACCTGGCGATGAGTCAATCAGGAGGTGTTATGCGTATTGGTGTGCCAAAGGAAATTAAAAATCACGAATATCGGGTCGGGTTGACGCCACTGAGCGTGCGCGAGCTGGTGGCGGATGGACACGAAGTATTTATAGAAACCCAGGCGGGTACCGCCATCGGCTTCCATGACGCTGATTACACCGACTGTGGTGCCACCATGTTGGATGATGCGGCTAGCGTTTTTGCCGAGGCTGAGCTCATTGTTAAAGTCAAAGAGCCACAAGCCAGTGAGGTGGCTTTATTAGAGCCTCGCCATACGTTATTTACCTATTTGCACCTCGCCCCTGATGTTGCATTGACCGATGCGCTGATTAAATCCGGCGCGACCTGTATCGCCTATGAAACCGTTACCGATGCTCAAGGGCGCTTGCCATTATTGGCGCCGATGTCGGAAATTGCGGGGCGCATTGCTGTGCAGGCTGGGGCTCGCAGCCTTGAAATGGAAGCCGGTGGCCGCGGCGTGTTGCTGTCGGGCGCTCCTGGGGTGCCTGCGGGTGAGGTGCTGGTGATCGGTGGTGGTGTGGTCGGTTCTAACGCCATTCGCATCGCAGTGGGGATGGGGGCGCAGGTGACGGTGCTGGACACCTCGCTGCACACCCTGCGAGCCTTGGATCAGCAATACGGCAATCGCATTCATACTCGCTTATCCACTCGTACCGCTTTGGATGAATGCTTACCGCATACCGATTTGGTGATCGGCGCAGTGTTAATTCCCGGGGCGGCGGCGCCAAAGCTAATCACACGCGAGCAGCTGCAAAGCATGCAAAGCGGTGCGGTGATTGTTGATGTTGCCATTGATCAAGGCGGTTGTGTTGAGACCTCGCGGCCAACCACCCATGACGACCCCACTTACGTTGAGCAAGGTGTGGTGCATTACTGCGTTGCCAATATGCCAGGCGCTGTGGCCCGCACTGCTGCCCAAGCGCTCAACAATGCCACGTTGCCCTTCGTGCGCGCGCTGGCTGGGCGAGGCCCGCGCAAAGCAATGCACGAAGACGAGCATTTGCTCAATGGTTTAAATGTGGCGGCGGGTCAATTGTGCAATCTGGATGTGGCCAGCAGTCAAGGGCGCATGTGCGCTGATAAGCTCAGCATCTTGGTGCAATTGGGGCATTGATTGCATAACTGTTGTGCCTGGATTTAGGGTTGATTGGTCGAAGTACGTAGCGCTGTCGGTGCTTTTGCGGTCAGCGCTTACGACTTTGGTCGAGGCCTATTGGTTTGCTTGTAAAAAAACTACAAGAAGGGATTGTCAGCCTCCGATAAAGGCGTCAGACTGATGCCGAAAATCAGGGCAAGCCCCTGTTTTACTGAAAAAATTAATGTGTAGTCAGATTTCCAATGGTGCCAGCTGGTGCTCGGGAAGTGGCATTATTTATCGCCCTTTGTGTGGTGTGGGATTTTCAAAGGGCAATAGGTAAGACCATTTCTGCAGTCAGGCTGCCCACTTATCGATGGCGGTGTACCGCCTGCATAACCGGAGTTATCAATGACCGAAGATACCGACGTTTACGAAACCCAGGAATGGCTAGATTCTTTACACGCCACGATTCGTCACGCCGGGCCTGAACGGGCAGCGTTTATTCTGAAAAAACTGTTCACCAACGCCATGGACAAAGGCGTGGCTTTGCCTCAGGCCATCACCACCCCATATCGCAACACCATTGCCCCAGAAAAAGAAAAGCGCATGCCAGGCGACTTGTTTATGGAGCGCCGAATTCGCTCGCTGATTCGTTGGAATGCTCTGGCCATGGTGATGCGCGCCAACAGCAACAATGAAGGTTTGGGCGGCCATATCGCGTCGTTTTCCTCGGCGGCTACCTTGTATGACGTGGGTTTTAACTACTTCTTCCGCGGCAATGACGGCGAGCATCCAGGGGATTTGGTGTATTTTCAAGGGCACTCGGCGCCTGGCATTTATGCGCGGTCCTACTTGGAAGGGCGGTTCGATGAAGAGCAGCTGGATAACTTCCGTCGCGAAGTCGATGGCAATGGCTTGTCTTCGTATCCGCACCCTTGGCTGATGCCGGATTACTGGCAGTTCCCCACCGTGTCCATGGGCTTAGGCCCAATTCAGGCGATTTATCAAGCACACGTTATGCGTTATTTGTCGGCGCGTGATCTAGCCCCTCGTGGTGATCGCAAAGTGTGGGCCTTCTTAGGCGATGGTGAGTGTGATGAACCAGAAAGCTTAGGCGCCATCTCGCTGGCGGGGCGTGAACGTCTCGAAAACCTGATTTTTGTCGTTAACTGCAATCTGCAACGCCTCGATGGCCCGGTGCGCGGTAATGGTAAAATCATGCAAGAGCTGGAAGGCGTGTTCCGCGGTGCTGGTTGGAACGTCATCAAAGTTGTTTGGGGTCGCCACTGGGACGTGCTGCTGGAGAAAGACACCAGTGGCATGTTGCAAAAACGCATGGACGAAGTCTGTGACGGTGATTTGCAAAACTACAAAGCTAATGGCGCTGCATACACTCGCGAGCATTTCTTTGGGGCTTACCCTGAGCTGGCCAAGCTGGCGGAGGAACTCACCGATGAAGACATCTTCAAGTTAAATCGCGGTGGCCATGACCCATTTAAGGTGTATGCCGCCTACGCTGAGGCGGTGGCGCATAAAGGTCAGCCAACGGTGATTCTGGCGCAAACTGTAAAAGGTTATGGTCTGGGCGATGCTGGCGAAGCTGCGAACGATACCCACTCAGTGAAAAAACTGGATCTGGACGCGCTAAAACACTTCCGTGACCGCTTTGCTATTCCGCTGAGCGATTCAGAGCTAGAGAGTGTGCCTTACTACCGTCCGGCGCCTGATAGCCCGGAAATGAAATACATGCGCGAGCGTCGCGAAGCGTTGAATGGTTTCCTGCCGGCTCGCAACACCGACAGTGAGAAACTGCCTGCGCCAGCTCTGGATACTTTTAAAACTCAGCTCGGCGGCAGCGGTGAGCGTGAAATGTCATCGACCATGGCGTTCGTGCGCATTTTGTCGCAACTGGTAAAAGACAAAACCATCGGCAAGCGGGTTGTGCCCATCGTGCCGGATGAAGCGCGTACCTTTGGTATGGAAGGCATGTTCCGCCAATTGGGGATCTATTCCTCGGCCGGCCAGAAGTACACGCCCCATGACTCTGGTCAGATTATGTACTACAAAGAGGACAAAAAAGGCCAGATCCTCGAAGAAGGCATCAACGAAGCAGGGGCGATGTCTGCGTGGATTGCTGCGGCCACGGCCTACAGTAACAGCAACTGTCCGATGATCCCGTTTTACGTGTTCTATTCCATGTTTGGTTTCCAACGCATTGGCGACCTTGCTTGGGCGGCGGGCGACATTCAGGCGCGCGGCTTTTTAATTGGTGCCACCTCAGGTCGCACCACATTGAACGGCGAAGGCTTGCAGCACCAGGATGGTCACAGTCATTTAATGGCACAAACGATTCCTAATTGCCGCTCCTACGATCCGACTTACGGTCATGAGCTGGCGGTCATTATCCAGGATGGTTTGCGTCGCATGTACGACGAGCAGGAAAACTGCTTCTACTACATCACCACCATGAACGAAAACTATCCACACCCAGAAATGCCCGTCGGTGCCGAAGAGGGCATCATCAAAGGCATTTATCGATTGAAGTCGGTCGGCAAAAAAGGACCCAAGGTGCAGTTGATGGGCGCCGGTTCGATTTTGCGTGAAGTGGAAGCCGCGGCGGATATTCTGCAAGAAAAATACGGCGTGCAGTCGGATATCTGGAGTGTGACTTCGGTAAACGAGCTGACCCGTGATGGTTTGGCAGTTGAACGTCGGAACCGCATGCACCCTGAGCAAGAGCCGCAGCAGTCGTATCTGACGCAGCAGCTGCAGAGTCAAGAAGGGCCATTTATTTTGGCGACCGACTACATCAAAGCGTATGGCGAGCAGTTACGTGCCTTTGTGCCGGGTCGCTTTGCGGTGTTGGGCACCGACGGCTTTGGTCGCAGTGATACCCGCAAAAAACTCCGCCACTTCTTTGAAGTCAGCCGCGAGTTTGTTGCTTACACCGCGCTGGTGCAGTTAAACCGCGAAGGTCAGTTCAGTGACGAGGCGCTGTTAAAAGCGCGTGCTGAGCTGGGTATTGAAGCCGACAAAATCGACCCAGCACACAGCTAAGGAGGACACTGATGAGTAAAACAACTGTTTCTGTGCCCGATCTTGGCGGTGCTGATAACGTCGATGTGATTGAAATTTCAGTGGCCGTGGGTGACGCGGTAGAGCTGGAGCAAGATTTAATTGTGCTGGAAACCGATAAGGCCAGTATGGAAATCCCCAGTCCGGTCGTTGGTACGGTGGTGGAAATACTAGTGGCTGCCGGTGACAAAGTATCTGAAGGCGACGACATCATGGTCGTTGAAGTCGCAGCTGAGGCGGCCACCGAACCAGCTGCGGAAGCTGAGCAGGAGAGCGCAGAAGCCGAGCCTGCAGCCAGCCCAGAAACCAAGACGGAAGCGCCTACTCAAGAGGTGCCAGCTACTGAGCAAACGATTGAGCTGACCATTCCTGACTTGGGTGGTGCCACCGATGTCGATGTGATCGAGCTCAGCGTCGAGCCGGGTGCTGAAGTGGCTGAAGAAGAATCGCTGTTGGTACTGGAAACGGATAAAGCCAGTATGGACGTGCCAGCACCCAAAGCCGGTACCTTGGTCGAGTTTCGCATTCAGGTCGGCGATAAGGTTAACGAAGGCGACGTGTACGCGGTGCTGAAAACCACAGCGGCGGCGCAGCCAGTTGAGAGCGCTGCTGCAGAGCAACCGGCAGCGCCTGCTGCCAAGCAGCCTCCAGCTGAGTCGGCGGCACCTCAGCCGGCGGCACCTGAGTCGGCGCCTGAAGCCAAGCCTGAACCGGCGAATCGCTCGTCCGATGTCTATGCTGGGCCGTCATCACGGCGGCTGGCACGTCAACTGGGGGTTGACTTGACTAAGGTCAACGGCAGTGGCGTACGTGGTCGCATTACGAAAGATGACATTCGTACCTACGTGAAAAAGATGCTCAAACAGGCAGAGTCGGGTAGTATTAGCGCCGCGTCTGGGGCCGGCATTCCACCGATTCCAGAAGTTGACTTCAGCCAGTTTGGTGACATCGAACTGCAGCCGATGAGCAAAATTAAAAAGCTCACGGCGGCCAACATGCAGCGTAATTGGTTAAATGTGCCGCATGTTACCCAGTTTGATGAAGCGGACATCACAGACTTGGATGCTTTCCGCCAGCAAATGAAGCCGGAAGCAGAAAAGCAGGGTGTTAAAATTACTCCGTTGCCTTTCTTGATTAAGGCCGCTGCGCAAGCGCTGAAGTTGGAGCCGAGTTTTAATGTGTCACTGCACGCCGATGGTGAGCACTTAGTGCATAAGCACTATGTCCACATTGGCATTGCCGTTGATACGCCGGCCGGATTGATGGTGCCAGTGATTCGTGATGCAGATAAAAAAGGCATTTGGGAGCTGGCGCGAGAAAGTAACGAGTTGGTTGAAAAAGCACGGGCCGGCAAGCTCAAGCCGAATGAAATGAAAGGCGCATGCTTTACCATTTCTAGCTTGGGTGCCATGGGCGGTACTGGCTTTACGCCGATCGTGAATGCGCCGGAAGTCGCCATTATGGGCGTCTCAAAAGCGCAGATAAAACCGGTTTGGAATGGTAAAGAGTTTGAGCCACGTAATATGCTGCCGCTGGCGGTGTCTTACGATCATCGTGCCATTAACGGCGCCGACTGTGGCCGCTTCTTTACCACTCTGGTCGCATTGATCAGCGATATTCGCCGCTTGATACTGTAAGGCATAGCCCACGCCTGCAGTTGATAGCGGATGAATCGGCCTGGAATGGGTGACTGTAGCGTTTGAAATTGCAGGTAAGGGGGCAAGCTTAAACGTTCAGGTTTCAGGTCGTTAGCAACGCCGGCACTGGTTTCCAGTGTCGGCGTTTTTTATGTGCTCAAGCTTTTGTTACTGACCGCGCGTCTGCCGCTCGCAAGGCTACTGGTTCGCGAGTTGCCAAGTATTCTGGCCGTGGACGGTCAGCAGCGAAGGGCGCTTGCAGTCGGTTGTGAATGCTGTTGTAAACAAAAAATAAATTACGCCTAGGCCAGGGCGATAAATTATCGCTCGATGCGTGCAGCACATTGCAATCAAAAATCAGCAAGGAACCTGCCTTACTGCTGGGAACGTGCACGCCCGGCACGGCTTGCTCGCTGTCGACGCCGGCAGTCAGCTCGCGCAAGCTCTCGGCATCCGGTACACCGATTTGTTGGTTTTTAAGCGATGTTTGCCAGTTGTTGGCAGGTGTTTTACCCATCGTTGGAACGAACCAGCGGTGCGAGCCCGGGATCAGCATGAGTGGGCCGTTATGAGGCTGATTATCGGTGAGCATGATGGACACACTGAACGCGCGCATGGCGGGCATGCCATCTTCGGCGTGCCAGGTTTCAAAATCCGAGTGCCAATTAAACCCTTTGCCTACAAACGCCGGCTTGTCGTTTAAGCGTGACTGGTGCACGTAAACATCATCGCCCGTAATTTGCCGTGCCAAGCTTAATAGCCGCTGATCACGCACCAATGTTTTAAAGCGTTCAGAGAGTGTATGAATGGCGAAAATTGAGCGAATGGATTGCTCATTGGGCTCAGCTATGACTTCTGGACGTTGAATAAACGTGCTGTCTTGCTGGTACGCATCAAGGTCGCGCAAAAATTGCTGTGTTTCAGAGGGTGGTAAAAAGTCTTCAATTACCAGAAAACCATCGCGCTCATAGCGCTGTAATTGTTGCTGGCTAAGAAAGCCAGCGCCGCCGTGAATGATCGGCTCGCGGCGTTTGATCATGGGCTGGGGGGAGGATGTTCGTGTCGGATAAAAATCCTGCATGAAAAATCTCCTTGATTAACTGACTCGATCGATAGCATTTGCTCCTAAAATTCGGGCCTGTGTGGCCGGCGGCTATACCTTACTGATAAGAAAAGAGTTTGCAAGTGAGCAGGCTTTGGCCTGCTCGCGTTAATCAAAAAATGTGACGGCCTGTTCCAGCTCGGCGCGATCGGTGCGTGCTTTATTGGCGTCGGCTTGCGGATCTTCGTAACCAATCGACATGCCAAATAAAATGCCTTGCTCCTCAGGAATGCCAAGCTGCTCTTTAATCGGCCCAGGGAACTGCCCTAAGGCACCTTGCATGCAACAGGCGATGCCGCGTTCTTGCAGCAAGAGCGCGACACTTTGCGCGTAAATACCCACGTCAACGGCGCCCATAATGTCGAGGTATTTTTCCATGGCAAAAAAGACGGCGTGCGGCGCATCAAAAAAGTTCCAGTTACGCAGCATGGCCATGTTGCGTTTCATTTTATCTTCACGCTCAATGCCCATGGCGCCATACAGTGCGTTGGCTGAACCGAATTGGCGCTCACGGTGAATGCCTTGGTAGGCCACCTTCCAATTAAATTCTGGCTCAGGTGTTTGTTGCTTCATGACATGAGCGATGAGGGTATTTTTCAGCTGATTTTTAGTCTCGCCGGAGACGACATAGGTTTGCCAGGGCTGTACATTGCAGTTTGACGGGGCGTGCTGGGCCAGTGAAAAAACTTCCTCTAGCACTTGAGGGGCAACGGGCTCCGGTTTAAATGCGCGCACGGAATAGCGTTGTTGCAGTAGTTCGCTGAGTGACATGGGGTCTCCTGCTGGCGATGAATGCTGTTAGTTAGGCGGACGATGCTAGCAGTCGATACCGATAGATGAGATGTTCAAAGGTGACAAAAAAGAGGCCGCATTGCGCGGCCTCTGTTGCTGATGCTGAGATCAGGCTTTGTTGAGTAGGTAGTTCACCAGCAGGGGTACCGGACGACCGGAAGCACCTTTTTTCGCGCCGCCTGTCCAGCCTGTACCGGCGATGTCAATGTGCGCCCAAGGGGTGCCTTCGGTGAAGCGTGACAAGAAGCAAGCAGCGGTGGTTGCACCGGCTAATGGGCCACCAATGTTGGCCATATCAGCAAAGTTGGAATCCAACAGCTCTTGGTAGTCGTCTTCTAGCGGCAAGCGCCACACTTTGTCGTGAGAGTAGGTGGCTGCGGTTTGCAGTTGCTCCGCCATGCTCTCATCGGTGGTGAAAATACCGCTGTTGACTTCACCCAGAGCGGCCATGCAGGCCCCTGTCAGCGTGGCGATATCAACTACCGATGCTGGCTTGAACTTGTCGATGCCGTAAGTCAGGGCATCACACAATACCAAGCGGCCTTCGGCATCGGTATTGAGGATTTCGATGGTTTTGCCCGACAAGCTGGTGACCACATCGCCTGGCTTGCTGGCATTGCCGCCTGGCATGTTTTCAGCCGCGGTGATCATGCCGATCACATTGACGTTAGGGCGCAGCTCCAGCAGTGACTTCATGGTGCCTAAAACCGACGCTGCACCACACATGTCGTACTTCATCTCATCCATTTTTGCACCTGGCTTGAGGCTGATGCCGCCGGTGTCAAAAGTAATGCCTTTGCCCAAAATCATGTGCACAGGGGCGTCATCGCTGGCGCCTTTGTAGTGCATGACGATGATTTTGCCAGGCTCAGTTGAGGCTTTGGATACGGACACAAACGCACCCGCGCCCATCTCGGCCAGTTGTTCTTCGTCGAGAATGTCGGTGGTCAGTTTTTCATCACTGGCCAGGGCCAAGGCTTGCTCGGCCAGGTAGGTTGGCGTACAGATATTGCCTGGCAGGTTGCCCAGCTCGCGCGCGTAGTTCAGGCCTTGTGCCACGGCATCGCCTTTTTTCAGGCTGGCGGTGGTGTCGCTACCTACCCAAACCAAAGTGTCTGGCTGAGTTGGCTGCTCGCCTTCTGGCTGCGGCTTGGTGGTGGTGTATTGATAGGCTTCGCGGCCAAAGGCAATGGCACTTTGCTCGGCAAACCAGTGGGCATCGATCTCGTCATTGGCCAGCTCTTCAATCGCCAGGGCAATGCTGCCGCTGAACTTGCTAGTCGCAGAGGCGATGGCTTGCAGCAGCTTAATGGCTTGTCCGCGCTTCAATGGCTTGTCGCTGTCGCCACGGCCGACCAGCAAAACGCGTTGCGCAGCAACACCGTTCACAGCGGGTAACAACAGTGTTTCGGCCAATTTGCCTTTAATGTCTTTGCTTTCAAAGCGTTGTTGCAGAAAATGCTGGCTGGCAGCATCCAATTGCTGAGCGGCGTCAGACAGCTTGCCTGCGGTGTCAATAGTGACCACAATACAGCTCGCTTCTACCTCGGCAGCGCTGCTTTGGGACGTCTGGTATTCCATGAGAACTCCTGAGTCAGTTGTGAATGACTTATTCCATTTGCATATATGCTGTCACATGATCGAAATACAAGGTCTGGTTGTTTGATTCTTTTTCGTTATCTCGTCCGGGAGCTGACCGGCTCCATTTTTGCGGTGACTCTAGTTCTGCTACTGATTCTGATGAGTGGGCGTTTGATTCGCCAACTGGCGGAGGCAGCGGCGGGTCAGGTGTCGCTGGAAATCGTGTTTTTTACCTTGCTGTTGCGGTTGCCGTCATTTCTCGAAATGGTGCTGCCGCTGGCGTTGTTTATTGCCATTTTGCTGGCCTATGGGCGTTTGTACGCCGACAGTGAAATGACGGTGCTGACGGCCACCGGTGTTTCGCATCGACGATTATTGGCTTATACCCTGGTGCCGGCGGGCACCATGATGGCGGTGGTGGCGTCGCTGTCGCTGTTTTTAAGCCCTTGGGGCGCACAAAAAATGGAAAGTCTGTATCAAAAACAGGCGCAGCTAACGGAATTTGAGCTGTTAATTCCCGGCCGCTTTCAAAGCATGAAGAGCGGCTCGCGCGTCACTTACGCAGAGTCGCTGTCAGAGGATAAAACCGAAATGCGTCAGGTGTTTATTGCCGATGGCGACACCTTATTGGTGGCGGGACGCGGTACTCAGTATGTCAGCGATGACACTGGTTCACGCTATTTAGAGCTGCATCAAGGGCGGCGCTACGATTTAAGCGGCGAAGCGCTGAGTCTGCAAACTCTCGAATTCGAGCGCTATGGCGTCAAAATTGCGGATGAGCCGGATGAGCGGCGTAAGCTGCGCCAAGAGGCGATTCCCACCCCGGCTTTGTTTGGCGACCCTAATTTAAAATCGCAGGCACAACTGCAGTGGCGTTTGTCGCTGATCATTATGGTGCCCATTGTGACCTTGATTGCGTTGCCATTGGCACGGGTGAATCCACGTCAGGGCCGCTTTGCGCGCCTGTTTCCCGCCATTATTTTATTCATGGTGTATATCTCGTTGATGATTGCCATGACCGGCATGATCGAAAAAGGGCGTCTCGACCCCAGCGTTGGCTTGTGGTCGCTGCACGCGGTGTACGGCTTGATTGCGGCGGCGCTTTGGTGGTGGCCGGAGCTGCAGCGTCGGCATAAGGTGCGCCAGTTATGATGTCGCATCTGGATCGCTACGTTGCCCGCCATGTACTAAACGCCACCTTGGTGGTGGTGCTGGTGATTATTGGCCTGGACGCCGTATTTGCGTTAGTGGATGAACTCAAGCGGCTCAAAGGTGATTACCAGCTGCTCGAAGCGTTGCAGTTTATTTTTATGCGCCTGCCGCGTCGTGCTTATGAGTACATGCCGTTGGCGTGTTTGATTGGTTGTCTGGCTGGCCTTGGCAGCATGGCCGCCAGCAGTGAACTAACGGTGATGCGCGCCGCCGGTATGTCGATTCGTCGCATCAGTGTGGCGGTCATGAAGCCCGTGTTGGTGCTGATGTTGATCAGCATGGCAACGGCAGAGTATGCCATTCCCACCTTAGAGCGCATGGCGCAATCGCAAAAAGCCGTGGCGCAAGGCAAAGGTGACACGCTGTCGAACAGTGGCAAGGGCTTTTGGCATCGCGAGGGCGACACCTTTATGCGCTTTACCGCCGTCGAGCCCAATGGCGTGTTGCATGGTCTGACGCTGTACCGATTCGATGAGCAAGGGCATTTGCAGCAGGTGCGCACGGCCTCGCGGGCGATTTACCAGCGTCAGTATTGGCAAATGGAGCAGGTGACGGATGTGCTGCTGAGTGAGTCACAAGTAGAACGCCGCCAGCACGACAGTTTGCGTTGGGAAACTGGCCTGACGCCGCAGAGTTTGAGTGTGGTGATGGTCGAGCCGCGCGACATGTCGATTTCCAACCTCTATCGCTACACCCGCTACGTCGAGCAACAGGGGCTGAATGCCGATAATTATTTGTTGTCGTTCTGGCGCAAAGTAACGCAGCCTCTGAGTACGCTGGCGCTGGTGTTGCTGGGCGTTTCTTTTATTTTTGGGCCATTGCGTTCGGTTACGCCGGGGTATCGCATTTTTACCGGCATCTTGGTCGGGCTGGTGTACAAGTACGCCGAAGAGCTGCTGGCGCCCGCCAGTATTGTGTTCGGTTTTGCACCGCTGTGGGCCAGTGTGGTGCCCATTATCTTATGTTCGCTGGCGGCCGTGTTGTTATTGCGACGGGCGTCTTAGGGCTGGTGGTTTCAGGCGCACTGTGCGTGACCTTGCGCAAGAAGGCCTGCCTCCTTGCGCGCAGCGCTGGCGTGAAAGGTTTATTAGTCCATGCCGACGGGGCGATGAATGATCCGAGTAACGGACGCCATGTCGTGCCAAGTGCGCTGTTGGCGATCGAACAGCATCCACCAAAAGCCAAGCCCGCCGGCCAGCAATGAGAAAAAACCACAACCGCAGCGCAGCATGCATTGGCTTAATTGCAGTGGCAGCACTTGGCCGTGTTTTTCATTGTTGTTTACCAAGGCGATGCGCCACGCTTTCATGCCGATGGTTTGGCCGCCGCGCAGCCAGGAATGGGTGTAGTAAAGAAAAGCAACGCAGAAAAAGATCGACACTGAAATTGACCAAGGCAGAGCGCCGGGGAACTCGCCATCGTTAATCAGTTTTAACAATGCGACGACGATAAAGCCCGCCATAATATACAGTGAAATCAATACCAGACTGTCATACAGCATGGCGGCCAAGCGCCGACTCAGTGTGGCAGTGGGGTAATTTCGTACAGACATGAATGCGCCTTTAGCAAAAATCGGAGGGCGCTATCTTAGCAAAGGAGACAGCCAGAGTGAGCCAGGCAAATGGCACAGAAACATCAAGACCGCCACAGGGGTGGAAGGTCTGGTGGCGCGCCATGCGACCCAAAACCCTGCCGGCGGCGTTGGCGCCGGTGTTGTTGGGTCAGACGTTGGCCTGGGCGCATGCTCATGCTGGGCAAGGCTGGTTTGACTGGCCATTGGCGGGGATGATTCTGCTGTGTGCCGTGCTGCTGCAAGTGGCGGTGAACTTCGCTAACGATGTGTTCGATTATCAGGCGGGGGTCGATGGCGCTGGCCGCCTAGGCCCCAAGCGTGTGGTGGCGCAGGGCTGGCTCAAGCCCTGGCAGCTCAAGCTGGGGTTGGTGGTGGTGCTGGCGCTGGCGCTGGTGTGCGGCAGCTATTTGGTGTGGTACGGCGGCTGGCTGTATTTGGGTTTGGGTGTGGCCAGTTTGTTGGCACTGCTGGCTTACAGTGCAGGGCCTTGGCCGCTGGCATCTCACGCTTTGGGTGAGGCAACAGTGTTTGTCTTTTTTGGCTTGGTGGCGGTGGCCGGTGGTTATCATCTGCAGCAAGGGCAGCTGCCCGCCGTTGTCTGGGTAGCGGCAACGCAAATGGGACTGCTGACGGCTGCCATTATGCTGGTCAATAATGTTCGCGATTTAACTTCAGACGCGGCCGCTGGAAAGCATACGCTGGCGGTTCGGCTGGGTGAACTGCGGGCTGAGGGCTTGTATCGCTGGTTGCTGCTGGTGCCAGTGGCGCTGCAGTGGCTGGTGGTGGAGTGGACACTGCCGGATGGCGATTTAACCCTGGCGCAGAGGCTGTTATCGACTGGGCTGTGGGTGTGGGTGGTGGCTCAGGCGGTGAGGCTCAGTTACCTGATTGCTGTGCGCCGCGGTGTCAGTCTAAATACGCAGTTGGCGCAGACGGCGGCACTGACGTTGGCGTTTGCTGTTGCGGCGGCGGTTGAGCTGGTTGTGCGTCACGCTTCCTGATTTGCATCAGCGGGCGCGCAATGCAGGTTGTTACTCTATTGCCAATATCATTGAGAGGAGAAGGTTATGGTCGATTTATGGGATGTGCGCCGTGAGTACACCCAAGGCCGTTTGGACGAAGCTACGGCGGCGGCGGACCCGCTGACGCAATTTCATGCTTGGTTCGAAGATTATCGCGCCAGTGATCCGCTGGAGCCGAACATTATGACGGTGGCGACCGTAGATGCTCAGGGGCAGCCCTGGCAGCGAGTGTTGTTGTTAAAAGCCTATGACCCACAAGGCTTCGTCTTTTTTACTAACTACGACAGCCATAAAGGTCAGCACCTGGGCGATGATGGTTTGGCGTGCTTGCATTTTTTCTGGCTGGAAAAAGAGCGTCAGGTGCAAATACAAGGGCGGGTTGAAAAACTGCCGCGCAGTGACTCGGAGCAGTATTTTCACTCGCGCCCACGCGACAGCCAACTGGGTGCTTGGGCGTCGCAGCAAAGCCGACCGATTGCCGACCGCGCAGCACTGGAGCAATCGTTTGAGGCGGTGCGGGAGCGCTTTGAAGGCCAACAAGTGCCGCTGCCGGATTACTGGGGCGGTTATCGCGTGCGTCCACAGCGCATGGAGTTCTGGCAAGGCGGTGCGCATCGCTTACATGATCGGTTGGAGTACGTTCAAAACGGCGAGCAGTGGGTTAAGCAGCGTTTAAACCCATAGCAAAGAAGCAAGGTGAGCCTTTGCCTGCAAGAAGCTCGCCTTCGAGTTTGTAGAGGTTCCCCAAAGCGGCCGAGCGCCGCTTTCTTTGCACCAAGGTTTTATACCGTTATCTATTGCGGAGTTGGTTTTCTCGCATAAGAAAGCGAGTGCCTGCGGTTTAGGTTACAGCAAGGTCATAAGTTCACGGCTGTGTTCTATGTAGGCACCGCCAAACAGCACGCTGTGATTCAAAGTGTGATACAGCTGGTACAGCGGTCGGCGCTGCTCGTAGCCGGCATCCACCTCCGCCATCGAGGCGTAGCCGTCATAAAAGCGCTGCGGGAAGCGGCCAAACAGTTCGGTCATGGCGAGGTCGGTTTCCAAATCGCCGTAGTAGCTGGAGGGGTCGAATACCACGGCATAAGCCATGTCTTTGTCTGGGTTGAACCCTATGTTGCCAGACCACAAATCGCCATGCAGTAGGCTTGGCTTAGGCTGATGGTTTTTTAACAGCTCCGCTGCGCGGCTAAGTGCAAGGTCTTGCTCGGCAAAATGAATGCCTTGACGAGCTAGGGTGGCCAGTAAGGGCTGCAAGCGCTGCTCAATAAAAAAATCGGCCCAGCTGCTTTGCCAGCGATTGTCTTGCGGGGTAGAGCCACAGTAGGTGGTAACGTCAAAGCCGTAGCCTTGCTCATCGGTGTGACGATGCATTTGCGCCAGCTGCTGGCCCGCACTCAGCCAATCGCCGCCCATGACCATGGGTAAGAACTCCAGAATGAGATAGCTGTGATCGCCCAATGTGGCGCAGGCCAGTGGGGCGCAGGTGGCCAGTGTTTGGCTGCGGCGAATGGTTTCTAGGGCTTGGGCTTCGGCTTGGTACACCGCTAGGTTGCTGGCACGGTGGCGTTTGATAAAAAACGCCCCGGCTTGTGTTTGCACCCGATAAAAACGCTGCTGGCCAGACTTCTGGCTGCTAAGCCCCTCAATGTGTAAAGCTGCCGGAAACAGCCATTGACGCTCAACCGCATGCTCAATGATGGCAGTAAGCTCTGGGTCGTAGAGTGCTTCGGCAACGGTGGTGTGAGCGCTGTGAGTAGCCATATTGATGTCCATGTAAGGGGATTAGTTGCAGTCTAGGAAAGAAAGTAGTCAGTAGCCGTCGAACAGTTAACAAAACGTCATCTTTGCCTCTGATTGGTCAGTTTATGCGGTTTTTTTGCCGATGAGTCGCCCTAGCCATAATCGCTGCCTTGCGACCATAGTGGCATCACCCTTGGTCGAATAGAACTGCCGAAAGCGGCTGCTCTATGGTGGAGCTATTGGCGTACTTACGCCGGCCGCTGAGCGGTAGCTGATTTCGCTGGGAGAATAATGATGACATACCAGAGTGAGTACCAGGCATCGATCGATACCCCTGAGCTGTTTTGGCAGCAGCAGGCCGATGCCATTCATTGGTTTAAGCCGCCTACCAAGATCCTCGCCAAAGACGAACATGGCATTGATCGCTGGTTCGTCGATGGCGAGCTTAATACCGCCTATTTGGCCCTTGATCATCACGTGCTCAATGGTCGTGGTGAGCAAACGGCGCTGATTTACGATTCGCCGGTAACGCAGCAAACGGCGCGCTTTAGCTACAGCGAGCTGACCGAGCGGGTTGCGGTGTTGGCTGGGGCCTTACGCGATATGGGAGTGGACAAGGGCGATCGGGTGGTCATTTATATGCCGATGATTCCCGAGGCGGTGATGGCGATGCTGGCCTGTGCGCGTTTAGGGGCGGTGCATTCGGTGGTATTTGGTGGTTTTGCCGCGCACGAGTTAGCAATTCGCATTGATGATGCCGAGCCGAAAGTGGTGCTGTCGGCGTCTTGCGGTATTGAGGTGGATCGAGTCATCGCATACAAGCCGATTTTAG
This sequence comes from Bacterioplanes sanyensis, assembly GCF_014652515.1. Classification (GTDB taxonomy): domain Bacteria; phylum Pseudomonadota; class Gammaproteobacteria; order Pseudomonadales; family Oceanobacteraceae; genus Bacterioplanes; species Bacterioplanes sanyensis. The sequence goes on along the minus strand of NZ_BMYY01000003.1, from coordinate 300,467 downwards.
ATGACGCCATACAGCTGGCACGGCACAAGCCCAATCGCTGCTTGATCCTGCAAAGACCTGAATGTGAGTGTGAGCTGTTGCCTCAGCGTGATTTAGACTGGCAGCGTTTGGTCAAGCAATCACAGCCCGCCGATTGTACTCCTGTGATGGCAACCGATCCTTTGTATGTGCTTTACACCTCGGGCACTACCGGCAAGCCCAAAGGCGTGGTGCGTGATAACGGCGGTCATGCCGTGGCAATGAACTACAGCATGGCGACGGTGTACGACATGCATCCGGGCGATGTGTTTTGGGCGGCGTCGGATGTGGGCTGGGTGGTGGGCCACTCCTACATTGTGTATGCCCCGCTTATTCGCGGGTGCACCACCTTGGTGTATGAAGGCAAGCCGGTTAAGACTCCGGATGCCGGCGCCTTCTGGCGCGTATGTGCGGATTACGGTGTGAAGGGCATTTTTGCCGCTCCCACGGCCTTTCGCGCGATTCGCAAAGAGGACCCTGATTGCCTGCTGGCCAAACAGTACGATTTATCTGCGTTGGCGACTGTTTTTATGGCCGGTGAGCGCCTTGACCCGCCGACTTACGATTGGGTCAAACAGCATTTGCAAAAGCCGATTGTCGATCATTGGTGGCAAACCGAGACCGGCTGGGCCATTGCTGGCAATCATATGGGTTTGGAGCCGGCGCAGCCTAAAGCGGGTTCCGTCACTCGGCCGTCGCCCGGCTTTGACGTGCAAATATTGGATGCCCAGGGTTTGCCAGTAGCGCGGGGCGAGCAAGGCAGCATTGCTCTTCGCCTTCCCTTGCCTCCGGGTTGCTTGCCCACCATTTGGGGCAATCATGAGCGCTTTATAAATGGCTATCTCAACACGTATCCGGGTTACTACGTCAGCGGTGACGGCGGTATGTTGGATGAAGACAACTATTTGTTCGTGCTTGGGCGCACCGACGACATCATCAATGTGGCCGGTCATCGCTTGTCGACCGGTGAAATGGAAGAGGTGGTGGCCGGCCATGATGCTGTGGCTGAATGTGCCGTGATTGGCCGTCACAGTGAGTTAAAAGGCGAAGAGCCGTTAGGGTTAATCCTGCTCAAAGACGGCGTTCACATTGAAGAAGATGAGCTGCGCCAGCAGCTGGTCGATCGTGTGCGGCAAAGCATTGGTGCGGTGGCCAGCTTTAAACAGGCCGTGGTGGTGTCGCGTTTGCCGAAAACGCGTTCCGGCAAGATTTTGCGCAAGGTATTGCGCAACATTGCCAACGGTGAGGAATATCAGCCGCCTTCCACCATTGATGATCCGACTTGCCTGCAAGAGATCGAAGAGGTGCTGCGGCCGCTTAAATAATGCCTTGCTCTAGGGCCAAGCCCATGGCTTGGCCCAGCTCACTTGCTTGGGTGACGAACCCTTCCTGCCAATTACCTTTTAACACCAGTGGTGCTTGCACCCAGCGCCATCGTAATCCGGTCGCCATGGTTTCCAGAGCACGGCAAGTGCCAGTACCGTCATGGCCTGCACGCACTACGGCGGCGATGGGTGTGCCTTGGGTGTGATCTAAGCAGGCGTAGTAACAGCGATCAAACCAGTCTTTTAGAGCGCCGCTCATGTAGCCGAGGTTTTCTGGCGTTAACACTATGATTGCATCGGCGTTTAAGGCGGCTTCTGGGCCGGCTTGCAAGGGGGCCAGCTGGCTGACATGGATGTCTGCCTCGCCGGCGGCATCGAGTATTGCCGTCGCCAGACGTTGCAGGTTAGGCGACGGCGTGTGAGCCAGTAAGGTTAGGTTACGCATCAGTCGGCGTCTGGCTTGACGCCATCGTCTGGCTTAATCACCAATACATCGCAATTGACCTTGTCGACCAATTGCTCGGCGGTGTTGCCCAGTAACACACCGGCCAACCCTTCGCGGCCAACGGTGCCCACCACGACCAAGTCGGCTTCTAGTTCATGGGCGAAACGCGCAATCACATCGTCGGCATCGCCTTCGTCAATGTGCACATGGTCGTCATTGATGTTGAATTTGCGCGCCCAATCACCACACGCCTCTTGGTGCTGCTCCAGAATGTAGCGCTGAATGTCATCCGGTGCGGTGACTTCAGGCACCATGGCAAAGGCGACAGACACCAGTGGGTAAGCGTTGGCAAGGTGGAGGTCGGTTTCAAAATGATCGGCCAAATGCTCGGCGTAGGACAAAATATTGTCATTAATAATGACGTGACCGTCGTCGGTGGAAGTGGCGTCAATGGAGGCGAGCACGCGGTTGTGCTTCCAAGGCTGGCTATTTTTCACCAGCAATACAGGTGCGGGGCAATGACGCAGTAGGTTCCAGTCGGTATGAGTAAACAAACGGTCGACAATGGAGTGTGGCTGAGTGCCCTTGATGACCAAGTCGTATTCTTGGTGGCGCATGGAGTCAATCACTGCATCGTGCAGGTGTTTTTGCCAGTGCACTTCGGTGCGAACCTGCACTTCGATGTCCTCGTCAATAAAGCTCTCGATCCAGGCAGTGGATTTATTGATTAAGGCTTCGCGAATGCGTTGGCGAGTTTCAATATCAATTGACGACTCATCTTCACAATAAGATTCGTAAGTGGCGGTCAGTAGAGTGAGATCGGCTTGCAGTGCCTTTGCCAACCAAAGAGCCCGATCGAGGGCGTGTTGCTGTAAGTGCTCATTATCCATGACCACCAAAATATGATTGATATCCAGCATGGTATCTCCTAGGTGCCGTCTTAGCGGCTGCTGCGTCAATAAGAGAGCGTGATCGACGTCACTGTGTGTTAATGCTCAGCCTAGCGTGACTGGCCCATGGTGACATTGTTGTGTGTCAATTTGCATTTGTCAGTAAAGTCACAAAAGCTCGGGCGGCATTGCTCAATGTGCGTTGCTGCAAATACACCAGCCCCAGCTGACGCTCCAACGGCTGTGCCGGCCAGGGCAGTACGTGCAGTTGCTCGTCGACCATGGTCGCTGGCAACAAACTCCACCCCAAGCCAACAGATACCATCATTTTGATGGTTTCCAAGTAGTTAGTGGGCATCGGGGCTTGCACGGTTAAGCCCTGCTGACGAAACACCTGAGCCACTAACTCGAAGGTGGTGGTGTTGGGTTCAGGCAAAATGGCTGGGTGCTGGCTTAGCTGCTTAAGGCCAGTAATGCTTTGCTTGGCCAGCGGATGCTGCGGGCTGCAGACGCACAGCAGCGGGTCCTGCCATATCGGTTGTTGGCTGATGCCGGTGGGCGGTGTTTGCGCCAACGTGGTTAATGCCAGCTCTACTTGACGTTGTTGTACGGCTTGGTAGGCGTGCTCGGAGCCCATGAACGCGAGCTGTGTATCGACTTGCGGGTACTGGTGGCTGAGTTCTCGCAAAAAAGGTGGCAATCGATGCAAGCCGATGTGATGGCTGGTGGCCAGAGCCAAGCGGCCGCTGACCCCTGTCGACAAGTTAGCGACGGCAATGCGCGTGTCCTCCATCAGCGCCAATATGTTCTGTGCTTTGGGCAGCAGGGTGTGTCCGCTCTCAGTCAGGCTGATGGTGCGGTTATGTCGGTCGAACAGTGTGCAGTCGAGCTGTTGCTCCAGTTGCTGCACGCGTTTGCTGACGGCGGATTGCGTCAGGTGCAACGCTTCCGCTGCCAACGAAAACGAGTGCTGCTCGGCGACGGCAACAAAGGCGCGCAGGGCTTGAGTGTCCATATTATTCCTCTTGGGAATCCAATGAAGGAGAAATATGAATTTATGTTGTTTTTTAGCTGGCGTATAGTCCCTTCACTGTGATGACGAGAGACATTGGGAGCAACCATGGCTGGACAGACTCTGTACGACAAATTATGGCAGCAACATGTGGTTAAGCAGCGCGATGATGGCACCGCCTTGCTGTACATCGACCGACACTTATTGCACGAGGTGACGTCACCTCAAGCCTTCGAGGGGTTGCGTCTGGCCGGACGCCAGCCTTGGCGCTTGGATGCCAATCTGGCCACGCCCGATCACAATGTGCCCACCACGGCGGAGGAGCGCTTGAGTGGCATTGATGGCATTCAAGATCCGGTGTCGCGCATCCAGGTGAAAACCCTGAATGACAACTGCGATAGCTTTGGTATCGAAGAATTTGCCATGGGCGACGTGCGCCAGGGCATTGTGCATGTGGTTGGTCCAGAGCAGGGTGCGACCTTGCCGGGTATGACAGTGGTGTGTGGTGACTCTCACACCGCCACCCATGGCGCTTTTGCAGCGTTGGCGCATGGCATTGGTACATCGGAAGTCGAGCACGTGCTGGCGACCCAGTGCCTGATTCAGCGCAAGATGAAAAACCTGTTGGTTCGCATCGATGGTGAACTGGGTGCGGGTATCACCGGCAAAGATGTGGTGCTGCATGTGATCGGTGTCATAGGTACGGCTGGAGGTAACGGTTACGCCATGGAGTTTGGCGGCAGCGCAGTGCGTGCCATGAGCATGGAAGGGCGCATGACCATGTGCAACATGGCCATCGAAGCGGGCGCGCGCGTTGGCATGGTGGCATTCGATGACATTACCGCGGCTTACATTAAAGGTCGTCCGTACGCGCCTCAAGGTGAAATGTGGGAGCAAGCGGTGGCGGTTTGGCAGGATTTGCGCTCCGATGACGACGCGCAGTTCGACAAAGTTGTCGAGGTCAATGCTGCCGACATCAAGCCGCAAGTCACCTGGGGAACTTCACCAGAAATGGTCACTACCGTCGATGGTGTGGTGCCGAGTGAAGACGACGCCAGTGATGAAAGCGCCCGCTTGGCCATTCGCCGAGCCCATGAATACATGGGGCTAAAAGGCGGACAAAAAATTACCGACATTCATCTCGATCGAGTATTTATCGGCTCTTGCACCAACAGTCGTATCGAAGACTTGCGCGCCGCGGCTGCCATTGCTGAAGGTCGCCAAGTGGCTGCCACGGTCAAGCAGGCGTTGGTGGTGCCAGGCTCGGGTTTAGTGAAGCAACAGGCAGAAGCCGAGGGCTTGGACAAAGTCTTTATCGCGGCGGGTTTTGAATGGCGTGAGCCGGGTTGCTCTATGTGCTTGGCTATGAATGCTGACAAACTCGGCGCCGGTGAGCATTGTGCGTCGACGTCGAATCGTAATTTTGAAGGGCGTCAGGGGTATGGCGGGCGCACCCATTTGGTCAGCCCAGCGATGGCGGCAGCAGCAGCGATTGCCGGTCATTTTGTTGATGTGCGCGAATTTTAAGGAGTGATGTGATGAAAGAGTTTACTGTGCATTCCGGCCTGGTTGCGCCGATGGATCGTGCCAATGTCGATACCGACATGATCATTCCCAAGCAGTTTTTAAAGTCCATTAAACGCAGCGGCTTTGGCCCGAATTTATTTGATGAATTGCGTTACTTGGATGAAGGCCAGCCCGATGCCGACAACAGCCAGCGGCCGTTAAATCCGGATTTTGTGTTAAACCAGCCACGCTATCAGGGTGCCTCGGTATTATTGGCGCGCGAGAACTTTGGCTGCGGCTCGAGTCGTGAACATGCGCCCTGGGCGCTGGACGATTTTGGCTTTCGTGCAGTGATTGCCCCCAGCTTTGCCGATATTTTTTACAACAATTGCTTTAAAAATGGCTTGCTGCCCATTGTATTAAATGAAGCCGCTGTGGATCGCTTATTTCAGCAATGTGAGGCCAATGAAGGCTATCAGCTAACCATTGATCTGCATCAGCAAACCGTGACCACGCCAGAGGGTGAGGTGTTAGGTTTTGAGGTCGATGAGTTTCGTCGTCATTGTCTGCTAAATGGCTTGGATGACATTGGTCTGACGCTGCAGGATGCCGACGCCATTCGCCACTATGAGCAGCAGCGTCGCCAACAAGCACCCTGGTTATTTCGTTAAGTTGACCGAGTAAGGATTGAACATGTCACAAACAATATTGATGTTGCCGGGTGACGGCATTGGCCCGGAAATTGTTGCCGAAGCGCAGAAAGTGCTCGATGCGGTCAACGCAAAATACGCATTGGGCCTGGCGTTTGAACAGGCGCTGGTGGGCGGGGCTGCATACGATGAAGCGGGCACGCCGCTACCGCAAGATACCCTGGATAAAGCCAAGGCGGCGGACGCCATTTTGCTCGGTGCCGTGGGTGGCCCTAAATGGGATAAATTAGAAGATCGTGAGCTGCGCCCAGAAAAAGGCTTGCTGGGTTTGCGTTCAGGGCTGGAGTTGTTCGGCAACTTGCGCCCAGCGATTTTATACCCGCAGCTGGCGGAGGCGTCATCGCTAAAACCTGAAGTGGCGTCAGGTCTTGATATTTTAATCGTGCGTGAGTTAACCGGCGGCATTTATTTTGGTCAGCCAAGAGGCATTCGCACGTTAGAAAATGGCGAGCGAGAAGGGTACAACACCTACGTTTACAGTGAATCTGAAATTCGTCGCATCGCTCGCGTCGCGTTTGAGTCGGCGCAAAAGCGTAATAAAAAGCTGTGCTCGGTCGACAAGGCCAACGTACTTGAAGTAACGGTGCTGTGGCGTGAAGTGCTGGAAGAAATGGCACCCGAGTATCCGGACGTCGAGCTGTCGCATATGTACGTCGATAACGCGGCGATGCAGCTGGTGCGCGCACCTAAACAGTTTGATGTAATGGTGACGGGCAATATGTTTGGCGATATTTTGTCCGATGCCGCAGCCATGTTGACAGGCTCCATTGGCATGCTGCCATCGGCATCACTGGATAAAAACAACAAGGGTATGTACGAACCTTGTCATGGTTCGGCGCCGGATATTGCTGGCCAGGGAATTGCCAACCCATTAGCGACGATTTTGTCAGCGGCCATGATGCTGCGTTATTCTCTGGGTCACGGCGACGCCGCCGATGCAATTGAGCGAGCCGTCAGCAAGGTTCTGGATCAGGGCCTGCGCACGGCAGACATTTATTCTGAGGGCACGCAAAAAGTCGGCACTCAGCAAATGGGTGAAGCAGTGGTTGCTGCTTTGCAAACGGTGTAAATACGATTATGGCTTTAAAGAAAGTAGGGTTAGTAGGCTGGCGCGGCATGGTCGGTTCGGTGTTGATGGACCGTATGCAGCAAGAGCAAGATTTTGAGCTGATCGAGCCTACCTTTTTTACCACCTCGCAAGCCGGTCAACCGGCTCCCGATTATGCCGGTCGCGATTGCGGTAGTTTGCAGGACGCTTTTGATATAGACGCGCTGTCGGCACAAGAGGTCATTATCACCTGCCAGGGCGGAGACTATACCAAGGCGGTTTACAGCAAGCTGCGCGATTCAGGTTGGCAGGGTTACTGGATTGATGCGGCCTCTGCGCTGCGCATGGATGATCAGGCAGTGATCGTACTGGACCCAGTAAACGGCCAGCAAATTCGTCAAGCAATCAGTGACGGTGGCAATACCTTTGTGGGCGGTAACTGCACTGTGTCACTGATGTTGTTGGCACTGGGCGGTTTGTTTGAGGCTGACTTGGTCGAGTGGGTAGCGCCCATGACCTATCAAGCGGCTTCCGGCTCTGGTGCTAAGCACATGCGCGAGCTGATCAGTCAAATGGGTTCAATTCACGCCAATGTGAAGGACAAACTGGACGATCCTGCGGCTGCCATTCTCGATATTGATCGCCAAGTCGCTGAACATATTCGCAGCGATGACTACCCAGCCGATCAATTTGGTGTGCCGCTGGCGGGCAGTTTAATTCCCTACATCGACTCGCAGCTCGACAGTGGTCAGTCGCGTGAAGAATGGAAAGCGCAAGTTGAAGCCAACAAAATCCTTGGGCTGACAGAGGCGCCCGTGCCCATAGATGGCATTTGTGTGCGCGTCGGTGCCATGCGCTGTCACAGTCAGGCGATGACCATGAAACTGAAAAAAGACCTGCCCGTGGCTGAAATCGAGCGTTTGCTGGATCAGCACAACGAGTGGGTCAAAGTCATTGCCAATGATCGTGATGTCAGCATGACGGAGCTAACGCCTGCCAAAGTTACAGGCACTTTGTCGATACCTGTTGGGCGCATCCGCAAACTGGCCATGGGGCCTGAATATATTTCAGCGTTTACCGTCGGTGATCAGCTGCTGTGGGGTGCCGCTGAGCCGCTGCGTCGTACCCTTCGCATTCTGTTACAGGCCGCATAATTGGAGCGGGGCTTGCCCCGCTTTTCATGAACTTCTTCTCATTTCTTGCCTAAGTTCTTCTTCTTTCTCGCTTTTATGTCATCGGGCAAAGCCAAAACATTGCGCTATGCTGTTTTATATTTGATACTTGGCCTCGCTTATTAAGGGAATATATAAGGAATCCGTGTTGTTTCTACGGTAGGGTCATGTTGATAAATTGCTGGGCAATATGCGACAAGCCGTACCAGATCACGGAATCCAAAGGGTAAGCTGGGTTAGGATTGTCGAAACATAGATATCGAATGCATGCCGCAATCATCTACAGTGATTGCATTGCCGTGAGAAAAAACAAGGAAGCAATGAATGAAGCGCCTACTTGCGAACACTTTAATGCTGGCCGGTGGCTTGACACTTTCAGGTCATTCTCTGGCGCTAGGGCTAGGGGAACTGGAGCTGGATTCCGCCCTTAATCAGCCTCTTAAAGCCGAGATCGCCTTGGTTGAAGTGGAAGACTTGTCGCAGTGGGAAATAAAACCCAAGCTGGCTTCTCCACGGGATTTTGAAAACGCTGGTGTTGACCGAGTGTTTTTCCTGACCAAGATCGATTTCAAAGTCGAGGGCGACAAAATTATTTTGTCGACCCGTGAGCCCGTCACTGAACCCTTTTTGAACTTTTTAGTGGAACTGAACTGGCCGGCCGGTCGTGTGCTGAGAGAGTATACAGTGCTGCTGGATCCGCCGGTGTTTGCAGATGATGGCGCAGTAGCGCCCTTATCAGTGACCACGCCAGCAACGGTTGAAACCGTATATGTAGAGCAACCGGGTACGGCGGATCAGGTAGAAACGCAAATCGTGACCACGGGCAGCAGCGCTGATCGTCAGGATTGGACGCAAGAGCCAACTGAGCCAGGCACCTACAAGGTCAAACCCAACGACACCTTGTGGAATATCGCGCTCAATACCCGCCCTGATTCCAATGTGTCGCCGCAGCGTATGATGGTCGCTATTCAACAAGCGAACCCAGATGCTTTTATTGGTGGCAATATCAATCGCTTAAAAACGCACAAGGTTTTGAGAATTCCGGGTGCTGATGAGCTCAGTGGCGTATCTGAACAGCAAGCATTGGCAGAAGTTTCACGCCAAAATAAAGACATCAACGCATCAGGCGCTCAATTAAGTGCCACTGGTCGCTCTACTGCAGCTGAGCCTGAAACAGCCCAGCAAGGTGATGGTGAAGTGCGCTTGCTATCGCCTTCAGAGCAGCAAGAAGATGTGGCTGGCAGCAGCGGTCAGGTTGACAGTGACATGGCCAGTGGCAGTCAGCAGCAGCTAGAAAATGATCTGGCAATGACGTTGGAAGAGCTGGATCGCAGCCGCCGTGAAAACGAAGAGTTACGTGAGCGCCTGCAAGCTCTAGAAGAACAAATCGGCAATCTGGAGCGTTTGATTACGCTGAAAGATGATCAGCTTGCCAATATGCAGCTGAGCGATGAAGAGTCCGAGGAGCCTTTGTCGCAGCCAGAAGATCCATACGCTGAGTCAGATATGAATGACTCGCCAGAGGCCATGCCAGAGGACTCTGATAATGTGGATTTTAACTACAGCCAGCCAGAAGACAGTGGCTCGAACCAAGAGCCCTATGAGGCTCCAGCTGAGCCGGCTGTAGAAACTGAGCCAACACCATCGGCAGAGGAATTAGCTGCTGCCGAAGAGCGTCGCCGCCAGCTGGCTGAGCGCATCGCGCGCGAATCACAGCAAGCGCAACCGTCCATGATGGATACCCTGATGCAGCCAATTCTACTGGGCGGCAGCGCCTTGGTATTGGCGTTGTTGGGTCTGGTGGGATATCGCGTTGTTAGAAAACGCAAAGAATCGCAAGAGCAAGCCGAAGAGGCTGTTGAAGTGCCTGCTGCGGAGTTCGATGCCCCCACTGATGCCGGTAAACTGGATGATTTTGACTTTGATGCCGAGGCAGACTTAGAGAAGGAAACCTTAGATCTGGGCGCCGACTTGGATGCGCCAGAGTCTAATGTCGCCGCCGCAGAAGAGGTGAACGACGACTTCACGCCAGTGGCGCAAACAGAAGATGTTATCAGTGAGTCTGATATTTACATCGCTTACGGTAAATTTGACCAGGCCGTGGATTTGCTAACAGGCGCCATCGAAGATGAGCCAAGTCGTACTGATTTGCGCCTTAAACTGCTAGAAGTCTTGGTGGAAATGGACGATGGCCAAGCATTTGCGGAGGCTGAAGGTGCTCTCAATATGCTGGGCGATCATCAGGCCAATGAACAAGCTCAGCAAATGCGTTCGCGTTTGTCTGCGCCTCAGGCTCCTGCCACTGTCGGTGGCGATGAGCAGCTAGGTATGAGTTTGGATAGCGACATTCCCGAGCTGGACGAGTCCTTGTCTGAAGAGTTCGACAGTGGTCTCGACTTCTCCGATGCATTAGACCTGTCGGATGACAAAGGTGGTGATAACGTTGAAGATATCTTCGCAGCTTCAGCGGATGCTAGCGACAGCTCTTCTCTTGACTTCGAATCTGCACTTGAACTGGGTGATGACTCAGTAGGCGACGACGGCGGCCTAGAAGATGTGCCAACGTTAGATCTCGATGCAGATTTGGATGAGTCGTTGGACTTTGATTTGGGCGATAGTGCCGCTGAATCTAGCATGGACGATGGCTTGGAATTGCCTGCTGAGGAGCAGCCAGAGTCTGACAGCAACGGTCTTGACTTTGACTTGTCTGACTTCTCCACTGGCGATGACGCGGGTGCAGATGAAGTTAGCGCAGCGGATGCCTTGGAGGATGTTTTAGACAGCGACAATGGTGATAATGCCCTTGAGTTTGATCTCAGTTCGCTGCAAGAGCCCGAGGAGCCGAAAGCAGAAGAGCCAGAAGTCGCAGCTGCCGACGCTGATAACGTGCTCGATTTTGACTTGGGCGATGATGATTCCGTCGCTGAAATCAGTGAAGAAGAAAGCAGTGCGTTGCAGGAGCTGGAAGCCGAGCTGGAGCAATCATCCTTTGTGCCGGATGAAGTTGAGCCGCGCACAACAGCCGATGGTAAAGAAGAAGTAACCAATGCCGATGACTTTATGTCGGAGTTGGAGAGCTTGTCTGAAGCTTCTGCCGACCAACAAGATGATGACCCGGGTGACTTCGATCTGTCTGCGGATATGGCCGATCTGGACTCTGAGTTGGAAGACTTTGCCGCACCGGAGGAAGAGCCGGAAGCTCCTGCTCCTGCTCCTGTCGCTGAAGAGCCTGCTCCTATGGCCAGTGAGGCGCCGCAAACTGGTGGTCGCGCGACGGATGACATCGATCTTGATGAGCTGGCAGCCGCAGACGATGAGTTTGACTTCTTGGCCGGTACCGATGAGTGTGCCACTAAGCTGGATCTTGCTCGCGCCTACATCGACATGGAAGATGCCGATGGTGCCAAAGAATTGTTGCAAGAGGTGCTGCAAGAAGGCAGTGACCAGCAAAAACAAGAAGCCCGCAGTATGATGGACAGCATGAGTTAAATGTCAGATACACAACGCTATGCCGCCGTGGTGGAGTATAACGGTAGTTATTTCCACGGCTGGCAGCGTCAAAAACATCACAACGAACCTACCGTACAGGCCGCTCTTGAAGCGGCCATTTCATTTGTTGCCAATCACCCAGTGGAGGTCGTCTGTGCCGGACGTACCGATGCCGGTGTGCATGCCTGTCAGCAAGTTATTCATTTCGATACGTCCGCCAAACGCAGTGACTATGGCTGGCTGATGGGGATTAATACCAATCTCCCGGCGGGCGTTGCTGTGCAATGGTTGGGGCCGGTGGATGCTGAGTTCCACGCGCGCTTTCGAGCATCGGGCCGCCACTATCGCTACATCATTAATAATGCTCCAGTAAAGCCGGCATTGATGCATGACCAGCTCACTTGGTGGCGCTATCCGCTGGATGCTGAGCTGATGCATGAGGCGGTGCAGGCCTTGATCGGAGAGCATGACTTCAGCGCGTTTCGTGCCCGTGATTGTCAGGCGCATTCGCCGGTGAAGACCATGTATCGGGCACAAGTCAGGCGCTTCGGACAGTTGATTGTGTTGGAGCTGCACGGCAGTGCATTTTTGTATCATATGGTGCGCAACATTGTTGGGGTGCTGCTGCCGATTGGGCAGTCCCGTGCGCCGGTAAATTGGATGGCGGAGGTGTTGGCCAGCTGTGATCGCAGAAAAGGTGGTGTGACGGCGCCAGCCGAAGGCTTGTATTTTGTCGGTGTGGATTATCCGCAGGAGTTCTCTATTCCCTGTCAGCCGGCCGGACCTGCTATTCTGGCGCCTCTGATTTCCTAGAGGTGTGTATGGTCAGGACCCGAGTAAAAATCTGCGGTATTACCCGCCCCGAAGATGCTGTGGCTGCGGTTGAGGCGGGAGCCGATGCGATTGGGCTGGTGTTTTATGCGCCCAGTCCGCGCGCTGTCAGTGTTGAGCAGGCACGTGAAATTGCGCTGGCAGTGCCGGCGTTTGTCACGGTCACGGCTTTGTTTGTTAACCCTTCGCGAGAAGAGGTGCAGACGGTTCTGAATAGCGTTAGAATCGATTTGCTTCAATTTCATGGTGACGAGGAAGATGACTTCTGCAGTCAGTTCAAACATCCCTTCATTAAGGCATTACGCGTCCGGCAAGCGTCGGATGTGGTGGCGTCATGCCTGCGCTTCCCAAGTGCACTGGCGATTCTGCTAGACAGCTATAAGCCAGGAGTTCCCGGCGGAACCGGCGAGTCATTTGACTGGTCTTTGATTCCTGAGGAACTGCAAACCCCCGTGATCTTAGCGGGTGGCCTAGCGCCATCCAATGTTGCAACGGCCATTGAGCAAGTTAGCCCATATGCGGTTGATGTTAGTGGCGGTGTCGAAGCCGAGAAAGGCATCAAGGATCACGACAAAATTTGTGCATTTATGAAAGAGGTCCAGTATGGCGACCAACAACGCAATCGACTTAACACTGCCGGATGAGCGCGGCCACTTTGGTATTTTTGGCGGCCGGTTTGTTTCTGAAACTCTGACCGCAGCATTGGATGAGCTGCAGCAAACCTATTCTAAGCTGCGCCAAGACCCCGATTTTTGGGCCGAGTTTGACCGTGATTTGGCACACTATGTGGGGCGTCCATCACCGCTGTATCATGCTGAGCGTTTGTCGGCCCATTGTGGTGGTGCGCAAATCTATCTTAAGCGCGAAGATTTGAATCACACCGGTGCCCACAAAATCAACAACACCATTGGTCAGGCATTGCTGGCCAAATATATGGGCAAGAAAAAGGTGATTGCTGAAACCGGCGCCGGCCAACACGGCGTTGCCTCGGCCACGGTAGCGGCGCGCTTCGGCCTGGAATGCCGGGTGTTTATGGGCGCGGTGGACGTCGAGCGGCAAAAACTCAATGTCTATCGTATGAACCTGTTGGGTGCTGAGGTGGAAGCCGTAGAGTCGGGCACGCGTACGCTGAAAGATGCGATGAACGAAGCCATGCGCCACTGGGTTACCCATGTCGATGATACTTTCTACATTATTGGCACGGCGGCAGGGCCGCATCCTTACCCAATGCTGGTGCGTGATTTTCAAACCATCATCGGCCGTGAAACGCAGCGTCAGAGTTTGGAGTTGATAGGGCGCCAGCCGGATGCGTTGGTGGCCTGCGTCGGCGGTGGATCCAATGCCATTGGCATGTTCCACCCGTACATCGGTCACGATGAAACCGCCATGTACGGTGTTGAAGCCGGTGGCTTGGGTCTTGATGGTGATGATCATGCCGCACCGCTGAGCAAAGGGCGCCCTGGTGTGCTGCACGGCAACCGCACCTACTTAATGGAAGACGACAATGGCCAAATCATGGGTACGCATTCGGTGTCGGCGGGTCTGGACTATCCCGGCGTTGGGCCTGAGCATTCCTGGTTGAAGGACATTGGTCGTGCACATTATGTTGCGGCCACCGATGACGAAGCGTTGCAAGCCTTTCATCAATTGACTCGCATGGAAGGCATTATGCCAGCGCTGGAAAGTGCTCATGCCATCGCCTTTGGTATGAAACTGGCGAAAACCATGCGCAGCGATCAAAGCATCGTGGTTAATTTATCGGGCCGTGGTGATAAAGACATACATACCGTGGCCAGCCTTGATGGCGTGCATGAAGATCAGTCAGGAGTCGTATCATGAGTCGTATTGCGGCGGTAATGGACACATTGAAGCAACAAGGTCGCAAGGCTTTGATTCCCTACATTACCGGTGGCGATCCCGCCAAAGACGCCACCGTTCCCATGATGCATGCCCTGGTTGAAGCCGGTGCTGACATCCTTGAAATAGGGGTGCCGTTTTCAGACCCGATGGCCGATGGCCCGACTATTCAATTGGCGTGTGAGCGCGCTCTGGCACATGGCACATCGTTGCGCGATGTGCTGGCTATGGTGACGGAGTTTCGCCAGCAAGATAGCCGCACGCCCGTGGTGTTGATGGGCTATCTCAATCCGGTTGAAGCGATGGGGTATGAGACTTTTGTTGCGAGTGCTAAGGAAGCGGGTGTTGATGGTGTTTTGATGGTCGACTTGCCGCCCGAAGAAGCGGAAGACATCGGCGGTATTTTCCGTGAGGCCGAGTTGGATGTTATTTATCTGATTGCGCCTACCACCACGGATGCACGCATCGCCAGCATTGCCGCCAGTGGCAGTGGCTATGTCTATTACGTGTCGCTGAAAGGTGTGACCGGCTCAGCGGCGCTGGATGTCGATGATGTGGCGCGCAACCTTACGCGCATTCGCCAGCAGGTGTCTCTGCCCGTGGGTGTTGGCTTTGGTATTCGCGACGGTGCCACGGCGGCCGCCGTGGGTGCAGTGGCAGACGGTGTCATTGTCGGCAGTGCCATTGTCAACTTGATCGCTGATCATGCCGGTGCACCAGATAAGGCGCGCCAGCAGGTGTCGACATTGGTGCGTGAAATGCGGCAGGCGCTGGATGGCTGAGCGCTCTTTGCCTGAGTGGCTCCAGTATATGGAGTCACTGACCGCCACGGAAATCGACCTTGGACTTGAGCGCGTGGCCGCCGTTGCCGATGTGATGGCATGCCGGCGCCCAGCGCCTTTGACTCTGATCGTTGCCGGCACCAACGGCAAAGGCACCACGTCGGCTTTGCTGAGTGCGTTGCTGCAGGTGCAGGGGCTAAAAGTCGGTGTGTACAGCTCGCCGCATTTGCAGCGCTATAACGAGCGTGTGCAAATCAACGGTGAGCAAATAACCGATGCCGAGCTGGTGGCCTCGTTTGAGCGCGTCGAGCAGGCGCGTGGCGATACCGGGTTGACGTATTTCGAGTTCGGTACCCTCAGTGCGCTGGAGTTCTTTGCCCGTCAGTCGCTGGATGTCTGCATTCTTGAAGTTGGCCTGGGCGGGCGTTTGGACGCGGTGAATGTTGCCGATGCCGATGCTTGCGTGGTGACCAGCATTGGCTTGGACCATCAAGCTTGGCTGGGGAATAGCGTCGACGACATCGCCTATGAAAAATGCGCCATTGCCCGCTCCGGGCGTCCACTGATATGCGGTCAGCCGCAGCCTCCTGAGCGAGCGCGGGCGACGGTCAATGCCCGGCAGGGCGTTTGGCTGGCGCGCGGGGAAGCGTTTGATATCGTAGCCAGCGAGCAAGGCTATCAAGTGAGCTTTAGCTCGGCGGGTGAGGAGATGAGCTGGTCCATCCCGCAAGTAAACGTGCCCTATCACAACGTGGCCACGGCTTTGCAAGCTCTAGCAGCAGTGCAGCGCTTGCCGTCTGAGGCGGTCGCTAGGCAGGTGATTGCGGAGTTGCGAGTGCCGGGGCGCTTGCAGCAACTGGCGTTGGGCCAGCAGCAGTGGTTCTTGGACGTGGCGCATAACCCTCAGGCGATGGCGCATCTGGCGCAGGTGTTGCCACAAGTCGATGGAGTGATTTTCTCGGCGTTGGAAGACAAGCCGGTCGCAGACTTAGTTGCCTTGTTGCCTCAGCATCAGCAATTGCTGTTGGCTGGTTTAGATGTATGGCGCGGGCTGAGCGCTGAGCAATTAGCAGAGCGCGTGCCGCAGCCTGTCGACGCTTGCTTTAACAGTGTCGCCGAAGCGATGCAGTTTGCGGCTCAGCAACCGCATCGGCGCTGGCTGGTGGCCGGTTCCTTCTATACAGTGGAGCAGGCTTTGAACTGGATGGAGGAACGCCTAGGGCATGGAGCAGCATCTTAAAAAACGCATAGTTGGGGCGCTGGTGACCGTCATTGCCGTGGCCATCGTGCTGCCCATCTTTTTAGATGGCAATCGTGCACGTTTGCCGCTGACCACGGATATTCCACCCATGCCGCAAACGCCCAACTGGTCCGATGAGCAGCGCGAGCGGCGGGTAAGAATCGAACTTGAGCAGTTGGCCAGCGGCAGCAGTGAGCAGGCGACAACACCGGAGCCGCAACGCACCATCGAGCGTGACGATCCGGCAGCGCCGCGCACTCAAGGCGATCGCGCTACCCTAGACGATCGTGATATGCCATATGCTTGGTCGCTGCAAGTCGGTGCTTTTGCTCAGCGTGCCAATGCCGAAAAACTGCGAGATCAACTGCAAGCCGACGGTTTTAAGAGCTATTTGCAAGTGCAGCCGGATTCCAACTGGGTGCGTGTTTACGTTGGCCCGGTGTTGCAGCGCAATGAGGCCGAGGCACTGCAAGCGCGATTGCGACAGCGTTTACAGCAGCAAGATGTGTACATTAAGCGCTACCGTGCGCGTTCCTAAAAAGTTGTCTTTAAAGTCAGGAAATCGGCCTGTAAGCCGCATGCTTGCTGGCTTTGAGTGACAACATCATGTCATTCATATGACCGTCTGATATACTGCGCGCTCAATTTGCACTGACACCTTGTTCAGTGCGGTTCTGGATCGTCGGTAAGAGAGCAGTGGCATGGCCATCATTGATTGGGTGCTG
Source organism: Bacterioplanes sanyensis (assembly GCF_014652515.1). Classification (GTDB taxonomy): domain Bacteria; phylum Pseudomonadota; class Gammaproteobacteria; order Pseudomonadales; family Oceanobacteraceae; genus Bacterioplanes; species Bacterioplanes sanyensis. The sequence continues at coordinate 283,417 of NZ_BMYY01000003.1, read as the reverse complement.
ATCGCAGTGGTAGTGATATCCAGCCTGATTAGCCTAAAGCGCGGCTTTGTGCGCGAGGCGTTATCGCTGGCCAGCTGGATCGTCGCCTTTGTCGTGGCCCGGCTATTCAGCGGTAATTTGGCAACCTTATTAGAAGGGCATGTCGATACCGCGTCACTGCGTTGGATGATCGCCTTCCTTATTTTGTTTGCCGGTACGGTGATTATCGGCGCCTTATTAAACCATTTGATTGTTGAGTTGGTGCGTGTCACTGGCCTAAGTGGCACCGATCGCGTTTTTGGCATGTTTTTCGGTGCGGTGCGCGGTCTGCTGATTTTGGTCGCCATCGTCTATGGTTTGCAATACACCCTGGTAGCAGAAGATGCCTGGTACCAGCAGTCTGTCGTCATTCCCCATCTCGAAACGGTGGCTGATTGGGCGCGCAAAACGCTGCCAGCAGCGACCGAGCGAATGGAATGGTTTTCTCAGTAGTCCTTGTTTGAGGTAGAACGCGCATGTGCGGAATAGTGGGTATTGTTGGTAAATCCCATGTTAACCAGGGTATTTTTGATGCTCTGACGGTCTTACAACACCGCGGCCAGGATGCTGCTGGCATTGTCACCAGCTACCAAAATAAATTGTACCTGCGCAAAGACAATGGCCTAGTGCGCGATGTTTTTCGCACTCGTCATATGAAACGCTTGGTGGGCAATATGGGCATTGGCCATATTCGCTACCCAACGGCGGGTACCTCCAGCTCGGCGGAAGCGCAGCCGTTTTATGTCAACTCTCCCTACGGCATTACCTTGGCGCACAACGGCAACCTGACCAACGCTGAGCAATTGGCAGAAGACATTTACCGTGAAGACTTGCGCCATGTAAATACCACCTCAGATTCTGAAGTGTTGCTGAACATCTTTGCGCATGAATTACAGGTACAAGGACAAATAAAACCAACGCCCGAGGTGATTTTTAAGGCGGTTCGCCGCGTACATGAGCGCGTTAAAGGCGGTTATGCCGTGGTTGCTATGATCAGCGGCTTTGGCGTGGTGGCGTTTCGTGATCCTAATGGCATTCGCCCAGCAGTGTTTGGCAGCAAAGAAACCGCCGCCGGTATGGAATACATGGTGGCATCGGAGTCGGTGGCCCTCGATGCGCTGGAATTTAAGCTGGAGCGTGATATTGCGCCAGGCGAAGCGGTGGTCATTACGGAAGAGGGCGAGTTGCATACCCAACTCTGTGCCGACAATACCCGCTTGACGCCCTGTTTGTTCGAATACGTTTATTTTGCTCGCCCAGACTCCATTATGGATGAAATTGCCGTTTACAAAGCCCGTTTGCGCATGGGCGAAAAACTGGCCGACAAAATTGTGCGTGAGCACCCAGAGCACGACATTGATGTGGTTATTCCGATCCCCGACACCAGCCGCTCTTCAGCTCTGGAGTTGGCCATGCGTTTGGGCGTTAAGTACCGCGAAGGGTTTATGAAAAACCGCTACATTGGCCGTACGTTTATTATGCCTGGGCAAAAACAGCGTAAAAAATCCGTGCGCCAAAAGCTCAACGCGTTGGATTTGGAATTTCGCGGTAAAAACGTATTGCTGGTCGATGACTCCATTGTGCGCGGCACGACGTGTGAGCAAATTATTGAAATGGCGCGTGATGCGGGCGCTGCCAAAGTGTATTTTGCATCTGCCGCTCCTGCCGTGCGTTATCCAAATGTTTATGGCATTGATATGCCAGCCAAGGAAGAATTTATTGCGCATGATCGCAGTACCGATGAAATTGCCAGAGACATCGGTGCAGACTGGCTGGTTTATCAGGACCTTCCCGATTTAATCGAAGCCTGCTTAGAGGGCAGCAGCACGTCGGCGAAAGAGTTTGATTGCTCGGTCTTTACCGGTGAATACGTGACCGGTGATATTGATGACGCTTATTTTGAGCGCTTGTCGGCGCTGCGCAACGATGCGAATAAAGAGCAGGGCGTCGAAAACGTCGCCATCGATTTGCACAATGACGACGGCGTAGAAGGTCAGCTATGACGGATTATTCCGAGCGCTATCCAGCCGAGTTTGCTGACGTCGATTTTGAAACCCTGGCCGTTAGAGCCGGGCAGCAGCGCACGCATGAAGGTGAGCACGCAGAGGCTATTTTCCCGACCAGCAGCTATGTGTTTCGCTCGGCGGCCGAAGCGGCCGCACGCTTTGCGGGCGATGAGCCAGGTAATGTGTATTCGCGCTACACCAATCCGACGGTACGCACGTTTGAGCAGCGCTTGGCCGCGTTAGAGCAGGCTGAGGCATGTGCGGCGACGGCTTCGGGGATGGCGGCGATTTATGCCGTGTGCATGGCGCACTTAAAAAGCGGCGATCATTTAGTGTCTTCGCGCAGTGTGTTTGGTAGCACCAATGTGCTGTTCGAAAAATTTCTGCGCAAATTCGACATTGAAGTCACCTACGTTGACTTGCTTGATCTCGACAGCTGGCGCGCGGCGCTGCAAGACAACACCCGCGTGCTGTTTTTGGAGTCGCCATCCAACCCGGTGATTGAAGTGGCGGATATCGCCGCCATCGCTGAGCTGGCTCATCAACGCGATGCCTTGTTGGTGGTCGATAATTGCTTTTGCACGCCGGCATTGCAGCAGCCATTAACACTGGGGGCGGATCTAGTTACTCATTCAGCGACTAAATATATTGATGGTCAAGGCCGTTGCATCGGCGGTGCCGTGGTGGGCAGTGAGGCATTAATTGAGCCTGTGGTCGGCGTTTTGCGCTCCGCAGGGCCGACCATGAGCCCGTTTAATGCTTGGGTGTTTACCAAGGGGTTAGAAACGCTGGCGCTGCGAATGAAAGCGCATTCTGACAATGCGTTAGCGCTGGCGCGGTGGTTGCAAAAGCAACCGGCCGTTGTGCGCGTGAATTATGCTGGTTTGGAAAGTCATCCGCAGTTTGATCTGGCGAAGCAGCAGCAGCGCCATCCGGGCGGTGTGCTGTCGTTTGAGGTCGTGGGTGGCCAGCAAGGCGCTTGGCAAGTCATTGATGCCACGCGTCTGATTTCCATTACCGCCAATTTGGGCGACGCCAAAACCACCATTACCCATCCGGCAACCACCACGCACAGTCGCTTGAGTGAGGATGAACGCGCTCGTGCGGGCATTGGTGATGGTTTGTTACGCATTGCTGTGGGCTTGGAGTCCATCGACGACATTATTGCCGATATTCAACGTGGATTAGCCGCGTTGGCGATATAGCCGTCGTTATGAAAAAGCCGCTCATTTGAGCGGCTTTTTTTGTGGCTGAAATTAGCGCTTGGGTAAAACGTCTTTCAGCTTGTCGCGCATTTTGCGAACCGCAGCTTCTGTTTCTTCCCAGCTGATGCAGCCGTCGGTGACCGATAAGCCGTATTCCAAATCGTCTAGGTTGGCTGGAATATTTTGGCGGCCATGCTTGAGGTGAGACTCGACCATCAAGCCAATAATGGATTGGTTGCCATCCAAAATCTGGTTGCTGACATTGTCCATCACCAAGGGCTGAATGGCTGGGTCTTTGCTCGAATTTTCGTGGCTGCAGTCAATCATGATGTTGGCGGGCAAATCAGCTTTCGCCAATGCTTGTTCGGCCAAAGAGACGTTCACCGAGTCATAGTTAGGCTTGCCGCCACCGCCGCGCAATACCACGTGACCGTAGGGGTTGCCGCGCGTAGAAACGACAGACACCGAACCGCTTTGATCTATGCCCAAAAAGCGATGCGGATTGGCAACGGATTTTAATGCATTCACGGCCGTGGTCAGGCTGCCATCGGTGCCATTTTTAAAGCCGACGGCAGACGATAAGCCAGAGGCCATTTCACGGTGGGTTTGTGACTCAGTGGTGCGTGCACCGATCGCCGACCAAGCGATGAAATCTTGCAAATACTGCGGCGAAATCGGGTCCAGAGCTTCAGTGGATAACGGCAGCCCCATTTCGGCTAAATCCAGCAGTAGTTTACGGGCACGGTGCAAGCCGTCTTGGATTTTAAAGGTGTCGTTCATGTAAGGGTCGTTGATCATGCCCTTCCAGCCCACGGTGGTGCGCGGCTTTTCGAAATACACTCGCATCACCAAATATAAGGTGTCGCTGACTTCTTCGGCTAGGTCGCGCAAGCGAGCGGCGTAGTCGTGGGCCGCTTCGATGTCGTGCACGGAGCAGGGGCCTATCACCAGAAAAATACGCTTATCTTTGCGATCAATGATATCGCGGATGACCTGGCGACCTTTTTGAACGCTAGCGACGGCAGCGTCGCTGATGGGTAATTCAGCTTTTAACTGATCAGGGGTGATCAGGGGTGAAAATGACTCGATGTTCAAATCTTCTACGCGGCTGTCGGACATGCTCGTTCCCAATTCATCACGGTAGTTTTAAAATAAGAAATTTCCCCGCCTGTGCTGTAATCGACGCCGTGCTTTTCGCAGTGGAGCGACGTTGGTGGGCTTGCCGAAATTTCTTCGACCGATTATGACAAATACCGAACGAATTGCACATAAGCACAGGGCGCTGGATCACAATCAGCTGCGCTTAGGTTTGCCGATGTGGTACATGCCGCAGTGGCGGGGTGAATTATTGGCCCCGGTTGGCGATGCGCAATCGGCGTTGGCACAGTACGCTCGCCAGTTTTCCAGTGTCGAAGGCAATACCACGTTTTATGGTTTGCCCACGGTTGAGCGCGCACATCACTGGGCGCAACAAGTGCCGGAATCGTTTCGCTTTGCCTTTAAGCTGCCGCGCAGCATCAGTCTCAGCCATGATTTATTACAGGCTTTAAAGCGCGAGCTGCCAGCTTGGTTGGACTTCTGTCAGGCCGTTGGCTCACGTTTAGGGCTGGGGCTGCTGCAGTTGCCAGCGCAATTTGGGCCTGAGCGCTTACCTGAGCTGTTTAGCGCGCTGGATGCATTGCGGCAAGAACAGGCTGTGCCCCTGGCCGTTGAAGTTCGCCACCCTGAGTTATTTGCGAAGGGCGATGCCGAGCGACAGCTGCTACGAGCGCTAACGCAGCGTGAGGTAGACCGCGTTATCTTTGATACGCGAGGCTTATTTCACGATAACGGTCAAAGCGCAGAAATACTGGATGCCCGCGCCAAAAAACCGCGCTTGCCCGTGCATCCGATTGCCACGGGAAAACACCCTGTGGTGCGTTTTATTGGCCATAGCCAGTGGCAGCGCGACGATGAATTTTTACAGCAGTGGCATGCCAAGTTAATTGAGTGGCAGCAGCAAGGGCGGCAGCCGTTCTTTTTTATTCACACCGCTGGTAATCACAACGCGCCTCAGCGCGCCAATGCGGTGTGTGATGCTTGGCAGCTGCCCGAGCTGAAATGGCAGCCGACTCAGCCAAGCTTGCTGTAAAAATTAGAAAAAAGCGTAGCGCGCTCCGATGCCAAACAAAATGGTGGCCAGTAGCGGGCGCAGCACCGGCTCGGGCACTTTGCGGCTCAACAGGCTGCCTAGGTGAATGGCAGGCAATGAGCCAATCAGCAGGGCGCCTAGCAGGTAAAAGTCCACATTGCCCAAATACATGTGAATCAAGCCGGCCGCCAACGTGAGCGGTACGGCGTGTGCGATGTCCGTTCCCACCACCGAGGTGCTGCGCAACAGCGGATAGAGCAGCATCAAAATGGCCGTGCCAATGGCGCCCGCGCCAACAGACGACAGGGTAACAAAAACGCCCAAAAATACGCCCATGATCAATGTGGCCGGCCCGCGCCACTTGCTCAGGCTGCCGTTGCTGTAGCGCTGTGCCAGAGCCTGCAGGCGGTTACGGCCGATAATTACCAATGCGGTCAGCAGCAGCATAATGCCTAAGGCATTGCTCAGCAGATGGGCGTAGTCTTCCGACTCTTGAAACAGCGATTTCAGCATCAGGCCTGTCAGCAAGGCTGCTGGCAGGCTTCCCCAGGCTAATAATTTCACTAATGACCACTCAACATGGCCTTGGCGGTGATGGCTGATGGCGCCGCCGGCTTTGGTGAGCGCGGCGTACATCAGGTCTGTGCCGACGGCAATGTGCGGTGGAAAGCCAAACATCAGCAGCAGCGGCGTCATGAGAGCGCCGCCGCCGATGCCTGTGATTCCAACAATGAGGCCAACCAGTGCGCCGGCGCCTATATATAACAAAATATCCATGAAGAATGGTCTAAAGTACTACCGGTAGCTCTAAGGAGGGTTCAGGTGGCCAATTTAGAGGCTTACATCTATTCTGGAAAAGAATATTTGTTTATATTTTTATAACAAACACCTGCTGCTTGGCGGAGGAACTATGAAGCTGCAACAACTGCGATACATCTGGGAAGTGGCCCATCACGATCTAAATGTGTCGGCCACGGCACAGGTCTTGTACACCTCGCAGCCTGGCATCAGTAAGCAAATCCGCTTGCTGGAAGACGAACTGGGGGTTGAGATCTTTGCTCGCAGCGGCAAACACCTGACCCGCATCACACCTGCGGGTGAAGCCATTTTAAAAGTGGCCGGCGAGATCTTGCGCAAAGTGGAAAGCATCAAGCAGGTGGCGCAGGAGTTCAGTGATGAAAAGAAAGGGGCTCTGTCGATTGCCACGACGCACACCCAGGCGCGTTACGCCTTGCCGCCGGTGATCGATGGCTTTATGCGCAGCTATCCAGATGTGTCCTTGCACATGCATCAAGGCACGCCGATGCAAATAGCAGAAATGGCCGCCAACGGCACCACGGATTTCGCCATTGCCACCGAAGCCATGGAGCTGTTTGGCGATTTGATTATGATGCCGTGTTATCGCTGGAACCGCAGTATCTTGGTGCCCAAGAGCCACCCGCTGGCGCAAACGCCCAAGCCATCATTGGAGCAGATTGCAGCTTACCCCTTGGTGACCTATGTGTTTGGCTTTACTGGGCGTTCTAAGTTAGATGAAGCTTTCAGAAGCCGGGGGCTGACGCCTCGCGTGGCCTTTACCGCGGCCGATGCCGATGTGATTAAAACCTACGTGCGTTTGGGTGTGGGCGTGGGTATTGTTGCCAGCATGGCGATTGATGAAGAGGCCGACTCAGATCTGGCGGCGCTGGATGCCAGTCACTTGTTTGATGCCAGTGTGACCAAAATTGGTTTTCGCAAGGGCACCTTCTTGCGCGGCTATATGTACGACTTCATCGCCCAGTTTGCGCCGCATTTAACTAAGGACATCATCGACCAAGCAGCGCATTGCCATAACCGTCAGGAGCTGGAAGAGCTGTTCGACAGCTTGGAGTTGCCCGAGCATTAATGGCCGGCGCCGTTGCGCCAGCCAGCAAAAATACGCAGTGCAGCGTTAGCCTTTCTCAATGATGTTGCCGGCATGCAAGCCGCATTCTTTATGGCCTGCGTTTTCCCACCACCAGCGGCCTTCGCGTTCATGCTGATTGGGCAGGGTGGGGCGCGTGCAGGGCTGGCAGCCGATGCTGATGTAGCCCTGTTCATGCAAGCGATTATAAGGCACGTCGAACAGACGAATGTACTCCCACACCTGAGCCGAGCTCCACAGTGCCAACGGATTGTATTTGGTTAGCTCACCATTGCGGCCTTGAAACGCTGAATCTGCTTCCACCAGTTGCACATCGCTGCGCGTACCGGGGGATTGGTCACGGCGCTGGCCAGTGATCCAAGCGTCCAGGGTCAGCAATTTTTGCCGCAGTGGTTCGATCTTGCGAATGCCACAGCACTCTTGATGGCCATCTTCAAAAAAACTGAACAGTCCCTTCTCTCGCACCAGCTGCTGCAGCGCCTGTTGCTCGGGCGTGCGAATGTCGATGCGAATGCCATAGTGCTTGCGCACCTGCTCGATAAACTCGTAGGTTTCTGGGTGCAGGCGGCCGGTATCTAGGGTGAAAATATCAACGTCGGGTTTGATTTTAACGGCCATATCAATCAAAACGACATCCTCAGCGCCGCTAAAAGACACGGCAATGGCGCCATGCTGCTCCAGCGCGTGGCGAATAATGTCTTTCGGGCGCTTGTCGGCTAAGTCCTGGTTGAGTTGCTCGATTTCTTCACTCATCACGGTTGTCCTGTGGTTCTTGTGAGCGCAAGGTTAACATGCGCTACTTAGTCCATTTAATAATAAAAAAGCATACCCATGCTGTGTGCTTTTATAACATAGGGCATCTCTGAATAATTCTGTACAGCTCTGCGCGAGTGCAGCAGGCTTTCAGAACAAGGCGGTGATGGCAGGAAATGGCCAGCCCTTTTCAACATCGCCAACGACGTTATGGAGGCCTGCCGCCCGCGCCCTGCGGGGAGCGCCAGAGCACTCCAGCTCTGTGTCGCCGATTTTTGCTGTAGCTGGCTGGAGCGGCAAACGGCATCTGATCTGGAGCCCTCTGGGGGTCCAGAGCGGGCACCGAATTATTTAGAGCTGCCCTGAGTCAATTGTTCTCATCCTTCCTGCTGGCTACAGTGAGTGACCATTTTAATCATCCGCTAAGTCATAGAGGGAAAAGCTCATGGAAGTCGCATGTTTGGATCTGGAAGGGGTATTGGTACCCGAAATTTGGATTGAGTTTGCCAACAAAACCGGCATTGAAGCGCTAAAGGCGACGACGCGGGATATTCCGGATTACGACGAGTTAATGCAGCAGCGTTTGCGCCTGCTGGCTGAACACGGTTTAATAATCCAGGACATTCAAGAGGTCATTGCTACCTTGAAGCCCTTTGAAGGGGCGCGTGAATTCCTCGACTGGCTGCGTGAGCGCTTTCAGGTCATTATTTTATCCGACACCTTTTATGAATTTTCCCAGCCTTTGATGCGTCAGTTAGGGTTTCCCACCTTGTTCTGTCATCGCTTGGTGACGGATGAGTCAGGACGGGTGGTCGATTACAAGCTGCGCCAGGCCGATCCTAAGCGTCAGTCCATTCGGGCGTTGCAAACCATTTATTACCGCACCATCGCCGCAGGGGATTCTTACAACGACATCACCATGCTGGCTGAGGCGGACGCCGGCATTCTGTTTCATGCGCCACAAAACGTAATTGATGAGTTCCCGCAGTTTCCAGCCGTACATACCTACGAAGAGCTTAAGCGAGCATTTATCGAAGCCAGCGAGCGAGATTTGAGCTTATAGATTATACCGTTATCTTTACCCCTTCCCCTCAGTGAGAAGTTGTGAGGTTATACCGTTATCTATATTGAGGTTCACACAAAACCATCCTTAAACGCAGTACCGGCGCAAGCCGCAGACGAGTTCACCAAGGGTAGGGATGGCTTTTGGCTTTTGGCTTTTGGCTTTTGGCTTTTGGCTTTTGGCTTTTGGCTTTTGGCTTTTGGCTTTTGGCTTTTGGCTTTTGGCTTTTGGCTTTTGGCTTTTGGCTTGGAGGCTGAAAGCGTCAGGCCTTTCAGCCTGAGTTTGTGGGGCGGGCCGCTGCTTTGCACTGGAGGTTATAGCGGTTGATCAAGAATGCGCTGGACCTTGTTCAGTACTTCCTGAAATTCGGACTCGGCGGTGCTGTCTAGCACAATGCCGCCGCCGCCCCAGCACTGCGCACCGTTTTTGCGCGCGCAAATGGTGCGGATCAGAATGTTAAAGTCGCTTACGCCGCGCTCGTCGAAGTAACCCATGGAGCCGCAATAAAAACCGCGCGGGCCAGCTTCCAGTTCGCTGATGATTTCCATTGCCCGGCGTTTGGGGGCGCCAGTAATTGAGCCGCCCGGCAAGGCGGCAAAAATAGCCTGGGCGTGGCCAATGTCAGGCTTGAGTTCGGCGTGAATGGTGCTCACCAAATGGTGCACATTGGCATGGCTTTGCGGCTCGAACAGTTGCTCAACGCTGACGCTACCTGGTGTGGCATAGCGGCTCAAATCGTTGCGCAGCAGATCAACAATCATCAGATTTTCGGCCTGATTTTTTGGGCATTGGCGCAGCTCGTTCAGCAGTGCTTGGTCTTCCTCCGGAGTTGCACCTCTGGGCGCCGTGCCCTTGATGGGGCGGGTGTCCAGTTGCTGGCCTTGGATACGAATAAAGCGCTCTGGGCTGACGCTAAACAGGGTGAAGTCGTCCGTCTTTAAGTAGCCGCTGTGCGGCGCATCAAATGCCTGCAGCAATGGCAGAGGTGATTGCTCGGTGAGATCATCCGGGCACTCAAATGGCAGAGTGAGGTTGGTCTGGTAGCAGTCGCCCGCGCGTAAATAATGCTGAATGCGCTCAAAGGCGTGGCGGTATTGCTCAAGGTGCCAGCCTGCTTGCCAGTGGCGGGCTTTGGCTGCTTGCAACTTGGGTGGCTGCTGCAGCAACTGCTGCAGCGCTTCTCGCCAGGGGGCTGTGTCTAGGTGATCTGGGTGATATATCCAGGCATCGTCGCTATCCAGTTGCAAATGCACTGAGCAAGGGTAATAGCCAAACCAAGCCAGTGGCGCTTGGCTGTCGGCTGCGCCCTGTAGGCCATTGGCTGGGTTGACTTGACCGGCGTCATAGCTGAAAGCACCGGCCCAGCCGCTAACGAAGCGATCTTCCGCAAGGCCGATGCTTTTATGGCTGCCCGTAACATCAGCGTTAAGCTGGCGTACCATGTCTAGCAAGGATTCAGCGGTATTGGCTTGCAAGCACCGTTGGGGTGCGAAGGCCAAAACGGCCATTCTGTCCTGATTGGATAGCGCGGATTGCGACGATGGTACCGCTTTGCCCGATTGGCCGCTGTAAAACACAATTGGGTTATCCAAAAAATGGCAGTATTTCAGTATCTTACGTGCGCTGAAGGGGAGTTTGTTGTGTATCATTTTGTGCCAATTGGGCGTCCGGCTAAATCCAGTTAAGTGTCTGATTTTACAGCAAAAGCACCAGCACGTCTGGCATACCGGCATGGCATTAAACGCCGATTTGTGTGAACGGCGGTTAAAATATGTAACTCATTGCTAGACACGGCCTAGGTGAGGGTAATAGATTATCAGCAGTCAAAAACGAGCACGGCTCGGTGCTGACAGAGCGAATAACAATAACAGCGATTTTCTACAGTTCACCGCGATCACTGCTAAGGCTCCACAGAGAGTTAAGTCAGTGTCGCAGTGATAGGGCCGGGAAGGCCCGCACAACGCAAAAAAATAATCAGGAGTGTGCACACATGAAACTTCTCAAAAAAGCGTCTCTCGCCGCGGCTATTGCTGCTGCACCGTTCGCAGCGCAAGCATTGCAGCCACTGGATGATGCGACGTTATCAAACACCACCGGTCAGGCAGGTGTAACCATTGAAATTGATATTGATAACTCTGGTATCTCTGTTGGTGAGATCGAGTACACAGATCAGGGTTCAGTATTACTTCAAGACATTACTGTCAGTAATGTAAATAACTTGACGCAAACTATTGATGTTGATGCGAATGGTAACTTGGCTATTGGAATGACTGGTGTCACCGGTATGCAAGTTGCTATTGGTGACACGCTAGCAGACACAAGCGGTAACTCTTCTGCTCTTGCGCTGCGTAGCGTTGGTGGTGCTACTACAGAGGTAGTCAACAACATTGATATGACATTGAACCTTGGCCAGTCCGAGACATTTATCTTTAATTTAGAGCAAGCAGGTAATAGTGTTACTTTTGCTAATGGCGATACGATCGCCACTGCTGATCTTCCAGTATCGGCTCAGGTAGGCTCTGTTGCTATTCTCTCTCGTAGTGCCATTCAGATCACAGATATGAATGTCGGTGCTTTCGGTTACACTCGTGCCCAAGCAGATACTCGCGCGGATAGTGCTGCCTATGGTGGTAACGGTGATGGTAACTTGAATGCAGCGGAGCAAGTCGTTGCAGATAATTTGGCTAATGGCTCTGCGGTTCAAATTGAAGGTTTGGAGTTCTATAGCTTAGACAGTAATGGCGACAAACAGGCGGCAACGATAGATCAAACTATTTGGGCGAAAGGCGGAAGCGTTGCTGATGGAGGCGGTGTTTACATTCAGATGGGGCAGATAGCTGGTACCCTAGATATTGATGCTATTAAAATGGGCGGTGAGTCGATTGGTGGCGTTAAGGTGTCCGACATCAATTTGGCTGGCATGACTCAGCGCATCTACGGTCACAACTAAAACTGCTGATGCCATTTTATAAAACGGGCTGCTGATGCAGCCCGTTTTTTTGCGTATTTGAAAAAGGTTTTTATTTGTATGAAAGTAGTATTGCTCTTGCTCATCACTCTATTAGTAGCATGTGGTAATGAGCATAAGACGAGCGGCCCAAAGGGAAATGAGCATGAGGCAACCGAGAGTTCTGATGGCGCTGAACGCTCAGAGAGTGTGGGTGAAGAAGATGAAGGTAATGATGTAAATAAAACGGTACCTGAAGATGGTTCTGGTTCTGGTTCTGGTTCTGGTTCTGGTTCTGGTTCTGGTTCTGGTTCTGGTTCTGAAAAGGAAGGCGTGATCATTCCAGGCAATTTGGTGGGCTTATGGAAGCCTGTGGGGCATAAGTTAGGTGTGGCTTCACACTTGGTGTGTTCTAAAGAACAGGGTAATCAGGGTTTCTTAGAAATATCTGAGAGTGGTAGTGTCATCGTTCATGACTATATGGATGATGCTTGTACTCAAATATCTCAATGCTATTGGCAAAAAGAAGAGTATGTTGTTGCGGATGTGCTGTCTGGCTCTGAATTACTGTTGAAGCCAAAAGGCGGTATTCATTCGAAGTTTCGTCTCAACATAGAAGACTCGGAGCAGGCCCGGAAGTATTTTACGGCACAAAGTATCGCTACAGGTGAAGAGCTCAGTATCGAGTACGAGCGTGAAATGGCTCTGACAGGTGTAGATCTTAATCCTAGTTGCAGAGAAACGATCTTACCTGACAAAGACTCATTTGACTCGCTGCGCGGTATTCTGGAAGAAGTCAAAAATACTTCGCAAGGAAACTTAAATAGTTATCGTTGTCCGGGGGTGGATTGGGATGTCCTACCATTCTCTGGAGTGACGGGTTACTCCATTTATACTGCACGGCAAACGGATCGCCCTTTCTCTTTGGATACAAGGAGTGCATATGCTGTCGATATAATGGCTTATAATGCGGTACACGAGGCAACTTTTGAAATGTACTTGGACCGTCAAAAAACTCCGTATCAGTGGTGTATTTACAGGGTTTTGAGGGGATACTGAGTTTCTTTTATGCATTAATGCTGGGCTCGTTGATTGGCGTAAATGGTGGAAAAAGCGTTTGGTGCCTTGTGTGATTTTATGTAACATGGGTAGCAATCAACATAACAATAATAATGGGGTTGCCACCCGTGTTCGTCATTCTCCTCGGATCCATCATCGGTTTTGCCATGATCAACGAGCTGGCCATTGTTAATGACCGCCAGCAGGGCGATACCGTTATTCGCTACGATGTGAATCAGCCGTTTCAGTCCGATCAGGTGGTCAATGTCGAGCCGTTAGTGGTACAGAAGTTTCACAACGTGGTGCGCCAACAGTACGACTATTCTTGCGGCTCTGCTGCCCTAACGACCTTGCTCGATTATTACTTGGGCCGTAATTTCCGCGAGCGCCAGGTAATGGAAGGCTTGCTGCGCTTTGGTGAAACCGAGCGCATTATTCAGCGCCGTGGGTTTTCTCTGCTGGATATGAAGCGCTTGGTGACGGCTTTGGGTCATCCATCCGGTGGTTTTCGCGCCGATGCAGATGACCTGCGCGAGCTGGATCACCCCGCCATTGCGCCCATTGATCATGCAGGCTTTAAACACTTTGTGGTGATTCGTGCCGTGCACGAAGACCGTGTTTACGTGGCTGATCCGGCTCAAGGCAACATCAGTTTTACCATGCATCGTTTTTTAGAAGTGTGGGATAACAATATTTTATTTATCGTCTTCCCTAATGGCCATACGCCGGCTAATGGCTTGGCGCTGCGAGAAGAAGACATGCGCTATGTGTCGGAGTCGGTGATTGCTGAAAATGCCTATCGCGAGTTTCCGCTGCTGGCCATTCGCCATGAAGATAAAATTGCCAACCAAATTGCTTCGCTGTCCAACAATGCCAAATCCAGCTATGAGCTGCAGTTGGATGACAATGGCAATGCCATCACAGATGAAGACGGCAATTTTCTCTATCAGATTACCTTGGAAGATGCAGAAGACGGCATCGACCCCTCTGAGTACAATGTGCGGGTAACTCAGGACCCGACCGAGCGAATTGAAAAAACGCTGCGCTTCAGAAGAAAATAATAATTACACGCAAGGACTACTCATGCTGACTCGCCACTCTTTATATGCGTTGCCTTTGCTGCTGGCTTTGTCGCCAGGAGTGTGGGCGGAGGACGATTTATCTCAGGCTCGTGAAGCGTTATCCAAGCAGGAAGACGACGCTGACACGGAAAAAGCACTGGAAGAAGTCTTTGAAGCGGCAGAGGAAAACTACTCGCTGCTCAAACAAGGCGGCGTTGGTCTGAATTACAATTTTGATTACAGCTATTACGGCGATCAGCGCATCAACTTAGTCGTTGAGCCCAACCTAGATGAAGACGGTGAGCCAACGGGCAGTTCTTCCATTCGCAACGCGGATGTTTCACCGGCCGCCACGCACACCTTTACCAACTCGTTTACCCTAGATTACGGCCTGTTTAACAACCTGACCGTCAGTGGCCGTCTACCCTTGGTGGCCAAGTTTGATACCGAAGAAAGCTTAACCAGTTACGCCCTGGGGGATTTGAGCGGCACGTTGCGCTGGCAGCCGTGGGAATACATTCCGGGTACGCTCAGTAAAACTTTGTTTACCACCTTTAAAAGTAAAACCGGTGACAGCCCGTACGAAATTGATTTAAATAAAAACCTCTCCAGTGGCTCGGGCTATTACAGTTGGAGCGGTGGCATCAGTGCGTCCAAGGTGATGGACCCTGTGGTGCTGTTTGGTTCGGGCAGTTATGGCTATAACCTGCCGGTGACGGATCTGGATCAAGTGCGTGGCTCTTCCTTGCTACAAGAAGTTCACCCCGGCAATTCGCTGTCACTGTCGATGGGCTTTGCCTATTCGCTCTCTTACGATGTGTCCTTGAGTGTGTCTTTCCAGGGTTCATACAACGATGAAACGCGTTTTCGTCTGTACACCCCGGCAACAGGGCGCACCACTGACTCCGTCAGTGGCAGTCAGTTATCTGGCATCATGAACTTTGCCTTGGGGGTGCGGGTATCGCCCACCACCATTGCCAACGTCAATGTCGGTTTCGGTATGACGGAGTTGTCGCCTGATATTATTTTGGGCCTGTCGCTGCCTATTGATATTGAAGGCGTTAAACCGTCTGCGGCCAATTGATGGGGTGATCAATGATTGAGATGACTCCGCGCAGACGCTTTTGGCGTCGTGCTTTGCCCGCAGCTGTGTTGATGGCATCGCTGCCCAACACGGTCAACAGTCAGCTGGCACAAAACCTATTTTTGGATACCAAGGCCATGTCGTTGGGCAATGCCGTGACGGCAGACCCAACCGGCATTATGGATATTCACTTTAATCCGGCGGGCTTAACCAAGCTGGATGGCCGGCAGTGGCAGTTGCAGGCGATGAATATTTATTTGTCGGCCACATCCACCTTCTCGTTGCCTGATGATTACGACGCCGATCAGGCCGGCTTGCTGGATATTTCTAACGACCCGATCTTACAAGAAGGCGATAGCCAAGCATCGGCAGCGGCCTACATTCCTGGCTATGGCATTATGCCCATGGACATGCTGCCGATTTTAACCTTGCCCACTGCAGGCGTATCGATTCAGCCGCCAGGCTCAAAATTTACCTTTGCCAATGCGGTGTATGCACCGATGGCGGCCGGCTTTGCCAAAGCGGATGATGACCCGGGGCGCTATCAGGCCAAGCAAGTGGCGTTGCAGCGCTTTACTTATTTATCGCCGTCGTTT
Source organism: Bacterioplanes sanyensis (assembly GCF_014652515.1). Taxonomy (GTDB): domain Bacteria; phylum Pseudomonadota; class Gammaproteobacteria; order Pseudomonadales; family Oceanobacteraceae; genus Bacterioplanes; species Bacterioplanes sanyensis. Next base: position 267,591 of record NZ_BMYY01000003.1, on the reverse strand, counting down.
GGCTATAAAGTGAACGATGAGTTTTCTGTAGGCGCCAGTTTTTTGTTCTCCCATCAAGCCGTGTCTGTGGTGCAGGATATTCGCGCCCCCAGTGTGTTGGTTGGGGTGGGTGAATTATTGCAAGACTCGTTTGGCTGTTTCGATGAAGACGGTAACCCGACGGGCAACGACCCGCTGGCACCTTTGATTACCCTGTGTGGCGGTAATATCGGTCCTTACGATGACGTCGGTGAGCTGCGCTTAACCACGGAAGAGACACTGTCACCGTCGTTTAACTTAGGTCTGTTATGGGAGCCGACGGACTGGTTTGCCTTTGGTCTGGGTTATCAAAGCGAAGCGGTGACCCATTTAAAAGGCACCTACGAGCTGGAGTATACGCGCGACTTTGCGGACTTCTTTCGCAGTTTTCGCTCGTCCATTGTGGGTGCCATTGGTGGCGCAATTTTTTCACTGCCCACCGGCCAACGCCGTGAATCGGGTAATGTCTCGGTAGAAATGACCTACCCTCAGCATTTGCAGCTGGGGACTAAATTTCGCTTTTTAGATCGCTATCAAATTAACGTCGATGCCGGTTGGACGGATTTTGAAAAGTGGGATGCGCTTAAATTTGAGTTCGACCGTCAAGTGAGCTTTTTAAGCACGGCTAAAACACTGGCGCCTGAGCTGGTGACCGACACCACCTTAAGTCAAACCCTCGGTTATCGCAGTGTTTGGAGTTGGGGCTTTGGTTTTCAGTACGATTTAAACTCTCGTGTTCAATTGCGCGCCGGCTACGAGCCACGGGAAACCTCCATTCCCGATAATGCCCGCAGCATTCAGGCGCCGCTGGGCTTTGCCTCGCTGTACAGTGTCGGCATGGGCTATCAGTGGGACATGGACACCGTGATTGACCTGTCTCTCAGTTTCATGCAATCTGCCGAGTCGATTAAAGCCGACCCGCAAGACGCCGAACAGGTCGGTGAATACCCGAATTCCAGTAACGCCATTAACCGGAACTGCCTGACATGTACCGTCACCAACCCATATCCCGGGCTGGACGTCGACACCAAGCTCACCATTGGCGCTGCTGGTATCAGCTTTCGCACCAAGTTTTAATGCTGTGCCTAATGCTGGCCTGCGGGCCAGCTTGGGCTGACAGTGACTATTACACTTGGGTCGATGAGCAGGGGCGGGTGCACAACAGCCCTAAACTGGGTTCATCGTCGGCCGATGACAAGGCGGCTAACAGAGCTGGAGAACAGAGCAAGTCAAACAGCGCCGAGCCAGATGGCATGGCAGTTGATCCTGATGACTTCCCCGATGAGGCCGAGGTCAAGCGTCGCCAGCAGCAATATCAGCAAGAAAATCCGCCATTTTATATTTGGGTCGATGAACAGGGCACCACCCATCGGCAAACCTATGAGCCTGGCGAGGGCAAGGCGGATAGCGCGCCGCAAGAAGCCGTGTTTGATCATATATTGATTCCGCCTTTTCGCGTAAAAAATGCGCCGCAAAACTGCTGTGAGCGCTATTTATTTGCTTTTAAAGACGCGTTGCCCGTAGAGAAAATGGCGGCATTTTCTTCGTTTGCGCGCGCTCAGCCGTTGTTGTGGCAGCAGCCAAACAAAAAGCTACAGCATTATCGTGGTTGGTATTTTGCCCTGGCTGGCCCAGCCCAAGCGCCGCGACAGCTGCGTTTGGTGAGTCAAGGCGAAGGTTTGCGCCCAGCGTTATTATTACTTAACGACCAGTTACACCCCCTGTATTGGCTGCCCCAGTTAAATGGCGTGCAACAAGCCGCCAGCTGGGCGCGTATGGCTCAATTTGAATCCCTGCTTGAAATTCGTGATCCACAAGTGCGTTATGTCATCGCCTTGGTGCCAGAAGCGCAGGTTAAGCAGCCTTGGTCCCTAACAGCACAATGGTTTTATGGAACGACATCCGATTAATGTAAACACCGCCAGTGCGCATCAACATGCGTTGTTACTGCAATACCCTCAGTATGCCGGTGGTCCGCGCATGGTGATGGTGCATGGCTCTGGCGTCGCCGGTGAAAATACTTGGACCTACGTCAGCAATTATTTAAAAGGCTGGTCAGAGGTACTGCTCATCGACTTGGCGGAAATGGGTCAGTCGTATTTTTTAACCGAGCAGCCTTGGCGCGCTAGTGCCTATGCGCAACAGCTGCAAGAGCTGCTGCAACGGCTGGACTGGACGTCTTTTGATATGGCTGGCTATTCCTTCGGCGGCATGGTCGCTTGGGCTTGGTTACAGCAGCATGATTTGCACGGTCGATTATTTTTGCTGGAGCCGGCCATGCTCGGCGGCTGCAATGCTGATGTGTTATTAAGCAAAGCGGCCGATTACCGCCAGCTGTCACACCAGTTGGCGATTAAGCCGCAAGAGGAGGCCCTGTACCGCCATTTTTTAGATATTGTCTCGCCTAAGCGGCCAGACAATGCTCAAGCCGATCGCTTAACCATGCAGCGTTTGGCGGAAAACCCCGCGGGCTTTGCTAGGGCTTTAGCGACGGTGGCGGCGGAGTTGGAGCAGCATGCACCATCTTTTGTTGAGTGGCAGCCGCCGGTGGCTGGCATGAGTTTTGTTGGCAGTTTATCGCCCCAGGCGATGCATGAGCGCCATCAGCAGCTAGCGCGCGACAGTGTCAAGCCGTGGCAGTATGTGAATGTTCCGGGTGCCGATCATCGCTTGGTGTATAGCCACTCACGGCAAATTGCTAGCGCAATGAACGGCTTGAACTCTTAGGGGTGTATTAGGTCTTTAACCGTCGCTGCAGCCCGGTATCGGCCAAAATGCGGGTGGCGATTTCTTCGATGGAGCGGGCGGTGGTGCTGATGTAAGGAATACGCTCGCGTTGATACAGCAGCTCCACTTCTTCGACTTCGAGGTAGCACTGCTTGAGCGAGGCGTAACGGCTGTTAGCACGGCGCTCGCTGCGAATGAGCGCTAAGCGGTCCGGGTCAATCGACAAGCCGTAGAGCTTGTCGCGATGCTCGCTGAGGGATTTCGGCAGTTTTAAATCCAGCATGTCTTCTTCTGTTAGCGGGTAGTTGGCCGCTTTAATGCCAAACTGCATCGCCATGTACAAGCTGGTGGGGGTTTTACCGCAGCGCGACACGCCCACCAAAATGATATCGGCCTCGGCGTATTGCCGTGTGCGTGCGCCGTCGTCGTTATCCAGGGCAAAATTAATGGCATCAATGCGCGCTTGATAGTCGTGGCTGTCGGTCGCTAGGTGCGACTTGCCCACGCTGTAAGACGACTCGGTGCCCAGCTCTTGCTCCAGCGGCGCCAAAAAGGTGGCAAAAATATCCACCTTAAAAGCGTTAGCCGAGTCGACGATGGCGCGAATGCTTTTATTGACAATGGTGTCGAACAAAATCACCGGCTGACCGCTGTCCTGGGCGGCTTGATTCATCTTTGCCACCGCCGCGTGCGCTTTTTCTTCGTCGTCAACGTAGGGCATGGTAATGCGCTCGAATTCTAAGCGCTCAAACTGGGCGAGCAGGCTATTCCCCAGCGTTTCTGCGGTAATGCCGGTGCCATCGGAAATGAAGAATGCGTATCGCTTCATGTAGAAATTTGCTCTGGGTACTTTTACTATTACGCGCTGCGAATCATAGCGATAAGCCATTGAAAAAGACAGGAGAAGGGCGTTGACCGATTACGTACTCTGGTTTGATCAGGTGTCCATGGGCGATGTAGAGCGGGTAGGTGGCAAGAATGCATCGCTCGGTGAAATGATCAGTAATCTGGCCAACGCAGGCGTTACTGTTCCCAATGGTTTTGCAACCACGGCGGATGCATACCGTGAGTTTTTGTCCTACCAAGGCTTGGACGAACGCATTAATGCCGAGCTGAAAGCGCTGGATGTGGACGACATTCGCATGCTGACAGAGACCGGCGCTCGCATCCGTAACTGGATTCTTGAAGCGCCGCTGCCGCCGGCATTGGAGGCTGGCGTAGAAGAAGCCTTCAGCAAGCTGCAAGGCGGCAATAGCAAGATGGCGGTTGCAGTGCGCTCGTCGGCCACCGCCGAAGACTTGCCCGATGCGTCGTTTGCCGGTCAGCAAGAAACCCACCTCAACATCGTCGGCATCGACAACGTTAAGCACGCCATTCGCGATGTGTTTGCCTCATTGTTTAACGACCGTGCCATTGCTTATCGTGAGCACCAGGGTTTTGACCATCACAAAGTGGCGCTGTCGGCAGGCGTGCAGCGCATGGTGCGCAGTGAAACGGCGTCCAGTGGTGTGATGTTTACCCTGGATACTGAGTCGGGTTTTGACCAAGTCGTATTTATTACCAGCTCGTATGGCTTGGGTGAAACCGTGGTGCAAGGCGCCGTGAACCCAGACGAGTTTTACGTTCACAAAGAAAACCTGCAAAACAACCGCCCAGCGATTTTGCGCCGCAATCTTGGGGCCAAGGCCATCAAGATGGTCTACAACCAGGATGCTTCGGTCGGTAAGTCGGTAGAAACCCAGCGCGTTGATCGCGCCGAGCGCCAAGTGTTCTCCATCAATGACGCGGAAATCGAAGGGCTGGCGCGCCAGGCGATGATCATTGAACAGCACTACGGTCGGCCGATGGACATCGAATGGGCCAAAGACGGCGATGATGGCCGCTTATACATAGTGCAAGCGCGCCCGGAAACGGTAAAAAGCCGTGCCAGCAAAACCGTCATGGAGCGCTATTTGCTGCAAGAGACCGGCAAAGTGTTGGTCGAAGGGCGCAGCATTGGCCATCGCATTGGCAAAGGCCCAGTACGGGTGATCGACTCCATCGACGAGATGGATCAAGTAAAACCTGGCGATGTTTTAGTAGCTGACATGACCGACCCAGATTGGGAGCCGGTGATGAAGCGTGCCTCTGCCATCGTGACCAATCGCGGTGGTCGTACCTGCCACGCGGCGATTATTGCGCGTGAACTGGGCATTCCTGCGGTGGTGGGCTGCGAAGACGCCACCCAGCTGTTAAGCGATGGCCAAGAAGTCACCGTCTCCTGTGCCGAGGGTGACACCGGCTTGGTCTATGAAGGCGCATTAAACTTTGATATTCGCCGCAACAGCGTTGAGTCTATGCCGGAGCTGCCGTTTAAAATCATGATGAACGTCGGCAACCCGGATCGCGCTTTTGATTTTCAGGGCTTGCCTAACGCCGGTGTGGGCTTGGCGCGGTTGGAATTTATTATTAACCGCATGATCGGCGTGCATCCAAAAGCACTGCTGAACTTTGACAGCCTGCCCGAGGAAATCAAACCCACCGTTGAACGCCGTATTTCTGGTTATTCAAGCCCGGTGGACTTCTACGTCGACAAACTGGTGGAAGGGATTTCCACCCTGGCGGCGGCGTTCTGGCCTAAGCGCGTGATTGTGCGTTTGTCGGACTTTAAATCGAATGAATACGCCAATTTAATTGGCGGCCGTTTGTACGAGCCGGAAGAAGAAAACCCGATGCTGGGCTTCCGTGGTGCGTCGCGCTACATCTCTAAAAACTTCCGCGACTGTTTTGAGCTGGAATGCCGTGCCATGCGTCGCGTACGCAACGACATGGGCTTTACCAACGTTGAAATCATGGTGCCCTTTGTGCGCACGCCGGGTGAAGCCGAGCAGGTGGTGGAGCTGCTGGCTGAAAACGGCTTAAAGCGCGGCGAAAACGATTTGCGCTTAATCATGATGTGCGAGCTGCCGGCCAATGCGGTGCTGGCTGAGCAGTTCTTGGAGCACTTTGATGGCTTCTCTGTCGGCTCTAACGATTTAACCCAGTTAACCCTGGGGCTGGATCGTGACTCCGGCATCATTGCTCACCTGTTTGATGAGCGTAACCCCGCCATTTTGGCGCTGCTGGAAAACGCCATTAACGCCTGTAAAAAAGCCGGTAAATACATTGGCATTTGCGGTCAAGGGCCGTCGGACCATCCGGATTTCGCTCGCTGGTTGATGGAGCACGGCATCGACAGTGTGTCGCTCAACCCGGATTCGGTGATGGATACCTGGTTCTTCCTCGCCGATAAGGACAACTAACAGCTTCATGAAAAGCAGCAGTGCGCTGTTTCCGGTCAGCTTAATGCGGGCCGAACAGCAAGGGCCTTTGGCCGAAGATGTTTACCTGGTAAAGCACAATCGCGATCCGGACCGCAGCGTGCAGCTGGCTTTAACTCACCTGAGCTATGCCGATGGTCGCCATCAAGGCGGCCAACCGGTGGTGCTGGTGCATGGCAGCTTCACCAATCGACGTTTTTGGTGGTCGCAGCGTGGCATCGGTTTGGCCCGTCACTTGATTGAGCAGGGCTTAGACGTATGGCTGCTCGATCAGCGCGGCCACGGTTTAAGCCCGCGCAACCTGGATTATCGCAACAACACCTTGCAACGCTACGTTGAGTTCGACATCGGTGCCATTAACGACTTTCTGCTGGAGCGCAGTGGCCGGCCACCCGTTTGGGTTGGGCACTCGCTGGGCGGAGTGATTTTGGCGTCGGCCATCGCCAGTGGCGTACTGACACGGGAAAATGTGCACAGCTGTGTGCTGTTGGGCACCCAGGTCATTCGCCGGCCACGCTATTTGTGGTTGCCCTTGCTGGGCTTTGGTTTGCGGCGCTGGATTAAGCGGCGCGGTGAGATCAGTGGCCGACGCCTGAAAATTGGCCCTGAATCTGAGCCGGCGGGCTTGGTCAATGAATATTTGCGCCGTCACGACTGGTTTGGCGAGTGGCGCTTTCGCCGCCCCAAACGCAAGTTAATGCCTGGCTGGCAAGCCGGTGAGGTGCCGTTGTTGTCATTAGCCGCCGCGGCCGACCGCTCTGACCCTGAGCCTTATTGTCAGCGCTTTGCCTCGCTGTACGGCGGGCCTTTGCAATACGTGCGCCTAGGCAAGGCGGAGGGTTTTCAACGTGACTATGGCCACGTTGATATGGTCGTCAGTCAGCAGGCTGCCAAGGAAGTCTGGCCCATGATCAGCAACTGGTGTTTGGGGCGCGAACTGTCTGCTGGCCAGCCTCAGGATGACGGAGCGTGAAGCGCACGGCGCTGTTGGTAGGGGCGACAGGGCTGACGGGCCAAGCGCTGTTGTCCTGCTTATTGGCTGACGAGCGCTATCAACAGGTGCTGGCGCCCGTGCGCACGCAGCCAAGTTGGCAGCATGCCAAGTTGCACTGGTTGGCAATCAATCCGCCTATGGAAACACCTGTGACGGACTTCTTTTGCACCCTGGGCACCACGCGCAAACAAGCGGGCCGTGCGGGTTTGGCGGCGGTGGACCGTGATCTGGTGGTGCAGTTTGCGCAGCAAGCCAAAGCGCTGGGCGCCCAGCGCGCTTGCATACTGAGCGCCATCGGTGCCAATGCGCAATCCCCCTTTCTCTACAACCGCCTCAAGGGTCAGATGCAGCAGCAGGTAGCCGCCATTGGCTTTGAGCGATTAGTGTTTATGCAGCCGTCGGTGCTGTTGGGGCAGCGCTCGCAGCATCGAGGGCTGGAGCATTTGGCCGGCAAGTTACTGGCGCACCCGGGGTGGGGGCGTTATCAGGCCATGCCGGCGACGCAGGTCGCCAGCGCCATGTGGCGATCCTTGACCGATGCTGCGCCGGGTGAGTTCTATTTCGAAGTGCAAGACATTCAACAACTCAATAAGGAAGGACTATGAGCGATTACGTAACCCCAGATTTATGCGATGAGTATCCGCAACTGGTGCAAGTGGTTGAGCCCATGTTCAACAACTACGGTGGCCGCGAATCTTTTGGCGGTGAAATCGTCACCGTGAAGTGCTTCGAGGACAACTCCAAAGTCAAAGAGCTGGTCGATACCGATGGCACGGGCAAAGTGATGGTGGTCGATGGCGGTGGCTCCCTGCGCCATGCCTTGCTGGGCGATATGCTGGCCGAAAAAGCCGCCAGCAATGGCTGGGAAGGCATCATCATTTACGGCTGCATTCGCGACGTTGACGTGATTATGGAAACCGATCTGGGCGTGCAAGCGTTGGCGACCAACCCGCTAAAGACCGACAAGCGCGGCTTGGGCGATGTGAACGTCGAAGTGAAGTTTGGCGGCGTTACCTTTGTGCCTGGGCAGTTTGTTTATGCCGACAATAACGGTGTGATCGTCTCGCCTGAGGCGCTGTCGATGCCAGCGTAAAGCGCATCACCAAAGGAATGGTCGACAAAGCCGGCGCAATGCCGGCTTTTTTGTGCGTTGAAATCCCGTCCAATGCTTTGGTTGTATACAATCTTGTGGTTTTTTACTTGAAATCTGTTATTTCAAGCGTATTCTTGGCCAATAAGTTAAGCAATTGTAGACAAAGTGCATGGCCGACAACGCAACCCTGGCAGAGAAAGTATTCACAGAGCTGACCACCGCCATCGTGCGGGGCGAGCTCAAGCCGGGTGATCGTTTGTCGGAGCAGCAGCTGGTGGAGCGCTACGGTGGCAGCCGTGCGCCGATGCGCGAGGCCATTCAAAAACTGGAAGCCAGGCATTTAGTGGTGCGCATTCCCCATGCTGGCGCCCGGGTGGTGTCGCTCAGCTTGGCAGAGCTGCGTGATATTTATGAAATACGGGTCGAGCTGGAAAGCATGGCCTGTCGCTTGGCAGCACAGCGCATGCCCGATGACGAAATTGCCGAGCTGCAGGCATTGCTTAAACAGCACGAGCAGAACATTCAAGAAGAGCAGGGGCTGGCCTATTACCAGAAAGCCGGCGACTTGGATTTTCACTATCGCATTGTGAAAGGCAGCTGCAACGCGCGTTTACATCAAATGCTGTGTGGCGAGCTGTACCACCTAGTGCGCATGTACCGCTATCAAACATCCACCAGTAACAAGCGCCCCCAGCAGGCGTTAATCGAACACCAGCGCATCGTTGAGGCCATCAGCGCACGCGATGCCGAACTCGCCGAACTACTCATGCGTCGTCATATTCAGACGTCGCTCATCAATCTTGAACACCGTCTAGAACAGGAGGGTCAAGCATGACTCCAGGTCAAAAATTCAGACAAGCGCTGACTGATAACCAGCCGCTGCAAATCGTCGGCACCATCAATGCGTACGCTGCCATGATGGCTGAACGCATTGGCCATCAGGCGATTTATTTGTCCGGTGGTGGGGTGGCCAACGCCTCCTATGGTTTACCCGATTTAGGCATGACCTCGCTCAACGATGTGCTCGAAGATGTGCGCCGTATTACGTCGGCTTCTAGCTTGCCCCTGCTGGTGGATATCGATACTGGCTGGGGCGGCGCTTTTAACATTGCTCGCACCATCTCGCAGATGGAAAAAGCCGGTGCAGCGGCGGTGCACTTAGAAGACCAAGTAGCGCAAAAGCGCTGCGGCCATCGCCCTAATAAAGAAATTGTCTCCAAAGCCGAAATGGTCGATCGCATTAAAGCGGCGGTGGATGCGCGCACAGATGATAGCTTTTTCATCATGGCGCGCACCGATGCCTTTGCTCAGGAAGGATTAGAGGCCGCCATTGAGCGCGCTCAGGCTTGCGTTGAGGCCGGTGCTGACGGCATTTTTGCCGAAGCGGTAAAAACCGAAGAGCACTACCGTGCCTTTGCCGACGCTTTAGATGTGCCGATTCTCGCCAACATCACCGAATTCGGCCAAACCGAGTTGTGGAACCGCGAGCAATTAGGCGAGTGGGGTGCGGCCATGGTGCTGTACCCGCTCAGTGCTTTCCGTGCCATGAACAAGGCGGCAGAAACGGTTTACCAAAGCATTTTGGAAGAAGGCGATCAGCGCAAAGTGGTCGATATGATGCAGACCCGCATGGAGCTGTACGATTACCTCAACTACCACGATTTTGAAAGCAAACTGGATGCCCTGTTCGCAGACGGCAAAAACAAATAAGGGAGAATCACTTATGGCTAAACAACTCAGTGGTGCCGGCCTGCGCGGCCAGGTAGCAGGCAAAACCGCACTGTCGACGGTGGGCGTATCTGGCTCTGGCCTAACCTATCGCGGCTATGACGTTAAAGAGCTGGCTGATCAGTGCCAGTTTGAAGAAGTCGCTTATTTGATTTTAAAAGGTGAGCTGCCCACTCAAGCGCAGCTCGACGACTACAAAGCCAAACTGAAATCGCTGCGCACATTGCCGCAGCCGTTAAAAGAAGTGTTGGAGCGTATTCCCGCATCGGCGCACCCAATGGATGTGATGCGCACCGGCTGTTCAATGTTGGGTAACTTAGAAACCGAAGACAGCTTTGAGCAGCAGCAAGATGCCACCGACCGCATGTTAGCGCTGTTCCCCGGCATGATTAATTACTGGTACAACTTCAGCCACAAGGATAAGCGCATCGACGTCGACACTGACGCCGATTCCATCGCTGAGCAATTTCTGTGGACCTTGCACGGTGAAAAACCATCTGAGCTGCACACTCAGGTCATGCACGCCTCGCTGATTTTGTACGCCGAGCACGAGTTTAATGCTTCCACCTTTACTGCGCGCGTCTGTGCTTCCACCTTAAGCGACATACATTCTTGCGTGACCGGCGCCATTGGCTCGCTGCGCGGCCCACTGCACGGTGGTGCCAACGAAGCTGCCATGGAACTGATTGAAGGCATGGAAAATCCGGACGATGCCGAGCAAAAGCTGCTTGGCATGCTGGCGCGCAAAGAAAAAATCATGGGCTTTGGTCACGCGGTTTACAGCGAATCTGACCCGCGCAATGCCATCATTAAGCAATGGTCTGAGAAGCTGGCGCAGGAAAATGGCAACACCTCGCTGTACGACATTTCCGAGCGCTGTGAAGCCGTGATGTGGCGCGAGAAAAAACTGTTCTGCAATGCCGATTTTTTCCACGCCTCGGCTTACAACTACATGGGCATTCCGACCAAGCTGTTTACCCCGATTTTTGTCTGCAGCCGTCTGACGGGCTGGGCTGGGCATGTGATGGAACAGCGTGCTGATAACCGCATTATTCGCCCGAGCGCGGATTACACCGGTGAAGCGCTGCGCCCTGTCGTTGCAATTGCTGACCGATAAACTTAAAAGCACCGGCTATAGCCGGTGCTGCTTGATGAGCCTGATTATGAATACTGAATACCGCAAGTCACTGCCTGGCAGTGACGTCGAATTTTTTGATACCCGGGCGGCCGTCGAGGCCATTAAGCCGGGTGCCTACGACGGTTTGCCATACACCTCGCGCATTTTGGCTGAGCAGTTGGTGCGTCGCTGTGCACCGGAGACGCTAACTGATTCATTGCGCCAGCTGATTGAGCGCAAGCGTGAGCTGGATTTTCCTTGGTATCCGGCTCGAGTGGTATGCCACGATATTTTGGGGCAAACGGCGCTGGTCGATCTAGCTGGTTTGCGTGACGCCATTGCTGCCAAGGGCGGTGATCCAGCCAAAGTGAATCCAGTGGTGCCAACCCAACTCATTGTTGATCACTCACTGGCGGTGGAATGCGGTGGCTTTGACCCAGACGCTTTTGATAAAAACCGCGCCATTGAAGAACGTCGCAATGAAGACCGTTTTCACTTTATCGATTGGACCAAAACCGCGTTTGATAACGTCGATGTGATCCCCGCCGGTAATGGCATCATGCACCAGATTAATCTGGAAAAAATGTCCCCCGTGGTGCAGGTGCGCGACGGTGTTGCTTTCCCGGATACCTGTGTCGGCACCGATTCCCACACGCCGCATGTTGATGCATTGGGCGTGATTTCCGTCGGTGTTGGCGGCTTGGAAGCGGAAACCGTGATGCTGGGCCATCCGTCGATGATGCGCTTGCCCGACATTGTCGGTGTTGAACTCACGGGTAAACGCCAGCCTGGCATTACCGCCACCGATATCGTCTTGGCATTAACCGAGTTTTTGCGCAAAGAGCGAGTGGTAGGCGCCTATTTGGAATTCTTTGGTGACGGTGCACGCAGCTTAACCATTGGCGATCGTGCCACCATTTCCAATATGACGCCGGAATACGGTGCCACAGCGGCCATGTTCTATATCGATGAGCAAACCATCGACTACCTCAATCTGACTGGTCGTGAACCGGAGCAAGTGGCGCTTGTGGAGCAGTACGCCAAGCACACCGGCTTGTGGGCGGATGCGCTGGTTAATGCCCAGTATGAGCGGGTATTGAGCTTTGATTTGTCGAGCGTTGGGCGCACCATTGCCGGCCCATCAAATCCGCACGCCCGCGTTGCCACTAAAGACCTGGCCGCTAAAGGCATCGCCGGCAATTTAGAGCAAGCACGCGCGCAAGAAGCTCAAGGTTTGATGCCAGATGGCGCGGTGATTATTGCCGCCATTACCTCGTGTACCAATACTTCCAACCCGCGCAACGTGGTGGCGGCAGGCTTGCTGGCGAAAAAAGCCAATGAGCTGGGGCTAGTGCGCAAGCCTTGGGTGAAATCCTCCTTTGCACCTGGCTCCAAAGTGGCGCGCACTTACCTGCAAGAAGCCGGCTTATTGCCAGAGCTGGAAAAACTCGGCTTTGGCATTGTGGCGTTTGCGTGCACCACCTGTAATGGCATGTCGGGCGCGTTGGACCCAGAGATTCAGCAGGAAATCATTGATCGCGACCTGTATTCCACCGCGGTGTTGTCGGGCAATCGCAACTTTGATGGCCGCATTCATCCGTATGCCAAGCAGGCGTTTTTGGCATCGCCGCCTTTGGTTGTGGCTTACGCTTTGGCTGGCACGGTGCGCTTTGATATTGAGCAAGACGTATTGGCGGTGGTCGATGGCAAAGAGATTCGCTTAGCGGATATTTGGCCGTCGGATGAAGAAATCGACGCCATCGTTGGCGAGCACGTTAAGCCGCAGCAGTTCCGCGATGTGTATATCCCGATGTTTGACCTCGGTGATATCGAAAAAGCCCCGAGCCCGCTGTACGACTGGCGTGAGATGAGTACCTACATTCGTCGCCCGCCGTATTGGGAGGGCGCCTTGGCCGCTGAGCGCACGCTGAAAGGCATGCGCCCGCTGGCCTTGCTGCCGGATAACATCACCACCGATCATTTGTCGCCTTCCAATGCCATTTTGGCCGACAGTGCCGCCGGTGAGTATCTGGCCAAAATGGGGCTGCCTGAGGAGGACTTTAACTCCTACGCCACCCACCGCGGTGACCATTTGACGGCCCAGCGTGCCACCCTCGCCAACCCTAAGTTGATGAATGAAATGGTGCGCGACGAACAAGGCAACGTAGTGCAAGGCTCGCTGGCGCGCATTGAGCCAGAAGGCAAGGTGGTACGCATGTGGGATGCCATCGAAACTTACATGCAGCGCAAGCAACCGCTGATTATTATTGCCGGCGCCGATTATGGCCAAGGTTCATCACGTGACTGGGCCGCCAAAGGCGTGCGTTTAGCGGGTGTTGAGGCGATTGTGGCGGAGGGCTTTGAGCGCATTCACCGCACCAATCTGATTGGTATGGGCGTATTGCCGCTGCAGTTTAAGGAAGGTACCACGCGCATCACATTGGGCTTGGATGGTACGGAAACCTTTGACGTACTGGGTGAGCATCAGGCCGGTGGTGAGCTGACCTTGGTGATTCACTATGCGGATGGCCGTGAGCAGCAAGTGCCGGTGATCTGCCGCTTGGATACTGGCGAAGAAGTCATCACCTATCAGGCGGGTGGTGTTTTGCAGCGCTTTGCTAAGGAGTTCTTACAGCAGTAGCTCTGTAGCTTAAACAACAGGGCAGCTTAGGCTGCCCTGTTTTTCCTTGGGTGGGTGAGTTTACCCATGTTTTCGTTCTGGGTGGCAATGCTGCCCAGCGTTTGATTCAACGCGAGATGGCACTATGTCCTTTCCTTCCGATAGCCCCCAAATTCGTATTCCCGCCACCTATATGCGCGGCGGCACCAGCAAGGGCGTTTTCTTCAATATCAAAGACTTACCAGTTGAAGCTCAGCAGCCAGGCGAATATCGAGACAAGTTATTGCTGCGTGTCATTGGCAGTCCAGACCCCTATGCCAAGCATACCGACGGCATGGGCGGTGCGACGTCCAGCACCAGCAAAACCGTACTGTTAGATAAAAGTACCCAGCCAGACCATGACGTCGATTATCTTTTTGGCCAGGTAGCCATCGATAAGCCCTTTGTGGATTGGTCGGGCAACTGTGGCAATTTAACCGGCGCCGTCGGCGCCTTTGCCATCAGTCAGGGGCTAGTGGACGCCGAGCGCATACCTGAAAACGGTATTTGCACGGTGCGGATCTGGCAGAAGAACATCGAAAAAACCATCATTGCCCAGGTGCCGATGAAAGACGGTCAGGTGCAGGAATGTGGTGACTTTGAGCTCGATGGCGTGACCTTTCCAGCGGCAGAGGTGGTGATTGAGTTTCTCGATCCAGCCGATGGCGAGGGCGCTATGTTCCCGACCGGCAACCTGATCGATCAGCTGGAGGTGCCGGGTGTGGGGACTTTTGATGTCACTTTGATTAACGCCGGCATTCCTACCGCTTTTGTGCGCGCCAGTGATATTGGCTACGGCGGCTCTGAGCTGCAGGACGACATCAATAACGATGAAGCGGCACTGCAACGCTTTGAAACCATTCGCGCTTATGCGGCCGTTAAAATGGGCTTGATCAGCGATGTCAGTGAAGCGGCGGCGCGTCAGCATACGCCGAAAATCGCCTTTGTCGCACCGCCTGAGGCTTATGTTGCTTCCAGTGGTAAGCAAATTGACGCTGACGATATTGATTTGCGGGTGCGGGCGCTGTCGATGGGCAAATTGCACCACGCCATGATGGGCACGGCGTCTGTGGCCATTGCCACCGCAGCGGCAGTGCCAGGTACTTTGGTGAATGAAGCAGCCGGCGGCGGTGTGCGCCGTGAAGTGGTGTTTGGTCATCCGTCAGGCACGCTCAAGGTCGGTGCAGAAGCTATCGAAAAAGACGGCCAATGGAGTGCCAGCAAAGCCATTATGAGCCGCAGTGCGCGGGTATTAATGGAAGGTTGGGTAAGGGTGCCACCTGCGCAGCTTTAATGCCACTCTCATAAAACGAAGACATAAAAAAACCGGCGCCAAGCGCCGGTTTTTTTATGCGATACCGAAGGCCTTAGCGGCTATGCTCGGTGTCTTTTTTGTCAGCCTCAGTTTGCGCATCTGAGTCCGCTTTGGCGGCGGGCCCATTGTCTGGCTGGACAGGTTCTTCAGGTTTTACCTGCTCAGCTTTCGGCTGCGCTGGCTCATTATTTTGAGCTGGGCTTTCAGTCGCCGGGTTTGCAGTCACTGGGTCCGCGGTGGTGGGGCTAGCATCTTCACCTTGGGCCCGGGCGGCTGGCTGAGGTATTGGCGCTTCGGCATCTGACGACTCGGCGCATAGCTGGTTGCGCGGGTCGTTAGGCGCGCGTCCGGCCGTGCGACGGCGCGCACGGCGAGGGCGCTTAGGAGTGTCGCTAGCATTGCTTGCCTCTGCTTGCTCGGCAGTGCTTTTGGGGGTTGGCTCTGCTGGTTTTTCAGACGGCTCTGCAGCGACCTCAGCAGGCTTTGCCGGTGCTTCTGCCTTAACTTGCTGCTCCGCAGCTGGTGCTGCTGCTTCCGTCTTTTCTTGCTCGGCCGGCTTGGCGTCAGGCTTGCGGCGGTTGCTGCGACGATGATTGCGGGGACGAGGTGCCTTGTCTGCTTCATCGCTGCCACCATCCTGAGCTTCAGCTTTTTCAGCTTTTTCAGCTTTTTCAGCTGCCGGAGTAACGTCGTTGGTCGCAGGAGCATCGGCTGTGGCGGCGTCGCTGTCGGATTCCGTCGTGGCTTCGGGTGTTTCTGCTGCGACGGCATCGGTCGAGCTGCTGTCATCGGCCTTGCGACGTCCACGACGGCTGCGACGGCGTGGCTTGTCGCTGTCTTGCTCGTCATCGTTGTCGGCTGGCTTGTTGTCAGCTGGTTGAGCGACATCGTTGCTGCTGGTGCTGGCATCCGCAGTATCGACAACCGCTGGCTTCTCTGGGGCGTCAGCCGCCGTTACTTCGACAGTTTGGGTAGTTTGCTCGTTGGATGGCTGCTCTGTTTGAGTGCTGCTGTCCTCGTTGCTGGCTACATGGCTGTTGGCTGCGTTGCCAGTTTCCTGCTCACTTGCCTTGTCGGTGCGGTTACGACGGCGCGAACGACGTGGACGGCGCTCTTTGGTTTCAGCCGTGTTGTTGTCATCGCTGTTGCCAGAGCGTTTTTCCTGTTGTGCCTTTTGCGCCTCGTTGGCTTGCTCGGCGTCCAAGGTTTCTTTGTTGCCTTGTTGGCCGATCAATACCGTATCTGGCTCATCGCTGAAGTCAGGCTTGTTCGGACGCTTGCGTGGGCTGGCGCCTTGGCTACGGTCGCGGCGCGGCGCTTTGTTATCGGCGCTGTTGTTTTTGTCGCCGCCTTTATCGTTGCCCTTGTCCGCTGCCGCGGCGTTGTCGCGCTTGCTGTCGCGTTGATTGCTGCGACGGTTTTTATCGTCCTGCGGCTTGTTGCGCTCTTTTTCCGGGCCCTTGTTGTCTGGCTGCTTCGCCTGACGATTTGGTTTTTCCTGGTTTTTATCGCGCTCAGTACGGTTTTCGTCGCGGGAACTGTTGCGCTCTGAGCGGTTGTTGCCACGCTCGTTGCGTGACTGGCTGCGACGCTCTTTGTTGCCATCGTTACGGTTGTCGTTGCGGCCACTGTTTTGGGTGTTGTTATGGGGGTTGCTACGACGCTGGCTGCCGTTGCTCTTGCGCTCATTGCCTTTGTTTTGCGGGCTTGGCGCTGCTGGCTTGCGCTGGGGCTCTTCTTCGCCGCCATCAAACAAGGTGGTCAGTGCTGCACCCAAGCGCTTAAAAAAGCTGGGTTTGTCACTGGCGTCGGCGGTCGGTGCAACAGGGGCTGCTGCGGGTGCGACGGCCTTAACGGCTGCGCGCTGTGGTTTGGTGGCGTTTTCTGTGTTCAGGTCGATGCCGTATTCAGGCTCGCCACCTTGCAGTTTTTGCTCGTAGCTGACTTCTTCGATCAGGGTGTCGTCAGGGCGTAAACGCTGCACTTCAAAGTGAGGCGTGTCCATGTGCGGGTTGGGTAGAATCATCACCCGCGTGTTGTGGCGCTCTTCGATCGCAGCAATCAAAGCGCGCTTTTCATTCAGCAAGAAGCTGGCGACAGGGTTGGGTACCTCGGCGCGCACTTGGCCGGTGTTTTCTTTGGCGGCTTCTTCTTCGATCAGGCGCAAAATAGACAGGCCAACGGACTGAATGCCGCGGATGACACCGGTGCCGTTACAGCGCGGGCATACGTGGCCACTGGTTTCTTCCAGCGACGGGCGCAGGCGCTGACGTGACATTTCGATCAGGCCAAAGCGTGAAATGCGACCGACTTGCACACGGGCACGGTCTAGCTCTAATGCGCGCTTGAGGCGGTTTTCAACTTCGCGTTGGTTCTTGTTTGACATCATGTCAATGAAGTCGATGACCACCAGGCCGCCCATGTCGCGCAGACGCAGTTGGCGTGCCACTTCGTCGGCGGCTTCTAGGTTGGTGTTGAGCGCGGTTTCTTCGATGTCAGCACCCTTGGTGGCGCGTGCTGAGTTGATGTCGATCGATACCAGCGCCTCGGTGGGGTCAATGACGATCGAGCCACCGGATGGCAGTTTTACTTCGCGCTGGAAGGCGCTCTCAATTTGCGCTTCGATCTGGTAGCGATTGAACAGAGGTACGCTGTCTTCGTAGCGCTTGAACTTGTTCTGGAATTGCGGCATCACGCGGCGGACGAAATCCAGCGCTTCTTGGTGCGCTTCGTCGGTGTCGATCAGCACTTCGCCGACGTCCTGGCGCAAGTAGTCGCGGATGGCGCGCAAAATGACGTTGCTCTCTTGCAGCAGCAGGGTCGGGGCTTTGTTTTCGTCGGCTGCGGTTTTGATGGCATCCCAAAGCTGAACCAAATAGTCGAGGTCGCGCTGCAGTTCCTCTGAGCTGCGGCCGATGCCCGCTGTGCGCACAATCACACCCATGCGATCCGGTACGGAAACGTCTTTCATGGCCTCACGCAGCTCGGCGCGCTCATCGCCTTCGATGCGACGGGAAATGCCGCCGGCACGGGCGTTGTTAGGCATTAACACCAGATAGCGACCTGCCAAGCTCACTTGCGTGGTGAGTGCAGCGCCCTTGTTGCCACGTTCTTCTTTGTCGACCTGCACAATGACTTCTTGGCCTTCTTTCAGCACATCTTTGATATTGATGCGGCCAGGGCCAGGGTCTTTGACAAAGTACTCGCGGGCGATTTCTTTGAGGGGCAAAAAACCATGGCGTTCAGCACCGAAGTCGACAAACGCCGCTTCTAGGCTGGGCTCAATGCGGGTGATCTTGCCTTTATAAATGTTGGATTTTTTCTGCTCTCGGGCACCGGTTTCGATGTCGAGATCGTACAGTTTTTGCCCATCCACTAGGGCTACACGCAACTCTTCAGACTGAGTTGCATTGATTAGCATTCTTTTCATGCCGTCTTAATAGCTCAATTATGAGCAACGCGGCGCCTGGCAATGCCGCTTAGCGGCCACTACCAAAATCTTTATGGGTGCTTTGCTGGCCGGCGCCAATCGGGCTACCGGGCTTGTTGCAGTGGTGCCTAGTCAACGTTTGTGGGGCACCGACACTGTCCATAATTTGATAATGCGAGATGCCAGCACGCTTTGTTGCTTGGTTTATCTCACTCAGCGCTGCGAGCAGCGCCGGAACGGGTTGTTCGTGCGGAAGAGTGTTTTCTTGACTGCATCTTCCTTATACTGTGCCGCTTTTCGGCGCGACCTGAGCGCATCTGATCAATCGGATGTACGGGCGCGTCAGACCGTCGCCGGACTATAGCAACAATGCCAGGCGGCGGCAAACGCCGTACTTATAAGCTTTTACCGGACAGTTAATGGTGCCAACTGAGCTAGATACCAGCCAGGTCTCCTGGTTGACCGTGACCGACGCTAACGCCGGTCAGCGCCTCGATAATTTCCTGTTGTCGACTTTAAAAGGCGTTCCTAAAACGCTGATTTACCGCATTATTCGCAAAGGTGAAGTGCGCATCAATAAGAAGCGTGCCAAGGCGGATACCCGTTTGCAGGAAGGGGATTTGTTGCGCATCCCGCCGCTGCGGTTGCCGCAAAAAGGCGAAACGCCACCGGTGTCATCGGTGCTGCGCGATAAGCTCGATGCCGCCATCGTTTACGAAGACGATGCATTGTTGGTGGTGAATAAACCGTCGGGGTTGGCGGTGCATGGCGGTAGTGGTGTGAACCTGGGCATGATCGAAGCGCTGCGTAAAATGCGCCCGCAACACGCCTTTTTAGAGCTGGTGCACAGGTTGGATCGCGACACCTCAGGCCTAGTGCTCGTAGCGAAAAAGCGCAAAGCGCTGACCACATTGCAACGCATGTTGGCTGATAAGCAGGGCATCGGTAAATACTATTTGGCATTGGTGCACGGCCATTGGCCGCAGCAGGTGAATCATGTCGATTTGCCACTGCTGCGCACGGAGCGGCAATCGGGTGAGCGCGTGGTGCGGGTGGATGATGATGGCAAAACAGCGCTAACGCGTTATCGCCTGCTGGGTGCCGGCAAGCATTACAGCGTGGTGCAGGCGGAGCCGGTGACTGGGCGCACCCATCAGATTCGAGTGCATTGCTTATCGCAGGGCTGTACCATCGCTGGCGATGTGAAGTATCACACAGCGCCTGAGCAGCAAGTCGATGCTAAATACGCTGTGACGCGCTTGTGCTTGCACGCTTGGCGGTTGTCGTTTCGTCATCCGCTGACGGGTGAGTGGCTGGATTTACAGGCACAGCCTGATGCGCAGCTGGCTGGCTGGCTGGATGCCTTGACGGGACAGGCGTGGCGTCACTATTTAAAGGAAAATGTGTGAAGTACGAATTAATCGTTTTTGATTGGGACGGCACCTTGGTGGATTCCACCGGGCGCATTGTCGATAGCATGCAGCGTGCTGCCGGCGAGGTAGGGCTGGCGAGCATCTCGGATTTTGCCGTCCAGAATATCATAGGCTTGGGGCTGCCCGAGGCTTTAGAAACCTTGTGGCCTGGTATTGATGGCGAGCAGCGCCAACGCATGACGGAGGTTTATGCGCGCTTTTTTGTTGCAGACAGCGAAGTGTCGATGGCTTTTTTTGCTGGCGCAGATGCGCTACTGCAAAACCTAACAGCCAGTGGGCGGCAATTGGCGGTAGCAACGGGTAAGAGTCGGCGCGGCTTGGATCGCATGCTGGACGAACATGGTGTTCGTCATTGGTTTGCCGCCACGCGCTGCGCCGATGAAACCGAGTCCAAGCCAGCGCCGCGCATGTTGAACGAATTGCTGCAGCAATTGTCTGTGCCTGCCGAGCGCGCCCTGATGATTGGTGATACCAGTTACGATTTGGACATGGCGGCCAACGCGGGTGTTGATGCCATTGCCATGACTCACGGTGCCCATGACGAATCCATTTTGAGACGGCATGGCCCGGTGGCCATCTGTCATAACCTGACTGAGTTGCAACACTGGATAAAAAACTATGGATGATATGAATAACCGTACCGAGGCGCAGGGCTCACCTAGCGCTCGCCCAGCGGATGACAGTAAAGAGTGGCGCTTAATAGAAAAAGTGTTAATGGACATGCAAGGCGAGCAACGCCGTGCACGTCGTTGGGGGATCTTTTTTAAATCCCTTACTTTTTTGTATTTGATTGCCATTTTATGGTTGATTCGCATGCCGGTCGATGATGTGGCGAAAGACATGGGCGAGGGCCCGCATGCGGCAATTATTGAGGTTAATGGCCCTATCGCTGCCGACCAAGACGCCAGCGCCGATTTGATTGTTGGCTCGCTACGCAAAGCCTTTGAAGACGAAGCGGCGAGTGGCGTCATTTTGCGCATCAATAGCCCAGGTGGCAGCCCAGTGCAAAGCGGTTACGTTTATGACGAAATTAAGCGTTTAAAAGAAACCCGTCCAGATTTCCCTGTGTATGCTGTGATTATGGATATAGGCGCCTCTGGCGCTTACTACATCGCTGCTGCCGCAGACGAAATTTACGCCGACAAAGCCAGCTTAGTTGGCTCGATTGGTGTGGTGGGTTCTGGCTTTGGTTTTGTGGATGCCATGGAAAAGCTGGGCGTTGAGCGCCGTCTTTACACCGCTGGTGAGCACAAAGCGTTTTTGGACCCGTTTTCTCCTGAAAATGAAGAGGAAAAACAATTCTGGAACAGCGTGCTCGATGTCACTCATAAGCAGTTTATCGAGCAGGTCAAAGCAGGGCGTGGGGATCGTTTGAAATCGCACCCCGATATGTTCAGCGGCCTGGTGTGGTCGGGCGAGCAAGCACTGGAGCTAGGTCTGGTCGACGGCTTGGCATCCAGCAGTCAGGTGGCTCGTGATAAACTGGGCACCGAAGAGATGGTGAATTACACCTATCAACCACACCCGTGGGAAGAGTTGGTTCGGCAGTTTGGTGCCAGCATTGGCAGTGGCTTTGCCAACATGCTGACCAGCCAATCACTGACCCTGCGTTAAATAATTTTGACAGAGGCCCATTGCATACCTATGATGTCGCGCACTATGGCAGAGGCTCAACTTCCGAAGCGGGTTGATGCGGCTAAATTAGTCGATACGAATCAACAATTTAGCGCAAAAATCGACGGTCAAAATCTGGCTCGCGTCAGTGCTGCAATTGAGCAGGCTGAAGCGCCAGTGGATTGCCATTTAGAGTTTTTCAGAGACGCAGAGGGTCATCGCGTTCTGAAAGGCGATTGCAGTACCCGGGTGGTAATGGTGTGCCAGCGTTGTCTGGAACCGGTATCCCTCGAGGTCAGCAGCGAATTTGAGCTGGGGCTGGTTTTCGGTGATGATCAGGCAAAACAATTGCCGCGTCGTCTGGAGCCGGTGATTGTAGATGAAAACGGTTACTTTGATCTCTGGGATGTTTTAGAGGACGAAGTGCTGTTGAGTTTGCCACCGTTTCCGCTTCATCCAGAAGACGAATGTCAGCTGAAGCAGCCCGAGCCAGAAGAGGACGTCGGGCCAGAGGTTGAGCGTGAGAATCCGTTCAGCGTGCTGGCTCAGCTAAAAAAGAACTAGCGACTGATATACATCTAGGAGCCAACCATGGCGGTTCAAAAAAACAAAGTGACTCGTTCCAAGCGCGGCATGCGTCGTTCTCACGATGCTCTGGACAGTGGCGTAACTGCACTGTCTGCCGATCCAACGACTGGTGAGACGCATCGTCGTCACCACGTAACGCCAGACGGTTTCTACCGTGGCAAAAAAGTCGTGGAGACTGGCAACGACTAATGATGTTTACCATCGCGGTAGATGTTATGGGCGGGGACTTAGGTCCCCGCGTTGCGTTTAAGGCCTGCCGCAAATGGTTGGCAACCCGCCCCAAAAATCTTCGTTTGCTGTTGGTGATGACCGCTGATCAGCAGGCCGAAGCCCAATCCCAACTTGCCGATTATCTCGAGCAGGTGCGCTTTGTTGTCGCTGATGTTGCCATTGCGATGACGGATTCGCCGTCTGCGGCCCTGCGTCACAAACAAAACTCCAGTATGGCCATGGCGCTGCAACTGCATGCCGATGGTGAGGCCGATGCTGTGCTGTCAGTGGGCAACACGGGTGCGCTGATGGCGATGTCGCGTCAGCTGCTGGGTATGTACGACGGCTACCAGCGACCGGCTTTGGCGGCGTGTTTGCCAACCCGGCAAAGTCCGGTGTTGATGCTTGATTTGGGCGCCAATTTAGAATCGGGTGCTGAGCAGCTGGAGCAGTTTGCAGCCTTGGGCTTGGCTTGGCAGGCGCTGCAAGGACGTCCAGTACAGCGCATGGCACTGCTTAATATTGGTCAGGAGGCCTGCAAAGGCACCAACACTATTCGAGATGCCGCGGAGCGCTTTCGTCAGCGTTGGCCTGAGCAATTTGTCGGTTTCTGTGAGGGCACCGACATTTATACCGGTGAGTTGGATGTGGTGGTGTGTGATGGCTTTGTCGGCAACGTGGCGCTCAAAACCAGTGAAGGTTTGGCGGCGTGGCTGTCGGAGCAAATTCAACGTGAGTTTCAGCGTCATTTTTGGGGGCGCAGTTTTTACCCTCT
This sequence comes from Bacterioplanes sanyensis, assembly GCF_014652515.1. GTDB lineage: Bacteria > Pseudomonadota > Gammaproteobacteria > Pseudomonadales > Oceanobacteraceae > Bacterioplanes > Bacterioplanes sanyensis. The sequence continues at coordinate 244,591 of NZ_BMYY01000003.1, read as the reverse complement.
ACTCAGGCCGATCATTGCGCGTTTATTGCGTCGTTTTAACGCCAGTCGCTATGCCGGTGCCTTGTTGCTGGGTGTTCGCGGCGTGGTGGTTAAAAGTCATGGCAACTCCGATTGGCGCTCATTGCACCATGCCCTCAAGTTTGTCTATCAGCAGCTTGAGCGCGGCGGACAAGCGGGTTACGCCCAAGCGCTGACCGCTGGTCAATGAAAAATACTCAATAATCTTGTGCAATCATTCCCATTTACTGTAACAATCCGCGTCCATAGTATGGGCCCCGCTGCGCTGATGAGCGCGGTGGCTGGCGTACTGCGTTGGCGAACAGCAACAAAAAAAGGTTGTTAAATGACGGATTTTATTGCTTTTTTTCCAGGCCAAGGGGCGCAGCAAGTCGGCATGTTGGCCGAGCTGGCCGAGCAGCACTCAATTATTGCAGACACCTTTGCCGAGGCCTCAGCTGCCATTGATTTAGACTTGTGGGCTTTGTCTCAGCAAGGCCCAGCCGAGACGCTGAATCTGACCTACAACACCCAGCCAGCCTTGTTGACGGCCAGTGTGGCATTGTGGCGTTTGATGCAGCAGCAACAGCCGGGTTTGACGGCGGTGGCCGCCGCAGGCCACTCATTAGGTGAGTACAGTGCGCTGGTGGCGAGTGAAGCCGTGGATTTTGCCACGGCGGTGAAGCTGGTAAAGCGCCGCGGTCAGCTGATGGATGCCGCTGTGCCGGCTGGTCAGGGTGGTATGGCGGCTGTCTTGGGGTTGTCAGAAGAGCAAATTCAAGAGCTATGCCAACAAGTGGCGGAGCAGGGCGTCGTCGAGCCTGCAAATTTTAATGCGCCCGGTCAAATCGTTATTGCTGGCGAAACCACGGGTATCGAAGCGGCGGTAGCTGCAGCAAAGGAAATGGGCGCTAAGCGTGCGCTGCCATTGGCCGTGAGTGGTCCTTTTCATTCAAGTTTAATGAAAGCGGCAGCCGCTGAGTTTGAAGCTGAGCTAAACGCGGTGAGCTGGCAGCAGCCAAAATTTGCGGTGTATCACAACGTTGATAATGCACCTGCAGCGGCTGCGGATATTCCAGCTAAATTGCTGGCGCAGCTGTACAGCCCGGTGAACTGGACCGGCGCGGTGCAAGCATGTCGTGCTCAAGGTGAGTTGGCGGTTGAATTTGGCCCCGGCAAAGTACTGGCCGGTTTAAATAAGCGCATTGATAAAACGCTGACCACTAAAAATACATTGGATGTTGCCTCGTTTACGGATGCGTTGGCAGCGATACAGGGGGCTTCATGAGTGAGAAAGCTTTAGCGCTGGTAACCGGCGCGTCACGCGGTATTGGCGCTGCCATTGCGGCCAAGCTGGCGCAGCAGGGCTACCGAGTCATTGGTACCGCGACTAGCGACAGCGGTGCTGACAAAATACGCCAGCAACTGCAGGCGCTGTCTGCCGATAACGATGCTTTGGTATTAAATATCGCCGATGCTGAGCAAACCGATGGCGCCTTGAAGCAGCTGTTGGCAGATTTTGGCACGCCGTCAGTGGTGGTGAACAACGCTGGCGTGACCCGTGATAATTTATTTTTGCGGCTAAGTGAAGATGATTGGCAGGCGGTGATCAACACCAATTTGAGCGGTGTTTTTCGAGTCTGCAAAGCTTTGTCAAAAGCGATGATCAAGCAAAAGCACGGCTCGATTATTAACATCAGTTCGATCATTGGCACCACGGGCAATGCCGGACAAACCAACTATGCGGCGGCCAAAGCTGGTCTTGAGGGCTTTTCGCGCTCATTGGCACAAGAGGTCGCAAGCCGTAATATTCGCGTCAATTGTGTCGCGCCAGGATTTATTCAAACGGATATGACCGATGTCTTGCCTGACGGGCAAAAAGAGGCCATCCTAGCGTCGATTCCGATGAAGCGCTTCGGTCAGGTCGATGATATCGCCGCCGCCGTGGCGTTTCTGGCCGGTGATGACGCACAGTACGTAACAGGCCAGACCATTCATGTGAATGGCGGCATGAATATGGGGTGAGGTCATTACTGACCCTCAGGAAAAACTGAAACGGTAGGAACTAACCATGAGTAACATTGAAGAACGCGTTAAAAAGATTGTTTGTGAGCAGCTGGGTGTTAAAGAAGAGGATGTAAAAGCCGCCTCTTCATTTGTTGATGATTTGGGCGCTGACTCACTGGACACCGTCGAGCTGGTTATGGCTCTGGAAGAAGAATTCGAAACCGAGATTCCGGATGAGGACGCTGAGAAGCTGACTACCGTTCAGGAAGCCATCGACTACATCATCGCCAATCTGTAAGATTCGCGATGTTCGAAAGCCGCCTCTTCGGACGCGGCTTTTTTTATGCCCGTCGTCTGCATTGATCCGGCGGGCTACAAGAAATTCACTGCGAATAGGTGCTATGAGTAAACGACGTGTCGTGATTACCGGCCTGGGCACAGTTAACCCACTGGGCCTCAATACACAGGACACCTGGGATGCCGTCCGTCAGGGCAACAGTGGCATTGGTGTCATTGACCATTTCGATACCGAGGGCTTTGCCACCCGCATTGGCGGCATGGTGAAAGACTTTGACGTCAGTGCCGTGATGTCGCCGAAAGAAGCGCGCAAGGTGGATTTGTTCTTGCAATATGCCTTGGTGGCGGCGGAACAAGCTGTCAGTGACGCGCAGTTGAACGATGCCCTGAATTACGATCGCATCGGCGTGGCAGTTGGGTCTGGCATTGGCGGCTTAAGCACCATTGAGCAGAATTACGACCAATTATTAAAAAGCGGTGCGCGGCGCGTATCGCCGTTTTTGATTCCCGGCTCCGTGATCAACATGGCGTCGGGCAATATTGCCATTCGCCACGGTTTTCGCGGCCCCAACTTCGCCATCACCACGGCCTGTACCACGGGCACGCATAACATCGGCTATGCCGCGCGCACCATTGCTTACGGCGATGCCGATGTCATGCTCGCCGGTGGTGCCGAAAAAGGCTCATCGCCCTTAGGGATGGCCGGCTTTGCCGCCGCACGCGCCATGAGCACTCGCAATGATGAGCCAGAAAAAGCCAGCCGCCCATGGGATAAAGACCGTGATGGTTTTGTCCTGGGTGACGGTGCTGCGGTATTGGTGCTGGAATCGTTAGAGCATGCCCAAGCGCGCGGTGCGCGTATTTATGCCGAGGTGGCAGGCTTAGGCATGAGTGACGACGCGCACCACATTACCAGCCCGCCCGAAGATGGTGCGGGTGCGCGCGATGCCATGCTCAACGCCTTGAATGATGCTGGCATGAAGGCGGAAGACATCGACTACATCAATGCCCATGGCACTTCAACTTTGGTAGGCGATGTCGCAGAAACCAAAGCCATTCGCGCGGTGTTTGGCGAGCACGCCGATCAATTGGCGGTGTCGTCGACCAAATCTATGACCGGCCACTTGCTGGGTGCGGCGGGTGCGTTGGAGGCTTTGATCACCACTCTGGCCATTGTCGACAGCGTGGCGCCGCCGACCATTAACTTGGACGCGCCAGACGACGGCTGTGATCTGGACTACGTGCCGCATCAGGCGCGTTCTATGCCGATTCGTGCTGCCATTTCCAACTCCTTTGGTTTTGGTGGTACCAATGGCAGCTTGTTACTGAAGCGCTTTGATGGCTGAGGCGATCATGCCTGAGTTGCAATGGTACTGCGCCGGCAGCCCGGTGGCCGCGCCCGACAATCATCGTGCGGCGCAATTCGGTGACGGTCTGTTTGAAACCATGCGCCGCGCCGATAACGGCTCGCTGCCGCTGTGGCCTTTGCATCGGCAGCGGTTGCAGCGTGGTTTGGTGGCGTTGGATTTTCCCATCGATACCTTGGCTCAAATCGAGCAAGCCTTGGCGCATTTTGAAGGCCAAGGCCGGCACAATAGCGGCCTTAAGTTGTTGGTCAGCCGCGGCGGTGGTGGTCGAGGCTATGGCTACCATGCCGACATGCAGCCACTGGTGATGTTGCAAGCGTTCGAGGTGCCCGATTGGCCGTCTGCACCGCAAGTGATGACGGTCAGTGATGTGCGCTTGAGTCACCAGCCTTTGCTGGCTGGCATTAAGCACTTAAATCGACTCGAACAGGTGCTGGCGCGTGGTCGTTTGGCGCGTTGCTGGGATGACTGCCTGATGCTCGATGGCGATGAACAGCTGATCGAAAGCAGTTGTGGCAATGTGTTTGCCTATGTCGATGGCCGCTGGCAGACGCCAGATCTGACTTCGTGTGGCGTGAACGGTGTCGTTCGACAGTGGTTGCTGCAGCAAGCGCCAATTGAGGTGACCAAAATTCACCGCTCGCAATTGGCGGCGCTGGACACTGTGTTCGTCAGTAATGCCGTGCGTGGGCTGGTGCCAGTGTCGCGGATTGACGATATCAATTTGCCCATGTCACAGCTGACTCAGATCACAGACTGGCAATCGCAGTTACAACAGTTGTTTTCTGGCCGGCTGAATCCGGTATCCTGACTTTTTTATGCTAACAGCGGATTAACTGTGGCTCGCTCTGACACTTCTCACGCGCAATCGAAAAACACTCAGCGCTCACCGGGTTCGACCTCATCGTTGCGCTATATCTTTCTAGCGCTGACCGTCTTGATCGTCGGTCTGGCCTTGGCAGCCTGGTTTGTGCCCAGCACCAACTCAGAGCCCGTGCGCATCACCATTCAAAGTGGCGATACCCTCGCGGCCAAAAGTCGGCAATGGCAGGCCGATGGCTGGTTGCCATCGGCGGCATTGTTGCGGTTGCAAGCGCGTTTGTTGGATAAAGAGCGGGTGCTGAGAGTCGGCGAGTTTGATGTGCCCGCTGGCGTTACCGGTGCAGAGCTGTTGACGCTGCTCGAACAGGCGCAGCCTGTGATGTATCGCCTAACCCTGATTGAAGGCAAAACCCTGCGTGATGCGTTACAGGTGTTGGCCAATGCCCCTCATCTGGATCAAGACGTGCAACCGCTAACCCCGCAGGGCGTAGCCGAGTTGTTGGAGATTCAAGGCAGTGCTGAGGGGCTGTTGTACCCAGATACCTATGTGTACCCCAGTGGCGAAAAGGTCAGCCGCTTGTTGCGGCAGGCGCATCGGCGCTTAGAGGCGGAACTGCAACAAGCGTGGCAGCAGCGTGATCCAGATTTGCCGCTAAAGAACCCATACCAAGCCTTGATTCTGGCGTCGATTGTGGAAAAAGAAACCGGCGTCGCCCACGAGCGGCCGCAGATCGCCGGGGTGTTTGTACGCCGGCTAAACAAAGGCATGCGTTTGCAAACCGACCCCACAGTGATCTATGGCTTGGGAGAAGGCTTTGATGGCAACTTACGGCGCCGCCACTTAAATGATCAAAGCAACCCTTACAACAGTTATCGTCACGGCGGTTTGCCACCCACCCCCATTGCGCTAGCAGGCAGAGAAGCGCTGCTGGCAGCCGTGCAGCCTAAGGCAGGTAGCGCGTTGTATTTTGTTGCCAAAGGCGATGGCAGTCATGTGTTCTCCGATACGTTGGAGCAGCACAATCGCGCCGTGCGCCAATATCAGATTCTTAGTCGGCGCGATGATTATCGCTCCAGTCCGGCACCGCAGGAGAACAACTAGCATGACCCCCAGCGCAGGGCGCTTTATCACTTTCGAAGGCGGTGAAGGTGTGGGTAAGACCACCAATATTCAGTTTCTCGCCGATTGGTTGCGCCAACATGGGCACGAAGTCGTCACCACCCGTGAGCCTGGCGGCACCGAGATCGCTGAGCTGATTCGAGACCAGCTGCTAAAAGCGCACCACGATGAGCCAATGGATGATTTGGCCGAGCTGCTGCTGATGTTCGCCGCGCGTGCCCAGCACTTGCAAGGTTTGATTAAACCGGCGTTGGCGGCTGGCAAATGGGTGTTGTGCGATCGCTTTAGCGACTCAACATTGGCCTATCAAGGCTATGGGCGAGGTGTTGATCTCAGCATGATTGAGCAATTAAAACGTTTGGTGCAAGGCTCGCTGGAGCCGGATTTAACCTTGTGGTTAAAGGCGCCTTTGGCGGTGGGGCGAGCGCGTGCATCAGGGCGTGCCGAAGTCACGGATCGCTTCGAAGCCGAGCAGGACGCTTTCTTTCAGCGCGTCGAGCAGGGCTTTGAAGCGCTGGCGCGTGAACACGCTAGGATCGTTGCGATCGATGCCAACCAAGCGTTGCCCGGTGTGCAGCAAGCCATCGTGCAGGCGATTAAAACACTGGAGCCCAGTTTATGATCTTGCCTTGGCAGGGTGAGGTCTGGCAGGGGCTGGTTGAGCGCAACGCCGGCGCCGGTCTGCCCCATGCGATGATGCTGACGGGCTTGGCCGGCATCGGCAAGCATGAGCTGATGTCACAGCTGGCGCAGTGGCTGCTGTGTCGCCAGCCACATTCTTCTGGGCCTTGCAATGAATGTCACAGCTGTCATTTATGGCGGGCGGGTAATCATCCAGATTATTTGCACTGTGCGCCGGAGGAAAATTCACAGCAAATTCGCATTGATGCGGTGCGCCGAATCAACCAGTTTCTGGCGCAAACACCGCAAATATCGCCTTGTCAGTTGGTGATTCTCGAACCCGCCGAGGTCATGAACCTCAGTGCCGCCAATGCCTTGCTAAAAACCTTAGAAGAGCCGCCCGGTGAGAGCTATTTGCTGTTGTCAGCGCAACGCTACGGCTCGGTATTGCCCACCATTCGCAGTCGCTGTCAGCGCATCAGTTTGCAACCGCCAGAGCACAATCAGGCGCTGCAGTGGTTGCAGCAACAGGGCATCGACACGGAACTGGCTCAGCAAGCTTTGCGCTTTAATCCGGGGGCGCCGCTGGCCGCTTTGCAGTGGCTCAATGATGGCACTCACGAGCAGCTGCTAAAGTGGCTGCAGCAGCTACGCCAATGGAGTCAGGGCAGTACCAGTTTGGCCGAGGTGGCTGAACCCTGGAGTAAGAAGCTGGATTTTGCTCAGGTCTGTCGCTGGTGGCTGCAAGTGTTGGCCGACACTTTGAAAGCCCAGCTGGGCGCGCGTGACGAACAAATAATGCTGATTGAGCTGCTGCAACAGTTGCCTGTGCTGCAGCAAGCTACCTTGGACTACACAAAGCTGATAACCTTGCACGACAAAGTGCAGACCATAGTTGGCCGCCTGGCTTCCGGCGCAGGCCACTATAATAAACAGCTGACCCTTGAAACTTTATTACTCGACTGGCGTGAGCTGGTGATGACCGCACAACAAAGGGAGACCGCATGATACCGGGAGCAGGTGGCCGCAGCGGTATTTTATCGCTGACAATCAAAGACAAATCGGTGTTGTATGCCGCGTATATGCCCTTCATCAAAGACGGTGGGCTGTTTATTCCAACCAACAAGCAATATCAGCTGGGCGATGAAGTGTTTATGTTGCTCAAACTGATGGAAGAGCCGGAGAAAATTCCGGTGGCCGGTAAGGTGGTGTGGATCACCCCGAAAGGCGCGCAGGGCAATAAGGTGGCGGGCATCGGTGTGCAGTTTACCGGCGATACCACCATCGCCCGCGACAAGATAGAAACCTATCTGGCTGGGGCACTTAAATCGGATCGCATGACCCATACCATGTAATAAAAAACCCGGCATATGCCGGGTTTTTTAATGGGTCACATTTTGAAGAATTCTTGCAGCATCTTAGATAGGTGTCCAGCATCCTTGAGATCAGACTGAGAGCCTTCAAATTTCACCATAACCTTATAGTCTTGACCCAAGTGGCTCTGGCCGTCTTCGATTAGCTCAATTGCAATTGGGCTGTTATCACGCTGAATATCGACATAGAGCGGTATGGTTTTGTTGCCATGGCCCAGCCAGTTAACCTCAAGGGCATAGTGTTGAATGAGATTGTTGTATCGATCGGTGAAGGTCTGTGGGCGTTCCAATAGTTTCAGTTGCAACCGCTTATCGTTGGCTTTTACTGTGGCGATATCGACGACTGGGTTGCGATCTGTACGCTGTAAGCCGCCAATATAAAAGTCAGCAACCTGTGTGTGTAGGTTGTTGTTTGGCTTTACGCTGATATTGATGCGCATGGATTCAGTGTCAACTTCAGTTGCCCGCACGTGCAACTGACGGAAAATCCAGCCTGATGTCTTAGCTTCGTAGTCGTTGCTGTTTCCTTCAGTTGAGTCGAAATCGTTAATGACCAGATTATCCAGGCCACCCGCCATATCAATTACCAAGCGCTTAAGTTTCGGCGGTTGAGGCTCTCGAGGGCCTGCAAGCTCATTGGTTTCAAACCAAGCGGTCGCGCCTTCAGCTTTACTAAGGTCCAAGTTGTAAATCTGGATGAGATCACTGGCGCTAATATCACTGGTTTCATACTTGATCAGTTCCGCTTGGCTGCTCATGGCGGTCGTAGCGGCAATTGCTAGGGCTAAAAACTGTTTTTTCACACTGCTTTCCTTTTAAAAATGGCTTCCAATGCTGCGCTTTTCGGCAGCGCGGCAAGACTAACAAAAACACTTATTGAATCCTGTAGCAGTGGTTGAGTTGGATAGAAAATCAGCAGCGCTTTGCGCCGTTGCCGTGACACTAAGGTGTTGTGGCGTAATAGGTCTTGTGCAGTGCGATGCAAACTTGTACCACCCCGTGGCAACTCGGAACTCGTCGTTCCAGTGGCGGTTGAGCATACAATCTCCTTTGCAGTGCGATACCATAGACGCTTATTCAGCTATCAATCAGGTTTTCATGTCTACACACAGCGCATTTGAATGTTTGGGTACCACGCCGGTGGCGTCGTTAAATCTCACCGTCGAGCACTATCGCCATCGTGCCACGGGAGCCGAGCACTACCACTTAAATTGCGATCATGATGAAAAAGCCTTTTGTGTGGCGGTGCGTACCATGCCGATGGATTCGACCGGCGTCGCGCACATTCTCGAGCATACGGTGCTGTGTGGCAGTGAGCGCTATCCGGTGCGCGACCCGTTTTTTATGATGACGCGTCGCTCGCTCAATACCTTTATGAACGCCATGACCAGCAGTGACTGGACGGCGTATCCCTTTGCTTCGCAAAACGATAAAGACTTCTTTAATTTGTTGGATGTCTATCTAGATGCGGTGTTCTTTTCACGCCTAGACCCGCTTGATTTTGCCCAAGAGGGCCACCGATTAGAGTTTGCCGATGCCGCCGATGCTACCTCGGGCTTGCAGTATAAAGGCGTGGTGTTTAACGAAATGAAAGGGGCGATGTCATCGCCGGTATCGCAGTTGTGGCAAGGCATCAGTGCCGAGCTGTTCCCGACCACTACTTACCATTTCAACAGCGGTGGCGAGCCGTCGGTGATTACCGACCTGAGCTACGACCAGCTGATGGACTTTTACAAAAGCCATTATCACCCATCGAACGCCGTGTTTATGACCTTTGGTGATTTAGACGTCAGCGAGCTGCATGAATCGTTTGAAAGCTTGGCGCTCAAGCGCTTTGAGCAGCAGCACAAGCAATGGCAAGTGCAGCCGGAAAAACGCTACGCCGCGCCGCGCGCGGTGCAAGCCCATTACGGCGTTGAGGGCGGCGAAGCCGGTGACCTCAGTGGTCAAACCCACCATGTAATGGGTTGGTTGCTGGGTGACTCCACCGATTTGGACGCTCAACTAGAAGCCAACCTGATTAGCCAGGTACTGCTCGATAATAGTGCCTCGCCACTGCGCCGCGCATTAGAAAACACAGAGCTGGGCAGCTCGCCTTCGCCTTTGTGCGGTTTGGAAGACTCCAATCGTGAAATGAGCTTTTTATGTGGCATCGAAGGCAGCGAGCCCGAGCATGCTTGCGCGTTTGAAAATCTAGTGTTGGAAGTGCTCACGCAGGTAGCTGAGGAAGGCGTCGATGCCGAGGTGATCGAAGCCGCGCTGCATCAGCTGGAGCTGCATCAGCGTGAAATCGGTGGCGATCATATGCCGTACGGCTTGCAATTGATCTTTTCGTCACTACCAGCAGCGGTGCACTACGGCAATCCGACAGATTTGATCAACCTAGACCCAGCGCTGGAGCGCTTGCGCGAAAAAGTGGCCGAGCCTGGGTTTATTCAACAGCGAGTGCGCCAGCTGCTGCTCGATAACCGCCACCGTGTGCGTTACACCCTGGCACCGGATGCGGGCATGAATGAGGCGGTCGCACAGCAAGAGCAACAGCAGTTAGCCGCCATCGAGGCGGGTTTAAGCGACGAAGCGCGCCAGCGCATTGTGGATGAGGCCGCAGCGCTAAAAGCGCGTCAGGCACAGCAGGATGACGAATCCCTGTTGCCAGAAGTTGGGCTGGCCGATGTGCCAGCGGCGGTCACTTATACCCCTGTCACTTCGGTCGATGATGCTGGCATGCCGCTGCACGAGTATCAGGCAGGCACCAATGGCCTAGTGTATCAGCAATTAATTGCCGATCTGCCAGCGCTGTCATTTGAGCAGCTCACTTGGCTGCCGTTTTACACCCATGCTTGGACGGAAGTGGGTGCTGGCCAATTCGACTATTTGCAACAGCAGCAGCGGCAAACCGCGACGCTGGGCAGTTTAAGCGCCTACGCCACCATTAAAAGCCAAGTGAATGACCCAAATCAGCTGCGCAGCTATTTGGTGCTGACGGGCAAAGCTCTGGCGACCAAGACCCAAGCGTTCAGCGATATGGCGGCAGAAACCTGGCGCGAGGTGCGCCTCGATGAAGAACAGCGCCTAATCGAGCTGCTGCGGCAAACCAAAGCCCGCAAAGAACATGGCATTACCGGCAGTGGCCATGCCTTGGCCATGTCGCTGGCTGCAGCCCCGTTGAATCGGGCTGCGCAATTATTGGACGAAGTAAGCGGTTTGCCGCAAGCCAAGCGCTTAAAGCAGCGGGTGGAAGCCATCAAGCAGCAGGGCGGTGCCGTAATCGTCGAGGCCTTGCAGTCGCTGCGCCAAGCCCTGCCGGTCCAGCCTGATGAGGCGCTGCTGGTGCATGATGTTAATGCCGCCGCCGAGCACTTGGCCAGTGTGCGCCAGCATTGGCAGCAAGTCGGCAGTGGCCATGATGACGTGCAAAATGCACAGTTTGCGGCCAATCAAGCGCGTTACTGGATGGTCGATGCCCAAGTCAATTACTGCGCCTGGGCGCTGCCGACGGTACCACTGACCCACCCAGATGCCGCGCCTTTGTCGGTATTGGCGGGCGTATTGCGCAACAATATGCTGCATACTGCGATTCGCGAGCAAGGCGGCGCCTACGGTGGCGGGGCGACGCAAGATCATGCCCATGCTTGCTTTAAATTTTACTCCTATCGCGATCCGCGCTGTGAAGCGACCTTTGAGGATTTTGCCCAATCGGTGAGCTGGCTGAAACAACAGCCAGCCGACCAAGGCTTGGTGGAGCAGGCCATCTTGGGCGTGATCAGCTCCATGGACCGCCCGGGCTCGCCTGCCGGTGAAGCCAAGCAGAGCTTCCACCAGGATCGCACCGGCCGCAGCCAAGCCGTGCGCCAGAACTATCGCGAGCAAGTACTGTCTGTTAGCTGGAATGACTTGGTGCGGGTGGCCGAAACCTACATCGAAGGACAAACCGGCAGTCGGGCGGTGGTGGCACCGCGCGGCACAGAAAAAGTGGCTCAGGCATTGGGACTGGTGGCAGAGGATTATTAACGTCTGCGGGTTTGTGGGTCTCATTAATTGCTAATGATTCTCACAAACTTGTCATTGTTCGATCAGGGCGCCATAATCGGCGCCGTTTTTATGCCAAAGGCTGTCTAGCAGTTCAGTCAAGATTCATAAAGAGTGCGTAGAATGGCTGCCACTCATCAACCGTCAGGAATGATCCTTATTATGAAGGCATCGTTTTTCGTCGCTCCCGCGCTGTTGGCGTTGGTAGCGGCTGTGCAAGCTGAGCCAGCCGCCGACCGTGTGCGCGAGGCTAAAAATACCGTCGCCCAAAGCGAGCGCAGCGGCCAGCAAAATCAGCGCCGCATCGACCAGCTCGATGATCAAACCCGCGAGCTGTTGCAGCAGTATCGCCAAACCATTGCCGAAGCGGAGCAACTGGCGCTCTACAACCGGCAAATGCAGCAAATCGTCGACAACCAGCAACAAGAACTGGCCTCGCTGGATCGCCAAATTGGCGAAATCGAGCGCACCGAGCGCGGCATCTTGCCGCTGATGACGCGCATGCTGGATTCGCTGGACGAGTTTGTTGAGCTAGACACGCCATTTTTGCCCAACGAGCGCGCCACGCGCGTGGCATTGCTGCGCGACATGATGACGCGTGCCGATGTGACGGTATCGGAAAAATTTCGCCGCGTATTAGAGGCTTACCAAATTGAAGTCGACTATGGCCGCAATATTGAAGCCTATCGCGCCAATGACGATGGCGTCAGCTATGAGTTTTTGCGCATCGGTCGTGTGGCTCTGTACCGCATTGCCAACGATGGCCAACAAGCCTGGCTGTGGTCGCGTCAGCAAAACAGCTGGCAAGCACTGGATGGCGGCTACCTACGTGATCTGAACCAAGCGTTGAAAGTCGCCCGTCAAACGGCGGCGCCACAGCTGCTGACCTTGCCATTGCCGACTCTGCAAGGAGGCGCATCATGAAACACCTTCTGATCGCCCTAGCGACATTGCTGGTGGGCGTTTTTGCCCAGGCAGATGAAGCCCGCCTACAGCAACTGCTGGAGCAAACCGTCGACTACCAGAGCAACGAAGCTCAGTTGGATAAAGCCCGCCAGGCAGCGTTTCGCAACGATCTGGCCGAGCAACAGCGCTTGCTTAAGCAGGCCAAGGCCGCTTTGGCCGCCGAGCGCCAACGCGCCGATGCGTTAAAGCAAGCCTTTGACAACAACGAAGTGGCGCTGACAGAAAAAGAAGAAGCGCTGCGCATGCAGGTCGGCAACTTGGGCGAAATGTTTGGCGTGGTGCGCCAGGTCGCCAACGATTTGCAAACCGTGCTCGATGACAGCCTAACCAAGGTGGAAGTGCCTCAGCGCCGCGCCGATTTGGCCACCCTGGCCGAAGCCAAAGAGCTGCCGGATTTACAGCAACTGCAAAACCTGTGGCACACCTTGCTGCAAGAAATGACCATCAATGGTCAGATCAGCGCCTTTAACACCGAGGTGATTGGTGTCGACGGCAAGCCGGTCGCACGCGATGTGGTGCGCATCGGTACCTTTAACGCTCTGAGTTCAGATGGCTATTTAGCGTACGACAGCGAGTTACAACAGCTGCGTGAACTGGGGCGCCAGCCTGCGGTGGCGGAGCAGGCGGCTAGCTATCTTGCCAGTAGTCAGGCCATTGCCCCTTTGGCGCTGGACCCAAGCCGCGGCGCCTTGCTGACCATGACTCTGGACTCGCCAGATTTGGCCGAGCGCATCGAGCAAGGGGCTGAGGTCGGTTACATCATTCTGGCCGTCGGCGTGGTAGGCCTGTTGTTAGCCGTGTGGCGTTTGCTGGTATTGCTCAGTGTGGGCAGCAAGCTGGCACGTCAGCAAAAACAACTCGATCAGCCGCGTGACGATAATCCGCTGGGCCGCATCTTGGCGGTACATCAAAATCTACCACGCAACATTGACAGCGAAGTGTTGGAAGCGCGCATGGACGAAGCCGTATTGCGCGAACTGCCAGCCCTGGAGCGCGGCCAATCCATCATCAAACTGTTTGCGGGCATTGCGCCGCTGTTGGGCCTGCTCGGTACCGTGACTGGCATGATCGCGACCTTCCAGGCCATTACCAACTTTGGCACCGGCGACCCGAAATTGATGGCCGCGGGCATTTCACAAGCGCTGATTACCACGGTGTTAGGTCTGATTGTCGCCATTCCGCTGCTGCTGGCCCACAACTGGGTCGCCTCACGCAGCAAAGCGCTGATTCAAGTGTTGGATGAGCAGTCGGCAGGCCTGATGGCCGAAGTGCTGGAACGTCAGGGGCGCGGCTAATGCAGTGGTTGCTGGACTTCTTTAACCAAGGCGGGCCAGTGCTGTACGGCATTTTGGCCGCCTGCTTGCTGTTATGGAGTCTGATCCTAGAGCGCTTGTGGTTTTTCTATCGCGATTTGCCGCGCAGCAACCGCCAATTGGCGGAGCAGTGGCAGCAACGCAGCGACTACACCAGCTGGACGGCGCGTAAAATTCGCGCTGCCATCATCAGCCGCCAGCGCCAACGCTCGCAGACCTATTTGTCGTCCATTGCCACCTTGATTGCCATTTGCCCTTTGCTGGGTTTGCTCGGCACCGTCACCGGCATGGTCAGCGTGTTTGATGTGTTGGCAGTGACCGGCACTGGGAATGCTCGCGCCATGGCGTCTGGCATTTCGCAGGCGACCATTCCCACCATGGCCGGCCTAGTGGTTGCTTTGACGGGTTTGTATTTTCGCGCACGTTTTCAGCGTTTAAGTGAGCGCGGCGTGCAACAGCTCACCGATTTATTGGTTACGGAATAAGTTATGGCTCGTCGACATACAGGTGGCGACACCGATGCCAGCGATATCGACATCACACCGATGCTCGACATTGTGTTTATCATGCTGATCTTTTTTATTGTGACCACCTCGTTTGTGAAAGAAAGCGGTGTGACGGTGTCGCGCCCCAGTGCGCAAACCGCTGAACAGAAAAAAGGCAGCAATATTTTGGTGGCGATTCGCGCTAACGGCGAAATCTGGATCGACCGACGCGCCATCGATGTGCGCTCGGTGCGGCCCAATATCGAACGCATGAAAGCCGAAAACCCCGAAGGCGCGGTCATTATTCAAGCGGATGAGCATTCATCCACCGGCTTGCTGGTCAAAGTGATGGATCAAATTCGCCTGGCAGGTGTTGAGGACATTTCGATTTCAGCAGAGGCAACCGACTGATGCGTTTGCTGTTGGCCTCTGGCTTGGCAACTGCCGTCACCCTAGTGCTGTTTTATGCCATGCATGCCATGGTGTTGGGGCCTGCTGAATTACAGCAGTCGGCCAAAGAGCAAGCCGTGGTGGACTTTGTGCGGTTAAAAGAAAACAGCGAAACTCAGCTCAAAGAGCGCCGCCGCAAAGAGCCGCCCAAGCCGCAGCAGCCGACCTTGCCCGATACTGCCGTGGCGCAGCAAAGCACTCAGGTGCAATCACTGCAGATTGACTTTCCCGATGTTGCCGCCGATCTCAGCGTCAGCAATCAATCCTTCTTAGGCGATGCGGTGGTCGGCATGGGCATGGGCGACAGTGAAGTGTTGCCGCTGGTCAAAGTGCAGCCGCAATACCCACGTCGCGCGTTGCGCGCCCGCCAAGAAGGTTATGTGACGGCGCGTTTATCCATTACGCCAGAAGGCACCGTCGACGACGTGGAAGTCATTGATTCCAAGCCACCGGGTGTGTTCGAGCGTGAGGCGGTGATGGCGCTGTACCGCTACAAATTCAAACCCAAAATGGTCGATAACAAACCGGTAGCGCAAACGGCAACGCAAACCATTGAATTTAAGTTGGGAGATAACTGATGCGACCTTGGTGTGCTGCGTTGTGGTTATTTTTAGCGTTGCTTTCTGCAGGTGCGGCACAGGCATCGACGTTATCGCCCGCCACTTACGAAAATCTCAACGATATTCAAACCCTGCTGGCAGAAGAAAACTGGGCCGAAGCACGCGAAGAGCTGGATGAATTATTGGAGGATTTGCAGCCCGGGTTTGGTAAGGCATTGGCGTTACAACTATCGGGTCAATATTGGCTGGCGCAAGAAAATAACGCCAAGGCCATTGCCGAGTTTGAACAAGCGCTGGCGCAAAACGCCTTTGCCCCGGCGCAAGAATCCGGCATGGCCACCAACGTGGCGCAATTGTATTTGGCCGAGCAGCAAGCCAAAAAAGCCCAGCAAACTCTCGAGCAGCGCCTGCCAAAACTCATTCAAGCTGAACTGGCAGAGCAGCAAAAAACCGGCAAAAGCGCCCAGTTTGTGCAACCGATGGCCATGATTACCCTGGCCACGGCGTATCAGTTGCAAGAAAACTACGCGTCTTCCATTAATTGGGTAGAGCAAGCCATTGAGCGCCGCCAGCAGCTGGGTAAAAGCCCGCAAGAAAACTGGTGGCGCATGTTAATGGTGGCGCAATACCGTGAAAACCAATGGCAAAATGCCTTGCGCTCGTTGGATGTGTTGATTGCCTTAGCGCCAGAAAAAGAAAGCTATTGGCAGCAGCAAGCCGGTATTTATCAGCAACAAAACCAAGCGGCGAAAGCACTGACGGTATTAGAAACGGCTTACGCGGGCGGCTATTTAAAGCAAACCCAAAGCCTTCTGTTATTAGTGCAGTTGCAAATCAACCAAGGTTTGCCCGAACGTGCTGGGCGCATTTTGGCGCAGGGCATTCAATCCGGTGTGATTGAGCAAACGGAGCGAAATTGGCGTTTATTAGCCACGGCCTGGCAGCAAGGGCGCGAGCGAGCGCAGGCCATTCAAGCGTTGCAGCAAGCCAGCCAAACGCCGGGCATAAATGCCAAAGACAGCGGTGAATTATTGTATCGCGCTGCGCAGTTGGCCATGCAAGACGGCGATCATCAGGCGGTGATCGACAATGCCAAAGCAGCGTTAGAGAAAGAACTCAGTGATAAAAGTCGCGCGCAGTTATTATTGCTCGCCGGTGGCAGTGCCTTTCAGGCCGGCATGGGCAATGAGGCCAGTGCGTTTTTTCGCCAGGCATTAAAGCTGCCGCAATCGGCCGGCACCGCACGCCAATGGCTCGACTATATCGCCAGCATGGATGAGTACGGCATGGCACCGGGGAGTTTTGCAGGGGCAAAATAGCGGTGTCCTGAGTTAAATAGGGTGATGCTTTTTTAACTCACGCTTCCACGCTTTTAATAACAAAAGCTCCGTTGCTTTGTGGCTACTTACGAAAGGGGTCAGAGCTTAAGCTCTGACCCCTTATCTGCGTTTTCTTTCCCGCAAGGCCAACAATCCCGGCAGAATGTTGGCAGGTGCTGCCATCCAGGCAGCCCCTGCGGGCACAGTCATGGCCAACTTAGGCGACCTGCTAAGGCGCGAAAACCTAGAGCAATCAGCCAAGAAGCGGCTAGAGACTCAATGTAAAGAGATGCTGTTCATACAACCAGTATATTTCTTGGGATAACAAAAAGCTGGTACGCTTTTCAGGCCGGCTTGCCTGTATTCCCATAGGGTGGTAGCTTAACTACTTGATAAATTAGTGAGTTAGCCTTTGAGTCCCAGCGCTTTGAGGTGTGGATAGTAGGCAAGCACGTTTGTCAAGCAGGGAATAAGGAAGAAAAGAAAGCATCCAGCTATAAATCAATGGGCTGGCAGAGATGCCTCGAATGGTTCTAGCTGGAAAAAAAGGCGCGCACACTAATAATCTGTTAAGCATCATTATGAAATTGAGCAAACCGATAGAGATGGATTACAGCAAAGAGAACTTCTTAGTTTTGCTTTCATATGGAGAAAATACAGAGAAATCGCCATATACCCATAAGCAAATAGCAGAATGGTGTGAGCGTTTCTGGAACGAGTATTGTGACATTGATGCGCCAGAAATAATTGAGAAGATCATGCCTGTGTTGGCGGATGTAGAAACACAATGGGATCTCTATTTAGCTAACACATACTCACTGTCTGAACTTCAGCAGTTAGACTGTGAGTCTGTATGTTTGCCTGTAGAGTGGTTTAAAAATTGGAGTGCAGAGGCAAATGCTTAACAAGGCCAAGCAGCATCGCACACTGCGTGTGCTGGACCTCGCTACGCTCGGCCGCTGTTGGCGGCGTTAGATGATTTAAGGAAGCATCGAGATATTTATGAGTGATGGAATAATTGCTGAAGCAACTTATGTGTGTATAAGTTGCGGCCATGAACATAATCTGAAGCAAGATGAAATTACTTTTGAAGCAGAGTCAGGCTCCGAAAGAGGCATGGGCGAAGAGAATCATTACGCTGCATATGTTGATCTTCTTTGTGATAACTGCGATCAAGAGATCCATTTAAAGTTTGAAGTCTGGGAATACCCTACAGGAATTGTTAATCACACTAATCACGAAGCTAGTGGCGCAGAAATATTGGATGTTGATTTCAACATTTATCACCGACCACCCACACCAGAAGAAGAGTCAGATGATAACTCAAGAGTATTAGGCGCTGCAGCCGGAGGTGCTATATTCGGTGCTTCTGTTGGTGGACCACTTGGTGCGATATTAGGCGGTATTATTGGTGGTCTAATTGGTGACTCAGTAAAAAAAGGAGGGAAAGGAAATGGATAAAGCCATATTTATTCCCTCCGCTTTTATTGGTGTTGTATTGATTGCGATCTATGCATTCAGGTGCCATAAGGCGAAAAAAGAATTCAATCAGGCTGTTATGGTTAATGCAATTCTTCAAGCAAGTGGCGTGGTTTGTGGAGTTCTTTTAGTTGCAGGAACGATCAATGAAGATGCCAGAAAGCTATTAAAGGAAATCGATCTGTATATTTTTATTGCTGGTATGGTTGTATTAGCCGCGTCATTGAAAGGAATCTATTCAGATATATTCCTCTCCACTAAAGTAAGCGATTCAAAATCATCTAACAAGTCAAGTAAGTCGGACGCGGCAAGCCGTGCCGCTTCTTGAAGCGTTATATTTGAAGGGAACTATGTCGTACGGAGTCATACTAGCCAAGATTCTTCCTCAAAAGTACGTGGCTGACTTCCTTGACGGGAACCTGTACATGAATACGGACGCGTATTTCGTTACGGTTGAATCGTCTGATGCACTCCGGTCAGATACTCATGAAGGAGTGGATGAAGCGTGGCAGTTCAAAGAAATCTCGATTCGAGACAGATCCGGTAACTGGACGCCGATTGGCGGTGCGCAAAGCCCGTTGATGTGCCGGTACGGAGAAAAAGAAAGCAGAAACATCCTCTGTATGTATATGTTTACTGATAAGCCGGACTTTCATTTCGATGAGCGAAACATTGGCTTCGGGGATGCGGCTGTGATCATAACTGACTTAAAGGAGTTTGTGAGGCGCTACAGGGCGGCAGCACAGGACGCCGGTAAGCGGCTGCTATACGGTCCGGTCGAATACGTTGATAAACGAAACTATCATGGCCAAATGGGGCCATTCAGAAAGTTCTCGGAGTACCAATATCAAAGCGAATTTCGCTTTATTCTGTTCGGTGAGAACGGAGAACCGCCCAAGCCCATACAGTTTTCTGTGGGCGATATCAGAGACATTGCGATGGTTTTCTCAAGCAACCAATTACCGGAGTTGCCAAAGGTAAAGTCTCAGGGTGGTCGCAACTAAATATAACAGGCCAGGCACGGCGACGCCTTTTTCGTCGCGGCTTCGCCTCCACTGCAAAGGCGCGCATGCTGGCAGCGTTATGAGTTGGAAACACAGTCTAGCAGGACAGCCTATTCCAGATTTTTGAAACAGCAAGAGAGCTATAGCGAAATAGCCATTCTAGGGGTCAGAGCTTAAGCTCTGACCCCTGTGCGGGCAAAAGGGGCGGCAGCCTAAAAATCCGCCCAAATCGGTGCATGATCGGAAGGCTTTTCCATGGCGCGAATATCGTAGCCAATGCCGGCATTGTGGCAGCTTTGTGCCAGTGGTGCGGTCAGCAGAATATGGTCGATGCGCAGGCCGCGTTTGGGGTCGTCGTTAAAGCCTTTGGAGCGGTAATCAAACCAGCTGAACAGCTCGCTGCTGTCTGGGTTTAATTGGCGATAGCTGTCCGTCAGGCCCCAGGCCAGCAAACGGTCGTACCATTCACGCTCTTCCGGTAAAAAGCTACATTTGCCGGTTTTTAACCAGCGCTTGCGGTTGGGCTCGCCAATGCCGATGTCGATGTCTTGCGGTGAAATGTTCATATCGCCCATCAGTACCAACTTGGACTCAGGCGTAAACTTTTCATCTAAGTAGCGCATTAAATCGGCGTAAAACTGGCGTTTGGCCGGAAACTTAATTTCATGGTCGCGGCTTTCACCTTGCGGGAAGTAGCCATTGATCACGTCAATGGTGTCGCCGTCTAGTTCGTAGCGGGCGTGAATGATGCGCTTTTGCGCGTCTTCATCGTCCCAGGGCCAGCCCTTTTGCACAAAGACTGGCTTGGTTTTAGAGAGCAGGGCGACGCCGTAGTGGCTTTTTTGGCCAAAGTATTCGACGTGATACCCCAATGATTCGACGTCCGCCAGCGGGAATTGCTCGTCGTGAACTTTGGTCTCTTGCAGGCCAATAATGTCGGCGTCGTAGTGCTTGCGCAGCGCTTCCAGCTGGTGCTGACGGGCGCGAATGCCGTTGATGTTAAAGCTGATGACTCGTGCCATGGTGTCGTTTGCCGTGGTAGAAAAAGAGCGCATGATAGCAGCTCTATTTCTGCCTCAGAAGGCGCTTAGCGCGGGTCGAGCAAAACACCAAATTGGCCGGGTTGCTGTTGGTTTAAATGGTGCGCGTGAATTTTGCTCATGGTGCCTTGCTGGCAGTAAAGCAGGTAGCGCGGTGCCTCTGGCAACTCTGCCACTCGGCTATCCAGCTCATAAAATGGAATGCTCAGCACTTTGTTGTTCGTCAGGTGCAGTGGCGTTTCGCTGCTTTCATTGGGGTGGCGAATATCAATGACCACATCGCTCAACGCCGGCGTATAGACCTGTTCTAAGGAGTCTAAGCCCGTTTCTTCAGCGCCATCCAGCACTTCATCAATGCGTTGTATGCGAGCGTTGCCTATGGCGCTGTTAAGCACTTCCATGTCGAATGCTTGCTCTGCCTTTTCTACCAGCTTGCGATCGCCAACGGTGGTCGGGCTCACCGAGATAACGCCGCAGTATTCGGGCATGTTGGCGGCAAAGGTCTCGGTGCCGATTTGGCGCGCAATATTAATGATGTCTTGCTTGTCCATGGCTGCCAGCGGGCGCAATACCATGTGGTCGCTGGCTTGGTCGATCACCGCTAGGTTGGTAATGGTTTGGCTGGCCACTTGGGCCACAGCCTCGCCGGTGACCAGTGCTGGAATGCGCAGTTTAAACGCTACTTGCGAGGCCGCCCGCAGCATCATGCGCTTGAGCACCACGCCCATTTGGCTGGTTTCGACGTGCTGCAGAATTTCACTGACGACGTTTTCAAACGGAATGGTGACAAACTTGACTCGGTGGCTTTCGCCATAGCCATTCCACAAATAATGGGCGACTTGCTTCACGCCAATTTCATGGGCGCTGCCGCCGAGGTTAAAGAACAAGTAGTGGGTTTTGAGGCCGCGGCGGTTCATCAGATAGCTGGCGACGATGGAATCAAAGCCACCAGAAATCAATGACAGCACCTCGCCTTGGCTGCCCAATGGGAAGCCGCCCAAACCAGGCACCTCGTGGCCAACGATTTGCAGTGTTTGGTTGCGGATTTCAGCCCGCACGGTGACTTCTGGCTGCTTGAGTGACACTTCGCGGGCGTCGGTTTCTTTGAGTAAGCCGCCGCCGATATAAATCTCCGCTTGGTGGCTATTAAAATCATGCTGTCCAGCACGCTTAATGCGCACGCAAAAGGATTTGCCGCTCAATGCATCGCGGTATTCGTCACGAATCAGCTCATAGGCTTGCGGTAAGCTCTCGAACGGGTGTTCGGTTACTTCTAGGGCGCTGCCAATGCCCGGCGTATGCGTCAGGATGCGCAAGCAATGGCGACGTACATTGGCATCGCCATGGTGCTTTTCATTGACCACTATGACCAAGCTGTCCCAACGGTTTTGCACGTCTGCCGATATATCATGGCGCTTAAGCTGGGTGCGCAGGTTGGCGCGCAGAATTTTGGTCATCTGTTTGCGCACGGAGCGGGATTTAATGGTGATCTCGGGGAAGAGTTTGACAACGAAATTCATGCGGGCCTGGCTGAGGTGGCAAATCAAAAGCCGGCCATTATAACAGCGGCGAACTGCGTCGGACACCGCTTGTGTTACCTGCCACCTGTCAGTCAGCAAATGTCAATGAACAATCTCGCCCATAACGGGTGCACTAATAATTTAGTACTGACTGAAGCGACAGCTGCTTAGGCTAAGCTTAGGCTTCATATTACTGTCATCAACACAGTGGAGGCTGAACGGCACGTCGCTGTTCAGCAACTGACGACGGCCAATCGTACCGTTTTCAATGAAACGCTTGTTAGACGGAAGATTGGCAACTGATTAAAAGATGATTTTCAGATGGACGCCTGAAGGAGTAGAAAAATGAGCAAGCGCATTGCATTTGTGACCGGTGGTACGGGTGGTATCGGCAGCGAAATTTGCCGCCGCTTGGCTGAAGATGGCTATAAGGTCATTGCAGGCTATTACCACGGCGGTAAGCATGAAAAAGCACAAGCGTGGCAAGAAGAGATGCAAGCCAAAGGCTATGACGTATCAGTGGCGTTTGGCAATATTCGCGACTGGGAGTCTTGCAAGTCTTGCGTTGAAGGCATTCGCAGTGACTTTGGTACCATTGATGTGCTAGTCAATAACGGTGGCATTACGCGCGACACCACACTCAAGCGCATGGAACCAGATCAGTGGCACGATGTGATCGAAACCAATTTGACCTCGGTGTTTTATCTGACGCGCTTGGTGATCAACGACATGCTGGAGAAAAAATGGGGCCGCATCGTTAATATTTCTTCGATTAATGGCGAGAAAGGTCAATTTGGCCAGGCCAACTATTCTGCCGCCAAAGCGGGCATGTACGGTTTTACCAAAGCCGTGGCACAAGAGGTGGCGAGCAAAGGCATCACAGTGAATACGGTATCGCCGGGTTACATTGCCACTAGCATGATTATGGATGTGCCGGAAGAAATTCGGGAGCAAATCCGCGAGTCGATTCCGGTGAAGCGCTTCGGTGAGCCGGAAGAAATTGCCCGTGTGGTGTCATTTTTGGCGGCGGAAGATGCAGGCTTTGTAACCGGTGCCAATATTTCTGCCAACGGTGGTCAGTACATGCACTAGTGGTTAAAGCTGTGCCAAGTTAACCAGCAGGTTAAGCAAAAGGGGCGTTCGCCCCTTTTTTCGTTTTTTAACCTGTTAGCCCGATTTTATCGGCGGCTAGTCATAATCCGGCCGCAAACGTTTGTTTTTGGCACTGGCATGGCGCTCGCGCAGCTCGGTATCAATGTAACGGTCGGTGGTGGCCATGCTGGCGTGGCCGGCATCTTCTTTGACGTGCTCTTTGGGGCGCACGCGCACGTCTTCTGAAATGCCCGTGTGCCGCAACCAGTGCACCGTCGCCACGCGCAGTTCATTGGCATCTTGCTCTAAACCTTGCGCTCGCATGCGCTGGTAAGCGCTATCGAAACAAAACTGCACTAGGTTGCGAATTTGCCGCGTGCTGGTGACTGGTCCGCGCCCCCGCAGTTTGGGCACCAGTGGGGTTTGCTCGCCGGCGGTGGGCAGTGCTGGTAGCCCTAAGTGCAAGCGATAGCGCTGCAAGGAGGCCAGCATGTCGTCAGACACCGTCACCAGTCGTACCTTGTTGCCTTTGCCAACCACGCGTAGCCACCAATGGCCATCGCTATCGCATTGAAAGTCGCCCATGGTGGGCGTGGAGCGCTCATCGGCGACCAGCTCAGAAATGCGTAAATACATGCCGTATAAGCAGTGCATGACAAACAGCGAGCGTTCATGCTCGTGCGGGTTTTCTTGTGCTAGCTCGTTAACGCTGTCTAATACGTAATCCCATTGCATATTAGAAATGCGCCGAATCGGCTCTTTATAGGCGTGGCGTTGAATAAACTTGCTTTTCTGACGAATCAAGCTGATGGGGTTGAGCTCTAAGTAATCTTCTTGCAGCAAATAATTAAAGTAAGTCGACAACACTGAAAAAATGCTTTGTAGGCTTTTTTGCGACAGAGCGAATTGCTCAGGATGCTCGCCGGTCAGTTTGTCGGCTTGAGTGACAAACGGTCGCCAGTCGGCATTGGCCACGCGATAGCCTTGCTGGTTATGAAACCGCGCCACTTGCTTGCGACCAATCCAGGCTTGCGGTGGTGCTTGGCAAAAGCGCACAAAATCTTCCAAATGTTGGCGCCTAAGCTCCGTCAACGACAAACCCTGCACCTGCCAGCTCCACTGCAATAAGCGCTCAACTTCACGGCGATAGCTATTAAAGGTGGCGATGCTGCCGTTGTAGCTCACTAAAAAACTCAGCGAGTGCACCAAATCATCGTAAGCCCCTTCAATGTCGCGCAGCTCTGGCAAGCGTTGGAGCACCTGTCGTGCGTAGTTGAGGGGGTTGTCTATGTGATCTAGGTGATCGATTAGAGGTGTGGGTGGGTGTTGTAGTACCTGGGACAACATAACACTGCCTGAGCCTTTGGAAACACGCAATTTAGCAAAATCCAACCGCCGACACTATCGCTATTGGACGCGGCTTAAATGCTCGCTAGGGCCCGTGGTTGCTGGGCTTGCGACCTGCCTCTGTGTGTCTGATCGAGGGGTTGTCAAGGATTTTTTTCAATCTGTGCTTGCCAGCCTGAGATATGGTGTTATAGTTGCGTATAACACTATGACTCAGGCGATGCCTGCAAGGGGTTGGAGATGAACTACATGAACCGTTTTTTCGAAGTGGCTTTTTGTGCAGTCATGCTGACGGCGATGGGCTACAGCCTGGCGCCCATCGTTTAAAGGAGAGAGATGATGAACCGCGTATTTGAAGTGTTCTTTGGGGTGGTGTTTTTTGCCGGTATGGCCGCCAGCGTGGCGCCCATTGCGTAAGCAAGCATTGAGAGAGTGGAAGGGTGATGCAGATGAATCGGGTATTTGAAGTGTTCTTTGGGGTGGTGTTTTTGGCCGGCATGGCCGCCAGTGTGGCGCCGATTGCGTAAGCAAGCATTGAGAGGATGGAAGGGGTAATGCAGATGAATCGGGTATTTGAAGTGTTTTTTGGTGTGGTGTTTTTGGCCGGCATGGCCGCCAGTGTGGCGCCCATTGCGTAAGCAAGCATTGAGAGGATGGAAGGGGTAATGCAGATGAATCGGGTATTTGAAGTGTTCTTTGGGGTGGTGTTTTTTGCCGGCATGACGGCTAGCATGGCGCCCATCGTATAGCTCGGCTTGATGGTCGGTGCAAGATCAGTGAAGGAAGGTCAGATGATGAAGTGGATGATGGTTTTTTGTTTGTGGGTCAACGTCGTCTGGGCGGAGCCGGAGGATGCCACCTTGGTTTCGCAGGCGCTGGGTGGATCTGCCTTTACTCAGGTAGTCATTAGTGCACCCGTCGCGGTGCAAATTGTGCAAGCCGAGCAGTATGGTGTTTGGCTGCAAGCCCCGTCGGCATTGCACTCAGCGTTGCGCTTGAAACAAGCAGGGGCGCGCTTGAAGGTGCATTGGCAACCGGATGCGCGTGTAAAAGCGCTGGCGAACACCAGTGACGTCAAGATTAAAATCGCCCTGCCGCGGTTAGATCTGGTGGAAATGCTGGGGTCGGGCAATCTTTATCTGGCTGCCATGACACAGCCAAAGCTGCACATTATTAACCGCGGCAGCGGCGAGGTTTACAGCACGAACTTAACCACCGAAGCACTGGAATTGTCGCTGCAAGGCAGCGGTGACATCAAAGGCCAAATCTGGCAAGTCAACACTCTGATGATTAATAGCTCCGGCTCGGCTGATGTCGAACTGGGGCGTTTGACGGCCGAGCGCCTGAACGCTAACAGCGCCGGCCAGGGCGATATCGAAATTTATGAGGCCAGCAGCGTGGCCAAGCTCAACTTACAAATGCTGGGGTCGGGCGATTTCGAGGCGCCAGCATTGGTGGTCGACGATGCGGTCATTGCCTTGCTGGGCAGCAGTGATGTCACGCTGACCGTGGCGCAGCACCTGGATGCCAACATTCTCGGCAGCGGCGATGTGCGCTATGCCGGCAACCCCGAGGTCAATGCCCGCCAGCTTGGCAGCGGCTCTGTGAAGCCACTGGAGGATGAAACCTTGTGACTGAATGGAACGATAAAGAGCCCATTTATCGCCAGATTGAAGCTCGGATTATCGGGCTCATTCTCGATGGCAGCTTGCCCGAAGGAGAAGCTATTCCCTCCGTGCGAGCATTGGCGAGTGACTATCAAATTAACCATCTCACCGTGAGCAAAGCCTATCAGGAGCTGGTGGCACGGGAATTATTAGAAAAACGACGGGGGTTAGGCATGTTTGTCGCCACAGGCGCACGCCAGGCTTTGCAAGAAGAGCAGGCGCGTCAGTTTATAGAGCAGGAGCTACCCGCCTTCCTGGCACGGATAAAACAACTGGGCATTGATCACGACACCATTATCGATGCCATCCGCACGTCACAGGAGCCGGATGTATGAGTGCATTGATTGAAGCCCGGCAGCTAACAAAATGCTTTGGCAAAACCCAAGTATTAAAGGGCATCGACCTAACCGTGGAAGCGGGACAAATCGTCGGTTTGATTGGCCCTAATGGCGCTGGCAAAACCACCTTGCTGCGCTGTTTGCTGGGGCTAACGCCAGCAGAGGGTGAGCTGCAGGTGTTGGGGCAATCTCCTTGGCAGCAGCGCCACGGCATGTTGGAGCAACTGGCTTATATCGCCGACACCGCCATTTTGCCTGCTTGGATGACGGTCACTCAGTTGTTGGATTACATGCAAGGCGTGCATCCACGCTTTGACCGCAGCCGTGCTGAATCGCTACTGGCCACCACCGATGTTCCCCCGCAGCGCAAAATCGCAGCGCTGAGCAAAGGCATGGTCACTCAGGTGCACCTTGCTTTGGCCATGGCCATTGACGCCCGTCTGCTGGTGCTGGATGAACCCACGCTGGGCTTGGATATCTTGTATCGCCGCCAGTTTTATCAGCGCCTGCTTGAGGACTATTACGACCAAGAGCGCACCATTGTGATCACCACCCACCAAGTAGATGAAATCGAAGGCATTTTGACCCATGCCGCTTTCATGCGTCAGGGCCAAGTAGTATTGCAATCGTCCATGGAAGCGCTGCAGCAGCAATACCGCCAGCTGCAGGTAAAAAACGAGCAGCTAGAGGCCGCACGTGCATTGGTGCCCGTGGCCGAGCAGCGCACTCTCGGCGGTGCTCGCCTGCTAATGCAAGGTCACAGCGATGAACAGCTGGCGCAGTTGGGAGAGGTCAGCTTGGCCAGCCTGAGTGATGTGTTTGTGGCGCTGATGGAGCAGGAGGGCCGCTCATGTTAATGACACTGATAAAGCGCGAGGTATGGGAGCGCCGGGTGGAGTTCCTCTGGGTGCCGCTGGTGTTGCTGCTGTTGGGTCTGTTGCCCAGCGTGTTTGTGATGACCGGCCTAGATGACTTCAATTTTGATGGCACTGTGGTCATCGACCTGAGTGACGATGCCGAGGTGCCAGCGCCGCCGCAGATTCCGCAGCCGCCGGTGCCAGCGGAGGAAGCGCTGACATTAACGCCAAACGCGCCAGCAGCATTCAACTGGGATTTTCACCAGCAATGGCTGCAAGCGGGTGAGGCTGCCGGTTTGAATGAGCACACCCTAGAGCAGTTGGACGGTGGCGTCGTCACGGACGATGACAGCAGCTTAAACGGCGCCAGCCATACGCTGTTTATCGTTTATTACGTGATCTGGTTCTTGGTGGCGTATCTGTACTTGCTGGACGGCCTCTATCGCGAGCGCCGCGATCGCAGCTTGCTGTTCTGGCAATCCATGCCAGTGCCTGAATGGCAGGTGGTGCTGGCCAAGTTGCTGGCCCCCTGGGTGCTGCTGGTCTGTGTTTACTGGCTAGCAAGCTGGATACCTCAGTGGTTGCTGGTAGCAACGCTGGATGCCAACGATACCTTGGGATTGGGCACGGCCGGTGATTATCAACCACTGGCGACCTTGTGGGCACAGGGCAAAGTGGTGGCGGCGGTGATGCTCTCCAGTTTGCCGCTGGCCTGCTGGCTGCTACTGGTGTCCTCGCGGGCGACCAAGCTGCCATTACTGTGGGCCTTGCTGATCCCAGCGGCGCTGGAGGCCATCTTTTTCTGGCTGCTCGGCCTTGGCTCGGTGCTGGAGTTTATTCGCTGGACGCTGCCCAACGTCGAGTTTGCCGACGGCCATGTATTTGTGCCGCCCCAGCCTTGGTGGACCTGGCTGACGGGCGCTGTACTGAGCGCGGCCTGCTTTATCGGCGCTGTGTATTTCCGTCGCCGCAGCTATTAAGCGACGGCTTTCATCAAATGTTCAGGTTGCCAGAGTTAGACTCTGGCCGCCGTTTGCAAGAGTTAGGATTATGAAGCTAAAAACAATCGTCCTGCCATTGGGGATTCTGGCGGTGGGTGTCTTGGTTGCCGTGGGCTTGGCGGCGCTGAAACAGCCGCCGGAAGAAAAGCCCGTCACCCAAAGTGTGCCGGAAGTGGAAGTAATCGAGCGCGTCCCGGGGCCGATCCAGGTGCAGGTCGAATCTCATGGCGTGATGAGCGCGCGCGAGCAAACCACCTTGGTGGCACAAGTCAGCGGCACCATTACGTATATTCATCCGGCGTTTGTGCGCGGCGGTCAGGTTGAGCCTGGCACCGTTATGCTGCGTATTGACGACAGCGACTATCAATCGGCGCTACTGGATGCCGAGGCGGCACTGGCCGCCGCCGTTGCCAATCTTGAAACCGAGCAGGCACAGGCCAAGGTGGCACGTGAGCAATTGCAAGGCGTTGATAACCCAACCGTGCTGGCGCTGCGCAAGCCGCAGTTGGCGCAGGCCCGTGCTGCCGTCAAAGCCAGTCAAGCCCAAGTGCAACGTGCCCAGCGTGATTTGCAACGTACCGAGGTAAAAGCCCCCTTTGCCGCGCTAGTAGTAGAGCGCCAGCCAGGTTTGGGCAGCTATGTCACCCCAGGCTCCCCCTTGGGGACTGTCTATGCCATGGACCGTGGTGAAGTGCGCTTACCCATCGCCGCTCGCCATTGGCAGCAGCTGGTCGATGGTGGCCTAGGTGCCAGTGTCACCTTAACGCTGGAGCAGGGCGATGCCCGCTATGATTGGCCAGCCACCATAGTGCGCAGTGAAGGTCTGGTGGATGATGCCAGTCGTATGCACTTTCTCGTCGCTCAGGTGGAGCAGCCGTATCAGTTCGAGCGGCCGTTACGCTTTGGTGAATACGTCAGCGCTCGCATCGAAGGTCGCAGCTATGACAACAGCATACGCATTCCTTATCAGTGGCTGCGAAATGACCGCCTGCCGTTGTTAACGAACGGTGAGCTGAATTTGCGCCCAGTCTCTCTAGTGCGACTGGAAGGTGAGCAAGCCATCTTGCAGCTGCCCAATAATGAGCCATTGCCGATTGTTACCACGGCCTTACAGTACCCCAGCCATGGTATGGCATTGAAACGCATGGCCCCGACCATGACGGTGGCGACCGAGGGGGAAGGGCATGACAACTGATACGCATCAAGGTGTGATTGCCTGGTTTGCGCGCAACCCAGTGGCCGCTAACTTGCTGATGGTGTTCATTCTGGTGGGTGGGATGTTTTCTGCCTTCACGATTCAAAAGCAGATGTTCCCGCAGCTCGAATTTAACTGGATTTCCATCAGCACCGCTTATCCGGGCGCTGGCCCACAGGATGTAGAAGACGGCATTACGGAAAAGATCGAGCAGTCGCTGGAAGGCATTCAAGGCATCAAACGCGTCATTACTTACAGCATGCGCAATGCCTCGCAAACTTGGGTGGAGGTCGACGACAGCTACGACGTTGATGACGTACTCGATGAAGTTAAAGTCAATGTCGAGGGCATTCAAACCATGCCGTCGGGCGCAGAAACGCCGCTGATTACGCGTGAGAAGTTCATCCAAGAAGTGATGTGGGTCGCGCTGCACGGCGAGCTGCCATTTGCCGATATCCGCAAGCTGGGCGAAGACATCTACGATGAAATCCGCCAGTTGCCCAGGGTGCAAGTCAGTGAGTTTCACGGTGGCCCTGCCTATGAAATCAGCATCGAAGTCTCACGCGACCGACTGCGCGAATACGACCTCACCTTTGCCCAAGTCGCCGCCAGCATTCGCGCTTACAGCGCTAACATGAGCGCGGGCGAGATTCGTACCGATGGCGGCTACATTGGCATCCGGGTCGAAAATCAGGCCTACCAGCAGCGCGAATTTGAACAAATCCCCATTCGCACCTTGGCCGATGGCAGTCAGCTGCGGCTGGCCGATGTCGCTCAGGTGCATGACGGCTTTGAACAAGGGCTGCAATACAACAAGTTTAACGGCCACGACGCGGTGCTGTTTTTTGTCGGCGCATCGAATGACCAATCAACGCCGGATGTTGCCGCTGCCGTCAAAGAGTACATTGAGCAACGCCAAGCATCGCTGCCGGCCGGCATGACTCTGGAGCCCTGGATCGACCTGACCTACTACCTAGAAGGGCGTCTCGATATGATGCTCAGCAATATGTGGGCATCGGCGCTGCTGGTGTTTTTGATGTTGTCGATGTTTTTGCGCCTGCGTCTGGCTGCTTGGGTGATGGTAGGGCTGCCGGTGTGCTTTCTTGGCACCTTAATGATGATGCCGATGGACCCGATCAACGTCACCATCAGCTTAACCAGCCTGTTTGGCTTTATTCTGGTGCTCGGTATCGTGGTCGATGATGCCATTGTCATTGGTGAGAGCGTTTATTCCGAAGTCGAGCAGCGTGGTCAGTCGATGGACAGTGTGATTGCCGGAGCCAAAAAGGTTGCCATGCCGGCCACCTTTGGTGTGCTGACCACAGTCGCCGCCTTTTTGCCCATGTTGATCGGCGACGGCCCAGATGCCGCCATAGCAGCGTCTATTGGCTGGGTGGTGATTTTGTGCCTGCTGTTCTCATTGGTGGAATCGAAGCTGATTTTGCCCGCTCACTTAGCTGGCATGGCACCGAAAAAAGACAGCCGCAACCCGATTTATCGCCTGCAGGATTGGATTGACGCCCGCCTGCAAGCCTTTATCCAGCACAGTTACGGCCCGTTTTTACGTCGCACTTTAGCGCACCGTTACAGCGTGGTGGCCCTGTTTATCGCCGTACTGTTCATCACCATAGGCTTGGTGCAAGGCGGTGTGGTGCGCATGATTGGCATGCCCAAGGTGCCGCACGATTTTCCGGAAATACAACTGGAAATGACCTCCGACAGTGGCGAGCAGGCGACCCTCGACGCCGCGCTGGCGATTGAGCGCATGATTCGTGAAGTGGACCGTCAGATCGAAGAGGAGAGTGGCCGCAGCATGATCAGCTCGATATATGTCGAGCTGGACTCGCGCACCGAAGCCGAAATCATGACCACGCTGGTCGAGCCTGAGCTGCGACCGATGGACACCTTTGCCCTGGCTGAGCGCTGGCGTGAGGCCATGCCGGCCATTCCTGGCTTAAAATCGCTGTCGATTCAGGAGGACGTGTTCGGCGGTGGACGCGAAGACGGTGACATCAGCTTTAAACTGTTTGGCAGCAATCACGAACAACTGGCCGCCGCCGCCGCAGAGCTCAAGCAAAAGCTGGAGCGCATCGAAGGCGTGGGCGATATCAACGACAGCCAGCAATCGACGCGTCAGGAAGTGGGGTTGCGTCTCACGCCCTTGGGTCAAAGCCTAGGGCTGGATTTGGCCAGTGTGGCGGGGCAGATGAATGCCAGTTTTTATGGCCTAGAAGTGCAGCGTATCCTGCGCGATGGCGAAGAGGTCAAAGTGATGCTGCGCTATCCGCAAACGGAGCGCAATGCTTTAGGGCATGTGGCCGATACCCGCATTCAAACCCCAACGGGTGCCAGTGTGCCGCTGGCACAAGTAGCCGAGCTTGAGGTGACGCGCAGCGCAGAATCCATTCGCCGTGAAGATGGAGCGCGCACGCTGACCGTATGGGCTTCAGTCAACAGCGCTGTGGTAGAGCCACAAAAAGTCGCGCAGGACATTCGCGATAACTTCCTGCCGGAGCTGCTGCAGCGCTATGACGGCGTGCGCAGTGAACTGTCTGGCCGCATCCAGGATGAAATCGACAGCCAAACCGAGCAGTTGCGTAACTTTGCCTTGTCGATGTTGTTGGTGTATGCCTTGTTGGCCATCCCGCTGCGCTCATACGGTCAGCCTTTGGTGATTATGGCGGTGATTCCGTTTGGCGTGATCGGTGCGATATATGGCCACTTGCTGTTAGGCATGGGCATCAGTTCCTTTTCACTGTTTGGCATCATTGCCGCCGCCGGCGTGGTGGTAAATGACAGCTTAGTGATGGTGGATTACATCAACCAGCAGCGCCGCGCGGGCATTGGCGTGAAAGAAGCGGTATTGGCCGCGGGTCAACGACGGTTCCGTGCCATCATGCTGACCTCACTGACCACGTTTATCGGCCTGATGCCGATCATGTTGGAAACCAGCTTGCAGGCCAAAATCGTTATCCCGATGGCGGTATCGCTGGCCTTTGGTGTGCTGTTTGCCACCGTCATTACCTTGCTGTTGATTCCCAACCTGTATCTGGTGGGCGCTGATCTGAGTGCGCTGGGACGGCGCATGCGCGGTAAGCCAGCGCGCATTGCTACAGAACAGTAAAAACGCGAGCGGCTCGATGAACGGGCCGCCAGTTTTAAGCAGCAGAAAGACCAAGCTGATGCTAAGCAAACGGCACTGGTCATAAGTGAAAAACGGGAATCCGATATTTCCGATAATATCAATTATCGGAAATATCGGGCATAATACGGCTCCTGTCCGTTTGGCGGAACCTGGCTAGCTCCGCCGCTTTGGTTGTAAATCTACCCGCAGTTAATCGAAACCAGCATAAGACAGGTCCATAACATCACTGCTGCCACCCAAATTGTCATAGCTAGCCACCTCTGATGTATACACATCGGCGGTGCCGCCATCCAATATGAGATAACCAATGGTGCCAAACACATGCACGTCGGCGCTGCTATCTGTCACCGTCATGGTGTCGACTGAGCCAAATATATACACATCGTCGCTGCTATCCGTCACAGTAACTGTGGTTACTGAGCCAGACACATAAACATAGGCATAGCCGCCGCTGACAGTCAGTTGTGCCAAAGAACCATTGAGACATACATCGCCGCTGCTGTTATCAATCAGTGCGGTTGCAGCATTGCTGGTGGGCTTGCCTCTATAGTCTTTGCTGCTACTTTCAATGGCCAGCTGATCAAAGTCGATCTCAGATAAGTCTCCGCAATCACCGGCTTCATAGTAGGCATATGTGCCCGGTTCGCCTTGTCTGACTGTCGGATCGGTTAGCTCTGGTGTGCTATTGCTGCTTGATGATTCGCCGCCGCAGCCGGTGAGGAATGCGGCCAGCATGGCCGTGTATAAAGATGTTTTTGTCATTGTTTTGTCTCTTCCGTTATGTATGCGAGGTTATCTTGATCGCCGCCACAGGCGATCAAGGTAGATGCCAGAGTGGCTATTAAAAGCTGAGATTTGGCCATGCATGTGAATCTAGTGGTTTAAGGGCGCGCGATACTAATAGACCCAGCGCCCCCTCACTACTGTAACTGTCAGGTTTTTTACGTGGTTTTGTGTGGTCGCGGTAGACTTTGCGCCAACGCTAGTATTTCGCCGTGATATTACTAATGTCCCGAAGCTCACAGGCCTTCAGCCCGCGACTCAGCGCCGAGCCTGGCTGTGCCCAGGCCCGCTAAGTCTTGGCAATGGTGAAGTATCCGATTCCCTTAGCGATGGCATCGGCTTCTTGTTCTAGTTGCTCACTGAGTTGGTGCAACTGGCGGGCGCTGCCTACCGAATCTTCCGCGTACTGGTCGATGCTTTGAACGTTGCTGGCAATCTCCCCAGCTACGCTGCTTTGCTGCTCCGCCGCGGCGGCAATTTGCACACTCATGTCGGCGGCGTGCTGGGAGCTGTCTGATAGCTCAGTGAAGGCGGCCATCACCGCATGATTAAACTCGGACGCTTGCTCGGCATCGCACTGGCTGACTCGCATGGAGTCGGCGGAGCGTGTGCTGCTCGCTTGCAAATCGGCGATCATGGCTTGAATCTCGCTGGTGGAGTCATTGGTGCGTTGTGCCAATGAACGCACCTCATCTGCAACCACGGCAAAACCACGCCCTTGCTCCCCTGCTCTGGCGGCCTCGATGGCAGCATTGAGTGCCAATAAGTTGGTTTGCTCCGCAATGGCATTAATCACATCCAAGATGGCACCAATTTTTTGGCTGTTGTCGGCTAAAGCCTCAATATCTTGGCTACTGTGCTGCAGTTGCTCATGCAGTGCGTTGGTCTTTTCTTGCGCTTGAGCGGTGGTGTCGCGACTTGAACGCAGGCTGGCTTGTATGCCTTTTACCGACTCACTGCTGCGTGCGCTATTGCCTGCTACCTCTTGGATGCTAGCGCTCATTTCTGTGATGGCCGTCGACACCTGCCCAGTTTGCTCATGTAACTGCGACATCGACGATAAAATCTCACCACTGCGATGATTAAGCGTCTGGGCCACTCGATTAAGCGCCTGATTGCGCTGATTCAAATCCTGCACAATGCCGGCCAAGTGGCGACGCATAGTCTCCAAGTGGTGAGCAACACTCCCCTCTGCAGACTTGGCCGTCGTGCCGGTGGCCAAGTCACCACTGGCAATGCGCTGAACTTGTTCGGATAAGTGTTTGGGCTCGCTGCCCAGTTGCTGCTGCAGCTGTCGATAAAGCCAGGCAACAGCCACCAGAGACAAAACTACCCCCAGCAATACGACAATCACCATCCAACCGTCATTGCTGGCGATCAGTCGCTTTGCGCTGCGATGGTCTTCTGCTGCTGCCCCCAGCTCCATCGCTATCAACTCATTGATATGATCACTGATTGGGTCGATGGCGTTGTACAGTGGGCCGTCGATATCGTCTAGCTGCCCTGCGCCACTGCCCCTCACTTGCGACAACCTTTGCATGGCTTGACTAATCGCTTGGTCGGCTGCCTGAAATTTTGCCTGCGCTTGCAGGTTAGCTCGCTGCATGTCGGCGCTGAACGAACGCTGCTGATACTGTTGCCAAGCGTCGTCAATCAGTGTCTGTGCGCTATTAATATCCGTCATGGCTTGCTGCACTGACACTAAGCCCGCATTGGCTTTGTTGACGGCATCAATCACCTTGACGGCGTAGGCATCACTGATGACTTTTAGCTCAGTGACCGGTGTAATGCGGTCTTGGTATAAGCTGGTCAGTCGTTGCGCAACGGAGGTGCTGGAGGTCCATGCCAATACGGCTTGCACGCACAACAATACGACAGGTAGCAAGGCTACGGTCAGTAGCTGGGCAGATAAACGCTGCGACATGGGAATCGCCATTGGTGTAGACATGTGGGCCCCTCTTGGCGAATAAATAGGGTTGCTTAGATGAGTGAGCCTAGTCGAATTTGGGTGTTAGGTTTATATCTGAGTTACTACGCGTGCTGCCAACAGCAGCAAAATGCCGCCAGAAATGCGATCGATCAGTTGCCCACGCTGTTGCAACGCCGGCACTATTTTGGGGTGAGACATCAGCAGGGCAATCAAGGTGTACCAAAGGCCGTCCACCAATAAAGGCGTGATCACCAACAGCAGCTTGGCCTGCCAGGAAGGGTCTGCGGTTAAAAACTGACTGAATAGCGCGGCAAAAAACAACGCAATTTTAGGGTTGAGCAGAGAAATTAATATTCCCTCTTTGGCGGCTTGATGCAGAGGCACGTGAGCGCCACCGGTTAAGCTTGCCATCACCCCACCCTTGGCGCGCAGCGCCTGCCAGCCTAAGTAAGCCAGATAAACAGCCCCAGCCACACTGATGGCGGTGAATAGCCACTGCGCCTGCTGCAATAGCCAAGTCAGGCCGGCTACCGTTGCCGCCGCATAAATGCCAATGCCCAGAGCATGGCTCCAAGCAGCGGCTAAAGCATGGGGGCGACCGCTGCTCAACGCATGCTTGACCATGATGGCCAAGCTGGGGCCGGGCGACATGGCGCCCAGCAGGCATACCACTAAAAGGGACAACCAGAGGGTGAAGGTCACCTGATAACCTCGTTAATAGTTAAAGAGTTCGGCAGTCTACCACCGCTGTAAGCCTTGTCATATTAAGGCTGTGGATGGCACCCGATGGCCTGTGTATAGTGAGCTTGCACGGAGGCGTTTCAATGAAGTTGATTATTACCATCAGTTTGCTGTTAGTAGCCACCGCCACTGGCCTGACGTTGTACCTGCGTAACCCTGACGCCGCTCAAATGCCACCGGCTTTCTCCCTCGATCTGGCTTCGGCCAGCCAGCCTCTGGACTACGCTGATCTGAGTCTGGCGAGTTGGCTAGTAGAGCCAGGCAGCGAGACGCAGGTGGGTGTGTTGGTGGCAATTGTCGCCAGCAGTGACGACGCTCAAGCGCTGGCTCAGCAATGGCAGCAGCGCATGGCTGAGCAGCGCCTTTCCGCGCAACCACTGACGCTATTCACACTAAAAAGCGGGCCCCAGCAATCGCGCAGTATGGCCTTGGTCATGGGGCCACTGGCAGAGGTAAAAAATGCGTCGCCTTACCGCGCCGCCGCCATGGGCGGACGGTTTGCAAATCAACTGGTGCAATGGCCAATCGCCAAGGAGAACACCCCATGACAACGCCTCCCCCGCTGCGTAGTTATCGGCAAATGGTGCGTGTGGTTAGAGATCAGCCCCACGCGTGCTGCCGGCTGCCCTACCAATTGGCACGGGCTTATGCCGAAGAAAATGCCACGCCGGTAGAAACACGATTGCGAAGCCTGGATGAAATTGGCATGGACGGTCGCAGCCCTCGTCTGCCCGAGGCGCCGGGCAATGCTGGGTTTTTGTCGACGCGTGAGTCGACGACGCTATTTCATTCGTTGGATGAGCAGCAACAAAGCTACTTTCGTGGCATTAGCCCCAAAGCCGCGCCAACTCGACAAGATGGTTGGTCTGGCACCAAATCCCGTGCGTATTTAGGCGGTGGCAGCCAAGAGTCGGTCACCGTTACACCGCCCAGCGAGCGCAGCGATGCAGCGGCAACACTGCCGGCAGATCATGCGCCGACGGCCTCTTCCCCGAATCCCTCCCCGCATACAGCAGCCGATTTAAGTTATCAGCCCTCTGCGCTCAAAGCCGGCAAGCAAACACGCCTGCCGTTGGTGGAGCGGCCCTCGTTGCAAGGCATAAAAGGCACGGATGTAGAGTTATAAAGCGACGGTTTAACTCAAAATCATGACTTTGACTTGCGACGGCGACAGCGTCAGGCCAATGGTGTTGTACGTATTGTGAGTGGATGGACACAGCATTTTGGTGGCCGGCATCACAGCTTTAAACACCTTAAAGCTGCCGATGATATTTTGCACTGGCCCCATGATGGTATTAGATACCACCCCCATTAATACCCCGGCTTGATCGCCGTTTGATAACGGCATGGTGGTGAGCAAATTATGGTCGGGCATGGCCTCGGTGAACATATTGAAAATATTAGGAATGGCCGTCGACGTTAACCCAATGTTGGGCATCGGAATGGGAATGGGCGTTTTACAAACATCGATGACCGATAAATGAATCGCAATGCTTTGTGTGTTGGCGAACATACGCGTTACCCCATATTGATGCGTTTGCCATCGATCTGCACGTCGTCGCTGGCGGTAATGATGTGTTGCTGAGCGCTGTGACGTGCGATGCCAGTGGTGGTTTGCGTTACGTGCTGCGCTTGTTGAATGACATCGTGCGCTTGCTGCACCAAGCTGCCTGATGCGGTTAATGCGTGGTGCTGGCAGGCAGTAGAAATTGTCTGCAATGAGGTGAGCTGGATGCTTTCCCAGCCCAATAAATCCAGCTGCGGCGCCCGGATCGATAACGGCTGTTGGGTTCTGATTTCTAGGTTTTCTGAGTCTTCCGTGCGCTGCAAAATGTGCACAATGAAATAGCGCTCTGCAACGGCCACATAAGCGACCGTATCGCCCACGGCGGGCTTGATGAGTAAGCTGGTGGCTTGCCAGGCACTAAAATGCTCATCAATAAGCCAGCTGCCGTCGTTATTCGCAGCGCTGATCACACCGCTAAAGTTGCCCTGCAAAGGCGCCGGTTGCTTGCTGGGGGCCAAGCGAATGCACGTATTCATGTCGACACTCCATATTGCTCGAAGGCTTGTTGTTGCTGCTGTTGTTGTGGGTCGGTATCAATGCGCTGGCTAAGGTCTACCCCTGACCAGCGGCAATGCTTGTATTTCGCCGCATGAAAGTTGCTTTGCTGTAGCCGTACGCGGCTGAAATTACAGTCTTTGAACTGCCCTAAGCTGGCGTTGAGGTAGCGACAGTCGGCCTCTGTGAACTCACAGCCTTCCATGTTGACCTGCTTCAACCAGGCCATCTCTAAACAGGCTTGATCGAAGTGACACTGGCTAAGCGTTGCCTGTTGAAAATTTGCTTGGCTTGCTTGGCAAGCGGTGAACTGAGAATCTGTTATCTTGGCTTGTAAAAACAGCGCCTGTTTTAAATTGGCCTTTGAAAAATCACACGCATGGATTTCACACTCGCTGAATCCGCTGGCTTCTAAGTTGGCCGCCTGAAAATTCACTTGTTGAAAGCGACTGCCGTTGCAAGTGCATTGGCTCAGCGACAGCTGAGATAAATCATTACCGTGAAAAATACAGTGCAGCAACAGCGCCTTGGTGAAATGCACCTCGGCCATATGGATGGTGGAAAAATCCGTTTTTGTCCACACCACATTTTGGAAATTACATTGATTGATGGCTAACTCAGCGGAGGTGATTTCAGATAAATTTACCGTGTTAAAGCGACAGCTCTGCCACTGGGCAGCACTGACATTGCACTGGCTGAGCGTGGCTGCATACAGCTGGCACTGCCAGTGTGATTGCGATAAATCGCACTCGCACCACGTGGCAATGTTGATCGCGCCCAGCCATTGACTGGCGCTTGCTTGACAGCGAATCCAGTTGGCTTGGTCGGTGTGGCAATCCTGCACTTTGGCGTGGCTAAAATCGCAATCAACAAACACAGCGCGCTGCAATAAGCAGCGCTCAAATACGCATTGGCTAAAGCGGCAGTTAATAAAAACCGCACCACTGAAATCGTGGCCTTGCCAGTGTTGATTGGAAAAATCCTGATCCATAATGGGCGGCTGATTTGCCGCTGCGGCCATGGCTGTCATAAAACCTCGCTGCTAGCCGACGTTGGCTATGGGTGATATCACTAGGTGTTGACGTTGCTCATCGTCCAATGCCAATTCCAACAAGTGGCATTGCTCAATCCGGGTTTGGGCAAAGCGGCAGCGCTGTGTTTGCAGCTTGCCCAGCTGGCTTTGGTGAAACAAACAGCCATCGACCTTGGCAGCGGTTAAATTGGTCTGCAGCAAAATGCAGCTTAACCAGGCGCATCGAGTCAGCTGGCTGGCTTGCAGTTGACTGTCACCAAAATCGCACTGCTGAAATAAACTGTGACTGAGCTGCACTTGTTGCAGATCAAGGCCACGAAAACCGCAGGTATGCCAGCTGCAGTGCGTCATCTGAGCGCTGTTCAGCTGCCCTTCGTTGCTGAACTGCACTCTTTCACCCTCGATGTGATGAAACTGCGCGGCTTGGGCGTTGAGCCCTACCATGACGCAGCGCAGTAAGCGCGTCTGTTGCCAATCGGCACTTTGCAGGCTGGCTTTGGTGAAGTTGCACAGCGTCAGGGCGCAATCACGCCATTGGCTGTGCGCTAAGTCTGCTTGCAAAAACAACACTTGCTCCAAGTTGGCTTGCACAAACTGGGCGTGCGGCAGGTGCGCTTGCAGTGCTTGGGTTTTAAGCAGGTGTGCCTGGTGAAAGTGGGCATGCGGCAACTGGGCCTGATGCAACAAGGTGTCGTGCAGTTGCGCGGCAGAAAAATCGACCTGCTCGCCAACGGTGGCAGATAAATTGGCTTGGCTGAGGTCTGCCCGACGAAAACTGGCCTGCTCTAGGTTGGCTTCCGTCAATACGGCTTGGCTTAACTGGGCGCCATCGAAGCAACAGCCCTGCAGTTGGCAGCGCTCCAACCCGGTCTGGCGTAAATCACAATGGCGAAAATCTAAGTCACGCAAGTCGCCACCGGCTAAGTCGCGCCCGGCCAAAGACGCTCCGCGCTGCAGTAATTCAATAACCAATTTACGTATTTGCTGGGCGCCGTCAGGTGGCAGCGGACGTGACAGCGTCATACAAACGGGCGATTTGATGCGCGCTTGAAACTGACCGCCGTGCTGCAGCTGCGCCGCTTGCTGCCAACGCGCCAGTGCCTCTGGGTCCGCTTGCAGCTGCTGGCGCAGGGGGCTGGGCAAGCTCGCCATTGCCTCATCACTGTTGTGCTCAAGTGCGCGTACAGTCATGACTCGGGTGCGTATCTCGCTGAGGCTTTCTGGTGCGTTGATGGGGTGATGCTGCATAGCTGCGTGGCGCTGTTGCTCACTGGCCTGGCGAGCTTGCTCGGTTTGGTGCTGAGCAAATGCAACGTGTGGC
Source organism: Bacterioplanes sanyensis (assembly GCF_014652515.1). Classification (GTDB taxonomy): domain Bacteria; phylum Pseudomonadota; class Gammaproteobacteria; order Pseudomonadales; family Oceanobacteraceae; genus Bacterioplanes; species Bacterioplanes sanyensis. The sequence continues at coordinate 204,310 of NZ_BMYY01000003.1, read as the reverse complement.
GTTAAATCCACATCGCCCTGGCGAATCAGTTCAGGCGGCAATGCCGGTGGCTCTGCTGATGGTTCCACAGATGATTCTGCCGATGGTTTATTGATGGCTACTGGGCTTTGGGGGGGCGTTTTGGCTTGCTCTGCTAGCTGCTCAATAAACGCTTGGCGAGTTTGTTGCTGGCGCTGCTCGGCTTGGCGATAGAGCTGTTGCTCTTGGGCTTGCTGTTGAGGGCTTTTTTGCGGTTTCAGTGGCGCTTCATGCAGCATTTTTACCGCCGCGGTGGCGGCATCGGTGCGCTCGTTTAACGCTTGCTGGTAATGATTCAAAGGCCTGGGCTTGTCGTGACTGTGCTCATAGGCCAACAACAGCTGGGCGACGTCTAAGCCCAAAGAATCCTGAACGGCAAATACCGCTCGGTGAATGACTAGCCCCATTTCAAGTTCCGGAAACAGCCACAGCGTGTCGATGTGCCCCGCTGCTTCGACCAGCTTGGCGTCAGCAGCCGTTGTTTGGCGTATGAACATGCGAGCCTTGAGCTCGGGCAGGCAAAACTGCCAACGCTGGTGCTCTGGGTGTAAGCCAAGCAACTCAACCTGGGTGCCAGGTTCGATAAAACCATCCAGCTGTTGATCGGCCATGGCGGCATTAAAAAACGCTGGCTGGGTATCGTCGGCAAAGCCGGGCTGGCCTTGTTGCAACCAGGCCTGATCGTAATTGCCGCTGTACTGTTGGCGCTGCGGCCAGCGCACATCTAACGGTTCAAACGCCGTGGGCTGGCGTGGGCGGTGGTTGGCTTTGATCGATTCGCGCTCGGCGTATAAATTTGGGAGATGCCAGAGCCCCTCCTCTGCGCCATGGCCTTTGCCCAATGGGTTGTGTGCGAACTGAGCACCGCCGTAGGCGCGCGCAAAGGAGAGCGGCATTTTTGCGAAGGGCTGTGCGGCACTGGGCGCGCGCAATGGCCGGCCCAGCCAGTGGCGATCACCCACCACCTGTAGCGTTTTTTTAACGCTTCCCACCTGCACTGCCACCTGCATGCGGCTGACCGTTTGGCCTTGCGGAGCGCAGGCGCTGCCGACCAGCAAAAATTCTGCACGAGGTTTGGCATGGCCCGTGTCTAATACTAAGCCTTGAGACAACAGCGGCGCCAACGCACGCCAGCCTTCTTGTTCGGTGAGGTAATTTGTACTGCCCAACCGGAAAAACCCCAAGGTGCCAACGGCCAGCTGGGTTTGGCGGTAGCGATAGGTCTGGCTGATGACACTCAGCTGGCGCGGTTTGATGATTTGCATGGCGCTATAACACGATGTAAATGCTGAGCAGCATTTCCACCGTTGTCTCACTGGTTTTGGCGTGGGTGGTCATCTCGCTGGTAACCGTAGCGGGTATGACTTTGGAGTTCAGCTCAACCGCGGTATTCACCACGCTGTTAATCGCCACGCCGGCATTGATTTTACTGTTCATCGCCACACTGACATTGGTGGAGTTATTGATCTCAGCGCCAATGAAGGTTTGGGTGGCGGATTTGGCGCCAATAAAGGTGTCGGTGTTGCTGGCTGCACCCAGCGTGGTCGATACGCTGTTGCTGGCGGCCAACTTAGTGCTGGTGCAGTTGGTGGCGCCGATAAAGGTTTCAGTTGAGTTGGTCGCCGCCAGGCTGGTGGACGTGTGATTGCGAGCGCCGATAAAGGTCTCGATTGAGTTAGTGGCGCCAATGGTGGTCGATGTTGTGTTGGCAGCAGAGATGTTGGTGGCGGTCACGTTTTTGGCGCCAATAAAGGTTTCGGTGCTGTTGCTGACGCCTAAGGTGGTGGACGTCGAATTACTGGCCGACAAATGCGTTGCCAGTGAGTTTCTGGCACCAATGAAGGTTTCAACGCTGTTGGCCAGGCCAACAGTGGTCGAAATGCTGTTGGTGGCACTGGCGTTGGTGCTGATGCTGTTGCTGGCACCAATGGTGGTTGAAATGGCATTGGTGGCGCTCAGTGAGGTCGTGGTGTCGTTACGCAAGCCCACAAAGGTATTGATGTTGTCGGTGGTGCCAACGGTGGTGCTGATGCTCAAGCTGTTGCCGACCTGCAGTGACTTACTGTCGCTGTCGCCGATGTGCACGTTTTTGTTCACCACCTTGCCTAAGGTGGTTGAGCTGGAGTAAACCGTCGCCGATTTATCATCCCAGCCAGGCGGCGGCATGTCTGTGCCATTAAGGCTGACGGAGCGGCCTTTGATGTGGTTTTCGCTGTAGCTGTCGCCATTGCCCAGTTGGTTGGCCAGGTTAACGATGGATTGCTCGGGCAGTTTGCCAGCGACAAAGCTGGGCGAACTCAAATCGACGCTGCCATCGTACTCACCAATCACTGAGCGATTCACGCTTTTGCCCACTTTGGAAAAGCTCTGGCTGGTGCCGGTATTGCTGACGCTGTAGCTGACCTTGGCGTGGCTTTCGTTGTAACTGCTGCCTTGCGATACAGAAGCGCTCAAGATGCCGGCATCGCCCTGATCGCTTTGCGACAGACTCCAGCCTCCGCCTTTGGAGTAACTGCTGTTGCCGTACAAGCCGCCGTTCATGTCGGCGTTGTCATAGGCACTTTCGACCAGCTGGATGGCTTGGTCCAGGTTGGTGGCTGAGTTATGGCCATAGCGAATGCTGATGCCATCGCCGTAACTGGTGGAATAATTACTGCCCCAATGGGTATTGGTTTGCCAGGAGGCGCTGCGACGGTCTGGCGGCATAATGGTTTTGGAGCCGTGGGATGACAGCACTTGCTGCAGCTCAGGTTGCTCGCTTTCATTGCTGCCGCGGCCAATCATGACCATGGCGTTCACGTCTGGCACGGTTTGCGAGGTGCGCGGCAGCGCGACCCAGTACTGCTCCCCCGTCACCAGTTCCACCAGGCAGCCGCGCTCATGATAAGGCTCGCCATCAAAGCTGGTTTGGCCGCGCTCGGGTTGGAAATTGCCCTTGCTGCGGTAGCGCCAACCGCTGGGTTTTTCATGGTCAATGACCTTGGCCAATATGCTGCCTTGGCGAGTGTTTTGAATGGAAAATGGTGTCAGCAAGGTATGTTGGTAGGCATCGCTGCCCAGGCTCAGCATGGTGGCCTCTACTTGACCGGTGTAGTGTCCGCTGGCCTGCAGCTTGTGTTGTATTTTCGTCACCACAAAGGTCTCGCCGGAAAACTCCGGTCGCCCTTGCGCATCGACACTTAAGGAGCCATTGGCGGGCAGCTCCTGTAGCGGGTCGGTCAAAGTAAAGCAGTAGCCTGGGCTGAGCAGCGAGTTGGTTACGTTGCCGGTTAAGGTGCCCGCTTCGGTTTCGATTTGCTGGCAAATTTTAGTCAGTTGGCCTTCGTCTTCATCGCGATCAGCGCCGTAGTCGTAACAGCGATGATGCTGGTACTCCGTGTTGGCGCTGCTGCCGTGGCTGAGCCAGGGTGTGTTTTCTGCCCGAACGACCGGATTTTGCTCCCACACCGCCGGTTGGCGGGTCAGCATGCTGCGCACTTTGCCCGGCATCATCTTGATGGCGTAGCGTAAATCACACAGTAGGTCGTTTTGCTGCAGCCCTAGCTTTTCAATGTTGGTGTAGGTGTAGCGCAGTGGCACTGGCCCTGAGGCATGGCCGGGAATGCTGACCTTATCGGCCGTTGCAACGCTGTTGGAAAACACCAGGGTTAAGCAGTTGGGCTCATGAATGAAAAAATAATGCACGCCGCATTTGCCCAAAATGCGTTGCATAAATTCCATGTCCGTTTCGCCTGCTTGCAGCCAGTCCTGGGTGCGCGTCAGAGTTAAGCTGTCGTCAAAATCGAAGCGCAGTTTAAAACGTGGGTCTTGCAGCTCTTGCGCGAACACCTGCTTCAGCAGCAGTTCAACATCGCAGTCGGTGTAAATGTGGTAGCGGTTGCGCAGGCTCAACAGCTGCAGCGGTGATTGCAACGTTAAGGTGTAACAACCGGGCGCTCCCAGCGCCAGTTCAGTGACTAAGCCGCGCAAACAGCGTGTGATGAAAGGCTGGTCATCTTGGTTGCGCTGAGCCAGCTCAAGTTGTGCCCATTGGCCGATGGCGGAAGCGTCCAGCATTTTGCCGTTGGCATTGGCCATGTCATCGGCGCGCAGTTCGACAGAAAGCTGATACGGCTGTGAAATGGCCTCCTGTCCTTGCAGCGAATCGACACGAATGTAGTTGCTGTCTAAGCCGCTGCCGCCCTCAATGCAGATCGCCACGGAGGGGGCATTGTAATCCACCTCGGCAATCGAAAACGGCTCCTGTTTGAGTGTCATCCAATAACCCATCACCTTGCATGAATAACCGGTTATTGCAGTAATAATGCCAGCGTCTGGCCTTGGCGAACGACCTTGCATGGGCCGCCACGACGGCGAACATAGCCGCCGACATGGCGTTTAAGGTGGGTGCGAATGCACCCGGTTGGGTAAAAATAAGGGCACGCACAGCTGTGCAGAATTATTCAGAGGTGCCGTCAGAACTTAAGATCCCGGCCGCCATAGTGTTTGCGTGGGCGAATGGGCTTAAGCACGCCGCTGTCACTGCCGTAGTGCTGGGTTTGCAGCTCCTGACGTAATTTGTTTTCTGTCAACGCGCCGCTGCCGTCATGATGGCCAACGGTGTCACGCTCTTCTTGTTTAGCGCCGGACTCTGGGTGAATGGCTGAGCCGCGATGGCTACCTTCCACCGTGTGCACGGCGTGAATCAGTTCGTGCCCCAGACTCATGGCGCTGGATGAGCCAACGTAACCGACGCGATCTTGCCTTGAGGCTAATTTGGAGCGATCCGGTTGGTGGGTCACCGTGGCGTCTGAACCCACACCCAGCTGGCTGGCCGCGGTGCGATCATGGGGGCGATTGGAGCCGCCGCGGTCCGGATTGTCGCCGCGGTCACGAATAAACACAGAGTGACCGCTGTCGCCGATGCGTTGGGCGATGTCCTGACCCGTTGCGGTGCTGGCTAAGTGCGATAAGTCGCGCCGGGTTTGCTGAATGAAATCGGCAAAATGCGCTCCGCTGCTGTAGGCGCCGCTGGCTCGATCACGCGACAGCTGCACGCCTTGCCAGCCCGGCACACTGACGTGGTCGATCTTTTTTAACCGTGTGGCCTGTTGTTGCAGCATGTCTGGCGTGATGCGCTTAAAGCCGCCCTGCTCCTCCCGTGCTTGCTGAACGTTGCGGATCATGGTTTTAAAATCCAGGCCTTTGGACGGAGCTTTATCCGCCCGTTTGGCTTTGCGATGTAAAAACATTGTCGGCGCCTCCTTATGGTACAGACAGTTCGGACAGAGTTAAGCGAACAGTCAGCGCTGCTTAGGCGACGGGTCGGATAAACGCATCGGCCCAAGGCACCAACTGGTACTCGCAGTTCATATCGATGAATAACCGCTGCAGCCGATCAAACAACCAGGGTTGTTGATTGGCGGCACCCAAATAAAACAGCCGCTCGTTATCATGAGGCGCTGCCAATGAACAACTCAGCGGCGTAAAGCCCATGCGCTTAAGAGCACGCAGCGACGGGTGGTTATGGTGGTAGGCTTTGGCAAAGCAATGCCTAAGCCCTAGGGTTTGCTCGGCCCAACTCAGCACCGTCATCACCGCCGCAGGGCCGAAGCCGTGTTGTTGAAAGTCTGCCCCCAGCCAGTAGTAAAAAAAGCCACTGTCGCCGTGGACCTCCAAAGCGACAGAGCCGATCAAGCCCCATTCTGGGTGGATCACGGCAAACGGCTGCTGTGCTGGGTCAATTCTGGCCTCGGCCAACCAATGCAGCCAGTGCTCGTCGCTGTCGAACTTGGGCAAATTGCAGCGCTCTGCGATGTCGTCGCTGTATTGCCAGCAAAAAGCGCTTAGGTCGTCGACGCCCAAAGGTCTGAGTTGCAGGCCCTCAGGGCTTTGCAGACATAACTTTGCGGCGTAAGGCCATGGCTGCATTTGTGCCCTTGGAAAATGCCAATACAGCTGGCGCAGCTGCTCGAAAGCGTGCTCAGCGTCGGCCAGCTGCCAACTGGCATGCAGTCGCAAGCGCCGGTCAGCCAGCGTGCTAGCGCCTTGCAGTAAATACACCAGCGCTGCCCAATCGCACAGTTGATGGCTCAGTTGACACAACAGCTCATGCTGCTGGGGCGTGGCTATGGGCTGCTCGAGCTGCTGACGCAGCCATTGCATCCATGCCAGACGCTGATCTTGGGCAATGGGCGCATTGATGGCGTGCAGCAGCCAATGGGTGGCATCGTCGGTCTGTGGTTGGCTCAGTTGCATGCCGCTTTCCTACTCGCTGGTATCCAGCCCCATGACGTCAAAAATATTGAGCTGGCCACCCTTTTGCAGAAACAGCTCTTGGTACAGGTCGGGGGCGGATTTTTCACCCCAGGCGCAAGCGGTGTAGACCAAATAAGGCACCGGGCTGTGAGGATCGTCCTGCATCAAAAACTCCGCTGCTCGGTACAGCAGCGCAAAGGCATCGGCACGGCTGCTCAGGCTGCTTGGCGGGTTGCCGCCAGAGCCGGACGAATCGCTACCGCCCGGGCTTTGCTCTGGCGGCGGTGTGTCGCTGTCTGGCTGATCGGTTGCACTGCTGCAATGGACGCCGCGGCGTTGCAGCTCGGCGCTGACCAGAGTGTTGATGCTGGTTAATAACGTACTGATTTCAGACAGTGATGGACTGTCGCTGCCGCAGGTATGGTCAAGCCAGGCCGTGAGTTCAGCAATGGCGCGCTGGCCATCGCTGACTTGCTGCTGCAGAGACTGCAGATGGTCATTGCCAGTGCCGGCCATATGATGTTTGAACGCTTCCGTCGTCGGCCCCTTCCACTCTATGGGCTGCTGATGCTGGCGCTTTAGCTGCTCGTAGCGCTGGGCGTTCTCCCAATCACTCCAGCTCATCTCTGTCCCGTCGATGTCGGCATGGGTGAGTGGCACCAGACGCAACTGCAGGGCCAGTTTTTCGTTGATCCAGTTGATTGGATTGGTGCGAAACTCGATGTCGCCGTCTTCCATTTGTGGGTGCATGGTGTCCCAGTAGGTCTGGCATAAGCTGCGAATCAGCACCGCCGCAGGGGCAATGCCGGCAAAGCCATAGCGATGAATGCTCGACTCCATCAGCCAAACGCCGAGCTGCAGATCTTTGCTTTTATGACACAGCGCATTGAGCGCGGTTTTTTCCACCACATCCCAGTCGGCTGTTTTTAGCTCATGGGTCCATACCCCTTGTGGCAGCGTTGGGTCATCGCAGCGACGGGCTTCTTTGATTTCAAAATACACGCCGTTGTGACGCACGGACTCACCCACTGGGTTGTCGTCAATGGGGCTGAGCAGCTCGTCCAGGCTGATGCCATAGAACGCTTTTATGTATTGGTTAAGCCCTGGGTTGTTGGCGGTTTCAAGGTTGTCGGGTAAGCGCAAGGTCATGTCCTCCTGGCAGGTGTTGATCGCCGGGAACGCCCGGTGCCAACGTCGGCAGTTTGGCGGGCACCGTCACTAAGGTGTTTTGTCCATTTTGACGACTGGTCACGGTGACGAGCAGATTGATTTTGCTCAAATAAGCAGCGCGATTGCCCTTGTCGGTGGTTTTGCCCACCACGGGCACCTCGAAGGTGAGGCGCGTGGCTTTATTCGCTTTAGTGGGGCTGGCAAAGCGCTGCCACCACTCGAACAAACTCCAGGTGCCGGCGCTGGTGAACACCGCACTGCGCTGCTGGTCATCAATTTGCACTGGGTGCTGGCTGTTGCGGGCTGGGCGAAAATCGGAACCACTGGCCCAGCGCAGGGTTAGCTGCAGCGCATCGCCGGCCCCCCATTGGGCTTGGTCTGCACCATTGGGAAAGCGCAGTAAGGTATTGCCGCTGCTGAAGTCCCATTGCACGATTTGGCGCATGCCTAGGGATTGATCCGGCAAGGCGGCAAACTCCACGTTGAGATTAACGGCCAGTTCGCCATTGTCATCACTGGCTTGCTGCCACAGCGTCGCCAGTTGATCGATTTGGCGCACGAACACCAGCCAGCTGTCTAACGCCAGTTGCGGCTGGGCTTTGACCAGCGCCTCTAGGCCTTGCAGCAAAGTTTGCCCTTGCAGCGGCTGCGCCCATTGCTGGCGATAATCATTGAGAAAACTGGCCAGCGCGCTGGCAGAAATGTCGGTCTTGCCCGCCTGCTCAAGGCTGGCAAATGGAAAGCGCCCAGCCAGCTCTTGATTGAAGCGTTCTGCCAGTGCCAAGTAGCGTTTGATGACGGTATTTTTGCCATATTGCTGGCAATACTGACGCACTTGCTGCTCGATGCTGTAATGGCGTTTGGCAAACAACCCGCCGCCGGTGTGGGTGCTGATGGGCTGCTGCAACCAGGTGTTGCATTGTGCCACCGTTAATTGCTGCAGTTCTGTGCCGACGAAGGTTTCCAGTTCGTTGACCGGGTTGCCCGGCTGTTGGCGCTGATAGCGTTTTAGGTCGCGCAAGGTATCGAGCCAACGTTGGGTGACGGTGTCGGTAGCGCTGACGCCTTGCGTGTCGATCAAAAAGCCCACCAAGGGCTTGGCGTACAAATTGGCCATGTAACGGGTGCGTTGGCGCTGATTTTGTAAATAGCTATTGATTTCCGCCTCGGTCGGATAACTAAACAAAGCGCCGGCAAAATTAGCACTGGCCCACTGCGGCGAGCGCAGTGGCAGATACAGGCGATCCGTTTCGACCAGCTGATCCAGCTGTTTTAGCTGTTGCTGGGCAAAGCGCTGGCTAAGGTTTTGCAGTAACGCCAGGCTGGCTTCGTCGCCCTCCTGCTTTAACACCGCCAAAAGTTGTTGAATCACGGTTTGCACCGCTTCAAAGCTGGCCACGCTGGCGGCCAGCGACGATTCACTGTCTTGCTCAGCAAACACGGCTTCGCTGCTGGGCACAGACTCATAGACCTGTGCCCCGCGAATCAAGCTTTGCACGCGACGTTGCAGCTGATGCTGCAAAGCATTGCTGTAGAAGGGTTTTTGATCGTCAGCTTGATACCACTGGCGCGTAAACGACTGATAAGCCAGCATCGCATCCAACGCTTCTACCAGGGTTGTACGGCGCCAGCCGATCACCACGGCATTGCCGTGGCTAGCCGAATCGCTAGCAGCAGGCACGACTGTGGACGCGCTCAAAAAAGGCAATGAACGCAAGGCGGCAAATTCGTCACTCCAGTGCGTTAACTCGGGCGTCATGGCCAAGGTGCTGGGCTGAAAAAACGGGCCAATGGGCGGGATATTGAGGCTTTCAAGCTGCGCTCTTATGTAGCCATCGCAGGCATCAGGCTGAAAGCGTTTGAGTAGGGCTTGCAACTGAGTTGGAGAGTAGCCAGCGGCTTCCAATGGCGTGAAAGCCTGCTGCAGGTGTTGCAGGGTCTGACCGCAAGGGCTGCTGTCGGCATTCGACAATAGCCAGTGACGACGAACCTCGGCCAGCCAGCGTTGAAAAGCTTGCAGCGCACTATTCATATCATCACGCGCTTGCTGCCAGCTGTGGCCATCCGACAGCTGCATAAAAGCACGCCTAAGCTCCGCCACCGGCGGTTTAGTTGCTTGCTCAATCAGCCCTTCTTGCACCGTTGCGGCCAATTGGTCGAGCTGGCTCAGCTGGCGATACGTCTTACGCTTGTCCAGTTCGTTAAAGTCGTGGTCGTAGGTGCCTGCCTCTACCGCACCGGCAATCAAGGGGCCATCAAAATCAATGGTGGCAGGCATGGGCGAATCATAGAGATAGTCCAGCAACCGCTTCAGCTCTGGCGCGACTTCACGGCGGTTGTGGGTGGGTTCGGCCAGTTTGATAAAGGCCATTCGTGCCCGCTGGTGGCGACTGAGTGTGTCGCTGAGCTCCAGCAATCGCTCTAGCCGTGGCGCCAGGTCGTCCTGCTGGGGCAGCGGCTTTGAAAATAGCTGGCGAACGTCATCGGCCTTGGCTTCTAAGCGACAGTCCATGCCGGCAAACAAGCGCGCTGGCAAAATCTCGCGAGCGACTGTCTCCTGTAATAAATCTGATTGGCCGCCGCCCCAGGAAGCCGGAATGGCCAGGGTATTGGGCTGTTGTCCAATTTGGCTGAGTTTGCTCAGCAGCCACCACACTGAGGCCCCGGTGCGCTCACAATAGTTTTGCTTGAACGCACTTGGGTGGGCGTCAGGGCTGCTGTCTTGCGGCGTGAGTGTGATTTGTGCCCAAAGTGTTTTGCTGGCTTGGGTGTAGCGATACAGCTGATAGCTATCGATCGCCAGCGCCATGCAAAGCAATGTCGCCAGCGCCAACGATGCGTACTGCACCCGCCGCAGTATGCGATTAAGTGAAAAAAGCCGCTGTTCTTGTGGGTATGCCAGGTGCTTTTCTGGCCACAGCTTATGGCTGAAAAACTCTTCACTGGCAACGATTTGCTCATCCACGCGCCCGCTTAGCCAAAAGCCGCGCAGTGGCAAGGCATCTTGAAAACTGCTGCGCGCAAAAGCATGGCTCAGCACGGCTGCCAGGGGGGCTTGCAAAGCAGTTAGCTCGCGGTCGAACAGCATAAACGCGTCGATGTCGGCGATGTCTTGGCCGGCAGCGGCGACGGCCAGTTGGGCGTTGCGCACCCCGTCGATGATGTCGTCAAAGCCTTCATGTATCCACTGGTCGCTAAAGGCTTGGTCGATGCGGTATGGGTTCGACCAACCAAACATCTCCCCTTGCGCCGCAGATTCTCGCGCCTGCCAAAAGGACTGAAATCCAGGAATGTGGTCACACTGGGTGATTTGCACGTAAACCGGCATAACAAACCCGGTTTTGCGCTGCGCCTGCCACAGCTGCTGATACAGACGCTCGCCCAGCTCGCGCTGTTGCAGTGGGTCTTGGGCGGCCAGCAACTGTGGCGCGGAAATGGTCAGAATTAAGCCATCTATGGGCCTTTCCGGGCGATAGAAGTTAAGCAAGTCGACAATGGCATCGAACTTGGATTCTTGCTCGACTTCGATCACCGCACCGTGATCAAAAAAGCGCCACTGACTGCCCTCGCTAATCAGTTGTTTTTCGCGTGCCAAAAGTTGCGTGCGGGTGGTGTGAGCAACGCTGTCGATCCAGTGGCTTTTACCGCTGTCATCGAGGCCGCTGAGCAAAAACCACTGGCTGCGATAGCGCCAATCCCGGCGGGTGGTTAAATAGCGCACCACATCGATGCCTTGGCGTACATGTACCTGAGTCAGCCAGCGCCAGCGTGACTGGGCTTGTTGCGCTTGCTGTTGCTGGCGCTGACGCCGCTGGGCGTTGGCCTTTTCTAGCCATTTAATCGGTTTGCCAATGGCTTGGCTGATGGCGCTGGCCAGCGATACCAGCGCATCCCAACTCCACTGCCCCAGCTTATACAGCAACCACAGCATCAATAAGGCCGCAATCAGCAGGCCAATGAACTGCCACAGCGGGTCGCTCCAGATCGGCTCAAGCTGGATAACTAACGGCTGCAGGCGCTGCTGCAGTGCCTGCCATAACGTAACGGCCTGTGTTTGCAAGGCTTGCCAGGCATGGATGACAGTGCTCATGACCAACAAACTCCCCTGTTTATCGCATCCATCACATCCAACCGCCTTTAAAGGTCAACCAGATCCCTAGGCCAACGCTGAGATACGCGATGGCCCCCAATGCTAATAACCGATACCAGCGGTCTAGTGGCGCGAGACGGCGCTCTTCGCTAGCGGCCAGAACGTTGTTGTAGGCCTCTGGGCAGATGCGGCCCAGCTCTGATTGCGAGCGAATGCGCTTGTAGAGCTGCTGGCGAACGAAGTCCAGGCGCTTGGGTTGGTCGCGAAAACAGCCTTCAAAGCCCAGCCGCATGGCCAGCAAATACACCGCCGCAAGGTTTTGCTGCTGTGGGTCCCAGCTGCGCAGTTTCAACAGGCTGGCAACGCCGGCAAAGAAGCGCTCGCCGGCATAGCAGCTGCGGAAAATGCGCATCTCTAATGGCGTTTGCTGCCAGCTATCTCGGCCAGACCAAGGCACATTGAAAATCAGCAGCTCGTCGGCCAGCGCGACCATCACAAACAACGCCTGCTGCACTAAGCGAAACTCTCGTTCGGTCAGCACTTTTTGCAATTGATGACTGCAGCGCTCGACCCAGCGTTGCAGCCGTTGCGCAACCGCTTCGGCCAGTTCCTCGCCGGTGGGCGGTCGGTTGATTTGCAGTTGATGGCTGACCGCCTGCTCCAAGTCGCCGCTTTGCAGCCCCTGCTTAATGGCCACCACCTGTTGGTAAAAGTGGCTCATTAAACGCATCGGGTCGCTGCTGTCGCAGGCGTTGACGCTGCTGTCTGCCATCAGGAATGGGTTACGAGTGCTCATAACTTACTCATGCGGCATGTGCAGAAGGATGGCAGCGGGCTGCTCGCCTTTGAGCTTGTCGCTGGTGCACACAATCAACAGTTTGGCGCCGGCACGAATCAGCGCTTTGTCGGCCTTCACCCGAAACAGTGCATTGCCTTGGGCGGGTTCGATGTCGCTGCGCTGGTCGCGCTGAATGCGCTCGGATTTGGCTCCCAGCAAGCGCCGTTGCTGCAATACTTTGTGAATGCTGGCAGAGGCGATGCGAGCGGTTTTTAGCCACTGACTGACGCCGTCGCTGTTGCCGTTGTGACTGGGGCGCAGCTCAATCAGTAGGTCACGCCCTTCCCAGGCCTTATCGAATGCCAAGGTAAAGCAGCCGCTGCGTTCTTCGTCAAAGCTCAAGGTGGTGTAGTTGAGGTTGACGCGGCTGATCTGCTGCTGCACGTAACGCAGCACTTGCAAAAAACCGGGTAAGGCGTTGTCGTGGCTGTAGGCGCGAAAGGCCGGCGGCATGCCGTTGGGGTCCAACTCGCTGACCGGTCCTGCTAAACGCACCAGACTTTGGTACAGCTCATAGGGCGTTGCCGTGTCGGTGCCGGCGACCAGCTCAAAACTGGCCAACTCTTGCACCATGGCTCGAATCCAGCGGTGATGGCGTTGGGCGATGTTGCGCCCTAACTGCTCACCTTGCTCGGATAATCCCGCTAGCTGGCGGGCTTTTTGGCGAATGGCCAGCGCCAATTGTGCGCACAGTGTCATCAGAGGTTTGATGCTGCCTTGGGCGCCATGGTGGCGAAAGTGATCGGCGGCGATGTTAAGCAGTGGCGGTGCGTAATCTGGGTCCAGTTGCAGGCTGCCGCCGTCGGGCTGTACGACTCGAAACAGTGGCAGGCCGACATAGCGATGACTGACTTGATCACCGCTTTGCAGCGATAGGCGCGGCACCAGACGCGGCATGACCAGCTCATTGTCGCCGGTGTTTTCATCCACCTTGGGGCGATCCTCGCGGCTGATGTAGCGCTGAATTTCTGAGCGCTCGCTGGCACTGCCCGCGACCTGAATCGGCACCGCCAGTTGAATGGTCACCGGCCCTTGGCTGAAATCCATGTCCAGCGCCAGCTGCAGGCGCTCATCCACGCTGCTGTGATAGTCAATCAACAGGCCATCTGGCATCACGGCAATTAAGCGGCGAATGTCGACGCTGCCTTCCGCCAGTGCGATGGGGTCTAGCTCTAGGCGGCCAATGCCCCAGTAATGCGGCTGCAACAGTGATAGGCGTTGGCGCAGCTGCTCTTCCCAGTACAAATGGTTTTGCTGAAAGTGTTGCGGTGACAGCAGCATGCCCTGATGCCAGCAAATGGGATTCGGCAAGCGGCCTGGGGCGCCTTCATCGTTGGCCGCCGCGCGGATTAAACTGGCTTGTCCGGTCGATAAAATAGCCATGTTATGTCGCCTTTGGTAATGGTCGCCGGCTAGTCATCGCTGACCGGCTTCAGTTCTTTGAGTGAATATTGGTCACGCAGCAGCTGTATCTGCAGGTGCTTGAACTGGGTGATGTCGGTTACGTACTGACCGTCGCTGCCGAGGTAATTGGCAAACAGCAGCACTTGCTGCGCCTGGGCGTGGCCGTCTGGCAAAGTCACGTTGGGCTTAAGTGTCAGTGGCACCACTTCAAAGCTGGCCACGGCAATGTCGTGGGCATAGCGCAGGGTTAGGCTGGTTTTGCGTTCAAACCATTGCGGCCCGTTCAGCTCTGCCAGCAGCTGCCCCACCTTGGCGTCGTACACGAACACCAAATCCAGGGCCGTCGCCAGGTTGCGGTTGGCGTCAGCGCTGGCTTGCAAGTCGATACGGCTGAGGCCGCTGGCGGCCGGTTTAGGGGTGTTGGAGGAACAGCCTGTCAGTGCGACTAGGAGCAGTGTTGCGATCAGTGCAAAGCCACAGTGGTTGAGCCTCGTCATAGCGCCGCCTCCACTACAAACGACACAGCGACTTCTTCGCCCTCCAAACTGTGCTGAAAATGATGATCGCTGGGCGCCAATGACCATGGCAAAAAGGCGGTCAGCCCCAGCGACATGGGGTTTTGATGATTGCCTAAACGCAAGTTGGGTAGTTGTGCTTGCGAGCAATACAGCGTAATGCGGCAGTCGTATTGGCAATCGCTGATGCGCTCTGCCACAGCCTGCAGCTGAGCAAAGTCGCTGCCGCCAGGAATCAACTGTGTCAACCGTGGCCAGTCGACGGGCCCTAGATGCAGATGAATAAACTTGTGCTGATCCCAGACACGTTGGCCGAGCATGGCGCTTTGCCCCAACTCGGCGTTAAGATCTTGCCCTAAGTGGGTATGATCGGCGCTGTCTATTTGCACCCAGCCGCCTTCCAGGCAGTCCATGTGACGCAGCTCAATGCCCAGTTCAAATTGCAGCAGTTGCCGCACCACGGGCAATGACATGCGGCAGTTAGCGAATAAGCCGGCCAAAGCGAGGTCGCTGTTGGCGGCTTCGCCTACCCCCAGTGTGCCAGCCAAAGCCTGCAGTAACGCACCGCTGTGGCTGTGCTCGGCGCGACAGTCCAGCAAAGTCGGGCATTGCTCGCGTTGCACCAAGTAGCGCAGTGCTTGCAGTCGCTGGTTGAACAAGCCGAGAAAATCGAGCATGGCGTGGTCGTCTTGCTCATCCAGCTCACGCAGCCATTCGATAAAGGGTTCGGGCAGTGGCCCATCGTTGGCACTTAGGCCGCCCAGGGTGGCCGTCAAGTGGGTGGGCTGTTGCGGCTGGTAGCTGAGGTGGCGCACTTCACCGGGTGGGTAGTCGGCATCCAGCACCAGATCGAAGCGTATGGCTTCGCCAATGCGCTGCAGCAGATCTTGGTCGCTGCGCTGGTGGTCATCAAACTGGTCGGCGTTAGCGGCCAGCAACAAGCGCACCAATTGCAGGAAATCCCAACCAACGCCGGGGCTTTGCAGCAGTGAGCTTACAGAATGACCTGTTCGCCAATACGCGGATGCCATTGCTTCCACACTCCTTCACGTTGATAACTCTGCAACTGCAGTTGCACGAAATGGTTGGGCGTTGTGTACAGGCCCAAAAATCGACTTAATACATCCCCTAATAACAATGGGTTGGCGCCGTCGAAGTAGTCCTCATCCAGCGTCAGCGTCATGTGTGTGCCGCGAAAATGCCCGCGCCAAGCATCGTGGCCCATGCGCTTGACCGACGAGCGAGCCGTCAGCGACACCAGGCCATCGAGCTGCTTCAGGTGCGATGGGTTCATCGGGTCGGTGTACAGGCTTAACAGCTGGTGGAGACGCTGCTGCACTTCGCTGGCACTGCCGCGTACCAATGAGCGCAAATTCAAATGCAGCTGCGACAGCAGTTGCACCATGGACTCGCCTTGCAACCGTGCCGGTTTAAACAGGGTTGGGCGAGAGACCACGGCGGCGTGATGCAATGCGCCGGCGCCCACCAATTGCATGCGATCGCCCATGCGCAGCGATTCGGCTAAATTGCGGTTACTGCACAGGCCTTTAACGCTGAGGGTTTGATCCACCGGCGTGGCCGGTCGCAGTTGCTCGTCTTGCAAAGCAATTAAGGTGTCGCAGCCTGCCGCAGTCGGTGTTAAAGGTGGCACCAGGCGGGTGAGAAAACGCAGTTGTTGCTGCGGTGAGCTGGCCCCTGCTCCGCCCAACCATGGCTCGGCGCGACGCACCTGGCCGTTGGCTGACAGCACTTTGACTTCGCTTAGGCTGTGCACTTCGCTCTGGCCGTATTGGTCTTCATCGGCCAATAAACGGTACTCAAACTGGCTTTGATCCAATTGCACCGGTTTAAATACGGCGGGAAATAAGTTGATGGCTGGAAAGCTGTTGATGCAGAGACTGTTGCGTTGCAGCCCGGGCAGTAAGTCCATACGCTCGACCAAGAGCAACAGCTCAAACTCGTCGGTCAGCTGGTCGGCCTGAATGCCGGTCAGCTCGAAAAAATAGTATTTTTCCGGAAAATAGAAATATTCCTGCAGTAGCCGATAGCCCTCGTGGCTGCCGGTGTGCTGTGGCAGTACGTTGTGTTCGGGCTCAAAGCCAAGCCATTCGATATTTGCTTCGGGCAGCTCTATGTATTGATCGCCGACTTTGAGTGCGGCGCCACGAAAATGTTGGCTCAGCAGTTGGTGCAAAGGCGCGCGCAAATCGTTGGCGGCGATAAAGAAGCGCAATCGCTCCAGCGGGTATTCGTAAATCGGGTCTGAGCCCTGACTTTGAATGCGGATGGACATCACGCCCTGAACATCAGCGCGATGATCCAGAAACGGAAATAAGTTTTTGGGCTTGGTGGCGATGTCACGAATTTCAAATGGCCACAGCGGTGTGTCGTAACAGCACTGCATGCGACATTCCACCTGCTTGTTTTCAACCTGATCGCCCAAGCGCCGAGCTTGGCTGAGTGCGGTAAACGTGCGCCCTTTTTCTAGGCTATAGCCGTTGATAAAGCTAGCACCGTCGACCATGACGTTGGCTTGCATCACCGTCATGCATGGAATGGAACGCAATAAACTCGGGTACAGGCTGAGCAATAAATGATTGGCGGTCTCGTAGCGTTTGCGCTCCAGGTCTGAGCGCAGTCTGCCAGTCAGCCAAGCAAATGACTGCAGTAGCTGCTCCACATGCGGGTCTGCCGAGTGGCCGGCACTGAGGCGCAGTTCGGAGGCAACGCTTGGGTAAGCGTTGCTAAACGCCTCCACCGATCCGCGCAGGGCGTTCAGCTCTTGTTGAAATGGCTGAATGTCGCTACTCATGATGACCCCGAGTTAAAAATAAAAATGTTCACTGACCTGCTCCTGCCCCAGATGCAATATCAACTGGCAATGGGCGCGGGAGCCGTCACTGTGAATGGCTTTGACGTCGACATCGGTTAGCCTTGGCTCTAAGGCCAATATTTGCTCGCGAATGCGTTGCCGATAGCGGCGTTGCGCGTCGTCGTCGCCTTTAAATTGATCCAGTAATTCAGGAATGCCAAAGGCGACAACAAATGAACCGACACCGTCCACCGCGCGACGATAACTGCGGGTCGCTAAAATGCGCTGCACTTGCTGGCACACGGACTGCTGCAAGGTTTGGCGATGGCAGCGGCTGTCTAGCTTTTCGAGCAATGTGCGGTTCATTTGCTGGCCTCCCTGCCTTACAAGGTATAACTGCCTGGAGCAATCGGGCGATTGCGCGCCACGCTCCAGCCGGTTGCCACATGCCCTGTGTTTTTAAGGCCAGGACCTTGCAAGCAGTGCACCCAAGAGATTTCGGTAAAGTTCAGTTTGAACTGCTCCGTCGCCATGTCGTTGGGATGGGACTGGAACTGAATTTCACTGATCAATACCTGGGTCAGCTCAAACTGCATCAGCATATTGAGGCGATCGCCTGAGTTGCGCAAAATGTGAATGCGACAAGGCGAGCCTTTTTCATCCAGCAGTTTGGCGCGTAGGCAGTACTCATAAAGTTTGGGCGACGATACATCGACGTATTTCACACAGGTGAAGTCAGAAATAATGGGCCGCCCAGAGGTGCGCGCACTGTTGCTGACATCGGTGGTGACTTGCTGCTGAATGCCCTGATTGATCGACACCAGCTCGACACATTTACTGGCATCAAAGCCTAAGTTGTCGGCGTTTTTGGTGACATCTACCCAGCTGTCGCCGTCAGCAGCACCGTCAATCAGTGAGCCGCCGGCAGCCACATCACTGCCTTTGGGTTTGGTCAATGCGGCATCGCCGAGTTCTAATAAAATAAGATCCATGTTTTGCTCCAAAAAGTGTTGTCTGTATTTCTCTTATTAACCAGGGATATCGGCTACCAGACGAATCGAGGTGGACAGCTCTTCCAACTGGAAGTGTGGCTTGAGAAATACCGTGGCTTTATAAGCGCCGGGCTTGCCAGGAATGTCGGTGACATCAATGCGCGCCTCGCGCAGCGGATAGCGCGCCTTGATCTCGCTGGCAGCACCGTCGTCGATCAACACGTAATTGGCGATCCAAGTGTTTAAAAAATCGGCGACATTGTCTTTGGTTAAAAAAGCACCGATTTTGTCGCGCATAATGACCTTGATGTAATGCGCAAAGCGCGACGCATTCAGCACATAAGGCAACATGGCAGAGGTGCGGGCGTTGGCATTGGCCTCGTCGGTGTTGTATTTCTTCGGATTGTTGGTGGTTTGGCCACCAAAAAAAGCAGCTTTATCTGTGCCCTTGCAGTGCAAAATGGCCATAAAGCCTAAATCGTTTAGCTCTTTTTCACGTCGGTCAGTAATGGCGACTTGGGTCGGGCAGGTCAGACGCACATCGCCTGCGGCGGTTTTAAACGTATGGGCAGGTAAGCCTTCAACCAAGCCGCCGCCCTCAACGCCGCGAATCGCAGCCAACCAGCCGTATTTCGAAAAAGCATTGGTAATGCGTTGACCCAGCACAAACGCTGGATTGCCCCACAAATAGCGCGAAGCGTCGGTGCCATCGACGTCCTCTTTAAAGTCAAAGCCATCCACCACCACGGTTTCTGGGCCATACGGTAGGCGCAGCAACACTTTCGGTAAGGTCAGGCTCACGTAGCGTGAATCTTCACTGTCGCGGAAACTGCGCCATTTGATCAGCTCTGTGCTTTCGAAAATCTTCGATAAATCGCGTGGCTGTGACAGGCGGAAATAATCCTGCATATCAAACAGTTTGGCGTAGGCGGCGGCAATGAAAGGCGCATGCGCTGCGGCGGCGACACCGGAGATTTTTTCTAATAGTTCGATGTCTTCTGGATGGCGGCCAAATTCATAATCGCCCAGCAGTAGACTGAATGGATCACCGCCGTAGGTGCCAAATTCATCTTCGTATACTTTTTTAAACAGCGCGCTTTGGTCAAATTCAGAGGCTTTTTGCAGGTCTTTGAGCAAATCGCGCTTAGATACATTGAGTAAGCGCAGCTTCAGGTGAGTGTTGGTCTCGGTGTTCATGACCAAGTAGTGCAAGCCACGCCAAGACGATTCGAGCTGTTGGAAGCTCGGTTCATGCAAAATCAAGTTGATCTGCTGAGTCAGTAAGTTATCGATTTCCGAGATGCGGTCGTTCATGCGATCGGCGGCATCACCGCTGGTTTGCTTACTGTTTTTGGACAATATATCCAAGGCAAACTGGCCGATCAGCGTTAAGGCATAAGGGCGTTGTGATTCGTCTAACGCCATGCCACCTTCTTCCAGCAGTTTGGTCATGAATTCGCTGGGCTCAACGGCGGATAAGTCCTCTGCTCCCTCGTACACCCCGCTCACTTCTTTTTGCAAAGCATCGTCGGCTAACAGCTGGGTTAATAAGTCGTCTAATGCATCATTGCCGTCAAGCTTGGCTAGAAAATCGCGCAGGTGGCTGCGGCTTTCGTACATGGCGGCGGTTGCCGGCACTTGCTGCACTAGCTCTAGCGGGCCAAAGTCATCGATCGATTTAAACAGCAACTCAATGTTGGTGGTGGTGTCTTTTTTACTGGCCAGGACATCGCTGATTTTCATGGTCAGGCGCGGTGTGATGCCCTCCATAACGGAATCAAAGTTGTCACGATCCACTTCGACGAACTCGCGCTCTTTCAGTGGTGGCAGTGGCTCGGTCGGTTTGCCAGATAAATCGGCCAATATGCCCACTATTAACGGCAGCTCACGTTGTAAAATGGCATTGCCGATTTCAACATCGTAAGTGATGTGGACCCTTGGCGATCTAACCCTGGATAGTTTTTTCTGTACACTTTCCAAAATTATTCCCTCACATTATTGATATGACAGTTGGCTTTGCCTCAATGGCGGGCGGATGTCTTTTTTTCCGCGCATTTAAAGAAGCCACCCCCGACTTCCTCTACCACGCCTTTACTGACCAGAATTTCAAGAGCGTCCTTAACCGAAAATGCAGACTCATGGATTTTCTGTTCAGTAATCCACCAACGTCTGATTCCTTCGAAGCTATCCATCGCGTTTGGATGTGCTTGCAAGTAGTTCTCTATGAGTCTGGCCACATAAAGGCTGTGGTCGTTTTGGCTGTTGTCGCTCACGTGGGCACCATCACTTAATTGAGGAAGTAAATTGATACTGCACAGAGGGCTATAGCAATGCCGGTGCCAAGCATAAAAAGCCCGTAGGAATGGGCTTGAAGGGCTGCGCCGCTGAAAAAGGGCGCTGCTTTTTACCCGGTTGGGGTGGGTTGCCCCGGGTTGGTTTGATCGTGTTGCGTTTGTGTGTTGCTTGATGGGTCAAATATTGCCCAGCGGGTCACGATTAACCCGCTCAATAAATCATCAGTTACCGACCGAAGGAATGAATTATGCGGCCATTTATGGCGCTGCTATGGGCCTATGCTAGCCTCGCTTAGCTGGCATTGATATTGCGATATATTTTGAATAGCGATTTTCAAAAAAACTAAAGACGAACCTCGGTTAGTGCGAGGCATCGACATCATTGATTCAGGAGGTTATGCCCATCATGGACGATTCTCTGACACTGGCCGATTCGTCTCATCATGAGGTCGCTGGCCCCTCCTCCGCTGCCAACTTTCATTATTCAACGGAAGACGCTACGACCACAGAGGTCGCTGGCGTTCATATCGTCGGGCAGTCGCCACAGCTGAAAGAAGCGCTGGCCAATATTCACATACAAGCCCAATACGACGCACCTGTGTTAATTACCGGCGAAACCGGTACCGGTAAAGAGTTGGCCGCACGCGGCTTGCACTATTGCGGGCAGCGTCGAGGTCAGCCGTTTGTGGCCGTGAACTGCGCTACGCTAACAACCGAGCTGTTCGCCAGCGAACTGTTTGGCCATAAGCGCGGCGCTTTCACCGACGCTCGCCACGACAAAAAAGGGCTGTTGGCCGAAGCCGACCAGGGCACCTTGTTTCTTGATGAAATCGATAGCTTGTCACTGGCCTCGCAGGCAGCACTGCTGCGCTTTTTGCAAGAATCTGAGTTTCGCCCTGTGGGCAGTGAAAAAACCTTGACCTCCAATGCGCGATTAATCGCTTCGGCGAACTGCGATTTACTGCAACGCGTGGACGAAGGCTTGTTTCGCCGTGATTTGTACTACCGCTTGTATATTTTGGCGGTGCATATGCCACCGCTGCGTCAACGCCGCCAGGACATTCCCTTGCTGGTAAACCACTTTTTGCGACAGTTCGCGGGCCAATACGGTTTGGCGCCGAAGCAGGTCTCGCCGGCCCTTATGGCGGATTTGGTGTCCATGCCTTGGCACGGCAATGTTCGTGAGTTGGAAAATACCTTGCATCGTTTATTTTTGCTGTCGCCAGGGCAATGTATTGACAGCGAGCATTGCTCGGCAGCAACGCCTTCGACGGCTGCAGCAGAAAGTGCTCAGCCAGCCATACGCCCTCCTCTGCCCGATTTGCACGCGCAAAGCCATTACAATTTTGCCGACGATAAGCGCCAAGCCGTTGAGCAGTTCGAAAAACACTATGTGGTGCAAATGTTGGAGCTGGCGGATGGCAATATCACCCGTGCGGCTGCCCTGTGCGGCAAAGACCGCCGCGCATTTGGCAAGTTGGTGAAGAAGTACGATGTTAAAAAGGTCATTATCACCACCGAGTGATGGTCACACATGACTGGCCTTTTGCGTCATCAAATCCTTCGTGCGCATGGGATTTTAAGCGCTCATCAGTTAGACTGCGCCGCCATTTCTTAGCGACGACAGAAGACAGCAACAGACGATGAGCAGCTTTAGTGTTGGCCAGCGCTGGATCAGTGAAGCCGAAACCGACCTCGGACTGGGTCTAATTCAAAGTGTCGACTTCCGTATGGTGACCGTGTTTTTCCCGGTGATTGAAGAAAGTCGCACCTACTCCCGCCAAAACTCCCCTTTGAGCCGTGTGATCTTTAAGGTCGGCGATCAGGTGCCGCTGCAAGACGGCACCGTGATGACGCTGACCGAAGTCGATCAGCACGACGACATCGTGTTCTACGGCGATGGCGAGCGCGTGGTGCCCGAAACCCACTTAAGTGGCAGCATTCAGCTGAACCGCCCGGTCGATCGGCTGTTTTCTGGCCAGATTGACCGCAATAACCTTTACGAGCTGCGTCAGGTCGCATTGCAGCAGCAAAGCAAGTTGCGCCAGCGTCGCTACTTTGGCTTGCTAGGCGCGCGTACCAGCTTGCTGCCACATCAGCTGTACATCGCTGAACATGCCACTCAAGACGCCCTGCCACGGGTGCTGCTGGCCGATGAGGTCGGTCTGGGTAAAACCATCGAAGCCGGCTTGATGCTGCACCGTTTAATGCTGCAGCAGCGTTTGCAGCGGGTGTTGGTACTGGTGCCAGATCACCTGGTGCACCAGTGGCTGGTTGAAATGATTCGCCGCTTTAACTTGCGCTTTAACATCATCAACCAAGGCTCATTGGGCGATGGTGAGGCCATGTTTGCCGACGGCCAGTTGTTTATTTGCCCAATGTCGCTGGCCGATAACGAGGTGCTGCAGCAGGCGGCGCTGAGCAGTGCTTGGGACATGCTCATCGTCGACGAAGCGCACCATTTGGAGTGGAGCGAAGACGAGCAAGGCCCAGCTTACACCCTGGTTGAGAGCTTGGCGTGCCGCACGGCCGGTGTGATGCTGCTGACCGCGACACCTGAGCAGCTTGGCGTTGAGGGGCACTTTGCGCGCTTGCGCCTGCTCGACCCTGAGCGTTATCCGTCGTTGGAGAAATTCCTGCAAGAGCAGCAGGCTTACCAGCCCATTGCGGATCTGGCGGCAGCGCTGTGCAGTGATGAAGCACTGAGCAGCGAGCAGCAAGCGGCCCTGGCGGAGAAACTGCCCGATTTGGCCGATAGCGACTCGCGTGATCGTCAGCTCGAGGCATTGATTGACCGTTTTGGCCCAGGACGAGCGCTGTATCGTAATACTCGACATGGCGTTAGCGGCTTCCCGCAGCGGTTAACCACCATCACTGAGCTGCCGGCGGCCGAATTTGCTGACAATGCCAGTCTGGAAGATTTGGTGCCCGAGCGTCACAAGGCCAACTGGTGCCCGAAAGACCCTCGCGTGCAATGGCTGACCGAGCTGCTGGGCGCGACGGGCAAAGACAAGGTCATTTTGATCTGCCACTCGGCGCAAACCGTGCTCGACCTAGAAGCCCACTTATGGGATCAATACGCCCTGCCGGCAGCGGTATTCCATGAGCACATGGATTTGGTCGAGCGTGACCGCGCCGCCGCCTATTTTGCTGACCACGAGCAAGGCGCGCGTATTTTGCTGTGCTCGGAAATTGGCAGCGAAGGTCGCAACTTCCAGTTTGCCCACCACTTGGTGCTGTTTGATTTACCGTTTAACTGCGACTTGCTGGAACAGCGCATTGGCCGCCTCGACCGCATTGGTCAAAAGAACGACATTCAAATTCACATTCCGGTATTCCAAGGCCACATCAGCCAGCGCTGGGCGACTTTATTAGAGCAAGGCTTTGACTTGTTCCGTGCGCCTAACCCGGCGGCGCAGCCGTTGCTGGATGAGCACCGTGACGACATTACCCAAGCGCTGCTGACCGATGGTGATTTGCAGCCGTTGGTCGAGCGCATTGCTGAGCGCCGTCGCGAGCTTCTGGCACAACTGGAATCCGGTCGCGACCGTTTGCTGGAGATGCACTCCTGTCGTCCAGGCAAGGCCAAAGCACTCGCGCGTGATATGACCATTACGCACATTGAGGATGAGGCAGACCTGAACGACTTTTTGGAGTTATTTGCCGATGCCTTCGGCGTTGAAATAACCGATCTTGGCGGCGACTGCGTCACCATTGCACCGGGCGATCATATGCTGGTGCCGGATATGCCACACTTGCCTGCCGATGGCTTTATGGCAACGACCCGCCGTGAAGTAGCGCTGGCGCGTGACGATGTGCAGTTCCTGAGTTGGGAGCACCCCTTTATTGACCAAGCGCTGGAGTTAATTCTCACCGGCCCTGCGGGCAATGCGGTGGTCGGTTACATTGAAGATCACCCGCACACCACGGGCGATGTGTTCTTGCAGTTGCAGTTTGTTGCCAGCTGCCCGGCCAAGCGTGCACTGCAAGTTGAACGCTTTTTGCCGCCCAATGCCATGCATTTAATGATGACGCCAACAGGTGACCTGAAGGTTAACGAGCCTGAAGCCCTGCCAGGCTTCGCCCTGCCGCTGAAAAAAGGCACCGCTCGCGGCTTGGTCGAGCAGCGCGCCGAAGAAATTCAGCCGCTATTGCACAAGCTGGAAAAAATGGGCGCTGCCCAGCTGGATAAAATGGTCGCCGTGGCCAAGCGCAAAGCGGAAGAAGCCTACGAAGACCGTTTGGCGCGGTTGGATTCTCTGGCTCAGCACAATGCCAATATTTCACCAGCCATGCTCGATGTGGTGCGCCAAGAGCGTGACGACGTATTGGCGGCGATCGATGAATCACAGCTGCTGCTGGATTCGGTGCGATTGGTATTTTGTGGTTAAACCACACTTTGCCACAGCCCGGCTTGCCGGGCTGGCTCTTTAACTGACGTCCTTGATGTGGCTGATTTTGCCGTGGCTAAACTTAAATAAGGTTTGGCCCTGCAATTCAATAACCTGGCCGGCCTTAAGGCCATTATCTAAATCCGCGGCCACTGTGCCTTGATAATCAATATCCACCGTGGCGCTGTCGTCGTGCAGTTGCATGTTGGTAATGGTTTGCTGGCGCGCACTGAATACTTGAGCCGATTGTAAGGCCAAGGTTTTAAAATCTTCTTTGCCTTGTGTGTGCACATTAACCTCCCCTCCGGCTTCATTTTCAAACACCACATCGTCAGCCAGTAACGCGACTAAGCCATCGATATCAAAGGCGTTGTAGCACTGAATGTATGACTCAATCAGTGATTTTTTATCCTGTGTAATCATGCAATGTTCCTGTTGCTCAAACTGGTTGGTGATAATGGCGTGCTGAAAGACAGAGGCCAGCTCGCCGGTGGCGATGATAGGAAAATCAATATCATGCTTCGCGCAAGCTGTCTATGGGGGCTGGTTGGGTTCTTTGGGAACTGCTTATGAAATAGCAGGCACCGCAGCGGCCAGGTAACACACTCCTGAGTGAAGCATGTGAAAGGTACTGGATGAAAGACACTGGGTAATCTTGATCCCGAATGTGTGTGCGAAATGCGTGAAAAAACACCCAGTGCCAATGTGATTTCGATGAGCCAGAGATAATCTGAACCCGATTTCTCCCCATACTTGACCAATGGCGTAACTCTTGCTGCTCATACTTCCCCTGTACATGGCAAGAGGTGCAAGTATGAGCGGTCCGCATAAGGGCGATGCCCCAAAAACCAATTTTAACGTCTTCGATGGTGGCTCCACACTGTCTGCGGCAACGAAAGGCAGAAACAAGCTAATACAGTCGACCTTGGGTAATAGCAGTACGGCCAGTGGTTTTAATGCCTACAACAATGTGCTGTCGGGCGCCCAGCGGCTTTTTTCCAGTTTTTCTGGGCTCCAGGCCGGCTATGAGCGGTATAACAATTCACAAACGCAAACCCAAACTGGGCGCATTGCCTCAAGCGTTTTTTCCGGAGTATTGAGTGCTAAAATCAGTCCAGTAAAACTGGTAGCCGATAATGTGATTGGTCAGGTTTCCCATCGCACTGGCTTTATGCAAGATCACCTGCAAGGAAGAACGCCGTCACAATGGCTATCTGACCAAGTTGATCAACGCATACAATCGGTAGAAAGTCATTCTAACAATTAGATGGCCGCCTTCGCGGCCCATGGGCTGCCAACAACGTGACAGCTTGGGCGTGTGTTCTTTTAGTTTCCGAGTGCGGCTTTCAGGGTAAGAAAGTGATGGCAGGATATGGCCAGCCCTTTGCAACATCGCAAACGATATTATGGAGGTTTTCCGCCCGTGCCCTGCGAAGATCGCCAAAAAACTTCGGCTGTGTAGCGCCCTTTTGTAAAGCCTCTAATGTCCTCGATGCCGCTTTAAAGCCGGCTGGATGCTTTTTAGTCGTCATATTTTATCAGTTGGGATCTTACATAAATGACAGAGATGATGATCAGCCCCACATGCAAAGGCCAGCCTAATAACAGATTAAGCATGACCAGAGTATCAGCATCAACAGGGTAAAACATAACTAAAGTTGCTGCCTTTATGCTGTATATCAATACCCAAAAATAAGAGATTTTCTGCCAAATCCCCAAATAAGTTTTTGTCGCACTGAACTCCCACTCCTTTAATTCGGGCATGCCAGCTTCGGCAAACAGCATTGGGATAGGCTTTTTAATAAGTGAAAATATGAGAAATAAAACAGCGACTTGTGTTGCACCAATAAGCGATTTCATAAACAGCGTACCTATCAACCAAGAGTCTGGGGCTATCCAGACAATTAGGATCTCGATCAGGCCAAAAGCAGCAAATAAAAATGCAATGTACTTTGTCGATTTCAGGAAAAAACTGGCAATAATGGCATAAGCACCGGATGCAATCACCGCCTCTACGAGCCCATAATGCCAATAGGTCAAACCATAGATGATAGCGGGTACGATCATCGATAGAACTGACTCCTGATTGAACAGTATTCGTTTGATTGTATTCAGACTATCTTGGCTCATCGCGTTGAGATACTCGTGTCGAGGTGGTTAGAAAAACCGTCGC
This sequence comes from Bacterioplanes sanyensis, assembly GCF_014652515.1. GTDB lineage: Bacteria > Pseudomonadota > Gammaproteobacteria > Pseudomonadales > Oceanobacteraceae > Bacterioplanes > Bacterioplanes sanyensis. Next base: position 177,376 of record NZ_BMYY01000003.1, on the reverse strand, counting down.
TTCGATTGCGCAGTTTGTTGTGGTTGTGTGTACAGCTAGGGCACCTCTGAATAATACTGCACAACTCTGCGCGAGTGCAGCAGGCTTTCAGAACAAGGCGGTGGTGGCAGGATATGGCCAGCCCTTTTTAACATCGCCAACAACGTTATGAAAGCCTGCCGCCCGCACCCTGCAGGGAGCGTCAGAAAACTCCAGCTCGGTGTCGCCATTTTTTGCTGTAGCTGGCTAGAGCGGCAAACTGGCACCGTGACCTGAAGCCCTCTGGCGATCCAGAGCGGACAACGAATTATTCAGAGGTGCCCTGAGTCAGATTTGTCCATTATAGGGGATCTCCGAACCGCTCTGCATAACTACTCTCCACAAGTGTATTGAGCTCTCAGAGCAAGGCGTTTGACCCTTTTAGGTAACGGCGTTGTACGCAGTTTAAGGTGAGCGCCAGAGTAGCTGCCGAACTTTTCATATAACCCTGACTAAATGTCCGGTTAAATTGCATTAATTGCCACCAATGCTGCTTATGGAATAATTACTTGACCCAAGTTAACGCCCCGACTTGGGCCTTTGATTAGAATGCCAGCATTCCTACAATATAACGAGAATGGTATGGACAAGACAGGTTCAAAACCACACGAAAACTGGCACAGCGTTTCCGCCGACACTGCGATCAAAAATTTGGATAGCTCGGTGTGTGGCCTAAACCAAGCGGATATCGAAAAGCGACAAGCTCAGTATGGTGTCAATCGCCTGCCCCAGGCTGCACGCAAGCATGTGGTGGTGCGTTTTTTGATGCACTTCAACAATATTCTTATTTATGTGCTGCTCGGCGCCGCGCTCATTACCGCTCTGCTGGGGCACTGGGTAGACACAGGTGTGATCTTTGCCGTGGTGGTGGTCAATGCCATCATTGGGTTTATCCAGGAGGGGAAAGCTGAGCAAGCAATGGATGCCATACGTCATATGCTCGCGCCGCGAGCCAATGTCATCCGTGGCGACGAGCGTATTTCCATAGATGGTGAACAGCTAGTGCCTGGCGATGTTGTTCTGCTGGAGGCCGGTGATAAAGTGCCGGCCGATCTCAGGCTGTTCAGTGCTTATGGTTTATCTATTCAGGAAGCGATTCTAACCGGCGAATCCGTGCCGGTTGAAAAAGGCATTTTGCCCGCCGCCGATAATGCGCCATTGGGTGACCGCACTTCCATGGCATACTCAGGCACCCTCGTATCGACTGGCCAAGGCAAAGGCGTGGTGGTCGCTACTGGCCCCAATACCGAAATTGGCCGCATCAGTGGATTGCTGTCGAGTGTCGAAACACTCACCACGCCGTTGGTTGAGCAAATGGCCCTTTTTGCCAAATGGCTGACCATCTTTATTCTAGTTATCGCTGCCGTGCTACTGGCTTTTGGCTACTTCAGTGCCCATCACGATTTCAATGAAATGTTTATGGCCGTGGTGGGTTTGTCAGTCGCGGCCATTCCGGAAGGATTGCCAGCCGTACTGACCATTACCTTGGCGATTGGTGTGCAAGCAATGGCGCGGCGCAATGCGATCGTACGTCGATTGCCCGCCATTGAAACACTGGGTTCTGTGTCGGTCATTTGTACCGATAAAACCGGTACGTTAACCCATAATGAAATGTTAGTGGCTTCGGTCCTCTCCAGTCGCCATGTATTTAAATTAGAAGGCGTTGGCTATGAGCCGAAAGGTGCGTTAACTCTCAACGATGCGCCTACGCAGCCCAGTGAGCACATGATACTGGAGGAGCTGGCCCGAGCCGCAGCACTCTGTAATGATGCTGCCTTGCGTGAGCATAACGGTACTTGGGTGGTGGAAGGCGATCCTATGGAAGGGGCATTGCTGGCCTTCAGTGGCAAGATGGGTGTTCACGCCCGCGCGCTGCATGGCACTTGGCAGCGAACAGCCGCCATTCCATTCGATGCCAAACATCGATTCATGGCGACGCTTAACCATACCCCAGAAAGAAATGCTTGTGTTTATGTGAAAGGCGCACCAGAGCGACTGTTGGAAATGTGTGCCAATCAACGCGCTGCTGACGGTACCGTCGAGTGTCTGGATCGTGCGTACTGGCAACAACAGGCGGAGGCCGTTGCAGCATCAGGTCAGCGTGTATTGGCTTTTGCTGTGAAATCAATGCCTGGTGAATGCACCGCACTGGACCATGAGGACGTCGATGGAACATTGACGCTCGTGGGGATGGTGGGGTTGATAGACCCGCCTCGTGATGAAGCGATTCAAGCCGTTGCTGAGTGTCATGAGGCGGGCATTCGCGTCATTATGATTACCGGAGATCACATCAAAACGGCCGCCGCGATCGGCAAGCAAATTGGCCTGCAAAATACCGACACCGTATACACTGGGGCGGACTTGGATACTCTGGATGACGCCGCGCTAAGTCAAGTTGTCATGCACTGTGACGTATTTGCTCGCACCAGCCCAGAGCATAAGCTACGTCTGGTCATGGCTTTACAAGGGCACGGTAAAATCGTTGCCATGACGGGTGATGGCGTAAATGATGCCCCAGCACTCAAACGCGCCGATGCCGGTATTGCCATGGGTAAAAAAGGCAGCGAAGCAGCAAAAGAAGCGTCAGATTTGGTATTGGCAGATGATAACTTTGCCTCCATCGTAGCCGCTGTGCGTGAGGGGCGCACGGTGTACGATAACCTCACAAAAGTGATCTCCTTCATGCTGCCCGTCAATGGCGGTGAAGCCATTAGTTTAATCATGGCGCTGCTGCTTGGATTAACCTTGCCGATTGCACCCACGCAAATTTTATGGGTAAACATGCTAGGCTCGGTCGTACTGGCAATTACCTTGGCGTTTGAGCCAGCTGAATCGCAAGTAATGCGTCGCCCTCCCCGCAACTCATCACAACCCATTCTTTCTTCGTTTTTAATATGGCGCATTGTGTTTGTGTCTTTGGTTTTTGCAGCGGGAATATTTGGCCAGTTTGAACTGGCGCTACTGATGGGGCGTGATCTCGAGGTGGCGCGAACAATGGCCGTCAATACGCTGATAGCGATGGAAGTATTTTATCTATTCAGTATGCGTTACGGGCAAAGTACATCCATGACCTGGCAAGGCGTGGTCGGCACCAAGCCCGTTTTTATTGCGCTTACCCTGGTAGTGATCGCACAGCTGCTCTTCATTTATGCACCCTTCATGCAGGGCATTTTCGACTCGCAGCCGCTCAAAGTTACTGACTTACTGCTAATCGTCGCTACCGGTGTTGCTGTGTTAGTGATTATTGAGTTGGAAAAGCAAATCCGCTTCGCGCTGCAAAGGTCGCAGCAGAAAAGCAAAAAGGCCTAAAAGAAAACCAACAGCCATCGCATTGACGATGGCTGTTGGCCGAACTGATACTGATTCACAACCCTACCCGACTGCTTAATTAACTGCGGCCCTCGAAGCCTACGGGGTCAACCAGGCCAGCCATCTCAGGGCCCCGCTTTAAAAGCCCACCTCACGACAGGCCCAACCCTATCATAATGAGCACGAGAGTTTTCTGAACAGAACTGCTTTGAACAAGCAATCTTGATGAGTTTTAATCGAAGGTTGGTAATTGGGGTGGCTGGGCTGTTTGCTGATTTTGGCTTTTTCGGCTCGCCGCTTCACCGAAGTGTGGGCAGATGTTTCTGGTGTGGCGGCCATGTTTGCCCGCACCGGGTTAAGATCGACATTGGCCATACACGCAGCCAGTGCTGCTTCGTCCAGCAGCACCTGGGATTTAAAACGCCCTTCCCATCAGTATTCGGGAAATATTGATACGGCTACGCTGCCTTTGAGGTGAGGCTCATGGATGAGCCGAATAATAAGCGACCAGTGCACTGATCTTCCTGATTGGCTTCTCGCGCAATGGCCTCATTCAGCACCCGCATAAACCAGCTGATGCTAGACAAGCGTGAGCGCCACTCTTCTACGTAAATCTGCAGTCGCTTTTGCTCAGCCACGCCCAGTTCGTCACCATCCATGAAACGCTGAGACAGCATATTGCCGCTAAATAGCGTGTGCCAGCGCTCAATGACTTCCGTGTCACTCCAGTGATTGGCGCGCTCAGCATCAATAAATAGAACAACGTGATAGTGGTTGCTCATAATGGCGTAAGCAGCGACTTCCACTGCAAACACCTGAGGCAGAGACAACAGCTTATCTTCCAGCCAGCCTCGGCGGTGCTCGTAACATTGGCTAGTCATATGATCCGTACCACACAGAAAAGCACGCCGCACACAGCGTGATACGCAATGATAATACGGCGTGGCGTCGAGGGAGACCTGATGTTTTCTGGGCTTAGGCATAATGACACTCCGGCTGTGCAGCAGCTAAATCAGCCTGGCTGCTGCGGAGCAGGCTGCCACCAACGTGACAGCTTAGAGTGGATGTCCATTTAGTTTCGTCCATTTAGTTCCGCATTTAGTTCCGCTCAAATCCCTCTCTCAAAATGAAAAACCATATAGGTAGAAGCAAACAACACAACGAGTGATAAAACCGCAGGGGTCAGAAGGTAACGCTGATCATTCTGGCGAATGTTTTTTACTGAGATATCTGGGTAGCGCTCTGGGTAGGCTCTGTACCTCCTCCCTTTCACACATATGACATAGAAGATCAAAAAAGAGACTAAAAACCCAGTGTACATTACAGGAGGTGGAATATTTGGAGTCAACTTTCCAGACAAAAACAAAAAAGCAGGAAAATCGAAAACTAATCCCAATATCACTATTGCTGCAGTAACATAGACAATTCCTGAAGCAGACAATGCAAGCATCACATTCACAAGCAGCCAAAACTCACTCTGATCTTCAGGTTTTACCTTGGACGAGTGCTTCACTCTAAGATAAGCAACGTAGAAAATCTTCTCTAACAATATGATCAAAATATCACCAAAACTTAAATAAATCGCGTTTAAAGCAAAACCCTGCCGCCAAGGAGTCATGACTTCACTCTACCGACCTAAAGGATAAAGAAGATGCCCCATTGAGCATGGTACTCAGGCTCTGCAGCAGCTGATATCAGCCTAGCTGCTGCGGACCAACGGACAGCTTAGGGTGGGTGTCCGTCTAGCTCCTCGGGAGAGCGTCTATATATGTCCTTGTTGTATTTCTTGAATAGTCTTCAAGCGGTACTCATGCCCGGCTCTGCAGCAGCTGAAATCAGCCTAGCCGCTGCGGAGGTAGGCTGCCACCAACGTGACAGCTTAAGGTGGGTGTCCATTTAGTCTGCAGTATCCGGGCTGGGATATATGGATTATAACCTGTAGGTCAATAGGGGCTTTTTATCGAAGCCCCATGATACCGACAAGTCAAACTTCAACCTCAATAAACCTGAGATTTTTTGTCTCGGGTTTGAGGAATGCATCGCCATTTTTTACAAGTTGATTAGAGAGTGTCGACCATAAACTAAATTCCCGTCCCGGGCCATTATGCGCTAAACCATCCAGAATCTCTCTTGCACTGATGACCAAAGCCGCACTTTCTGTATCCAGATTATAGTGAGCGGCAGAGCCTGTGTTGAGTTCCGATTGGTAATTTGCCTCTGTCATTCTGATCACGCCATCCTGCAGGTCCTTTAATCCTTTCTTTACTTCCTCTGTATCAAACACTTCAGCCAGTAGTTGTACTTCACTTGCAGATATCCCGGCACCACCAGTTTTGATAATCAGTTCATCCTCTGAATTCACTGCAATATCCCATTTTTTAGCCAGTAAATCCGGCTCTTCTTTCCTTATTGTTGATAAAGCCTCTTTGTAATTGCTGACAATACCCCGAACACCTGCTTTAGCCTGATTATATCCTTCAAAAGTAATTTTGCTGCTTTCTTCCCTTTCTGCTCTTGATAATGGGGGTAAGGTATTGACAAACATTCTTATAGAATCAGATTCGACCGATTTAAGCTCGGTCTGTTCTGGGGGGGTGACATTCTGAGCCGCCTCTTCAATCGCCGGATTCATCTTTGACGAACTGGGGATTGATCCGCCAGCAGGTAGTTTTGCAATATCCATATCTGTCTCCAGTAAGTGACTACGTATATCTATATCGGCTCAGTGTTCGCATTGTTGAGTAGTATAAAAGTAGTATTTTGATCTTAGTTAAAGACTTAACTGTAGCATTTCATTATAAGAGTGTGATACAATCCGGACACCCATCCTAGATCTCCCATCCTAGATCTTGAAAATCTTGGCAGGAAATAATGAGAGCGCGACTCTTCGGTCTTTCAGCAGACCGCTAGACCAACAAGGGCAAGATCGATTGGTGCTCTGGGACGAACTTAGTCCGATTGGTCGGATATTTTGGTACAACGCATGACGCGTCAATCTCTCACCCACCCAATGCTCAGCAAATAGCGGTTGCCCGAGTTGACACGGGTAACGGCATGTTCGCATAGGTCCGGTCGAAAAAGCTTGATGCGCTTGGAGCAGTAGATAGGCGTTTGGCAAATAAACTCACCGCCCGATTTTGCTTGTTTCAAGACAATGTTGAGGCGGTAGTGTTTGCCTGAGTCGACTTTGTCGGTATGCGGAGGCACTTCGCAGCCTTCAGGAAACCTAAGCAGGTATAAGTCGAACTTAATCGGCCAGGTAGCGCCAGCGAGTAGCATTTTTTCATAACCGCTTTGTTGGCGGCCTTTTTGCCACCGAAATAGATTGTGCAACATTGCTATAAAGCCGCCGCGATGAGTAAAGCGGGCATGATACCAAAACTGCACCTCGCCTAGCGTTAGCGTGCTCATATTGGCCATGACAAACAAAAAAGCCGACACCTAGGTGTCGGCTATGGCTAACGTAGCTGGCAGGAGTTTAGATCGCCGCCGCCAATTCAGTACCCTGTTTGATGGCGCGTTTGGCATCCAGCTCTGCGGCTTTATCTGCGCCGCCAATTAAATGCACAGAAGCGCCCGCATCTACCAGTGCTTGGTGTAGTTCGCGATTTGGCTCTTGGCCGGCGCAGACTACGATGTGGTCGACTTCCAGCAACTTGGGTTCGCCATTAATGCTGATGTGCAGGCCTTTGTCGTCAATGCGCTCATAGCTCACGCCATTGATCATGGTGACGCCTTTGTTTTTCAGCGTAGTGCGATGAATCCAGCCGGTGGTTTTGCCTAGGTTGGCCCCCACCTTGGTGGTCTTGCGCTGCAATAAAAAGACGTCGCGTTCGGCTTTTTCAGGCTGCGGCTGAGTCAGGCCGCCTGGCGTGCTCACGCTCAAATCAACGCCCCACTCGCGCATAAATTCATCGACATTTTGGCTTGGCGTCGTGGCGCCATGGGTTAAATATTCGGATACGTCAAAGCCAATGCCGCCGGCGCCGATCACGGCCACGCGCTGGCCAACGGCTTTTTTGTGCTTCAGCACGTCTAAGTAGCTCAGCACCTTATCGCTGTCGTGAATACCTGGAATGTCCGGCGTACGGGGTGAAATGCCCGTGGCGAGCATGACTTCATCAAACTCGCGCAAGTCATCTGCACTGACGCGGGTATTGAGTTGCACATTAACGCCGGTTTTTTCCAGCATGACGCGAAAATAACGCAGGGTTTCGTAGAATTCTTCTTTGCCGGGAATTTGCTTGGCAATATTAAACTGGCCGCCAATTTTATCGTCGGCGTCGAATAACGTGACGTCATGGCCGCGCTTGGCGGCAGTGGTGGCCGCTGCCAAGCCTGCTGGGCCTGCGCCCACCACGGCGATGCGCTTTTTCTGCGCCAATGGCTGATCAATTAGCAGGGTTTCATGGCAAGCGTATGGATTGACCAGGCAAGAGACTTCTTGGCCGCCAAAGGTGTGATCCAGGCACGCCTGGTTGCAGCCAATGCAGGTGTTGATTTCATCGGCGCGGCCTTCCGCCGCTTTGCGCACAAAATCTGGGTCGGCCAGCATGGGGCGTGCCATGGAAACCATGTCCGCTTTGCCTTCGGCGATGATGGCATCGCCCACGGCGGGGTCATTAATGCGGTTGGTGGTAATCAAAGGCACGCTTAAGTGTTGCTTCATGCGGGCGGTAACTTCGGCGAACGCAGCGCGTGGCACGCTGGTGGCAATGGTTGGCACGCGGGCTTCGTGCCAGCCGATGCCGGTATTAATCAAAGTAACGCCGGCTTGCTCTAGGGCTTGGCCAAGCTGCACGACTTCTTCCCAGGTGCTGCCGTCTTCGACCAAATCGAGCATCGACAAGCGGTAAATCAAAATAAACTCAGGCCCTACGGCCTCGCGTACCCGGCGCACGATTTCCAGCGGTAAGCGAATGCGGTTTTCATAGCTGCCGCCCCAGCGATCGCTGCGGTGGTTGGTGCGCTTGGCGATAAACTGGTTAATGAAGTAGCCTTCTGAGCCCATGATTTCGACGCCGTCGTAGCCGGCTTCTTTGGCGAGGCTGGCGCAGCGCACAAAGTCTTGAATCTGCTTTTCGATGCCCTCTTCGTCCAGTTCGCGCGGCGGCATGGGGTTGATGGGGGCAGGAATGGCCGACGGCGCCACGCCTAAGCCGCCATAGGCGTAGCGACCGGCGTGTAGGATTTGCATGCAAATGAGCGCGCCCGGCACGGAGTGCACAGCGTCGGTGACAATGCGGTGCTCTGCGACTTCGTCGCTGTTGGTTAAAATGCTGCCGCCACGAAATACGGCGCCTTCTTCATTGGGGCCGATGCCGCCGGTGACGATGATGCCCACACCGCCCTCGGCGCGTTGGCGAAAGAACTCAGCCTGGCGCTGCCAGCCGCCGGGGCGCTCCTCTAACCCGGTGTGCATGGAGCCCATCACGACGCGGCTGCGGGCCTGAGTGAAACCTAGATCCAGGGGTTGCAGTAAAGATTGAAATTGACTCATCAGCGGTTACTCGATGTTTTAATTATGGTGGCGCACGGCCTGTTGTCGGTTTGTTGTCGGCCTGCTTGCGGTTTGCTAGCGGTCTGATACGTAGTTGCCAGAGTAAGGCCAAGCTTGATGTGACGCGATGATTCAATGTAACAAATCGAGCACCAAAGCTTACTTTTCTTGTTTCATTTGCTCGGCCAGTGCTTGCATTAGCGGCGTTGCTGCGTTGTCTTGCAGTTGTCGCCCTTCTTCGATGTATTCCCACACCGTGGCATCGCTCTTCCAGCCGCCCTGCTTTTTGATCAGCTCAAAGTCGACATTGGCGCGTGCCGCACTGGTCGACATGCCGCGGCGCAAGCTGTGGCTGCTGAGCTCGGGTACAAAATCAAAGTTCAGCTCGCGTCCGAGTTGCTTGAGCAGGTCGTTGACGGCATTGGCTGGCAGGGCTTTCGCGCGCAGCTGGCCCCAGCGGTTAATTGGTCGAAACAGCGGCCCTTGCTGAATGCCGCTGGCATCGAGCCATTGCTGAATGGCTGCGCAAGGGCAGCAGCCGGGGGCGCCTTTGGGAATGGCGCGGCTTATACCGCTGCCCTGCTGGTCGGTTTTGGAGCGCGCTAGGCGAATGATTAAGCCTTCTGGCTCCCAGGTTAAATCCTCCGCCTGCAGGGCGACCAGCTCGCTGCGCCGCAGGGCGCCAAAAAAACCCGTTAACACCATGGCCAGGTCACGCTTCTTTTTAAGGTCGGGCTTGGCCTTCGTATTGGCGTGGGTGTCGGACTGTAAATGGCTGGCCATGGCGGCAATGTGCTCCAAGCGTAGGGCTTTGGCTTTGCGCTTGGGTTGGCCGTGTTGGCGGCGAATGCCTTCCAGGGTTTTGCGTACCATGGGTGTCTGAGCTGGGTCGGGCAGCTCCTGGTAGCGATGCCATTGGCTGATGGCCGTTAAATGTAGCGTGAGACTGCGGCTGTTAAGGCGTTGGGCCTGAGCCAGTAAGTAGCGTGTGAGTGTATCGCTGTCCGTCGGCAGTCGCCCGCCCCACTTTTCGAACTGGCGAATGGCGGAGGCGTAGGCTTTGCGGGTATTGGCTGAGGTCGAGGCCTGCAAATACTGGCGCAGTGCCTCCTGCTCCTGGCTGACTGGCAGGTGCGACTGGCGAATGCTTGGCGCTGTTTTTTTCATCGGTTGGCTCTCGCTTTAGCTTCTTTCTGGCTCGTTGTTTTTTGCTGCTGTCTTTTGCCGCTCTTTTTGCCTTCGAGGCTGCTTTAGCTGCCGGCTCTGCTTTGGTGCTTTGTTGACGGCTTTGCCTAGGGCACCTCTGAATAATTCGGTGCCCGCTCTGGATCGCCAGAGGGCTTCAGATCACGAAGCCGGTTTGCCGCTCTAGCCAGCTACAGCAAAAATCGGCGACACAGAGCTGGAGTGCTCTGGCGTTCCCCGTAGGGCGCGGGCCGCAGGCTTCCATAACGTCGTTGGCGACGTTGAAAAGGGCTGGCCATTTCCTGCCGTCGCCGCCTTGTTCTGAAAGCCTGCTGCACTCGCGCAGAGCTGTGTAGAGTTATTCAGAGGTGCCCTAGGCTTTTCTTTGGCCCTCTCCTTTTCCCCTTATTTGTTGCGCTGTACCGCTGATTACGCCTCGTTGGGGTGAGTTTATCAGCTTAACCTTCGATAATGCTATTTATCGAAGGTTATAAGTCAGTTTTCTTAGTTGTTTGTTTTGTGATCTAAATAACGTAATATTACGTAATACGTAATATGTTTTTTTAGTGGAGAAAAGGCATGGCCAGAAACGGAGTCAGTTACGCCGATATCGCCGAGGCGGCCGAGCAAGTGCGCAACCAGGGACACAACCCCACGGTCGATCGAGTACGAGAAGCACTGGGCACCGGCAGTAAAAGCACCATTGCCCCACTGCTAAAGCGTTGGCGTAACGAGCAGCAGCAAGAAGCCGATTTGCCGCCCGACCTTCTCGACGGCGTGCGCAGCTTGCATAAACATTTGCAGCAATTGGCCGATGAGCGCATCACCAGTGCACAGCAAGACTTTGAAGCACTAAGCGAAGCGCAGCAGGCGCAAATCTCCGACGCTCTGGCGCGCATTAGCGAACTGGAAAGCAGTGAAAAAACGCTCAGTGACGAGCGTGACCAGCTTAAAGAAGCACTGGCGCAGCAAGAGCGCGTCCTACAGCAAGTTCGCATTGAGCTCAGCAAAGTCAGCGAGCAGCGCGATCAGGCACGCCAGCAAGTCAGCGAGCAAAAAGAGCAGCTGCAAGCGCTACGACAGGAAAATAAAGACGTGCGCGAGCACTTTGAGCACTACCAGCAACGCAGCATGGAAGAGCGCCAACAGCAGCGCGAGCAAGCACAGCGTGAGCTGCAGGCCGTGCAGCACCAGTTACAAGAAGCGCAGCAACAGCTGCTGGCTGGCCAACAGCAATGGCAACAAGAGCAACACAGCAAACTGCAGTGGCAGCAACAGGCACAGAACTATGAGCAGCAATGGCAGCAGGCAATGCAGCAGCATGAGCAGGCGCAGCAACAACTCGACGAGCTGCGCCAGCAGCAACAATATGAGCGACAACAGCAAACCCAGACCGAGCAGCAGCTACACGACCAGCTCAAACAACATCAGTGGGCGCTGGCGCAGCAGCAAGAAAACAGCGAATCACTGCAACAGCAGTTAGAACAACAGCAGCAACAGCGGCAGGCGATCGAGCAAGAAAAACAGCAATGGCAGCAGCAGGCTGCCGTGCTTGAGGGGCGCTGCCAGCAGCTGCGCGAGCTGCTGGAGCGTGAGGGTAACTAACTGCGTGGTGTACGCATGGTGACAAACTCTTCTGCCGCCGTGGGGTGAATGCCAATGGTCTGATCAAACTGAGCTTTGGTGGCCCCCATTTTGATGGCCACGGCCAGGCCTTGCATGATTTCACCGGCATCCGGGCCCACCATGTGCGCGCCAATGACCTTATCGGTACTGGTGTGCACTACCAGCTTCATCAGGCTGCGCTCAGGCAGGCCGCTTAAGGTGTGCTTCATCGGTCTGAATGACGATTGGAAAATGGTGACATCATCAGCAAAGCGGCTCACCGCCTCAGCTTCCGTCAGGCCGACCGTGGCAATGTTGGGCTGGCAAAATACGGCGGTGGCAATGTTGTCGTAACTCATCGCTGAGGTATCGCCTTCAAACTGCTGCGCCACCAACTTCATGCCTTGCGCCAGCGCGACTGGGGTCAAGGCTGGGGTGCCAATGACATCGCCCAAGGCAAAGATGGAAGGCACGCTGGTACGGAAGAAATCATCCGCCACGATGGTGCCATCATCGCGGGTTTCAACACCCAGTGCCTCTAAGTTGAGTCCGTCGGTCATGGGGCGACGGCCGGTGGCGTACATCACGCAATCACAAGCGATGCGTCCACCTGATTGCAGGTGTGCCATCAAGCTGCCATCTGAGAGTTTTTCGATGCGGGCAATGTCGCTTTGGGTTTGAATCTTCACGCCTTTGGCCGCGACTTGCTCGGCGGCAAACTCACGCACATCGTCATCAAAGCCGCGCAAAATTTGCTCGCCGCGATACAGCAAAGTGGTATCTGAGCCTAGGCCGTTGAAAATGCCGGCAAACTCCACCGCAATGTAGCCGCCACCGACCACCACCACGCGCTTAGGGAATTCATCCAGATAAAACGCTTCGTTGGAGGTAATGGCGTGCTCAATGCCCGGAATTTCCGGCTTAAATGGCCAGCCACCAGTGGCAATCAAAATGCGCTCGGCGCTGTAGTGCTGGCCGTCAACAGATACCGTGTGCGCATCCACAATGCTGCCGGTGCCGCGCAAAATTTGTGCGCCAGAGTTTTCCAGCAGGTTGTTATAAATGCCGTTTAAGCGCTCAATTTCGGCGGTTTTATTATCGCGCAAGGTGGGCCAGTCAAAGTCATTGAGCTGTCCGTTGACGCCAAAGCCTTTGGCTTCGGCAAATTTTTCAGCGTATTCAGAGGCATAAACAAACAGTTTTTTTGGCACACAGCCAACGTTGACGCACGTGCCACCCAGATAGCGGTTTTCTACCACCGCCACTTTCGCCCCTTTGGCGGCCGCCATGCGCGAGGCGCGCACCCCGCCGCTGCCGGCGCCAATGACCATCAGGTCGAAATCATAACTCATACTCACCTCTGTCTTGCTGCGCCGCTCGCTCAGTTAGCCCTGAGTCAGCGTGGCGCGTAAATTAACTCGGCCACTGGCGGTGCGGTCCACCGTTACCAATGACGCTCGAATGTTCTGTTGCTGCAGCTGTTCCATCCAGCTGATGGCATCGTCAAACACCACGTCGTCGAGCCAGATGCGCAGGTCGCCACCATCTTGCTCGTAGCGGCTTAAGCTGATGCCATAGCGCTTAGCCGGCTGCATCACACGGCCCAAAATCGGCCCGCTGGCACTGCTGCTGGCGCCGCCAAAGCGATGGGCATTATCGGCCATCAGCTCAAAGCTGGACAAGCTGCGCTGGTATTGGTCTTGCAGTGCATGATTCTTTTTTACCAGCGGTGCGACGATCAGCAACAGCAGCACCAGTACCGTTGTGACGGCCGCCGCCCAGCGCACAATGGTTTGATCGCGACTGTTCAATTGCCCATACCAGCCTTGCCAGGCCTGCCACAGGCTGCTGTTGTAAACCTCTTGTTTCAGTTGCTCGAGCTTCATGCCTGCGCCCCTACTTTTAATCGTCCTTTCACACCCTTGGCATCGTTGCTGGCATTGGCCACCTCGGCTTGCAAGCCGGCCTGCTCCAGCGCCTGGCGAAAGCTTTGCAACTGACTCAGTTCGGCCGCGCTGACCTCGACGGTGAGCTGCTGGTCACGATCGCTGAAGCGCAATGACTGCAGCTCCAGCTTGCTGTTGTGGTCGCCACTGGCATACACCTTGGCCAACTGATTGACCAAGGGCACAAAGCCTTCATTGCCGCCGCCTTCGCCGCCGCTGCGCAGTTTTTCGCGGAACTGGCGTTCCAAGCTGCGAATACGCTCACCTGGGAACAGCGAGCGATAGAGTTCATTGGCTTCTTTGCGCACCAATTGCTCACGCTGTTGAATCTGATGGTTATCTACCAGCAACGTAATAACAGATACCACGGTGATGGCCGCGGCCAGGCCAGCCAGTGGGCGCCACCACGCCGGTGGGCGCTGCTCCGTATGGCTGGCCGATGCCAGCAGGCCATTGAGCAAGTTGGTGTGGCGGCCATTGAGTCCTTTTTGCAACAAGGCTTCGGTGGCGGCGACCTGGATTTCAACACTGCTGAGCGCATCGCCGTAGCCGCTTTCTAGAGTGGTTTTCAGCAATTGGGCCTGATCCATGGTGTCGGCGACAATGGTCAGGCTTTGTTCGCTGTGGCCATCGAGCTGGTCTTCCAGCACGAGGTTAAGCGCACCATCGCTGAGCCAGCCTTCAAACTGCCCCGGCCATAGCCACAGCCAGCCCTGCTGCCAGCGCACTAAGCGGTGCTGGTCGGCAAACAGCTCGGTCTCGGCTATCAGGCCAGTGATGCGCACATGATGCAGCTGACACGCCTCAATAAGGTCATCAATGTGCTGGCGATTCAGCGCATAAGCGCTTTGGCGTTTATTGTAAGCGCTGCCCGGCACGATTAAGTAGTGCTCCGGGTCTTCAATCAGCTGCTCTTCCAATGCAAATGGCAACGCCCGCGCCAAGTGGCGCTTGCTGACGCCGGGCATGGTGACCCAGTGCGCTGAATAGTTATGGGCGCTGAGCAGCAGTTGCACGCTGCTTAAGTCTGGCTGCTCGCTGGCCCAGTCGGTCAGCGGCTGGGCTGGCAAAAAACCGCGCTCTGGCTGCCAGGGGCTGATGAACCACTGACTGGCGCTGGCCTGCCATTCAACCCGTGCTGTAATCATGGCTAATTCCGATTGTTAACTGACAAAGATAACCCGGGCGCCTCTTGGGGGCGCGCTTCGCGGCGGCTGAAATTCCGGTATAGGGTGCTCAGGCTGCCATCACTGTTGGTGCGCTGCAATAGCGCCTCCAAGGTGGCAATGCGACCGGCAAACTCGACTCGGGCAAACATTTCAAAGTACTCGCTTTTGACATCGAACGCGGCTTTATCCCAGCGTGTGGTGGACGGCGCGTTGTCGTCGTTGTTGCCGTTATTGCTGCGACGTTCGCTATCTGGCTCTTGGGTAAAGCGCGTCACCACGCTGGAGCCCCAAAAGTCATCGACGCTGGCAAAGCCTTTTTCACCGCGCTCGGCCACCAATGCTTGGCCATCGGCCAGCGATAGGCGCTCATCCAGGGCGGCCAATACCACCGCCGATGCGGTGTTGACGTTTAAGGTAACGGTGATGGGCAAGCAGGCGACGTAGGGCTCCAGGCGCTTGTAAGCTTCGCGCGTCATGCCTTCAATCAGCATCAGCTCGCTGGTGTGAGTGCAAGCGCGGTAGGCGGCGCGATATGGGTGTTGCTCGCGAGACAGATACAGCTCATCGGCTTGGCTGTCGGCACTGAGCCAGCGCTGCCAGTAACTGGCCAGCAATGGGTCTAAGCCGAGCTGATTGAGCAAGTTGCGAAAGCGTTGCAGTTGCACGTCATTGCTGCTGGCCGTTGGCTGCATGCTATTGAGGTTAAAGCGCCCCTGGGCATCGGCGATTTTTAGCAATACCCGGCCTGGGTCTGGGTCCAGCGGCAAGGTGCGCTCTTGTGCCCATTCTTCGTTGAGATGGTCGATGCTGCCATCTTGCTTCCAGTCTAAATACAAGCCGGTGCGCACGGCGTCTTCTGCGCCCTGGGCGTAGGCACGCGCGCGCTGAATGTCGAGCAAGGTCGAGGCGCGCTGAATGTCGGTGGATTCGCGATCGATCATGGCTGTGGCCAATAACGACACAAAGGCAAAAATCATCAGCACCATTAACAGTGCGACGCCCTGTTGGCGCTTCATGGTAAATCTCCTGGCGCCAGCAACCACAGGCGTTCAATCTCACCAAAGGGCGGCAGCTCGATGCGCCAGCGCAAGGCCACTGGGGCGGCGCGATTATCCGCTCCCGTCAGCGCCGGCCAGCTGCTGTACCAGTCTTGGCTGTCGCCGATGGCTTCACTGCTCTGGCTAATCAGCACTTCCATTTCTAAACGCTCCACCAACTCATACACCACTTGATGTGACGGCTCGGTATCGTTGGCGCGGTCCAATACATGCCAGTAGTAGCGCACCAAGCAATCACCATCGGGCTCGGTGATGCCCCAGCGAAACAGGCGCTCGCGCGCTGACTCGCAAATGTCGCTGTCGATGGGCTCTAGCCGATAAGCCACACGCTGCAGCTCGGCGCGCGGGTCTTCGGTGACCGGCGAGTTGCGCCAGCCTGCGCGGGTAAACTCCAGCGGATAATCGCTGCTTTCAAGCAGCAGTGGCGGCTGTTCGTCGCCAAACACATCGCGAATGGGCCGGTCGATGATTTGCCGTATGTCGCGGTTTAACACTTGGTTTAAGCGCTGCAGGCTCTTTAGTTGATCGGCTTTGCGATCGGACACCTCTTTGGTCAGTAAGGTGCCGCTTAACAGCTGATGACTGGCCACGCCGATGGTGGCGGTAATGGCAATGGCCAGCAACACTTCGAGCAAGGTAAAGGCGCGCTGTAATCGCATCAGTGCATCCCGATCAAGGTGGTCAGGCGGGCCAACTCGCCACCTTCGTCTTCACGACTGACGGCAACGGTGACACGACGCGTATCTGGGAACGGGGTTTCTTCTACTTCGGTGCGAATAAACCACTCGCGATCTGCCATATCAAAGGTGTCGTTGGTTTGACTGACATTGGGGTAGCCGGCCAGGCGCATTTCAGCCAAACGATTCTCGGCCACCAGCGCGGCGAGAGTCTTCTCTTCGATCACCAGCAAGTTAGATACAGTCTGGCTGCTGACGTTGGCGATGGTGGTGGCGACCACAGCAAAAATGGTCACCGCAATCATTACTTCCAGCAGGGTAAAGCCGCGCTCAGTTGTCATAATCCTGCAATTCCAGTTGCAGCGGTGAAAAACCATCGCCGGATAGCTCGTAATAGAAACTGGCGTCTTCATCATGCTCTAACATCAGCCGAAACGGCGTGTACTCATCGGAAGACAACAATAACAGCGCCGGCAGTGGGCCGTCCTCTTGCTCCAGCAGCTCGGCAAAGTCGACTTCTTCATCATCAATAAACAAGCGCAAGCGCAGGGTGTCGGGTGTTTGCAGCTCTTGCTTTAACCGCCCAGCAGAATGGGCTCGCCATGGATTTTTGCGCAAGGCATCCAGTTCTTCGGCGTCCAAGTTGGCAGAGAACTCTTGGCTATAAACGTCTTGATAGCTCAGCAGTAGCATGGCTTCACTGTCCATGGCGATGCCAAAGTCGAGGTTTTGAAACACCGCTTCTTGGCGCAACGCTCCCAGCCACAGCTGCAGCTGTTGGGCGAATTGCTTGGTGTCTTTGCGTGCTTGGTCGTTGCCTGTGTTGAGCATGACAATGCCCATCAGACCGCCGATCAGCGTCAACACCACCAGAATTTCCAGCAGCGTGACGCCGCGCTGACGTTGCTTAGGCATTAATCGAGGGAGCTGATATCAGCCGCATCACCTTCGCCGCCTTCTTGACCATCGGCGCCCATGGAAACGATTTCATATTCGCCTTTATCAGCGAAATACAAAAATTCATTGCCCCAAGCATCGGTTGGCAGTTTGTTGCCTTTCAGGTAACCACCGTCGCGATAGTTTTTCGGCTCGGGGCTGCTGGAGGGCTTGCTGATCAAAGCTTCCAGGCCTTGCTCAGAGGTCGGATACACGTAGTTATCCAGCTTGTACATATCGAGGGCGTTCTCGACTAACTTCATTTGGCTCTTGGTGGTTTTAATGCGGGCTTCGTCCGCCGAGCCTAAAACATTGGTGGCGACCAACGCCAAAATGCCGCCGATGATGGCCAATACCACCATGACTTCAATCAGGGTAAAACCTTGCGCTTTGCGCAGTTGTGAACGGGAATGCATGGTTTGTCGCTCCTACTGAACCATTTGTTGTAGCTGTAAAATCGGCATCATGATGGCGGCCACGATTAGGCCGACGATGCCCCCCATGATCAAAAGCATCAGGGGTTCAAAAATTTTCACCAGTGCGGACACGGTGTTCTCTAATGTTTCTTCTTGCTGGCGTGCGGTGCGTGCCAGCATGCTGTCGAGCTCGCCACTGTTTTCACCGGAGGCAATCATATGCAGCATGATGGGAGAAAAATAGCCGGTATCCCGCAACGCTTGATGCAGACTGCCGCCCTCACTGACGGCGACCGTTGCTTGGGTTAAAGACGACTGAATCGGCATGTTGCTCACCACCTGGCTGGCGATGCGCATGGCTTCCACCAAAGGCACACCACTGCTGGTAAGAATCGCCACGGTACTGCCAAAGCGCGCCGTATTGGCATCGCGTACAAAGCGGCCAATGCCAGGCCAGCGCAGTACAAAGTGGTGATACTTGCGCCGAAACCCCGGTTTTTGCAGCGCCCGACCAAACAAGACAATGGCGACAATCACGCCCGCCAATAGATACAGGCCGTAGCCCGAAATCAAATGGCTCAGATCAAGCATAAATTGCGTTAAGCCTGGCAGTTCCTGGCCATTTTTAACAAAGACATCAACAATGTCGGGCACCACGTAGGTCAGCAAGCCGACGACCACGCCTAGGGCCACCACGGTTAAAACAATGGGATAAATCGCCGCCAGTTTGATTTTCTGATCGGACGCCTGGCGCGATTCGGTGTAATCGGCCAAGCGATTTAACACGCCATCGAGCTGGCCAGCGTGTTCGCCGGCGGCAACGGTGGCACGAAACAAATGCGGAAACGCACGGGGGTAATCGGCCAGCGCTTGTGCCAGAGTGTAGCCCTCTAACACTTTGGCGCGCACCGCCAAAATCATCGCTTGCACCGATTGCTTGCTGGTTTGATCGGCCAGCGCCTTGAGCGATTCATCGATGGGCAGACCGGCCGCAATCAGCGTGGCTAATTGGCGAGTCAGCAAGGCCAGCTCTGGCACAGACAGCGATGGGCCACGCTGACGCCAGCGGCTGATCAAGTTGCCTTCGGTTTTGGCTGCGGCGGCCGACTTAGTGGCGTCTACCGACAGCGGCATCCAGCCTTTGTCGCGCAGTTTTTGGCGGATCTGGCGAGCGCTGTCGCCCTCCAATACCCCTTTTTGCTGTTTGCCTTTGGCATCCAGCGCCTGAAATTCAAATGCCGCCATGCTTATCCCTTAGCAACCCGCAACAGCTCTTCAATGGTGGTGCTGCCTGCTAATACTTTGCGAATGCCGTCTTGGCGAATGCTGGGGCCCAATTGGCGGGCGTGATGCTCTAGCTCCTGCTCGCCGGCTTTGTCGTGAATCAGGGTTTTTAGTTGCTCATCTACCTTGATGATCTCGTAGATGCCCTGACGGCCACGGTAACCGAGCTGGTTGCATTTCTCGCAGCCCTTGGCGTGATAAATAATCGGTGGCTGCTGCGGGTCAGCGCCGAGCAGCTCGCACTCGGAGCCATCGGCCGGCACCGGTTGTTTGCAGTCTTCACACAATACCCGCACTAAGCGCTGGGCAATCACCCCGACCACGCTCGATGACAATAAGAAAGGCTCGACGCCCATGTCTTGCAAGCGCGTGATCGCACCGACGGCGGTGTTGGTGTGCAGCGTTGATAACACCAAGTGGCCGGTGAGCGAGGCTTGAATGGCGATTTCCACCGTTTCTAGGTCGCGAATCTCACCGATCATCACCACATCTGGGTCTTGACGCAAAATGGCGCGCAAGCCCTTGGCGAAGGTCATGTCGACCTTGGTGTTGACCTGAGTTTGGCCAATGCCGGCAAGGCTGTATTCGATGGGGTCTTCCACCGTCAGGATGTTGCGGCTGGCATCGTTTAGATCGCTTAATGCGCCGTACAGCGTGGTGGTTTTACCCGAGCCCGTAGGGCCAGTTACCAAGATGATGCCGTGCGGCTTGGAAATGATGTCGCGCATGGTGTTTAAATCGCGCACCGACATGCCCAGCTGGCCCAGGCTCATGCGCCCGGCTTGTTTGTCGAGCAGTCGCATCACCACCCGTTCGCCATGGCTGGAAGGCATGGTCGATACCCGCACATCAACTTCGCGGCCACCGATGCGCAGTGCAATGCGGCCGTCTTGCGGAATGCGTTTTTCAGCAATATCGAGTTTGGCCATGACCTTAATACGCGACACCAGCAGCGCCGCCAAAGCGCGCTTAGGCTGTACGACTTCGCGCAACACGCCATCGACGCGAAAGCGCACGACCAAGCGTTTTTCATAGGTTTCGATGTGAATGTCCGAGGCGTTGTCTTTAACGGCCTCAGTCAGCAAGGCGTTGATCAGGCGAATGATCGGCGCATCACCCTCTTGCTCAAGTAAGTCTTCGGTTTCTGGCACCGAGTCGGCCAAGCTGGCGAGGTCCATGTCTTCGCCTAAGCCTTCGACCATTTCCATCGCTTCGGAAGAGTCGCTTTGATAAGCAAGCCCTAGGCGACGATCAAACTCGTCGCTGTCAACGGTTTCTAACCGAAACTGACGCCCTAAGTGGCGCTGAACTTCCATTAAGGCGGCGGCTGAGAGGCCTTCCTTGTGCACCAGAGTCAGTTGCTCATCACGCCCTTCGACGATGACGCCAAACCGGCGGGCAAAGCTGTAAGGTAAGCGCTGTTCACGCTGTGGCCCAGCGATGGCATCGGCCGGTTGTTCCAGCTCAAGAGATGAGGTGTCTGGCATAGCTACTGCTGTCATGAATCAATCCGTGTCAGGCAATGTCCCGGCCTATGCCGGTGTAATCAAAGCCCTGCTGTTTCAAACTGTGCGGGTCATACTGGTTGCGGCCATCAATGATGATCGGGCGTTTCAGTAGTTTGCGCATGGCGTTAAAATCGGGCTGTCGGAACGGTTTCCACTCGGTGACCAGCACCATGGCGTCGGCGTCCATTAAAGCATCGTATTGATGCGCGCACAGTGTCATAGTTCCGTTCTCCAGCCATTCGGCGGGAAAGTAGCGCGTTGCTTCGTCCATGGCAACCGGATCATAAGCACGTACTTTGGCGCCAGCGGCTACCAGGGCATTGATTAGCTCGATGGAGCTAGCCTCGCGCATATCATCGGTGCCGGGCTTAAACGCTAGGCCCCAAATGCCAATGGTGGCGCCGTTGAGTTCACTGCCCAAGCGCTCGGCCAGCTTCTCAAACAAGCGCCTTTTTTGCGCGACATTGCGTGCTTCGACGGCGTTTAAGACATCGGTGGAATAATCAAAGGCCTCGCCCATACGGATCAAGGCTTTAACGTCCTTCGGAAAACACGAGCCGCCGTAGCCGCAGCCTGGGTATATAAAGCTGTAGCCAATGCGCGAATCGGAACCGATGCCTTTGCGTACTTGCTCAATGTCGACGCCCATGCGCTCGGCCAAATTGGCGATTTCATTCATAAACGAAATCTTGGTAGCGAGCATGGCATTGGCAGCGTACTTGGTGAGCTCGGCGTCACGTACCCCCATAAACATGACTTTGTCGTGATTGCGCGAAAAGCTTTGATATAACTCGGCCATTATCTGCCGAGCATGGTCGGACTCAACGCCCACGACAATGCGATCTGGGCGCATAAAGTCTTCAATGGCGGCACCTTCTTTCAAGAATTCGGGGTTAGAGACCACGTCAAACTGAACATCGCTGCGACCACGTGCGCGCAGCTGTTCTTCAATCACCTGGCGCACCTGATCGGCCGTGCCCACGGGCACCGTCGATTTATTCACCACAACGGCATAGCCGTTTAGGTGGCGGCCAATTTCTTCTGCCACTTGTAATACATGAGTTAAATCGGCTGAGCCGTCTTCGCCTGGCGGTGTGCCCACGGCGATAAAATGCAGCTGAGCATCTGCCATAGCGGCGCTCAGCTCACTGGTAAAGGTCAGGCGCCCTGCTTTGCTGTTGTTGGCGACAATGGCATCCAAGCCAGGTTCGTAGATGGGAATATCACCCTGGCGCAGCCTTTCTACCTTGTCTTGGTCGATATCGACGCAAGCCACGCTGTTACCCATTTCGGCAAAACATGCGCCGGTAACCAGGCCGACGTAACCGGTGCCAACAACCGTGATGTTCAAAGCAGAGTCCTTGTGTGTTGCTTGGGTTGAGGTACGTTACCTTATTACCGCAAAATGACAAGCGCGTGACATAAAAAAACCCGGCCTTGGCCGGGTTCTTCTAAGCTGTTGATATTACAGCGCATTTTCCAATTCTGGCACAGCCTCAAACAGGTCTGCGACCAAGCCGTAATCGGCTACTTGGAAGATTGGAGCTTCTTCGTCTTTGTTGATGGCAACAATGACTTTAGAGTCCTTCATACCAGCCAAGTGCTGGATCGCACCAGAAATACCGACAGCAATGTACAGGTTTGGCGCAACGATCTTACCGGTCTGACCGACCTGCATATCGTTAGGAACAAAACCTGCGTCCACAGCGGCGCGTGATGCACCGACCGCTGCGCCGAGCTTGTCGGCCACTTTGTACAGCATTTCGAAGTTGTCGCCGTTTTGCATACCGCGACCACCCGAAATCACCACATCGGCAGCGGTCAGATCAGGACGATCCGACTGAGCCAGCTCTTCGCTAACAAAGGCCGAAGTGCCAGCGTCTTTCACTACGTCAACGGTTTCAACAGTGGCGCTGCCACCTTCGGCTGCAACGGCATCAAAAGCGGTACCGCGCACGGTCATCACCTTGATGGCGTCAGCCGATTTGACTGTAGCGATGGCGTTGCCTGCATAAATTGGACGAGCAAAGGTGTCGGCATCTTCAACAGCGATGACTTCTGACAGCATGTTCACATCCAACAGCGCCGCTGCGCGTGGCAAGTAGTCTTTGCCCGCCGTGGTGGCTGGCGCCAGAATGTGGCTGTAGTTTTTACCCAGCTCAGCGACCAGCTCGCCCACGTTTTCAGCCAGCTGATGGCTGTAGGCGTCGTGATCTGCAACCAGCACCTTAGCAACACCGTCGACTTTGGCAGCGGCTTCTGCCACTGCGCTGCAGCCACTACCGGCTACCAACACATCGATATCGCCACCGATGGCTTTAGCCGCAGCCACAGTGTTCAGCGTGGCGCCATTCAGAGCGGCATTGTCGTGTTCTGCGATTACCAAAATAGCCATTACACTTACCTCTCTTACAGCACTTTCGCTTCAGTTTTCAGTTTCTCTACCAGCTCGCTCACGCTGGCCACCTTGATGCCGGCTTCGCGCTCGGCAGGAGGAGCAACCTTGACCAAAGATTGAGTCGATTTGACTTCAACGCCGAGGTCCGCTGGCGTAGTCACGTCCAGAGGCTTGCGCTTAGCCTTCATGATGTTTGGCAGCGACGCGTAGCGTGGCTCATTCAAACGCAAGTCAGCGGTGACCACCGCTGGCAGGTTCAGCGCCACAGTACGCAGACCGCCATCAACTTCACGCACAACATTGGCTTTGTCGCCATCAATGGTGATTTCGGAAGCGAAGGTACCTTGCGCCATGCCGGTCAATGCGCCCAACATTTGACCAGTTTGGTTGTTGTCGCTGTCGATGGACTGCTTGCCCATCAACACCAGCTGCGGTTGCTCTTTATCAACCACACCTTTTAATAACTTGGCGACGGTCAGAGACTCGAGTTTTTCTTCGGTTTCGATCAGGATGCCGCGATCTGCACCCAGTGCCAGCGCGGTGCGAATCTGCTCTTGCGCTACTTTAGGACCGATAGAAACCACAACAACTTCAGTGGCCACGCCTTTTTCTTTCAGACGAACCGCTTCTTCAACAGCGATTTCACAGAATGGGTTCATCGCCATCTTGACGTTAGCCAAGTCGACGTCTGAGTTGTCTGGTTTAACGCGGACTTTAACGTTGTAGTCGATCACGCGTTTTACAGCGACAAGAACCTTCATAGATTCCTCGTTTTTCTCAAGTGGATGAACAAAGGGCACGAATACCACTCCGCAAGGATGACACAGTCACAGGCGGGTGCCCTTTCCAGCGCGGCACATTATTGGGCGCTTTAAAGATAGCGTCAATAGCGTACGCAGATGCCGAAGGCTTTGCGTAGGCATTTTCCGTGAGCCGACATGCATTTAAAGCACACTCAAGCTACTATCGCCCGTCGCCCAAGCATGGCCGAAGGCAAGGCTAGCAGGGTGAGTTGAAACAATCTACGGTCAAGGGATTCACGCAAACGGCATTGAATTGCGCTAAATCAGCAACCTTGACGGTTAAACGTTACATTTTTAGCCAGCTGTTTACACTGCTGAAACCCAACCATCGGCTCAGACAAGCCAGAAGACAAAGGAAAGCGGTTGCCTGCGGGGTTGGTAACCGTATAATGCAGAAAATTCAAACGCCCGTTTGATAATTCAAAACGCACGCTGTGGGCGGGCCAACAGAGCGACGTGACGCTCGCGCTCCCCTTGATGCTTGAGGAGATTGATATGCAACGTGAAGTGATGGAATACGATGTGGTCATCGTTGGCGGCGGCCCTGCCGGTCTGTCAACAGCCATTCGTATCAAGCAGCTGGCCAACGACGCCGGCGACGAAATTTCCGTTTGCCTGGTAGAAAAAGGCTCTGAAATTGGTGCCCACATATTGTCTGGCGCCGTGATTGAAGACCGCGCGCTGACTGAGCTGTTTCCCAATTGGAAAGAAATGGGGGCGCCGCTTAACACCCAAGTGACGGAAGACGAAGTTTACTTCATGACTGGCCCAGAAAAAGCGGCCAAAGCACCGGGCTGGAGCATTCCTAAGCCGATGCACAACGATGGCAACTACATCGTTTCACTCGGTAATGTGTGTCGCTGGCTGGGCGAGCAGGCGGAAAATGTGGGCGTTGAAATCTACCCAGGCTTCCCGGCCGCAGACTACATCGTCGAAGACGGCCAAGTAAAAGGCATCGTCATCGGTGACTTCGGCCTGAGCGCCGAAGGCGAGCAAAAAGACACCTACATGCCCGGCATGGAACTGCGCGGTAAATACACCATTTTTGCCGAAGGCTGTCGCGGCCACTTGGGCAAGCGTCTGATCAGCGAATTCAAACTGGATGAAGGCAAAGATCCACAGCATTACGGCATCGGCATCAAAGAGCTGTGGGACATTGACCCAGCCAAATCTAAGCCTGGCTTAGTGCTGCACGGCACTGGCTGGCCTTTGAGCGAGTCCGGCTCAACCGGTGGCTTCTTTTTGTACCACGATGAAAACAACCAGGTCGTGGTGGGCTTAATTACCGACTTATCTTATTCGAACCCGCACCTGAGCCCGTTCGATGAGTTCCAGCGCATGAAGCACCATCCGGTCATCAAGCAATACCTGGAAGGCGGCAAGCGCGTTTCTTACGGTGCTCGCGCCATTACCAAAGGCGGCCTTAACTGCTTGCCGAAAATGACCTTCCCTGGCGGTTTGATTGTAGGCTGCGATGCCGGCACGTTGAACTTTGCCAAAATTAAAGGCACGCACACCGCCATGAAGAGCGGCATAGTGGCAGCAGAGCAGTTGTTCGCAGCATTAAAAGCGGGCCGTGCCAATGATGAAATTACTGAGTTCACCACCGAGTTTGAAAAATCTTGGGCCTACGAAGAGCTGCATCGCAGCCGTAACTTTGGCCCAGCGATGCACAAGTTCGGCACCTTCGGTGGCGCTGCATTTAACTTTATTGATCAGAACATCTTCCCGATTCCGGTCACCTTGCACGACACCACCGCCGATCATGAAACTCTGAAGCCAGCCAGTGAGTGCAAAAAAATCGACTACCCCAAGCCAGATGGTGTGCTCAGCTTTAACAAGCTGGATTCGGTCTTTATCGGCAATGTTAACCATGCTGAAGATCAGCCTTGTCACTTGCAATTGAAAGATGACAGCATTCCGCTGCAGGTCAACTTGCCGAAGTTCGACGAGCCAGCGCAGCGCTACTGCCCTGCCGGCGTGTATGAAGTGGTGGAAGATGAAGGCGGCGAAAAACGCTTCCAGATCAACTCACAAAACTGCGTGCACTGCAAAACCTGTGATATTAAAGACCCGGCCCAGAACATTACCTGGGTAACGCCGGAAGGCGGCGGTGGTCCTAACTATCCTAATATGTAAGCCAGCCAACTATGTAAGCCAATAAAAAACCGCGCAATGCGCGGTTTTTTATTAACTGGGTAGCTGCAAAAAGCCATGCAGCAGCGCGATGACGGTGACCAAACAAAGTACACTGGCAAACGTCATTAGCTGAGGCCAGGTTGTCTTCATAAACCCTTGCATAATCGGTGCTTGCCGAATTGTTTGCCGTGTCCAGCGCTGGCGATCTAGACGAAACATCATGTAAACCTTTACAGCGGAGCCCAGCATTTGCTCATACCACAGCAGAGGGATATACAGCGGATGAAAACTGCGCGCCACCCAGGCAACCAACAAGCAGTTAATACCACGCCCGACAATGACCCAAGCAAGGTAGGCTGTGACAATCACCATACTATGCAATACAGCAAATAAACCAACAAATACAGGGCCAGTCAGCGTTGTCCAAATACTAATGCGTTGGTCCAGCAGACACAGCCATAAAAAACCACCGCAATGGCTTGGCCCCAGTTGCAGTGCACGGCCGTTATTGCGCAGCATATTGCCATACCAGCGCTGCATCAGCATAACACTGTGAGAAAAGAACCGTGCGCTCACAGCCTCCTCTAAGCAATAGACTTTTACATCGGCAATGTAGAGCATTTTCCAGCGATGACGCAGCAAATAAAACCAGGTCGACTTGTCATCTCCTGTGAGCATTTTTAAACGTCCATAGCGCCAGTGATCGAGTACGTCATGCTCTAGGGTATGAATGAACTCTCGGTTGAGCAGTGTTGACGCTCGAAACAGTGAGCAACGGCCAGTCAACACTAATAACCGATGACTGAGGCTTATAGAGCTCATATAAAAATGACGCATAGCCATGCGCTGCCGATACCATTGGAGCATTACGCCGTCAGCTTTTATCAACGGTTCATTATCACAAGTGACAGCCCCTAGGTCGTGAAAGCGACTCAGAAAACCACAAAGGCGAAAAAACACCCGGTCACTAAGCAAAGTGTCACCGTCCATCAATAACAGCTGCGCATCATCGGCATAGCCTTGTTGCAACAGTAACATCAGGGCTTCTGCCATAGCCGAGCGCTTGCCTCGGCCTGCCTGAGGACAAAAAAACAACTGAGTTCGACCAGGCGCTTGCTGATGCGCCTGGGTGACCACAACTTGATCGGCAGGGTCGGTGATACACGCCACCACGCGACTGGGGACACCGTAAGCAGCCAGCTCGACAAACAATTTATGATACACACGGTGATTAACGTAAGCATCGATGCGATAACTCGGCACCACCACCAACAACTCCGATGGTTTTCGAGCAGCATCGGCCAACGTTCGCAATGCCGGAAAATGCTCTGTGAGATAAAACATAGCTCGTAAGGCATGCCAGCTTTTCCAGCCATAACGCCAAATGCCGATCAGACCAACGACCACTAATAGCTCGGAGCGAGGCAACTGATGGCGATAAAAAATCACCGTTAATAAGCACAACAAGAGCAGCGCCAATAACACCATGCCCCAAGCGATACCAGTGTTAACCTGATCGCCGTTGACAAAGCGAGCTACAAAAGGCGCCTTCATTACAGCAACGCTACTTTAGCGCTATGCCAAAAGCCCGGGTAAATATTCACTCGCGCAGGTTCACTGCGCAAGCTAGGGGCCAAAGGCGTAACGGGGCGAATGCGCAGCAAGGCAAATTGTGTCACCTTAGGGAGATTTTTAGGCAAGCCGGAAATCAGTTCGCCGCCGGCGCTGTAAAGCGTGGACTCTTCTGAGCTAAAGTAGCGCACCTGCTCTACCGTGCCCTTCTGAGACGCTTCACTACTGGCCAGAAAAAACTCGACATCCATACCAGTTTGAATGCGCTCAATCTTTGTTAACGGCAATAACGCCAATACCTGCGGGCTTTGCTGCTGTGCTGGTGTTAACGTCAACACCGTGCGCTGAGCCGCGATTGGCCCCTGATAACTATTAACCTCGTGCACTAAGCAATCGCACGGTGATGTGTAAACACTGCCCTGTTCAAGAGTTTGTATTTCCGTGCTCAGAGCGGCGATCATTCGCTCTGTGTGTTGCAGGTCATGAGCTAACGGGCGCGCTTGAAATAAATCATTGTTGGTATGACCGATATAAAGCCCCTGCTCAGCTACAGAAAGAGCACGCTCCGCTTCGGTAATTTTATAACGAGTATTCAGTAATAAACGCTGACGCTGATTCAACAGCAGTTGCTGCTCATTACGCGTCAAGGCATCCACTACGCCTTCGCGGTAGCGCCGCTCAAACAATGCTACCTGTTGTCGCTGAGCGCTTACCTCTTGCTGCAATAAGTCAGCTTGCTGACGCAAGGCTGCAATGCGCTCACGGCTATTGCTTCGAAAGTGCGCCAGCGCTTGCTCCATATCACTGAAATGCCCGCGGTCACGCTGTAGTGCAATTTGTAGCGCCTGCAGTTCTAAGCGTTTATCACGCAGAATTTCCTGTTGTTCATCTGAGGTGATACTAAACAGTGGCTGGCCTTCGCTAACATTTTGCCCTTGAGTGACACCATGAAATGCTAACTGACCATGATTATTGGCGCGCAACTCTATAACCGGCAAAGCCACCGCAGCGTATGATGCCTCCACCACCAGCCATTTGTGATACACCAACCAGATTGCGATGGCAATTAGGCAGGCAACCCCAGCACCAAGCATGACCACCCGACCACGATTGTCTCGCAACCGCTGGACATCTTGCTGTACTAGCTGGGTTTTCACTCCAGTTTGAATAACTTCATCAAGTTCGATTTGATCGCTATTAAAATAACTGTGCACCACGCTTTGCAGAGTTTTGCGCGTACTCCAATCTTGCTCGCTAAAGCGAAACCCCACGGCAAAACCTTGATCGGAATAGCGCACAGCATGGGCATGCACCGCTAGGCTTAACGTCCCCTCCGGTAAGTCAATACAGAAATACTGACAATCGCTTTGCAGAGCTTGCAAGGCACCGTCTGCCAGGGCAAAACCTGTAACGCTCCAGTCAATGACGGCGTAACTGACCTCGTCATCGACCAGACGAGCGGGAAATTTAATTCGTGGATCTTGTCTCTGACCGACAGAAAATTCTAGCGCTTCCATGAGCAGGCTCCTTTTTGCTCAATAATTGAGCAATTTAGCGCCATGCCATGGACTGTGCCATGAATTTGAGAGGGGTTTGCTAACCTTGTGTAACGCTCATAATAATGACTTAGTCGGCAATGAAATAGCGCTCACCGTCACTGACGATACACCACTGGCCGTCTATTTCCTGCGCATGCTCTACCAGCTCGTAAAAGGCATTCCGGGATAAACGCGCCCATAAGTCATGGCGTATCAATACCTCGGGCAGCGGCTCAGGCTCCCCTGGACGATGACTTAAGCGCAGCGGGTGCTCAGGGCCAATGCGGCCGCTGTCGCCGACGTTGGTGACAAACTCAATATCATTGGCATCGGCCGCAATCAAAGTGACGACAAATGGCCGATCTTCGACCTGGATGCGCCATTTTTCGACCGGAGTCAGCACGAAATAATCAGGACTTTCATGGCGCAAAATCGATGCGAACAAACGCACTAAATCTTGGCGTTCAAATGCTCTACCTTCATGCCACCAACTGCCATCGGCGCGAATCACAATATCAATGTCGCCGCTCAGCTCTGGGTTCCACTGCTCTACCGGTGGTTGCTTGGCGGTTGAGTGCAAACCTATTTGTTGCTGCAAGCTTGAAAGATCCATTAAAGCCCCCGTTGCCATTCTTGGCGCAGTGCAATGCGGCCACTCATGGCAGCATCCAGCTGTGCCAATAATTGTGATTTATCGGCGCCCAGTTGGCCTTTGAGCGCTAAATAATTCGACGCATGGTCGCTGCGAAACACGGTGTTGTTTAGCTCCAGCGTATCAATCAAAAGACGCAGCTCTTGAAACAGCGCCATTTGATCCGGCAGCTCATAATCACCGTTAAAACCTTCGCGCACCCGCTCATCGCCGAGCGGATAACTCACCACCAAGGTCGACAAAAAATCAGGCTGAGCTTCATTCATTAATTTGGCCGAGTTAATCGCATGCTGCTCGCTGTAACGCACGCCGCCCATGCCATTTAGAATCATGACCGAACTTTTAATGCCGGCCTGATGAATTTTCTGCAGCGCTTCTAATGTAGAGGCGTAGGTTTCGCCTTTATTAATAAACTGCAGCACTTCATCGTCACCGCTCTCGGCGCCTACGTATAAAATGCCTAGGCCCAGCGCTTTTAAATGGCTGAGATCTTCTGTGCTTTTTTTGCGCAAGTTTCGCGGTAAGCAATAGGCGCCGACGCGTTTTACCCAAGGTAGGTGCTCGCGAATGGCCAGCAGAATATTCGCTAAGCGATGGGTTGGCAGTACCATGGCATCGCCATCGGCGAGAAAGACTTTTTCAAAGCGCGGGCCGATGGTTTTAGCCTGGCGGATTTCTTCCAGCACTTCGTCTTCGCTGCGGGCGCGAAACTTCTTTTGTGGCTGGGTGTACATATCGCAGAAGGTGCACTTATTCCAGGAGCAACCATTGGTGACCTGAAAAATCAGCGAACGACCTTCACTGGGCGGGCGAAACACAGGTTCAATGTAATCCAGCATGGGAGTCCTTGATCAATAACGACAAAGACTCACATCATACCAGCTCAGCCCAAGCCGCGAAAAATGCTGCTGTTCAAATGCTCAGCCAGTTGCTCCAAGGCGTATAGGCCGGCCACCGAATTGCCGTACTCATTCAGCTCCGGCGACCATACGCACACGGTAAACTTGCCCGGTACAGCACCAATGATGCCACCGCCCACGCCGGACTTGCCTGGCATGCCCACGCGCACGGCAAAATCACCGGCGGCATCG
Source organism: Bacterioplanes sanyensis (assembly GCF_014652515.1). GTDB lineage: Bacteria > Pseudomonadota > Gammaproteobacteria > Pseudomonadales > Oceanobacteraceae > Bacterioplanes > Bacterioplanes sanyensis. The sequence continues at coordinate 146,572 of NZ_BMYY01000003.1, read as the reverse complement.
TACAAGCCGCTGGTCAGCAGCAAGGCATTGATTTGCTGTGTTTGGCGCGCACTGAGAATGCGTTGGCCAGACTGCAAGCAAATGCCCTGGTTCATCAAAAAGCTAAAGGTACGCACCAGCTCAACACAGCTCATGTGCAGGGCGCAAAATTGAAAATAAGCCTTGAGCACGGCGTCGACATCGTTATGAAAATTGCCGTACGACTTCATCAGCCAGGCCATGGCGGCATTGCGCTCGCGGTGCTGGTATTCCGACTCGCTAACGACTTCATCCATGGTGATGGCCGGATTGCCCGCCAAGCGGCGCACGGTGGTCAGCATGCTGTGCACCGGCATGGCATTGCGTGACAGCAAGGCATCGACCACCACCAGGGCACCGGCGTTAATAAAGGGGTTGCGCGGCTTGCCTTGCTCATACTCCAGCTGCACCAGCGAGTTAAACGCCGTGCCGGATGGCTCAATGCCAACGCGCTGCCAGAGTTGCTCGCCGTGGCGCTGCAACGCCAATGTCAGCGACAGCACCTTTGAGATCGACTGAATTGAAAAGCGCGTATCTGCCTGGCCTGCTTGAAACAGTTGGCCATCCGCGGTGAGCAAGGCAATGCCAAACTGCTGCGGATTAACGCGTTTTAAGGCGGGGATGTAATCCGCCACCTGGCCTTGGCCAAACAGCTTTGGTGCCTGGTGGGTTATTGCATCCAGCAAGTTTTGATAGGGCATAACATACGAGCCACGGTAAGGGGCGGGCGATTATTACAAAGCCACCCGCCCCACTCTATTGGACCGAACCGAAAGCCCAGTGCGAAAAACTACGCACGGGCAGTGTCGGTATTAAAAAGAGCGTAGGTCGCCGCGCGTGCCCTCAACAAACCAATCCATGTGGGTCAGCTCCAGGTCTGACAGCTCATGCTCTTCCCGCACCTGGGTGCGACCACGGTAGTTGTTAATAGGGCCGACAAACACCCGACGCTCACCGCTGCTGAACTGCGCGCGCACCGCTTCCACTTGCTGGCGCACTTCGGCCGGTATGTCTTGATGCCAGCCGGTAAGCGCCACGGTTTCCGCCTCTAAGCCCGGCCATACATCGCCTGCTTGCCATTCATTCTGCAGTGCCGCACGAATGCGCTGCTCATAAATCGGCCCCCACTGATGCACGACGGACAATAAATGGCGTTCAGGCGCGAACGGCGACATATCCGTGTGATAGCCCATGCTGTAAACACCGCGCCGCTCTGCAATGCGGACTGGCGTCGGGCTGTCAGTATGCTGGACGATGATATCGGCACCGTCATTGATCAGGCCGTGCGTCAAACGTGCTTCGGTTGCTGGGTCGTACCAAGAGCGGCTCCACTCGACGGCCACCTCCACCTCTGGATTGACACTGCGCGCCCCCAAGGTGAAGGCATTGATGCCGCGAATAATCTCGACCACTGGGTGCGCCGCAACGTAGCCGATCTTGCCACTCTCGCTCATGGCGCCTGCCACCATGCCAGCCAAGTAGCGTCCTTGATAGGCGCGATTGGCATAGGTCGATAAATTGTCGCCACGACGAATGCCGGTGGCATGCTCAAACAACACGTTTGGATGACTCTGGGCGACGCGGTCTGTGGGTACCATGTACCCCCATGAGGTGGTGAAGATCATGTCATTGCCCTGCTCCACCAGTTGTTCAAGCACCTCAGTGGCGTTGCGCCCTGGCGCAACGGCCTCAACAAATTGGGTTTCAATGCGCTCGCCAAATAACTGCTGCACATACTGGCGGCCCAAATCGTGCGACAGCGTCCAGCCGGCGTCACCGACGGGTGCCACATAAACAAACGCAACTTTTAATGGCTGCTGTAACGGCTCTTGCAGTGGCTCGTTTGCCGCCTGGCTCCAGCTCGCGGCGCCCAGCAAAAGCCATAGAATAAAATGCGAAATAAGACGCACTAGCACCTCCCAACTCAATCAAAAGGCGCGCATGGTATCGCAGGCTGACCGCTTGGTCAGTAATTATTGGTGATTTTGCCATCAACGCTGTGCGATATCTCGCACAACAGAAAACGCCAACCGGAACTTTTTTACCGGCAAAGTCCAACTATGATATGGCGCAGCTGCAAGGAGGCGCGTCATGCAACACTACTACGTAAGCGATCTACCCCAGGTCGACGGATACCATGTTATTCACACAGGCGATTGCCGCCGCTTACCCTTACCTCACAGTCGAACCTATTTAGGAGCCTACCCCTTTGCGGTCAATGCACTGGACCAGGCCCGGCGCTTTCGCACCGCCGTAAATGGCTGTTTGACCTGTACGCCGGGGTGCTACCAGGGTGTGATGCTGAGCAAAAGCTCAAAGATTAGTTAGCGTCTGCTGAAAAAAAAACAGACAGTCACGCGAAGAGAAGCATGGCTGTTTACTGCTGCATCCAGCCACTGGCGGCATTGAGCACCGTCTATCAATGAGTCAAAAAGTGATTGAGCTACCGAGAGAGAGTTTCAGACAAGGCTAACCCATGCTTGTTGAACAAACAGGTTTTTGATGCAGAGACTTTATTGACTTCTGTTAAGTCAGCAGCTGCTGGCAAGCACCAATGCCAGCCGTTCTATGTTGTTTGCTGTCGCGGAAAAAGCAGCTCAGTTTGGCCTTTAGCTGCTGAGCACTGCCCACCAGGCCTTTAAACTGGCTTTCAAACTGCTGCGTCATCACCAGCCAGTGTTGTGGATCAATGCCCAGCCTGAGCAACGCGGGTGGCAGGCCTTGATCAATATAACCGCGTTTATCATCGCGTATTTGTCTGCCTGTCCAGTCCACCAAGTCGATGTAGTCGGTTAACTGCATTGGGATGCCTTCCGGCATTTTTTCACGAGGGTTACCAGCGAAGTTAAATAGCTCAGGGACTTGTTGAAACGGATGATTGGGTGAACTGGTTTGCTGTGCTTTACGGCTACGTTTTTTGATCGAGGTATAATCAGATGTTTCTGGTGTTTTCGCCATGCCTGCTCTAATAGGGTTTAAATCCACGTAGGCCATGCAGGCAGCCAGTGCTTTTTCATCGAGCAGTGCCTGAGATTTAAAGCGTCCCTCCCAAAAATGGCCAGTACATTCGTCCTCTTCGTTGGCCATGCGCGCAATTTTTTCATTCAAACGGCGCATAAACCAGCTAATGGAGGTTAAACGCTCACGCCATTCGTTGGCGTACTTTTCAACTAATTGCTCTTCCACCGAGCTCAGCGCTTCACCTAACAAATAGCGTTGCGGGAAAAAAACAGACAGTCATGTGAAGAGAAGCACGGCTGTTTACTGCTGCATCCAGCCACTGGCGGCATTGAGCACCGTCTATCAATGAGTCAAAAAGTGATTTAGCTACCGAGAGAGAGTTTCAGACAAAGCTAACCCCTGCTTGTTGAAAAAACAGGTTTTTGATGCAGAGATTTTGCTGACTTCTGTTAAGTCAGTAGCTGCTGGCAAGCACCAATGCCAGCTGTGCTGACCACCGACAGTCAACACGCGCTACCGGTGGCAGAAAATGTGCTGAATCGAGCGTTTTCTCCGAGCGACAAAAATCGTGTGTGGACGACGGACATCACTTACATTTGGACCTTGCAAGGCTGGGTTTATCTGGCGGTGGTGATCGATTTATATTCGCGCCGAGTGGTGGGCTGGCATTTAGATCGCCATATGGAAACCGCGTTGGTCAGTCGAGCCCTGATGATGGCCATTAATTTGCGCCAACCGCCTAAAGGGCTGCTCCACCACTCGGATCGTGGCAGTCAGTACGCCAGTCATGCCTACCAAGCGCTGCTGAAACAGCATGGCATGGTGTGTTCAATGAGCCGCAAAGGAAACTGCTGGGATAACGCACCCACAGAGCGTTTTTTCGGCAGTCTTAAACGCGAGTGGCTAACGGGAAATATTTACGCGACACGAGAAGATGCCGTGGCCGATGTGAGGGAGTACATTGCCTATTACAACGCTCGCCGTTTACACACGACGCTGGGCGATGCAACACCGATTGAATTTGAAAAATGTGCTTAGAAATGTGTCCGGTTTGGGTTGACCACTACACCCAGCCACTGGCGGCCTTGAGCACCGTCTATCAATGAGTCAAAAAGTGATTTAGCTACCGAGAGAGAGTTTCAGACAAAGCTAACCCCTGCTTGTTGAAAAAACAGGTTTTTGATGCAGAGATTTTGCTGACTTCTGTTAAGTCAGTAGCTGCTGGCAAGCACCGATACCAGCCGTTCGGTGTTGTTTGCTATCGTGGAGAAAGCAACTTAGTTTGGCTTTTAGTTTCTGAGCGCTGCCCACCAGGCCTTTAAACTGGCTTTCAAACTGCTGTGTTATCACCAGCCAGTGTTGTGGATCAATGCCTAGCCTGAGCAACGCAGGCGGTAAGCTTTGGTCAACATGACCGCGTTTATCATCGCGTATTTGTCTGCCGGTCCAGTCCACCAAGTCGATGTAGTCGGTTAACTGCATTGGAATGCCGTCCGGCATTTTTTGACGGGGATTGCCAGCGAAGTTAAATAGCTCGGGGACTTGTTGGAACGGATGATTGGGTGAGTTGGCTTGCTTTGCTTTACGGCTGCGTTTTTTGATCGAGGTGTAATCAGACGTTTCTGGTGTTTTCGCCATGCCTGCTCTAATAGGGTTTAAATCCACGTAGGCCATGCAAGCAGCCAGTGCTTTTTCGTCGAGCAGCGCCTGAGATTTAAAACGACCTTCCCAGAAATGCCCAGTACATTCGTCCTCTTCGTTGGCCATGCGCGCAATTTTTTCATTCAAACGGCGCATAAACCAGCTAATGGAGGTTAAACGCTCGCGCCATTCGTTGGCGTACTTTTCAACTAATTGCTCTTCCACCGAGCTCAGCGCTTCGCCTAACAGATAGCGTTGAGTAAAAGCATTACCTTTGTACAGCCGGTGCCAGCGCTCAATCACTTCACGTACAGACCAGCTCGCAGCCTGATCCTGTGCAACATGCAGGACCACATGAAAGTGATTCGACATCACTGCATAGGCAGCGATGTCTATGGCAAAGACCTGGGCTTGCTCCAGTAGCAATGACTCAATCCAGCCTCGGCGATGCTCAAAGCTGCGCCCTTCCTGATCAAAGCCGCATAAAAAAGCACGCCGCACACAGCGTGAGACACAGTGATAATACGGCGTGGCCTCCAGAGAAACGAGTTCTTTGCGCGGTTTAGGCATGGCCGACTCCCAGTGAACAGGATCTGCATACAGCCTAGCCAGTAGATTTAGACGCTGCCATCAGGCAGCTTTCTTATCGTGACTGTCTCAGTCTTGGTCTTGGTCTTGGTCTTGGTCTTGGTCTTGTTTCGCTGGAGGCCTTGCTATGTATGGTGCCCGAGGCCGGACTTGAACCGGCACGACCGTGAAGTCGGGAGATTTTAAGTCTCCTGTGTCTACCAATTCCACCACTCGGGCTGAGTGTGCGCTTCCTGAGGAAATGAGCACAGAGTATGTGCTTTACGCAGAATGTGGAGGCGCGAGCCGGAATCGAACCGGCGTCAGCGGATTTGCAATCCGCGGCATAACCACTTTGCTATCGCGCCTGATTCATCATTTAAGATGAATTGGAGCGGGAAACGAGATTCGAACTCGCGACCCCAACCTTGGCAAGGTTGTGCTCTACCAACTGAGCTATTCCCGCGTTAGTGCTGCGCATTGTAATGATTGAGCTTGGTGCGTCAAGCGTTTTTTCTTACTTTTTAGGCACTTAGCCGCATTTTCTAAAAATCGATCAAATATCGAACGCCGCTTTAGATGCATTTAAAGCGGCGGCTTTTGGCAACAAGGACGCTTCACTTGGCTGAGTTGGGTTCAACACCAGCAGCCAAATGCGGCCAGGCCGCTTTCAGATACACCAGCATCGACCAAATGGTCAGTACCGCAGCGCCGTATATCAGTGCCAGGCCAATCCAGTCGAGCCAGGTGTGCAGCTCAGCGACCAGCAAAATGGTGATGGCCCCCATTTGCATGGCGGTTTTGACTTTGCCGACGTTGGAGACCGCAATATTGGCGCGCTTACCCAGCTCGGCCATCCACTCGCGCAATGCTGAAATCACAATCTCACGCCCGACGATGATGGTCGCTGGTATGGTGAGCCACAGCGAGGCATGAGACTCGACCAAGAGGATCAGTGCCACCGACACGATGAGTTTGTCGGCTACCGGGTCGAGAAATGCCCCCAGTGGCGTGGTTTGATTCCAGCGCCGCGCCAGGTAGCCATCGAACCAGTCGGTCACGGCAGCCAAACAGAACAGCCCTGCCGCCCACAGTTTGCCTGCCGGTCCGGCCCAGTAGTAGCACACCACCAGCAACGGAATCATCAGGATGCGGCTTAATGTCAAAATGTTGGGCAGGTTCATGCGGGTGATTACTCCTGTGGCTCGCCATGCAGGTGAGCAAAGATTTGTTCTGCCAGTTTGCTGCTGATGCCAGGCACGCGGGCAATTTCCTCACGTGCGGCACCGCTCATATTTTTCAGGCTGCCAAAGTGCAGCAGCAAGGCCTTACGCCGTTTAGGGCCAACGCCCGGCAAGGCCTCAATGCCCGAGCGCCCACGGCTTTTGGCGCGCGCCTTGCGATGGCCGGTAATGGCAAAGCGGTGGGCTTCGTCACGCACCCATTGCAACAGCCGAAACCCTTCATCGTGGGCATCGGGAATGATCGGCTGGCGATTGCCCGCTTGCCATAAAAATTCCCAGCCGGACTTTCGCGTCTCGCCTTTGGATATGCCAAAGGCTTGCACCTCATTCAGCTGCATCTCATCCAGCACGGCTTGGATGCGGCCAATCTGCCCTTGGCCACCGTCGATTAACAGCAAATCTGGGCAATCTTGTTGCTCACTCAAGCGCGTCAAATGGCGGCGTACCGCCTGCTCTAGGGCGGCGTAGTCATCGCCTGCCGCAACGCCTTTGATGCCAAAGCGGCGATAGCGCGATTTGTTCAGCCCTTCGTGGTCATAGACCACGCAGGAGGCGAAGGTAGCTTCCCCTTGCGCGTGCGAAATGTCAAAACACTCAATGCGCTGCGGCGTTTTGCTCAGCCGCAACAGAGTTTGCACTTGCGTCAATTTGTGGCGCGCTGCTTGAGCCGCTGAAATATGGTTTTGCGCGCCTGTGCGAGCATTTTCTTGCGCCATATGCAGCCATTGCCTTGGCTGGCCGCGCACGCCACGTACGTGACGAGCACGTTTTTGGCTTTCCAGCTGCAGCGCTTCCAGCACCACTGCCATGGCATCGGTGTCGATATCGGCGATGATGTCGCGCGGAATGCCCTCCGGCGCATGGCCACCGAGATAAAACTGGCTTAAGTATTCAGCCAGCAACTCGTCGTCATCCAAGCCGGCGGGATTATCCGGGAAAAAGTTCTGGCTGTTAACCAGTCGGCCGCGACGAAAACTCAAACGGTGCAGGCAACCTACGCCCTGCCAGTGCACCAAAGCCCAGGCATCGGCATCACCTTTGTCGGCATCCACATTCTGTTTTTCCTGAATGCGGCGTAATAAATCGATCTGGTCGCGCAGTTCGGCTGCCCGTTCAAACTGCAGCCCCTCCGCCGCCTGCTGCATGTCTTGTTGCAGCTCGGCCGTCAGCTCGCGGTTTTTGCCTTGTAAAAACAGTACGGCATGCTCGACATCGCGCTGATAATCGCTGGCGCTGATGTGACCGACACAAGGGCCAGAGCAACGGCGAATTTCATACTGCAGGCAGGGCCGACTGCGGTGGTTGAAATAGCTGTCTTCACAGGAGCGCAGCAAAAACAGCTTTTGCATATGATTGAGCGCTTCACGCACTGCGCCAGAGTTCGGGTATGGGCCAAAGAAGCGCCCACTGCCCCGGCGTTTGCCGCGGCGGTAGCTGAGCATGGGGTAGTCGTGCTGCGACAAATGCAAATACGGGTACGACCGATCGTCTTTGAGCAGAATGTTGTACGGCGGACGATGTCGCTTGATCAGCGTTTGCTCCAGCAACAGAGCTTCCGCCTCGCTGCCAGTAACCGTCACCTCAATGCGTGCGATACGGCTGACCAGCGCCACGGTTTTGGCATTGAGGCCGCGGGCACGAAAGTAGCTAGAAACGCGGTTTTTAAGGTGTTTGGCCTTGCCTACATACAACAGCTCATCGTCTGCGTCATACATGCGATAGACGCCGGCGCGACGAGTTAAATTGCTTAAAAAGGCCGGAATATCAAACTCGGACATATCCTCAACTGGTTGGGTTCACTAGGCCATGACGCATGGCCAGCAGTGCCAGCTCTACATCGCTGGAAATGTCGAGTTTATCAAAAATCCGGTAGCGATAGCTGTTTACTGTTTTCGGGCTGAGGAACAGTTTTTCACTGATATCCGCCACTTTTTGGCAGCCAACAATCATCAAGGCGATTTGCATTTCGCGCTCGGACAGCTCATCGAAGGGCGATTTTTGATCTTCTTGAAAAGGTTTTAAGGCCATGCGCTGGGCGATCTCAGGTGAGATGTATTTTTGCCCAGAACGCACTTTCATGATGGCGGTAATCATTTCGCTGGCGTCAGCACCTTTGGTGATATAACCCGAGGCGCCGGCCTGCATTAAGCGTGCGGCGTAGGGGTTGTCGTCCAGCGCGGTGACGGCAATGACGTGCACATCGGGATGGCTGCGTAAAATCTTGCGCGTGGCTTCCATGCCGCCGATGCCCGGCATATGGATGTCCATCAAGATGATATCTGGGGTGTCGTTACGCACCCACTGCACTGCATCCTCACCGCTGGCCGCCTGGCCGATCACTTCGATTCCCTTGCTGTCAGACAACAGACGCGAAATACCCGAGCGCACCAGCTCATGGTCATCAACAACAAGCACCCTTATCAAGTTTGACCCCTTGAAAATCATGGCCATCTGCATAGGCTTACTGCCTTGGCGACAACCGCTTTAGTTCTGCGTCATTTCACTATGACGTCATTATTATAGTCGGCAATATAGCAGACCCATTACAGCGGGTACATGCGCTTGCGTTGCCAGCTGTATTTCAATGGATTCAATAACTTACCAACTTCTACCACCCCTTCTTCTGGGTTATTGCGACGACTAAAGCCAAGCCTCTCTGCCAGACTCAGCATGCCGCGATTGTGGGGTAGGACGGTACCATAGATTTGCAGCACGCCGCGCTGCGTGAGGTAGTCGATGATGGTATCCATCAGCGCCCTGCCCAGCCCCTCACCGCGACAATTGTCATCAATGATCACGGCAAACTCAGCGGTGACGTCATCTGGGTCAATCCACACCCTAACAACGCCATACAAGGCTTGCTCGCGCAGGGCAACGAAGGCCATTTCACGGTCGTAGTCGATTTGGGTAAAGCGGGCCAGCTCTTTATGATCAAACTGGCGTCGCGCTGAGAAAAATCGCAGCCGTAGCGACTCAGGGCTCAAGCGCTGATAAAACGACTCCAACGCCGGCTCGTCTTCGGCGCGAATTGGGCGCATGACATAGCGATGTTCATTCGGACTGGTGTAGTGCGTTTCCAGCTCGAGTGGGTATGGCTGGATGGCGCTCTTGATCGATACCCCCGTTTCGGCTGCCACACCAATGGCCAAGTAGCGACCGACTTGCTGGCGTATGGCGTTCACCTCCAAACCCGATAGCCAAGGGTGGTTTAGCGCAATGTGCGACAGCGCCACCAGCCAGCGCTCCAGCGTTACCAGTTCGCGCTTGATATCCTCCGAGCGCTCGCGCAGTACCTGATAAAAATGGCTGCGCTTAATCAGCTGCTTGGCCAGGTTGGCATTTAACGGCGGCAAGGCAACTTGGCGGTCGGACAAAATATCGGCGGTGGTGCCGCCACCACCAAAAAATAAATACGGTCCAAGCTCGCTGTCGCGGCCGATACCAAAGGAAAACTGCAAGTTATCCATGGCGCGGTGCATGGTTTGCAGGGTATAGCCCAACACCGGGCTGTCGGGAAAGGTCTCGTGAATCTTGGCTTCTAAGCGGTCGGCCGCTGGCGCGATGTCTTCTACTGTGTGCAGCTCGCGCGCCACGCTACGCAAACGCTCGCGCGGGTTGGCGCCGTAAGCAAACGGGTACAAGTAACGCTGATGGTGTACGCGCAATACCCAAGGCCCTGGCACCTGCTCTGCCATGGCCTGAAACTCTTTGCGACTGCGAAAGAAACGGCTCTCGGCATAGGGAAAGCCATAGGCTTCCAGCAAACGCCAAGCGTCATTGGGCGGCAGGAAGTCGCCCGGTCGATGGTGCGAGCGAATTTCTTCACCCAGCTCACGACAGGCGCTGGACATGGGGATTTCCAGGCTTTGCGGCGTCTCTCGCAATAAATCCTGGGTGCGCTGATGTTGCACCATGTACATGTACGACTTAATGGCATTGTCGGGCGTATCGAAGGTGGGAATGGCGTGACGATCAAATAACTCGCGCGCCCGCTCGACGGAATACTCGCCCATCCAACTGGTGAGAATGGTCTTGTTGCTGTTTTTCGCCACTCGCACCAGCTCTTCGGCATTGGCCAGCGCATCAGAGCCCAGGCTGGGAATGTAGATCACCAAGACCGCATCAACCTGACGGTCGCGCAATAGCGTGGTCGTCACAGCGGCCAGCTGCTTGGGATTTAATTCTGGGTTGAGCAGTACTGGGTTATCGGTGCGCACATACTCTGGCAGCAAGCCGCGCAAATGGGTGCGCGTTTCGTCGCTGAGCTCGGCCAGCTTGCCCTTGTCATGTCGCAGCCGATCGAGCCCCAAAATAGCCGGCCCGCGACCATTGGCAATCATTGCCAGGCGCGGACCAAACCCCTCGCGCCGCCGCGACAAAGCATCGACACAATCGAACAGCTCGTCCGTTGCTGAGACCCGCAATACCCCTGCCCGCGCCAGGGTTTCATCAATGAGTTGATCACGGCTGATTAAGCCTTTCGGTGTAGGTATGCGATTGAGCGGACTGTCGGCAAAGCGATTGCTTTTTACCGCCAACACCAACTTGTGTCGCGACGCCGCGCGCAACGCGCGTAGCAAAGCTTTGCCCGAGCCGATTTCATCCAACTGAATCAGCAAAGTACGCACATGCGGCTCTTGCACTATGTAGTCAATGATGTCGGCAAGACTAACGTCTTGGCTTTTGCCCAGCGTTAGCACATGAGAAAAACCGATGTTGCGACTGTAAGCCCAATCCATAACGCTGGAAGCCAACGTGCCAGACTGGCCGATGTAAGCAATGCTGCCTTTGCGCACCGGCACATGCAAAAACGACGCGTTTAGCTGACGACCAGGCACAATAACGCCCAAGCAATCAGGCCCAAGAATGCGCATGCGCGTTTGTGCAATCATTTGCTCTAGGCGCTCAGAGCTGGGCCGAAATTGCCATGATCGCGCTCGGGCAATGCCTCCCGTCAACACCATGGCGGCTGCTACGCCCAACTGATGCAGCTGCTTAAGGATCTTGGGCACTGTTTCAGCTGGGGTACAAATAATTGCTAACTCAGGCGTGAACGTCAGCTGACTGATGCGCGACAGTGCGTTCAAACCAAACACAGAATCATAACCGCGCGAGTTAATCGGTATGATGTCACCGCCGAAATGATTGTCGAGCAGGTTGCGTACAATGGCACCGCCCAAACTGCCCTCGCGCTCAGAGGCGCCAATCACGGCGATGCTTTTGGGGTTGAAGAAGTGCTCTAGTGAACGAGTACCCATAGCGCGTCGGTGTCCTTTAGCTGCCGGTTAGAATCAGGCTAGAGCGCGATCTGCCTGCTGGTCATCAGTGTCGCCATCTGTGATGAGATCATCATGACCCATGACAAGGTCGAGTGCGATCCGCCCTGTTTGAATGCATGTGTGCGCCCTGCATCAGAGCCACATTAAAAACAGTACAGGCCACAGGTGGCTGCCGCTGCATCATAGCCGAGTACGCCCATTGTCGAATAATTTCTGGCTTTTTAAAGCCTTGGCAGGCCAGTACACTGTCACAAAACAGGAATGTTATGCCCTATGTCGACCGCTTATTTTTGCTTTCACCAGCATTTTTCTCACGCCACTGGCGACGATCATCCGGAACACGCTTTGCGTATCACTGCGATTGAAAATGCCTTGCATGAGGCGGGTACTTGGGAGCAGCTGACGGTGTGCGAAAGCGGCCCCGCCAAGCGGGCTGATATCTTACGCGCCCATAGCCCGGGCTATGTGGAGCAGCTGGACTTAATTCAGCCACAGCATGGCCGCATTTATGTCGATGAAGACACGCCCATGTCACCTGGCAGCCTAGAAGCCGCGTACCATTCCGCTGGCGCTGCCGTGGAAGCCGTTGATGCCGTGTTGCGCGGCCAATTTCGCAATGCTTTTGTTGCCACCCGTCCACCGGGGCATCATGCTGAGCACAAACGCAGTATGGGCTTTTGCTTTTTTAATAACGTTGCCGTCGCTGCCATGCGAGCAGCAGAAACCCATCATTTGCAGCGCATTGCCATTCTTGATTTTGATGCCCACCAAGGCAACGGCACCATTGATATTTTGCAAAATGACGTGCGTTTTTTGCTGTGCTCTACCTTTCAGCATCCTTTCTACCCATACAGTCATTACGAAGCGAACAAATACAACAATCTGGTCAATGGCTACTTGCAAGCGGGCGCTGGCAGCCGTGATTTTCGCGACACCATCCTCAATTACTGGGCCGAGCCGCTGCGCCGCTTTGCACCGGAGCTGATCATTGTTTCAGCAGGCTTTGATGCCCACCGAGAGGACCCAATGGCAGAGCTTTGCCTAGAAGACGACGACTATCGCTGGATTGCCCAATGGATCAGCAACTTCACCAATGCGCGGCATACACCTTGGCTTGCCATTTTGGAAGGTGGCTACGACATGAATGCCCTAGGGCGCTGTGTGAACGAGTTTATTGGCGTTATGCTGGAGCAAGCTTAAAAGCGCCACACTTACAGTCTGGTAACACTAGGTACACAGCCCGATACAAGTCGCTACGCAATGGCGATAGGAAATGACGCTCACCGAGTGCATCTTGTCACTATCTGCACTGGTGGAGATGTAGGGTGCCTCAACCTAGCCTTCAATCACTCAAGAATGTATTGGCAAGACCAAACGTGGTGACTCGCATTGTTAAGCTCGAATGGCTGGCAGTGGCGCTGATGACGATTTGGTGCGGTGGCGTGCTGGCACTGGCGCTGCTCAGCGTCTTGCGCTGAGGCCCGACGCTAGCAATAGGCGAAAAAAAAGCCGACTCAAACGAGTCGGCTTTTTGCAATATGGCGGAGGGATAGGGATTCGAACCCTAGATAGGCTATTAACCTATGCCGGTTTTCAAGACCGGTGCTTTCAACCGCTCAGCCATCCCTCCAAGCGATGCTGCGCATCATACCGAACGCAGCCTTAGCGTCAACACTTTTTTAATCAAATCAATGTGATAGCGGCTTTTTGCCGATTACAGGTTGCGCTAACAGCAGCAGTGCCTATCATCGGCAGCATCATCAGCAGGCAAGCATTTCATGGCGACATTGACTCTATTGATACGACGTAGCCCATACATTGGGCATGGACATCAGACGGCGCTGGCGTTTGCATCCGCTGCATTAGATGCCGGCCACGCTATCAAACGGGTGTTTTTCTACCAAGACGCCGTCTTGGCCGCTATGCAGCAGCAGCCGCCACAAGGGCAAGCGGCTATTTCACAACAGTGGCAATCCCTAGCCGCTCGCGGTGTCACATTGCAAGTATGCATTGCCAACGCCCTTCGTCGAGGCGTGGTGGATGAACGTGAAGCGCAACGTTACGATTGCCAGGCTACCCTAGCCCCCGACTTTGTGCTAGCCGGTCTGGGCGAAATGGCCAGCGCCAGCGAAGACAGCGACCGCATCGTGGAGTTTTGATGGCCATACTCACCCTCATTCGAACAGCCCCTGCCATAGACCCTGAACCGCTGGAGCTGGTGATGGCGCTGGCGGCCTTTGAACGCCCGCCGGTAGTGGTGTTTGCAGGCCCAGGCTTAGGCTGGCTAAACCCGCAAGCCAGCGCCTTGGTGGTGGGCGGCAAGGCTCCTGCCAAACTACTGCGCAGTTTGCCTATGTACGATTGCGAGCGCATTTATTATCTAGACAACGATGTTGCACCGCATGTGCGCAAGCAACTGTCTCCCCTAGCCAGTCCAATCGACGCTGTGCAGCTGCAACAACTGATTGCGCAGGCTGAGCACTGTTTGAGCTTTTAGTCATGACCTTGCACTTACTTTTTTCCGCCCGACCTGAAACGCACCAGCAAGTTTTACAATGCCTCGGCCCCAACGACGCCATCGTGTTGTTGGAGCAGGCATTGGCTTTGACCTGTCAGACCAGTGTGCGTTATTTCGCCCGACAACAAGACAAAGAACACACTGGGCTCTCGCCTGATAACGTCGAGTGGCTTAGCGATAGCGACTGGATACAATTAACGTTAACCGCTGAACGTACATTGAGTTGGTTTGACTGATGCTAGAACTCGATAATGACGGCTTTTTAAAGCACTTAAACGATTGGAATGAAAGCGTTGCCGTAGAGTTGGCACAGCAAGAAGGCATCGAGCTGACAGCGGAACATTGGGAAATCGTACATTTGCTTCGACGCTTTTATCAGGAGTTTGATATCTCTCCCGCCATGCGGCCATTAAGCAAATACATTCGCGCCGAGTTAGGCGCCGACAAAGCCAGCAGTATTTATCTACTGCGGCTCTTTCCCGGCAGTCCGGCCAAAATGGCAGCCCGCATTGCAGGGCTGCCCAGACCAGAGAACTGCTTGTGACTTAAACGCGGAACTGCCCCGTCACCCGATGCAGCGTAGCGGCAATGCTGGTAAGCGACTGACTCGCCGTCTCCACTTGCTGGATGCTGGCAAGGGCAGCTTCTGAGGTATCACGTATACCGGTGACGTTTTCTAGGATGCTGGCCGCAGCTCGGTCTTGCTCTTCAGTGGTGGTTGCAATGCGCATATTCATTTCAGAGATGGATTCCACCTTATCAGTGATGCTGGCCAGGCTGTCGTTGGTTTTGGCCGCTTGCGCAACACTTTCTTCAGCATGAGACTTGCTGTCCGACATGGCTTTAACCGCCGAGTTGGCGGCTGACTGCAGCTTTTCAATGACACTTTGAATTTCTTGGGTGCTGTCTTGGGTGCGCGACGCCAGGGTACGCACTTCATCCGCCACCACGGCAAAGCCACGGCCCTGCTCGCCTGCCCGCGCCGCCTCGATGGCGGCATTCAGCGCCAATAAGTTAGTCTGCTCCGCAATGCCTTTGATCACGTCCAAAATCGCAGCAACGTTGCCGGTGTCAGCCTCTAACTGGCGAATCACTTCACTGGCACGATCGACTTCTTCGGCCAAGCTGTTGATGGTAGCGACGGTTTGGTTGACCACATCGCGACCGGCCTTGGCCGAACTGTCGGCATCGTAGGCGGCCTCGGCGGCGGAGTTGGCACTACTGGATACCTCGCGCACACTGGTCACCATTTCTTCGACCACCATAGACACCTGCTCAGTCGCCTGATTCTGGCGCTCAGACACCTCAGCCGTTTGGCTTGTCAGGTTGCGCAAATCCACCGATACAGAGCTCAATGGCTGACTGGCCTCCACGATCTCGCCGATGCTAACGTGAAGCTTATCAACAAACTGGTTGAACCAGTCCACTACTTCGCCAATTTCATCTTGACTGGTTTTTTCAATCCGCTGTGTCAGATCACCATCGCCGCGGGCTATGTCTTTTAAAGACCGCAATAAGCCAGAGAGTGATTGACCAATACTGCGCGCGGTGCTCCAAGCCACCACCATCAAGATGAACAGTGTCGCTAACACGACGGTAACACCAAGATTTAGAGCCTCTTGCACGGCTTTGTTAGAGTCGGATACGGTTTGATTAAACGCAGTGACCGCCGCCTCGTTGTAGGCCCCCATGAGCTGACGGCTGTTGCTCAGTTCACGATTCATGTCGCTAATGGCACTACTGATGCCGGACATATCCGCCGTGCCTTGCACCATGCCTTCAGATACACCTCGCGCTGCACGGTAATAGCGCTCAAATACAGCTGCAGCATTACGGCTATCAGTCGCGGCTTCGGGCCATAGGTCTGCCATCACATCAAAGCTGCTTTGCATGTCGTCACGCAACTCATCGGCTGTGCGAACAAAATCCATCTCACCCGTGCTCACCGCAGTCGACAATAACTCTTCGATGCGAGCAAGGCGCACCAAATTCGCTCGTGATTCCTGAACCAAAGGGAAATAGCGCTGCTGGATGGTGTTGAGGCGCTCTGAATTGGCTTGATTGATGCTGGTATTAATGGCCAGGTTGACCAGAAAACCAACCACAGCCACTGCAGTTAACGACAGTATTTTGGTTTTTATACTAAAGGCATTGAGCAGAGACATAGCGGTTTCCATTACACAGCTTCAAAGACAGCAAGGGCTGGACAAAAGCCATCGGCTGGTTTGTCCAGTGTAAACGCGTCAGACGGGTTATCGCCAGCCAAGGCTGGAACTTAAGGTCACCACCGATCCTACGATGGTGAGCGTGGGCGGCTGAATCTCGTGCTCTTCAAGGTAGGCCGGCATATCACGCAAGGTACTGATATGCACTTTTTGGTCGGGCAAGGTGCCTTTTTCTACCAAGCCGATGGGCGTTTCTGCTGGCATACCATGACTCATCAGTTGCGCGCATATTTGCGGCAAACCCGCCAAGCCCATGTAGATCACCAAGGTTTGCTCTGGGTGAATCAGCTCACTCCAGGGCAAATTACAGCTGCCATCTTTTAAATGCCCGGTCACAAAACGTACGCTTTGTGCATGATCGCGGTGAGTCAGCGGAATGCCGGCGTAAGCGGCACAGCCACCGGCGGCGGTGATGCCAGGCACGACCTGAAACGGCACCTGCGCTGCGGCCAGAGTTTCTAGCTCTTCGCCGCCACGACCAAAAATAAAGGGATCGCCACCTTTCAGGCGCAACACCCGCCTACCCTGCTGAGCCTGCTCCACCAACAGTTGGTTGATGCGCTCTTGCGGCACGGCATGATCGCTGCGCGCTTTGCCGACATAAAAGCGCTCGGCATCAGCCGGCAGCAGGTTGAGAATGCGCTCGCCGACCAAGCGGTCGTAAAACACCACATCGGCTGACTGCATCAAACGCAGCGCTCGAAACGTCAGCAGATCTGGATCACCTGGGCCTGCACCCACCAAGAACACCTCACCGCGCGCTGGCTGTTTGCCTTCTAGCAACTGCTGCGTCAGCGTCTCAGCTTCAACGGTTTGGCGCGCAAGAACACGCTCAGGCGCCACGCTGCGCATCCACTGCCGCCAAAACGCCTTGCGCTGGGCCAATGGCAGCTGCTGACGCACCCGTTGGCGCCAATCGCGTACAAATCGCCCTAAATCGCCGATTTCGGCCGGTAGAAATGTTTCCAGTCGTTGGCGCAAATACCGCGTTAGCGCAGGCGATGTGCCGCTGCTGGAGACGGTCACCATCACAGGAGAACGGTCAATAACGGCGGGGAAATAAAAGTCGCTGTCATCCGGTGCATCGGCGCGGCAAACTTGGCCGCCAATGCGTCGAATTTGCTGCGCCAGAATGGCATTGAGAGAGCTGTCGTCCAGCGCCAATACATACCAAGCATTAGCGTCATGCTGCTCTGACGCTTGAGTCACGGTACGCTGCTGCCAGTCAATTCGTCCTTGGGTGGCCAACTCGACGATGGCCGCATCGGCTTTTTGAGCAATCACAGTGACTCGACAGCCACTGGCTAGCAACGTGGGGACGCGCCGAGCTGCCACACTGCCGGCGCCATACACCACAAACTGCGGCGTACGACGCCAAACTAACGCTAAATCCACTAGTTCACTACCTGCAAACCGCCCATGTAAGGCTGCAATGCCGCTGGAATGCGAATGCTGCCATCGGCTTGCTGGTAGTTTTCCAGTACGGCCACCAAGCAACGGCCGACGGCTAGACCACTACCATTCAGCGTGTGCAGCAGCTCGGGCTTGCCGGTTTCTGGGTTGCGCCAGCGCGCGCCCATGCGACGCGCTTGATAGTCGCGGAAGTTACTGCAAGACGAGATCTCACGGTATTTCTGCTGCCCCGGCAGCCAGACTTCAAGGTCGTAGGTTTTAGCGGCAGAAAAGCCCAGATCGCCACCGCACAGAATAACCTTGCGGTAAGGCAGCTCTAATTTTTGTAAAACCGCCTCAGCATGGCCGGTCAATTCTTCCAACGCTTGCTCAGACTGATCGGCACGCACAAACTGCACCAGCTCCACTTTGTCGAACTGATGCTGTCGAATCATGCCGCGCGTATCACGACCGTAGCTACCGGCTTCGGAACGAAAACACGGCGTATGCGCCACACGCTTGAGCGGCAGTTCGATGTCGTTGACCTTGTCGCGCAGCAGGTTGGTCACTGGCACTTCAGCGGTTGGAATCAGGTAGAAATCTTTATCCCCCTGAGCCTGCGGGATTTTGAACAGGTCTTCTTCAAACTTAGGCAGCTGACCTGTGCCTTCCAATGCTTCTTTATTCACCAAGTAAGGCACGTAGGTTTCGGTATAACCGTGCTGGTCGGTGTGCAGATCAAGCATAAACTGCGTCAGTGCACGATGCAGGCGCGCCATTTTGCCAGACATGGCCACAAAGCGAGAGCCAGCCACTTGCGCGCCCTGATCGAAATTCAGGCCAAACGGTTCGCCCAAATCGACGTGATCTTTGGCTTCAAAATCAAGCGATGTAGGCGTACCCCAGGTCATCACCTCGACGTTGTCTTCTTCATCATTGCCATGAGGCACTTCGTCGGCCGGCACATTGGGCACACTCATCAGCAAATCGTGCAGCGCTTGCTCAGCTTGCTTGGCGACCTGTTCGGCTTCGGTGATGTCGGCATCAATACTGCCCATAACCTGAGCCTTGGCATCTTCTGGCGACATGCCTTGGCCGATCAGGGCGCCAATTTGCTTGGACGCTTTTTTCTTTTCCGCTTGCAGGGACTGGGCTTGAGTCAGAGCACTTTTGCGATGCTCATCCAAGCGTTTGAATTCAATGTCATCAAAGGTGAAGCCTTTTTTGGCCAAACCGGCTTTGACGGCGTCCAGGTTGTCGCGAATGTATTTAATGTCCAGCATGATGTTTTATACCAATGATTTTGATACCCACATTCCCACGGCGGTTGCCAATAAACAGCCCAACAAACTGACTCCAATATACGCCACAGCGGCGAGCCAGCGTGCTTGCTGCATCAGGGTGAGTGTTTCCAGGGAAAACGTCGAAAACGTTGTAAAAGCGCCAAGAAAGCCGATCATCGCTAGTTGCTTGTGGTGATCTGTGCCCCACTGATGCTGTACCAGCCATACATAGGCGGCGCCAATGGCAAAAGAGCCTAACAGGTTGACCGATAAGGTGCCATAGGGAAAAGGCCGCTCCAGCGCCCGAAATACGGCGGTTGCCAGCCAAAATCGCGCCATGGCTCCGAGCGCACCACCGACACCGACCCACAAAAATGCCATCTACTCATCCTCCGGATAGCGCTGCCATTCGGCGTGGGCATTGAGCTGACGTAAGTGATTGAGCTTGGCGGCGATTTTACCTTCTAGGCCACGCTCACTGGGGTGATAAAAGCGCGTGCCATGCAACGCCTGCGGAAAGTAGCTTTCGCCGGCGGCAAAGGCTTCGGGCTCATCGTGGGCATAACGGTATTCTTGGCCATAGCCCAAGTCACTCATCAAACCAGTTGGAGCGTTGCGCAAATGCATGGGCACGCCGTCGCTGTGGCGTTCACTCACCAGCTTGCGAGCCTGGTTATAAGCGCTATAAACCGCATTGCTTTTGGGCGCACACGCCAAATAAACCACTGCCTGAGCAATGGCCAGTTCGCCTTCAGGGCTACCTAGACGTTGTTGCACATCCCAAGCGTTGGTGCACAGGGTTAACGCTCGAGGGTCGGCGTTGCCGATGTCTTCACTGGCCATGCGCACCACCCGGCGTGCGATGTACAGCGGATCACAGCCGCCATCAAGCATGCGACACAACCAGTAAAGCGAGGCATCCGGGTCGCTGCCGCGCACCGACTTGTGCAGCGCGGAAATTTGCTCATAAAAGTCGTCGCCGCCCTTGTCGAAGCGTCGCAATGACTGTCGCAACACTTGCTCCAGCACGGCGTCGTCAATATCACGCTCAGCCAGCTGCAGAGCCAGCTCCAGCAGATTCAGCAGTTTGCGGGCATCGCCATCGGCGGCACTGACCAGCCGTTTCAGCGCTTGTGGCTGGGCTTGCTTGCCTTCGCCAAAACGCTGCAACGCTGTTTCTGCAATGCGCAGCAGTCCGGCTTCATCGAGGGATTGCAGTACATACACCTGTGCCCGCGACAGCAGTGCATTGTTCAGCTCAAACGATGGATTTTCAGTGGTGGCACCCACAAATATGACCGTGCCGTCTTCGACATAGGGCAAAAAGGCATCTTGCTGCGCTTTATTAAAGCGGTGCACCTCATCGATAAACAGCACGGTTTTACGACCGCGATACTGACTTTGCCGTGCTTGATCCACCGCTTGGCGAATGTCTTTCACTCCGGCCATGACGGCACTCAACGACAGGAAGTCCGCGTCAACGTAGCTGGCCATCAGTTGCGCCAGCGTGGTTTTACCCACCCCAGGCGGCCCCCACAAAATCAGCGAATGCAGCTGACCGCGCTCAAGCGCGCGGCGCAGTGGCGAGCCATGGCCAACAACCGTCTGCTGGCCGATGTAATCGTCTAAGGATTGTGGCCGCATGCGTGCGGCCAACGGTTGGTAGGCGCCATTTTCGGCGAACAGATCAGCGGTCATGGCGGCCGTCGATGACATCCACCCCTTCTGGCACATCAAACACAAAGGCGGTGGCATCTTGCTGGCCATTGCGCGTTACTTGCTCGAAGCGAATCTCCGTGCGCTGGCCAGCGGCATCGAGAATTTCCATACGCGCCAGCTGCTCACCTTGATAGGCGAAGCGCAGCTCTTCAAACAGCTGGCTGTTATCCAATGGCTGCAAGTGGTAAATGCGCTGACCGTCTTGGTTATCGGCGCTGACGTTAAAGTTGCCCTTGATGGCGTCGGCCTGACCGCTGAGCAGCAAGGCCGGTGTTTGCTGTACTCGCTGGTCCATGTCACGAATGGTGACTTGCTCTAAGTCCATGTCGTAAATCCACAGCAGCTCGCCGTCGGATACCACCAGTTGCGGGTACGGGTCATCCGTTTGCCAGCGCATTTTGCCTGGACGCGCGACTTGCAGCTGCCCGGTTAACTGCTGGAGTACCTTGCCATCTTTGGCCAAAGTGCGCTGTTCAAATTGAGCTTGCAGTGAGTTCAGCGTCTGCAAACGCTGTAACAGCTCGTCCGTCGCCTGAGTGTCGGCCAGAACCAAAGATGGCAACAAACACGCCAGCAATACAAATCGTTGAATCATCCATTTTCCTCAAAGCCTGGTTGTAGAGTTAACCGAGGCCAGTTAGTGCTAAAAGTTCACCTGCCATTGCAGGCGATTAATCCGAGGGTGCGGCTCGCGCCAGCACTTCGCGACTGCCATTATGCGCCGGCGGCGAGACCACCCCTGACGCCTCCATGGTTTCAACCAGACGCGCAGCGCGATTGTAACCAATTCGCAGTTTGCGCTGCACCGAGGATATCGAGCATTTGCCCGATTCCGTTACAAAGGCCACGGCCTGGTCGTACAGATCGTCCTTTTCATCTCCGGCTTCCAGCCCCGGTACGCCATCGCCCTCACCGCCTTGGGTGATTTCTTCGATGTAGTCCGGCTCGCCGCGGGTTTTCCATTCAGCGACCACGCGATGCACCTCGTCGTCATCGACAAAGGCGCCGTGCACCCGCTCAGGCAGTGAACTGCCCGGCGGCATAAACAGCATATCGCCATGACCGAGCAGCTGTTCAGCGCCGCCTTGGTCGAGAATGGTGCGCGAGTCAATTTTTGACGACACCTGAAAGGCGATGCGCGTTGGCACGTTGGCCTTGATCAAGCCGGTGATCACATCCACCGATGGACGCTGTGTGGCCAGAATCATATGAATGCCGGCCGCACGTGCTTTCTGGGCGATGCGGGCGATCAGCTCTTCAACCTTTTTGCCCACCATCATCATCATGTCGGCAAATTCGTCGATGACGATCACAATGTAAGGCAAAGGCTCCAGCGTCGGCGGCGTGGTGTCAAAGCTTTGATCAATGCGCCATAGTGGGTCGGCCAGTGGCTGGCCATCGGCGATCGCTTGCTTCACCTTTTTGTTGTAACCAGCAATGTTACGCACCCCTAAAGCGGCCATCAGCTGATAGCGCCGTTCCATTTCTTCCACCGACCAGCGCAAACCGTTGTGGGCTTCTTTCATGTCGGTGATCACGGGCGTCAGCAAATGGGGAATGCCTTCGTAGACAGACAACTCCAGCATTTTCGGGTCGACCAAAATCAACCTCAGCTCATCGGGCGTGGACTTAAGCAATAGCGACAAAATCATCGCATTGACGCCCACCGATTTGCCCGAGCCGGTGGTACCCGCCACCAACAGATGGGGCATTTTGGCCAAATCGGTCACTACAGTATTGCCAGCGATGTCGTGCCCCAGTGCCATGGTCAAAGGAGACGGGCTGTCGTCGTAATCCGGCGATGACAATACCTCCGACAGCGACACAATGGCACGATTTTCATTCGGCACCTCAATGCCCATGACCGACTTACCGGGAATTACCTCCACCACTCGCACCGCCACCATGGCCATGGAGCGCGCCAAGTCACGAGCGAGATTGGAGATTTTGCTGGATTTCACCCCAGGTGCTGGCTGAATTTCAAAGCGCGTAATCACCGGCCCCGGCGCTACCGCCGTCACTTCGACTTTGACGCCAAAGTCGGCCAGCTTTTGCACCAAAAGCTTGGACATTTCTTTTAAGCGATCGGCCGAGAAGCCACTTTTCTGCCCTTCCCGCGGCGGATCCAGCAGCGATATTGACGGCAAAGGTTGTGGCTCTTTAAACAAACTGCCCTGCAAATCGCGCTGCGCGCGCTTGCTGGGGCCGGTTTCGCGCTTTTCCAACGGCGTGATCAGTAGCTCTTTATCGTCATTCTCAGGCGCAGCGGATTTTGCAGACGGTGTCTCTGCTGGCTTGGGTGTGGGCCTCGGCGTGGACTTAGATGCGGGCTTAGATGATGATTCGGGCACGGCATCGCTGAGCACTGGCAAATCATCCTCATCACCCGGGGCAAGATCGCTGAGTACTGGGTCTAGGCGCAACGGTGGCTCTTGCGGCGCTGTTTTTGCCGTCTCAGGGCGTGCCTTAAAGAAACGAGCAAGCCAGCGGCGCTTACCCTCCGTTTTTTGTTCCTCGGCGCTTGAGTCCTTATTGGGCTCCGAAGGCTTTTGCTCCGCAGCGGGCTGCGACTTGGCAGTCACGGCAGGCTTGGGTGGGTGGTCGGCACGGTTAGCGACGCTGCTGGCTGAAGCCAGCAAAGCACCGCCGATGCGTTCAAACAGCTGCAGCCAAGAGAAATCAAAAAACAGCATCAGGCCCAGTGCGCTGACGACGGTCATCACCAGCGCCAGACCAACAAAGCCGAACCAGGGCTGCAAACTCATCATTAAGCCATCGCCCACCGCGCCACCAGGGCCTGCGGGAAGCCCTTCAGGCGGCAAAATGCTCATATGAGCCAAGGTGCAAAGTGACAACATGGTCAAAACCAAACCCACAGGACGGCGGCTCCAGTGCCCAGGCATGGGCTGACCGCGCATCACTAAATAGGCTCGCAAAGTGGTTAGCAGCGGAATGGCGTACGCCAAATAGCCAAAGCCGTGATAAAGAATATCGGCCATCCAAGCACCGGTGCGACCAATCAGGTTGTGCACCTGGGCTGCGCCTAGGCGCGACCATGCCGGGTCCTGCGGCGAGTAGCTCAGCAACGCCAGCAGCAGCAACAAAGAGATCAGTGCCAGTATAAAGAAGGCGGCATCGGTGCGGCGTTTTCGCGCCTCTGGCTGAGTGCTGGATTCAGGCGTATCCTTGGGCACAAATCGTTCTCACAGTAAGTCAAACATCAAACACCGGAGTGTAACACGCACCATGCTGGAATGGCTGGACGCAGGCGGCCGACCTGATTTTCCGCCCACCACCGATGCACTGCAAGAGCCCAATGGGCTATTGGCGGCCGGCGGGCAAACCTCTCCTTATTGGCTGGAAAGCGCTTATCGGCGCGGCATTTTCCCTTGGAATGACCCGCAAGAAGTGCGCTTATGGTGGTCGCCAGCCCCGCGCGCCATCATTACGCCCGAGTCATTTCGGCTGCCCCGCACGGTGCGCAAACTGCTCAAACGAAGCCGCTGGCGCATCACCGCCAATCAAGCGTTCGAGCAAGTTCAAGCGGCCTGCGCTGAACCCAGAGAGGATGATGGCGGCACCTGGATTGATGAAGAGTTACTGCACAACTACCCACGGCTATTTCGTGCTGGGCGCGCGATCTGTGTTGAAGTCTGGGATGACGACAGCGAAGCAGGCTTGATTGGCGGCTTTTATGGCGTATTGATCGGCGCAGCATTGTTTGGTGAGTCGATGTTCTCTCGCGTTAGCAATGCCTCTAAATTGGCATTTGCCAGCGCCGCCCCACTGCTGTTTGAACTTGGCATTGAGCTGATCGATTGCCAAATGCACACCGAGCATCTGGCTCAGTTTGGCTGTTACGACGCCGACCGCCAAGAATTTGAGTCCCGCTTACGCCATGCAACAGAGCAGCCGCCTATTGCGCCGCTGCCCGGGGTGATTCGCTAATGCGCCCGCTGCGCCTGTACCGGCCAACCCAACTCTCGCCCTGTGGTTATTTACCCAACAAGCTCTCGCGCAGCGATTATGTCGACCCCAGACTCGAGCTGACCGATGAAGAGCTAACAGAGCTGAATACACTGGGGTTTCGCCGCAGTGGCAAGCTGGTTTATCGGCCTGCATGCCCGAGTTGCAGCGCCTGCCAATCCGCGCGCTTTGCGTTGAATGCCATGCATATCAACCGGCGCTTGAAGCGCACCATCAAGCGCTGTCGCCACTATCAACTGGCCATCGAGCCGGCAGATTTTCAGCAAGAGCACTATCAGTTATACGCGCACTACATTCGCCAACGCCACAGCGACGGCGCCATGTTCCCGCCGACCGAGCAACAATACCGAGAGTTTATTTGCAGCCACTTTGGCAATACAGCGCTACTCACCCTGAGATGTCAGCAGAACTTAATCGGCTGCTTGGTGTTTGATCGGCTACTGGACGGGGTATCGTCTGTTTACTGCTATTTTGACCCAGCGCATGAGCACAACAGCCCAGGGCGCTACCTGATTTACTCGCTATCCCGCTTAGGTCAGGCACTGGGGCTGCGCTATCACTATTTGGGCTACTACATCGCCGATTGCCGCAAAATGCTCTATAAAGCTGAGTGGCAACCTTTAGAGCTACAGCAGCAGGGGCATTGGCATCCCGCTGCTTGGAACAAAGGCAGATAGATAAAGGTTTTACTGGCAGAGGCTTTGCTTCTTCTGCCCATTTGGTGCAGAATGCGCGCGCATTGTGCACGGTCTAAACAGGTGACGAATGGCAAAAGACGATCATATTGAAATGGAAGGCGAGGTTATTGACACCCTGCCAAATACCATGTTTCGCGTAAAACTGGAAAACGGCCACGTAGTGACCGCTCATATCTCTGGCAAGATGCGTAAGAATTACATCCGCATTCTGACTGGCGACAAGGTCAAGGTCGAGCTGACTCCCTACGACCTGAGCAAAGGGCGCATCACCTACCGCGCCCGTTAATTCAGAATCGTTAAGGTATCAGCCTAAGCTGATACCTCTTGCGGGATCCTCAGGCGAAGCTCGTCATCTTCAACATAGACGTCGACTTCGCCCCCCTTCTCTAAATCGCCAAACAGAATAATCTCAGCCAGTGGCTTTTTGATTTTCTCTTGTACTAGGCGACTCATCGGGCGAGCGCCCATTTTCTCGTCATAACCGTTCACGCCCAGCCAAATACGCGCTTCATCGCTGACGTTGAGCAAAACACGCTTATCATCCAGCTGCCCTTGCAGCTCGGCCAGCAATTTATCCACCACGTGCAAAATAGTGTCTCGACCCAGCGGCGAGAACTGAATAATGCTATCCAAGCGGTTGCGGAACTCGGGCGTAAACAGCTTCTTCAGCTCTTCCATACCATCGGTACTGTGATCCTGCTGAGTGAAGCCGATGCTGGCACGATTCATTTGTTGCGCGCCGGCGTTGGTCGTCATGACCAAAATGACGTTGCGGAAGTCGGTCTTACGACCGTTATTGTCCGTCAGTGTGCCGTGATCCATCACTTGCAACAAAATGTTAAACACCTCTGGATGCGCCTTTTCAATTTCATCGAGCAACAAGACACAATGCGGTGTTTTATTCACGGCTTCCGTGAGCAGGCCGCCTTGGTCATAGCCGACATACCCAGGAGGTGCACCGATTAAACGTGACACGGTATGGCGCTCCATGTACTCGGACATATCAAAGCGCACCAGCTCCATGCCCATCACATTGGCCAACTGGCGAGTCACTTCGGTTTTACCCACCCCAGTTGGTCCAGCAAACAAGAAAGAGCCTATGGGTTTTTCGGGTGAGTCTAGGCCGGCGCGATTCATTTTGATGGCCGTCGACAAACTCTGAATGGCCTCATCCTGCCCGAACACCACCATCGACAACTTGTCTTCTAACTTAAACAGAAGCTCTTTATCGCTGGCGTTTACCGACTTAGGCGGTATGCGAGCAATGGAAGCTACCACCTGCTCCACTTCGCCAACATTGATAACCTTTTTACGCTTACTCGGCGGCAGCAAGTGCTGCAGCGCACCTACCTCGTCGATAACGTCGATGGCTTTGTCTGGCAAATTGCGATCAGTAATGTAACGCTCCGACAACTCGGCCGCTGCGCGCAAGGCTTTGTCGGTGTAACGCACCGCATGATGCTCTTCAAAACGACTCTTCAGCCCTTTCAGGATTTTATAGGTGTCATCAACCGATGGTTGCGCCACGTCGATTTTTTGGAAGCGTCGAGTCAAGGCGCTGTCTTTTTCGAAAATACCGCGAAACTCAGTAAAGGTGGTCGAACCTATGCACCGAATTTCACCCGAACTCAACAGCGGCTTGAGTAAGTTGGAGGCATCCATTACACCACCAGAGGCCGCGCCGGCGCCGATAATGGTATGAATTTCATCAATAAACAGAATGCCGTGCGGCTGCTTCTTGAGCTCAGCCAGCAAGGCTTTAAAGCGTTTTTCAAAATCGCCACGGTATTTGGTGCCAGCCAAAAGGGCGCCCATATCTAGGCTGTAAACCACAGCGTCATTGATAATCTCTGGTACATCACCGTCTACAATGCGCTTAGCCAAGCCCTCTACGATGGCGGTTTTGCCGACGCCAGAATCCCCCACCAATAAGGGATTATTTTTGCGACGCCGCGACAAAATCTGCACCAAGCGATTAACTTCATACTCGCGACCAATCAAAGGGTCGATGCGACCATCACGCGCCTGGCGATTGAGGTTAGTAGCGTAACCTTCCAAAGCGTTCTTGCTACTGCCCTCACCTTCGTCGTCATGCTGCTCAGACATTTGATCAGAAGACTCTTCAGGCCCGCTGACTTTCGATATGCCGTGACTGATGTAGTTTACGACATCAATACGAGCGACCCCTTGTTGCTTGAGGAAATACACTGCCTGACTTTCTTGTTCACTGAAAATCGCAACTAAGACATTGGCGCCCGTTACCTCCGACTTACCAGAGCTCTGCACATGAAACACCGCGCGCTGCAGCACTCGCTGAAACCCCAGCGTTGGCTGAGTTTCACGATCTAGATCATCCTCCGGGATCAACGGTGTGGTTGAATCGACAAAATCCTGCAGATCGCGCCGTAACTTGCTAGCGTCAGCACCGCAGGCCTCCAATACCTTGGCAGCGGCTTCGTTGTCCAGCAAGGCCAGCAACAAATGCTCTACCGTCATAAATTCGTGACGTTTGGAGCGCGCCTCTTTGAATGCACCATTCAGGGTTTGCTCCAGTTCTCGGTTCAGCATGCTGCCTCCTATTCTCCGTCGTCTGCCGGCGCTATTTCGCACATCAGCGGGTGCTGGCAGTCACGAGAGTATTGATTCACGATGGCGGCTTTAGTTTCCGCCACATCCTTAGTATAGATGGCACACACGGCACTGCCTTTGGTGTGAACAGTCAGCATGATTTGCGTCGCCTGCTCTGGATCTTTATTGAAAAATTTCTGCAACACTTCCACCACAAACTCCATAGGCGTGTAGTCGTCATTGAGCATAATGACACTGTACATGGAGGGGCGTTTCAGCTCCGGCTTGGATTGCTCAACCGCTAGGCCGCCATCATCGTCGTTGTGCTGCGGATCTTGCATTACCAGGTTACGCATAATGTCCTTGGATCTGGGTTGATAAAAACGCAGGCCATGATACCGCGCCGCCGGAACTGGCAACAACGTCTGCCACAGAGTTTAATGGTGGCAAAAACAGGGCTTGACAAGCTTGACGCTGCAGAAACTGCAACGTAGTGTTGAAACACAGTTTTTCACTGACCCGCCTGACAGGTCACAGCGAAGTAACAGCAAGGGAGGTGTAGCCATGAAAACCGGCAAGGTGAAATGGTTCAACAATGCAAAGGGCTATGGTTTTATTTTGGCTGACGACAGCACTGAAGACCTGTTCGCCCACTATTCCACCATTCAAATGGATGGCTATCGAACCCTCAAGGCGGGCCAGCCTGTTCAGTTCGAGACCAAACCCAGCGACAAAGGCATTCACGCCATCAACATTCAACCGATCGACAATCACTGACGATTAACCGTAAAAAAAGGGCCGACTGGTTAACCAGCCGGCCCTTTTGCCATCTCGACGCTTCGCTTTAACAGCTGATGTTGTCGATGATGTGGTTCAGCGTGGCCGATGGGCGCATGATCTTGGCAACCTTGTCTGGATCTGGACGGTAGTAGCCCCCCAAATCAACCGGCTGACCTTGTACCGCGTTCAGCTCACTGACGATGGTCTCTTCTTTGGCGGCCAGCTCCTCTGCAATCGGCTTAAAGCAAGCCTGCAAGGCTTCATCGTCACTCTGCGCAGCCAGAGCCTGAGCCCAATACAGCGCCAAGTAAAAATGGCTACCGCGGTTATCAATATCGCCTACCTTGCGCTTAGGCGACTTGTTGTTTTGCAACAACTGGCCGGTCGCGGTGTCGAGTGCATCTGCCAACACCTGGGCGCGGCGATTGTCGGCGACCTTTGCCAGGTGCTCCAAGGAAGCGGCCAGCGCCATAAACTCACCCAGAGAATCCCAACGCAGGAAGTTTTCTTCCACCAGCTGCTGCACATGCTTAGGTGCGGAGCCGCCGGCACCGGTTTCGAATAAACCGCCGCCATTCATCAAAGGCACAATAGACAGCATCTTAGCGCTGGTGCCCAGTTCCATAATCGGGAACAAGTCCGTCAGGTAATCGCGCAAGACGTTGCCCGTCACCGAAATGGTATCCAAGCCTTCTTTGATGCGCTCCAGTGAGAAACGCGTTGCGTCCACTGGCGCCATGATGCGGATGTCCAGACCGTCGGTATCATGCTCTGGCAGATACTGGTTTACCTTGGCAATCAACTGAGCGTCGTGAGCACGGTTTTCATCCAGCCAGAACACCGCTGGCGTGTTGCTGGCACGCGCACGATTCACAGCCAGCTTGACCCAGTCACGAATCGGCGCGTCTTTAGTCTGACACATGCGCCAAATATCACCCGTGCCCACTTCATGGCTCAGCAAGACATTGCCGTCTGCATCAACCACATCAACGCGGCCGTTGGCGGTCATTTCAAAAGTTTTGTCGTGCGACCCGTACTCTTCGGCTTTTTGCGCCATCAAACCCACATTCGGCACGCTGCCCATGGTGGCAGGATCAAACGCACCGTGCTCTTTGCAGAAATTGATGGTTTCCTGATAAACGCCGGCGTAGCTGCGATCCGGAATGATGGCCTTGGCATCGTGCAGCTCACCATCGGCGCCCCACATTTTGCCGGAGCTGCGAATCATCGCTGGCATAGACGCATCCACAATCACGTCGTTGGGTACGTGTAGGTTGGTAATACCTTTGTCAGAGTCGACCATGGCAACGCGCGGCTGCTTGGCAAAGATGGCATCAATCTCTTCACGCACTTGTGCTTGAACGTCTTCTGGCAGGCGATCCATTTTAGCGATGACATCACCAAAACCATTGTTAACGCTGATGCTGGCGGCCTTGAAGGCTTCGTCGTGCTTGGCATACAAGTCGCGGAAGAAGACATCCACCGCATGACCAAAGATGATGGGGTCGGAAACCTTCATCATGGTTGCTTTTAAATGCAGCGACAGCAGCACATCTTGCTCTTTGCAATCGGCAATTTGCTGCTCCAAGAAGCTGCGCAATGCCTTAACGCTCATCACCGCGGCGTCAATTACTTCGCCCGCTTGCAGCTTCAAGCCGTCTTTTAACAGCGATTGCTGGCCTTGCTCATCGGTAAAGCGAATGCTGACGGTGGTTTCTTTGTCAGTGGTCAGCGACTTCTCGCTGCCAAAAAAATCACCTTCAGACATTGAAGCAACGTGAGACTTAGAGTCTTTGCTCCACTCGCCCATGCTGTGTGGGTAAATGCGCGCGTACTCTTTTACCGCTGCTGGGGCGCGACGATCAGAGTTACCTTCACGCAACACTGGGTTCACGGCACTGCCTTTCACCTTGTCGTACAAGGCTTTCAATACCACTTCGTCTTCCGTGGTCGGGTTATCCGGATACTTCGGCAAGTTGTAGCCGCGGGCACGTAACTCTTTCAGTGACGCTTTCAGTTGCGGAGTGGACGCGCTGATGTTCGGCAGTTTAATAATATTCGCCATGGCATCTTGAGTCAGCTCACCCAGCTCTGCCAGGGCATCGTTCTCACGCTGATCTTCATTCAGGTAAGGCGCCAGTGTCGCAACAACACGACCAGCCAGCGAAATGTCCCGCGTTTCAACCTGAATACCAGCAGACTGGGTGAACGCTTTAACGATCGGCAGCAATGAGTAAGTGGCCAGCGCCGGCGCCTCGTCCGTCTCTGTGTAAATGATTTTTGGGGTTTGTGTCGTCATTCTTACTCCTATAGCATTTGCTGCTGGTTGCTGTTTCGCAGAGCTCCGCCGGAAGCAGCTTGTGGCCACTTCATGTCGTTGCCACGGAGCTCGGAATAGTGGCAATTCGGATGGCTTGCCCGGCTGGTGCAGTGACAAGCACCTAGCCCTCAAGTCAAAAGTGGCGCTAATTTGTAGTTTTTCTACAAAAAATGCAAGCTAGACAAAAGTAATGAGTAGTAAAGCTACAACATGGCAACCCTCCTTTGCTTCAACAAACCCTTCCAGGTACTCAGTCAATTCACCGACGGCGAAGGCCGTGCAACCCTGGCCGACTACATTGATCAGCCCGGTGTTTACCCGGCAGGCAGGCTGGACTACGACTCCGAAGGCCTGCTACTGCTAACGGATGACGGTCAGCTACAAGCTCGCATTGCTGACCCGGCATTTAAAATGCAAAAACAATACTGGGTGCAAGTCGAAGGCACACCAAGCGCGGCTGCCTTACAGCAGTTGCGCCAGGGCGTGCAACTCAAAGATGGTCCAACCAAGCCGGCCCAAGTAACCATAGTAGAGCCGCACTCTTTATGGCCACGCCAGCCACCCATTCGTCAGCGTGCCAATGATGACACCTGCTGGTTGGATATTCGCATCACTGAAGGACGCAACCGTCAAGTCAGACGCATGACCGCCCATATCGGCCACCCAACCTTGCGCTTAATCCGGGTTGCTATTGGCCCTTGGCGCTTAGACAAACTGATGCCCGGCGAGTGGCGCCAACAGAGTGTGCACCTGCCCCGCAATCCTTCACGCAACTCTTCTCGCAATCAGACTCAGCGCTCAAAGGGCGCCGCGCGGCCACAACGACGGCGCAAAAATTGAGCCGAAACGGCAATTTGGGTACACTGCGCGGCTGTTTTTGACCAGCCAGACCGGGAGCCCGCATGATCGAGCGCTGGACACCACACGCCACCGTCGCCACCTTGGTTGAACACCAAGGGCGGTTTTTAATGGTTGAAGAAATCAGCGGCGGCGAAGCGGTGCTGAATCAGCCCGCGGGCCATGTTGAAGCCGGCGAGACCTTGCTCGAAGCCGCCTGTCGCGAAACTCTGGAAGAGACCGGCTGGGAGGTGAAACCCACGGCGGTGCTGGGCCTCTATACCTACACCAGCCCCACCAATGGCGTGACCTACCACCGCTATTGCTTTATCGCCGACGCCATCACTGCAGTGGAAGGCGCGGAGCTGGACCGGGGCATCATCGGACCGCGCTGGATGACCATTGAAGAGCTGCGCGCCTCATCGCGTTTGCGCTCCCCCATGGTTTTAACTTGCGTCGAAGATTATTTGGCCGGCAAACTTTTTTCTCTGGACGTTATCGTTGAGCACCCTTAATGACTAGCCATAGTTCTCCTGAAACCGCCCGCACCAAGGTCATCGTTGGCATGTCCGGTGGCGTTGATTCGTCTGTCTCTGCCTATCTGTTGTTGCAACAGGGCTATCAGGTAGAAGGCTTGTTTATGAAAAACTGGGATGAAGACGACGGCACGGAATACTGCACCGCCAAGGAGGATTTGGCCGATGCGCAACAGGTGTGCGACACCCTAGGCATTAAGCTGCACCAGGCCAATTTTGCTGCCGAGTACTGGGATAATGTCTTCGAGCATTTCTTGCACGAATACAAAGCCGGACGCACGCCCAACCCAGACATCCTGTGCAACCGTGAAATCAAATTCAAAGCCTTTCTGGAATACGCCAAAATTTTAGGCGCGGATTTGATTGCCACCGGCCACTATGTGCGCCGCCGCGATGTAGACGGTCGCACCGAACTGCTGCGCGGCCTCGATGGCAACAAAGACCAAAGCTATTTTTTGCACGCCGTCGGCGGTGATGAAATTGCACAAACTCTGTTTCCCGTGGGCGAGCTGGAAAAGCCTGAGGTACGCCGCATTGCCGAGCAAAACGGCCTGGTCACGGCCAGTAAAAAAGACAGCACCGGCATTTGCTTTATTGGCGAGCGCCGTTTTCGCGATTTTTTGCGCCAGTACTTGCCCGCCCAGCCTGGGCGCATTGAAACCCCAGAGGGCGAAGACATCGGCGAGCATCAAGGCTTGATGTATCACACATTAGGGCAGCGCCAAGGGCTTGGCATCGGTGGCTTGCCCAACCACCCTGACGCGCCTTGGTATGTGGCGGGTAAAGACTTGCAACGCAATGTATTAATCGCGGTACAAGGCAAGAATCACCCATTACTATTCAGCGACTGGCTGACGACCAGTGACATTTACTGGGTTAACGCCGCACCCGAGCTGCCACTGCGCTGCAGTGCCAAAGTGCGCTATCGCCAAGACGACCAAAGCTGCACCTTGTTCCGCGACGAGCAGGGCTATCGGGTCGAATTTGACCAACCGCAGCGCGCAGTTACACCGGGCCAGTCTTTGGTACTTTACGACGGCGACGTCTGCCTAGGTGGCGGCGTCATTGAACACACAGGTAAGCAGGCATGAGATCCCGCAACGAAGAGCAAGTCATCGCCTTGGCGGCGGTATTTCAGGCAGCAACACTAGTGGAGCAACTGGCTCGAGAAGGCGATGTCCCGCAATCCAGCATCGAGCCTCTGCTGCGCAGTGTGTTCCAGCAATCCCCCGACCGCTTTGATGACATCTATGGTCACGCGCCGTCACAGCTCAGCGTTGGCTTGAAGCAGTTGCGCATTGTCGTGGGGCGCGATCCAGCTGGCATCAAGCCCGAAGTCACCGGCTACGCCCTGAGCCTGTTGCACCTGGAGCGCAAACTGCGCAAAAACGGCGACATGATGGCTGCCTTGGGAGATGGTATTAACCAAGCTTCGCGCCAGGCTGATCACTTCTCCGTTGGCCATGAAAACACCATCGCCGCTCTGGCTGGCCTGTATCAGCAAACGCTGAGCAACCTGAGCTTTCGCATTCGCGTGAAAGGCAACCCCAGCTACCTGCAAAATCATCACACCGCCAATAAAGTGCGCGCCCTGCTGCTGGCCGGCATTCGTGCGGCGATTTTATGGCGCCAAGTCGGCGGTCGTCGCTTTCATATGCTGGTCAGTCGCAAACGCTACCTAAGCGCCTGCGATGCACTCATCGACAACCCGAATCAAGGTGAATCATGAGCGCAAAACCCTTAGCACCGGGCGCTCGCCGGTTTAGCACGGCTCCTATGATGGATTGGTCGGATCGCCACTGCCGGCGGTTTTGGCGGGCGCTGACGCGTCACAGCCTGCTGTACACAGAAATGGTGACAACCGGTGCCTTGATTCACGGCGACCGACAGCGTTTTCTCGCCTATAACGACGAAGAGCACCCGCTGGCACTGCAGTTAGGCGGCAGCCTGCCTGAAGAGCTGGCTCAATGTGCGCGCTTTGCCGAAGAACTTGGCTATGACGAGGTCAACTTGAACGTTGGCTGCCCCAGCGACCGAGTGCAGAACAACATGATTGGCGCTTGCTTGATGGCCCATCCACAGCTGGTGCGAGACTGCCTGGCAGCCATGCGCGACGCCTGTGACATCGACGTGACGGTCAAGCACCGCATCGGCATTGATGACCAGGACAGCTATGAGCATTTGCGTGATTTTGTCGGCGTCGTGCAGGAAAGTGGTGTCACGACCTTTATCGTGCACGCTCGCACGGCCATTCTGGCGGGCTTATCACCGAAGGAAAATCGTGAAATCCCACCCTTGCGCTACGCGTTGGTTCATCGCCTCAAGCTAGACTTTCCACAGCTGGAAATCATCCTCAACGGCGGCCTAAAAACCCATGAGGAATGCGAGCAACAACTCCAGCATTTGGATGGCGTAATGCTTGGCCGTGAGGCGTATCATAACCCCAGTGTTTTGATGAGTGCCGACCAGCGCTACTTTGGCAGCGATCACTCCTCAGACACGAGCATCGAGGGGCGCAAGCAAGCCATTCGCTCGCTCTACCCCTACATCGAGCAACAGCTGCAACAAGGTGCGGTTTTGCACCACATCAGCCGCCATATGCTGGGGTTGTTTAACGGCGAAAAAGGCGCGCGTTTGTTTCGCCGTCATTTGAGCGAGCAAGCCCACAAACGCACCTCTGGCATTGAGGTGATGGAAGAGGCACTGGCTCTGGTGTCCGAGCCACAGCCAGCCTGATCAGCACTTTTCACACTCTCCTGCTTTGCGCAGAGCATCTTGCAAGCCGCCCAGGTTTTCGACCTGGGTGTACCCCAAAGCTTCGAGCTTTTGCAGTGCAACACCGGCCCGACGTCCAGAGCGGCAGTACAGATAAATAGTGTCATCTTTAGCTAGGTCGGCAGCGGCAATGGCCGCTTCGATCTCGCCATGGGGCATCAATAATGCACCCTGCTTATGGCCCTGTGCGTACTCTTGAGCACTGCGAACATCAATCCACACGGGCTCGGCCCAACTCGCCATTGCCGCGAGGCACAAGATCAGAGCCATCATCATTTGAGTCGTTACTTTCATACTTAACTCCAAGCACTTGATAATTCTGTATTTTCATAGCCGAGGTTGACCTGCCGGCCAGTTTTGGGCAACGTTTAGCCACCCCTTACCGAATTCAAACTCAGGATGCCTATATGAGTAAACTGGAAAGTTTGCGCACCATGACTTCTGTCGTTGCCGATAGCGGCGACATCGAGGCCATTCGTCAACATCGCCCCGAAGACGCCACCACCAACCCTTCGCTGATCTTAAAAGCCGCCGCCTTGCCGGCGTATCAGCCGCTGCTCAAGCAAGCGGTCGACTGGGCACAACAGGTGGACAATCAAGACTCCGTGCTCACCAACGCTTGCGACCATTTGGCCGTCAGTATTGGGCGCGACATCCTTGAGTTGATTCCCGG
The DNA here is from genome assembly GCF_014652515.1 of Bacterioplanes sanyensis. Lineage (GTDB taxonomy): Bacteria > Pseudomonadota > Gammaproteobacteria > Pseudomonadales > Oceanobacteraceae > Bacterioplanes > Bacterioplanes sanyensis. The sequence continues at coordinate 110,551 of NZ_BMYY01000003.1, read as the reverse complement.
CGTGGTATCCACCGAGGTGGATGCGCGACTGTCCTTTGATACCGCCGCGACCATTAACCGAGCAGAGAAATTGATCAATCTGTATGAGCAAGCTGGCGTCAACCGTAAGCGCATTCTGATCAAAATAGCGTCAACCTGGGAAGGCATCGAGGCTGCGCGCCAACTGGAGCAGCGCGGCATTCATTGCAACCTGACACTGCTGTTCAGCTTCGCCCAAGCTCAAGCCTGCGCCGATGCCGGCGTAACGCTCATCTCGCCGTTTGTTGGCCGCATTCTCGACTGGCACAAAGCCAAGCAGCCTGAAATCGACTTCAGCGGCGCCGCCGACCCAGGCGTGCAATCCGTCAGCCGTATTTATCGTTACTACAAGCAGCACAACTACAACACCGTTGTGATGGGCGCCAGCTTTCGCAACTGTGGTGAAATCGAACAGCTGGCGGGCTGTGACAAGTTGACCATTTCTCCCGAGCTGCTGACCGAACTTGAGCAAGATCAGGGCGAACTGGAACGCCAGCTGCATCCAAACATGGGCAGCGACGATGCCCGCGCAACACTCTGTGAAGCCGATTTTCGCTGGCAGCAAAACGAAGACGCCATGGCGACAGAAAAACTGGCCGAGGGCATTCGTCGCTTTGCCATCGATCAGCGCAGTCTGGAACAGCAACTGCAGCAACACATAAAGAGCACCTTATGATCAAAGCCATTCTCGACTGGTTTGCGCCCGAGCAAATCCAACAACAACCGCAACACACGCTGGAAAAGGCTACAGCAGTGTTGCTGGTGGAAATCATGCGCGCCGACCATCACATCGACGAAGCTGAAGAAGCCGCCTTTCGTGACATCGCCACCCAGCATTTGGGGCTAAGCGCAGCAGAAGCCCAGCTGTTGCTGCAGGACGCCCGTCAAACATCCGAGCAAGCCAATGACTTATTTCAGTTCACGGAATTGCTGCACCAGCACCTGAGCAGCGAGGACAAGTTTCAACTGCTCTGCCAGTTGTGGCGTTTAGCCTACGTTAGCGATGGCATCGATCGCTATGAAGAGCACATGATCCGGCGCATTGCTGAACTGCTCTACATGCCTCACAGCGAGTTTATTCGTGCCAAGATTCAGGCCCGTGAGCAGCAGTAACCGAGCATGATTCAAGACATTGTCGCCCACTACGATCAGCTCATCAGCGATCTGCAATGCCTTTGCCGCAGCTTGCAGCAACACCCGCCACGCCACTGGCTATTGGGTCACGAGCCAGACCAGGCGCTTGGCACTATTTGCCAAGCGTTACAAGATGTGTGGTATCAACAAGGCCAGGATGGCCGCGTCACACGTACAGACATCGGCTTAATGGCCGTCAGCCCAGCGCAGTTTGAGCACTGCCAGCAAGTTAACGACAGCAAACAAGCCTTGCAGCACAGCGTGCGCCAATATCGCCAACAACAGCAAACCGATTGGCCTGCCCTGCAAGGCCAGCTGGCGCAGCGTCATAGCCAGCTGCGGGAGCACTTAAAAGGCACTGGCTTAGCGCGCTTGCATTTAAAGCAGTGCTATCGCCAACTGCCATTACTGCCGCAAAAGCCGAAAAAAGTCGGTTTTAGTTGGTATGCCCACGGTCGCAGCATCAAACAATTAACGATCCAGCAAGCTGAAGAGCAGCTGCTGGCCTTGGGCGAGCACAAAACCCATATTCAGATGCAGCTGCAGACATTGGGCAACCTAAGACCTGGCACACGCCTGGCGCAGGTGCAGGATTTAGCCCCCATTATGCGCGCCAACTTGCTGTATCCGGATGGTGAGCGCAAAGCGATGAGCGTATCGCTGCCATTGATCTTTATTGATGACGGCAGCGGCCTACCGGCGTTTAACCAGATAACGCCAGAGCCACCCTCGGGGCGCACCCGTCAAAGCCGCGGGGATCGCCGCTTAAGCGATGAACTGCTGCTGCCCAGTCTGCGCGTTTACGGCTACCAGTAGCGAGCTTAATAAAAAAGGCCGCATTCGCGGCCTTCTTCACAGCACCCTAAATGCCTGCTTATAAGCGGTTTAAACCGTTCAGCGCCGCCACCCGATAGGCTTCTGCCATGGTTGGGTAGTTAAAGGTGGTATTCACAAAGTACTTCAGTGTATTGCCCTCACCGGGTTGCTCCATGATGGCCTGGCCAATGTGCACGATTTCTGCCGCTTGGTCACCAAAGCAGTGAATGCCCAGAATCTGCAACGTCTGGCGGTGAAATAGGATTTTCAACATGCCGACGCCTTCGGCCGTGATTTGAGCGCGAGCGATGTTTTTAAAGAAGGCCTGACCCACTTCGTAGGGGACTTTTTCTTCCGTCAGCTGGCGCTCGGTTTTACCCACCGAGCTGATTTCTGGAATGGTGTAAATGCCCGTCGGCACCGAGTCTACGAAGTTGAAATCCTCGGGTGCAGAAATCTGCGCGGCGGCAGCACGCCCTTGGTCGTATGCGGCGGACGCCAGCGACGGCCAGCCGATCACGTCGCCGACGGCGTAAATGTTCTCTACTGCCGTGCGGTACTCTTTATCGACTTCAAGCTGACCACGACTGTTGGTTGTTAAACCAATGCTCTCTAAGCCTAAATGACTGGTGTTGCCACTGCGGCCCGCAGCCCACAAGAAGGCATCTGCCTTGACCTTTTTGCCCGATGCCATGGTCATGGTGACGTAGCGCTCATTGCTTTGCACCGAGTCAAACTGCTCGTTATGGCGAATCAGTGCGCCTTTATCGCGCAAGTGATAGCTCAGCGCGTCGGAGATTTCGTCATCGAGGAAATTGAGCAAGCGATCGCCAGGGTGAATCAAATCCACCTTGACGCCTAAGCCCGAGAAAATGGACGCGTATTCGCAGCCAATCACGCCAGCACCGTAAATAATCATGGTGCGCGGCGTGTGCTCAAGCTGCAAAATGGTATCTGAGTCGTAGATGCGTGGATGGTTAAAGTCGATGTTTTTCGGCCGCCAAGGGCTTGAACCAGTGGCAATCACCACCTGCTCGGCATGCAGTCGAGTGTTGCTTTGAGTGCCGGTGTATACATCCACCGTGTGCGCATCGGCAAAGCGCGCTTGGCCGGTGTAGACGCTGATACGATTGCGACCATAAAACTCGGTGCGCAACTTAACTTGCTTAGAAATGACGCGCTCAGCATTTTTTAACACCTGCGGAAAGGAGAACCAGCGCGGCTCGCCTATCTCACGAAACATTGGGTTGGTGTTAAATGAGATGATCTGCTTCACCGCATGACGCAGGGCTTTAGACGGAATCGTGCCCCAATGGGTGCAATTACCGCCAACCATTTGCTTATCCTCGACGATCGCGACCTTTTTGCCATTTTTGGCCGCATTCATCGCTGCCCCTTCGCCCGCTGGGCCGGCACCGATGATAACGACGTCGTAGTGATAATCTGCCATGCTTTTCTCCATTCCTGTTACGTCTGTTAGACACCTGTCATTGTAGACAAGGCCCTTAGTAATGCTGATTAGCGCTTAGTCGCATCGTAAAACTGAGCCTGTGACGATGCCTGAGCGGCTTGCTCGTTTTCTTCCTCACATTTTTTAGGATCGCCGCCACAAATATCGCATGCACCGTCTAAACCAACAGCGCTCATGCCGCCACACGAACCTGACAATGGCTTACGCCCCAAAATAACACCGACCGCCATACCGGCAACAATCACCAGCATGACGCCTAAAACTACAAGAAAGGTATTCATCATTTACTCCCAGAAGCTTGCGCTTCCAACCAATGTTCAAATGCCGGCGACATCAGCTCAGCGTATTGCTGGCCATCACGCACGATCATATAGATGGCCAGATCGTACTGGGTTGCCAACGACAAGGCGCGCTCTGGACCGACAACATTGAGCGCGGTCGCCCACGCATCGGCCATGCCCGTCGACTCATGTATCACACTAACAGATGCCAGCTTGTGAGTAATGGGCATGCCGGTGACTGGGTCGATGGTGTGCGATACACGCTGGCCATCCACTTCATAATAGTTGCGGTAGTCACCCGATGTCGCCAGCCCCAAATCTTGCAACTCGACGATCAGCTGTGGCTCGCGTTCCAGCCCCAAATCTGGGCGCTCAATCGCGATACGCCAATGGGTGCCATCGGGCTTTTGACCCTGAGCTCGAATCTCACCGCCAATCTCAACTAGGTAGTTGGCAAAACCTTGCTCGGCCAACAGGTTGCCGATTTCATCCACCGCCCAACCCTTGGCTACCGCAGATAAGTCAATGTATAGAGGCACCTGAGTGATGAGTCGGTTGCCTTCGAGGGTTAACTTGTCCATACCCAGCTGCGCGCGAATCGCTGCGATTTCGTCTGCCGCTGGCGGCTCACGACGCTGCTCCGGGCCAAACCCCCAGCGATTGACCAAAGGCCCTACGGTGACATCAAAAGCGCCCTCACTTTGCTGGTTCACCTGTAGCGCCATGGCCAACACTTCGGCAAGGTCATCACTGACTTGCGCTTCACCGCCTTGCTGGCGCTGGTTTAGCAGTGACAACTCAGAGCTTGGGTCATAGGTGGACATTGAGCGATTGATTGCCCGCAAGCGCTGATCCACCTGGGCCTGCAAGGCCGACAAATCAACTGAGCCCTGCGCCACTATGGATATGTGATAGCTGGTGCCCATGGTTGGACCACTGATGCGCTCGACACGTTGTTCTGGTGCTTGGCTACACGCCAATAAAAACATAGACAGCAGCACCAGCGTTGCTGCAAACACTCGACTCATGGGGAGACTCTCCTGAAATGGCGCGCAGTATAACGACTGGCAGGCAAGGCTGGCCAGTAGAGGATGGTCAAGCTGGCCACGACGGACTAAGTGCATAAACAAATGATCTAAGCAGCCCAACCATAACCGTATTGTCATTTGGTTATTTAAGCTAGAATCGAGGTTGAATATGAATCACAAAAGAGAACAAACGGTGGACACAACTATCGACGTTTTGCGTGCGCACAATACCAGCAAAGACACCGCTGCCCCCCTATCTGATGAAATGCTGGAGCTGATCGCACAGCGTTTTCGCCTGCTGGCGGATCCAATGAGGCTGCGCATTTTGCATCAGCTTCAAGGGGGTGAAAAATCAGTGACTGAGTTGGTGCAGGCGACGGAGGCATCTCAGCCTAATGTATCCAAGCATTTGTCGACATTACGCACACACGGCTTGGTGAAGCGGCGCCAGCAAGGCAACCTGGCGTATTTTTCCATCGGCGCGCCGTTCGTGTTCGATTTATGCAATACCGTTTGTGACAGCATGAGAACAGAGTGGGAGCGCAAGCAAAACCTGTTAGACAACCTGTAGGCGAAGACTCAGCGCGCATCTCGCCAGATGATACGACCGCCTTGGTCACCCCGCTTAACAGCCCCCTGTTGCTGCCACAGTTTGAGAATCTGCTGGAACTGCCCGCGACTAAGGCGCACATCATCGACCGCATGCGCTTCAGGGTGACGTTGCAATAAACGTTCACTCACGGTGCCCGCAATGAGGCTGTCTAAATGAGAGCGCAGCCGATCTTCACTGGCACCGGTCTGAAGCAAGCGCTTCAAACTGGCTAATAGCTGATCGAGGCGCGCTGGCAACATCAACTCTTCACGACTGCAGTTGCCGGCCTGATACACATCTGCCACGACATGCAAACTGATGGTTTGCCTGGCTACTAGGCGCTGGCGCGGCGGGGTTTTAACTGCGACTTCTTGTTCATGTGGAATGGTAGCGGCGTTAACGGCTACTGACTCGCTGCCTACAGGGCACCAGCCACTGCCCAGCTGGGTACTGAAGCCCGGCAATGCCGTGCGCACGTGCGAGAGCAACTCATCACGTAAGTGCCAGCGCTTCATGGGCGTTTGCTGACGAATAATGTCATGAAAACCAGACAAGCGTCGCTGCTCTTCCGTTTCTGGCCCATCTAAAGTGCGGACAAACGCCATAATGGGCTTATTGAGGCTTAAAGCATGCACATACTCGCGATGTAAATAGCTGATGCCTGTGGGCGCCATGGGGCCATAGCTGTCACCTAACAGCAGGATAAAACCATCTGCCAACTCGATCTGGCGGCGCACCAAGTTCCAGTCGTATGGGGTGCCTTCAGGATCAAAGACCAGACCAACATCTTGCACACCTTGAGTGGCCAAACAGCGTTTGATTTCACCCCGCTCAAGGCTGAGATTACCAGCGGTTGAGGCGAGATAAACCAACTGAATAGCATTGTCTGGCATTGACGAATTCCTGTTCCTTACGATCACCCGGGCAAGGAGCAATAGCCCGGTAACGGCGGCACCACTATACCAGCGCCTTCCAAGAAAGACAGCGCCTGCATTACGCCAGATTACAGTGGCGACGCTATCCGCTACAATAGCCGATCTTTCACATCCCAGAAGCCAAGGCATGACACGCAAAAAGAAAACCCGCTCTTTAAAGCGCATTCACAACGTCAAAACCGGTAATCGCGCCAAGCTTAAGCGCAGCTTGGGAAACGACCGCCAAGTCGGCAAGCGCGTTAAGGGCCGACGCAACCAGTCTGTGTATGAAAAGTTTCTGGAGCAAAACCCTGAGGCAAAAGAGCAGCAGCAACGAACGGCTGCCAAGCCAGCAGCGCAAACCGAGACCGACACTCAGCGAGAGACCAGCAAGAAGCGTGACGATGCACCGCGCGATCTCTTGTCAGAGCTGGATAAACAAGACTTCAACGACATTTACTGATGCCCGTTTGGCCATACAACCAGCTTGAACTGAGCTGTTACCCTCCACTGCCTGAACACGTTTCCCTGCCCTGGGACAGCAGCGACGAGTATTTGCTGCAACTCAAAGGCGACGGCAACGCAGTCGTGTTCAATGATCGCCATGGCGCGATCACCTGCGCCCTCGGCCCCCTAGCGACCAGCGTGCTCGACAGCGCCTGCGCCCAGCATGCACTGCAGCGCAACTGGCCCCACAGCAACCGCCCCAACATCACATGGCTGGAAAGTGGCGATGCTCGGAGCGACAGGGCTCAGGCTTTGATCAAGTTCCCTAAAAGCTTTGATGCACTGCTGCGCTATTTGCAGTGGTGCTGGCAGCATCTCGGTCCTGATGCTGCCATTCACTTGGCCGGCCCGGCCAAGCACATCCCCGTCGCTTGGCTCAACTGGCTTGAGCAGCACTGCGCCAGCTATCAGCAACACAAGGTGCAACGTAAGGCTCGAGCAGTAAGCGTGCAGCTAGCACCCAACACCTGCCAAGAGCTGACACTTTGGCAAGGCTATACCAGCGCTGACGGCCTTGGCCTGCAGGCACTGCCGCTGGTGTTTTCGCGCCAGCGAGAAGATCGAGGTGGACGCGCACTGTTGAACCACCTCGCTGAGCAACCTGATCACTCAGGTCATTGGCTGGACTTAGGCTGCGGCAACGGTTTACTGGGTTTAACGCTCAAACAGCGCTGGCCTGACAGCAACTTCACTTTAACAGACGACTCTTTGAGCGCCGTTCTATCAGCACAAGCCAACGCACAACGACTGGGATTAACCGTCGATTGCCAACATGGCGACAGCTGCGAAAACACCCCCGGGCCGTACGCTGGCATTGTTTGCAATCCACCGTTTCACGATGGCCACAAACAGCTCACCAATCTGGCTTTGCGCATGTTTGAGCAAGCCAAGTCTGTGTTAGCCGACGATGGGCGCTTACTGGTGGTCGCGAACCGCCACCTGGCTTATCGCCCGATGCTCAACCGCTTGTTCCGCCAGGTCCTAGCGCACGGAGCCGATAAATTCACGATTTATGACTGCCAGCCATGACCCAATACCGAGCACACGACGGCCACAGCGAGCTTGAGGTCAAACGCAGCCGCTTTATCGCCTTGGGCGTGGTGATTGCGTCGAAAGCGGATTTCGAGCGGCACCTGTCTCAACTGCAGCAACAACACAATAAAGCCAGCCATGTTTGCTGGGCGTTTCGCTGTGGCACAGGCAATCGGCCAGAGGAGGGTTATTCGGATGACGGCGAGCCAGGCGGTACGGCAGGCATGCCGATGCTGAACGTTTTGCGCCACCACAACCTGGTCGATTACGCAGTGTTTGTCGTGCGCTACTTTGGCGGCACTAAACTGGGAACGGGTGGACTGCAACGGGCCTATTCCGGCGCTGTGCAACAGTTGATCGCATCACTGTCACTCAGCGCCATCGTACCCACCACGCAGCACCAGATTGAACTGGCGTTTGCTCAAGAGTCTGGTTTGCGTCGGGAGCTAGAATCGCACCAGGCACAGGTGCTGGATTGCCAATATCGGCCAGATAAGGTGGTCATGCAGGTGGAGCTACCCGTGCACCACGAAGAAGCACTGACGCATTACTGCCAGCTGCATCAAATGCAGTTAAGCTCGGCGGCCTAGCCAAGCAACATTATCGGCGTCTTGCTCCGGCGCCAGCTGCTCAGCCATCAAACGACGATTCTCACCCGACAGGCGCACATAGCGAAACGTTACCCGACAGCAATCTTGCGAACAGCGATGCAAGCCATGCACGCCGACTTCTCCGTCGATGGTCACCCGACCATGAGGGCCGGAGAGCGTCACTGCCACGTCAAAGGTGCAATAACGACCACAGTCGTCACGAAAAGCATCCAATGCTGATAACGGCAACTCACATTGAAAACCCAAGGGAGACACCTGATCACACAGACCGCGGAAGATCACTTCGTCTTTCTTGCTTACAACAACACTAGGCATAACAAAATGATACATATTGCTGATCGATGATCGGACCATAGCCGACTTGACTTTAATTGCCAACCGTGATGAATCATATGGCCTGATTTGTAAAGCATTTACGTTAACTGGATAGCAAAAAATTGGCAGATCCGCTGAACCCCTTTAGACTCGCCCGCCTCACCCATGACAATAACAACGAAGATACCTTGGCATGAAATTCTTAACTCACGCACTGATTCTAACCATCGCTGTGCTGCTGAGCGCCTGCTCCAGCCAGCTAAAACGCTCACCCAGCACCCCTGAAACGGCGACTTCAGCAACCAACCCAGAGGCTTTGACCATTCAATACCTGGGCGTTGGCGGCCATCTCATCAGTTACCAGGGCAGTCAATTGCTAACGGCTCCCTCGTTCACCAATCCACACTTATTGCGAACTGGCCCATGGATGCCACTCAGCGCCGACATCGAGAAAATCGACCGTTACATGCCAGCCACCGACAACGTGCAGATGCTGCTGGTCGGACACGCTCACTACGATCACTTGCTCGACGTGCCACACATCGCACAACAGCACACGCCCGATGCCGTCATCTATGGCTCTGCCACCACCCGCAACACGCTATTACCCGCCCTGCCAGCCAGCCGACTGGTGGCCATGAATGAACACATGGGTTCAAGCACCCAACCTGGGCGCTGGTTTTACAGCGCTGATCGGCGCATTCGCATTATGGGATTGGAATCTGGCCATGCACCGCATTTGATGGGGCTGAAATTCATGAGCGGCTCTCATGAGCAACCGTTAAAGTCATTGCCTTGGCATGCGTTTGGCTGGAAAGAAGGCCAAACCCTGGCCTTCTTGATCGATTTTCTCGACTCCGACGAACAACCCGTGCATCGAATTTATTACCAGGATGCGGCCAGCCAAGCGCCGGCTGGCTTAGTACCGCCCTTAGAAGACGGGAAAAATATCGATGTGGCCATTTTATGCCCAGCATCGTTTTCGCAAGTGGAGCAGTACCCTGAAAGCGTCGTCGCCAACACTCAAGCACGCCACTATATACTCGGCCACTGGGAAGATTTTTTTGCCAATGACTTAGAAGGCAAACAGCGCTTTGTACGCCTGACCGATGAAGATGAGTTTATTGAGCGTCTAGAAGCTGCCTTGCCAGCCAACAGCGACTGGGTACTGCCCGGTCTTTTTTCCACCCACCGTTTTGAGCCTGAAACCTGATGCAACCCTATGCCATCGCCGCCCGTGCTTTTACGCTAACCCAACTGTGCTGGCCGCATCTATTGATGCTGGCCGAGCACCGTGAGCTGGACATTCACCCAGCCACCAAGTTGCTCAACAAAACCAACAGTTGGCTGCGTGGCGAACTGAAATCCGAAGCCAACTTACAGCGCTTCTTTGATGATTTTGCCGACTGGCGCGAGCAGCTAGAGCAGCACGATAGCCTGGCCGATGACATTGCCGACCTTACGCTGTCGTCGTTGTTTTGCGCTGCAGAAGCTTGCCTTGGCGGTGCCAGCGAAGAGGACTGGCAACTGTTGCAGCAGTGGCTTCAGCAGTTGCAGCAAACGTCCCCCTTAGAAGGTGAGCCGCTGCACGCTTATTGGAATGAGCTGATGTCAGAGCAGGATGAACTCCTAGGTGAAGAGCCGCAAAAGCCACTCGCCAAAGCCTATTTTCATTGGCTGGCACAACAACCTGCCACTCCCTTTGGTGCCGCCCTGCACGAAGCCGACGACTGACCTGCTAACGCGCACCGGCGGTTGACCCAAGTCAAGATCGGCCTCTCCCTCTTTCGCTAGGGTGCGCCGTTTTTAACGCGGCGAGCCCTGGCTTGAAAGAGGCCAGCTCGCCTTGTTCGACTTTGGGAGCACCACCCATGACTTTTCGCCCTGAACTGTTGTCGCCCGCCGGTACCTTTCGCAACATGCAATACGCATTTGAATACGGCGCAGACGCCGTATACGCCGGTCAGCCCAGATACAGCCTACGAGTACGCAACAACGACTTTAATGCCCAACGGCTGGCGGATGGTATCGACTACGCCCATCAACTGGGCAAACAGTTTTATGTCGCCAGCAACATTGCGCCGCACAACAGTAAAATCAGCAGCTACCTGCGCGACATTGAACCCATCATCGATATGGGTCCAGACGCTCTAATCATGTCCGACCCAGGCTTGATCATGCTGGTGAAAGATCGCTGGCCGGACACCGTCATTCACCTGTCGGTGCAAGCCAACGTCGTCAATTGGGCCGCCGTTGAATTCTGGCGCCGCCAGGGCGTCAGCCGAATCATACTGTCGCGCGAGTTATCGCTGGAGGAAATTGCAGAGATTCGCGATCGCTGCCCAGAGATGGAGCTGGAGGTATTTGTTCACGGGGCACTGTGCATCGCCTATTCCGGGCGCTGCTTGCTGTCTGGCTATATGAATCACCGCGACCCTAACCAAGGCACCTGTACCAATGCGTGTCGCTGGAAATACCAAGCCCACGAGGCCAAAGAAACCGCAGGCGGCGACGTCATTCCGGTGCAGGCACAGGAGTTTGACCCAAGCACATCGACCTTGGGGTTAGGCCAGCCCAGCGACCAGATATTCCTGCTGCAAGAAGGCAATCGCGACAACGAGTACATGCCAGCGTTTGAAGACGAGCACGGCACCTACATCATGAACTCGCGCGACCTGCGCGCCATTCAGCACGTGCAAAAACTGGTGGAGCTGGGTGTGCACTCGCTCAAAATCGAAGGGCGCACCAAATCCCACTATTATGCAGCCCGCACCGCCCAAGCCTACCGCCAAGCCATTGATGACGCCGTCGCCGGTCGCCAGTTTGACCGCCAACTCATGGACACCCTGGAGAACATGTCTAACCGTGGCTACACCGAAGGCTTTTTCCGCCGCCACGTGCACGACGAGTACCAAAACTATGAGCGCGGTACCTCCATCAGCACTCGCCAGCAGTTTGTTGGTGAAGTAAAAGCCGACAAGCATGCAAGCATGTTGACCATTGAGGTTAAAAATCGGTTTCAGCTGGGCGATTCACTGGAGCTGATGACCGCCAACGGCAACCATACCTTTGTACTGACCGAGCTGTATGACCAGCACGACAATCCACGCGAGGATGCGCCGGGCTCTGGTTTTGTCGTCCGACTACCGCGCCCACACGGCATGGCCGAATGTGATCTGCAGCGCGCCTTGCTGATTCGCAATTTGCCAGCACAATGACGTCGCCCGTATAGTTTGGTGTCTCACCCAATGATACAGAGGATGGTATGAGCCGCTTAGCGCACCGCATTTTGGTGGTACTGATGTTTGTTATCGGCACCACGACCCACGCCGACACTACGCCCCCTAGGGATGTGGTTATGAGCGCTGCCAATGGCATGGCAAAAAAATTGCTGGCCAACAAGGAACGCGTACAAACTCAAGACTATTATCTTGAGCAATTAATTGACGAAGAAATCCTGCCCGTCGTTGATCATGTCTACATGGCGCGCTTGGTATTGGGCAAGTTCTGGCGCCGCGCCTCAGAAGCACAGCAACGTCAGTTTGTTGAAGCCTTTAAGCACAAGGTGATTCGTACCTATGCCGGTGCATTTCGCGCTTATGACGATCAAGAGATGCGATTCTCTGAAGCTCGCATGAGCCCATCAGGCAATCGCGCTCTGGTGAAAAGTGAAATCATGCGCGTAGGCGCGCCGGCCATTAAAGTCGACTACAAGCTGTTCAGTCGTGATGATCGCTGGCAGATTTATGACGTCGTCATTGAAGGCGTTAGCTTGGTAAAAAGTTTCAGCGATCAAATGACGCGCAGCATTGAGCAGCATGGGCTGGCGCAGGCGATTTCCATACTCGCTCAGGAGTACAAAGACGAAGCACCCACAGCGCACCTGGGCAGCCCGGCTTGGGGGCCTTACGTCAGCGACTTGGAGCCTGAGCAAGGCCTGGCGGCGGCCATCGTCAAACAAGCGCTGGCCGTTAGCGGCTGGAACATGGAACTGAGCATTCGTCCACAGCAAGCCGTCGATGAGGCCGTTAGCGCAAAAAAGCTGGATGGCTGGCTCGCTCTTTGGCCTGAAAACTCGCCAGAAACGCTGCAGTCAGCCCCCTTCCTAGAAAACCACCTAGTGATTGTTACTCACAAGCAGGCCGCCCTGAGCATGGCTGGCCTGCAAGCCCCCGGAGCTTCCAAACTCAAACTCGGGCTGTTTGAAAACGCCGACTACGACGCCCAAGTGCTGGGCTTTGCTCAGCGCTTTGAGCGCCATTACCGGCCTTATTGCTCCCAGTTGTTTCGCGATTTGGCGCGCCAAGAGCTGGATTTAGTCGTTGTTGATCGCTGGATTGCTGAGCGCGAGTTGCAGGACAACGACACCATCGGCAAGCATTTGCAGATTCTCACGCCGGAACTGGCCAGCCAGACGCTGCATGTTACAATGCGCGCCTCTTCTCCCGACGCCCAGCGCATCATTGATGCTTTTAATCAGGGCCTGCGCCAGCTGCAAGCTTCGGGGGCCTACCAACGCCTACTGCAAGACTACGACTACCCGGATGCCAAACCTCGCCCCGCCACTGCTGATTGATGACGACTTACTGGTGGTTAACAAACCATCGCATTTGCTCAGTGTTCCTGGGCGTTACGACAAAGACTGCTTGCAAGCGCGTTTAGAAGCTCAATACGGCACCACCTTTGTGATTCATCGCTTAGATCGTGACACCTCAGGCGTCATGGTATTTGCCCGTCACAAAGCGGCGCTGTCTGCGGTACAGCAACAGTTCGAACGCCAGACCACCAGCAAAGAATACCAAGCCTTGGTGTACGGCAAGCCGCGCGGTAACGAGGGCTGCATCAATTTACCCATCATCGTTGACTGGCCCAACCGGCCCTTGCAGATGATTAGCCACAGTGAGGGGCGCTACGCGCTAACACGCTGGCGCTTATTGGCACAAGAAGGCCCATACAGCCGCGTGCAGCTGCTGCCGCAAACAGGACGCTCACATCAGCTGCGCTTGCACATGCAGCAAATCGGCTGCCCGATTGTAGGAGACACCCTCTATGCAGGCGAGCGCCTAAACGACGAGCCTCGCCTGATGCTGCATGCCCGCCAACTGAGCTTTACCCACCCTAGCAGCGGCGAGCGTCTCAACTTTAACTGCCCGCCTGAGTTCTAAGCCAACGTCTAACCAGCAACAGCACCAGTGCAAACAACAGCAGGCCAAAGACCGCGATCGCCGCAGCAATCAACCCGAATAACTGCGGCGCATGCATCAAGGTGGTCATCAGCGACTCCTGATAATAAAAGAACCACTGATGCTTATCGGGAAAGATCCATACGTGCAGTTGATAAAACACCGCTTTGGGGCCGATCAGCATGACCGCCAGCGCCCCTCCTCCGACCACCACAGACAATACACCAAGCTGGCGCTTCCAGCGCAGCGGCATTTTTTTCCAAGAAAGCCATAGCATCAACAGCAAGGCCACTGGCAGCAAAAACAGCAGCGCCTGATTGAGCCAGTCGATCAAATTCGCCACGTCTTGTAGATGAATGACTTCCGGTTGACGTAATAAAGAATCATGTAAATGTTTTCCTTCATAGATAACGGTATAACTTATATCAGACAACCCCTGCCCATGGTTGTGAACTGCGGCAACAATATCGGCAAACAAGCCTTCATGCTGCTGCCTCGACAGTGCTTCTAGGCCTTGTTTGTAGCGGTTCTGCGGGCCGTAATGGTCAATGTGCTCACCGATATCGAGTACGTCATACCACAGGCTAAAGCCGTAGTTTATCTTGGCCAAAGCGTGCCAAGCCGCTCCCAAACTGAGCAACAGCAGTGCCATCAACAAGGCAAACCAGCCGATATCGCCGCTGATTCGGTTTTGCCGCTCCATTTTTGTTCAATCTCCAGCAATAAATTGTTCAATACACAGCGCCACCGCACCGCTCGTTGCAGGCTCCAGGTGCAGATGGTGATGCCCAGGGAGCACCACACTATCAACATCTCTAAGCCAACCGAGGCGCTGCTGCCACCAAGGCTGCGGTACTATGCCATGCTCGGCACGGATGGCCAGCACCCGACAGTTAACGGTTTGCAGCGCAGCTTTCACCATGTCGTCGGTTAAGCGTACCTTTGAGGGTGCTTTGAGCCTGGGGTCAGTGCGCCACTGCCAGCCCTCACCTATGGCTTGAAGGTTGCGCCGCACCATGACCTCGAGCGCTTCCGCATCCAGGTCCGGCGAGCTTCGCTGGCGGGCCGCCAGCGCTTGCAAAGGGTCGTCAAACCGCCGTGCGGGCTTTGGTTGCCATGCCAGTGCTTGTTGCATTTGCTGAATCCAGCTGGCTGCAGGTGTCGTTAGTGGGCCGATGCCATCGATCAACACCACAGCCGCGACCTGATCTGGTGCCAATGCTGCCGCCTGCAGCGCACTGGCCGTGCCCATGGAGTGAGCAATCAACAACACCGGCTTTGCGGATTGCTGATGCAGCGTATCCAGCGCTTGCAATACTGCTGGCAAGTAGGACCAGACGTAATAGTCCGCTCCTTCCGCCAGCCACGGCGAATGACCATGACCCGGCAAATCAAGTGCCCAGCCATCCACTGCCAACTGCGGTGCCAACTGATGAAAACTGGCGGCATTGTCCATCCAGCCGTGCAGCATTAACGTGGGGAGCGCACCTCGAGGGCTGTGTAAGGCCGCCAGCGAGCCAAGTGTTTCTTCACGCAAGGCTGCCGACATCAGATCAACCCCCATTGCTGAACCACCTGCTGGATTAGCTGTTGCGTCGCCTGCGGATGCTCAAACGGAAACATATGACTGCCAGGCAGCCAATGCACATCCATACCCGCCTTGCGCCGCATGTAGCGCGCATGACTGGGGCGAAACACATTGCTATCGCGCCCTGCGATCACAGCGGCGGGCATCGACAAGGGCAACGCATTAGAGAGATTGTCGGGAATGGTGCGGTAGATCTTCATTTCAACATCAGGGTCGTAACTCAGGCACACACCCTCAGAGCATGGCTCAGTACCGGCTTCCACGTAATGCTGCAAACACTGCTCATCAAAGTGGCGCATCAGCGACTTACTGCGAAAATAGCTCAGCGCACTGTGCTGGTCAGGCCAAGTGGTACGTCGACCTTGTGTTCGCCCTGCAGGCGTAACGCGATCCGACAAACCAAGACTCTTTAACAGCCGCAAGCCGCGCGACTGCCAAGGCGTTAAAATCGGCGAGTCGAGCATAATGAGACCGGCCACTAAATCTGGCCGCCGCCTTGCCACCATGTAGCTCAGAACACCGCCGAGCGAATGACCAACGGCGATGACCGGACGATCGTAGGTGCGCTCGAAGTGCTCCAGCAGCTCACGCTCTAGATGATCCCAATTATTGGTAACTGGGTATTCGGGGTGATGGCCTAAGCGGTCAATGCTGCGCACATCTGCCACCAGCGCCAAAGGCGACAATAACGCTTGATACGCACCGGCAGGAAAGCCATTGGCGTGGGAAAAGTGAAGAATGGGCTTCATTATTAGTTGTCTGCACACAAAACAAAGCCCTGCAAGCTACTGACCCTTGTCACATTGTGCAAGGTGCTGAACGGTCAGCAGTGCCTTAGGTGTTTTCCAACTCTGGATACCACACCTGGGTAACCGTCATACAGCCAGCCGCAAACACATCACCTTCGAGCAGCCAACACTCCGCAGGCGACCAAGGCTGATCATAGACCTCGCCGTCGACCAGCCAGGCCGCCAAGCGCCCGACCAAAGGTAAGTGGGATACTAAAACTACGTCGTCCGTCATCTCAAGCAACTGCTCTACAACGACTTGTGGCTCGCTGCCTGGCACCAGCTCAGTCATCAGCTGTGGCTCACAGCCCAAGGCGGAACCGATCTCGGTAGCGGTTTGTTGGGTACGAACATAGGGACTGGCGAATAGCTGAGGCCGACTTAAGCCCTCACTGGCCAGCCAGCGACCTGCCATGTGTGCCTGCTGCAAGCCTTCCGGACGCAGCACTCGCTGATCATCAGAGTCTGCGCCTAGAACGGCTACGCCATGGCGCACGATACATAATTTCATTCATTTTGATCCGCGTTGTGCGGGCTCGGCCAATCCTGAAAAGGATACGGTTTTTGCTCCGAGACACCGCTCAGATAGTGAATAATCTGACTCGCGTACTGCCCTAAGCTATCACCGAAGCGCGCCAACTCAGTATTAGGCTGACCGGTAGCCAGCTGAAAACCCCACTGCACCACTGTCAGTAGCAGCACCACCAGCCCGACCAAGCGAGATACCATGAAGAACAACAGCAGGTATAAGGTCTTCAACCAAAAAGCATCGGAAGTCAGATTGTCTTTTACATCACTCATAATGGTTCCTTATCAAATTTCATTGCGCGACAGCGCAAACTCAACATCAGAGGCTCGTTCGCCTGTCATCAACCCTTGAGCCACCTGCTTGGGATCCGCACCACCGAACAGCACGGCGTAAGTCCCCATTACCAGCGGCATATATATATCGCACTCACGCGCCTTTTCCCTGACATATCGCAAGGTATTAACGCCTTCGGCGACCTCGCCTAACTCTTCAATGGCTTGATCCAGACTTTTGCCTTGACCGATGGCGTAGCCCACCCGGTAGTTACGACTCAACGGCGAGCTGCAGGTAACAAACAAGTCGCCCACGCCCGCCAGCCCCAAGAAGGTAAGCGGGTTGGCGCCCATGTGGACGGCAAACCGACTCATCTCTGCCAACGAGCGGGTAACGATCATGCTGCGTGTGTTCTCACCCATTCCCAGCGCTGCCACGAAACCACTGGCGATGGCATAAATATTCTTCAGCGCCCCGCCTAATTCAACGCCGTGAGGGTCATTGGAGGCATACACCCGAAAATAATCGCAGCTCAGCGCTTCTTGCACATCGCGACGCAAATCGCTGTCTTCACTGGCAATCACTGAGGCCGCCAGCTCACGGCGAGCGATTTCTTTCGCCAAATTAGGGCCACTCAAAACGCCGTTGGCGTTTTGCGGGCACTCTTCTTTGAGCACCTGACTCATCAGCAAAAAAGGGTCCGGCTCAATGCCCTTGGTAGTGCTCACCAGCAGCTGGTGCGGTTCAAGCCAGCCAGCGAACTGCTGCGTGACTTCTCGCACCGAACGACTGGGCACAGATACAAATACAACATCCGCCCCCGTGACGGCCTGCTGCAGATCCGTGGTTGCCAACAGACTGGGGTTGAGCGTGACGTCGGGGAGATAGCGCGGATTGCAATGCTGTTGATTGATGGCATCGGCGGTGTCGGCATCACGCATCCATTGCTGGGTACGAATGCCATTGTCCGCCAGAATGTTGGCAATGACGGTGCCGAAACTGCCGCCGCCAACGACGGTAGCTGAACTGATAGACACAAGGTCCCCCTGATTTACGATTTATTATGGGAATGAGCGGCCAGACGGTCGGCCTCGAGCGAGTCGACCAGCTCGCGGAAGGTGTGTTCGTTACTTTGGTTGAGCCCCATCAGCACTTTGTGAGCTTCGATCACCTGCTCTCTGGCTTGGTCTTCACTGACCTCGCGCGCCGCCCACTGCTGAAACTCAACATCGGTGGCGATGGGGTCTTGCACCAGATTAAACACCTGATCAAAACCCATACTCAGCAAAACACGAGTGATATCTGGGTTAGGCGATACGATGGTTGGGCGCATGCCGAAACGCTCCTGCGCCAATATGGCAATCTTAGCGATTTGGCCCAGCGTCGTGCTGTCGACGCCCGTCGCGTCGGATAGATCCACCATTACGTGGGAAAAATCCGGCCTTTTGAGGATGTCATCTAGGTAGCGTTCGAGGGCCGAACACAGGTTAAGCCGCACATCGCCGACCAGGCGAACAATGTGAACACCGTCGACAAAAGCCACATAGACTTCGCCTGATGTCATATACCCTCCCTTGCCACGACCAGCATGGCAATGTCATCTGGTACTTCGACTTCTGCAGTGATTTGCAGTTCAGTCATCAGCCGCTCCAGGCTGCCTTCGGACGCAGCCGCCAATTGCAGCAGTGCCGCTTCTTTATCATTCAAGGTCGGGCGATCGATGATTTCCAGTATTCCGTCAGAAAACAGCCACAAGGTAAACGGCTCCGGTAACTTACATTGATAGGTTTGATACTCTGCGCCGGCAAACAAGCCTACCGGCATACCACTGCCCTCCAGATAATGAGCCTGGCCCTCACAGGCCAGCACCGGCATGGGCAAATGACCGCCGACACTGTATATGAGCTGGCTGGTAACCAAATCATAAATGGCGTAAAGAATGGTGAGGTGCTTACCCAACTGCGAGGCCAGCAGCTCACTGTTGATACGCGCCAAGACGCGCGCCGGATCATTCAGCTCATCGCTGGAGCCACGCCGCAAGTTGCGACGCAGCCGATAGGTGAGGTTTTTCAATAAAACCGTCACAAACGCCGACGACGCGCCATGGCCGGATACATCGGCCACGTAGAAGACCAAACGCCGCTCATCGAGTTCGAAGTAGTCGAGAAAGTCGCCGCTTAACAGCAAGGAGGGAATGACTCGGTGCTGCAAAGATACCCCGCATTTGCACAGCGGCTCAGGCAACATGCGCATTTGCGCCTGCCTGCCCGCTTGCTGATCACTGCGCAGCTCATCCAGATGGCGTTGCAACTCTTTGTTGGTCACTTCCAAGTGCTGACGATAGGCCAAATTCTCAGCTTGAGTGCGTGCATGCTGCACAGCCTTGTCTACCGATAGCCCCAGCACCTCAAGGTTACTCAGAGGCAACACCAAATAGTCATCGGCCCCAAAGCGCAACGCTTGCAATACATCATCACTGTCAGAGGACATTGACAGAACCACCATGGCCGCTTGGGCAAACTGCTGCTTTAGCACTTGCAAGGAGTCCAACCCATCGTGGCCAGGGGCGCAGACAAGCGCAGCGACCGGGTGCTGACGCAACCATTCAGGAAGACTGCCATGGGCCGGCAGCGCTTGAGCGTCGTAACCGCGTTTGATCAAGTAGCGCACATGGCGTTCGCACCGCTGCGTGTCGTCGTCAATGACCAGCACTGCTGCGGCCATCAGGAAGCTCCCGGAAGTCAGAATGGGCGAACAGTACCGCCAACGGCTCGGGGTTGCAATACAGGGGTGGAGATACGCCAAACGCGCCAGTCATTAATGACAAGTTATGAGGTTATGCCGCTTTGTACACTTTTCAATCAAGGGTGGTAGTATCGGGATGACCTAATAAGGAGAATGCTTATGACAACGCTGGCACGCACTTACCAAGAAAAACGCGATTTCATGCGCATGCAAATCAAAACCCCCGCCTCACTTCGACTCGAAGATGGACGCGATTTGCAACTGACTTGCTTGGACTTAAGCAGCAGTGGCGTGCAGCTCGCCTGCAGTGAGCCCTTGCCCATTGGCACCCAAGGCATTCTTCACATCAGCAGCGGCGGTCAAACCACGTCACCCTTATCTGCCGCAATCACCATTTGCAGGGTGGAAGAAGAAAACAACGGCTATCGATTTGGCGCCACCATCAGCGACTTCAAATAACAAACGGCAACACTAAGGTTGCCGTTTTTTTGATAACGGAGCAGGCGTCTGTAAAGCTACATAGGCGCCTGCAAGGCCGGTGTTACGCTTTGAAGTAAGCGTTTTCCGTCACAGTGTGATCCGTCACATCTCGTACACCATTCACCTCAGGAATTTTAGCGACCAAGCTCGCCTCTACGCCGTCTTTTAGAGTCATATCCACCGCACTGCAGCCCTGACAGCCGCCACCGAACTTCAACACCGCGATGCCGTCTTCGGTAAGCTCGACCAAGCTCACCTCACCACCGTGAGCCGCCAAACCTGGGTTGATTTCTGTGTAGAGCAAGTAGCTGATGCGATCTTCCACCGGGCTGTCGGCGGTAACGCGCGGCATTTTGGCATTCGGCGCTTTAATAGTGAGCTGCCCGCCCATGCGGTCTTTGGCAAAGTCGATCAAGGCTTCATCTAGGTAGGGGATGCTCATTGCCTCGACGTAAACGCGGATTTTCTCCATTTGCTGGATTTCATCCTTATCGTTAACTTCATCCGGACGACAATAGGCGAGACAAGTTTCAGCGTATTTGGTGCCCGGTTGAGTGATAAAGATACGCACCGCCATGCCCTCGACATTTTGCTTGGACAGCAAGTCAGCGAGGTAGTCTTCGGCATCGGGCGTGATGTTTACGTACTGGGTCATGGTGTCACCTGTATTTAAAACTGGCGCCACTATACCGCATCCGCCCTCGCTCTTGAATACCCTAGTGTTTTACTAGGGTAAGCTGGGCGCCAGAGTCAGGGCGTTAGGACAGAGCGTCTCGCCTTCTGCTACAATCGCCGGCCGCTGTTTTCTGGCCTCGGCCGATCATTTACCGGAATGCGAAGTAACATGAATCAGAGCACCCCCTTGCCGTCAAACCGTCGTCAACGCATTGACCACCTGCACCAAACCCTGCAACAACGCATCGTCATCCTCGACGGTGGCATGGGTACTTTGATTCAGACCCACCAGTTGGAAGAAAAAGACTACCGCGGTGAACGCTTTGCTGAGTTAACCCAAGAGGTTAAAGGCAATAATGACCTGCTGGTGCTGAGTCAGCCCGAGCTGATCGCGCAAATGCATCGCCAATATTTAGAAGCTGGCGCTGACATCATTGAAACCAATACCTTTAACTCGACGCGCGTCTCCCAGGCCGACTATCAACTGCAAGATTTGGTGCCGGAGCTCAACCGACAAGCAGCCGCATTGGCCCGCCAAGTGGCCGACGAAGTCGCCCACGAAACCGGCACCCCGCGCTTTGTCGCCGGTGTTTTAGGCCCGACCAGCAAAACCGCCTCCATTTCGCCGGATGTGAACGACCCAGGTTTTCGTGCCATTACCTTTGATCAGCTGGTGGACGAATACACTGAAGCCACGGCGGCGTTAATGGATGGCGGTGCCGATTTGATTCTGATCGAAACCGTATTCGATACCCTCAACGCCAAAGCTGCCATTTATGCTGCCCAGCAAGTGTTCGAGCAGCGCGGTGAAGCACTGCCGATTATGATTTCCGGCACCATCACCGATGCATCTGGGCGCACGCTGTCTGGTCAAACCGCCGAAGCATTCTGGAACTCCGTCGCTCACGCCAAGCCACTGTCGATCGGCTTAAACTGTGCACTCGGTGCCGAAGAGCTGCGTCCTCACGTAGAAGAGTTGTCTGCCAAGGCCAGCACTTACATTTCAGCGCACCCGAATGCCGGCTTGCCCAATGAATTTGGCGAGTACGATCAAACGCCGGAAGAAATGGCCGCCATCGTCGAAGAGTTTGCCGCCAGCGGCTTCCTAAACATTCTTGGCGGCTGCTGTGGCACCACGCCTGAGCACATTCGCGCCTTGGCCGATGCCGTCAGTCAGCACGCGCCTCGCCCATTGCCCGAGCCATCCGTCGCGTGCCGCTTGGCGGGCTTAGAGCCGTTCAACTTTGACAGCGACAGCTTGTTCGTCAATGTCGGCGAGCGCACCAACGTCACCGGCTCTGCACGCTTTAAGCGCTTAATCAAAGAAGAAAGCTTTGACGAAGCACTAGAGGTAGCCCGCCAGCAAGTGGAGAACGGCGCCCAAATCATCGACATCAATATGGATGAGGGCATGCTCGACTCGCAGGCGGCGATGGTGCGCTACCTCAACCTGATCGCCGCTGAGCCAGACATCGCTCGTGTGCCCATCATGATTGACTCCTCTAAGTGGGAGATTATCGAAGCGGGCCTGAAGTGCATTCAAGGCAAGGCCATCGTCAACTCCATCAGCCTAAAAGAAGGCGAAGCCGACTTTATCGACAAAGCCAAGCGCTGCCTGCGCTATGGCGCTGCCGTGGTGGTCATGGCGTTTGATGAGCAAGGCCAGGCGGATACTGAGGCACGTAAAAACGAAATCTGCGAGCGCTCTTATCGAGTACTGGTCGACAAGGTCGGCTTTCCGCCCCAAGACATCATTTTCGACCCCAACATCTTCGCCGTCGCCACCGGCATCGATGAGCACAACAATTACGCCGTCGATTTCATTAACAGCTGTCGCTTCATTACGGAGCAACTGCCCCACGCCAAAATCTCCGGCGGCGTCAGTAACGTTTCCTTCTCTTTTCGTGGCAATGACCCGGTGCGTGAAGCCATTCACTCGGTGTTTCTCTACCATGCCATTCGCAACGGCCTGAGCATGGGCATCGTCAACGCCGGCCAGCTGGCGGTGTACGACGATCTGCCCGCCGAGCTGAAAGAGTGCGTCGAAGACGTGATTCTTAACCGTCGTGACGACGCCACCGATCGGCTATTGGAAATCGCTGAGAAATACCGCGGCGACGGCAGCGTGCAGGAAAAAGAAAACGAAGAGTGGCGCTCTTTGCCGGTGCGCGAGCGCCTAACCCACGCGTTGGTAAAAGGTGTAAACAGCTTTGTCGAGCAAGACACCGAAGAAGCCCGCCAGCTGTTTGACCGCCCCATTGAGGTCATTGAAGGCCCATTGATGGACGGCATGAACGTGGTCGGTGACTTATTCGGCTCCGGTAAAATGTTCCTACCACAAGTGGTCAAAAGCGCCCGCGTGATGAAGCAAGCTGTGGCTTACTTGCTGCCCTTTATCGAAGCGGAAAAAAGCGGCAAAGCTGAGACGCAGGGCAAAATCCTGATGGCCACGGTCAAAGGCGACGTGCACGACATCGGCAAGAACATCGTTGGCGTGGTGCTGCAGTGTAATAACTTTGAGGTCATCGACCTGGGCGTGATGGTACCGGCGGAGAAGATTCTGAAAGTCGCGCGCGAAGAAAACGTCGACATCATTGGCCTGTCGGGCTTGATCACCCCCTCCTTGGATGAAATGGTGCACGTCGCTCGCGAAATGCAGCGCCTCGACTTCCACGTCCCACTATTGATTGGCGGCGCCACCACCTCTAAAGCGCACACAGCGGTGAAAATTGAGCCGCAATACAGCAACGACATGGCCGTTTACGTGACCGATGCTTCGCGCGCCGTTGGCGTCGCCCAAAAGCTGGTATCCAAGCAAGATAAACCCATGTTCATCAATGAGTTACGCGATGAATATGCCAAAGTACGTGAACGCAATGCCAATCGTAAATCCAAGGCGTTGCTGAGCTATCAGAAGGCTTGCGATAACGCGTTTCAACCGGACTTCGACGCACATCCTCCGGTAGCCCCTAAACAGCCGGGCTTGCATGTATTTGAAGATTTCGATGTCGCCGAGCTGGTCGATTACATCGACTGGACGCCTTTCTTTATCTCTTGGGAACTGGCGGGCAAATTCCCCAACATTCTCGAAGATGAAGTCGTCGGCGAAGCGGCAACCAACTTGTATCGCGACGCCACCGCCATGCTCAAGCGCATCGTTGACGAAAAACTGTTTACCGCCAAAGCCGTGGTCGGCCTATGGCCCGCTCAGCGCCGCGGTGCTGATGACATCGTCATCTTCGACCAACAACGCGATAGCGAACTGGCGGTGCTGCATCACATGCGCCAGCAGACCAGCAAGCCAGGCGAGCAGCCCAATTACTCGCTGGCCGACTTTGTTGCCAGTGAAGACCAAGCCCAAGACTACATGGGTGGATTTGTTGTCACCGCCGGCATCGAAGCCGAGCGCTTGGCCGACCACTACGACCAACAGCACGATGACTACAACAGCATCCTGGTCAAAGCGCTGGCCGATCGCTTGGCCGAAGCCTTTGCTGAGCGCATGCATGAAAAGGTGCGCAAAGAGTTGTGGGGCTATGCATCAAGCGAGCAGCTCGATAACCAGCAGCTGATCAAGGAAGCCTATCAAGGCATTCGTCCGGCACCTGGCTACCCGGCCTGCCCGGACCACACCGAAAAGGCCACTTTATTCCGCCTACTCGATGCAGAGCGCCATACCGGCGTTTCACTGACCGAGAGCTTTGCCATGACACCGGCAGCGTCGGTGAGTGGCTGGTACTTTGCTCATCCGCAATCGAAGTACTTTGGCGTTGGCAAAATTGATCGTGACCAGGTCGCGGATTTAGCCCAACGCAAAGGCATGAGCCAACAAGAGCTGGAGCGCTGGCTGGCCCCTAACCTGAGCTATGAACCCTAACGCGAGGATCACTTGCTACCTCTGATTGCTCGCCTGACCGCCATTGATGAAGCCAGATTGCAACGCATTCTGGCCATTGGCGTGCCCATTATTGGCGGCATGCTGTCGCAAAGCCTGATCAACCTGATTGATGCCGCCATGGTCGGTCGCTTGGGCGAGCAGGCCCTGGCCGCCGTCGGCATCGGCAGTTACGCCAGTTTTATCGTGGTATCCACCGTGATGGGACTGGCCTCAGGTGTGCAAGCTCTGGTGGCCAGACGCTTTGGCGCCGGCGATTCGGCCCGCATGGGACATACCTTTATTGCCGGCTTGCTACTGGCGGTATTGATGGGCGTGCCACTGACGGCGTTCTTTCTCACCATCAGCCCCTGGTTGATCCCCTGGTTTAACGCCACGCCCAACGTCGTTGAAGTGGCTATCCCCTACTTCGACTGGCGCACCTTGGCAGTGACCTTTGTCGCCATTAACTTCGTCTTTCGTGGCTTTTGGAGCGGCATTGGTGAGTCGCGCATGTACCTTAAGGTATTGCTGCTGATGCACCTAGCCAACATCGGCATCAGCTATGTGCTGATTTTTGGCATTGGCCACTGGGCGGGAATGGGCGCCGTTGGCTCCGGCATCGGCACCGCAGCATCGCTGGCACTGGGCAGCCTGATGTACGCCTGGCTGACTTTTCGCCGCCACAGTGCGCGCCTACCCGACTGGCGCTGGCCTAGCCGCCATGAGCTATTAACCCTGGCGCGCCTGGCGTTGCCCAACTCCACCCAGCAAACCTTGTTTGCCCTCGGCACCAGTGTGATGTTCTGGATCATTGGCCAAATCGGTACCCAGCAACAAGCCATTGGACATATTTTGATTAGCCTGGCGTTGGTACTAATTCTGCCCGCGGTTGGACTGGGCATAGCCTCTACCAGCCTGGTCGGCCAAGCCCTTGGGCGAGAGCAGCAGCAAGATGCTTACCGTTGGGGTTGGGAGGTAGTGCGCTTGGCCATGCTGGTGATGGCTTTGGTTGGTTTGCCGCTGTGGTTGTTTCCGGAATGGATTCTGCGACTATTTACCCCAGATGAGCACCTGATCGAACTGGGGACCTGGCCATTGCGCATTTCCGGGCTGGCCATTGGCCTAGAGGTGGTGGCCATGGTATTGACCCAAGCCTTGCTGGGCGCCGGCGCCAGCCGCCAAGTGCTAAAAATCAATTTAGTGATGCAATGGCTGGTGCTGCTACCACTGGCCTATTTGCTCGGCCCCGTCGCAGGGCTAGGCCTGCTCGGCATTTGGCTGCTGCAAGGTTTGCAACGCATCGCTCTGTCAGCCATTTACACCGTCATCTGGCGGTCACAACACTGGGCCAGAATACGCCTATGAGTCCTACTGCCGCCATCAACAGCTGGCCGCTCTACCACAGCATGCAGGGCGTGATCGCCCATCGCGGTGCCAGTGGCGAGGCGCCTGAAAACACGGCTCCGGCCATTCGCCTGGCACACACCCAAGGGGCGACTTGGGCCGAGGTCGACGTCACTATAAGCGCAGACGGCATTGCCGTGATTCATCACGATGACGATTTAAGCCGCTGCAGCAACGGCCAAGGCCTGGTGGTCCAGCATGACTTGCTGCAGTTACAGCAGCTCGATAGCGGCAGCTGGTTTAACCCGCAGTTTGGCGGCACGCCGATACTGACCTTGCATGAACTGCTGCAACTGGCGCAAGCACTGCCACTGGCGTTAAACCTAGAGCTCAAACCAGCCGCTGGCTTGGAGGCCGCGACCGTGCACGCCGTCGCCGCGACTCTTGCCGCCGTCGAAGCGCCCCCCGTGTTGCTATTAAGCAGCTTTAGCGAACTGGCGCTGGCACTCGCCCATGAGTCATTGCCACAACTGCCCCGAGCCCTCAATGTGGATGCCATTCCCTCAGATTGGGCCCAGCGCCTCAGCCAGGCTCAGGCCACCAGCTTGCACTTTGATGCCGATGCCGTCGATTTGCAGCGCCTAGCCGAAATACACCAAGCAGGCATCGCCACCGCCGCTTTTACCGTCAACCACACCGACCAAGCCAGCCAGTTATGGCAGGCAGGCGTCAGCGCCGTGTTCAGCGATTACCCTGAGCGACTCAGACGGCATTGGTTACAATGGCAGGCCGCACAATCGCGCTAGCTTTATGCTCACTGGTTATTTTCATATAGATAAATAGTCATTTTATGCATAACCAAGCTTTGCTATGGTGCGCCGATAAAATCACACTAATTCGCCAACCGGATAGCTATGTACGTTTACGATCAGTACGATCAGCAATTGCTGAATGAGCGGGTCGCCCAGTTCCGCGGCCAAATGGCCCGTTACCTGGATGGAAAAATCCCGGAAGAAGAGTTCTTACCGCTGCGCCTGCAAAATGGCATTTACGTGCAGCGCTATGCCCCCATGCTGCGTGTCGCCATCCCTTATGGCTTATTTAACGCTCAGCAAATGCGCACCTTGGCCAGCATTGCCCGCGATTATGATAAAGGCTATGCCCACTTCAGCACCCGCCAAAACGTACAGTTTAACTGGCCAGCGCTGGAGCAATGCCCGGACATCTTAGAGCGTTTGGCAGCCGTGCAAATGCACGCCGTGCAAACCAGCGGCAATTGCATTCGCAACACCACCACAGATGAATTTGCAGGCGTGACCGCCGATGAAGTCGTCGACCCACGCCCTTACTGCGAAATCATTCGCCAGTGGTCGACCTTTCACCCAGAGTTCGCCTACCTGCCGCGCAAATTTAAAATTGCCGTCAACGCCGTACCAGACGCCGACCGTGCTGCGGTGCAAGTGCATGACATTGGCATTCAGATTGTACGCAATGAGCAAGGTGACATTGGCTATCGCGTTATGGTGGGTGGCGGCTTGGGCCGTACGCCGATCATTGGTACCGAGATTCGCAGCTTCTTGGCAGAAGAAGACCTGCTGACCTATTTGCAGGCCATCATTCGCATCTACAACCAGTTCGGCCGCCGCGACAACAAGTACAAGGCGCGCATTAAGATTCTGGTCAAAGCGCTGGGGCCTGAGCGCATGGCAGAGCTGGTCGAAGAAGAATGGCAGCGGATAAAAGATGGCGAAGACAAGTTAACGACCGCTGAGCTGGATCGCGTCAAAGCCCACTTTACCGCACCCGCTTACCGAACTCTGGAAGCCAACCCTGCCAGCTATCAGCAGGCACTGGCCGACGATGCCGCCTTTGCCCGCTGGGTACAGCGCAATGTGCGCGAGCACAAGCAACCGGGCTACGCCATTGTCAATCTGAGCCTGAAGCAAAAAGGCAATGCGCCTGGCGATGTGACCGCCGAGCAAATGGACGCCATCGCTGATTTGGCAGAAGAATTCAGCCTGGGCGAAATTCGCTCGACTCACCAACAAAACCTAGTGTTGGCCGATGTCGAGCAGCAACGTCTGTATGAGTTGTGGCAGCAAGCCAAAGCCAACGGTTTGGCCACTCCGACCTTGGGTCTTTTGACGGACATGATTTGCTGCCCAGGTGGCGATTTCTGCGCCTTGGCCAACGCCAAGTCCATTCCCGTGGCCGAAGCCATTCAAGTGCGTTTTGACGACCTGGATTATTTGCACGACCTGGGTGAAATCGACCTCAACATTTCTGGCTGCATGAACGCCTGTGGCCACCATCACGTCGGCAACATTGGCGTGCTGGGGGTCGATAAAAAAGGCGAAGAGTTTTACCAAATCTCCCTCGGTGGCAGCAGTGGTAACGACGCTTCTCTGGGCAAAATTCTCGGCCCGTCCTTTGCCCGCGATGCCATGCCAGACGTGATCGCCAAGATTCTAGACTGCTACGTTGCCAATCGCATCGATGGCGAGTCGTTTTTAGAAACTTACCGTCGCGCTGGTCACACCGTGTTTAAGGAGGCTGTTTATGGCAAACCTGATTAATACTGAGCAGCACATCGAGCAAGACCCATGGCACTGGGTGGACGACGAGCAAGCCATCGATGAGTTTGCCATCATCAGCTTGGAGCGCTGGCAAGCCCAACAAACAGAGCTCAAAGGCCAGGCGCTGGAGCACAAGCTCGGTGTGCATTTGCGCAGCGATCAAACCGCGGATCAACTGGGTGAAGACGCACACTTGCTGGCGCTGATCAGCATCGACTTTCCCAAGTTCACCGATGGCCGTGGCTACACCACAGCACGACTGTTGCGCCAGACGTATGGCTACCAAGGCGAGTTACAGGCCAGCGGCGACGTATTGATTGACCAGCTGTTTTACATGAAGCGCTGCGGCTTCAATCGCTTTGCCCTGCGTGAAGACCAGGACATACAAGATGCCCTAGATGCCTTCGCCACCTTCAGCGTGACCTACCAAAGCGATGTCAGCGACCCCAGGCCGCTTTTCCGGCGCCGCTAGCCCCAATCAAAAAAGCCACCGTTTAGGTGGCTTTTTTATTGCCTCTTGATAGCTCAGCATCGCACTTCAATTCAGCATAAATTGATAATAATCATTTTAACTTAGACTCTTATTGATAAGGTGGTTCACAGCAGCCTTCACAGGGCTAACTCAATTCTCTGTTCATTGGAGCTCTTATGAAACGCTTTACTGCTGTGCCCACCGCTTTGCTGATCAGCGCCATCAGCTCGCTGGCCAGTGCCAACCCGTCGAATTTGCCGCGCTACAGCTTTACCGATTTAGGCACACTGGGCGGGCCTGAAGCTAGCGCGCTGGACATCAACGATGTCGGCGATATTGTCGGCTGGTCTGATGTCGACAACGACAAAGCCTGTTTTACCGCCAGCGGGCCCATTAACTGCCATCATGCCTTCGTGATTCGCGACGGTGAAATGCATAGCCTTGGCCAAGGCCGTGATGATTCTCAGCACACACAAGCGAGCAAGATCAACAATCAAGGCCACATCATTGGTTACAGCCGAGTCGTATATCAGCAAGGCTGGCAGTACTTGCCCTGGCTATTTAGCGAAACCGACGCCACGCCACTGCCCTTGTTAAGCGACGAAGCCGGTAGCAACGCGATGGCCACCAACATCAATGAACTGGGCGACATTGTCGGCTGGGCGGATGCCAACAGCGGACAAGACACCGCCGTCATATGGCGTGATGGCGAAGTTTGGCCCATTGCCGAGCACGAAAGTTTTTACCGCCGCGCCAGCGCCACCAATAACCTTGGCGACATCGCCGGTTTTGAATACGAGCGCTGGTCCGGCAAGCCCAATCGCGGTTTTGTGCAAACCCTATTTGGCTTTAGCATGCTTGAAGCCGACGAAACCTTGTGGAGTGAAGCGCAGGAAATAAACGACTTTGGCGTAATTGCTGGCTCCAGCACCGACCGCCCATTCTCGCCCCAACAAGCCACGCTGTGGCTACCCGGCTTAGATGGCCAACTGGATAAGCATATTATTGGCACTTTAAGCCAGCAGCTGGGAAGCTCGTCTGAGTTTCTCGACATTAACTTGGCCGGTATGGCCGTTGGCTTTTCAGCCGACAGCAACGCCGTCAGTGCGATTCTCTACCTTGATGGACAGCTGCTGGACCTAAACCGCCTCACACACGTCGATGGCCAGCTAACCCAAGCCACCGGCATTAACCTGCAAGGTCAGATTGTCGGTAGCTACCTTGATCGCCAAGGGCGTCAACGCGCTTATCTGCTGACCCCTATGGCGGACTAACCAGATGGCCGCCTACGCGGTCACCCCGTTTTGCACTGGCGCATGTCGCATCGCTCCCGTACTCTTGCTGCATGCCTGAAGATATTATTTTTGCCTTTTTCATCGTATTTGCCGGTGCAGCCGTATTTGCCACGGTTGCACTCTACACGCGCCAGCCACTCATCATTGCCTACATTGGCTTAGGCGTACTGGCTGGCCCCTTTGGCATGGGCTGGATCGAGCATCCAGAAGCACTGTCGCACATGTCCCATATCGGTATTATCTTCTTACTGTTTTTGCTCGGGTTAGACATGCAACCCAAGGCGTTGCTGGCTGTGCTGCGCCAAGCCACTTCCGTCGCCCTGCTCAGCTCACTGGTCTTTGCTGCCAGCGGCTTTGTCATAGCCTGGGCCTTTGGATTTGGCTTACTCGACAGCATCATCATTGGCCTTGCCATGGTGTTCTCGTCCACCATCATTGCGCTCAAATTACTGCCCACCACCGTGCTGCATCACAAGCACATGGGTGAGCTGATGATCGGCCTGCTGTTGATTCAGGACATTCTCGCCATCGTTACGCTGATCGTATTGGGCTTTATGGCAGGCGATCAGGACATTCCACTGTGGCAACCCTTACTGGCAATGCCCCTGCTGGCGGGCAGCTGTTACGCAGCCGTGCGCTGGCTGTTGCTGCCACTGATACAGCGCTTTGATCGCTTTCAAGAGTATCTATTTATTCTTGCGATTGGCTGGTGCTTAGCCATTGCCGAAGCAGCTGCCAAGCTGGGGCTAACCTATGAAATCGGTGCGTTCGTCGCCGGCGTGGCCTTGGCCACCAGCCCAGTAGCGCAATTCATTGCTCTGAGCTTAAAGCCACTGCGAGACTTTTTCTTAGTGATGTTCTTTTTTGCCTTGGGTGCCGGCTTAGATCTGGGCTTGCTGTCGGATGTTTTATTGCCAGCCAGCTTGCTGGCAGCCGCCGCTTTGGTGGTAAAACCCATAACCTTAAGATACCTGCTTGCGGGGTTCAGCGAGCACCCTAGGTTGGCTTGGGATGTGGGCTTTCGCCTGGGGCAAATCAGCGAGTTTTCATTGCTGATCGCCTTTGTTGCCAGTGAAAGCGGCCTGTTAAGCCAGCCCGCATCGCTCACCATTCAGGCCACCGCCATCATCACTTTTGCCATTTCCAGCTACATCGTGGTGTTTAACTACCCCAACCCGATTGCCGTTAAAGACCATTTGCGCCGCGATTAATCGCGGCTCAAGTCCAAACGGTAGCGACCAACGCCCTGCCCTTGCAACAGCGCATCGAGCACCTTAGAAAGCTCACTGCGGCCAATGTCTGTGACCAGCTCATTCAACAGAGGCAATGACCAATCGGAGGCGGCTTTATCCAGCACCGCTTGTTTAAGAGCGCGTGGAATTTCCACGGAGTCAACGCCCAGCACACTGACGCCGCGCAAAATAAACGGGAACACGCTGACATCAAAGTGGGTGCCAGCAATCATACCGCAGGTGGTCACCGCACCTTCTGGGTGAATTTGCGGCACCAAGGCGGC
This sequence comes from Bacterioplanes sanyensis, assembly GCF_014652515.1. Classification (GTDB taxonomy): domain Bacteria; phylum Pseudomonadota; class Gammaproteobacteria; order Pseudomonadales; family Oceanobacteraceae; genus Bacterioplanes; species Bacterioplanes sanyensis. The sequence continues at coordinate 78,491 of NZ_BMYY01000003.1, read as the reverse complement.
CACTAAATCACCGCCAACGGTGTCGACCGCCGCCTGATACTGAGTGCGAGCCATGGCTTTGCCTTTGACCGCTAAAATATCATCGCGGCTAACCACGCTGGTGGCACCTAACCGGCTCAAGAAATCGCTTTGCTCTGCCTTGCCTGAAACCGCTGCCACCGAATACCCCAAACGCGCCAACAAGGCCACGGCCACTGAGCCGACACCGCCGGTTGCACCGGTGACCACCACTGGGCCATTGCTCGGTGCAATGCCATTACGCTCCAGTTTCATGACACTCAAGGCAGCGGTAAACCCAGCGGTGCCCCAGGCCATGGCATCAGCACAGCTCAAGCCTGGCGGTAAACGCAGCACCCAGCTGGCTGGCACTCGAATGCGTTGGGCAAAACCGCCATCGGTGTTCATGCCCAGGTCATAGCCAAACACCACGACCTCATCGCCGGCGCTGAACTCATCAACCTCACTGTTGACCACACGCCCAGCGGCATCAATGCCCGGCGTATGCGGGTAATCACGGGTAACGCCGCGATTGCCGCTGTATGACAGCGCGTCTTTATAATTCACCGATGAGTATTGCACCTCTATTTCGACGTCTCCTTCGGGCAAGGCAGTGCGTTCCACCGACTGCCATTGACCTTGAAAGCCTGTGTCCGTCTGTTCTACCCGAAATGCCGAAAACATAAGTTACCCCTTTGAATGCAATTGACGGTTGGCCATGGTCAGCAAGCGCACACCGGCTTTTTCAACGCCTGCTTGCACTGCCATCCCCAGCTTTTCTTGCAATGATTTACGCTGCTCGTAGCGCACCGTAAATACATCCGCATGGTCGCACGCATGGATCAGGTAATCGTCACTGGTGCCCACGTCATCGACCAAACGATATTCCAGCGCTTGCTGGCCATACCAGATATCGCCGGTGGCCACGGCTTCTAGATCCACCCGCGGACGGTACTGCTGCACATGCTGCTTGAACAGCTGATGAGTATCCTCCAAATCGTGTTGGAATTTCTCTTTGGCTTTGATCGTATTGTGCCCAAACATGGTCACCGTGCGCTTGTATTCACCGGCGGTGAACATTTCAAAATCAACGTCGTTTTTCTTAAGCAGGCGATGAAAGTTTGGCAGTTGAGCCACCACACCGATGGAGCCGATGATGGCAAAGGGCGCAGCGACGACTTTATCTGCCAAGCAAGCCATCATGTAGCCACCGCTGGCGGCAACTCTGTCGACGCATACCGTCAGATGAATACCACTGTCACGAATGCGTTTGAGCTGTGACGCCGCCAGGCCATAGCTGTGCACCATGCCACCGCCGCTTTCCAGTCGTACGACGATCTCATCTTCTTTGCGGGCAAAGGTCAGCACGGCGGATATTTCTTCGCGCAGAAGATCAACGTCACTGGCGCGAATATCACCATCAAAGTCAAGCACGTACACACGCTTGCGCGCTTCCGGCAGTGGTTCCATGCCATCTTTGGCGCGTTTTTTCTCAGCCTTGCGCTTGGCTTTTTGCTCTTTCTTTTCTTGTTTTTGTAACTGCTTTTGTACTTCTTTGTCGCACACCGCTGCCCGCAGCTGTTGCTGATGATCGTCGAGCTCGTCATTCAACTTTTTAATGTTGAGCTCGCCATCGCTGTCGCTGCGGTTACGCATGCTCAAAGAGGCAATGCCGCCGATGACCACCAGAATGGCGATGACAATGGTTACTGCTTTGAGGACAAACAAACCGTAGTCCGCTAAGAATTCCACCCGTGATTTCCTTCCATCTTGAGTTAAAGCGCAAGCATAACTGAAGCCGCTGCCGCGCACACCCGTCAACGACGGACAAGGCATTCAAACAAACGTATGAATTTTGATTGACACCCAACAGGGCTGCACCTAGAGTGTTGCCGTCTGGCTGCAGACGCGCGCGGGATGCTGACCCAGTGTTTTCCGACGTCAGCTGTACTCCTGCCAGCCGAACCCTTGATCTGACAAGTATTAAAAAGGAACCACTCATGGCATCTGTTGCAGAAATCATTGAAACCATGAACAGCAAGTTCAACGCCGACGCTGCTGCCGGCCTGGACCTGATTTTCCAGTTCAACATCGAAGACGGTGATACTTACCACTTGGTTGTTAAAGACGGCACTTGTGCTGTTGAAAAAGGCGAGAACGACGACGCCAACGTTACCCTGATTATGAACACCGAAACTTTCGAAGGCATCGCAACTGGCGAAACCGACGGCATGCAAGCGTTTATGTCTGGTCAACTGCGTGTTGAAGGCGACATGATGCTGGCGACCAAACTGGGCGAACTGTTCCCAGCGTAAGCTTGATCACCAGGGGCCCTGCTCCTGGTGTTTTCTTCCCCTCCTGTTGTCTGCTCTTGTTAATTCTCCGCTTTCCTCTTCGCACCACCCATCGATGGTTTTTTCCTTTTCAAGCGCGCACAAAAAAACCCGCGATGAACGCGGGCTTTTTTAGCCAAGCAACCTTAGCTATCGCTACCACGGATTTCAGTGGTATTACGGGCATAGCCTTGGTAGCTCAACATATCTAAACGTGAGCGACGCATGCGCAGCTCTTCCAGACTGCCGTCTTCCAAGCTTTGCTCCTGCCAGGCCACGGACTGAATGCGATCCACCACCACGGCACTGTGGCCACCGGGTGTTGCGATGGCATCCGCCTTGCCTTCTGCCAAGGCAAACGCGCGCTGCTGCACTGCACGCGGCGCATCGCTGCTGGCAGCGGCCTTATTGCTGACAGATTGCCATGCATCCACACTGGCTGGGTCTTCAGCAGCACTTTGAGCCAGCTGCTGCGCCTGCTCGGCGGCGCGCTCACGCTTGAGCAGCGCGACAACCCTCTCACGCACTTCAGCCAACGGCTGAGTTTGCTGCGGCTGGTGCTGATCCACCATCAATACGACGGCGCCATCATCCGTTTCAATCACGTCCGACAACTCACGATCGAGCAGTACGTTATCAGCAAACGCCGCTGCCCGAACCCTCGAATCCGAGGCAACGCCTTCACCTTGCTGACGGCTAAACGCAGTGGATGACTGCACCGGCAGCGCCATCGCTTCGCTGATATCGCTCAGCTGGCGCGCTGAAAACGCTAAGTTCGACAACTCTTGCAATTGCTCAGCGTAAGCCAGCTCTGCTTTGCCATTGCGGATTTCATCTTCCAGCTCCGGGCGAACATCGGCCAGTGACTTCGGCTGCTGCCTTTGAACACCATCGAAGCGAATCACGTGATAACCAAACTCAGTTTCAACCGGATCACTCACGGAGCCTTCTTCTTGCATGGCGTACAGTGCGTTTTCAAACGGCTCAACGAAGGTGCCGCGCGCCGCTAAGCCCAAAGAGCCGCCGCTGCTGCGCGAACCGATATCATCAGAATACTCTTCCGCTAAGGCCGCGAACGACTCACCGTTGCGAGCACGCTCAGCCAACTGCTGAGCCAACTCACGCGCTTCGCTATCGGAACGCTCGCCATTGGCCTCAATCAAAATATGGCTGGCTTCACGCTGTTCGTTGTCTGCCAGATCAGCTTGATAGTCGGCATAGGCTTGCTCGATGTCTTCGTCCAGAACCTGTTGACGCTCAGCCAACTCACTCAAACTTAAGCGCACGTAATTTACGGTCACTGTTTCAGCGGTTTGGAATTGGTCTTGATTGTCTTGGTAGAACTGCTCGACATCGGCATCGCTGACTTCGATGTCACCTTCCAGATCGGCAATGCGATATTCGACATAGCGATATTCACGCTGCTCTTCTGCTAACGCTTGAGCCAGCTGACCACTGAACGGTACTTCTATACCACTCAAGACCAACGCTGCACGCGCTTGGTTCATTTTCAAATCAGCCGCTAGGTCTTCGCGATAAGACAAGGGCGTCCAGCCATTCATGCGCAAGATGCTCACAAAGCGATCTCGATCAAACTTGCCATCCACCTGAAACGCTGGCGTATTGACAATCACTTGATCAAGTTGCGCCGTTGAAATGGCCAACCCCATATCCTCAGCCGCTTGCAGTGCCAGCTTTTGCTCAATTAGCTGCTCTACCGCGGTACGACGAAAAAACTCATCATTAAACAAGCTGTCGTCAAACTGGTCGCCAAACTGGCGGCGCATGTTGTTCTTCTGCTGTTCAACTTGACGTGTTATTTCTAACTCTGAAACGTCGTAATCACCGACCGTGATAGGTGCGTCATCGCCCCCACCTAAGGTGACGATGCTTTCAACACCCCACAGTGCGAATACGATAATAATAAAACCAACAATGACTTTGGCGACAATGCCCTGAGCATTGTCACGCATGGTTTGTAACATGATTCCTCCGTTGACTGTGCGCAACCATTTCTATGGCAAACACAAAAAAAGCGCATCCCGGGATGCGCTTTTTAATTTGGCGGACCGGACGGGACTCGAACCCGCGACCCCCGGCGTGACAGGCCGGTATTCTAACCAACTGAACTACCGGTCCTTATTCAGTTGGCTTAGTTGACCGCGTCTTTCAGTGCTTTACCGGCTTTGAAACTTGGTACTTTGGCCGCTTTAATTTCAATCGGAGCACCGGTTTGTGGGTTACGACCGGTGCGGGCAGCACGCTCTTTAACTTGGAAGGTGCCAAAACCTACCAGCGCCACTTGCTCACCCTCTTTCAGGGCTCCACCGATAGATTCGATCATGGCATCCAGTGCACGTCCAGCGGCCGCTTTTGGAATATCAGCAGACGCAGCAATCGCGTCGATCAGTTCAGATTTATTCACACTTATCCCCTTACTCTGTGCGCAAAAAAGAATTCTTGTTGTGCGATTGGGCGATCGCTACAGGAACGTCAAATAGAGCGATGATTTATACCAAGCACCCCTGACAGCGTCAATGGGTGCTCGGGCGGCTTTTGTCATCTTTCTGGGCCGCCGTCTCATCTTTGTTGATTAATTCACCAGTGGCAACTTCCGGCAGGCTTTCCAAGGCCAACTCAAGCACCTCGTCGATCCAATCCACAGCCACAATGTTAAGCTCTGCCTGAATATTCTCTGGAATATCTCGCAGATCTTTTTCATTTTCCTTAGGAATAACAACCGTCTGAATACCACCGCGATGCGCCGCCAGTAGCTTTTCTTTCAAGCCGCCAATCGCCAGCACCTTACCACGCAAGGTAATTTCACCCGTCATCGCCACGTCTGCGCGCACTGGAATACCCGTAATCACAGACACCAACGCCGTTGCCATACCGATACCGGCACTTGGGCCATCCTTTGGTGTTGCGCCTTCAGGCACATGGATGTGCAAATCATGCTTTTCAAAGTATTCATTATCGACGCCCATGCCTAATGCACGGCTACGGACAACCGTGAGCGCCGCCTGAATGGACTCTTGCATGACATCACCGAGCGAGCCCGTTTTGATGGTGCGACCTTTGCCCGGAGTTGCTGCGCCTTCTAGCGTTAACAGCTCACCGCCAACGGAGGTCCAAGCCAAACCGGTAACTTGACCCACTTGGTTTTCTTGGCCTGCCAGTCCGTAGCGATATTTGGTAACTCCAAGGTATTCTTGCAATAACTCACTGTCGATACTGCGCGTTACCGCTTCTTTGGCCAACGCGTTAGCTTTGACGACACGGCGACACAGTTTGGCAATTTCACGCTCTAACCCGCGCACACCCGCTTCGCGGGTGTAGTAGCGAATAATGTCACGCAATTGCTCTTCACTGAGCTCGATTTCATCAGGCTTAAGGCCATTGGCTTTAATCTGCTTGGGCAGCAAATAGCGCTGAGCAATATTGACCTTTTCGTCTTCCGTATAACCTGGAATTCGAATGACTTCCATCCGGTCCAATAATGGCCCAGGAATATCCATGCTGTTGGAGGTACACACGAACATTACATCGGACAAATCAAAATCGACCTCAAGGTAGTGGTCCGCAAACTGGCTATTTTGCTCAGGATCCAGCACTTCCAACAACGCCGATGCTGGGTCACCACGATGATCCATGCCCATTTTGTCTATTTCATCCAACAAAAAGAGCGGGTTTTTCACGCCAACTTTAGACATTTTCTGTACCAGCTTACCTGGCATAGAACCGATGTAAGTACGGCGGTGGCCACGAATTTCAGCCTCATCTCGCACGCCGCCCAGTGCCATACGCACAAACTTACGATTGGTAGCACGCGCCACTGACTGCCCCAGCGACGTTTTACCAACGCCAGGAGGGCCCACTAGGCATAAAATAGCGCCACGTACTTTTTTCACTCGACCTTGCACGGCCAAGTATTCCAAAATTCGCTCTTTGACCTCTTCTAGGCCGAAGTGGTCTTCGTCCAGAATCTGCTCGGCTTTTTCTAAGCTGTGATTCACACGCGAGCGCTTTTTCCAAGGAAGATTCACCAGCCAGTCGAGATAACCGCGCACAACCGAAGCCTCTGCTGACATAGGCGACATCATGCGCAGCTTTTTCAGTTCCGCTTCTGCTTTTTCGCGCGCTTCTTTTGTCATTCCAGACGATTCAATTTTATCGACAATCTCGTCAAACTCATTGCCGCCGTCTTCGAGATCGCCCAGCTCTTTTTGAATGGCCTTCATTTGCTCATTCAAGTAATACTCGCGCTGGCTTTTCTCCATCTGTTTTTTGACCCGACCGCGAATGCGTTTTTCCACTTTTAACAGGTCAATTTCGGATTCCATCAACTCCAGCAAGTGCTCAACACGCTCACGCGCATCCAACATTTCCAGCACTTCCTGTTTTTCTTCAAGCTTAAGTGAAATGTGAGCGGCGACGGTATCTGCCAAGCGACTGGCGTCTTCAATACCAGAAATCGTCGATAGCACTTCACCAGGCACCTTTTTCGACAATTGCACATATTGTTCAAAATTGCCGGTCAAAGTCCGCACCAGCACTTCGTTTTGGCGCTCTGAAACCTGCTCATCGCCAATCACCGACAAGCCCGCACGCATCATCTCTTCCTGATGCTCGACACTATCAAGCTGGGCCCTAACGTCTCCCTCGACCAGTACTTTTACCGTACCATCAGGTAGCTTCAGCAACTGCAAAATGGTCGCCACAGTGCCCATGCTATACAGGCCGTCGAGCTCGGGTTCATCATCCGCAGCATCCTTTTGCGCCACCAACATGATGCGCTTATCGGACTCCATCGCCTCTTCCAAGGCGTTGATCGACTTCTCGCGCCCGACAAACAGAGGAATAACCATCGATGGAAATACCACCACGTCTCTCAGTGGCAGCAGGGGTAATACTTCACGTGTCATCAAACATACCTGAATCGAGTGTATGAACTGATATTGGGGATGGAACGCCGTAAATACAAGCGCCAGATAAAACAAAAGGAGCTTGCGCTCCTTTTGTCAGCTAGCTAAACGACGATCTTTAGTCGTCATCTGGTGAGACTTTGCCCACATCAGCGCTCTCGTAAATAATCAGTGGCTCGGCATCGTCATTGATCACAGACTCTTCAATCACAACCTTGGCTACGTGTTCTTCCGAGGGGATGCGATACATGATATCCAGCAACGCACCTTCCATAATGGAACGCAAACCACGCGCACCGGTTTTACGTTCCATGGCACAGTTGGCAATCGCTTCGAGCGCGGCATCACGGAACTCTAGTTCTACCGATTCCATCTCGAACAACTTCTCGTACTGACGCACCAGAGAGTTACGAGGTTCTGTCAGTATCCTCACCAAAGCATCACTGTCGAGTTCATCCAATGTAGCAACCACTGGCAAGCGGCCAATAAACTCAGGAATCAGGCCGTACTTCACCAGATCTCCCGGCTCAACATCACGCAGAACATCGCCCACTGCTTTTTCGTCTTCTTTGCCTTTCACCGTGGCTGAGAAGCCGATACTACTCTTTTCAGAGCGATCACGAATGATCTGGTCCAAGCCAGCAAACGCGCCGCCACAGATAAACAGCATATTGCCGGTATCCACCTGCAAAAATTCTTGCTGAGGATGCTTGCGCCCACCTTGGGGTGGAACGGAAGCGACGGTTCCCTCAATGAGCTTCAGCAACGCCTGCTGAACCCCTTCGCCCGATACATCACGGGTAATGGATGGGTTGTCCGATTTACGAGAAATCTTGTCAATTTCATCAATGTAAACAATGCCACGCTGGGCTTTGTCGACATCGTAATCACACTTCTGCAAAAGCTTTTGGATGATGTTTTCAACATCCTCACCCACGTAACCCGCTTCTGTCAGTGTGGTGGCATCTGCGATAGTAAAGGGAACATTCAACAGGCGGGCCAGCGTTTCTGCCAGCAAAGTCTTACCACTGCCTGTCGGACCGATCAGCAGAATATTGCTTTTTGACAGCTCTACGTCTGACTTACCACCACTAAACTGCAAGCGTTTGTAGTGATTGTATACTGCCACCGCCAGCACCATTTTGGCTTTGTCTTGGCCGATGACGTATTCATCCAGCGTCGCCTTAATTTCTTGCGGCGTCGGCAGCGCATCACTGCTACCTTTACTTTCCGCTTCCTGAACCTCTTCGCGAATGATGTCGTTACACAGGTCGACACACTCGTCACAGATGAACACCGATGGCCCAGCGATCAGTTTGCGTACTTCGTGCTGACTCTTACCGCAAAACGAGCAGTAGAGCAGCTTCCCGCCATCATCACCTTTGCCTTTTGTATCGTCGGTCATTCGACTGCCTCATTACGCTTGAGCCTGAAGGCATCAGGCTCGATCTTGTTTCAACCTTTCCAGGTCACAATAGCCTATCAGCGCTTTTCCAGCACCTGGTCAATTAGACCATATTCCATAGCGGCCTGAGCATCCATGAAATTATCACGCTCAGTATCTTCAGCAATGGTTTCGTAGGCTTGCCCAGTATGTTTGGCCAGAATGCTATTCAAGCGTTCCTTAGTGTCTTGAATATTCTTGGCATGAATCAGGATATCAGTCGCCTGACCTTGCGCGCCACCGGATGGTTGGTGAATCATCACCCGAGAATTAGGCACACTGTAACGCTTACCCTTGGCACCAGCAGCCAATAGGAAAGCACCCATGCTACAGGCTTGGCCGATTACCATAGTGCTTACATCCGGCTTAATAAACTGCATGGTGTCGTAAATAGACATACCTGCCGTTACTGATCCACCTGGTGAGTTAATATACAGGTGGATATCTTTATCAGGGTTTTCCGATTCCAGAAACAGCAACTGAGCCACGACCAAATTGGCCATATGATCCTCAACCGGACCAACCAGAAAGATCACGCGCTCTTTCAGCAAACGGGAATAGATATCGTAAGAACGCTCGCCGCGGGCAGATTGCTCTACCACCATGGGCACCAGACCACTGGCTTGAACGATATCGGCTTGTTGCTTATTGGAGTCAATCATTCGACTCAGTACTCCCTCGGCAGTTTGGAATATCAGCTCTTTAGCTATAAAAACAGCCGCATCCATAACGGAGCGGCTGTTAACAGTTTAGCCAGTTGAGCGCTACTTGTCAGTGGTTATAACAAGATTAGGCCGGCTGATTTGCAGCTCGGATCACTTCTTCATAACTTGACTCAACGTCACTGACCTGGGCTACCGCCAAGACTTTCTCTACCACCTGCTCTTCAAGCGCCAGCGCCTCAACTTGAGATTTCTGCTCTGGATTGTTGTTGTAGTACTCACGCACCTGCTCGGGTTCTTGGTAAGTCGCAGCCACTTCTTCGATCAGCTGCTCAACTTTTTCAGCAGAAGGCTCGATGTTTTCAGCTTCGATAGCCGCATTCATCAGCAGACCAATACGCACACGCTTTTCCGCCTGCTCTTTGAACAGTTCCGCAGGCAGCTGCTTCGGATCGAACTGCTGTGCACCACCAAACTGTTGTACCGCTTGCTGACGCAGACGGTCGATTTCTTGATCAATCAAAGAGGATGGCACGTCGATATCGTTGCTATCCAAAAGGCCCTTGATGACTTGCTGCTTGTTCAAGGTACGGATAGCGCGATCCAGCTCACGCACCATGTTCTTGCGGATCTCAGTGCGGAACTCAGCTTCGTCAGCGGTTTCTACACCAAACTCATTGAAGAAAGCTTCGTTCAACTCAGGCAGCTCAGGTGCTTTAACCGCATTCACCTTAATCTTAAATTGCGCCGCTTTACCCTGCAGATCTTCTTTTTGGTAGTCTTCAGGGAAGGTCACCTCAATGGTGGTTTCAGCGCCAGCTTCCACACCCACAAGACTCTCTTCAAAACCTGGGATCATACTCTTTGAACCGAGAGTGAGGTCATAGCCTTCTACCTTACCGCCTTCAAAAGCCTCACCGTCGATGAAACCTTCGAAGTCGATATTAACCTGATCGCCATCTTGCGCGGCCGCACCACTGTCTTGCCATTGCGCTTTTTGCTTACGCAAGGTCTCGACCATTGTTTCCAAGTCTTCATCCTTAACTTCAGCAGACTTGCGCTCTACCGCAATCTTGGAGAAATCCGCCAAAGCAATTTCGGGATAGACTTCAAAAGTCGCTTTAAACTCTAAGTCCTTGCCGTCTTCATCCAAGGTTGGCTCGAAACGAGGCATACCGGCCAGCTTAACATCCTGCTCTTGCACAGCCTGAAAGAACGACTGCTGCATTTGCTGATAAACCGCTTCTAGACGTGCTTGCTTACCAAACATGCGCTTAGCCACTGAAGGCGGCAGAGGCTTATTTTTACGGAAACCGTTGACGCGTTGGCCTTTAGCAATGCGCTTCAGCTCAGATGTTACTTTTTCTTCCAGTTCCGCTGCAGGAACGCCAATGGTCATACAACGCTCAAGACCAGAGGTTGTCTCAATGGACACTTGCATAGATGCCTCTCAGTACAGTGAATCTCATACCGGCCATTCCCTTGGAAACAGCCACCGTTATTTAAAGGTCGCGGATTATATCGCGCCCACCCAGCAAATGCTAACTGAGTCGCGCGCAGGTCAGATCAAGAAAAATACGTACAAAAAATGTCTGTGCTGATCAGAGTGATCAACCTGCGCACCCCGAAAATCATATTCCGAAATGGGGCTCTGTTAGTGGGTATTAACCTGAGAGGCTAGAAGAAATGGGGTGGCTGACGGGGATCGAACCCGCGACCACAGGAATCACAATCCTGGGCTCTACCAACTGAGCTACAGCCACCATATTTTGATGCCACTGCCTGCGCGTGGCGCACCCGGCAGGGCTCGAACCTGCAACCCTCGGCTTAGAAGGCCGATGCTCTATCCGGTTGAGCTACGGGCGCATGGCCATTTAATTGTTGCAATTAAATGGTCGGGGTAGAGAGATTCGAACTCCCGACATCCTGGTCCCAAACCAGGCGCGCTACCAGACTGCGCTATACCCCGATATCTCCTTGACGAGTTGCCCCGAGCAAGTGGCTGCGCATGTTATAGATGCCGCCTAAAGCCGTCAACATTTTTTTTAAAAATTCTTTAAAAACAATCGCTTCCCTCATTTCTGGGGGCACTCGAGCCGGTTCCACCTTTGTTTTACCCGACTCCCATGAGAAAATCCGCGCCCTCTCTTTATGAACAGGTAATTGTGCAATCATGACTGCTCAGTTGATTGACGGCAAAGCCCGGGCGGCGGCAATCCGGGAAAGCATAAAACAACAGGTTAGCGACCGCATCCAGGCCGGCAAACGCGCTCCCGGCCTTGCGGTTATTCTCGTCGGCAGCGACCCTGCATCTCAAGTGTATGTTTCTCACAAGCGCAAGGATTGTGAGCAAGTGGGATTTGTCAGCCGTGCGTACGACCTACCTGCTAACACCTCTCAGCAACAACTCCTCGATCTAATCGACGAACTTAACAGCGCTGATGACATCGACGGCATCTTGGTGCAGCTACCACTGCCACAAGGTCTGCAAGCTGACGAGATTTTGGAGCGCATTGCCCCAGCTAAAGATGTTGACGGATTTCACCCATTTAACATCGGTCGCTTAGCACAACGCATGCCACTGCTGCGCCCCTGCACGCCGGCAGGTATCGTCGACCTACTCGATACCACAGGTGAGCCGGTGCGCGGCCAGCACGCTGTTATCGTCGGCGCTTCCAATATTGTTGGCCGACCGATGAGCCTAGAGCTACTACTTAAAGGCTGCACCGTTACCACATGCCATCGTTTCACTCACGATCTGGAGTATTTTGTTAGCCAAGCAGACATTGTCGTGGTCGCCGTCGGCAAACCAGGATTGGTTAAAGGGGAGTGGATCAAGCCAGGCGCTGTTGTCATTGATGTGGGAATCAACCGCACTGAGGACGGCAAGCTGATAGGTGATATAGAGTTTGAGGTCGCCGCTCAACGCGCCAGCCACATTACCCCCGTACCTGGAGGCGTGGGCCCGATGACGCGAGCAAAGCTACTGGAAAACACCCTAATTTCTTGCCGCAATCGCGATTAACCTGATACGGCAGTGAATCACCACTGATTCACTGCCGCTGCTGCGACATCATTCACCGGCTTAACGGTCAGACCACGACCACCGGCCTCCACGGCATAAACAGCCCCATTGACCAGCGGCATATATACAGCACTGCCGAACTCTGGCTGCAACCACAGCGGCAAGCCCCGCAGCAGTTGCCAGATATCTACCCAGCGCGACTGCTCCAAAGTATGCACGGAGCGTGGTGCCGTACGCTCTTGCTCTAGCGTTAGGTAACGCCCACTCAAACGCTCCAAGCGATACAAGGGAGCACTGCCCAAGGCTGCAACCGGACCACGCCAGTGCAATAAGCGCACATCCAACTGCCATTGATCCCCACGTACCTCAAAGCGTTGCTCGCGCCCCTCTTCGTCGACAATGGTCAGATCGTATAACTGATCGTCAATACGAAAGCTGGACACGGTCGCCAACGGATGCTGGCGTTGCATTTGCTGATAACTCCAAACATCCATGAGGGCCAGTATCATCCATACGCAAGCAGCCAGCGCCAGCATACCGGCCGTGCCTTTTAGCCACTGACGAAACCAACCATCACCGCGCCAAAAGCCAGCTACCAGCATCAGCCCGAGCAGCACCAGCACGATAAGAGCACCTGTCAAGGTCTGCAGCAACATACTCAGCGTGCTCGCAACTGCTCAAGACTATCGGCTGCTAACGCCAGTGCATCATCTGCCGAGGCCGATTGGCCAGACAGGGAATCCAAAAAGTACTCAATGCCAGTCACTGCGTCTGCAAAAGCCTCCATCTGTGACTCACCGGGCTCCAAGCTGCCATCTAGGACCGCAGCTATAAAGCTGTCCAGCTCATGCAGCATTTTGCACACGCGTTCATTCTCAAGAAACAACAACGCACCTGCGACATCACGCAAGCTCTTACCAACATTTTTGATGTGAAGCTTATCGCCACTGGAATCAAGGAAAGAGCCTACTGCACGCTTAATCAATGTCAGCGCCGTCATCGACTCAGACACCACTGCAATACGCGCCTCATTGAGGCTAATCGGGTCGACTAGGCTCTCACCCTCCAAGTTATCTTGGGTTAGACCAAGAATATCCTGCTCAATGGTCATCACCTCATCAGCTAGATAAGGCAGCTCTGATTCTAGGCCATTGACACCTATTTGCTTTAAACGCTCACACAGCTGCTGAGTTCGGTAAGACGCATCATTTAAATTGGTCACCAGCAAGGTATCGCCGATACGATCCAAGGACTCCAGCAACTCGCCAAGCGACGACTCAGACGCTTCAGTGCGCTCAATCAGATCGATCTGATCTTTTACTGATTGCATTTCTTCCTGCAATGCCTGCGACAAAGACTCCAGCGCCGACTGGTCTGGCCCGTGTAAGCGCGCGCGCGACTCAGATAACATCCGCTCTTTAACGCCATTGCCAATACGGAAGGTGTTCTGCACCGCATCCACAACAGGCTCACCACCTTCAGCCAGCGACACAATATAGAGCAGCTCTTTTAACAGCCAATCGGGCATCTTTTCATTAAAGGCCCTACCCTCAGTGTCTTGAATGCGACGCACTTGACGATCCAACAAGCCCATTAAGCGCAAGCGGGTACCCGTCATCTCAAAGGCGTCTTCCGATAAGGCCTCTAATGCCGCCGTCGCCACATACCAAAACGGCCACGATGCTTGCGACCGGCTGGCCTTTTCAAAACGGCGCACAGCTCGCAGCATGACCTGTAACGGGCCGCGTCGGCCATCATTACGAATCAAGCCAATCAAGCCCAATTGGTAGAGCTGACGCGCTCTGCGAACTGAAAAGTTTCGAGCTTGTGGCTCAGCCTGTGGTGAGTTCAACTGCGGACGCAAGTTGACTAAAAAGAAATACGCCTCTGGCAGCGCCTTCTCGCTACGCTCAGCACGAACCTCATTGATCGTTGGCAGCAACAAGCTTGGTGCCACAGCTTTACCACTGATCACAAAGTCTATGTAGCGCTTCAGGAACAGCACGGCTTGAGTAAACACTGACAGTGTTTTCTCCGGCATCATCCGCCCTTTCTGTGCCCGCCCAGTTTCAGCCAACTCTTCGCACAGACGCTCTCCAGCGCGAAAATCGAGCATTTTAAAGGTGCCACGCACTTGCTGGATTTCTTCCAGAAAGGCTTTTAGCTGTTCTGCGTCACCCGACTCTGAATAAGTATCCAACTGCAATGCAGCCTGATCCAAGGCATTGGCCACTTCGACCCGCACCAAGTTCAAGGACGCTGCAAACTGGGATACATCACTTCCTGTTTTTATGTCAGCCATTCTACCATTCAACTTTTATTGCAGCCGGCATCAGCACGACTATATACCGAAAGTGTGGCAGCTCACACTGCCACCCATAAGCACATCTAATAAGACCGCTGGCGACACGACGGGTCGCACTAAACCAACCGCCATGGTAACAGGAGCTGCCGCTATAGGCCTCGCCACAGTGCGCCATCACTGGATCGATCGATTAAGTCCAGCATAGCCTCGTGCGCCTGCAAGGCCTCCGCTCCTGCCCTTACTACTGGCAAATTGACACGCGCTGCATCGACTTGCCCGAGCTTGTCTTCGACCTTGACTTCGTCGTCTTCATCATCCTCGACGCTTAACATCAAGTCGGTTTGACCACCTGTCATCATCAAATAGACGTCGGCCAGAATCTCAGCGTCCAGCAAAGCGCCGTGCAACTCGCGATGACTGTTGTCAATATCATAGCGCTTACACAGCGCATCGAGACTATTCCGCGCCCCCGGGTACATATCCCGAGCCATCACCAAGGTATCAAGAATGGTGCAAAAATCGCGAGTTGACGACTGCCCAAGACGGGCAAACTCCGCATCCATCATACCTACATCGAAAGGGGCATTGTGAATCACCAGCTCAGCACCAGCGATAAAGCTGCGAAACTCGTCAGCAATTTGTGCAAAAACAGGCGCACCTTGCTCAATCAGCCATTCATTGGTAATACCATGAACTTCGGCAGCTTCCGCATCGATATCACGCTGCGGATTAATGTAGCGATGAAAATGCCGCCCCGTCAGCTTGCGCTCCAACACCTCGACACAACCAATTTCAATAATACGGTGGCCGTCGCCGATACCTGTGGTTTCTGTATCCAGTACAACTTGTCTCATGTAAAGGCTCTTACCCGTTACTGATTACCGGCACCGCACTCTGCGACACCGCGATTTGCCAGCGCATCTGCACGCTCATTCTCGGCATGGCCGGCATGCCCTTTTACCCAGCGCCATTCCACTTGGTGGCGTTGCACAGCCTTATCCAAAGCCTGCCATAAATCTTGATTCTTGACGGGCTGCCCAGCGGCTGTCTTCCAGCCTTTTTTCTTCCAGCCGGCCAACCACTGCTGAATACCCTGCTTGACGTACTGAGAGTCCGTCGTCAACACCACCTGACAAGGGCGCTGCAAGGCATCCAAACCGCGCAATGCCGCCGTTAACTCCATTCGATTATTGGTCGTCAACGCTTCGCCACCAAAGAGTTCCTTTTCATGCTGACCATAGCGCAACAAACAGCCCCAGCCACCTGGCCCAGGGTTTCCCTTACAGGCACCGTCGGTGTACAGCTCAACTTTCATACTACTCTCTTTTCCGCTCAAGGCAGCGGACTGCAGCCCGCTGGCGCCGGAATAGTAAAGCCATTATCGGCGACTCGCCAGCGCCGTGTCCGGATACGCGTCACACCTGCGATAGTTTTTCTAGCAACCAACAGGTAAGCATTGCCAGGCAACCAACGCCGTCCCATTAAAACCCGGTCAATGCGACGACTCAGCCCTTCATTAAACGCTTTGATAGGCCACAAATGGGCTATGTTTTGCACACTTTCAATACGAAAGTCGAGTAATGTAAGCCAATCGCACAAGCGCCCAGCAGATACAGTATTGCTTAGCCAGGGCAGCTCCGAAGAAAAAGTACGCAACCAGCGCTGCGCACCCCAGAAGCTCCAAGGATTAAAACCGACAATGATCAAGTAACCACTGCTGACTAAGCAGCGAGAGGCCTCACGCACGAGTTGATGCGGCCTGCGACTCATATCCAGCGTGTGCTGCAGCACCACTAAATCAAGCGATTGATCCATCAGCGGCCAAGCATCTGGATTCATCCGCATGGCAGCCACTTGCTCCGCTGACTGCCAAGGCAGTGCGGTGGTAAAAACGTGCGACATAGGACTATGACGCAAGAAACGCGGCGCCGGATCAACACCGGCATACAGTAGCTGCTCGCCGTCTAACTGGGCCAGCCAATCGCCTAGCCAGCCCGCCTCCAACGCTAACAAACGCTGCGCCGATGGTTTTTGCAGCCAGTCAGTGTAATGACGATGGTCGATGCGGTTACCGTACTGAGCCATGCTTCTCCTTGACAGTTGCGCAGTTGCCTGCCCCTAAGCAGGCCTTTAGACTGCCAGTTTTCGCAAACATTGTAACGGTATGAGAATCATCAAACTATGGCTGGTGGCCGGCGTCATCAGTGGCTGCGCGCAGCATCCTACGCAGACCACCGTCACTCAGCCAGAGCCAACGCACCAGTCGCCCATTGACATCACCGCTCACCCCGAAACGTCAGACAGCACGTTACAACACCAAGATGTGTGGCAACGCATTCTGGCGTCTTACCGCCTAGACATCGACCAAGATCAGCAGCGCATTACCTCGCAGCTAAACTGGTATAAATCGCATCAAGGCTATCTCGATCGCGTTGCCGACCGCAGCCAGCGCTATCTGTACTTTATTGCTGAACAAATAGAAGCCAGAGACATGCCAGGCGAGCTGGCATTGTTGCCCATTGTCGAAAGCGCCTTTGATCCATTCGCCTACTCTCATGGTCGTGCCGCGGGCGTTTGGCAATTTATTCCCTCTACCGGCCGCAGCTTCGGCCTGCATCAAGATTGGTGGCACGACGGACGGCGCGACATTCGTGCCGCCACGGAAGCTGCGCTGACTTATTTAGAGCGCCTACAACGCCAGTTCGACGGCGACTGGCTACTTGGCTTGGCAGCTTATAACTCGGGCGGCGGCACCGTGCGCAAAGCCATTCGCAAAAATCGCCGCTTAGGCAAACCCACTGACTTTTGGTCGTTGGAGCTGCCGCGAGAAACGCGCGCCTATGTACCCAAGCTGATCGCCCTCGCACGCTTATTGCGTGATGCAGAAAAGTATGACGTACGCTTTAAGCCCGTGGCAAACGAGCCTTATTTTGCCGTGGTCAACACCGGCGGCCAGATAGATCTGTCACAGGTAGCACAGCTAGCGGATACCCCCTTGGATGAGATTTACAAGCTCAACCCCAGTTTTAACCGCTGGGCCACGCACCCAGAAGGCCCCCACGAGGTGTTGGTGCCGTATAAGGCCGCCACGGTATTCAATCAAAATCTGGCGCAGTTACCCGAGTCGGCGCGGCTAAAATGGCAGCGCTACGTGGTCCGACGTGGGGATTCTTTAAGTACCATTGCTAAGCGCTTTCACACCACACCGGCGGCACTGCAGCAAACCAATCAATTGCGCGGCAGTATTATTCGTGCCGGACAAGCACTACTGATTCCATCGGCGATGCAGCCCGCAGCCAATTACGCCTACAGTGCACCACAGCGCTTAGAAAGGTTAAAAGAGCGGCGCAAGCCCTCCAGCAACAGCCAGCGCATCAGCTACCAAGTGCGCAGCGGCGACAGTTTCTGGAGCATCGCCCGCCAGCACGACGTCAGCGTGCGCGACATCACTCGCTGGAATGGCATGGCACCGGGCGACCCAATCAAGCCTGGGCAAACACTCACCATCTGGAGCAAAAACAGCCAGCCTACCCAGGCGCAGCGCGAAGTCATTCGCAAGGTACGCTACACCGTACGCAATGGGGATTCACTGGCTCGCATCGCTAGCCGCTTTAATGTGCGCCTGTCGGATGTCAAACGTTGGAATCGACAATTGGCCCGCAATAAGTATTTGCAGCCAGGCCAGCGTCTGACGCTGTATGTTGATGTCACTCGCTAGCGACTGACTTTTTCTTAACAGGAACGAATCTGTGTCAAAGGCAGGGATTGCTTACCAGAGCGACAGGAGACTAACATGGCGCCCATGCGTCTGCTCCTGCTGCTACTGATCACCCTGACTTCCCACTCATGGGCACAAGTGCCCGTGCGTTATCTTTATGATTTACCAGTAATCGATTGGCAGTCACTCCCGCGCCCAGAGGCTAAGCTTCAACAGCCAGCAGACAGCGGCGGAGTCATGCGCTTGGCGCTCACTCCTTTTCCAGCGGCGGTGCAGCGCTTGAGTGAACTGCCACAACACAGCGACTGGCTGGAGCGCTTGCAGATGCCGCTTGCATTGCAGCATCAAGGTGGCTTGCACAGCGGCTTACTAGAGCGCTGGGGGCAACAGCAACAGCGCCTGTATTTGCAGCTCAACCGTCAAGCACGTTGGTCCGATGGCGTTCGTCTGACCAGCCGCGACCTGGTCTTCACCCTGCAGCAGCATGGCCCGTCGAATCTGATCGCCATCGAGGTGTACTCAGAGCAGCACGTAGCACTGCAATTTAGCCAGCTAGCGCCAGAGCACCTAAGCCAGCTGGCACCCTTGCGTTTGCTACCCGCGCACTATTACGAAGCTTTCAACGCCTCGCCAGATGCCCTGCGCTGGCAACCGGAGCCCACCAGCGGCCCCTATTACATCGACTCAGTGCAGCCAGGTGAAGCATTGGTATTGCGCCGCACACCGAACTGGTGGGCAGCCGAGCAATTTGTTGGTCGCTTTCGCATCGCCACCATTCGGTTGCAGCAAATCGACCCCAACCAACAATGGCCTGCTTTGGTGCGCGGCGAAATCGACTGGCTGCAGTTTCGCTATTTAGAGGACCTCAGCCCGCTGCGCCAACGCGCTCGCAACTACCGCATGCAGATATGGCAACAACCCAGCACCAACCCACCGTTTGTGATACTGGGGGCCGGCCATGATAAGTCGTCTGTTTTGGCACAGCAGTTACGCAGCTATTTTGATGGCCAAGCCAGTGCCGCGGTCGAGTTCCACCCGCCAGTCACCCTGCTGCACCCACCAGGGCTGCTGCAGCCCGAAAGCCAAGCACTGGCCGACTTTTTAACTGGTCAAGGTTTCCAAGTACGCCCACGCAGCGCTGGTTTGTTGGAAGACAGCGCAAGTAACGACATCATCATCAGTCATGTACAAAACCCAGATCAATTAGCACAACCACACTGGTCATTGCCCAGCCAACCCAACACGCTGCTGGTGTGGAACTGGCTGCAACTGCCTGACGGAGCGCCGTCAGCCGATCCATTTGATTTGCACCATGGCGGCTACCTTTATGTTGATGGTCGTCAGCGCAATGCTATTTTATCCCGTCCTGACAGGCGCCGCGCCCAGGACGTTTCCATCCGTACACTCAACGCAACGCGTGAATCACAGCAATAAGGTATAACCACTATGGGAATGTTATCCGGTAAAAAAGCACTGATTGTAGGTTTAGCCAGCAAACACTCCATTGCCCACGGCATCGCCGAAGCTTTTCACCGCGAAGGTGCAGAACTGGCATTCACCTACCAAGGCGAAAAACTAAAAGACCGGGTTGAGAAAATGGCGGCTGGCTGGGGCTCCGAGCTGTGCTTCCCATGCGACGTCAGCTCCGACCAAGAAATCGATGCGGTTTTCAAACAACTGGGCGAGCACTGGCAAAACATCGACATCATTATCCATTCCGTGGGCTTCGCTCCTGGCCATGAGCTGGACGGCGACTATCTCGACGTCACTACCCGCGAGGGCTTTCACATTGCCCATGACATCAGCGCTTACAGCTTTGTCGCACTGGCTAAGGCCGCCAAGCCCATGCTCAGCGAGGGCGGCTCCTTGTTGACGTTGAGCTACCACGGCTCACAACAAACCCTGCCCAACTACAACGTTATGGGCTTGGCCAAAGCTTCACTGGAAGCCTCAGTACGCTACTTGGCGGGCAGCTTAGGCAAAGACGGCATTCGAGTGAACTCTATTTCTGCCGGCCCCATCAAAACCTTGGCCGCATCGGGCATTAAGAGCTTCCGCAAAATGCTCAAACACAATGCCGATCGCGCGCCTTTAGGCCGCAACATCACCACATTAGAAGTCGGCAACACCGCGGCATTTTTATGCTCAGATTTAGCCTCAGGCATTTCAGCACAAAACATCTACGTGGATGGCGGTTTTAACAGCTGCGCTATGTCGATGCAGGAAATGCTCGACGAATAAGCCTAAAAAAGCCGCATGATTATGCGGCTTTTTCTTACTGCTGAAACTCTTGTGTATCTTGCCAGGCTTCGTCGTCCCAGCCGTCGTCAAACTCGTCATCCATCCACGGGTCCTCTTCCCAGCCGTCATCTTCCCAACTATCGCTGGACTCACCGTCATTGATTAAATACTCACGCCGCTGCAAATAGAAGCTGCGGATAAAGGTATAGCGGTCGCCTGTTACCAAGCCCTCGGAGGCGATTAAATCAGCGCGCACATCGACGTTGCGCAAGGTATATGCACCGAGCTTTTTGGCGTTAGTATCCGGAATGGCTAAATAATCCAACCCCGCCAGCGTGCCCACCGCATCGCCGGCAGTATCGCGCAGCGTGCTCGGGCCAAGTACGGGCAGCACCAAATAAGGCCCCGTGCCTACCCCCCAAAACCCGAGCGTTTGGCCAAAATCCTCATTGTGCTTGGGCAAACCAATATGTGTTGCGACATCAAATACGCCGAAAAAACCCACGGTCGTATTGACCAGAAAGCGCGCCGTATCGGATGCGGCCTGACCAAACTTCAGCTGACCTAAATCATTGGCAATGACGATCACGTCCTGAAGGTTGGAAAAAAAATGCGTGACCGAGTCATCGACATCTTGCGGCGTCACTGCCTGGTAGCCTTGCGCTAACGGCTTAGCAACGTAGCGATCCATGACCTCGTTAAAGGCAAACACGCGCCGGTTAAACCCCTCCCAAGGATCCGGATCAACCGACTCTTCTGCTTGCACTGGCAATACCAAGATCAGTAAAAACAGTAGCGCGTAATTTATTGTCCGTTTCATCGCCGTTTGCCGCCGCTTAAATACGTCGCCATTAGAGCAGTTACCAAAGCACCTGAAAAGTGTTTGTCGGCGCATCCATTGCTGACGCCAATGTGCCAGCCCTTGCCTCATCATTCACATCAACCAAACACAAGCATCAAAGACGCTCTGTTGCCCTGACACCAATAATCAGCCCTTCACGATGCCATTGCTGCAGTATTTGCAGCCCTCCATGTAGGGCTGCATCCGTGTGCTTTTGACCAGCGGCGGTTAACACCGCTTTGACACATACCAACCCCGACTGCGGCGACTGCTGCAATTGCGCTAATAAGGCCAAGGTCATAGGGTTAGTATGCAAAAAGCGCGGCTGATCCTGTCGGTCACGAAATACTATCAAGGCCGTCGCTTGTGGCGCGGGCGTAGGATTATCTGTGCTAATGGTGTGTACTGGGTATTGATAAAGAAAGCCCTGCGCTGCTGGTGCCAAAACTGGCACACACGCCGCCAGATCACCGTTGGGATCAGCCAGCGCAGGTGCTTGCGCCGGATCGATATCCACGGCCAACTCCAGCCATTCATAATGGGCCAACTCCTGCAAATGCGCGGGCAAAGCCGCCTCACCTTGCTGCTGCAAATACTCCAAAAAATGCAGCGGAATGTCGACAAACAGTGGCGAAGAGCAACGAAAATCGCGCAAAAAATGACGCACCAGCTCCAGCCAAGCATCCCGCCCTTGTTGCGCACTGACCACTTGCTCACACACGGGAAAAGTGCCGTCGATAAATCCCAACACATTGTTAAAAAACAGGTCGCGGTAAACCCCCAGCGCTCGTTCACTCACGCCTTCAGGCATGGACGGCTGGGCGCCACGAATACTGTCAGCTAGCTGCTGTTGCAATGTTTGGCTAGCATTCATCCAACTTGCTCCGCTCGCGCTACTTGATCCTGAATCGCATGAATGCGATCCACTTCTTGCAGAAGCTCAGCTAACGGCGGGAAATTAAAATCCCGCTCAAGCAAGGTCGGTATCACGCCGTGCTGTTGGTAGGTAAACTCAAGCAGACGCCAGACATCATCCTTCACCGTCATACCGTGGGTATCCACCAGTAAATCATCCGCTTCCTCAAAGTGCCCCGCTATGTGACAGTAGCGAATGCGCTCTGTCGGCATGGCCGTGATGTATTTATAAGGGTCACCGCCATGGTTGCGGCAGTTCACAAAGACGTTATTGACGTCCAACAATAAATCGCAATCGGCGCTTTTTAGAATGTCGGTGACAAATTCGATTTCTTCCATGCGCTTACCCGGCTCGGCGTAAGCTGAAACGTTTTCGATAATCAAACGCTGACCGAGAATTTCCTGCACCCGCTGAATGCGCTCACTGACGTAACGCACCGACTCCGTGGTAAAGGGAATGGGCATCAAATCGTACATATGGCCGCCGGCGCCGCAATAACTCAAGTGCTCGCTGTAAGCCTTAATTTTGTGAGTGCGCAAAAACGCACCCACATCGCGAATGAAGTCTTCATCCAACGGGTCTGGGCTTCCCAGCGACAGAGACAAGCCGTGGCATAAAAAATCGTAGCGCTCGGTAAACTCGCGCAGCGATTTCGCCAAGCGCCCACCCATGCGCATCCAGTTTTCTGGTGCGATTTCCATAAAATCGACTTGCGCAGGCAACGCCGCCTTAAGCTCGTCCATCAAGCCTCGACGCAAGCCTAGGCCGGCCCCCTGTACTGGAAAACTCATACATCAACCCTCAGGAATGGCCACCACATTTACCTTCGCCGCATTTGCCCTCAGAGTCGGACTTGCTGCCGCACTTGCCTTCACCGCATTTACCTTCCGACTCTGATTTACTGCCGCATTTGCCTTCACCGCACTTGCCTTCAGATTCGGCTTTGCCGCCGCACTTACCTTCGCCGCATTTACCTTCATGATCACCAGCCAGCTGGTAACCGCTGTCTAAAGTTTGTGATGCAAACGGGTTAGCGGGTGCATCAGCCTGTGCTGGAGCGGTGGCCAAAGATGCTAAGAAAGCGGCACTTAACGCCGCTGCTGCTGTTTTAATCGCCATAGTGATTTAACCTTGCCTGTTGTTATTGAAAAACGGCTTCAACGCCGCCGACACCATCTTAGTCGATGCGTATCGGCGTTTCTTACAGACAATGGTCAATTTTTTACAGCGTCTTATCCAGCGCCTCCCAGCGCGCTTTTAACCGTTTCAGTGATACCGGCTCGCGCACCCCCAGCGGCTGAGCAAACAAGGACACCCGCCACTCTTGCAGCAGCCAGCCAAACTCCGCCACCTCACTCAGCGGCGGCACATCATGGCCAGCAATCAGCTCCAAATAGGGCTTTTCAAGCGACTCAAACTCCAGCATGGATTGGCGATCACGCGCCAGATTGCCTTGCAGTTTATCTAAGCGATAGGCCATGGCTTTCAAATAACGCGTGAAACACTGCAAATGCTGCCATGGCGTTTGCTCCATAAAGCCGGGGGCTAGCAAGGTTTCTAGCCGTGCTTTCACGTCGCTGTACGCCATCGCTCGATCAAGGCTGACCGCCCCGCCCATCGACTTAAGAATGCCGTGGCGCAGTGTCATCCACTGATCAAACTGCTCGATCATCACACTGCCCTGCTCAAGCAGTTGCGCACGGCGTTGCTGGCGCTCTTCAAAAACCTGCTGCGTGCGTGGCGCCGGCTCCTCATACGGCACAAATACCTGACGAAACACAGCGGCTAATAGCGACTCTGCCAATTGTTGCTGAGTGCCTAGGCCCTTCGCTTGCAGCCAGCGTGAGCCCACGGCTTTTTGCAAATCACTGCGTAAAGTTTTTTCCTGAGCGGCAAACATTCTTCGGTACAGCTGCACCACCGCGCGTCGATGCTGTGATTCGGCCACACCTGGGTCTGCTTCTACCGTCAGCGACAAGTCATGTCCTTGCAACAACAAGCATGGAAAAGCACGCACCGGTAAACCGTTTAAATCCGTTTCCACCACTTCTGGTAAATCGCCAAAATCCCAACGCTCAATGCCATCACGTTGATAGTCCGCATGCCCCAGGGTTTGTACTTGCAACTGACTGGCACCGCTAAACTCTTGCTGCAGCGCGGTTAAATCTCTCCCCTGACACACCAGCTGGCCGTCGTCCATCACTTGGATATTCATCGTCAAATGCTGAGGAAGATCCGCTACCGACAACTCGTCACGCTCGACTTTCGGCCACGCCGTACGATTGAGAAAATCCAATAAGCTTTGCAGCAAACTGCCCTGACCGAAGGCCACGTGCTGCAAAAATGCCTCTGCCGTTTGCGGCACAGGCACAAATTGTTTGCGCTTGGCTTTGGGCAAGCCTTTGATCAGCTGCACGACTTTCTCTTGGATAAAACCAGGCACCAGCCACTCAATTCGTGCACCCGGCAATTGCTGCAACATGGCCACCGGCACTTGCAGCGAAATACCGTCGTCTTCTGCCCCCGGTGCAAAGCTGTATTTCAGCGGGTAATAAATGCCCTGCCACTCAAGCTCGGTAGGGAAATCTGCCACACCAATGCCCGCCGCCTCAGGGCTGAGCAAAAATTCCCGCGTAAATTTTAACGCTTGCTGCTCTTTGGGGTGTTTTTTACACCAGCTTTCTAATTGCCGACGTGAGCTGATGTGCGCTGGCAAGTGGCGATCATAAAAGTTCGCCAGCACCTGATCATCAATCACCAGATCGCGGCGGCGGGATTTTTCCTCGTATTCGGTCACTTCTTTGAGCAGCTCCACATTGTGGCGATAAAAAGCGACCTGACTGCCCAACTGCTGCTCCACCAACGCATGCTGAATAAACAGAGTGCGTGCCTCTTGCGGGTGGGTTTTGCTGTAATCGACGCGCTTGCGTGGATTCACCACCAGGCCGTACAAACTGCTCTGCTCAAATGCCAATACCTGACCACGCTTTTGCTGCCAGTGGGGCTCCGAATACTGGTATTTCAATAACGGCCGACCAATGTCTTCGACCCATTGCGGCTCAATCATGGCGACCTCACGCGCAAACAAGCGTGAGGTTTCCATCAACTCGGCGGCCATAATCCATTTGGGCCGCTTTTTGTACAATCCAGACGCAGGAAAAATGGCCAATTTACGGTTGCGCGCGCCCAAGTACTCGCTGCCTTCGGTTTTAAAACCAATTTGACTCAACATACCCGCCAACAAGGCTTTGTGGACCGCTTCATAACTGGCAGGCTCGGAGTTTTCCTTTAACTCCAGCTGCTTGCATAAAATATGCAGCTGACGGTGCGTATCACGCCACTCGCGCAAACGCATAAACGACAAATAGTTTTTCTGACACCATTTGCGCAGCTGGTTCTGACTCAGCTCCTGACGTTGCTGCTCATAGCCCTGCCACAAGTTCACCAAGGTCAGAAAATCAGAATCATCATGGCGCCACTGACGGTGTTTTTCATCCGCCGCTTGTTTTTTCTCAGCCGGCCGCTCACGCGGGTCCTGTACCGACAGCGCTGCTGCAATGACCATTACCTCGGTTAATGATTGCTGCTTCTGCGCCTCCAGCAACATGCGCGATACCCGCGGATCAAGCGGCAAGCGCGCCATTTGCCGGCCGATGTGCGTTAATTGCTGCTGCGCATCCACCGCTTCCAGTTCCGCCAGCAAGTTATAACCGTCGCGAATAAAACGCTCATCGGGCGGATCGACAAACGGAAATGACTGCAACTTACCCAACTTCAGGTGCAGCATTTGCAGCACCACTGCCGCCAAATTGGTACGGCGAATTTCTGGGTCGGTAAATTCTGGGCGGGCGTTAAAATCGTCTTCTTCGTACAAGCGAATACAGACGCCAGGTGCGGTACGGCCACAGCGGCCGGCGCGTTGATTAGCACTGGCTTGTGAAATGGCCTCAACCTGAAGGCGCTGTACTTTGCTGCGATAACTGTAACGACTTAATCGTGCAACGCCGGAGTCGACCACATAGCGAATGCCAGGCACCGTCAAAGAGGTTTCGGCCACGTTGGTGGATAACACCACCCGCCGACCGCCATGGGGGCGAAAAATTCTTTGCTGATCGGCTGCACTGAGGCGAGCGTAGAGCGGCAAGATATCCGTTGCGGGCAAAGACTGGCGGCGCAAATAATCAGCACACTCACGAATTTCTCGCTCGCCCGGTAAAAACACCAGCACATCACCCGGATGGCCGTTGCGCTTATCTTCTTCGCGCAGTTCAGCCAATGCCGCATCAATGCCCTCAAACAGGGTTTGATCTTCGGCTTGCTCATCGTCACGCACCAAAGGACGGTAGCGCGTTTCCACCGGGTAGGTACGCCCTGAGACTTCAACGATGGGCGCGTTATCAAAGTGCTGAGAAAAACGTTCTAGATCGATGGTTGCAGACGTAATAATGATTTTTAAATCGGGTCTTTTCGGCAACAGCTGCTTGAGATAACCAATCAGAAAATCAATATTCAGACTACGCTCGTGGGCTTCGTCGATGATGATGGCATCGTATTCGTTCAAAAAACGATCGTGCTGAGTTTGCGCCAGCAAAATACCGTCGGTCATTAACTTAATGCGAGTGTCATCACTGCTCTGGTCAGTGAAGCGCACCTGATAGCCCACCACATCGCCCAATGGCGTTTGCAGCTCATCGGCAATGCGCTGGGCAACAGAGCGCGCAGCCAACCGGCGCGGTTGAGTATGGCCAATTCGACCTGCCTGCCCCAGCCCCGCTTCTAAGCATAATTTGGGCAACTGTGTGGTTTTACCACTGCCGGTTTCGCCGGCCACCACAATGACTTGATGCTCACGCAGCAGCTGTAAAATATCTTCGCGCCGCTCACTGACCGGCAGGCCTTCAGGGTAGGATAACGTCAGCGGCTGACTGCGCCGAGCACGGGCGGCCTGGCTAGTTTCGATACGCTTTAACAGCTGCTGCAATGCCTGATCAATGGCTTTGCCTTGCTGCAAGCGCTGCTGAATATTTTTCACACTGCGACGCGCAGCAAACTGATCTTTTAATAAACACTGATCAATGGCTTGATGCAGAGCTTTGATATCGGCTTGAGTGGATGCCTGCAAGGCGGACTCCTGAACAAATAAAAACGCCCCGAGAAGGCTCAGGGCGTTGCTTTTCCATAACCGTGACGCTAGTTATGTTTTTTCAACTCCTCATCGCGCAGTTCGCGGCGCAGGATTTTGCCCACATTGGTTTTGGGCAGCTCGTCACGGAACTCAATATGACGCGGTATTTTATAAGCCGTTAAGCGCTCACGGCACCAGCTGGTAATTTCAGCAGCGGTTAAATCTGGGTTAGACGACACCACAAACACTTTCACAGCCTCGGAGCTCTTGGCATCCGGCACACCCACGGCAGCCGCTTCAAGAATATCGGGATGTGATACCACCACGTCTTCAACTTCGTTCGGGTAAACATTGAAACCCGAAACAATAATCATGTCTTTTTTACGATCGACGATTTTCATGTAACCGTCGTCCATGATGACCGCCATGTCACCGGTTTTTAACCAGCCATCTTCACTGATGGTTTCGGCCGTCGCTTCAGGACGCTGCCAGTAGCCCTTCATCACTTGCGGGCCGTGAACACATAATTCGCCAGGCTCTCCCACAGGCAGCTCGTTGCCATCTTCATCGATGACTTTACACAAGGTGCCTGCCACCGGCATGCCAATGGTGCCGAGTTTAATGTGGCCCGGCGGGTTAAATGACACCACGGGCGAGGTTTCGGTCATACCAAAACCTTCAGCAATGTCACAGCCAGTGACCTTTTGCCATTGCTCCGCTGCGTCTTTGGTCAAAGCCATACCACCAGAAATGGTGAGCTTCAGCCCACTGAAATCCAAGGCGCGGAAATCTTCGCGGTTACACAAGGCCACGAACAGTGTATTCAACCCCACAAACGCGCTGAACTGGCTTTTCTGTAAGGTTTTCACAAAGCCAGGAATATCACGTGGGTTGGGAATCAGTACCGAATGGTTACCGGTTTCCAGTAATACCATGCAATGCACGGTAAAGGCATAAATATGATACAGAGGCAGTGGCGCAATGGCGGTTTCACGACCTTCTTCCAGAATCATGGTAAATAACCCATGGCACTGCATCATATTGGCCATCAAATTGCGATGGGTCAGCATCGCTCCCTTCGCTACACCCGTCGTGCCACCTGTGTATTGCAACACGGCAACGTCATCACGATTCACTTGTACCGGCGTAAAGCGGTGCGAGCTGCCTTTAGCCAGCGCATCACGCAGCCCTACTGAAGTGGGAATAGTGTAGGCGGGTACTTCTTTTTTGACGTATTTGAGTACGCCATTGATCAGCAAACGCTTTAAGCCATCGTGCATGTCCCCTACTTGAGTAACGATGACATGCTTGATACCGGTATTGGGCAGCACCTTTTCTGCTTTGGACGCCATGTTGGCCAGCACCACCAGAGCTTTGGCACCCGAGTCATTGAACTGGTGCTCCATCTCACGCTCGGTGTACAGTGGGTTGGTGTTGACCACGACCATACCAGCGCGCATTGCACCGAATACCACAATTGGATATTGCAACACATTAGGTAACTGCACGGCGATACGATCGCCAGGCTGCAAACTGGTTTCATTCTGCAGATAGGCAGCGAAGGCAGCACTTTTTTCATTTAACTCGCGGTAAGTAATCGTCTGACCTAAGCAGGTAAAGGCGGGGCGATCACTGAATTTTTTAACGAAACCGTCAAAGATCTCCACCACGGAGCCATATTTGTCGGGGTCTATCGCCGTCGGGAATCCCTCGGGGTAACGTTCCTGAAAAAACTGTTCGTTCATACTGCCTCCTGAGCCACCCTGGCCAACTGATTGAGCGCCAAGGCATTAAAAGTCACGAGACCAAGCTGCCGGCTCCCCACTGGCAACGGGTCAAAAAAAGCAGCAGGAGTGTACCGTTTTTCTAACAGTGCGGCAAAACAGGTCATCCGCAAGCTTACTGCCCCGCAACTGCGCACTATTACGGATGCGCCAATGGTGCTGAACAGCTGTACAGTTTACAAAATGTTGATTCAACGCCATGGTAAGCCCATCCAATAACACAACGACCACAACATGACTCATCACGCTTCGATTGACACTCCCTCTGCCACCGCAACGGCACCGCAGCACTTGCCATTGACCTGTAACGATGGCCAAACCGTCAGCGCCAGCTATTGGAACACAGCCGACGCCGATACAGTGATTCACATCACCCACGGTATGGCCGAACACCATCAGCGCTACCAACCCCTAGTAGAGACTCTGATCGCAGCAGGCTACGCCGTCATCAGCCACAACCACCGTGGCCATGGCGAGCGTGCTCCATTAGGGCACTTTGCCGATCAGCATGGCTGGCAGCGAGTCATCGACGACATAGTGCTCGTCCAGCAACAGTGCCAGCAAAACAACGTAATTTTATTCGGCCATTCTATGGGGTCGTTTATTGCACAAGGGTTTGCTAGGCGTCACAGCGAGCAACTGCAAGGCCTGATACTCAGCGGCAGCAATTATCAATCGCCGTGGCTTTATCAGCTGGCACGTACGGTGGCCCGAGTACAAGCCAAGCTCAAAGGCCCAAGGCACTTATCCGACCTGATGAACACTCTGTCGTTCGCCAGTTTTAATCGCGCTTTTAAACCGGCGCAAACACCTTTCGATTGGTTGTCACGCGATGCACAGCAAGTACAGGCCTATGTTGATGATCCGCGTTGCGGCCACCTGTGCAGTGCGCAGCTATGGGCCGACTTAATGACTGGATTAATTGAAATCAGCCAAGCCAATGCCTTAAGCAGCATTCGCGCAGACCTCCCGGTTCTCCTTATCGCTGGCGATCGCGACCCAGTGGGTCAGTTTGGTAAGGGCGTGGAGCGTTTGGCACAACAATTCCGCCAAACAGGTCATCACAATGTCACCTGCACCCTGTATCCTGATGCACGTCATGAAGTATTGAATGAAATTAACGCCGATCAGGTGCGTAACGATATCCTGCAGTGGCTAAATCAACAGGGAGTTTAATATGGATACCTTGACCAATCGCACATTTGATGAAATTGAAGTTGGCGAGCAAGCAACGCGCGAACAAACAGTGACCGAGCGCGATCTGCAATTATTTGCCGCCGTATCGGGTGATCGCAACCCCGTACACCTGGACGCGGAGTACGCCGCCACCACCATGTTCAAAGGCCAAATCGCACACGGCATGTATACCGGCGCCTTGATTTCTGCCGTGTTAGGCACACAACTTCCCGGCCCAGGCACAATTTACTTGGGTCAGAATTTGTCGTTTAAAAAGCCCGTCATGCTAGGCGACCAGCTCACCGTAACGCTCACCGTCACCAGCAAACACGACAGCAAGCCGATTGTGACGCTAGGCTGCAGTGTGACCAACCAGAACGGTAAAGTCGTGGCCGAAGGCGAAGCTACGGTGATGGCGCCGCAAGAGAAGCAAACGCTACCCGCTCCTGCTCTGCCAGAGGTGAGTGTTAGCTAATAAAAAGCGGCACGGCCGCTTTTTTATTTCGCTAGATACTTCATCGCATCTTCAAGACCTGACAGCGTGAGTGGGTACATATGATCGGCAAAAATTGAACGAATCGCTCCGAGCGAGCCACCCTGCCCCCAATAGGCTTGCGGTGCTGGATTAATCCAAACAGTTTTGTCGTAGTGCTGCTGCACCCGCTGTAGCCAAACGGCACCCGCCTCTTCATTCCAGTGCTCAACACTACCGCCCGGGTGGGTCACTTCATACGGCGCCATCATGGCATCGCCAACAAAAATAACTTTATAGTCTGGCCCGTACTTGCGCAGAATATCCCAGGTCTTGGTTTGCTCATTCATGCGACGAACGTTGTTTTGCCACACCGACTCATACAAGCAATTATGGAAGTAAAAGGTTTCCATGTGTTTGAACTCGGTACGCGCCGCTGAAAACAGTTCTTCACAAGTACGCACATGAGGGTCCATCGACCCACCGACATCAAAAAACAGCAGCACTTTCACCGCATTGTGACGCTCAGGCACCATTTTGATATCGAGAAAGCCGGCATTTTTTGCAGTCGAGCCGATGGTATCGTCCATGTCCAGCTCTTCTGCTGCGCTCTGGCGCGCAAATTTGCGCAGCCGTCGCAGCGCCACCTTGATATTGCGAATGCCAAGCTCAATGCTGTCATCCAAGTCGCGATATTGGCGTTTTTCCCAGACTTTAATGGCTTTTTTGTGCCGTGATTTGCCTTGCTCAATGCGAAAGCCTTCGGGGTTATAGCCATTGGCCCCAAATGGTGACGTACCGCCAGTACCGATCATGCGATTACCGCCCTGATGGCGCTTCTCTTGCTCCTCTAGACGCTTTTGAAACTCCTCCATCAGTTTGTCTAAACCACCCAGCGCCTCGATTTTATCCATTTCTTCTTGCGACAGCAGGCGCTCAAACTCTTTGCGCATCCAATCGTCTGGAATACCCGCTTCGGTCAAGAAGTCCGGCGGTAGCTCCAACCCCTGAAAATACGCGGCAAAGGCTTTGTCGAACTTATCGTAATGCTTTTCATCTTTAACTAGGCATAAGCGTGCAATGGCATAAAAATCATCCATGTCGGCAAACGCCAGACGTGCTTGTACAGCCTCAATAAGGTCCAAATACTCACGTACCGAACACGGCACGCGAGCCTGTCGCACGGTTTCGAAAAAATCGATTAGCATAAGGTCAGCCTTTGCGGCGGCTCATAAATGCCAGCTTTTCTAGTAGCTGCACATCCTGCTCATTTTTTAACAGTGCGCCGTACATGGGAGGAATGGCTTTAGAGTGATCTTTATTGCGCAGCATTTCCGCGCCTAGATCATCGGCTAACAACAATTTGAGCCAGTCAATCAACTCAGATGTCGATGGCTTTTTCTTAAGGCCCGGCACTTTGCGCACATCAAAAAAGACTTCCAGCGCTTCGCGTACCAGATCTGCTTTAATGCCCGGATAGTGAACATCCACAATGCTTTGCATGGTGTCGCGATCTGGGAAATCAATGTAATGGAAAAAACAACGGCGCAAAAAAGCGTCTGGTAGCTCTTTTTCGTTGTTACTAGTAATCAGAATAATAGGCCGGTGCTTGGCAACCACTCGCTCTTGGGTTTCATATACAAAAAACTCCATGCGATCGAGTTCGAGTAACAAATCATTGGGAAACTCGATATCGGCTTTGTCGATTTCATCAATCAACAGCACCACCGGTTTATCAGCAGTAAAGGCTTCCCACAGCTTGCCTTTGACAATGTAATTGGCAATATCGTGCACTTTATCGTCACCTAGCTGTGAGTCACGCAAGCGGGACACCGCATCGTACTCGTACAACCCCTGATGGGCTTTGGTGGTGCTTTTAATGTGCCATTGGATCAATTCCGTATCCAATGATTTGGCCAGCTGCTCTGCCAACATGGTTTTACCCGTGCCAGGCTCACCCTTCAGCAGCAGCGGCCGCTGCAAAGTAATGGCGGCATTCACCGCCATTTGCAACTCGGGCGTCGCCACATATTCAGAAGTGCCCTCGAACTTCATACCCACCTCAGGTTACGTAATTTTAAGTAGGCAGAAAGTATAAGGAGCCCCCCTTGCAACAGCAAGAGAGGCTCAATCAGGCTTTTGCGTGTCGTCGGGCTCACTGCCGAGCTCATCGTCGACATCAAACTCGCCCCAGTCATCCTCTAAATCGGGCGCTGCGTTGTCGTCTGGATCGATGGAAAACTCATCGTCGAGGGAGTCTGGGGTAATATCGGTGTCACTCCCCATGCCTGCTGGCGCCTCTGGCTGTGGCTGAATTTCTTCTTCGTCCAAGCCGTCGAAACTATCAAAACTGCCGCCCAGCTCATCGTCACTCAGCTCCGGCGCTTCCAGATCAGGCGGCAAATGGCTCTCATGGGCATCGGTTTGGGTCAACGCCTCCGTATCTTGCTGACGACGATGACGTAGCCACCACCAAGCAGCGCCGCCTAAAACACTGGCATTGCCCACCGCGAGCAGCAAATAAACCCACCAAGCAATCCCCCCCTCGTCTTCGATGGCTTCATCTACCGGCTCAACCAACTCAGGCTCGCTATCGACGGCCGGCTCAACTGGCTCAGGTTGAGACTGTGGCTTGGCAGCCGGTGCTTTTGCTGGTGTTGCTGGCGCTAACTCAGGCTGAGCATTTACCGTTGCGGTTGATGTCGCCGGAGCTGGTTCAATCTCAGGCTCAGATACAGCGGGCTCGGTAACATCAGGCTTAGCAGTTACGGGGGCGTTTGGGTCTTGCAGCGGAAAGTCAAAACTTAAGGGCTCAGGGCGGGTTTTAAAGGTCGTGCCACTGGCCGTCACACCGCGTACATTTAGCTCCACCTCATACCGACCCGGCCCCTCGGCCGGCATTAACTGCAGCCGCCAAGACTGCTGCGCGGTATCAAACTCCATCGACTGAATCACCGAACTGCCATCTGGGGAAATGACGCGCGCGATGATTCGAGACAACCCCGTATCAATGCTCGCCACTAACGGCTCAACGCTAACACTGGCCTGTTGCTGCTGATGATCCTCACGGCTGCGAATACGCAGTGGTTCCATCAAAGTGGCGGTTAACTGCTGGCGGCGCTGAAAGGTCGGGCCGCTGGCGGTGACTTCCAATTGATAGGTACCAGGCTGCGCCAGACGTGACAAGGATTCACGATAAACGCCATCGGGCGGCAGACTTTCAGGGTCTGACAACAGCTTGCTACCAATGCGCCCATCAGGGGCGGTGACTTTGATACTCACATCCGTTAGGCGAAGCAAGGCAGGCTCGGTAATGGTCTCGCCCTGATTGGTCAGGGCCATATCCAAGTCCACAGGGTAGCCGGCAAAGATCGTTTCTGGCAGGCCATTGACTTGTAAGCGTAAATCCGTCAACACCTGTACTCGGTTTTCTGGGTCGATGTCAGCGTCTGCTTGCCAATCCCCAGCAGCTGGCGCGGTAACTGTGATGAGGTCATAGTTTAACTCCTCATGCCAGCGCACTTGGCTATTTTCTGCACTGTTACTGACATTCAACACCTCTCCAGACGGCGATAACAGCTGCACCGGCTTATCACTTGAGCGCTTAAAAATCAGTGCCGTAAATTCGGTCACGCTGTCATCAATAGTGAAAGTGTTGTCCACCATCGGCACCTGCTCGGTAGGCACGGCACGATCGAAGGCACGCAGGAAGGCAACCAGCAACTCGTCGGCATTGATCGCTTCTTGATACAGGCCACCGGTTTCCAGCGCAATTTGCCGCAGCATGTCTTTGTCGGCCGCGTCAGACAGCGCCAGCGTATGGATGCGTGCATTGGCGGCAGCATAGGCTGGCAGCACTTCGTTGCTAAGGCGTTGGCGCTCGGCTTGATTGACCTGCTCAGCGTTAGCGCCACTGGCCATATCGATACGGCCATCGGTAAGTAAAATGATGCTTTGTTGATAGCCGGAGTCTGGCGCGAGTTGCCAGCGCGCTTTATCGAGGGCCTCAACCAAATTAGTGCGCAAGCCAACCGAGTTAATCTTTTGCGCATCTGCTCGCGCTTGTTGTCGCCAAGCATCATCCACTTGTGCCAGCGGCGTCAGCATGTTCACAAAGCGGCCAAAGGTCCAAATGCCGGCTTGAGAGTCGTCGGGAATTAACTCGATCAACAAGTTGGTGGCCGGCACGCGCAGGTTGTCAGGGTCCGTTTGCTTCATACTGCCGGATATATCGACAATGATGCGCACATCTGCGGGCGTTTCGTTAGCCGACGCTGTTAAAGACCAAACCAGATTCATCAGTAACAGCAAACCGACCAATGATCGGCTGAGCCAGTGCTGCATAGCACTCCCCTTCTACTTCACAATACTGTCATTATCGGCCACAGCGCGCAGGACTGTAATTTGCAGTAAAAAGGGCACACTGCTTGACCGCAGGTGCCCTGATTCATTCACCGCTCTAACACTTGGAAACCGAACTACAAGTTGTTTTCTAACACCCGGCGCCCCTTCTCCGTGATGTGCCAGCGCACCCCATTTTTGCCGCTGACCTTGCCAGCCAGGCTTTTCACTACCAGAACATTCAAGGTTTTTAAAATGGTGGATTCTTCTTCGTTGGCCTCGCGACAGACCCCGCCCAGCGAGCGGAAAATAAAACGGCCACTGGCCAGAATGCGCAGCACTTGGGTGGAAGTGACATCCAGCTCTTCGTTGATCTGAACCGACTCTGGATCGCCTTGGGAAGCGTCCTGCTCGGTTTCGGTGTCAATTAAAGGCAGCAACTCAGTTTGCATGGTACGTAAGTTTTGCTGCACTTCTTCCGAGCGCTGCTTTGCCATTTGTGCTTCATTAAGAATTCGGTCGGATAGGTTATCAATCAGGAAGCGACTGAGCAGCGCGGCAATCAAACAAAAGCCAGTGAAAATCAACAACCGCGATGGATCACCCTGGCTTTCTAGCACTAGCTCGCTGTTGACCATATCCAGCACTACTGGCACTAGGAAAGACGCCCCCACCCCAACCACCAAAAAGCGCGGCAGGCTGGCTGCATCTGGGTCTTTATCACCGTAGAGGTAATAATTCACCAGCCCGCCAAAAATACCGGCCAGCAGCATTACCGTCGCCAGAATAAAAATATGATTTGCCATATTTCCAACCTCTTCCTACGCAGCGGATCGAGCCGCAGCGGTCCATTGCTCCATGAGGGGAAGCCCCAATGCTTCAGCGTCCGGGAACCGTGTAAACGCCTGCTGTAAAAATTAGCAAAGATTTGGGAGTTAGCCAGAAAAGTAATAAAAAAAAGAAAAGTCAGGGGCGAGCTGAATAAAAAACGATCAACACCCCTGATTAGAAATGAGATAGGTTAAGCAGAGTGCTCACTGTCGTCTTCGTTGGCACTGGTGAAATAAACCAACAACGCCCTGAGCGCCAACACCACAGCCGCTATGCCCAAGGCTGCCAACCAGCAGTTAAGTGCCGGCATCGCTTGCTCTAAGCTGCCATCCAACCAGGCAAACGGCACCACCACCAGCGCCGGCGCCAGATGACTCAAACCTTCGCCTGCCGGAGCCGGCGTCAACAGCAACACAGCGCCCACGGCGTACATCACTCGTCGCGCTTCACTGGAGCGCAGCCAGAAAAAGCATTGACCCCAGCACCACAAGCCGATGGCAGCGGCGAGCAAATAGATCAGCCAAAACGGCCAGTATTCCATCATGATTGCCATATTATGCTTTCCAGATAATGTGATCTTCCCAGTCTTGCTCGTTAACCTGAGTTTCACTCACACCCTTGCCCAGCAATGAAACATCCGCTTGATGCACGCTGTTAGCATCGCCGGTAATCAAGGGGTGCCAAGACGGCAACGGCTTGCCCTCCGCTAACAAGCGATAGGCACAGGTGTCTGGCAGCCAAAAAAACTCGTGCGCTTGCTCAGGTGTTAACCACACGCAGTGCGGCACCTTTTGCTGACGCTGTTCATAGACAGTGCACTGACAGTTGTCAGTATTGAGGTAGCGACAGTGCACATCGGTGTAATAAACATCACCCGTGTCTTCATCTTCTAGCTTATGCAAACAGCATTTAGCGCAGCCATCGCACAATGACTCCCACTCTGACGGTGTCATTTGCTCTAGCGTTTTACGCTGCCAAAAAGGCTCAGTCATCGTCGGCATCACGCTTACAAAATAGATCCAGCATGTAGGTTTCACGGGGCGGCGGTAGCTGCAGGTAGTAGCCTTGCTCGTCGATTTGCTGCAGTACTCGTGCGCCGTCAGTGCGCGCCAGCTTTTTGTCCGGTGTTATGATCATGGTCAACGCCAGTTGCGCTTCACCAAACAGTTCTTTCAGCTCATCAGGTACTTGCGACATGCCATCGCGGCGAGCCACATACAAATAGGTTTCGTCTTTCTTGCGCGACTTGTATACGTCGCATAACACTTTGCTCATAATTAGCCTGTTGTCTCGCCACGACCGCACTCTTCCAGCAGTCGTACCAAGTAATCTCCAATTTCTGCCCGTCGCCAGCCGCTTAGCTCATCCGGCAAACGGAAGGGCCCGCGAGGATAGCCAGATCGCAGCAGTACATCCAGCGCCTTTTTTTTAGCCAGCACATCGGCCGGTAACTCTAACAGCTCGGCTTTTTCGGCGACCGCCTGGCGCAGTTTTTTCATCCACTGACCGGCCAACGGCGACAAGGGTTTGTCGAGGGCAGCGGGCCAGTATTGCCGATCCAGTTGCAGCGCCTGATCAATTATTTTTAAAACATCCTTACCGTGCTCACGAATCAGCGCTGGGCGCATGCCCGCTTTAGCGAGCTGGTCACGGTTTTTTGCTTTAAAACGCGCCAAGTTCCACAAACCTTGGTCATCGGCAATTTTACCGCGCGGCACATCTTGAGCACGTGCCTGTTGCTCACGCCACACCGCCAGCTGCTGCAACACCAGCTGCTCCTGCGGCCTTAGCTTCCAAGCGAGCTTAATGCGACGGTATAAACTGCTCAAATCATCAGGGGCCAACGCTTGCTGCACCCAGCGCTGACAGTCCTCACTCAACCAAGATTCACGCCCCAAAATTTTTAGCCGCCGAATCAGCTTGGGGTAGAGCTTGTGCAAATAGTGCACGTCGGCCGTAGCGTAGCGCACCTGCTCTGGACGCAAGGGGCGCTCTAGCCAGTTCGAGCGCGTCTCCTCTTTCGGCAGGTTGAGGTTCAGCAACTCTTTAACCATTTTCTGAAACCCCAATGAGCCGCCCATACCAGCCAGCGCGGCCCCCCACTGTGAGTCGGCCAATGGTGATGGCACGACACCGGTCAGTAAGCGACACACTTCAAGATCTTCGGCGCAAGCATGAAACACCTTGACCACCAACGGATGCTCAAACACCTCAGCCAATGGCTGCCAATCATTGATCGTCAATGGATCAATTAAGTAGCTTCCCTGACGACTGGCGACTTGCACCAGGCCTGCCTGAGGAAAATACGTGCGTGTGCGCACAAATTCGGTATCGACAGCCAGGTAAGGCTCACGCAGCCAGTCGTGACAGGCTTCTGCCAAAGCCGCATTGGTCGTGAGCCAGGTAGGCTCAGGAATTTTTAACGCTGCCACCCGTCCTCCTCTGTAATGTGATGGACATCGGCACGTCCGTGAAAGAGCTGGCGCAAATACAATACCGTCGCTTGGTCTTCAACCTGACGACCAAACAGTGCATCAACGCGTTGCCAGTTTCGGTCAATCAAGTGCATGAAGCCCAACGCCTCTGGGCCCACCCCTTGGCTGGGCGAAAGCCGGCCGTGACATATAAAGCAGTAACCGGGATAACCCGTAGCCAGTAACTTGTCTGCCTGCTGCTCTGAGGCCACCACCGCCAGCCGCAGTGGTTCCTCGACCTGCTCACACGCTCGGCAAAGTGGGCCCGAAGCCAAGCGCCGACATTGTTGACAGTGCTCTGCAGCTAGCGCCTCAGAGAGCGCCTGTGCCAAGCCTGTACCATTGCCCCTCGTCAGCAGCCACTCGGACCAACGGGCGGCCGCATTAGGCCCAACGCCGGGTAAGCGCTGCAGCTCTCGTATTAACT
This sequence comes from Bacterioplanes sanyensis, assembly GCF_014652515.1. Lineage (GTDB taxonomy): Bacteria > Pseudomonadota > Gammaproteobacteria > Pseudomonadales > Oceanobacteraceae > Bacterioplanes > Bacterioplanes sanyensis. Next base: position 39,454 of record NZ_BMYY01000003.1, on the reverse strand, counting down.
GCTGGTGTGCCGGCGCCAATGCCATAACATTAGAATGGCAGTTTCATGCCCGCTGGCAGACCCATACCTTCGGTCAGCTTGCCCATTTCCTGCTGATTGCGCTGCTCGATTTTGCGCACCGCATCGTTGACGGCAGCGGCCAATAAGTCTTCCAGCATTTCTTTGTCTTCAGACATAACGGCATCATCAATTTCAACGCGTTTGACATCATGGCGGCCGTTCATGGTGATTTTAACTAAACCAGCACCGGCTTCGCCCTGAACTTCTGCATTAGCCAGTTCTTCTTGCGCCTTTTGCATTTGCTCTTGCATCTTCTGGGCCTGTTTCATCAGGTTGCCCATTCCGCCTTTCATCATGGTGATTTCCTCTTATTTAGTGGCCAGCCACATCAGTCAGACTGCAGTGGCTGAATGCTGTATTCGTCAATAGTGGCACTAAACTGCTGCAACAGCAGCTGTAAAGCTGGGTCAGTCGACAAGGCTTGCGATGCGCTGTGCCATGCCTCTTGTTGTAAGCGCTGGCGACGCTGATCAGGCGTTTCGCCGCGTACCGGCCGTACTTCAACGCTGACTTGGACGACACCCAACTTACTGGCCAAGGCCTCTTGCAGGCGCTGGCGCTGGGCGTCGTTGTACAACGCCGAGTTATCTGGGTCCAGATCAAATTGGTAGTGCTGGCCATCAACCTGAACCAGTGCACAGCTACGGGCAATGGCAGCGGTCATACCCGCCAGTGGCAACTGCTCAACCCATTGCCACCAATTATGAGAGGTAAGCTCGGCCAGCTTGGCTGTGGGTTGTAACTCTGGCTCTGGCTCTGGCTCTGGCTCTGGCTCTGGCTCTGGCTCTGGCTCTGGCTCTGGCTCTGGCTCTGGCTCTGGCTCTGGCTCTGGCTCTGGCTCTGGCTCTGGCTCTGGCGTCGGCTCTGGCGTCGGCTCTGGCGTCGGCTCTGGCGTCGGCTCTGGCGTCGGCTCTGGCGTCGGCTCTGGCGTCGGCTCTGGCGTCGGCTCTGGCGTCGGCTCTGGCGTCGGCTCTGGCGTGCCAGGGTGTGTTGCTAGTGGCGACGGTGCAAGGGTTTTCTGGCGGGCGTTAGGATTTTTTTTTTCGTCGCTTTGGCGCTCTGTTGTAGGGGATTCCAAACAACTGAGCAAATCCAACTCCAGCGGAGCTGTCGGCGCTGGGCGAAATGCCAACATGCGCAGCAACACCATCTCAAAACCTTGGCGTGGGTCGGGTGCCAAAGTTAAATCCTGACGACCACTACCGGCGATTTGGTAGCATAACTGTACGTCTTCTGGCGTCATATTAACGGCCAACTGCAAGATCGCTTCACGATCGCCTTCAGCATTATCAACGGCATCCGGCGTGACTTGCGCCAACGCCGTACGGTGCCAAATATGCATCAGGCCTTGCAACACTTCATCATAATCTGGACCGTGCTCAGCCATATCGGCGACTTCCGCTAACACATCTGCGGCATGGGCCTTTGCCATCACCTGCGCCAAACGAAACAAGCGGCCACGATCCATAGTGCCGAGCATAGCCACAACTTGCTGTTCAGTGACTTCACCGTGTCCGTAAGCGATGGCTTGATCCGTCAATGACAGCGCATCACGCATACTGCCCTGAGCTGCTCGTCCTAACTGCCATAGGGCGGGCTCGTCGTAGCCGACATTTTCTGCCGTTAGCACCTGTGCTAGATAATCAACGATGCGCTGGGGTGTCATATTTTTGAGGCTGAACTGCAAACAGCGAGACAGCACGGTCACGGGCAGCTTTTGCGGATCCGTCGTTGCCAGCAAAAACTTTACGTGCTCGGGAGGCTCTTCCAGCGTTTTTAGCAAGGCGTTAAAACTGTGGGTCGACAGCATATGCACTTCGTCGATCAGATAGACCTTATAACGCCCTTGGCTTGGAGCATACTGAACGTTATCGAGTAACTCGCGTGTATCTTCGACTTTGGTGCGTGAAGCCGCATCGACTTCAATCAGATCAACAAAACGACCGTCAGCAATAGACTGACAAGCCCCACACTCACCACACGGCACGGAGCTAACGCCCTGCTCACAGTTAAGGCACTTGGCAAGAATACGAGCAATGGTGGTTTTACCAACGCCACGGGTGCCGGTAAACAGGTAGGCATGGTGCAAACGCTGCTCGTCTAAGGCATTAATAAGGGCTTTGAGAACATGCTCCTGCCCCACCATTTCAGCGAAGCTCCGAGGCCGCCATTTTCTCGCAAGTACCTGATAACTCATGAAATTTCCGCTACCGGAAAACAAAGATGGGCGCCATCTTAGCGCGTCGTGAAAAGATTGTCAGGACAGAAATGGAGATGACCCCCACCAGCCACACCCCGGCACACGAGTCCACTGCTACCGTTGCTCCCTTCCGGGCCTGGCGGGGTTTACAGCTTATCGTTGCGAGGGGACCGATGAGGGCCACCACAACGTCCGATTACTCGGAGGACGCGAACAATAGCAAAACTCATTGAAAAATCAAGCGTTTATCCACCACTTACAAGCGAATTTTCAGCCACACTGCTGTTATCAATGAAGCGGCCAATTTGCCCCAAGGGTCCCAACAAGCGTGGACGGGTCAAATAATCCGCTTCGGTGCCCGTTACTCGGGTGTCTAATCGCCCCTCTACAAAAAAGGCACGCAACAACACCTGTCGGGCCTCTGCCATGCGCTGCAACCGCTCCAATCGAGTACGAAAAGCGTGACACTGATAACCTTCTCGCTCAACCATTTGCCCCGCCGACGACAGACGCATAAATTCGCCATCAACGGACAACACCAATGGATGCTGCGTTTGTAACTCACGAGCGTCATTGTGGCACAGCAGCAACTGCCAGCCGCTATCTGTATGTCGCACGGACAGAGCTAAAGCTGGGTTGCTATAGAGTGGAACCGGTTGGGCCAGTTCATGCTGATGGGAGGCTAAGAGGCTACCTGAGGCCGCCACCGAGGCCAATAACAAAGACAAACGCATCCATTGCATAAAGGGGATCCTTGGTAAGTTTGTACCGAGCATAGCGACAGTGCTGTGCTAACACAATTCGCAGTTGTGCTATTGGGACAAATGCTCACATGCTTTGTAGCAGATAAGCTCGGATACCATCAGTCGTCGCCCAAATGCAACCAATGGCGCAGGGCAAGCTCCATAACTTCGGCGCGATTCAACTGCAGCTGCTCACAAGCATCGTCCAAATGCTCGACAATGGCGTGGGGCACCTTTACTTCCAAGCGTTTCAGTCCACGCGCTTTGTCGCGCTGACGTTGGCTGCGCTTGTTCACTCGACATTGCAATGAGCGATCATAAGGGTTGCTGCGCGGACGACCTCGACGGCGTGCCGCAAACATATCGATGGTGGTTCTATCTTCAGGCTGTACAGACATACGGACTCCAAGGGGGCGCACATTATCCAAGCCTGCAAAGCAATTGCAACGCCCTGACAGCAGAAGGTTTGCCGGGGCGTAGGTCAGGCCGCTACTATCACTCGTTACTGGGCTGAACTGTCACTGACCAGCCGACGTTTTTGGCTTGTTAAAAAGGATAAACACCGCTAATGCCATCGCTTTCAGATACTCGCCTAAGCAGCGACCAACTGACTCACCAACTGGATTCAAACCGATTACCAGCCAGCACCGCTGAGCTCGACGCCTTTCAAGGGGTACTCGGTCAAGAAAGGGCGGTAAATGCCATTCAGTTTGGCGTCGCCATGAAACGCCCCGGCTACAACATCTTTGTCATGGGAGAAACGGGCACGGGCCGCTCCTCATATGTGCGCGAGTACCTACGCAATGAAGGCAAACGCCAAACAACCCCGGACATCTGGTGTTATGTCAATCATTTCGACAACCCGCGCGAGCCCCGCGCATTAAAACTGCAACCCGATGAAGCTCAACGCTACCAAGAGCATATTCATGAGCTGATCAATCAGCTCTTAGCCACCTTTCCTGCGGCTTTCGAACACCCGTCCTACCAGCAAAAAAAAGCCGCCATCGACTACGCCTTCAACCGTCGCTATGACAAGGCCATCGAACAGATCGAGCGCGAAGCACACAAGCGCGGCGTGGCCGTATATCGTGATTCATCTGCGATTAGTTTTACCCCCATGCGGGAAGGCAAAGCATTGGATGAGACGGAGTTTGCACAGCTACCCGAAGCAGAGCGTGACGAGTTCCACAACACCATTGCTGAACTGGAGCAGATGCTGGGCGAACAGTTATCCGAGTTGCCGCAATGGAAGCGCGAATCGTCCAACTCATTACGCGAACTGAATCAGGTCACCATCAAAGAAGCCATTGCTCCACTACTCGAACCGCTGCGTCAGCAGTTTGCTGACCATTCGGCCATGAGCGATTACCTCAACGATGTCGAAGCACACCTACCGCGCTTGGTACTAGAGGAGCTGATTGAAGAGCGCATGTTAGAGTTACGCGAGGAGTACAACAAACGCAGCTCTCTGGAAGAAGCACTGCTGCCCAACATCGTTACCCGCCACCAATCCAACAGTGGCGCACCCGTTATTTACGAGCCGCACCCAAGCTACGCCAACCTGTTCGGCCGCATTGAATACGCCAACGAGCAAGGCGCTCTGGTCACCAACTACCGTCGCATTAGCCCAGGCGCCCTCCACCGCGCCAACGGCGGCTACTTAATAGTCGATGCCGAGAAGGTTTTGTCTGAGCCACTGGTATGGGAAGCGCTGAAGCGCGCACTGCAATCTGGCCAGTTGAAAATAGAATCCCCCTACGCCGACCTAGGCATGCTCAACACCACAACCCTGTTGCCACAAACCATTCCACTGCAGCTGAAGTTGGTACTGATTGGCTCACGCCAAATTTACTATTTACTGCAAGAGTACGATGAGGATTTCCGTCGTCTGTTCCGAGCTGTGGTTGATTTCGACGGCGACTTGCAAGCCGATAGCGACCATATTCACGCCTATGCTCGACTGCTGCGCAGTCGCATCGATGAGCAGCAAATGGCCCATATGAGCCACGGCGGCATGGTACGCATGCTGGAGTTCAGTGCGCGCCTAGCCGAGCGTCAAGATGCTTTAAGTGCCCGCATCGGCGAGCAGTTTGACCTATTATCTGAAGCCGACTTTTTGCGTCAAATGGCCAACGACCAACAGATTGAAGCACACCATATCGAGCGTGCACTCAATGCCAAAAAAGAGCGCACTGGGCGCGTATACGACAAACTGTTTGAGCAAATGCTGGAGGGTACGGTGTTGTTACAAACCGACGGTACTGCCATCGGTAACATCAACGGCCTGACCGTCATGTCTCTGGGCGACACCAGCTTTGGCTCACCGGCGCGCATTACCACCACTGTGTTCCCTGGCACCCGAGGCGTGGTGGACATTGAGCGCGAAGTTGATCTGGGGCAGGCCATTCATTCAAAAGGCGTGATGATCATCAGCGGCTTTCTCGGCCATCGCTACGCACTGGACTTCCCACTTGCCATGACCGCCCACATTGCCATGGAGCAGTCTTACGGCTACATCGATGGCGATAGCGCTTCCCTAGCTGAGCTCGTGTGTCTCATCTCTGCGCTGATCAAGAGCCCAGTATCACAGTCGTTCGCTGTGACTGGCTCGGTCAATCAGTACGGAGAGGTTCAAGCCATCGGCGGCGCCAATGAGAAAATCGAAGGTTTCTTTCGCTTATGCCAAGCCCGCGGCCTGACCGGTAAGCAAGGCGTGATCATTCCAGCGGCCAACCAACGCAACTTGGTTTTAAGCCAAGCAGTGGTGGAAGCGGTGGCCAACCGACAGTTTCATATCCATGCTGTCCGCCACGTCGACCAAGCTTTGAGCCTGTTGTTGCAACGCAAAGCGGGCACCGCCAACGCCGCAGGGAAGTTCCCTAAAGGCAGCATCAATGCCGACGTGGTAGCGCGCCTAAAAGCCATGTATCAAGCGGCACAGAGCCCGAACAACGACAAAGGTTAAGCGAAAAATTAATGCGAGCCGGCCGACGCCAACGCTTGCATGAGGGCAAACAACTCAGGCCATCGCACCGGCTTAGCGACGATATCGTCAAAGCCACTGCGGTGGCACTGTTGGCGCTCATCATCCGAAACTCCCGCCGTCAGCGCCACAATTGGACGTCGACAGCCTAGCTGGCGCAACGCTTCCGTGGTGGCAAAGCCATCGAGCACCGGCATATTGCAATCCAACAGCAAAATATCTGCGCGCTGCCATTGGGCATCGTCTAACAGCGCCTGACCATGCTCGTAGCTCAGAAGTTCTACACCTTGGCGCTGTAGCATGCGCTCTAGTACCGTTCGGCTGGTGTCGTCGTCTTCACAGATAGCAACGACCAAGCCTTGCAGCGAGGTTTCTTCGAAACCAGCCCCAGGCTTATCTTCAATGATCGCCACTTCCACAGGCACCTGAACCGCAAAACAACTACCTTGACCTTCTACGCTGCTGGCCCACACTTGACCGCCCATCAGCTCGGCCAAAGAGCGGCATAAGCTCAACCCCAACCCAGTTCCGCCAAACTGTCCAGCCACTTGCGCCGAGGCCTGCTCATACGGCAAAAACAAGCGCTCCAACTGATCGGGAGCGATGCCAATGCCGCTATCCTCGACTTCAAAGCGCAACCAAAGCGCTTCGGCATTAAACTCCCCGCGAATGGCTATGGCACCGCCGTCGGGGGTGAACTTCAAAGCATTGCTGACGAAGTTTAATAAGATTTGCTGCAGACGGTCGGCATCTGCCAGTAGCGGTGGGCAATCGTCTGGAATCAAACTGCAATCCAGTTGTAACTGCTTCTTGCGACTGTTGGCAAAAAAAACCGATTGCACCCGCCTTAGAAGGTCGTTGGCCTGAAAGCAATGGGGGCTGAGCTCCAATTTGCCAGCTTCGATTTTACCTAAGTCCAACACATCATTGATGATGGCCAGTACAGCGTCAGCCGCATATTGAGCATCTTGAACCAAGTCTTTCTGCTCAAGGCTCAACTGCGTTTGCTGCAGCAAGCTAATGATGCCGATCAAGCCATTTAGTGGCGTGCGAATTTCATGGCTCATATGGGCCAAAAAACGACTTTTAGCAACCGAGGCCTTACCCGCTTGCTCAGCCTTATGCGCCATCATTTGGGCAGCAACGATATCGCGATAGCCGCGCAGCGCCGTCGTCAGCACCACTCGCAAACGCTGAGCGGTGGCATCGGCTTTGGAAAGGTAATCATTGATTTCATATTGATCGATGACTTCACGCTCAGGGGCGAAACCCGGCTGCCCCGTGCGCAGTACAATACGGATGCGGTGGTTTTGTAGCTCCTCACGAATAAAGCCCACCAATTGCAGACCGGCATCATCGGATTCCATCACGACATCGAGTAACACCAGCGCAATATCATCTCGCTCTAACAACATTGCACGCGCTGCCGCAGCGCTATTACACTCCAGCAACTCCAGCGGCTTGCCTTGAAAGCGGTAACTGCGCAATACCAACCGACTCACTTGCATGACGGATTCGTCATCATCGACCATCAGCACCGGAATCGCCTCAGGCAGAAAACCGGCCAACTGGCTCGTTGCCATGAAATCCCCTCGATCTATATGGACATCAGTATGCCATTGTTGGCATGCCGTCCCCAGACTATAGCGGATTCGCAGCCGAGCGATTACTCCTCACTTCAGCTAGAGTCGCACCTGGCAACAACATCCGTGTTTTAATCTGCCCGCACCAACAATGCGTCGCGCAAGTCCTCTTGGACTGGGTCATCTGATAACCAGATACCAAACAGCGCCTGCTTAAACGCCAAGCCTGCCACTTGCGACTTAGCTTCACCGTTGTGGTAAACAGTCACACCATTGCTGGGGCGATATACTAAGTCGAACACATCGCCCTCATTAATATCGTCAGCAAAGGCGGTGATTAACTGCTCGACTTTGTCCTCAATGGGCGCCAGATTACCACCAGTCGAACGAACGAAACCATCACGGGTGGAGTCGGCCATACGCTTACCGGTAATCATGCTCGAAATAATGTGTAAACGCAGCGCCATGGGTTCGTCTGCCTCGACGATGTCGTCACCATCATCTTCCAGTTCTGGCAGGTACAGTGCAGCAATATACAAATCAAGAAAAAATTTAGTACGAACCCCCGCACCGTTGAGCGTCAGCGCGTGATCATCAAGGGTGAAAGAGTCGGCCAACTCCAATCCAGAAAACTCTTTTGCTTGAGCCATAAACGTCTGGCCCAACAACAGGGAGAGGGCGAGCAAAATGCGTAGCATGTGGTGATCCTTCTTGTTGTTATAGTTAGGCGGGATATCAATCCCCCAGCGGCCCGTTTATAGGAAATGCACGTCACAAATGCAAGTGTCCTGGCCACCACAGTGGGATAAATATCAGTAGCGCAACAACCATCGATGCCAGAGCCGCAATCAAGACCGCTGCGGCGGCCATGTCTTTAGCCTGGCCAATCAGAGGGTGGTGCTGTGGGTGCAAAGCATCACAAACAGCTTCAATGGCTGCATTCAAGGCCTCAGTCGCCAGCACCAATGCCACACAGACAATGATTGCCAGCCACTGTCCAGAGCTGACCCCGGTTAAGGCACCAGAAAGCAAAACGACGAATGCCGCCAGCAGGTGAATACGAAAATGCGCCTCCCGCTGCGTCACCGCAGCCAAACCAGCCAATGCAGCGGCAAAGGCTCGTTGGCGGCGATGCCACCAACCGGCCATTAACGGAAATCTTTCACATGCTTGGTGACGAAGCGCAGCGTCATTTCTACTAGATTCTCGCCGCTGTCATAGAAGCGGTCATCCAGTTCAGCGATGGCATCGGCGTGATCACTTTCGATCTGATCAAATAAATCAATGCGCTCATCTTCGTCGGAGGGAACATGCCTCTCAGGAAAAAAATCCAACAGACGGTCGAGTAAACCTGCAGACACTTTGGCTTTGATGCGTTCCAGCGCTTCGAGCGTGTCAGTGGCTCGACTGCCAGCATCATGGTGAACGAACTGCACAAAACCGCCGTTTTCCATTTCGCGTAGCAGTTGATCTAATAGAAATACGGTTTTCTCCGCATCGTTGAGTTCGTCGTAGCCGAGCTCGGCTTCTTTGTCATAAATCACGTCGGTGATTTGCAGAAAGGAATCAGTTTCATCAGCGACATCCAGTGCCGCCTGAATCTCCATGTTCATAGAGTCCTACTCATTATCTCTTTTTATTGCCATACCAGATGAAAACTGACGGCTACGACGGGCTGTCAGCGCAATCACAATAGCCTACCCTACCGTGTTTGACAAAGGTTTTACAACGCTGTCAGCGCACAATAATTGATGCAGTTTTTCTCCTGTTAACTCGGGCGCTTCCATCGGAAAACAATGCCCATCGCCAAAGCTAAACCAGCTGATTTGTTGGCGACGGGCCGCTTTCTGCGCTGCTTTTTCAATAAAGAAGTAACTGCCCCCTGCGACCCAGATTCGAGTTGGCACCGTCAAACGGTGCACCGCCGACCACAGCCCACGCGGATACGAGCCAAATATGGATGCCTCCCAAGCAGGATCACAGGCCAGCTCAACCCCGTCAGCAACAGGCCGGCTGCCATGACAAACAAACGCCTGTAACGCTTCATCATTCCATTGGCGGTAAAGTGATTTACGCCGCAACGAGGCCTGCATTTGCTCTTTATCGGCCCAGTGACGACGACGCGACGCAACCGAACGGACCAAGCGCGTGCGTTTCCAAAAGCCCGATTTGCGCATCAAGCGCTGCGCCCATACCACCTCCGGCGTAAACAGTACCGGGTCCAACATATCAACGGAGGCAAATAATGACGGATATCGCGCTGCCATCAACAGGCTCAACACCCCACCCATCGAGTGCCCTACCGCCATAACAGCACGGCCGTTAGACATCGTCTCTATCTGACGAGCGATAGACTCGGCCATGGCCTGCCAGTCAGGCATGCGATGATCTGGCTGCGGCGAACGTCCATGACCAGGAATATCGGTAAAAATCAAATGCCAGCTGGCTGGTAGCTGCTGCGCCATTGGCCACAGTGTTCGGCTACAAAAGCCGTTGCCATGAAGAAAATGCACAATGGGACCGTGACCTGGCCGCTGCCATCCTGCTAGGCACTTGTCATCACTGCGCCATGGCTGCAAGGTATCTGTTGTCATTGTATTGATCAGCCAATCATAAGGAGGGAGCCATGATAGGTAGCCTTCGTCTAATGAAGCAAGATGGTTTTTCCATAAACAACATTGCTGCCATTAAGACCGGCTGCTTCAATGCAGCCGCTGGCGGGGAAGTAGTTTCCCCACACTTATCTAAGCTAAAGCTGAAGCAAGACCATGAGGTGGACTATGAACACAACGGCCGTTGTTAACAAAGCTCTGGAAGCTAACCGTCGTTATACTGACCTGCAGGATGCACGGGCCAGTTTGGAACAAGCGCAGCGCGATTTAACCGCGCGTGTTATCAGTGAAGATGAATATCAAACCATCGCCGATGTGTGCTTAAAGATCATTCGCGCCAGCCGTGACTAACCAGCGTTAGGCCGCACTCGGCACACCGCTGTGAAAACGAAATTCCGGATCGGGTGACGCAATCAGTTCATTTTCTAGCTGCCTGAACGCCGCTACTCGGTCGGTGATGTCCACCGCTGAATACTGCTGCGCCAATGCCAGATAATCTTGGTAGTGGCGCCCTTCCGAGCGCAGCAACGAGCGATAGAACCGTGCCAGCTTGTCGTCTAAAAAAGGCGCCAACTTGGCAAAGCGTTCACAGCTACGTGCCTCGATAAATGCCCCCACGATCAATACATCGATCAGTTCGTGTTCACCGCCTTTGCGCACGGCATCGCGCAAGCCCGACGCATAGCGCGAAGAGGACACCGCCCGATAGCGAATACCGCGCTCTTGCATGATGTTCACCACTTGCTCAAAATGCAGCAGCTCTTCACGCGCCAACTGGCTCATCTTTTTCAGCAAATCGTCGCGATCAATATGCTTATACAGCAAGTTCATTGCCGTCGTGGCCGCCTTCTTCTCGCAATTAGCGTGATCAATTAAGAGTACATCTTGCTGCTTTAATGCTTCGTCTATCCAGGCATCTGGCGTTTCTATATGTAAGAACTGACGAATCTCGTCTAACACCTGCTCGATTTTCATAAACCTTCCTCTAACATGCGCTCCAATATAGCGCGCAGCTCGCCCTCGATGACGACTGCCTTTTGAGTGGACTCATCCATCAAGCAAAAGGTAATCAGCGCATCTGCCACCAACTCCACCGCTTCACCTTGTTGCAGCAACCACACTTGCTGCAATAGCCGACCACTTTTATTACCGATATGGTCGATGCGCGTAGTGATGCGCAAAGTTTCATTGACGTACGCCGGCCGACGATAATTTATATTGATATTGGCAACGACAAAGCTGAGCTGACGCGACTCAAACAGTTCGATAAAAGCGTGGCGATCAAAATAGTCCCAGCGCCCCTCTTCTAAAAACTCCAGATAGCGGCCATTATTCACATGATGATAAATATCCAAATGGTAGCCACGAACTTTAATCTCGACCGCCATAGCACTGAAGCTCCCCAAAAAAAGCGTGCAGTGTAAGCAATTCACCCGTGACCGACAATGTCGCTTAGCCGTAGCGCAACTGACTCAGCGACACGCCGAGTGACACATCGGTTCGCAGGCGCGCTAACAACCTGGTTAACAAGGCTTGTTGCCAATGCTGCTGCAGCAAACCGGACCAGCGTTCATCACCAAAGTCGGCCATTTGCACCAGCAAGGTATCCAGACTGCCAAAGCGATCCAACAGCCGCGCAGCCGTCTTGCGACCGATGCCAGCAACGCCCGGCAGATGATTGGTGCTGTCGCCCATCAAGGCCCAAAAGTCGACCAGCTGTGAGGGCAACAATCCAAACTGCTGCTCTACCCTCGCTAAGTCCCAATCGTAATGATCAAAATGATTGCGAACTTGAATCCCGGGCTGCACCAGCTGACAAAAGCCTTTATCCGTGGAAACGATCAACACCTCCAGCCGGTGCTGACACGCCGTGACAGCCATACTGGCAATAACGTCATCGGCCTCCCAGCCATCGACGGACAAGCAGTAAATGCCACTTTGATGAAAATAGTGCAGCATCTCCGGCAGCCCTTGGGCCAGGGGCTCCGGCATCGGTGGCCGGCCCAGTTTGTAATCCGGCCACAACTGATGACGCCAGGTTTGCGCCGGCCATTCCGTCACCATCACCACGTGGGATGCTTGCCACTGCTCGGCTTGCCGGGACATTACCGCCAGGCAATGACTGCGCGTTGCTTCCAGTGGCATTTCGCCCTTTTTTTCCGCCGCCGCATAAATACGCCGGATCAGGTTCATGGCATCAATGATCAGCAGTCGCATCCTCGCCTCCCTCGCTTTGTTGCGCTTGCCATAAACGCCAATAGGCGCCGCGCATGGCCAGCAGTTCGCCATGAGTGCCTTCTTCGACCAGCCGCCCCTGATCCAGTACCGCGATGCGATCGGCATCGACGATGGTGGACAAACGATGGGCAATGATTAACGCCGTACGCCCTTTTGACACCTGACGAATCGACTGCATGATGTTTTGCTCTGTGGTTGAGTCGAGGGATGACGTCGCTTCATCAAACAGCATAATGGCGGGCCGCTTAAGCAGCATTCGGGCAATCGCAAGGCGCTGCTTCTCGCCGCCAGACAGCTTTAATCCACGCTCCCCCACCATGGTCTCCCAGCCCTGACTGGCGTGACTTAGCAAACCTTGTAACTGCGCCATCGCCGCCACGCGCTCAAGCTCTTCTTGGGTTGCATCCGGGCGCGCATACAGCAGATTATTGCGTAGGGTATCGTTAAACAGCACGGTGTCTTGCGGCACCATGCCGAGCTGCTCACGCAACGACTGCTGACTCACGGCCGTTAGCGGTTGATCGTCAATCAAAATGCGCCCCTGCTGCGGATCATAAAAACGCCACAACAAGCGCGTCAGGGTAGATTTACCCGCGCCACTGCTGCCCACCAGCGCCACGGTTTGCCCAGGCGCTATTGTCAGTGACAAGCCGTTAAGAACTTCGCGGCCCGTTGGATAGTGAAAGTGCACATTGTCGAATACGATGCGACCGGCAGAAACCTGCAGTTTATCTTTGCCGTCATCTACAACCTGAGGGGCTTCATCGAGCAGTTCGAACAGACGTTCAATATTGGCCATGGAGGCTTTAATCTCGCGATACACAAAGCCGAGCAAATTCAGTGGCAAAAACAGCTGAAACATAAAGGCGTTGACCAAGGTAAAATCGCCCACCGTCATCTCGCCACGAATCACATAGTAGGCAGCAAACATCAGCATGGCCGCCATGGCGACACTGATGATCAAGGCTTGGCCTGAGTTCAGCGAAAATAAGGTTAAACGGTTCTTGCGACGGGCCTGCTCCCACTGTGCCAAAGCGCCGTCGTAGGCCTGCGCTTCGCGCTGTTCTGCGCCAAAGTACTTAACGGTCTCATAGTTCAACAAACTGTCCAAGGCCCTAGCATGCGTGGTGGAGTCCATTTGGTTAGCCTGGCGAATATACTGCGTGCGCCACTCTGTCACGCGCACCGAAAATGCCACATAGGTCACCACCGCAACGGTGGTGATGACGGCAAATACCGGCGGGTAATTCGCCAATAAGATACCGATCACCAACACCAGTTCGATCAAAGTCGGGCCAATATTAAAAATCAAAAAACGCATCAAAAAGCTGATGCCATTGGTGCCGCGTTCGATGTCTCGCTGCAGCGCGCCAGTTTGACGATCCAAGTGAAACGCCAAGCTTAAACGGTGCAAGTGTTCGAATACCCGCAATGCCATGCGTCGCATCGCCCGCTCGGTCACGCGCCCAAACAAGACATCGCGCACCTCGCCCACAAACACCGTCATAAAGCGCACGCTGCCATAGGCCAGCAGCAACCCCAAAGGAAACCACAGCCACCAGTCACTGACGGCGTCATCCACCGTGGTTAAGTGATCCACCTGATATTTCAGCAAAAACGGCATGCCGACACTGGCAAGCTTTGCCAACAGCAAGCAACTGAGCGCCGCCACAACGCGCCAGCGGTATTCCATCAAATAAGGCCACAAAGTTCTGACCCAGGTCATCACCCGCAGCCTTTCAGGCATGGCTTCGGGCATGCGCGTTCGCGCTTTCATCAAATTGTTACTCTAGAGTGTTAAACAGGCGGCACAGAGTAAGGACCCCAGCCTTGTGATTCAACGCATTTACCATCTTAAACGTGCTTTGCCCGAGCTGTATGAGCTTGAGCGCTTGCTAGAGCGCGGCCGCGAGCATTTGCGCATCAGTGTGCCCGCTCATATTCCCCAGCCCATCGATGGGCAAACATTGCAGCTGCCCTTTTATGTGCTGGAAGCCGGAAGCCGCGCCCCATTAGCGCCGACCCTGGTCTTGGTTGGCGGCGTGCACGGCATAGAGCGCATAGGCACCCAAGTCATTTTGGCGTTTTTACGCACCCTGCTGGAGCGCCTCCAATGGGACCCTGCCATTCACGAGCAGCTGGCACAGCTGCGCTTATTGGTGATTCCCATCGTCAACCCAGCAGGCATGTGGCGCAACCAGCGCGCCAATGCTCACGGCGTGGATTTAATGCGCAATGCACCGCTGGATGCCTGCGGCAAAACGGCTTGGCTGGTTGGCGGCCAACGCATCAGCCGCCATCTGCCTTGGTATCGCGGTCGCAAAGACGGTCACATGGAGCTAGAGAGCCAGACACTGGTCGACGTCGTCAGCAGTGCCATTTTCAGCCAACCTCATTGCATCAGTCTGGATTGTCATTCCGGCTTTGGCGTGCGTGACCGGGTGTGGTTCCCCTATGCCGGCGACACTCAACCTTGGCCAGGCATTGCCGAAAGCTTGGCATTGACCGAGCTGTTTGAACGCACCTACCCCAGTCATAACTATTTATTCGAACCGCAATCGCTGTCCTACACCACCCACGGCGATTTATGGGACTACCTTTACCGCCACTACGCCAGCAAACAGCCGAATGGCATTTATTTGCCACTGACATTGGAAATGGGCTCTTGGCTATGGGTCAAGAAAAACCCTCGCCACCTGCTGCGCTATCACAGTTTTTTCAACCCCATCATGCCGCACCGCCAGCAGCGCATTCAGCGCCGGCATTTGCTGCTGTTCGATTTTCTAATGTCCGCCGTGCGCAGCATGCCGACCTGGGCGCCCAGCGATTTGCAGCACAAACAACATTGCCACCGCCAAGCATTGCAGCGTTGGTACCCACACGAAGCCTGGCAGGTGTAACAGTAGGAAAGGGATAACAATTGTAGCAAAAGTGCGTATCATGTCGCGCTGATTGCCAGCTGATTAAGAGTAGTTAGGATTCATGTTGCGAGCTGTTTTGTCTGCCAGTGCCGCACTGGCTGTAATGCTATCACCCGCCGCCCAGGCTGACTTCCAAGCCCACATTGGCGCCACCAGTGAATATATTCGCGACGGCATCAGTTACACCCGTGCTGAGCCCACCCTGCAAACTGGCCTAAGCTACCAACACACCAGCGGCCTTTACGCTGGCGTCTGGGGCAGCGGCGTACGGCTGCAAAAAGACAGCCCGGATTACGAAACCGACGCTTACCTGGGCTGGTATGTGCCTTTAAGTGACCGCCTGGCCATCGACACCAGCCTGACCCATTACCGTTTTATCGGTGATAAAGACGTAGAAATAGACGCTTATAACGAGCTCACCGTGCGCGCACTGTACGATGACGCTTTGATGTTTGGCTGGCGCAAAGCACCGGAGTATTTGGGCTCAGAGCACTCTAAGAGCGCGTTTGAACTGGCTTACACGGTGCAAACAGGTACGTTTTCGATCGAAATGCTGACCGCTCGCCATCAATACCACAGCTATGATGATGATTTTAACTTTGGTGATGAGCGCCGGGACGACTACTGGCAATTCCGCATTGGCGTTGGCCGCAGTTACGGTGCCTACGACTACCAGCTATCACTGGAACGCACCAACTTAGGGAGTGAGTTTGATGCCGGCACCAACTTCCTGTTTACCGTCCAGCGCTACTTCAACTTCTGATACGCCGCTGGTGTTACTGCGCGGCCTAGTGCGCGCGCAGTTTCACTGGGGCGACTTCCCTCTTTGTCTACAACAGACCCTGCCACACCATACACTTTGGCAACCCGAGCTGCCTGGCAACGGTGAGCTTTGGCAGCAAACCTCGCCACTCAGCATCCCAGCCATGACCGACGCCATTCGCCGTCAACTGCCAGAGCAGCGCCCGCTCCATATTATTGCCATTTCCATGGGCGCCATGATCGCCAGTGACTGGGCCAAACGCTACCCGCATGAAGTCAGCGAGCTGCATCTCATCAATACCAGCTTTGCCAATCTGGCTCTGCCCTGGCAGCGCATGCAGCCAAGAGCGTTGCTTAAACTGCTGCAGGCAGCTTTGCATTGGCGCCCTAGCCGAGCGCGTTTAGAGGCCGCCATTTGGCAGCAAACCGTCAATGAAATAGATGTAAGCAAGAAAGACAGAGCCGACTGCCTTGCCGATTGGACGGTGTTTGCTCATCAACACCCTCTCAGTATCCGCAACGCCCTGCGCCAGCTCTGGGCTGCCAGCCGCTTTCGTGGCCCGTTAGGAGCGCCCTGCGCGCGCACCGCCCTGTATGCCAGCCAGGGGGATCGCTTGGTTAATTGGCGCTGCAGTCAACGCATTGCTCAGCAGTGGCACTGTCCGCTGCATTTACATCCAAGTGCGGGCCATGATCTACCGCTGCAGGATCCAAACTGGCTGCTGCATCAGCTGCAGCAGCAGCGTGCCAGCTGGCACAGTGAGACAAACGCGGCAGACAAATCTGTTGCGGAAGGTCGGTAAGTCGAACGATCTGCTCGGGCTCCAGCCCGGGAGGAAAGACCAGCTCGCCGCCATCCGTTAACTTGCTGGGGAAACTGGCCACATCGGCAAAATAACCGAGCAGCGACTGCTGCTTAAACACCAGCAGCGTCAGTTGTTGGCGATAATCCCTCCCCCGCACGCGCTCCAGCCCAATCAGGGTGAACTGTTGCCACTGGCCAAAGTAGTAATAAGACACGACGTGGTCCTGGTGGCTGCTGGCCAGCAGATCCGGGTAATGCATCGACAGATATTGCTCTGCCCACTGCGGGGTCACCTGACCTTGCACGGCATCGGCAGAGTAGACAACGCTACTCCACAACCACCCCAGCAATGCCAGATAACGCAGTGGGCCCATACTCAATACTCTGGGTAAGTCAGCGTCAGCTTTTGATTGAGGTACTTTTCCAAGTCGGGCAGTACAAAGGCATCGTCTTCCGACACAAAGCTCACCGATACGCCTTTGGCACCCGCGCGACCGGTACGGCCGATGCGGTGTACGTAGTCCTCTGGGTCTTCCGGCAAGGTGTAGTTCACCACATGGCTGACGCCCTCGACGTGAATGCCACGCCCAGCAACATCGGTAGCCACCATGATGGTGACGTCGCCATCGCGAAAGCGCTCCAATGTTTTGATGCGTTTTTGCTGGCTCACTTCACCCGACAGCAACAAGGCCTTATGGCCTTTTTTGTTGAGTTTGTCGCACAGGTTGCGGGTTAAGTCGCGGCGGTTAGCAAAGATAATTGCACGCTCAGGCTTTTCTTCATCCAATGTGCGCAGCAACATGCCGAATTTTTCTGACTCAGACACCAGATACAAGCGCTGATCAACGCGGTCCGTGGTGACTTGCTCAGGTTCAATGATGACTTTAAGCGGATTGACCGTCCATTGATCAATCAAGATGCGCACATCGTAGTTAAACGTGGCCGAGTACAGCAGGGTTTGGCGCTCGCCTTTGGGCGGAGTCGAGCGAACGATGCGGCGCACATCCGGAATAAAGCCCATATCGAGCATGCGGTCGGCTTCATCCAGCACCAGAACTTCCACCTGGTCCAAAAACACATCCTGGCTGCGCATAAAGTCGATTAAGCGCCCTGGCGTGGCCACCAAAATGTCCACCACTTCATCGCGCAGACCTTTGCGCTGCTCTTCGTAATTCATACCGCCGACAATGGTATGCACCGTCATGCCGGTGTAACGCGCCAAGCCCTCAGCGTCTTTGCCAATTTGCATCGCCAGTTCGCGCGTTGGCGCCACAATTAACGCCCGCGGCTCGCTGGCGTAGCGCTCTTTCGGTTGCTCGGTCAGCAGTTGATTCAGAATGGTGAGAATAAAGGCCGCCGATTTACCGGTGCCTGTTTGCGCCTGACCAATGGTGTCGCGGCCACGCAAAGCGGCCGGTAAGCTCTCGGCCTGAATGGGCGTGCAATATTCAAAACCCAACTTATGGATTCCGCGCATGACACTGTCTGGCAGACCCAGATCGTGAAACCGCACCTTACCCGGCACGGCTTCTACCTGAAAATCGCTCAGCGACCAACTTTCTTGGCGTTCATCACGTGCCGGACGCTTGGGCTTATTCTTGCGGGGCTTGCCTTTGCTTGCTTGAGCATGCGGTGCAGCCTTGTGATGATCGCGGGCGGGTTGATTGTCTTCTTTCGGGTGGGCTTTTTTCTGACTGCGACTGGCAGCCTTATTGGCTGGACTGGGGCTGTTATTGGCCTCAGTGCGTCGTAATAAGCGTTTAAACAAGGTCGTCTCCGTTAAATCTGCGTGGCGTCAAAGCGATAATGAGCAAACTCATCGTGACGCTGATAAAAGTTCAGCAGGGCCTGTTTCAGTTGTTCGGCCCGGGGCGGTAAGCCCGCGCTCAGGTATTCGCTGACCTGTTGTCCGACGGCCAGCCGAAAGGCCCTAAGACCCTGCTCGACCGCTTCGCGGTCGCCATCCAGGTTGTCGGTGCTGACGCGAAAACGCCGGCCGCAAGCAACAGATAATATCCACTCCAATGCCTGTGGTTTCACTTCCACCTGTTCAAAGGCGCGCTGCTGCTCAACAGTGCGCCCGTCTGGTTGATACCAGTAACCAAAATCCACCAGCTGACGGCGCTGGCGGCCAGCAATGCACCAATGACTGATCTCGTGCAATGCCGATTCATAAAAACCGTGGGCAAATATGACTCGATGGTAGGGGGTTTGCGCATCGGCCGGCAAGTAAATCGGTTCATCGCCGCCGGCGATTAAGCGGGTATTCTCTTCATGACTGAACAGTGTGTTGAATATCTGGATCAGGTCTAGCGGGTTTAACTCAGGATTCACTATTCACTCTTCTGTTACTTCGGTGCAGAATGCCCGGCTTGCTTTTCCGGACCTGTCATCATGTCGTTTACTCGCCACGAACTCAAAGCGCTTAGCCGCCTAACACTGCCCATTCTCGCCACCCAACTGGCCCAAATCGGCATGGGCACCGTGGATACCTTGATGTCCGGTTATGTCAGCACCCGCGACCTTGCTGCCGTCGCCATTGGCACCAGTTTCTGGATGCCGGTGTGGCTCTTTCTGGCGGGCATTTTAGTCGCCCTGTCGCCACTCACCGCGCGCCTGAACGCTGCCGCTCGTGGCGCCGACTTACCGCATTTATTGGCTGCCGCACTTTGGCTTGGCATTGTCGCAGGCGCCATTGCCGGCGTTTTTCTCTATGCCATGGCACAGCTCATCGGCGCCTGGGTGGATGACCCAGTAACCGCAGAGATTGCCGCGCAGTATCTTACTGCAATTGCCATCGGAATGCCTGGTGCCGGTGTGTTTTTGGCCTATCGCTTTTACGCCGAGGCCCTCAATCAAGCCAGCCACGTCACCCGAGTGATGTTGGCGGGCCTAGCATTCAATGTGCCCGTGAATGCGGTGTTTGTGTATGGCTGGTTTGGCCTGCCACCACTGGGCGGCGTCGGCTGCGGCATCGGCAGCTCTATTGTGTTCGCTACCATGGCCTTTGCCATGGCCATCAACACTCGTCGTCATCGACTGCAGCCAGAATTTCGCCTGTGGCGGCGCATTTGGCGCCCTAAATGGGACAGAGTCAAGCAATTAGCCGCCGTCGGCTTGCCGATTGGGGTGGCGATTTTTTTTGAAGTGAGCTTATTCTCGGTCATTGCGCTGTTTTTAACCGAACTTGGGCCAACGGTGGTGGCTGGCCATCAGGTGGCACTCAACGTTTCTTCGCTGACCTTTATGATCCCACTGAGCTTGGGCATGGCGCTGACGGTTAGAGTTGGGCATCACCTCGGCGCTGGCGCCTACGATTTAGCCCGCCGAGCCTCCTGGCTTGGCGTGGTCGTTAACTTAGGCATCGCCATGTTCAATGCCAGCTTAATCGTGCTGCTGTCGGCGCCGATTGCCTCGCTGTATTCACCCGACCCCAAGGTAGTTGCCCTGGCCGCGACCTTGCTGCTGTTTGCTGCTGTGTTCCAGCTCTCGGACGCCATTCAAATTGCCGCGGCAGGTGCTCTGCGCGGCTATCAGGACACCATAGCGGTGATGCTCATCACCTTTGTCTCATATTGGCTGCTGGGCCTAGGGCTGGGTTATTGGCTGGCCTTCTTAGCGCCGGAACCGTTGGGCGCTCAAGGCTTTTGGATTGGCTTGGTGGTTGGTTTAACCGCAGCCGCCATCGCACTGGGCTGGCGCTTGGCCGTTATCGCCAAGCGCCCTGCCGTGGTTCACGGCTAACAACGGTTATAGAAGTGCCTTACGGGCAGGGATTGCAGATCTCCGCATGTACTAAGTCGATCTCTGCCAGCACCTCATCGCTGAGGGTAACGTCGGCACTGTTTATGTTTTCCTCCAGCTGCGCAAGATTAGTTGCGCCGATGATATTGGAGCTCACAAACGGCTGCTGTGTCACAAACGCCAACGCCAAGGTGGCCGGCGACAAGTCGTGTTGACGGGCAATGTCGACATAGCGCGCGATGGCGCCCTCAGCATGCTCACCCACGTAGCGAGTAAAGCGGTCAAATAACGTCAGACGCGCCCCATCTGGCCGCTGGCCATTGAGGTACTTGCCACTTAACGCACCAAAGGCCAGGGGCGAATAGGCCAGCAAGCCCACTTGCTCGCGGTGCGACACTTCCGCCAAGCCAACCTCGTAGCTGCGATTGAGCAGATTGTAAGGGTTTTGCACAGACACTGGCCGAGCGTAGCCGCGTTGATCAGCGATGCTGAGGGCCTTCATCGTGCCCCAAGCGGTTTCATTCGACAGGCCATAGTGCCGAATCTTGCCTTGCTGCTGTAACTCATGCAGGGCCGCCAGAGTTTCAGTCAGTGGCGTAGATTCTGCCTCGCTGTGATCGGCGCGATAGCCCAGCTTGCCAAAAAAATTGGTATTACGGGCTGGCCAGTGCACTTGGTACAGGTCGATGTAGTCGGTTTGCAGACGCTTAAGGCTATCTTCGACCGCCGCCATAATGTGTTCACGAGTCAGCTGCGGACCGCCTCGAATGTGCTGCATCCAGTCTCCCGGCCCACTGACCTTGGTGGCCAACACCACTCGATCACGCTGACCACGGTGCTTAAACCAGCTGCCTATGTAGGACTCAGTACGCCCTTGGGTCTCGGCTTTGGGCGGCACCGGATACATTTCAGCGGTATCAAAAAAGTTAATACCCCGCTCTAAGGCAAAGTCCATTTGCTCATGGGCCTCGCCTTCACTGTTTTGCTCACCCCAGGTCATGGTGCCCAGACACAGTTTACTGACTTGAATATCGGTGTTGCCTAACGGCCGACGTTGCATGCTGCTCTCCGTTTTGTCGTTAACACAATCTCGCTGTGCATTATGCCCGCGCTATTAGGGCAGGTATTGCATAACACTGTTCAGTACCAACCCAGTACCAGCCGCGATTAACTAACTTTCTTTACATTAATCAACTCTCTTTGCAAAAGCCGTTTAAGCCATCCAGTAGCTACTTATACCGACCCCTCACCCGGGTCTCACGCAGCCAGCTGTCACGCTCAACTCGCACATTCAACCCTTAAAGCCCAACACAGATAACGGTATAACTTTACCACCAACATGGCTCAAGTCAGGTCAATGCAGCAGGCTGAACAAGCGGCGGCGGTACGCATTGGCCTGCTCGCGATCTGGCATGGTATTGAGAATGTCCACCGCGGCTTTGCGTGCTTGGTCTTTATCTGTCGCCGCCAAATTGGGCTCAGCTAGCCTGGCCAGCAACTGCTCTAACGCCGCCTCAAAGTTTTGCTCCGCCGCCGATGCCAGCGCCTGATTGACCACATCACCATCGCTTTGGTGTTCAGACTGAAACAGTGCCAGGCGTGATTTTGCCTGCACGATTTCTGGCGCCCGCTGCAACAACAAATCAGCCTGCTCTAATGCTTGCCGCGCCTCTGCTAGACGATTATTTTCCATCAAGGCCGTGGCCAGTCGCGCCAAAAACTCTGGCCTAGAAATTTGCTGTTCACGTACTTGCTGCCAAGCTTGCCGCAACAGCTCAATGCCCTCATCGACCCGCCCCTCAGACAAACACTGCTCACCGCGTTGCAGCAGCTGGTCGTACTCGTGCACCACATAGGGCTCCACCCACTGACGCAGAGCACTTTCCCCCTGCAAGCCCTGCAGTTGTTGCACCACTTCACCACGATAAAACAGCATCAAGGTGGGCAAACTGCGCACCTGAAAACGTTCGGCCAGCGCCAGCTGTTCTTCTGTATTGACCTTAACAACATCGAGCTGCCCCTGCATTTGCTTAGCCAAGGTCTGCAGAATCGGCAACTGCGCCTGGCACGGCGCGCACCAACTGGCCCAGAAATCCACCATGACCGGCCTCTGCTTGGATGCCGCGATGACTACATCATCGAAGGTGTCGATGGTCGCTTCTAAAAGCGTCGTCGCTTGCGCCGGCTCTTGCTCTTTGGCTTGTTGTATTTGAACATCCACGTCGCTCATGCCCTGCTCCTTTTTTGCTTCTTAAGTGAAGTGGGTGGAGGCGAAGCTCAACACTTTCAAGTTCAGTTGCGGTATAAAGCCTTTCTGACACAGCACACAACGAGAGAAACAATGCAACGCCAACACTGGTGGCTGTCGGCAGGACTGCTGGCTTTATTTATGCTGACTTTGCTCGGCTTATGGTGGTTTCAGCAACAGGCCGTACGCCCTTTTATTACCTCTGAGGACGCCATTGATTATTGGCAAGCTGAAGGCGTTGCAGAACGCTTAGCACCGCTGTGGCAGCAACTACCGCCCACTGAGCTGCCCACCCTGATGCACTTTTGGAACCCAGACTGCCTATGCAACCAGGTCAGCCAACGCCACTACTCGAGTCTGCTGGCCCAATTTGATAGCACACAGCTGCGGGTGGTGGTGGTGGCAGCTCACACCAGCAGCGAGCAACAACGCCGTGAGCTTAAGGCACTTAACCCAGACCGGCTGCAAGTGATTACCGCACAGCCTGGGCTGCAGTTACCCAGCAGCCCGGCTTTGGCCTTGTTTCATGCCAGTGGCGAGCTGGCTTACTTTGGTGCCTATGGCTTTGGTGCGCTGTGCACCGTGGCCGACGACCAGCTGTTTCCGACCCTAGTGCGCCGCCTGCAACAAGAGCCCTACGGCCCCTTTATGAGCGTGGCGGGCGACGGCTGCTTTTGCGCTTGGCCAAACGACGATGCAAGCGCCGCAGCTGGCGCGCCATAAGCTGTTGCGGTTTGCCCGCAGGCTCATCGGCGACGTAAACATAATGCTGCAACTGGCGCCGGGTGCGTTCGACCTCACTGGCACAGTCTGGGCGCTGGCGCTGCACTTGAGCCAACAGCTCATCGGGCGTGCTACCAGGCTGGCCCAATTGCTGCTCTAGCAGCCAATGCTGCAGTTCACTCCAAGCACGAGCAAAGCCATTGCGATAGCGCGGCCGCTGCTGCCACCACAGCCACAACAGGCCGCTCGCCAACAGCAATGCAAAGCCGCTGGCCAGCAGGTAAAGCCATTCTTTATAGCTTTTAAGACCGATCCAAACATCCAACAGCTGCTGCTGACGGCCACGGTCATAGGAGAGTACAAAGCGGTGCCAATAAAAGTTGAGCTGATCGAATTGCATGCGCATCGAGTTCAGCCAGCCAACGCCGGTAAAGCGATGAGGCGATAATGGATTGTCGGCTAAGAAGTTTTCTTCCTCCTCGCCTGCCAACGCCTCACGCAGCCCTTGCTCGATGCGCTCAGGTGCCACTGCTGCGGTAGGGTCGACGGATATCCAGCCCTGCCCTGCCTGCCAATACTCCACCCAAGCATGGGCATCGAACTGGCGCACGGTTAAATAACCGGCTTCCGCGTTCCATTCACCGCCTTGGTAGCCGGCCACCACACGTGCCGGCACCCCAACTGAGCGCAACATAAAGGTCATGGCGCCGGCGTAGTGGGCACAAAAGCCGCGCCGAGTATCGAACAGAAAGCCGTCGATGTCATCGCTGGCCAAGGCCGGCGGCTGCAAAGTGTAAAAATACGGCTGCTGGCGAAAATGCTGCAAGATCTGATTGACCAAGGCCGAAGCATCGCCTTGATAGCGCTCAGCGGCCCATTGGCGCGCACGTTCATTGCCACGCCCCGGCAGCTGCACACTTTGCTGCCATACCCGACGCGTTAGACCTTGCTCTGCAATGCTGACATTGGGCAGCGATTCGACCTGATAGCGAATGCGCTGGCGCACTTCGGTGCGATACACGAGGCGATCATCGCCAGTTAACCCTGTGCGCGGCTCCACTGCACCCACACCGCGCAAGGCAAACAGCCAGCGCTGATCGGTGGGTTCTTGAACAACTTCGTAGCGCACCACGCCCTCAGCGTCCGTCGGCGGGCGCCAGGCATTGGGGGCATAGTCGACCTCGGTAAAGATGCCGCTGGGCGACCAACGTCGGCCATCGTAGCGGTCCAGCGTTAAGGCGCGGAAATACAACTGCTGGCGTGGCAATGGCTGGTTATTATCAAAGGTCACACGAAAGGCCAGTTCATCCGACTGGCTCAAGTTAGCAATTTCGCCCGGCGCCATACTCTCTGATAGCCCAGTGCGCGCCTGATCGCTTTGCAAGCGTACATTCCATAAAGGCCCTAAACGTGGAAACAAAAAATACAGCAGCAACATCACCGGCAAAGATGCCAACAGTAACTTTCCCGCCACTTGACTGGCCGACTGCGTGCCCTGGCTGGTGCGATGCGCGCTGATAAGAGCGCTGGTCATCAGCCAAATGGCGAACAAGGCCAACAGGCCAGCCAACAGCTCTTGCTCAAACAAAAAGCCCGTCGCCAAGGTGAAATAGGCCATAAAAATGACCACATAGGCATCGCGCAAGGTGCGCATTTCCAGCAATTTGAGCACACAAGCGGCAATCAAAAAGGCCGCGGCACTCTCCAATGAAAAGCGACCACTGAAGGTACTGCCCACCGCCAGCACCGCCAATAACACAGCGATCAACTTGAGCGTGCGCCCCGGATACGACCAGCGCCCCAGGTGCACCATCCAGCGCCAACTGGCCGTTAACACCGCCAAGCCCCACATCCAAATGGGCAAATGCGAATAATGCAGTACCAAGCTGGCGGCGACAGCAGCCAATAGCCAGGGCGTCGCCGGCCGCGGAATCGAGTGAGTAATCATGACGCCTCCTCGCTGTAACCAAACAGCGCCAGCGCTTTTAAGCAGGCTTCTAAATGCAGCTCGGAGTGCAACTGCGGCAGAGTTTTACCCGGCAGGCGCAAGCCATAGTGCCAGCCATTAGCGTGGGCTTTTAACACCCAAGCCGTTAGGTGTGACAGGCGCTGCTCGGTATCCAATGGCGCCAGCGCTTCCCAATCAAACCAACAACTGGCGCCTTCATCACTGTCAAAGTCCTTGCTCACCAAGCCGCGGCCACGGGCGTATTGCTTCCAGGCGATGCGCTTGAGGGAATCGCCCGGCTGGTAGCTGCGCAGCCCCTGAAAGTCCTGTTCACCACTGCTATCGATGCTGGCGCCTTCCAGCCACTCGCCATCGGTGCCACTGGCGAAGCGAAACGGCGTCCATATCGGTTGCGGATACACCACCACCGGATAGCGCAAGCGAATCCAGCTCCAGCAACGAAAAATACCCAGCGGGTAGCGACTTTCTAGCAAAAAGCGTTCAGCGTTTAACAAGCCACGTTTTTGGGTCGTTACCGTTAACAACGCTTCGCTTTCATCGCCGCGATTCACATCCGCGACGACTTCTGGGCCATTGGGGTAACGCAGCAGTAAAGACTGGTGCGCCTTGCTCTTACTGCTGCGTAAACGCACCGGCAACTCGATGGTGTCACCGGCGAATACCGGCAGTGCATGACCCGCCGTTAACGTCAGCCCAGACAAATTGCCAAAACTAAAATGCATGGCACTGATGCCTACGCTAAACAACCAAAAGGTCATGCCATAAATCAGGCTATTCTGGTAATTGATGGCCGTTAGCAGCATCACCAACAGCAAAGCCGCGTACAACCAGCCAATGGCCGATGGGAAGATAAAGATCGAGCGGTGGCCTAAGGTCAGCTCTGAGCACGGCGGTATTCGCCGCTCCATCCAGCCTTGCCAGCGCCGCCGCCAGGCTTGGCGCCAAGTGCTCATAACAATACCGGCACCTTGTTCAAAATTTGCTGCGATACCCGACCGGCGCTGCCATCGGCCGCTTCGGCCAAGCGATGGTCAACCACGGCGGCCAGTACCGCCTGAATATCCTCAGGCAGCAAATGTTGGCGCCCATGCAGTACCGCCCAAGCTTTCGCCGCACGCAGCAATGCTAAGCCACCGCGCGGCGACAAGCCGTACTGGTAGCCGCCGTCATAACGGGTATAGGCGATGATGCGCTGCAAATAATCCAACACCGAGCCCGACGCTTTGACATCGCTGACCTGTTGCTGCAATTGCTGCAGTGTGCCTGCCGATAGTACCTGCTCCACTTCATTGGCCAACTGGCGGTGGTCACGCCCTTCAAATAACGCGCGCTCCGATTTTTCATCCGGGTAGCCGAGGCTAATGCGCATTAAAAAACGGTCCAACTGCGATTCCGGCAAAGGAAAGGTGCCCGACTGATGCACCGGGTTTTGCGTGGCGATCACAAAAAACGGTTCCGGCAGCGGCCGGGTTTCACCTTCGACGGTGACCTGACGCTCTTCCATTGCCTCCAGCAAAGCGCTTTGCGCCTTAGGCGTGGCACGGTTGATTTCATCGGCCAGTAGCAACTGGCAAAACACCGGCCCGGGATGAAAGCGAAAACGCCCTTGCTCGCTGCCTGGCTCGCGCTCAAACACACTCACGCCCAGCACATCAGCGGGCAGCAAGTCGCTGGTGAACTGTACACGGTTGTAGTCCAAGCCCAGCACGCCCGCCAACGCATGGGAAAGTGTGGTTTTGCCCATGCCGGGCAAGTCTTCCAGCAGCAAATGGCCGCGCGCCAGCAAGCAGCTCATCGCCAGCTTTAACTGCGGCTGTTTGCCCAAAATAATGTGATTTAAGCGGGAAATCGCTGCTTGAAGCTCGGTGCTCATGAAGACTGCCTGTTGCCAATACTAAGAGCGACAAGCATAGGTAAGCAGCGATCACATGAAAAGGCAGGAAAGGTCAAAGTGCCAAGCGGTTAACCCGCGTTTTTCTTGGCGTTTTGTGTCCTGAATCGGAAGTTCGTATATTTTCAGAGCGAATGGAAAGCACTAGTACAAGGCGCTGTTCGCAGGAAATATCGGGATCTTTTCTAGAGCAGCAACGCCGTAATGGGGCTTTCCATTCACTCCCTTCGGGCGCACCCTTCAAGCCCTCTGACTTCGTTCTGCCGCTTGCCAATGGAACCACCATTACCTGTGAGGCACGCCTTGCCAGAGAACTTGAAAGGTCCGCTGAATGCATGCGAACTTCTAATTCAGGACACCAAGGCCATCTTGGCCAAAACAGATTCAGGCACTGGCTCTGTTTCAAACATATAGCCCGGCTGCAACTGCGCCAACATGCGCTGCAGAGGCTGCACACGCCGTCTTTGCAATACCGCCACCCGCGCCAGTGCGGTGGCGTGCAAGCGCCCTTGCACCTCAAAGCGGTGCTCCACATAAAAGTACTTGTGCTCCATATGCAGCACACGGCTCGTCACAGTCACCTGAGCTAACGGCGGAATTTCACGAATAAAGGTTAAGGAACGTCTGAATAACTCTGCACAGCTCTGCGCGAGTGCAGCAGGCTTTCAGAACAAGGCGGCGATGGCAGAAAATGGCCAGCCCTTTTCAACATCGATAACGATGTTATGGAAGTCTGCTGCCCGCGCCCTGCGGGGAACGCCTGAGAACTCCAGCTCTGTGTCGCCGATTTTTGCTGTAGCTGGCTAAAGCGGCAAACCGCCTTCGTGACCTGGAGCCCTCTGGCGATCCAGAGCGGGCACCGAGTTATGCAGAGGTTCCTTCACGTTTGACTGGCCAACACCGAGCGCCAGCCATGGCGCACAAATAAAGGCACCGCGCCGAACTCAATAAACAAACGAGTGCGCGCTAAATCTAACCATTTGCAGTAGACGCCATTGGTCAGGTGCAGATTAAAATCGCAATCCCAAGGCCACACCCGAAAGCTCACTTGGCTGTGCGCCAACACCTCAGCCAAGGGCCGCCGACGACGCGGCCACAACAGTTTTAAGGTTCGAGCACTGTGCATCAAGACGCTCCTTTGGGCATGACTTTGCGCATCAAGCCTTCTTGGGCAACGGAGGCCACCAGCTCGCCCTGCTGATTAAACAACTGACCACGGCAAAATCCACGCCCGCCACCGGCGTTGGGGCTATCGATGGCGTACAACAGCCACTCATCCATGCGAAATGGACGATGAAACCAAATGCTGTGATCGAGCGACGCCACCTGCATGTCTTTTTGCGACACCGACACCGCATGGGGATGCAGTGCCGTGGTAATCAAATTGAAATCCGAGGCGTAGGCCAGCACCCGGGCATGATCATGAAAATCATCGCCCAAGCTATCGTCAGCGCGCATCCACACGTATTTCAGCGGTTCCTTTTTTTGCGGCGCAAAAATATTGACGGGGTCGAGCACGCGCTGCTCGATGGGTTTATCGGCGGTATAAATATCGCGCACACGCTCGGGAAAATAGTCACGAAACATGCGTGCCAGCTCCAACTGTGATGCCACACCGTCCGGCCCGTTGACGGTTGGCATCGGCGCCATGTGTTCAAAGCCCGCTTCCGGCAGTTGAAACGAGCACATCATGGTAAGAATGGCTTTGCCGTGCTGACTGGCCTTTACCTGGCGGGTGACAAAGCTGCGACCGTCACGCAGCACATCGACTTCAAACTCGACACTGTCTTGCACCGTGCCCGGACGCAAAAAATAAGCATGCAGCGAATGTGGCGCCCAATCGCCGGCGGGTAAGGTCTGCATGGCGGCCGACAGGCTTTGGCCGAGCACCTGGCCACCAAACAGAGCGCGAAAGCCTAAATCCTGGCTATGGCCACGATAGCGGTTAACGCCAATGGCCTCCAAACGCAGTAACTGCAACAACTCGCGTAATACGTCGCTCATAAGTCACTCCCAGCGCAAATAAAGCGCTACTGTAACCCAGCCGCACACTCACACATTGGCTGATATGACGATCAACAACCTTACTGTGGTGGTGGTTGTGGTTATAGTTGCGCCAGCCCCTGTAAATAGCCGTTGAGCAAGGTGTGACGCATGATATCGGCCTGACTGCGAGAAAACATTTTCAGCTCAGCATCGGGCTGCAAGGTGCGCATAAAGCTCATGGTCAGCTCACTGTTACTGCAACTGGTGTCAGGCAAGCCGTCGCAACTGTATAGGCGGTGCCCCTCCCCCAGCTGAATATGCCCAAGCAGGCCTAAGTAGTGGCCCAGCTCGTGGGTTAGGGTTTTGCCCTGGGCATAGTCTTCATGCAGCCAGCCCAGAGCTTCAGGCTCGCCATATTCCAGAGAGCCAAACACCCGGTACTCCAGGGTAATGCCCCACTGCTCACGCGCCGAGCTGGGGCCCGCCACTGCACTGCCCAAGGCCGCCAGGCGACCGGTACGCGTGCTGTACTCCCCTACCCAGATGTTGATGTAGCGTGACGGATCCCATTGCGCCGCCGTGCCGGTGCAGTAATCACAGGAGCCATCGACTGGATCAGGGTACGGCGTGCGGGTAATGCCAGTACTGGGCTGGCCTTGCGGGTCTTGATCAGCCAGCACCAGCTCAATGCGGGCATCAGCAATGTATGGCTGATAGACCTCGGGTACCGTCGCAAGCTCAGCGCTGTTGAGCGCACGCAAATGCTGATTCGTAGCCGCCAGCTGTGACTGGATTTGCTCATCACTGATGTTGGTTTGCTCATCGCGATACAGAACATGCACCACCACAGGCAAGCGCAACACCGCTTGGCGCTGCTCCGCCGACAGTGGCAATTGCAGGTCATTATTCGACGATGACGACGAGCCTGAACCACCGCCGCAGGCACTGAGCAGGGCCGCCAATAGCAGCCCAGTTGCACGCAACAAACCCGAGCGCTGCCCATGGCAGTTCATCACAGCTCGGTTCATCCATCGCCTCTCTCCAATACGGCGCATTAAGCGGCTCGCTCCGATACGGCGCATTAAGCGGCTCGCTCCGATACGGCGCATTAAGCGCCGACCGCCAAAAACGCCGACACCAGTTTGTCGATGCGGTTTTCGCTCAAACCGGCCACATTAACGCGACCACCGCCCACCACATAAACGCCGTGTTGATCACGCAGCGCAGCGGTTTGCTCGGGCGTTAAGCCGGTGACAGAAAACATGCCGCGATGGTGTTGGAAATAGTGAAAGCGCTCACTGCCGCTGGCCTCTCTAAAGGCACCGGCCAACTGTTCACGCAAACGCACGATGCGCTGCTGCATGGCGTTAAGCTCGGTTAACCAGCTCTGCTGCAGCTGCGTATCGGCCAGGATATGAGCCACGATGGCAGCGCCATGATCGGGTGGCATGGTGTAAGTCGCACGGGCAATGCGC
The DNA here is from genome assembly GCF_014652515.1 of Bacterioplanes sanyensis. GTDB lineage: Bacteria > Pseudomonadota > Gammaproteobacteria > Pseudomonadales > Oceanobacteraceae > Bacterioplanes > Bacterioplanes sanyensis. Next base: position 8,511 of record NZ_BMYY01000003.1, on the reverse strand, counting down.
TGCATATGGCCCTTGGCACGCTGAGCATGCTCTAGGGTCTCACCTATGATCAGTGCCGCGCCGGTACGCTCACGATAAAGGCCAAAGTTCTTCGAGCACGACACCGCCACCAGCACTTCTGGCAAGGTGTCGGCCAGCAAGCGCAGGCCGGCGGCATCGGCGTCTAAGCCATCGCCAAAGCCTTGGTAGGCCAAGTCGACAAACGGCAAAAAGCCCTGTTGCTGGGCCATGGCCGCAATTTTCTGCCAGCTGTTCCAGGAAATATCGGCCCCGGTCGGGTTATGACAGCAACCGTGCAACAGCAACACATCGTTTGGCCCCAGCTTGGCAATGGCTGCCAGCATCGAGGGCTCATCAACCTGCTTAGTGGCCGGGTCAAAGTACGGGTACTCGCGCACCTCAAGGCCACAGGCCTCCATCACCGGCTGGTGATTAACATAACTGGGGCGGCTCAGCCAGACCGTCGCCCCTGGGCGTGCGTAGGCAATTAACTCGCCCAGCATGCGCAGCGCTCCGCTGGCACCGGGCGTTTGAATGGCGGCCGTGCGCGCCAGTGCGCTGGTATCCGTCAGCAACAGCGTGATCATGGCCTGGTTAAACGCCTCGTTGCCCGCCAAGCCGACATAGCTTTTGCTGTCTTGCTGCGCGGCAATGGCGATGGCCGCCTCACGCACGGCGGCCATCACTGGGGTATGGCCATCGGCCGTGCGATACACACCTATGCCCAAATCCAGTTTGTCGTCACGCTCATCTTGTCGATACGCCACCGTTAACGACAGAATCGGATCTTCTGCCGGGGGAGCCAACTGCTCTAACATCAATTTGATCTCCGTTCAGGAAATAGTCCACTGGCGAATAGCACGCCCAAAGCGACCAAGAATAACCCCACCAGGGTGCTGAATTCGACCGTTTCCTGCAAAAACACCGCCGCGACGACCGTCGCCAGTACCGGCGTCAATGAGCCGATGGCTGAGGTAATTTCTGCACCGAGCTGGCGAATGGCATAGCCATACAAAAAACCCGCGCCCAAGCCGACCGCCAGCCCTTGCACCAGCAGTTGCGGCAACCACTGCTGCCAACTGACTTGAAATACAAACAGCGACGGCCATTCAACAGCCGCCCACACCAGCAACACCGCACTGCTGGGCACGGTAACCCAAGCCGCGACATCCAAGGGTGCCAGACCGCTTTGCCGGACTGACAAGGTAAATACGGCCCAAAACAAACTGGCGATTAAAAACAGCCCTTGCCCTTGTGCCAACTCTGCATTGGCCTGTTGCCAACTGGTGAGCAACAGCGCAGCCACGCCCAGAGCAATGCTACCCAGACCGATACGCTTATTGCGGGTAAGCGGCTGGGCAAACAACCCTACCGCCAACAAGGTCACAAACAAGGGTGCCACACCGGGAATCAGCGTGCTGCCATGAGCCACCGGCGCCCAATGCATGGCGTAGGCACCGAGCAAGAAAAACGGCACACCGCCGCCCACCAACATGCCCAACTGCCATAAACGCGGCACTGCCAACAGCTGTGCCCGGCGGCGCCAAAACCAAGGTGCTAATAACAGCCCAGGCACGGCAAAGCGAAACAGGGTTAAGTCCAGCGTCGATAGCGGCGACAAGGCTCCCAAACGCAGCGACATAAAATAGCTCGACCAAATCAACACCGTGGCAAACGCCGCCAAATAGCCCAAGCGACGCTGACCGGCGTGATTATCAATGGGCACAACGGTTTTCCAACTCAAGCTTTGGCTGGCCGACATGGGGCTCGATACAGGGCCGGACATAGTGCTCTCCAATTAACAACTGACACTATTGTGCTTGGACCCAGCTGCCCAAAGGTGGCAATATTTTGCAAACTGAGGCGCTACTTGTGCCACATACAGCTAACTTTATTGAGTTTTTCGCCATATGAAGCCCCTCGACCGCATCGACCGTCGCTTACTCGACCTGCTACAACACAATGGCCAGCTCACCGCCCATGAGCTGGCCGACAAGGTCGATTTATCGCCATCGCCCTGCGCCCGACGCATTCGCCGCCTGCAACAAGAAGGCTGGATTCAGCGCTACCGCGCCGAGCTGAGCCGCGAAAAACTGCAGCTCGATATCACGGTGTTTGTGCACGTGCGCCTCAACCAGCACCAAGACGCCGTTATCGAGCAGTTTGAGCAAACAGTAAAAGACATGGCTCAAGTGGTGAGCTGCCATACGGTGTCTGGGGCGTTTGATTACCTGCTGCAAGTTGTGGCGCGAGACCTGCGCGACTACGAATCTTGGGTGCGACGCCTGCAAAAGCTGCCCAACGTCAACACCATCGACAGCAGCTTTGCCATTCGCGAGGTCAAAGCCGGTGGGCCGTTGCCGTTATAGCCGGTTATATAACTGACAGATACACACCTGCGGGCTGAAATCTGTGCCACAACTCGTATAATGTGCGCCCGTTTTTAAGGTGGCTCTATGTACCCGGTTTATCAGCACAACGTCCAACTCGAGCAATACCCTGAGCAGCTGCAGGCCAAAAGTGCCGAGTTGGCGGCGGTGTTGGCACCGTTCAACGCGCCAGAATTAGAGGTGCACGCCAGCGCTCCACAGGGGTTTCGACTGCGGGCTGAGTTTCGCTTGTGGCACGACGGCGAACGCTGCTTTTATGCCATGTACGCACCGGGCGATAAAAGCCAGCCTTACGAAGTCAAAGATTTCCCCATCGCCAGCCCGCTGATTCAACGTCTGATGGAGGAACTGCTCGACGCGATCCAACCCAATGAGCTGCTGCGCCGGCGTTTATTTCAGGTGGAGTTTTTAACCACATTAAGTGGCGATGCGCTGATTACGCTGATTTATCACAAGCGGCTGGACGACGCCTGGCAAAGCGCTGCCGAACAGCTGGCGCAGCAATTAGACGTTGCCATTATTGGCCGGGCGCGTAAGCAAAAGCGCGTGTTAAGCCGCGACTATGTCAATGAAACCCTCAGCGTTGATGGCCGCGATTATCATTACCGACAAATTGAAGGCGGCTTTACCCAGCCCAATGGCGAAATGAACCAGCACATGCTGAGCTGGGCACGCAACTGCGTCACTGGCATTGGCGGCGATTTATTAGAGCTCTACTGCGGCAACGGTAATTTTTCCATCGCCTTGGCCGATCGCTTTCGCCGAGTACTGGCAACGGAAATATCAAAAACCTCGGTGCAAGCCGCACAGGTAAACATCGCCGACAACCAGCTCGACAATGTCGATATTATTCGCTTATCCAGCGAAGAATTTGTGCAAGCACTGCGCGGCGAGCGCAGCTTTCGCCGTTTAGAAGGCATTGCCTTAAACGACTATGATTTTCGCACCGTATTAGTCGACCCCCCACGTGCAGGGTTAGACGACGAATCCGTTCGCCAAGTGCAAGCCTACGAAAACATTGTTTATATTTCCTGCAACCCGCAGACGCTAGCAGCCAACCTGAAAGTGTTAAACCAAAGCCACACCATCCAACGCGCGGCGCTGTTCGACCAATTCCCCTACACTCATCACACCGAAGCCGGGGTGTTTTTGCAGCGCAAATAATCGCGCTTCTACATACACCTCATAAAGCACCCCACAAACCCTCAGCGCTTGCCCAGTGCTGGGGGATTTCTTACAGTCACGTCCATAAACCGCTTCGCGGATGCTTGGATAATCGACTGTGAAATATTTACGCCCGGCCGTGGCACTGCTCTGCGCCTCACTATCCGCCGCCTGCAGCGGCAACACCGGCCAAAGCGGCGGCCCCCATTTGCACTTCGACGTACAGAAGTGTGGCCCAAACTTACCCCCTAACTACAACGCGCTGCCCTGCGGCCAAACGCTGCCCGTCACTTTTAAAAACACCCACCCACACGCTTGCGGGCCTAAAAAAGGAACCACCTACCCAGCACTGGGCAGCTAAAAGCAAACACTCAGAGCTTGCTCGTCGATTAATAGACGGGCACGCTACTTACGTGACTTAACTAGGCACCCAAACCACACCCAAACCACACCCACAACATACTTCAGAGGTTGCTATGACATCCGACATACATCGCCGCCACGATGGCCGGACACTGCCCCGCTCTGAGGTTGAAAAACGCAAACTCGAGCATGACGCAGCGCGTTTATTTATGCGCCGATTTGAGCAAGACACCGGCCAGCCCATGCGCCATATTTGGCACAACGAACCAAGAAAACCCGACACCTCGTGTTTTTATCAAGGCAGGCAACTCGATCTGGAAATTGCTCATTTATACGCCAGCGAAGACGAAGCCAAATGGGTTTCCGGCCGCCAAGAACACGACCCGATTTGGTGGTATTTGCAAGAGTTATTAGAGCTCTCCCAACCACAGCAACTCAAGCACGCCCTCGGGCGCTTACTGGCCAGCAAAGCCTCAAAACATTACGACTCCGAGCGCGTATGGCTGGTAATTCGCAACGCCAGCCCCGCCTGGAGCCGCGAGCAAATCACCCAAACATTGCACACATTAAACATCGACCAAGGGGAGTTCGAACAGATCTGGCTGCTGCCCGACTTTGCCGGCGAGCAGCCGTTGATTCAGATACAGTAATGGTAGTTATTGCAACACATCTGGATCATTAAGCAATGGATCATGCATTTCTGGGATCAACTTGCCCTCTTCGCCTGGGCATTCAGAAAATGATGGAAAGCCTTGCTGCCAGGTCAACTCGTTTTCTCGCAGCCAGCCTTCGATCACTACGTCCAGGGTGATTTGTGGTAAATACTCGCCAGTCACACCGTTTTCAAGACGTTTTTGTGTCGCAAGGTCGCGCTCATAATGCGTCAGACTATTACGGACTTTATTCCAAGCGATGGATTCGGTTTTGTTGTTGCTTACAAAGGCTTTCTGCCATTTTATAAGATCTGGGTTACCGTCTTTATCGAAATCACCTGCAAACAGTTTACTGTAAACACGAACGCCAGGCTCAAGCTGGCCACCTTGATATACAGAGTGCTGCCAGATAGCAGAGTAGCCGTGATACTGCTGTTCCAGCGGTGGCATCGGAGCGCCTTCAAAGGCCTGACGAATATATTGGTCGTTCGGCTCCCAATCACTGCCGTCGTAGTACATGGAAAACACCAGCCTTCCGTAGTGAGGCGAGAATATTTTCATAATCTGAGAGTGCATGATCACTAGCTCAGGATCGCCATCACCTTCCACGTCGCCGTAACGTAATGGCGACTTGCCAAAGCAACCATGACGATATCCCGGCACCAAGTCATAGCCACTAAAACCTGGTGCAAAGCGAATTTCAGGAGGAAAATCTAAATAAGACCAGGGCTCAATACTCCAGTTCTCACCCTGATCATGCGGGTCATCAAAGTCATAGTGACCCACGCCACCAGACGATAAAGAGAAATAGCTATTTATTTCATAGCGGTAGACATACCTCGTTGCATAACCATACTTTTCGTAGAATTTCTTTAGCAGATCCACATTATCATCCAGGTCATAACCAAGCTTTAAATCTTCGATTGAATAAGCTACTGAGCTCAATAGACTCAAAATCACTATCGATAGTTTCTTCATAATCCTAATTGCATGCCATTTTGAGATTGTCATTCAAGAGGGCTGCTCTTCTGTAATCTCGATACTTCTTGGACACCCTTCTACCGTCTAGAACTACAGTCGCGCCACTCACCCATTCACTTTCCCCATACACAAAGCACCATTCTTCTCCCGCTCTGATTTCTATCTCAGGGTCATCATCAGTACTGATATCCGCAGCCGCAGTACCACCCATCCAGACATAGCGCCTTAGGTGACCTGCAAATAAGTCTTCTTGGTTACGTACCTCAATGCTGTATTTACAGCTATGGCATACGTAGTCACCGGCATCGTTAGTGTGGTTGCTTTTCGAATTCCTCTGATAAATGTACTGCTTTAACATACGTGGCCATGGGTAGTTACGAAAACGCGTTCCGATACCATTGTAAAAACCTATGGCTTTTGCCAAAGCCTCGTAGTCATCCTCACGCACAGTTAATGCTCTGCGAACAAGCGCCTGCGTCGTGTTGTCGATATAGCCACGAAAATCAGCCATCGGATGGTTTGCACCCGTCGGATCTCCAGCGATCGAATTGCCATAGTCCTCCCGCATTCGGTTTGTTCCTGTAAAGGCCAAGTGCATACCACCCCAGCATCGAGCAGTACTGGCCGTCGCCTCGTTATTAGAAGCGGTATGAGCGACAAATGCTTGAAACTGATCGCTGGGATCATAGAAGTTAAGCGCCATATCACTGTGTGCTGCACAAGGGCGAGGCCCGTAGCGACTTGTATACAGAATCTGACTAAAGCTTAAACTGCCGCTTTCATGCATACGAAAAGGGGTCTCCGGATACCCTCCACCCCAGTGAAGCTCGTTTTGCAAGCGGCTGGTTTATTTACCCCAATTGTTAAAGAGCCATGTCCAGCCATCAGCGCAACACATCCGGGTCATTAAGCAGCGGATCGTGCATTTCTGGAATCAATTTGTCCTCTTCCCCTGGGCATTCAGAGCGAGAGGGAAAGCCTTGCTGCCAGGTCAGCTTCTTGTCCTCCAGCCACGTTAAGGCATCAATAGTGGATGTTTCCTGTAAAGCATAACCTCCTTCAACCAACTCATAGTGCATAGCCGCCTCGCCAATCATATGAAACCCCGGCACAGCTTCACTTCGTAAATTTGAACGATACATTTTCCTCCAAAGGATAATATCCAATGCATCATCACCATCAAAACTGCTTACAAAGATTTTAGAGTAGGACTTTTGCGCTTGCAGCTTCTGCATAACCAGTACATCGGCTCCACTATCAGAAAAATACTGAGGATCCGAATCAGAGTATGGCGGAGGAAATATTTCCTTCTCGGTATCTTCAATTAACTCGTCATTCAATTCGTAGTGATAACTAAAGATGACTTCCTCATTTAGAGGAGAAAAGAAAACGATTGAAGCACCTGCAAACAAAACAACCTCGGACGTGCCATCACTATCGAAGTCACCATAGCGCAGAGGAATACTTTTCAAGCAGCCTGCCGGCATAGTTGAATCGAGCGAAAGATAACTGGCCACCCTACTGACTATCTCAGTAGGGTTTTCAGGTAACTCAAAATCCCCACCACGCGCAATGCTTGCAGCCTCTGCAGCAGCCGCATACTCGCCAGCGAAAAACAAATGTCCAGGCCAAGGATGAATAGGCCAAGCATATAATAGCACACCTTTTTCATAGTTTGCCTTACCTATTGTTGAGTCATATGTATAAACCACACCATCACCAGCATCCACAGCAAAAGTGGGCGAGTAGCCAGCTTCGAAGTCTGCTGCAGTGAGCTTTCCCCACAGAACGTCACCAGGGCCCAAACCATCTTTCAACTCTATAGATAGGGCATTAATAGGAAAGGCAAGACAGATAGAGAACATCATCATTTTCATATGTTTAGCATTCAACCTTATGTTCATCAGACCTAGATGCTCGCCCGAAGTAGTCACTCCAACGCGCTGGACGCACACCACCTCCGCGAAGGTTAATATTGAAAGCCGGATTCATCCAATCCCTTTCTCCATACTCGAAACACCAAAACTGTCCAGCACGAGGATTCGGCGTCCCATCAGAGTTTCGGTCTGGATATACGCCACCGCGCCATTTATAGGTTCTGTATGGGAGATTCAGCTTATCATTGTCATGCATTACCCGAATACCGTATCTCATTGCCGTAGTTCGTCCTGAAAGACGCCTCTGCCCCCGACTTCTTTCTGGATACGGAATCGCCATTATTTGTTGATATTCGTTGCTTCCAGGTGTCATCTGGGAAGTAATTAATTCAAGCCAAGACGTTTGATTAAAAATACCTGCACCTTGATTATATGCTCCTATCGCCTTTGCCAAGAGCTCATATGTATCATCGGTGTGATTTCCCCCAGCAACAGCTTCTGCTACTTCACCCGTACTGTAGCCGAGAAGAACTAAGGTATCTCCACTACGATAAGTTCCTGTGTAAGAATCGTTGTTAAATGCACTTCGAAACGAGCGACCGCAGTTTCCTTCTGCTGCTGCAAGCCACACAGCCTTCGCTACTAAATTCTGACCAGGGTCATAATGGTTAACGCGGCTGCCACCGTATTGATCATAGGCAGAAACAGCACCGCATATACTCCTTCTAGATGCACCAACCGACGTACCATCCAATGACAAACCTCCGTAGGCATACTTGTTTTGTATTTGATTGAACCCGGTACTTCCCGCCTCGTCGGCTCCGCCAACAGTAAGCCTAAATACATCATCAAGCCTTGCACTGTACCCCCAATGACTACCATCAGATTCTTGTTCTGCCATCGCTCTTAAAATATCAACACGCTGAAAATCTCTATATCGACTCACCTGCCGGTGAAGAGCAACTGTGTAAGTTGGTTCTATATTATCTAGTTCCACCCCACGAGGATAGTGAATCACTCTGTAGTGGTCTAATTCACCCGGACACCTCGTTAAGATAGTATTCATATTAACCGAGGTGAACG
>NZ_BMYY01000002.1:141449-595054 GCF_014652515.1 Bacterioplanes sanyensis | reverse complement strand
CAGATCTTTCGATCAAAGCGGGCTGCGTATTTTAATGAAGCAGCCTTTAATGTCAAGCGATTTTTTAAGTTTCTTTCGAAGCTTGTCGCTGACTGATCTGGAAGAAAGCCTCTCAGATCGAGCGGCGCATTATACAGCGCCTTTCTGGCTTGGCAACCGTTAATTTCAAATATTTTCTAGTGAGATCAACGAGTTACTTAGCCGGCTAGAAAGCTCATTGAGCTAGCCAACCTCGAATCAAGGCGACGTATACTACGCTAAAAACCCAAAAGGTCAATGCCTTGTTTCGATATTTTTCAGTGCTTAGCGAGATCAAACAGAGCACTCTAAGTCATTGAAAAATAGGGGCTTCTTGCCCACCTGCCGCGTCACAGCGATCAGGAGCGGCGCATTGTACAGATATCTGAGAGCCGATCAACAGGTTTTTGAAACTTTTCAGTTAGGGCGTTTTTGCCACTCTAATAAAGCACGTATACTGACGTCCGGAATCGCCGATTCCCTGACTTGGACTGTTTATCCGTTTCAGTACATCGATATAGAAAGAGGTTCACCATGGCCGACAAAGCCGTCGTCATCTATTCCGGCGGAATGGATTCCTTCACTATTTTGAACAAAGCCAAACAGCAAGGACATGAGCTGTACGCCCTGACTTTTGATTATGGTCAGAAACATAAGAAGGAAATTGAGTTTGCCAAACGCGTGTGCAGCGAGCTGGATGTTCACCACAAGATCATCGACATCACGGCGATCAACCAATTGCTGCAAAGCTCGTCGCTGACGTCCGACAAAGATATTCCAGAGGGCCACTACGAAGATCAGAACATGAAGTCGACGGTCGTGCCGAACCGCAACATGATTCTGCTGTCTCTGGCCATTGGCTATGCCGTTGATATTGGCGCTAACAAAGTCTTTTACGGCGCCCACTCCGGCGACCATGCCATCTACCCAGACTGCCGCCCAGAATTTGTGCTGGCCATGAACGACGTTGCGAAGCTGGCTAACTATGAGCCGGTCGATATCGTGACGCCTTATCTGAACAGCGACAAAATTGAAATATTAAAAGATGGTTTGGCCATGGGGTTGGACTATGGCAAATCTTGGACCTGCTACAACGGTCGTGAAAAAGCCTGCGGCAAATGCGGATCGTGTGTTGAACGTTTAGAGGCGTTTGAAAAAAATAACGCAACCGATCCACTGGCATACGAGGCCAGTTAATGGCGGCTCAATATCGGATCAAAGAGATCTTTTATACCCTGCAAGGAGAAGGCGCCCAGGCAGGTCGCCCTGCGGTATTTTGCCGTTTCTCCAAGTGCAATTTATGGAACGGCCGAGAAAATGGCCGCGCCGCGGCGGTCTGTAATTTTTGCGACACCGACTTTATTGGTACGGATGGCCACTTGGGTGGCGTCTACGATCTGGAGCAACTGGTCACGGTTATTCAACAACAATGGCCAGGCTCTACCGCGAATGGGCAAGCACAAGGCAAACCTTATGTTGTCTGCACCGGTGGCGAGCCGGCGTTGCAGTTGGATGACGAACTGGTGAGCGCGTTGCAGCGCGCTGGGTTTGAAGTCGCCATTGAAACCAACGGCACCTTGCCCTTGGCCAATGGCATCGATTGGGTTTGCTTAAGCCCTAAAGGCGAGTCAGAGTTGGTGGTCATCGAGTGTGATGAACTGAAGCTGGTGTACCCACAAGCCGATGCGCCCCCCGAGCGCTTTGACCATATACAAGCAGATCACTATTACCTGCAGCCGATGGCCGACTACGAGCCGGTCGTCATCGCTTCAGACAAACTGCAGGGCGCTGTTGAAAGCCTGTCGACCACCAACACTCACAAAACACTGCAGTACTGCCTTAAACATCCGCGCTGGAAGCTCAGTCTCCAGACGCACAAAATGATCCGTATCGAGTGATCATAGCGGCCAGGTGAACGCTACTTTATGCTTCAGCTGGCCAGCCTCGTAACGGCGGTGCACATCCGCCACCTCAGCGGCAGAGCAGGTTTCTACATAAGGTACGTGTATTTCTCCCTGCTCCAGCCAATGACTCAACTGCTGCAAAAACTCGCCGTGCGCCGCCCTGCCTTTACCCGTTAATAGCGGCAGCAGCATAAATACGGCGTGTAAGGTCAGTCCTTTGGCATGCGCCTGGGTAAGATCGTAGGTGTTGCGGGCATTAATCGTGGCAACCTGGCCAGCAGGTGCCGCCGCTCGCAAAGCCGTTTGCAAGCTGTCACCGCCGTGGGTGTCCAACACTTTATCGAATGTCACACCGAGCTTATCCGCTTGATCATGGGCGCACGCGTGAGCACCAAGAGACTGCAGCGCCGCTCGCCGTTCATCCGTTCCAGCCGTGGCCGTCACCTGCGCACCTTGAAGCAACGCCTGCTGCACTGCCATTTGTCCAACACCACCGGACCCACCCAAAACCAAAAGCCGATCACCGGCTTGCAGTTGCATGCGCTGCAGTGCCTCAAAGGCGGTAATCGCCACCAGTGGTACCACCGCCGCTTGCGCTGCCGTCAGACCAGCGGGAGCCAAAGCCAGTAGCTGTGCATCAGCCACCAGGTATTGGCATAGGGTGCCGCTACTGCCTTTAACACCGCCGACACAACCGTAAACCCGCTGTCCAATTTCAAAACGCTCAACACCCGCCCCCAAAGCAACGACGTCACCACAGACATCACAGCCCGGCACTTGATCATCCGCCGCGATCGGCGCTAGGCCGGCGCGAATTTTGCAATCAATCGGATTAAAGCCTGACGCCTGAACCTTAATGAGCACCTGACCAGGCCTAGGCTCAGGCATGGCTAACTGGGTCGTTTGCAATACCTCTGGCGCGCCAGTAGTGGGAAAAAACCATGCTTTATTGGTACTCACGCAGACGTCTCCGGTTGTGATAGTTGTTGTAAAACATCAAGAATCAAAGGCTCGTCTTTACGACTCTGTAAGTAGCTGGCATAAACATGGCGAGTCATTACAGGTGCATTGGCCACTCGATGCAGGCTTCCCTGCTGCAGCCAAGGCTCTGCCAAGCCAGCTGGCAAATAAGCCGCGCCGCCTTCGCTGACGATACTATCTAGGGCAATGCGTCCAGTATTGGTCGTGAGCACCGGAGCGGGCATATCTTTTAGAGCCTGAGCGTGCTGCATGCGAAAGGAGGTTCCCCAGTCGACCCAAACATACCCCAGCTCCGCGGCCATACTCCAATCATCACAAGGCTGCGACGCCACCATGTGCAGCGTCACATCCATCACCACTTGCGACGCAAGTTCATCCACTTTCGGGACATCAAACACCAGTGCTAGGTCCAGGCTGCGCTCTAAGATTTGCCGAACTAAGGTGGTGCCGCTGTGTGCCAGTGCACTGACGGCGATGCCCGGTCGGCGCAGCAACCTCGGCATACGTGGCTGCAACACCGCATCCCAAATATTGGGAGTCGCGCCAATGGCCAATTGGTAATGGCGGTCGGCCCCCAGAGACACCTCATGACGAATACGCTGCTCTAGAACAACACTGCTCTCAGCCAAAGGCGTGAGTTTTTCGCCGGCAGGCGTTAATTGAATATTATTGCGATGGCGAGAAAATAACTCGACGCCCAAGGCACCTTCCAGCTGGCGAATGCGCGAGCTGACCGCCGATTGGGTCAAATACAAGTTCTCCGCTGCCCGACCAAAATGCCGAGTGCGGGCCACTTCTAAAAATGTTTTTAATAAATCCGTATCCATGCCGGTTTTTTATGCAAAAACCTCACTCGTGTCGATCAATATTTTTTGTTTTACCGTGTTTTATTCCCTGCCCATACTCCGCGCCGTCACGCCCAGCACACAATTACAGGAGGTCAGAAGGCGATGAACACTGCAACTACGTTGGTTGAGTTCGCTCACCGTAAACGCTTCTATGATGACGCTAACTTCCCTCATGGCTTCGCACGATCAGGCGACTTTACTCGTGAGCAAGCAGACTTGCTGGAGCGCTACGGTGTGCGCTTATGCGAGCTAGGCGATGGTGCAGAAGCCGAAAGCGAATGTGAGCACCAGTTCCAAGCGGTTGTAAGGGGAGAACGTATAGCCCAGACTGCTATCGAGAAAGCTTGGCAGCAATATCAGCGAGCGCTGCAGCGCCGACAGGATTATTACCGCGCGCCAGGTCTCGCCGCTGCCAGCGCTGGGCAAGCCACGGTTACGGAGGATGATGACGATTGAAGGCTGAGAATACCTTGCCTCTGCTGGGCCACTTGGAACATGTGGCCCTGCCTGAGCTGGACATTTTTTGTCGCGCCAAGGTCGATACCGGCGCCTGCAGCAGTAGCCTGCATGCCGATGATATCGAAGAGTTTGAGCGCGATGGTCGGCTGTGGGTGCGCTTCCAGGTGCACTTTCATAATGAACTGACCCGCATCGACCAACAGTGTGAGTACCCTGTACATGACCAGCGCCGCATCAAAAGCTCTAATGGTATTGGCAGCAAGCGCTACGTCATTCATCCATGGTTAGTGATCGCAGGCATCCGCTTTCAATCGGACGTCACTCTTAGCCACCGAGGCAGCATGAAGTACCCAGCTTTGATTGGCCGCAAAGCGTTACACCAGCGCTTTCTGGTGGATGTATCCAGCCGCTACCTTGGAGATCAAACAGGATGAAGATCGGCGTTTTATCACGCAACAGCAAACTCTATTCTACTCGTCGCTTGGTTGAGGCGGCGGAGGCGCGAGGACACGAAGTGCATGTGCTAGACACCCTGCACTGCTACATGAATATCAATAGCGAAGAGCCAGGCATCCACTACAAAGGTGAGCTGTTGGCTGGCTATGATGCCGTCATTCCGCGTATCGGTGCATCCATTACCTTTTATGGCACTGCCGTGGTACGCCAGTTTGAAATGATGGGCGTGTACTCCTTGAACGAGTCTGTCGCCATCAGCCGCTCGCGCGACAAGCTGCGCTCCATGCAGTTAATGGCACGCAAAGGGTTAGGCATGCCCATTACTGGGTTTGCCCACAGTCCGGACGACATACCAGACCTCATCAAAATGGTCGGCGGTGCACCACTGGTCATTAAGTTGCTGGAAGGTACGCAGGGTATCGGCGTGGTGCTGGCTGAGACTCGCAAAGCAGCCGAAAGCGTGATCGAAGCGTTCCTTGGTATGAAAGCCAATATTATGGTGCAGGAGTTCATTAAAGAAGCCGGCGGTGCCGATATTCGCTGTTTAGTGGTGGGGGATCGCGTGGTCGCAGCGATGAAGCGCCAAGCAGGCGAAGGCGAGTTTCGCTCGAATTTGCACCGCGGTGGCACTGCCTCCTTGATTCGTATTACACCCGAAGAACGTGCCACCGCAGTAAAAGCTGCGAAAACCATGGGGCTGAATGTGGCAGGGGTGGATATTCTGCGTTCTAACCGCGGACCCGTGGTGATGGAGGTGAACTCATCACCTGGCATTCAAGGCATTGAAGAGTCCACCAGTATTGATGTTGCTGGCAAAATTATTCAGTTTTTGGAGAAAAACGCCCGCGCTAATCGCACCCGCACTCGTGGTCGGGGCTAATAGCTCGACGGCCACTCTGTAGCGTCAGCGCGCTTCAGATCATGCTCCAAGGAGTGCTGGCTTAATCCACTCTCCACCGTTGCCATCAAATGCGGGTAAGCCTTGGCAACCGAGCGCACAATAAAGTCCACCGGCACATCCACGAATGTGCCGTGGTCTTGTAAATATTCCATCATGCTTTCACCTTCCCCATTAAACGCCTGAAACACGGAATCATCGACACCGTTAAACGCCAGCGGCTCCACCCGCATCTTGGCGCACAAGGCCGCGTTAAAGGCCGGCGTCGCTTTCACCCAACGCTCGTTGAGATACAGCTCAATGTAGCCGTGCATCACAAACACATCGCTGCGCAGAAACTCCAATAACTGCGGACTGGACAGGTGGTTGCGTACATCCGCCAGCCCCAGTCGTGCAGGAATGCCATGCATGCGCGCCAGCGCCCCTAGCAGTACCGCTTTGGGAATGCAGTAGGACTGCCCCTGCAGCAAGCAGTCGCTGGCGCGAAAGGTATGCGGCTGTGGCGAAAAAACATAGGGGTTGTAACGAATATCATCGCGCACGGCCAAGTAGAGACGTTGAGCGATGGCAATTGGGTCACGAACATTATCCGTGATCAGCTCTCGACCATAGGCTTGCACTTGAGGATGATCAAAATCAAAAAATTCGGTGGCGTTAAGATACGTCGTCATGTGCACGTTACTTTATTAAGGTGCCCCATAGAGTACGGCATCGAACTCCAGCGACAATGGCCTGAATGAACAGTCGGCCTGACCAAAACGCTCACAAAATATTATTCGACAAAAACAAACAAGCCCGAATATTCATCGTTTTCGTTTACAACGTAATCAGCCTTTCGTATGATCCTGTGAACGGGCAGCCCTTCGCTGCCCGTTTGCATTTAAGGATCCGCGCAACGATTGCGAGTCATGGGATGCGTGACCAAGCAACGCGCCAGTACCGACAGCGAACTGAGCAACGAGCAGATTGAGCCTGCTATCGATAATTAAGGAAGCGAGTACCGTGAGACACTTTCTAACCCTCCAGGACCTAACCCCGGATGAGTTGAATTGGGTGGTAAACCGTGCGATTGAACTGAAGCGCTATCAGCGTCAGGGTCAGCTGCATGAACCGTTGAAAAACCGAGTTCTAGGAATGATTTTTGAAAAATCGTCCACCCGCACACGAGTGTCTTTTGAAGCAGGCATGGCGCAGCTGGGTGGCAGTGCGATTTTCTTATCACCGCGGGATACCCAACTAGGACGCGGAGAGCCCATTGAAGACAGCGCCCGCGTACTGTCACGCATGGTGGATGTGGTCATGATTCGCACCTTTGATCACGACACCGTCGAGCGCTTTGCCGCCTTCTCACAGGTGCCTGTGATCAATGCCCTCACCGACGATTTTCACCCCTGTCAGCTGCTTGCCGATATGCAAACCTTTGTTGAGCAGCGCGGCAGTATTCAAGGTAAAACCGTTGCCTGGATCGGGGATGGCAATAATATGTGCCACTCCTACATCAACGCCGCGCGGCAGTTTGATTTCCAGCTGCGCATTGCCACACCGGTCGGATTTGAGCCCGCGACCTCCTTGGTAGCGGCAAATCGTGACCGCATCGAGCTCGTGTCCACACCAGAACAAGCAGTGCGAGGCGCACATCTAGTTGCGACCGATGTCTGGGCATCCATGGGGCAGGAAGACGAGCAACAGCAGCGCCAACAGCAGTTCGCAAACTATCAAGTTAGTGAAGCATTGCTCGATCAAGCCAGCGACGATGTGGTGTTTATGCACTGCTTGCCGGCGCACCGCGGCGAGGAGGTGAATCATACCGTGCTGGACGACCCCAGAGCCGTGGTATGGGAAGAAGCAGAAAATCGACTGCACGCCCAAAAAGCGTTGCTGGAGTTTTTGCTGTCGCAAGAAGAATAAAAAGAGGGCTTAGCTAGCGGCGCCATTAGCCGCTGGCTCTGACTCAATCATGATGCGATTTCGGCCTTGACGCTTAGCCTCGTACAACAAGCGATCAGAACGATTCAATAATGACTCAACAGTTTCGCCAATGCGAAAATGGGCGATGCCCATGGAAACCGTCAGCGGAACCTGCTGAGCTGAAAAGCGCCCCTGCATAAGAGCGGTACGGATGCGCTCCATCGCCGCCTGCGCTTCCTCTAGGGTAACGCCACTCAAAAGCAGAACAAACTCCTCACCACCATAACGGGCCGCCATATCAGCTTCCCGTACGCTGCGCCGCAACACCATTGCTAACTCGACCAAGACTTGATCACCAATGCTGTGACCATAGCGGTCATTGATCGACTTGAAATGATCAATATCCACAAACACGGCGACAAAACTCAAGCCTTCACGGTCTGCCAAGGCGGCGTGTTTCTCCATTGCGCGCAGAAGATAGCGACGGTTGTAGAGGCCAGTCAGTTCATCCGTTACAGCCAACTCTTCAATGCGGCTTAGTGCTTGGCGCAACTCACGATTCTTATGCCGATAGGCATCGCGTAAGTAGGTGAATTCACGTGCCACCACCACAAAACAAGACAGTGTCGCAGCAAACGCTAACCCCACCAGCCATTCCAACTCAGGCTGCCAGAACGCTCGGCTATTGCCGTGCATAGCCACTAACACAGCGCCATAGCAAGCGATGGACACCAACACAATGCCGAGAAAGCCACGCCAAGTCAGTTGGAACATGCCAAACGGCAAAACCGTTACATACCCCAGCACCAACAGGGGCCGCATTTGTGGTGCCAGCCACATGAACGACGTGATAAAGCCGATGCTGAGCAGCATGAATAGGATGGTGAGACTCGGGTCAGCGTAGCGCTGCGTATACCCAGATGCGACCAGCAACAGTAACAAGGCCTGCAACAACCAGTAACTGCCAACGTGCTGCCAAAGTTGTTGTTGACTCAGCTGGGTAAGGTCGAGGTAGTGGCCGACACACAACAGCAGGGTGAAAGCCATGGCCCAACCTGCTGCGTACCAGTGGCGACGCAAGATATCGCGCTGCAGTTGCTGCACTGTCACCGTCCGTGATTATTTTTTGGTCATTATACTGAGGCTTGTCAGGCGCACTATGTCCATTTACGCAAAGACACTCACGCGCATTGGTCATTCCTGACTATTGCAAACTCGGCGTACCGCCGCCAACCACCCCTCGTACAAAGCCTGCTGCTTACGGATGGGCAACAGAGGATGAAACTCATGCTGATGCTGCCACAACGCTTGAATATCGTCCAAGCTGCGGTAAACACCCACCTGCAGCCCCGCCAGCACCGCAGCGCCCAGCGCCGTCGTTTCTGTAATAGCCGGACGTTGAATGTGTACCCCGAGAACATCCGCCAGAAACTGCATTAGCCAATCATTCACCACCATGCCACCGTCAACGCGCAACGTTGCCGGATTGACGCCATCGGCCTTCATCGCCTCGAGCAAATCACGTGTCTGGTAACACACGGCCTGCAAGCCAGCGGTCACGATTTCCTTAATGCCGGTATCACGCGTTAGGCCAAGAATGGCACCGCGAGCGTCTGGATCCCAATACGGGGCTCCCAGCCCAGTGAACGCCGGCACCATATAGACTGGGTTGTCATAGCCGGTTTGCTCAGCCAATACTTGGGTATCGCTGGCCCGCGCAATCAATTGCAAGCCATCACGAATCCACTGAATCGTGGCTCCTGCCATAAAGATGGAACCCTCCAAGGCATAAGTGACCTGGCCTTGCAGTCGGTAGGCGACGGTGGTTAGCAATCGATGCTCGGAATGCAGCGCTTGCTCGCCACTGTTCATCATGACAAAGCAGCCGGTGCCATAAGTTGACTTCGCCATGCCGCTGCCAAAACAAGCCTGACCAACAAGAGCCGATTGCTGATCGCCAATCATGGCGCCAATGGGAATTTCTTGGCCCAGCCACTTGGCACTGGCGCTGCCAAAGTCAGCGCTGCTATCGCGCACATCGGGTAGCACCGCAGCAGGAATGTTAAACAACGCCAGTAGCTCGTCATCCCAGCATTGCTGGTGAATATTAAACAAGAGAGTGCGCGAGGCATTGGTGGCATCGGTTGCGTGGACGCGCCCTTGCGTCAATTGCCACAGCAAATAGGTGTCCACCGTGCCAAAGGCCAACTCACCGCGTTCAGCACGCTGGCGCGCACCGTCGACGTTATCTAGTATCCAAGCCAACTTAGTGGCGGAGAAATAGGGGTCCAACAACAACCCCGTACGCTTTTGTACCCATTCTTCTTTGCCCAACCTTTTAAGGCCGCTGCACGCATCGGCGGTACGACGATCCTGCCACACAATCGCCGGATAAACGGGCTCTCCGGTCTGGCGATCCCATAGGAGAGTCGTTTCACGCTGATTGGTGATACCGATTGCAGCGACCTTGGTGGCGTCATCGCCCAGCTGGCGAATCACCTCCCGAGCACTGTCTAATGTCGATTGCCAGATTTCCTGCGGCTGATGCTCGACCCAGCCGGGCTGTGGAAAGTGCTGAGGAAACTCTTGCTGTGCTTGCGCAACGATCTGGCCGTCACTCGCAAAGGCAATGGCGCGGCTGCTCGTGGTACCTTGATCCAGGCTGAGTAGAAAGCGAGACATGGTGAACCCCTTATTGTTATTGGGTGCGCATATTACTGACGCCGCTCAGTAGTCACCAGCAGTTTTCACTCAGTTCTCATTGGCCAAACTTGATCTTGAGCCGTTATGATAAACAACCCAACAATATTGAAATGAATTAATAATGCTCGATTTGAAGCACCTGCGCACACTGACCGCGCTGCGTGATGGCGGCACCTTGGTCGAAGCTGCCCGTCGCTTGCATCTGACCCAGTCGGCGTTGTCTCATCAGCTGAAAGACTTGGAAGAAAAGCTAGGGGCGGCGCTATTTGAACGCAAAACCAAACCGCTGCGCTTTACCCGTGCAGGGCTTGAGATTCTGCAGTTAGCCGACCAGATACTGCCGCAAATACGCGCTTGCGAGCGCAATCTGGAAAAACTCGCCAGCGGCCACAGCGGCCGTTTGCACATGGCCATCGAGTGTCACAGCTGCTTTGACTGGCTGATGCCGGCCATCAATGGCTTTCGCGACCACTGGCCCGATGTGGAAATTGACCTGAGCACCAGCTTCAACTTCGACCCTTTACCGGCTTTATTGCGCGGCGATATTGACCTAGTGATTACATCCGACCCGGAGAGCAATCCTGCCATTCACTATCAGCCCTTATTTCGTTACCAATCACTGTTGGCCGTCAGCCACCAGCATCCGCTGGCTCAACAACGCCGCATTCAGCCGCAGCAGCTGATGGATGAAACGCTGATTCACTATCCGGTTCAGCGCCATAAGCTGGACGTTTTTTCACGCTTTCTAACGCCCGCCGGTGTCGAGCCCAAGGCGACGCGCGAAACAGAACTGACGCTGATGATGGTGCAGCTAGTGGCCAGTGGCCGTGGCATAGCTTGCTTACCTAACTGGGCCTTGCATCCTTATCTTGAGGCAAACCTAATTACCGCCTGCCAATTAGGTGAAGGAATCTGGCCCACTTTGTATGCAGCCGTGCGCAAAGAACACAGCCATAGCCATTACATGCGGGATTTTTTAGCTCAGGCCCTGGAAACCTGCCTGCGGGACCTGCCCGGCATTGTTGCCGCTGACGTACCTGAGTAGAAACGACAGGCACAAAAAAAGGGCTCAAACGAGCCCCATAAAAGCGAATAACTTCGCTACATTCTCACCACGTCTCCTAGGGATACGCACGGTCATAATGGCCTGAACTCACAAGGGAGTCTGTTACAGCTGTCAGGGTTTCTGTAACGAAATGTACAGATGTTAATCAGGGTGACGCCGCGGCCAAATCAGGCTAAACCGTGCCCCGCCCAAGGCATCGCTCCGCCCGACCAGAGCACGCCCACCGTGCCAGTAGACAATACGGCGCACTATAGATAAACCTAGGCCATAGCCGCCAGAGCTGCGGGTGCGACTATCATCAAGGCGGGCAAAAGCGGTAAAGACCTTATCCCAATCCTCCTCTGGAATGCCTGGCCCATCATCTTCCACATCAATACGGCAAGTATCATTGCCAATACAGCAGCTGACCTCAACACGGCTGCGTGCGTAGCGAGCAGCATTGCCAACTAGGTTTTGAATCGCTCGGTGCACATAGCGAGGCTCAACTTCAACAGGCAAGGCCTGGTCTACCGCCTGTCCTCGATAATGTACGCTTACATGAGCTGGCGGCCGCGCCTCTTCCACTACTTGCAGTGCCAAATCCGCCACGTTAGCGCGCTGAAAGTCCAGCAGCGGACCACCCTCTTCCAACCGAGCGTAGGTCAAAATTTCATCGATCAGTTCATCGAGTTCTTGAATGTCCGCATCCATACCCTTTAGCTGCTTACCGACGAACGCATCACCCAACACGCTGTCTTCTATGATCTGTAGACCAAAGCGAATGCGCGCCACCGGTGTGCGCAGCTCGTGCGACACTGCCCTGACCATCTCCCGTTGAATCGAAATTAAGCGCTGAATGTGATCCGCCATTTTGTTAAACGCTTCCCCTAAGCGTTGCACGGCATCACCGCCATGCACTGCCACACGTGCGTTCAAGTGCCCCTGAGCTAAGCGGCTGGTTGCTTGTTCTAGCTTGCGCAAACGTACTTCAAACGAGTTCACCACCGAATAAACGCCCAAGCCAAGCAACATAAAGCCAATCACGGCAACCACCGCAATGGCCTGCCAAGAGTATGGGTTAAACGCTTTAATTGGGCCGAGTCGCAGCGCCTGTGGACGCCCGGGAAGCTTGACCAACGCCTCTGCTTGGTTGCCTTCGATGGCAATACGTACGAGCACATCGCCGTATTGCATACGCGCATAATCGCTATTCGACAGGAACAAATCATCAATGGCCACTACAGACAAGGGAAAGCCGAAGGCCGGCTGCATACGTGCCAAAAAAGAATCGATGGCTTCACCGCTACGCTGCCAATCTTCTAGCAGTAAATAGGCCGACGCCTGTGCTTGAACGTCCGTCACGGTATTGAGACGAACCTTTAACACCTGCTCATTATTCATCTGCCGCAGCAATTGAGCTGTGCGGCCATCATCACTGGTTTTGATCACGACTCGGCCGCGCTGCAAACGACGCCGCTCATAGCCATCGTGTGTCGCTTGCTCGGCGGGTAACAAACTGAGCTGCGCGTCAAAACGCGCGGCTAAGTCACTGAGGGCCCCTGGGTCTTGCCGCAGCCGTTGCGACAGCAACACCATGGTGCCGTTAACAATGTCCTCGTTAAACTGAGCGGTACGGACAACGTTAATGAGCTGTAAGGCAGCGGTACAGAGCAGCCCCACCACCAACAAAGCTGCCAGCAATCCGGCATAGACTCGGATAAAAATGGTGCTGCCCTCGTCACAGTTCTTTGACGAACAAGTAGCCCTTGCTGCGCACGGTTTTGATACGTTTGGGGTTCATGGGGTCATCGCCCACTTTTGGACGAATGCGGGAGACACGAACATCAATGGAGCGATCTTGGCCATCGTACTCAATGCCGCGCAGCTGATGAAAAATTTCCTCACGGGTCAACACTCGCCCAGCACTGCTGCACAACAACCACAACAGGTCAAACTCAGCGCTGGTCAGGTCAATGCTTTCACCGTTCAACCACGCCTCGCGCATGGCGTTATCGACCACCAGATTGCCAAACGTAAGACGGTTATCACTGCCCTGCTCTTCTGTGCCACTGACAGAGGTGTCACGCACGCGACGCAATAATGCGCGAATGCGCGCCAATAACACACGAGGGCGAACTGGCTTAGCAACGTAGTCGTCTGCGCCCATTTCTAACCCAAGCACTTGATCCAGATCCTCTGTGCGAGCGGTCAACATCAAAATGGGGCCTTTGTAATAAGGCCGCACAATACGGCACACCGCCAAACCATCTTCGCCGGGCAGCATTAAATCTAACACCACTAGATCTGGTTGCTCATTTTTTATCCGCTCAATCGCGCGGCTGCCATCACCTTCAACCGAAACCTCAAGTCCATTGCTCTCAAGATAATCTTTGGTAAGAGTGGCCAATCGTTCATCGTCTTCGACGATCAAAATGCGCCAATTTTCTTCTGCCGCCGCGCCGGATTCTTGGTTACGCATGAGCTTGTTTATTCCCCTGTAACATCGATGAGCAATTGGTAATGCTATTACTTTAGCCTTTGTTACGCACCGTTGCACAGTAACCGAAACAGCAACAAAAGCCAGGCAAGCAGATGGCGCCTACAACGGCAGTTTTGTGTCCACCAATGGCTAACAACTTATCCACACCTCGATTCGTCAAACCCACAATATCTTGGGGTTGAATTAACCCTAACACCGCATTATCTTGTGTCTCTCTCAATATTTCTGCTTTTATGTCAGCCACTTACAAGGGATGCATCCACACCTTAGTGGCGACGTCAAGCATTTTACGGATGATTTGATCCATCAGGGATCGGGGAGTCAAATCCTTGAATACAGGCACACACAACATGAACACTCAGCTGCGAGTCAGCAAACGCGACGGGCGTCAAGAATCTCTCGACCTGGATAAAATCCACAAAGTTATTACCTGGGCCGCCGAAGGCCTAGACAAAGTGTCCGTATCTGAAGTGGAGCTCAAAGCTCATTTACAGTTTTACGATGGCATCCCGACTTCTGAAATTCACGAAACTCTGATCAAAGCAGCAGCAGATTTGATCTCAGAGCAAGCACCGGATTATCAGTACTTGGCGGCCCGCCTGAACATCTTCCACTTGCGCAAAAAAGCCTATGGCCGCTTTGAGCCACCCGCCTTGTTTGATCAGGTGGCAGCCATGGTTGAATCCGGCCGCTATGATCGCCACTTGCTGGAGGATTACACGCGCGAAGAGTTTGAAGCGATGGACGGCTTTATCGATCACAGCCGTGACATGAACTTCAGCTACGCCGCTGTGAAGCAGCTAGAAGGCAAGTATTTGGTGCAAAACCGCGTCACCGGCGAGGTATTTGAAAGCGCTCAATTTTTGTATGTGTTAATTGCTGCCTGCTTGTTCTCGTCTTACGACAAAGAGCGCCGCTTAGACTACATCCGTCGCTTCTACGATGCTGTTTCCACGTTTAAGTTATCTCTGCCAACGCCGATCATGGCCGGCGTGCGCACCCCTACCCGCCAATTCAGCTCTTGTGTACTGATTGAAGCCGGTGACAGCCTGGATTCCATCAACGCCACAGCTGCAGCGATTGTGAAATACGTATCACAACGTGCAGGCATTGGCATCAATGGTGGCCGTATTCGTGCGCTGGGCAGCCCGATCCGTGGCGGCGAGGCTTATCACACTGGCTGTATTCCGTTTTACAAGCACTTCCAGACGGCGGTTAAGTCTTGCTCTCAAGGCGGTGTACGCGGCGGCGCAGCCACGTTGTTCTACCCCATCTGGCATTACGAAGTGGAAAGCCTGCTGGTGTTGAAAAACAACCGCGGCGTGGAAGAAAACCGTGTCCGCCATCTCGACTACGGCGTGCAAATCAACAAGTTGATGTACGAGCGCCTGATCAAAAATGGCAACATTACTTTGTTCTCGCCCTCCGATGCGCCGGGGCTGTACGATGCCTTCTTTGAAGATCAGCAACTGTTTGAACAGCTGTACACCAAGTACGAAGCCGACGACAGCATTCGCAAGCGCACGTTAAAAGCCGTTGATCTGTTCTCAGCCATGATGCAAGAGCGCGCCAGCACCGGCCGCATCTACATCCAGAACGTCGATCACTGTAATACCCACAGCCCGTTCAATCCGAAAAAGGCACCGGTGCGCCAGTCTAATTTGTGCCTGGAAATCGCCCTGCCGACTCGCCCATTGAACGATGTCAACGATCCCGACGGCGAAATTGCCTTGTGCACCCTGGCCGCCTTCAACCTGGGCGCACTGAACAACCTAGACGAACTTGAAGAGCTGTCCGACTTAATTGTTCGCGCCCTCGACAGCTTGCTGACTTACCAAGATTACCCGGTACCCGCCGCTGAGAAAGCCAGCATTGCCCGCCGCACCTTAGGCGTTGGCGTGATTAACTATGCCTACTACTTGGCCAAACACGGTACCAAGTATTCAGATGGCAGCGCCAATGGCCTGACGCACCGCACCTTTGAAGCGATTCAATACTGGCTGCTGCGCGCCTCGAACAAGTTGGCACAAGAACAAGGTGCATGCAGTGCCTTTGGCGATACCACTTACGCTCAGGGTTTGCTGCCAATCGACACTTACAAGCAAGATGTTGATAAGTTCTGCGAAGAGCCGCTGCACTACGACTGGGAAGCATTGCGCGCAGACATTGCACAACACGGTTTGCGCAACTCGACCTTAACGGCGCTCATGCCATCTGAGACATCTTCACAAATCAGCAACGCGACCAACGGCATCGAGCCGCCGCGTGGCTTTATCAGCGTGAAACAAAGCAAAGACGGCATTCTCAAGCAAGTCGTGCCTGAGTACGATCGCTTAAAAGATCAGTATGAGCTGTTGTGGCAAATTCCTAGCAACCAAGGTTACCTGGAACTGGTAGGCATCATGCAGAAATTTGTCGACCAGGCGATTTCGGCCAACACCAACTATGACCCGTCGCGCTACGACGGCAAGGTGCCCATGCAGCAGTTGCTGAAAGATCTGTTGACGGCTTACCGCAATGGAGTGAAAACGCTGTATTACCACAATACGCGTGACGGCATGCAGGACCCACAAAGTGCCGCTGAAGACGATTGTGCTGGCGGCGCCTGCAAAATCTGATAGATTCCGTCGCCCGCTGACCGGGTGACGGCATGTGCAGCGCCGCAGTCTTGACTGTGGCGCTGTTTTTGATTGACGGGCACCGGTCAGAGCCCACTTCAAGATACGTACTGGTATGGCATACACGACCTTTAATCGCAACGAATTCGATACTTTTGCTCAGCCCATGTTCTTTGGTGAACAGGTCAACGTCGCGCGCTACGACCAGCAAAAGCACAAAATCTTCGAGAACCTGATTGAAAAACAGCTGTCGTTTTTCTGGCGCCCAGAGGAAGTCGATCTGACCAACGATCGCAAAGACTTTCTTGACCTGCCAGCCCACGAGCAGCACATTTTTGTCAGCAATCTGAAATACCAGACCTTGCTCGACTCGGTGCAAGGCCGCTCACCCAACGTCGCCCTGCTGCCGGTCGTGTCGTTGCCGGAGCTGGAAACCTGGATCGAGACCTGGTCGTTCAGCGAGACCATTCACAGCCGCTCTTATACCCACATTGTGCGCAACATCGTGCCCAATCCGGCTGAGATCTTCGACGACATCACCAAAAACGAATACATCGTGCGCCGGGCGATTTCTGTTACCGAGTATTACGACCAGTTTATCGAGCTGTCTAACTACTATGTGCAGCTGGGTGAAGGTGTGCATACGGTCAATGGCCAAACCATCGACGTAAACATGCATGAGCTCAAGCGCCGCTTGTACTTGACCATGGTGTCCGTCAACGTGCTGGAGGCAATTCGCTTCTACGTCAGCTTTGCCTGCTCGTTCGCCTTTGCTGAGCGCGCCAAAATGGAAGGCAATGCCAAGATCATCAAACTGATCGCCCGCGACGAGGCACTGCACCTCACCGGTACGCAGCACATATTGCAGATCATGGCGCGCGGTAAAGACGACCCTGAGTTCGCGCAAATCGCGCAAGAGTGCCGTGACGATGTCGAGCGCATTTTTGCCGAAGCGGCGCAGCAGGAAAAAGACTGGGCCACTTACTTGTTCAAAGACGGCTCGATGATTGGCCTCAATGCCGACATCCTCAGCCAATACGTTGAGTACATTACCAACCAGCGCATCAGTGCATTGGGCTTTGACCCCATCTTCCCGGAAGTCAAAAACAACCCACTGCCTTGGATTAACGCTTGGCTCAACAGCGACAACGTTCAGGTAGCGCCACAAGAAGCTGAAATCAGCTCTTACCTGGTGGGAGCGATCGACAGCGAAGTAGATACCGCCGACTTTGGCGATTTCGACCTGTGATGCCCAATCGTCAAACCGACTGGCCGGAGGAGTTTGATCTCGACGGCCAGCCTGCCACCCCAGAGCCAGACTTCGAACTGGAAATCATCGAACCAGAGGCTGCACCTGAGCCCGATCAGGCAGAGCTGTATCTGCCTGAATCGAATCCTGAGCAGCCGGAAGCTTCGCCCCAGCTACCGCTGTCGGAAGAAATGCAACCGCCTCGTTATGCCGTTGCCTTACAGGATGGCCGCGAAGTGGTGTTCCAACATGCAGCCTCGTTGCTGGAATCATTAGAAGCACAAGGTGTCGACGTGCATTACCAATGCCGAGATGGCTATTGCGGTAGCTGTCGCGTACAGTTACAGCAAGGCTCCGTGCACTATCACAAAGAGCCGCTGGCGTTTATCGATGAAGATGAAATTCTGCCCTGCTGCTGCATACCCAAAAGCGCCCTGAAAATAAAACTCTGACCTGCGTTAAATCAATAGCCAAGCTTGGAACCCGCCGTATGCTGGAGTCATCAACACAAGGAGACTCCAGCATGGCACTGATTCGCATCACCCCCAATGTGGCAATGGTTCGCATGAATGCTCGTGAGCATTTAGAAGAAATCCCCGGTGATTTTTACATCAACCTAGAAGCACTGGTTGAGGCACGCATGCGTCCAGTAAGGGCTGAGCATGATGGTGACTTTTGCGCCGATGTGTTGCTGGTGATGGAAAACAAGACCCACGAGTTTGTATTTCGCAACAGCCCAGCCGGCAATAAAGCCAAGCAAGCACTGACCAGCTATCTCGACCAGTTGAGCATCAACGCCGACTGACTTAAAGGGAGCCAACCGGCTCCCTGTATAAGTTCTGCACAACATCTTCTCATCTCTCTGACGATGCGCTACCCTCACGGCTTTGCCCTATTGAGGAAAAGCGCATGAGCCTGAACTTACCGGCCCTGGGCCAACCCGCCCCAGACTTCACTACCCAAAATCAGCGCGACGAGACGGTATCGTTAAGTGATTTTCGCGGTAAAACCGTGGTGCTCTACTTTTACCCCAAAGCCATGACGCCAGGCTGCACCACACAAGCCTGCGGTATTCGCGACAGCCAACAAGAGTTTGCCGACCGCAATGCCGTGGTATTAGGCATCAGCCCGGATGCGCCAGCGCGATTGCAGAAGTTTATTGATAAGCAAGAGCTTAACTTCGATCTATTGTCCGACGAAGACCACGCCATTGCCGAGCAATACGGCGTCTGGGCGCTGAAGAAGTTTATGGGTAAAGAGTTTATGGGCGTTCATCGCCTGACCTTTATCATCGACAGCGATGGCCAGCTGGTACACATCATGGAAAAGGTGAAAACCAAAAGCCATCACGATGACGTTTTAGCGCTGCTCGATTCACTCTGAGCCTGCTGCCGCCGCACCGCCAACGGCGCGGCGGCAAACCAACGATGGCAAGCGCGAGTAAAGCTACTCGCCGACAGCCCTAACCGCGAAGCGATGTCCGTCATGCTGTCTTCCGTTTGCACTAGCCAGTATTGTGCTCGCTGGCGACGTTCTTGATCCAACAAACTTTGAAAGCTCAGACCTTGCTCGCCTAAGCGTCGCTGCAATGTGCGCTCGCTCAGAAACAAGTCGCTGGCTAACTGTGCGCGAGTCACCTCCAAACACGGCTGTTGCTGCAACCAGTGCATGACCTGTTGCTGCAAGTCAGGGGTTTGCAGCGCTTGCAGCTGCTGCTCCAGCATGGATTCATGCATTGCCGCCAGCTCGCTATCTTCCAATGCCAAAGGCTCTTGCAACCAATGCGCCGCAAACACCACCGCATTGCGTGGTTGTGAAAACCGCAGCGGGCATTCGAAGATGCGCTGGTAGTTTTCCAAGTTCGGAGGTTGAGCATGAGTAAACTCGGCCTGCTTTAACGGTATACGCTGGCAGGCAAGCCAATCGGAAAAGCCGCGCAGCAGCGCGAGTACGGCATCCACTTGGTGGCGGCTAAAGTTCTCAGCCTGAGGCTCATAACAAATCGCCGCCCATTCGCCCTCATGCTCGATGCGAAACTGGCCGCCATCACTCAAAATGCGGGTATAACGAATGGTTTTATCAAAGGCCTCCCCTAGGTCGCGCGCATGTAATAGAACCAGGGCAAACAGCTGAAAATGAGCTGGCTTTACCCACTCCCCCATGATTAAGCCAAAATCCGTGGTGGCGGCCAACGACTCTGCTGCACGCCAGATTGCCAGCGTTTGCTCCAGGCTCAAGCGCTGCCCATCACGCACGCTCGCCAACGACACACCTGCAGTTTGCAACACCTGCGAGCGCTCTGCGCCCTGCTGCTCAGCCGCCGCCAGCAATGCTTTAATCCATAAAACCGATACCGTTTTGTGTTCTTGCATGATGTATTTTGACCGTCAAAGGCAAAGTAATTGGCCTTAACAGGCAAGATCCTCTTGGTGGTTTTTCTTATGATGATGTGATCATCAAATAGCATAACAACAACGAGGTGAGGTATGAGTAAAAAAACTGCCGATCAATGGTTTGCCGAATACGGCGCCAGTCACCAAAACCCCGTGAACAAATTGATTCACTGGATTTGTGTACCACTGATTTTTGTCGTCATCATGGGCTTACTGTGGGAAATACCGGTTCCTGCAGCCATGGCAACTGTGCCTTACTTAAACTGGGCTACCTTGTCGGCCATCATTGTGGTGGGGTTTTATTTGAACATGTCGCCTAGCCTGGCGATTGGCCTCAGCGCCTTCACGTTGGCAACCTACGCACTGCTGGCATGGTATGAACAGCAAAACGGCTGGCCAAGCCTGTGGTTGGTGTGTCTGGTTGGCTTTGTTGTGTTGTGGGTTTTTCAGTTTATTGGCCACTACATCGAAGGCAAAAAACCCTCGTTCTTCAAAGACATTCAGTTTCTGCTAATTGGGCCAGCATGGTTGATGGGCTTTATCTATCGCCGCTTGGGCATTCCTTACTCCTAAACAGCAATGGCCGTGATGATCGCCATCAGGGCCGCTGCTGCCAAGCCAGTGCCATGCCTGTCAGGATTGGCACTGGTAGCCACGGGAGAAGTTGATAGTGTGACTTTGAAACTTCACTGTGGAGAAAATAATGACCATTGCTTTTTGGTGCGTACTGATTGCTGCACTGCTTCCCTATATTTTCACCGTAACCGCAAAGTTAGGTGGTCGTCGTTATGATAACCGCTCGCCGCGATTGTTCTTGGAACAGCAAACCGGCCTACAACAAAGAGCCCACTGGACACAGCTCAACAGTTTCGAAGCCTTTCCGCCTTTTGCAGCCGGCGTCATTATCGCCCACATTGCAGAGGCAGAGCAGAGCCAGATAGACCTGTTGGCGAGCCTATTTATTGCCGCTCGAGTAGCCTACGGCGCGGCCTACCTGAGCGATAAAGCGACGCTACGAAGCTTGCTGTGGATGCTAGGTTTGGGAACGACGGTCAGCTTGTTCGTCATATCCGCATGAACATATTCAAACATATAAAATTGCTGGCCGGTTTTTGTAGCAACTGTGAGCACTGCAGTGGATGGTAATGTTGCGCTCTTTATCACGAGTATGAATGATATAGAGATCAGTAAAATCGTGAGTACGATCAAACAAGCTGGCGTCTTGTACAGTTTGAGCCATGCTAGGCAAAAATGAGACTTCTGTGGGAGCATTCCATGCCGATAATGTCGCCAGCACCCATGCCAGCCCATAAACAGCTTTCACCATAGCTGCTCCTCCAGTATATCCAGAACAGCCCATAACAAAGGGCCCTGACTCCATTGTAGAGTTCAGGGCCCTTATCGTAGGAACATTTGGTTATAATCAGCACGCGGAATCACAAGTTCGCAGTTCTTCAGAACGACTTAAAAGCGCTAGTGGCAGGCGATTTTCGCAGGCAACAGCGAGATATTTTCAACAACAGCAACGCCCTCATGGGGCTTGGGCTTGCCATTCGTTTCTTTTGGGCGTGATCTCCAGCCCCTCTCACTTAGTTCTGACACCTGCCGCACAGCACGCCTCGTCAAAGAACCGACATGACGCAGCGTGGCCCTGCCTCAGGGTACTAGTGAGGGCGGCGCAATGACACCAGTAACTCAGCCTCCCCCCGCGCCATGCCGCAATTTTCGACTAGCTCAGCCGCCGATGCTCCCATACCTGCTAAACGCGACGCGTGATGATAGACCTTATCGTCAGTTTTGGGAGCCAAAGCAGACTTCTGCACCTTTTGTAAACGGCCTTCTAGCTCTTTGACCCGCCGGCCTACACCAATGGCGCTGCGACTGATAGCCTGATGATTTCCTTCGATCGCCGCGATACGACCATCCAACGCCCTGTAGTCGCGCTGTTGCTGTCGATGGACAGCCCAGAGCACCAATGCAACCAAGACCAGAAGCCCAATATTTCCTGCTAGTAACCAATGCAACAGCGACCAAGACGCCATGTGAAACCTCCTACAGACCCTGCAGTTCGTTCCACTCCTCATCCGACATCATTTTTTCCAACTCAACCAGAATCAGCAGTTCATCATTTTTATGACAAACCCCCTGGATAAACTTGGCACTTTCATCATTGCCGACATTCGGAGTGGTCTCTATTTCCGACTGGCGTAGGTAAACTACCTCTGCCACTGCGTCCACGAGCATCCCCACCACCTGATTTTCCGCTTCGATGATCACGATACGGGTTTGATCAGTGGTCTCAGCCGAAGGTAAGCCAAAGCGCAACCGAGTATCGATCACGGTCACAACATTACCACGCAGGTTGATAATCCCCAGCACATACGGCGGTGCTCCTGGAACCGGAGCAATTTCCGTATAGCGCAGGACCTCTTGCACCTGCATAACGTTAATGCCGTAGGTCTCGTTCTCGAGACGGAAGGTCACCCACTGCAGGACCGGATCTTCTCCGGTCTTATTTCCGGCTATCGCAGACATATTACATCCTCGCTATGAAAGGCCATTGCTTGACCGCCTAGCGGCCTTACAACCTTTCATTACTATAGAAGAGAGCACAAAGTGTACCAGTTGAATTACGCCTTTTGTGCGGTGAACAAAAGCAGCCCCTAGCCCTTACTATGCTTGGTGTCGCTGCTCCTCCAGCATAGATAACAACCCAGGTACATCGAGCAAAGCGCACATCTCAGAAATGACGGTACCGGCAAGCCACTGACGTTTTCCTTTCTCGCCACGCCATTTAATTGACGATTTTTGCAGAGTAATCGTGTCACATATTTCCTGGCAAGCCAGCGCCCACGGCGTACGATCAAGCTGAATGGCATAATCAAAACCATCTCGAGCCAGTTTCACGCCCCGCTCTGGCATAATCAGATCAGCGCTATCGACGATACTCAGGCGATGATCGTCCGATTGCCATACTCCCAGTACCCAACTCACTTGACCAAATAACGGCGTAATATCTGTCGCCATACGATGCACGCCACCGAGCAGAGGCAGAGGTATGGCCAACTTGAGCCCAGAGACTTTAAAGATCAAACACTCAACCCCCTGGCTGTTTTGCCAATCGAGGTCAGTAACGCCACCACCACTCTCGCCCAGAGCTATCTCCGGCTCATCCAGTTCAGCGGTATCTACTACAGGCTCTGTTAAAGGCGCTTTTGCAGGCTGAGGTACCAGCGAGGTCAGCGCCTGTGCGTTAGCAGACTCGACACTGGGTAATGACTCTGCCGGCTCGGCGACCGGCTTAACTTCCGTCGCGGTAATGAGCAACTGATCAAGGTAATCTTGTAGGACGCCATCAACTTGGTTGGCCGTGCGCGTCTTACGGATGGACTCAGCCATACCTACCTCCCGCCGTCACACTGTGGCATGTTGATGGCAAATGATGCTGGCAAAAAGTCAGCAAAGCCTGCCGCAGACGAGAACAAGAGAGTCTTGCTAGCAGAGCTAGGAAATTCAACGCCATCGTAAAATTGGCAGCGAGCGGCTGTTGTGTGGCAGGTCGGCAAAGCTGTAGCCGCTTACCAGGCACAATACTGTCTTTGTCCAAGATTGGATCCACCAAGGGAGCCGTCGCGGCTTCCAGCCGGCTGTCCCAGTCTGTTACCCCTAGCAAGCTATCAAAATAATCGTTTAAAGGATGGGTCATGAGGAACTGTCCTCCTGACTCTCTAAATCTCTCAACAAGTGACGATAAGCCCTGACACCACGGCTATCAGGATCCATTTGATGAGGAAAAATACCTTCATGGCTAGCATCGCGTAAACGCGTGTCTACCGGGATCGATTCCTCCCATAAAGACTCACGATACTCGCGCCGCATTTCCCGTAAGGTGGTAACCGAGGCTAATGTCCGTCGATCAAACAAGGTTGGCACAATGGTGTAAGGCAGGCTGCGATTCTGCGAGCGCATCACCATTTTTAAGGTGTGAATCATACGCTCTAAACCTTTCAAAGCCAGGTGTTCTGTTTGTGTCGGAATCACTAGGCGCTGGCAGGCGGCAAGCGCATTGACCAACAGCACGCCCAAGATCGGCGGGGTATCCAATAGCACGTGGTCATACTCGTCCCACAACTGCGCCAAGCTACGCGCCAGCACCAGCCCCATACCATCCTGACCGCTAACCTGGCGCTCGAGTGTCGCCAACGACGTGGTAGCAGGCAGCACATCAATATGTTGATGGGAGGTGGGTTTCAAAACCGATTGAATAAAGGCTTTATCTTTATAGCGCTGCTCAAAAAACAAATGGTAGAGGCTGCGCTCAAGGCTATCTGGGTCTTGCTTGAAGTAGCTGGTCAAGGAGCCATGTGGGTCTAAATCGACCAACAGAACACGCTCCCCTTTTTCGGCCAGCAAACCGCCCAATGTGACCACGCTGGTGGTTTTTCCGACACCACCTTTTTGATTAGCTATTGACCAGATACGCACCTGAAAGTCCTCGACCACACAAATCGCTTGCTATTATCACGCTGAAGCAAGAATCATGTCAGTTTATTGTTGCTGCCGCGGCCTCGACCAAGGTACTGATTGATCATCCTGAGTCATGAAAATCACCACACGCCGATTTTGCCGCCGAGCTTCTTCAGTGTTGTACGGCTCTGCTGGATGATAGTGAGATAATCCCATGGCGGCCATTCGCTGTGGTGCTACCCCATACAGAGTCAAGTTTTGCACGACAGCAGCGGCTCTCAATGCCGAAATTTCCCAATTAGTTATCTCACCCCGAACGGGGGTGTCGTCAGCATGGCCTTGAACATTGATCGGATAGGGCCAAGCACGCAGCTCCTCAGCGATGCTTTGCAACAACGGCAGTGCGGCGTCTTTTACCCGAGTCTCTCCCGGTGCAAACAGCAAATCCGCGTTGAGCGATACCGTCAGCCAATCTTGTTCGCCTTCTACCACTATATCGTCCGTATCGCGAATAAGTTGAGTCACTTGGCGAATATCTGCCACCAGCGGCAATAACCCGCTGCCTTTTGTGAGCGGTGAGTCTGTTACCGGTGGCAAAGAACTCGATTGTGCAGAGAATAAATACTCGATTTGCTGACGAATGGCGTCGCCCTCTTCGTTGTCTATCAACTCTATGGCATACATCATAATGAAGAATGCGCACAGCAG
Organism: Bacterioplanes sanyensis; assembly: GCF_014652515.1. Lineage (GTDB taxonomy): Bacteria > Pseudomonadota > Gammaproteobacteria > Pseudomonadales > Oceanobacteraceae > Bacterioplanes > Bacterioplanes sanyensis. The sequence continues at coordinate 569,899 of NZ_BMYY01000002.1, read as the reverse complement.
CGTCATATAGTCGGCATACGACACCAGCCAGCGATGTTGCTGCCCTTGTTTAACTGAGCGGCTCACAAGGTAATCCCCTGTAAGCGATAGCGCAGAACAGCTGGGTTGACTCCACTGCGAATGGACAAAACACCCGCCAGCAACGCCAGTTGGTAACGGCGACGCCATGACAACATTTGCCGTAAACGATTCGCCAGCGGAATCACAATGATATTCGCACTGGCAACCCCATAAAAAGTCGCCACAAAAGCAGTCGCAATGCCAGTGGCCAAGGCATCAGGCTGTTGTATATTTGACAGTACCTGCATTAAACCCAGTACCGCGCCGACAATGCCTAACGTCGGTAAATACCCCGCTAATTGATCTAGATGATCCACCAGTTCATTGTCACGTTCGTATTGACTGTGTACATCCTGCTGTAGAGTTTTATCAATTATGCTGTCATCAAAGCCATCAGCCAGCATCGTTAGTGCTCGCTTTAACAATGGCTCTGACTCCCCCGCTGCCAACTGTTCTAATGCCAGCAAACCGTCTTTACGCTGAGCATTGGCGCATACAGTCAGCTTACTAATCAGGTGCTCGAGTGAGTAGTTGGGCGGCACCACCAGCCAAGAAAGCAGGTGCGCCAAAGGCGCTAAATGAGCATTGGGAACTTGCGCTAACGTAGCGAGGGTCGAACCACCGAAGACAATAACGGCTGCTGGAGCATCAAATAAAAGACTGAAATGGCCGCCCTCTAAAGCAAAACCCCATAAAACTGCCGCCACAGCCAGCGCGGTGGAAACCAGCGCCCAGCGATCCATTAGCCTATCTCTGCAGCCAGCTTGGGAGCGATATCAGCCAAAGACAACACATCATCGGAAAGGCCCTCTTTGATGACGGCCATCGGCATACCAAAGATAACACAACTGGCTTCGTCTTGAGCCCAAATGCTTGCACCGCACTGCTTCAGTAGCCTTGCCCCCTCACGACCATCCGCTCCCATGCCCGTCAACACTATGGCTAAGGTACGCTTTCCATAATGCTTTGCTGCCGATGCAAAAGCGATATCAACACTAGGCCGATAGTTAACCCGTTCATCACTTTCACGAATGTGAATGGATCCGCCTTGGCGTTTATCCACCATCAGTTGCATCCCCCCTGGGGCAACATAGACATGACCAGATTGAATACGCTCACCATCTTCGGCCTCTTTGACAGTCAACGGGCTGAGGCGATTGAGGCGCTCAGCAAAGGCTTTGGTAAAAGAGCCTGGCATGTGCTGAATAATCACGATGGGCGTTTTGAAACCGGCAGGAATAACCTTGAATAAGGCTTGCAACGCGGCAGGCCCGCCAGTAGATGTGCCAATCATCACTAAGTCTTTGGTCCCCGCAACGGAGCGGCGCACGGGAACTGGACGCGGAGCCGGAGGTTCCGGCGGCTTGCGCTGGCGACTACCAGCCACAGCGGCAATTTTATCTGTCAGCGTTTGCCGTACTTGCGCAGTGTTTTTGGCGATAGCGTCAAAGTTTTTGGGTAAAAAATCGAGCGCACCTGCTTCCAAAGCATCGAGTGTCACCCGTGCCCCTTCAAAGGTCAGTGATGAAAACATGAGTACAGGCACAGGGCGCGACTTCATAATATTACGTACCGCAGTAATGCCATCCATCACTGGCATTTCGTAATCCATGGTGATGACATCAGGCTTCAACTGGTCATTTTTCTCAATGGCCTGACGGCCATTGTCAGCGATGCCAACGACCTCCATGCGCGGATCAGAATTAATAATCTCAGACACCCGGCGCCGAAAAAAACCAGAGTCGTCCACCACCAGGACTTTAATTGTCATTCGCCTGCTTACTCCTCAACTGGCCCCTACGCCGCGCTCATAGCTCGGCTGGCATAGCGGCCCAACATGCTAGGGATATCAAGAATTAGAGCGATGCGCCCATCGCCGGTGATGGTTGCACCCGCCATACCCGCTGTACCATGGAGCATTCTTCCTAGCGGTTTGATAACCACTTCTTCCTGGCCGATTAGCTGATCAACAACAAAGCCGACTCGCTGTGTCCCCACTGACACCACCACGACATGCGCTGACTCATCAGCTTTCGAGAACTCCTCACCCTTGATTAACCAACGCTTCAAGTGGAACAGTGGAATAGGTTTTTCTCGCACTACCACAACTTCCTGTCCATCAACAATATTGGTTTGGGTTAAATCAAGATGGAAAATCTCATTCACACTGACCAGTGGAAAAGCAAACGCTTGTTCTTTTAACATGACCATTAGTGTTGGCATAATCGCCAGTGTTAATGGCACTTTAATACGAATAGCAGTGCCGCGCCCCAACTCAGAGTCAATATTAATGGTGCCATTTAACTGGGTAATTTTGGTTTTTACCACATCCATACCCACACCACGGCCAGACACATCTGATATTTGCTCCTTGGTAGAAAAACCTGGAGCAAATATCAGGTTGTAGCACTCCGTCGGCGTTAAGCGATCTGCTGCATCCTGATCCATAACACCTTTTTCAACGGCTTTGCGGCGCAATACATCCGCATCCATACCACCACCGTCATCTTGAATAACCAGCAGGATGTGGTCCCCTTCTTGTTCCGCTGACAACACCACAGTACCTACACGAGATTTGCCTTTCTTTTCTCGCTCATCCGGCATTTCAACACCGTGATCAACAGCGTTACGCACGAGGTGGACCAGTGGATCCGCCAATGCTTCTACCAAATTCTTGTCTAGATCAGTATCTTCACCACGCAGCTCCAAATTAATTTCTTTTTTCAACTGCCGAGCCAAGTCGCGAACCACTCTGGGGAAGCGGCCGAAAACTTTTTTAATCGGTTGCATCCGTGTTTTCATTACCGACGTTTGTAGGTCGCCTGTCACCACATCTAGGTTCGCCACGGCCCTAGACATGGATTCATCGGCACTTTCGAGCCCCAAGCGCATCAAGCGATTACGCACCAACACCAGCTCACCGACCATATTCATAATGTCGTCCAAGCGCTTGGTATCTACCCTGACAGTCGCCTCAGCGACTGGATGTGCTTCTTTGTCAGCCCGCTTAGAGTCCGGCTTACTTTCCGGTTTAGGAGCAGGTTTCGCTTGCGCAGCAGGCTGGGGTTTATTCTCGGGTTTGGGACTAGGCGGTGGAGGTGGCGGCGCCACTGGCTGCTCTTGCGCTGCTTCACCGCCAGCGGGTGAGCCAGCGTGCTGGCCTTTGCCATGGAGCCGGTCCAATAGCTCTTCAAACTCAGAGTCGGTAATTAAATCATCACCCTCAGCCGCTTTAGTTTCAGGTTGTGCGGGAGTGTCATCGGGCGCTGCTGGGGCACTGTCTGAGGCTACGGGAGCTCCACTGTGCTTACCCTTACCGTGGATTTGGTCTAGCAGTGCCTCAAACTCATCTTCTGATATCTCATCATCTGTACTGTCTGCGCCAGAATCGACATCAATAAAGTCATCAGCAGCAGACGGTTCGGTCTCGGGTGGGGCCGTTGCGGCAGCTGGATCGTCCTCCAAAGCATCGAGCAATTGCTCAAACTCATCGTCGGTAATATCACCCGAGGAGTCACCCTCTGGGGAAGCAGCTGGCTGCTCGGGGGGCGGCTCTGGTGCTTCTGCCTGTGCAGGCGGCTCGGCTGGTGCAGCAGGCTCAGCCTCAGCCGGACGCGCAAGGTCGTGCAGTCGTTCAATGATTGCAGGATCTGCATCTTGGGGCATTTGCCCGCTACGCACCGACTCAAACATATCATTGACAGCATCTAGCGCCTGCAAGACCACGTCCATCAGGTTAGAGTCAACCCCGCGCTGACCATTACGTAACGTGTCAAAAACGTTTTCCGCCGCGTGACAGCAGTCGACTAAGGGATTCAGCTGTAAGAACCCAGCACCACCTTTTACTGTATGGAAACCACGGAAAATGCTGTTGAGCAGATCATGGTCATCCGGGCGCTGTTCAAGATCTACCAGCTCCTCGGATAAACTCTCAAGAATTTCTCCCGCTTCGACTAAAAAGTCTTGGAGAATTTCTTCATCAGCATCGAAACTCATCCGTTGGCTCCTCTAAAAACCAAGACTGGAAAGCAAATCGTCAACATCGTCTTGGCTACTCACGACGTTATTATCCGCAGTGTTTACCTGCGGCCCCTCGGCAGCAATGTTGCCATGGTTATCTGTAGCTGGTTGTGCCTCGACTTCTTCAGGATGCGAGATGCCTGTCAGAGAATCCAGCGTTCCTGCCATAGCAACAAGACTAACCAAGCGGCTTTCGATATCTTTCACCAGTTCAGCCACTTTATGGATAATCTGCCCAGTTAAATCTTGGTAATCTTGGGCCAGCATAATCTCTGATAAATTACCTTGAACCTGCTGCCCTACATCCTGTGACTGTTGTAAAAACGTTTGAATATCTCGCGATAGCTGACGAAACTCATCGGGCTTCAACTCACGCTTCAAAAACTTATCCCACCGCTGGGATAGCGCCCCCGCCTGTTGCTGAATGTCAGCAATTTTAGGCACGCTAGCATCAACCAGATCCATGGTTTTATTGGCCGACTTGTCGGTCATTTCTACCACATAGGTTAATTTATCGGTCGTATTGGCAATTTCTGAACCCGCACCGATGGATTCAATACTTAGATTTTTGATGGACTCGTGCACTGCACGAGTCAGTTTGCCCACTTCCTGATAAAGGGTACGGTCTCGAAGTTCATTGAGCTTATTAACCACAGCAACGGCATCGCTCAGACGGCCGTTCTCGGCTTCTGCGATCATTTGCTCCGCCAGCTGGCGAATCTCAGCCGTCACAGATTCATCTAACGATGAAGCTGCCTTGTCTTGTTCAGATTGGTTGTCGGCCATGAGCCCGCCTTAATCCTTTCAGCCTTCGACACGCTCAAAGATTTTGTCGATTTTCTCTTTGAGCACCGCCGCAGTGAATGGCTTCACTACGTAGCCATTCACACCTGCCTGAGCCGCCGCCACGATTTGATCCCGTTTGGCTTCGGCCGTCACCATAAGTACCGGCAAGTGCTTGAGCTTGTCATCGGCACGCACTCGCTTGAGTAACTCAAGGCCTGTCATGCCGGGCATATTCCAGTCAGTCACGAGGAAGTCGAAATCACCAGACTGCAGCATCGGCAATGCAGTATTGCCATCATCTGCTTCAGCGGTGTTGGTGAAGCCCAAATCCCGCAGCAGATTTTTCACGATGCGCCTCATTGTTGAAAAATCATCGACAATGAGAATTTTCATGTTTTTATCCAAAACGACCTCCACTAAGTCGACTTTGCATATTCCAAGTCGTTCCTAAGGGTTATTGTAGACCCTGTCAGCGCTTTATCCATATGACACTAATGTACACGCTGACAGGCCTTCACTATTAATCGCTCAGCCAGTCACTCAAACGCGTGCGAAGGCGGCTGGCGGCCTGACTGTGCAGTTGGCTGACCCGAGATTCACTGACACCTAGTACCGCGCCAATCTCTTTTAGGTTCAGCTCCTCGTCATAATACAACGCCAGCACCAGCTGCTCACGCTCTGGTAACTGACGAATCGCTTGGGCCAAATGTTGCTGAAAGTGATCGCGCTCTAGACCATCGATGATGTTGGTCGCTGCTCCGTCGAAAGAAACGGGCTCGCCTCCCTCCGTCACCTCTTCGTAACTGAACAGACGGCAGCTAGCGCTGTCTTGCAAGATGGCGTGATACTCCTGCTGAGAAATACCTAGGTATTCAGCGATTTCAGCATCTTCGGCATCACGCCCCTTGCTACTTTCAACGGCTTTTATCGCTTCTGAGATACGACGAGAGTTGCGATGCACAGAGCGCGGTGCCCAATCACCACGCCGAATTTCATCCAACATGGCGCCACGAATACGAATGCCGGCATAGGTTTCAAAGCTGGCGCCTTTGCTGCCATCGTACTTACGCGCCGCTTCTAACAGGCCAATCATGCCAGCCTGCAGCAAGTCATCCAGTTGGACACTATCGGGCAGACGCCCAAGTAAGTGATGGGCGATGCGCTTGACCAAGCCGGCGTGCTCACGGACCAAACGATCCGCATCATGCTTCTGAATGTCTGAATACACCAGGCAACTTCCCGCTGACACGGATCAGGCTCCTGCTTCCTGCACCAGCCGATCAACAAAAAATTCCAGATGCCCTCGCGGCGACGACGGCAGCGGCCAGGCATCCACTTTTTTCGCAAGCGCTCGAAACGCGGTTGCAGCTTTAGAGCGAGGATACGCATCCAACACCGCTTTTTGACGCTGTACCGCACGACGCACTGCGTCGTCCTGAGGGACAGCGCCGACGTACTGCATGGCAACGTCTAAGAAGCGATCGGTCACTTTGGTAAGTTTATTAAACAATGCGTTTCCTTCCTGCGGCGACTTCACCATGTTGGCGACCACTCGAAAGCGGAACAAACCATAATCACGGTTGAGTAGTTTAATCTGAGCGTAGGCATCGGTAATTGACGTAGGTTCATCCGTCACCACCAAGATGACTTCCTGAGCTGCCCGCACGAAACTCATGACGCTATCGGATATACCGGCAGCGGTATCGACCACCAGTACATCGATGTCGTCCCCTAGGTCGCTGAACGCTTGAATTAGGCCAGCGTGTTCCATGCTATTGAGCTGCGAGAGACGTTGCGTACCGGAGGACGCTGGCACAATACGAATACCCCCAGGCCCAGTTAGCATGATATCCGCCAAATCGCACTCGCCTTGAAGAACGTCCTCGATGGTGCGATTGGAACTCAGCCCCAGCAAAATATCGATGTTTGCCAGCCCTAAGTCAGCGTCTAGCAGCACGACCCTGCGCCCTAACTCAGCCAGCCCAATAGACAGGTTGACCGATACATTACTTTTACCCACGCCACCTTTGCCACCGGTGACAGCGATCACCTGTACGGGATGCTTCGCCATAACAGCTGTTGCTCCTTAAATTAAGTCCGACTGGATTAGCGCAGCGCCGCGTAAGCGGCTTCTGGTACGGGCCAGCGCGTCCGTGCCATTCTTGCCATCTGCTCAGCCAGCCTAACCAGCTTGCTGGCCTCCGGCATGTGCAAATCGTCCGGAATATGGGGCCCGTCAGTGACCAACGTCAGTGGTAGCCTCGCCAGAGCGGCAATGCTCATGGCTGGCCCCAGACAAAAACACTCATCCAGCTTGGTGAAAATGCAGCCATGTAACGCTGCACTTTTAAAATGTTCGTAGTTTTCCTGCAGGCAGCGCCCCTGACTGGTGAGGGGCAGTACCAGCAGTTTTTTGACTGCATTTCCACAGTCTTTGAGCATAGACAATTGCTCGGTGAAGTGCGGGTCTTGGCTGGCAAGACCGGCACTGTCGATGAGCACCAGCTTGGCCTTCGCCACCTTTTTTAATAGCTCGGGCAAGGTGCCATCCTGCGGGGCTCTTAACCAGCGCACACCGAGGATTTTGGCAAAGGTCTTAAGCTGGTCATGCGCTGCAATTCGGTAGTTGTCGAGGGTAATCAAGGCCACGGATTCAGCTCCGTGACGAATGACAAACTGTGCCGCCATTTTACCAATGGTGGTGGTTTTGCCCGCCCCAGTTGGCCCCAGTAGAGCATAGCGTCCGCCTTGTTCTAACCAAGGCAAGTTAGCTACTGGCAAGTCTTGCTCCATCAACTGCAGTGCCTGACGCCAGCTGTCGTCTAAGTTATCCGCGGGCTGCAGTCGGCTCACCAAACGGTCCGACCAGGCAGGTTCTAGCCCGACGTCCTGACAACGCTGCCACAGCTGAGATTGCTGCCAAGTCATGGGCCGTTCTTGATCCCACGGGCTTCCCTGATGGCTCACTAACCAGTTTTTAAGTTCTTTCAACTCGCCACTCATGCGCCGCAACTCACCGGAATCAGGCGCACTGGGCTGTGCAAACTGCTCTCTAACCTTTTGTTCACGCGCTTTTTGCTGCGGTGGAACTTGAGCTTCGGCTCGCTCTGATGCTTCCGGCTGCAACTGGCGGCGGGTTTGCTCCAGCTCGCGCTGCAGCGTCAGCTGGCGTTCTACTTCGGCTTGAGCTTCGGCGTCGCCAGACTGGTAATCCGTAGCCGCCACGACCTCAAACCCTTGGTCAACCTTTTTGCTCGACAAAATAACGGCATCGCTACCCAGTTCTTGGGTAACCTGCCGCAATGCTTGTTGCATGTTCGCTGCGGTGATGCGTTTTACTTTCATGAGCTCAGGCCTTTGTCAGTTAGCCGTTCTGGCTGCCAATGGTGGCAACAATCGTGATGCTTTTGTTGTCCGGAATTTCCTGATACGACAGCACATGTAGCTGCTCCAGACTGTTGCGGACAAACGCTGCCATGCTTGAACGCAGTTGCGTGGTCACCAGTAACACGGCAGGGCGACCCGCCATTTCCTGGTTTTGCACCGCTTCTGCCAATGAGCGCTGCAAGGTGTCCGCCATATTAGGCTCCAGTACCAAACCTGTCGGCGAGGTCGGCTGATTGCCCTGCTGTATGGTTTTAAGCAACAATTGTTCCAGAGATGGGTCAAGCGTCATTACCGGCAGCTCATCCTCGTTACCAAAGATGTTCTGCACAATCATGCGCGCCAGAGACAGGCGAGCAATCGAAGTTAAAGTGGCGAGATCTTGACTCTGCCCAGGGTTATTCGCCAAAGACTCGGCGATGGAGCGCAAATCGCGAATCGGTACTTGCTCACGCAGCAGGTTCTGTAACACGGTGAGAAGCTGGCTGATGCTGACCGTATTGGGCACTAACTCTTCGGCCAGCTTGGGCGAGGTTTTGGCCAGCATATCCACCAGTGTTTGCACATCTTCATGGCCCAACAGCTCGTGGGCATGGCGCTGCAGTTTTTGGTTGATGTGGGTTGCCACCACAGTGCTGGCATCGACCACGGTGTAGCCCAGGGTTTGTGCCTTGTCTTTTTGGCTGGCATCGATCCAGTAGGCTTCTAGCCCAAAGGCTGGATCACGACCGGCGATGCCGTCGATTTTGCCAAACACCTGGCCTGGGTTAATTGCAAGTTCGCGTTCGGGATGAATTTCAGCTTCCGCCAACGTGACGCCCATCAGGGTGATGCGGTACTGGTTTGGCAACAGATCGAGATTATCGCGAATATGCACCGACGGCATCAGGAAGCCTAACTCTTGCGAGAGCTTGCGCCGTACGCCTTTAATGCGGCTTAGCAGTTGCCCACCTTGGTTTTTATCCACCAGCGGAATCAGCCGATAACCCACCTCTAGGCCAATGCGGTCAACTGGCTCAACGTCATCCCAGCCCAGCTCCTTGACTTCCATTTGCTGCAGTGCGGCCTGGGCTTTTTCTTGCGGGGCAGCGAGTGCGGTGGAAGCATTGGTTTCGCCCTGAGATTCTTGAGCGGCTTTTTGCCCGCCTAGGCGCTGTGCAATTTTATCGCCTAGCACTCCGCCTTGTTTGCGCCAACGAATCCAATAAGCTACCGCTCCGGCAATGGCCGCTGCCGACAAAAAGACGGTATGCGGCATACCAGGCACAATGCCCATCAAGAACAGCAAGCCAGCCGACACACCCAGCGCCTGGGACGAGGCGAACATTTGACCAAAAACTTGCTGGCTCATGTCTTCGTCATTGCCATTGCGCGTTACCATGATGGCCGTCGCCGTGGACAACAGTAACGATGGAATTTGCGCCACCAGACCATCACCAATCGCTAACAAGGTATACGCTTCAACCGCATCCCCTAGCGTGAGGTTGTGCTGGCCCATGCCAATGGCAAAGCCACCCACAATGTTAATGATAAGAATCAAAATACCGGCCACGGCATCGCCCTTAACGAACTTACTGGCACCGTCCATGGCACCGTAAAAATCCGCTTCGGCAGCAATTTCAGCCCGCCGAGTTTTGGCCGCATCAGCATCGATTAAACCGGCATTCAAATCGGCATCAATCGCCATCTGTTTGCCCGGCATGGCATCCAGAGTGAAGCGAGCGGTTACTTCGGATACGCGGCCTGCGCCCTTGGTGACCACCACGAAGTTGATGATGACGAGAATCATGAAAACCACCAAACCGACGGCATAGTTGCCGCCGATCAGCACTTCACCAAAGGCCTCAATCACCTTGCCGGCGGCATCGCCACCCTCGTGACCATTCAGCAGTACAACTCGGGTACTGGCCACGTTGAGCGCCAAACGCAATAAGGTCGCTACCAGCAAAATGGTGGGGAAAATGGCGAAGTCCAAGGGCCGGCGGGCATAGACGCTGACCAGCAGCACCACAACCGACAACGCAATATTGAAAGTAAAAAAGGTATCTAACAGAAAGGGCGGCAGCGGCAGGGTCATCATGCCCAGCAGCACCAACAGCATCAGCGGAATCGCTAGGCTGGTGTTGCTAAGCGAAGCGAAGGTCGATTTAACCTGACTTAGAACCTGTCCGGGGGCCGCTGCCATATCTGTACCGTCAAAAATTTAACTAATACAGCCACCCTGCAAAAACCTTTCCCATTTTCAGGGCAGTGTCTAACGGCCAGCGTCGGGGTCAACTCGTAAGTCACGTGGAATCGGCATATCCGGTTTGCGCTCGGGCTTAGGACCACGGCCCTTGGCATACATATCCATCTGATAGACATAAGCCAACACTTGCGCGACCGCGACGTATAAGCCCTCCGGAATTTCTTCACCAATTTTGGCGTGAGCAAACAATGCCCGAGCCAGCGGCGGTGCCTGCATGCGCGGAATATTGTGCTCCCGAGCAATTTCCTGAATCTTTTGCGCCACCTGATCACTGCCCTTGGCCAGCATCACAGGCGCGGTCATGGCATCGGCAGAGTACTGCAGAGCCACGGCATAGTGAGTGGGGTTGGTGATAACGACATCGGCATCCGGCACACTGCCCATCATCTGACGCTGCGCCGCCTCGCGTTGCAGCTGCCGAACCTTGGCTTTCACCTCAGGTTTGCCCTCGGTTTCTTTGTACTCATCCTTAATTTCTTGCATCGACATGCGCAACTTTTTGGTGTGGCTGTAGATTTGCCAGGGGACATCGGCAATGGCGATCACCAGCGTTGATAAGCACAGCGCCAGTACGCTCCACAAGATGATATCCACCGCCCCCTGAATGGCCGGCTCCAACGCCTTGCGTTTTAGATTCATGGCTTCTTCGAAAAAGAATGCCATTACCAACCAAGCCACCAGCCCCACCACAATGACCTTGGCCCAAGCTTTGATTAGCTCCACCAGCGAATTCATCGAAAACATGCGTTTGAGCCCCTTTAACGGGTCCAAACGCTCTAGCTTGGGGGCGATGGCCTTGGTCGAGAACAGCCAACCGCCAATGCCGAGAGGGCCAGCAATGGCCGCAACAAGCACCAGCACCAACCAAGGTGCAATGGCGTAGATAGAGTCTTCCAGCGACGCACCTAAGTGACGGCTCATGACGCTGGTGTCGAATACAGCGGAGCGCTCGATATCAAAACCATAGCGAGCAATACCCGCCATGTAGTCCGCCATCCAAGGGCCGAAGGCAATCAAGCCGGCTGCACCGATCACCAGTACGGCGGTTGTCGCCAGTTCTTTGGAGCGCGGAACTTGCCCTTCCTCTCGGGCTTTTTCTAGCCTGCGACTGGTGGGTTCCTCGCTTTTTTCCTGGCTGCTGTCTTCTTCGGCCATCTTAACCTCGCGTCAGCTTTTTCAGGAACTCAAACATGGCATCCATGTAGCTTTGAAAACCTTGGGCCATTTCGCCAATGGTGGCCCACATGATGAACAAACCAACAATCATGGTGACGGGAAAACCCAAGGCAAAAATATTCAACTGCGGCGCCGCGCGAGTCATCACACCAAACGCCAGGTTCACAATCAGCAATGCCGTCAGCGCTGGCAGAGAGATCACCACCGCCGCCGCAAACATCCAACCGCTCCACTCAACGATCATGCCAAAGTCCGCTGCATCCAGACCATCAAACCCAACCGGTAAGGTATGAAAGCTATCCGCCAGAATTTCTAGCATCACCAGATGACCGTCTAGGGATAAAAACACCAGACTGACCATAAATAAAAACCATTGGCTGATCACCACCACCGACGCCCCTTGAGCCGGGTCCACTGTGACGGCGATACCCAAGCCGGTTTGCATAGCAATTAATTGACCGGCAATGACGTAAATTTGCGTCACCAGTTCGATCACAAACCCCATAGCAATCCCTATCAGCAACTGCTGAGCAATGATCAATACAGACTCAAGAGAAATCGGGTCCACTTTGGGCATGGGCGGAAGCACGGGGGTAATGACAATGGCCACCACCAACGCCAAAAAAATACGAATACGCTGTGGCACCATGCGGGTACCAATTAGTGGCATCACCATCAGCAAGCCTGAAATGCGTGCAAAGGGGTAGAGGTAGCGACTGACCCAGTGCCCCACCTCCAAGGCTTCAAACTCAAACACGGCTAACCAATTAAAAAGGCGATATTGGTGTAAATATCACGGCTGTAATCCAACACGGCGGTCACCGCCCATGGCCCAAAGCCGATTAAAGCCAGCAAGGTCACCACTAAACGCGGCAAGAAACTCAGGGTTTGCTCATTGATTTGTGTGGCTGCCTGAAACGTACTCACCACTAAACCAATAATCAAACTGGGGACAATCATGACGACCACGATCACCAGCACCAGATATAGTGCATGGGAAAATAAATCTCCCACTTCCACTGGACTCATACGACCTCCCGGCTAAACCGTGCCAAAACTGTTGGCCAGCGTGCCCATAACTAATGCCCAACCGTCGATCAGCACAAACAGCATAATTTTAAACGGCAGCGAAATAATAATGGGCGACAGCATCATCATACCCATCGCCATCAAAATACTGGCGACAACCAAGTCGATGATCAAAAAAGGAATAAACAACAAAAAGCCGATTTGAAAGGCGGTTTTTAACTCGCTGGTCACAAATGCTGGAATCAAAATATGCAAAGGTGTTTCTTCTGCACTACCAATATCATCGCGACCACTGATGCGAATAAACAGCTGCAGGTCATTTTCACGCGTTTGCGCCAACATAAACTCGTGCATCGGCACGGTAGCCCGCTGCAACGCCTCCGCTGGAGTAATTTCCTCGTTAATGTAGGGTTGCAAAGCTTCGGCATTAATCACTCGAAATACCGGCATCATGATAAACAAGGTTAAAAACAGGGTGAGTCCGAGCAAAATTTGGTTCGACGGTGTTTGTTGCAGGCCAATGGCCTGACGCAAGATCGCCAGTACAACAATAATTCGTGTAAAGGACGTCATCATAATCAGCAGTGCCGGCAACACCGACAACAGCGTCATGATCACCAGAATTTGAAAAGTTACCGAATAATTGCCACCCGTATCAGTGCTTTCGTAAACAATGGCTGGCACACCTAAAAAGGCTTTGCTTTGCTCCTCAGCCAATGCCGGACAAGCCATGAGGGTAAGCAATACGAGCAGCAGCGGCCAGCAACGTTTCATGAGCGTACCGCCTTTTTCAGTATGTCAGCAAAGCTGGCACTGCTCTCCTGCTCGACATCAATCACCGGTTCGTCAAACTCAGCCAGAGGGGTAATCTGCTGAGCAGTTATGCCCACCAGAATTTGCTTATCGCCCACTTGAACCAAGGCGATGCGTTCTTTTACGCCCAACGTCAAAGTGGCCACGGGCCGAATGGCGCCCGAGGCCATCGTCGGGCGAATGGCCCGCATCTTAGTCGCCAGCCAGGTAAGTAATAGGATCAGACCAATAATCAACAATAAAAATACCGCCACAGTGCCAGCGGATGACCATGGGTCTGCTACGGCGGTTTTTTGCTCTGCCATTGCCCATAACGGCAACGCCGCTAACAGCACACTAACGCAGACGTTGAATACGCTCACTCTGACTCACCACATCGGTTAATCGAATACCGAACTTATCGTTCACCATCACTACTTCGCCATGGGCGATCAACGTACCATTGACCAGCACATCCAACGGCTCACCGGCTAAGCGATCCAGTTCGACCACCGAGCCCTGATTCAATTGCAACAGGTTGCGAATGGGAATTTGCGTACTGCCCACCTCCATGGAAATACGCACCGGAATATCAAGAATGACATCCAGCTCTGGCCCGTCGGTATTGATGGTGCGCGGCGTCCCTTCATCTTGCAATGGATCGAGTGGCGCCCGTTCTACATGATTTTCTGGCTCTGCCTCGGGCTCTTCTGAAGCAGCAGCCTCTTCTTGCATGGCGGCGGCCCAATCGTCCTCAACGCTGTCGTCATCGGGGGTTTCACCCGCCTCTTCCATCGCTGCCGCCCATTCATCCGCTAATGCAGCTTCATCCTCGCCGGCCTCTTCGATACCACTGGCGACAGAATCCGCCAATGCATCGGCATCGACAGATTCGTCCGGCTTTACGTCGTTTTCATCGTCAGCCATCGTGCTCTCCTACTTTCTTGAGCGATGACGGTGAACCTGATCAATAACTTTCACCGCCAAATTATCATTAGAAATCCCCAGCTTACCCAGGAACAAAGGAATGCCATTTGCCTGCAAGGTAAAATACTCAGGCATATCGATTGGGATCACGTCTCCTGCTTTCAGCTCCGCGACCTCACGCAGGGTAATATCGCGCTCAACCAGCGTGCCGTGCATTGGCACGCGGGCTTCGAGAATGTCTTCACGCAGCGACTGCATCCAGCGCTCGTCAACATCATCAATATCGCTTTGCACCCCCGCATCCAACACTTCTCGCATTGGTTCAATCATCGAATAGGGAATAGTCAGATGAAAATCACCACCACCGCCATCCAGCTCAACGTGAAAAGTATTCACGACAACAACTTCACTCGGGCTAACAATATTCGCCATCGCCGGGTTTACTTCTGAGCCAACATACTCAAATTCGAGCTTGGTTACCGGTGCCCAAGCTTCGATCATGTCATTAAAAATCTGACTGAGCACAATTTGCACCACTCGGACCTCCGTCGGTGTAAATTCACGCCCTTCGATTTTGGCGTGACGACCATCGCCACCAAAAAAGTTATCCACTAATTTGAACACCAATTTGGCGTCCATAATAAACAGTGCCGTGCCACGCAGCGGACGCATTTTCACCAGATTCAAACTGGTGGGTACATACAAGGTGTGCACATACTCACCAAACTTCATGATCTGCACACCACCCGACGCTACGTCAGCGCTGCGACGTAAAAAATTAAACATACTGATGCGCATATAACGAGCAAAGCGCTCATTGATCATTTCTAGGGTTGGCATACGACCGCGAACAATGCGGTCGTTGCTGGTCAAGTCATATGACTTGACCCCGGTTTCATCAATGTCGTCTTCTGGCTCGATATCACCATCATCGACACCGTGAAGAAGCGCATCAATTTCGTCTTGTGACAGTAAATCCTGCACCGGGCCTTCCTACTGCATCACATAGTTAGTAAAGAGTACGGCCTCGACACCGCTCTCGCTGCCTTCTCGCTGCACCAGCATATCGAGGTGCTCCGTCAGTTGTTTTTGCAACGCACGCCGACCTTCTGCGGTACGCAATGTGTCAAAATCCTGTTCACTGATAATGCGGATAATATCGTTACGAATCATAGGTTCATGCATGTTCAAGGTATCAACCACCTCTGACTTGCGTGTCATCACCTGCAAGCTCAGTTGCAAAAAGCGTTGGCGTGGCCCCACTTGAAAGCTGATGACAAACTCAGGCTTGAGAATAACGTATTGCGCGGGCGCTTTGGGCTCCTCTATCTGCTCTGCCACCTCAGTGTCACTGTCGCTGACATCTTCATCGCCTGACAACAGCAAGAAAAGCGTACCGGCAACAGCAGCGCCCACGAGCACTAGCCCCAACAAAATAATCAGTAGTAACTTTTTTTTACTACCTTTGCTTTCGCCGTCGGCGGCTTGGTCATCATCCAGCTTGAGGTCTTGCTCTGCTGCCATAATATGTCTCTCCTGTCGTCACTGCATTCGTGCAAACCACGTGCCATCAAAAACTGTCAACAAATCGACGCTTTCAGTATCTATGGCAGTTTAGTTACTGCCCAGTCTAGCTGCTGAGCATGCTATGACAGAAATGCTAACGCGGAGAGTGACATCGCTGAAAAGCTTGCCAGAAAAATCTTTCATGTTTCCAGCGAATGATCATTGGGGAGAAAACAATACGGCACCCACCTCCAAGCAAATGGTTGCCGAATTGTTAATGATGACAAGGATCAGGCAAAGGTATCGAGAATGCTGTCGCTGGATAATTGGGTTGCTTGAGCCGTGACTGCACTACCACTCTCATCCCCTTCGTTGTCAGCTATCCATTCTGGTTGTCGCTGGCCGTCACCATTTTCATTGTGCTGACCACCTTGCTGACTGCCTTGCTCAGTGACATCGAATCCAGCCAGCGTCAGCCCGTTGTCGGCCAGTGCCTCGCGTAAACGGTGGGCATTGGATTCCAATGCCTCACGTACTTGCGGGCTTTGCACTTGTACCTGAATACTGGTTTGCTCTTGCTGCACCTGTAGACGTATTTCCATACTGCCCAGCTCCGGCGGGTCCAACTGAATACGAGCTTGCTGTACTTCCTCGGTAATCATGGCAACGATACGGCTCCCCAAGGCCACACTCCAGCCTTGACGATCCGCGCCAAGATCTAGGCGTTCTCGCAAGCGTTCATCCCCACGCAGCTGGTTTAACTCTCGTTTTTCTTGCAATTCAAACGCGTCTTCAATCAGTGGGTCGTTGAACGTCACAGCCTCGTCAGCGGCAATGGATGACGTCGTTACGGCTTGTGCAGCAACGGGTGCTGTACTGGTGGCAGACTGACGTGCTCCTTGTATTTCTAGCGCCTGGATTCCGCTCTCACCCATGCTGCGCTCGCCCTCTGAGCGTTCGCGCGGCTGCAGACTGGCTAGGCGCTCACGATCAGACGAGATAGCTTCGCTTTCATCCGCGGATGATTCGGTTTCGACGGCAGTTGGCTGAGTGGTTGCACTGTCTAATTTGGCTGACATATCTAGGCCCGAGCGGATGCGCGGATGTGGCTCAGCTAACGCACCGACCTCCCTGCTGGTGCTATCAGCCATGGCAGCGGGAGTCGTGCCAGCCTCGGTGACGGGGCTTTGTGCGCGCGCCAAGACTGACAGCCCTAGGTCGTCACCACTTTGTTTGGGTACCTGAGTATTTTCCTTAGCCGCTACACCTACTGCGCCCACAGCGGCTGTATCCGCTGACTGCGCTGTGCCCAATGCATATTCTGTTGTAACGGCCTCGCCAGCTAATCCTGATGCCGGTGTCGCTACCGGTGGAGTTACCGATGTCGATTCCACCAGAGCTTGGCCATCACGAACTTGTTGCAGCAAATCTGCAACATTGGCCGGCAAGGATTGTCCCATCAACGGCAATGGCTGATCCGCTTGCTGTTGCCATGCTTGCCAAGCTGCCTCCAACTGTTGCCAATCTTGTTCTGAGAGCTCGCCAGACAAGGACTCCGGCATAGCTGACTGGGGATCAAGACGTGCCTGCGATAAGGCTTGCGATAAGCGCTCCGCACCTTCCGGTGTTTGCAACAGTTGGTTAAATAACTTAGAAAAGCGGCCATCGCTAGGCAAAGCCTCTGTGCCACTGTCTAACGCCAAGCGGCCACCCAGTGACATCAACAAACCCGTCAGCCCAGTGGCTGAACTTCCCGAATGCATCATGTGAATACTCCTGAATCACAAGCCGTGCTTGTCTGAACGCAGACGACCGCGCCTGCAGCGAACGTTATTGAGATAAGTTGTCAAGGCAACGTCTCTGATGTCGGCTATCTGCTCTGCAGTAATCAGCAAGAAATAAGCCAAGATGACGAGTTGTAGCTACCGTGGTGTGAATGCAGTTGTTCGTGGGTTCCAACATAGAACGCCAGAGCATGGCGCTTAACTGGGTTTGATGTGTCGTGAATGATTCAGAGGGGGCGTTAGGCTATTACTTGCTCAACATTTGCTGTAACAGTGCCTTCACCTGCCAGTACTCAGTTTGTACCTGCTCAAACTGCTCGGGCGCATGTTCAAGATTTTGCGCCCGCCCTGCTTGTTCCAGTGCGAAACAGTGATCCGCCAGAAGCTGGGCGCTAATGTTACTACTGGCACCTTTGAAACTATGCGCTAGTTCTCTCACTTCGCCCGCATTGCCTAGCTCGATCGCTTTTTGCAGCAATGGCAAGCGCTGCTCAGAGTCTCTAACAAAGACTGCAATCAGCTCGGGAAACTCTTCATCCATGACTTCTTTCAACATATCCAGAGCCTCTTCATCGAAATGGCTCGCCAACTCACTCATGCTCACTTCCTCGTTGTTGTGACTGGGGCCAGTCAATAATAGCCTCGACACGATTCCCCTTACCTAGGTAATTTAAACGCTGACAAATCTGTCGCAACAATGGTATCCCACGGCCACTGTATTGCCGTTGACTAGCGCCATCCGCTGTGCGGTTTTGCCGTACAGACTGATAGTCAAACCCAGGTCCGCTGTCCTCGACTTCTAAGATCAGGCGCCCACTGTGGCCGTCGCCCTCATGCCGCATGCGCACTTCGACAAAGCCTTCCGTCAGTTGCTGAAGCTGTTGCTCACGGCGACGGTAGTACTCCATAAAACCTTGTGGGCTGGTTTTTAACGATGAATCCAGCCCCAGTACCCCGTGCTCAAACGCATTGGAGAAAAGCTCAGCCATAACCGTGTGTAGCTCGCCGCCCATGATACGCAACCCCGGTACTTCCATGATCACATGCATCAGCAGTGGTAACGGATTGAAGTGCCGCAAGGTATCCGCCTCCATCCGATACACCATATGCCAGCCTAAAGGGCCAGCCATTGGACCGGCTTGCAAGTCTGGTAAGTAGGCTTCCAATGAGCTTTCTTCAGCCATGCGCAATTCGAGTAGGGTCGTGTCATCATCTCGCTCACAGCCTGACAGAAATTGATCCAACGCGGCGTGAATACTGTCAAAAATTTCATCAACATGCGTACTGCGGTCAAAGACCTCGGTGAGTCGCTGTTCACCAAACATTTCGCCTTCGCGGTTGCGCGCTTCAAGAATGCCGTCTGACCACATCAGCAAGCGATCTCCTAGCTCCAGCGGATACTCTTCCATGGCATCGTTAAACTGTTCATTGCTCAGCACCCCCAAGGGTAAGTTGCTGGACTTTAACACCTGACGCTCAGCACCGTTAGCTCGCAGCAATACACAATCAGGTACCCCACCCATCCAAATGGACGCGCTGTGTCGCTCAAAACTTAAATCCACCACGGCGGCGCAACAAAAAAAACCGACGGGTAAAATCGCTTTTAGTTTTAGATTTATTTCGCGAAGAATATCGTGCAGCGCAAAACCTTTGGCCGTCATACCATAAAAGATTTCTGCCATCGGCATAGCACCGATGGCAGCCGGTAAACCATGCCCAGTAAAGTCGCCTAACAGTACATGCATGCCTCCGCCAGGTTTGCGTGCCGCCAGCAAGACATCGCCATTGAAAATCGACAAGGGGGATAAGGTGTAACGAATATTTGACGCCGACAAACAGCCCGCATGGGCGACGTTATCAAATACCGCTTTGGCAACATGCTGCTCATGCAATAAATGCTCGTTATTGCTGGCGATGGTATCGCGCTGTTGTTGCAGGGTTTGGTGCATATCCCGCATACGGGAAAAAGACTTGATTTTAGCCTGCAGAATCACACTGTTGTAAGGTTTACTAAGAAAATCGTCCCCCCCAGACTCGAGACAATCAGCCAAGCTTTGGGCATCGGTTAAAGACGTGAGGAAAATCAGTGGGACCAGTTCTTCACCCGCCAGACGCTTAATCTGCCGAGCGGCTTCACGTCCATCCATCTCAGGCATCATAACGTCCATTAGCACCATAGCAGGACGCTCTTGCTCGAAGGCAGCGACGGCTTCCAAACCATTGCTGGCCTCAACCACTTCATGCCCCTGATTGCGAACGATACGGCTCAGCACCATACGATCGGTACTGTTATCGTCGGCAATCAGAATACGGATGCCACCCGTCGCCATACTGATTTACTGAATGGAGAACAGTTGTTCGAAGTTGGAGATCGTCAGAATTTTCCGCACGTCTTGATTGCAGTTAACGATATGGACATCGGAGCTATCGCCGCCGGCATGATCGCGTAGCAACAGCAACATGCCCAATGCAGAACTGTCGAGATAGGAAGTTCCCCCCAGATCAACTACGAACTTTTGTGGCTCAGCGGTCTGTTTTTCGTAAGCGTCACGAAATTCTTGGTGTGCACTAAAGTCAAAGCGCCCATCCACCTTAATGGTGAGCTCCTGACCGTTCCCTGAGAGAGAAGCCTGTACTGTCATTCATCCATCCTCCAAACGGGTGTCGTACATCATGTTTAGCACATGCGGCAGGTTTGTCACTCTTTTGCCGCCGCCAGCTTCAGCATTTTTTGCGCCAGCTCAGACAAAGGCACGACCTGATCAACGGCCCCTAAGGCGACAGCGGCACCGGGCATCCCCCACACCACACTCGACGCCTCGTCCTGCGCCAGCGTCAACGCCCCCTGCGCTCGCAATCGTGCCATGGCGGCTGCACCGTCGTTCCCCATACCCGTCAGCAATACAGCAACTAAAGAAGGGGCCGACGTTAACATTGCCAAGCTATCGAACATCACATCAACGGACGGCCGATGCCGATTCACCTTTTCAGCCTGACTAAGGCGGCAAATATGCCCTCCATTGCGTGCTTCAAACTGTAAGTGATAGTCACCCGGTGCAATGATGGCACGGCCGGGCAATACTTCTAAGCCATCTTCAGCCTCGCACACTTCCAGTTCCAGCGAATGGTTTAAACGCATGGCAAAAGAGCGACTGAACACCGCTGGGATATGCTGAGTGATGACAATCGGTGGACAGTGTTTGGGTACGGCCATGAGCACTTCTTTGATGGCTTCTGTACCACCGGTTGAGGCGCCTATTGCAATCCAACGCTCATAACGCTGCACAGGCATTACCTGGGCCCGGGCTTTGCTCACCTGGCCTTGATCGAGCGCTCTGACCCTAGCATGGGCAGCAACGCGGATTTTTTCTTGCAGTTGACGGGCAAAGCGCTGAAATGCAGCCTCATTTTTAATCTGTGGTTTGGCGATATAATCGATGGCGCCGAGTTCTAACGCATCCAGTGTCTCGGGCGCTCCTTGCTCTGTTAACGACGACACCATAACCACCGGCATCGGCCGCAAACGCATTAAGTTTTTTAGAAATTGCAGGCCGGTCATGCGCGGCATTTCAATATCGAGTGTCAACACATCCGGTTGCAGCTGCTTGATTTTATCGCGCGCTATGTACGGATCGGCGGCGCTACCGACCACCTCAATATCGACCTCGTCGGCTAACAATGATGTCAATAACTGTCGCATCAGTGGCGAGTCATCGACGATCAATACTCGAATCGCATTGGCCATCAGAATAGATCTATGCTGCCGGCGGCAGACTCTGGCACGGTGACTGAGCGTTGGTAATCGCGCTCACGCTGCAGTAACACATCGTTTTTCATATGTTTGATTCTCCTCACTTTAACCGCCCCCGTGTCGGGGAAATACAGCACTTTACGCGCCACCTCCCGACCAACATCCGCAGCCGCCACCGTTAGGCCCTCTCGGGCAAGGTAGTCGTAAGCAAACAGAATATTGCGCTGCCCAACATCGCTCATCGCCGCAATCATCTGGCCACCACCAAATAATTTTACCTCTAGATTTTCACGGCGCCCGCCGCGTTTTAAGATTTCATTAATCAGATACTCCATCGCCCAATTACCGTAGCGCGAAGCATGCGTCAGCGGATCATTGCCCCAGTTTGTCGTCGAGTGCTCGCCTTGCTCCGGCAACATAAAGTGGTTCATGCCACCGATACCGCGCACCGTATCGCGAACACAGGCTGAAATACATGAACCTAACAAGGTGACGACCATTTCACCATGGGCTGATACATAAAACTCACCAGGTAATATTTTGGCAGCCCATACTTTATGCAAGCCATCCCAATAGCGGTTAACGTGATCGAATCCGCCCGCTGCCGGAGGTTGCACCGGGCGGTCATTCAATGGAGGTGAATGCATCAGTGAATCTTCCGGTAAATGGTTTGCCCTAGCGGCTCAAAGCGCCCAGTAATCCCGTGTAAGTTTTCTGAGTGCCCGATAAACAAGTGCCCCCCGAGCGGTAGCATATCTGCCATGCGATCAAATAGTTGCCGCTGGGTGTCTTTATTAAAATAAATCACCACATTGCGACAAAAGATGGCATCAAATGGCCCGGTCATTGGCCAAGCCCCTAACAGATTTAATCGTTTAAAAAAAACCATGTTTCGCAACGCAGGGATAACCTGAACTTCCTTGGTATTGATACGCTCGAAGTAACGTTTCTCAAGCCCTGCGGGCAAGTTTTCCAAGGCCGCTATGGGATAGCGAGCAGCGCGCCCAGTCTCTAGAACATTGGAATCTAGGTCCGTGGCGAGTAATTTACAGTCCCAGGAATGGGGAATACCGCCTTCTTTTAATGCCATCGCAATGGAGTAAACTTCTTGTCCGATCGAGCATCCTGCTGACCATACGCGCAGTCGCTTACGTGTTGATTGTGTGAGTAGCTCGGGCAGCCAGCGCCGCTGGAGAAAGTCAAAGTGATGTGACTCGCGATAAAATGATGTCAGATTGGTGGTGAGTGCATTGATAAATTCACTGATCTCATCCTGCAAATGACGACTTAGGTAATCGATGTATTGCGTAAAACTCGATAAACGACGGGCACGGATACGCCGAGCAATGCGGCCGTAAACCATGTCTTTTTTATGCTCGGCGAGCACAATACCAGTGTGCTCTAGAGCTAGGCGGGCAATGGCGGCAAAATCCGCCTCTGTCATCGCAAACTCACGTGTCTGCACGATACAACCTCTTGCTACCTCTAAAACTCTGCCCATTCATCGTCGTCATCATCACTCACATTAAAGCCCGCAGAAGGAGATAATTGCGTCTGACCACTGGCTGCAATCGGTGCGGGATGAGCACGTGGCGGCTTCACAGGTGCGGACAGTTCGATATCAAAAAACTCCATCATTTGTGTCATCGACTGCGCTTGCTCTGCCATGGCTTCGCCCGCTGCTGATGCTTGTTCAACCAACGCGGCATTTTGCTGGGTCATTTCATCCATTTGTGCGACGGCGCTGTTTACCTGATCAATACCTGCTGACTGCTCACGTGCCGCCGTACTGATTTCTTGAATCATGGCGGAGACATTTTCAACGGCGGCAATAATTTCGTTAAGGGTGTTACCGCTTTGATTTACTAGCGAGGTACCCGCTTCAACTTTATCAACGCTATCGCGAATCAGTTCTTTAATTTCCTTAGCAGCACTGGCAGAGCGCTGAGCCAAATTGCGCACTTCGCCTGCGACTACCGCAAATCCTCGACCTTGCTCGCCGGCCCTGGCTGCCTCAACCGCGGCATTCAGTGCCAGTAAGTTGGTCTGAAAAGCGATCTCGTCAATTACGCCAATAATATCGGCAATGCGTTTACTAGACTGATTTATTTCCTGCATGGCTACCACAGCTTTTGAGACCACTTCACCACCGGTTTCAGCTTTATGCCGGGCTGAAGTGGCCAATTCATTGGCATGTACAGAGTTATCACTGGTTTGCTTAACAGCACTGGTCATTTGCTCCATGGACGAGGCGGTCTGCTCTAACGATGAAGCTTGTGACTCAGTGCGACGGCTCAAGTCAGCATTGCCTTGGGCGATTTCGCTCGCCCCTGTCGCCACCGCCCCTGCCGCTTCGCGAATGCGCCCGATAATGTCGGTCAATCGATCAACGGTGCTGTTAGCATCCTGTTTGAGTTTGTCGAATGCGCCTGTGTATTCGGCATTGATGCGACGGTCGAGCTTTCCTTGAGCCAGTCCATCGAAGATTCGTATGGTGTCGCTCACAACGCTATCGGCGATGGTTAGAAGACGATTCAGCCCCTCAGCTAAATTTAGGAAAAAACCTTCTTTATTGGCCAGATCAATTCGTTGCGACAAGTCGCCTGCAGAGGCAGCATCCACAATACTATCGATTTCTTTTTCAGTAGCCACTTCATAAGTACGATCTCGCCATTCAACAATAGTACCGAGCCTTTCCTTATCGTCGTTATAAATGGGGTTAGCAATCAGTGAAAACGTTCGCCCTCCAACGGTTATTTCAGTTTTATAGGTATCTTTCAGTGCCGCCAGCATATGACGCTGATGGTCGGGGTTGCGGTGAAAAGTATCAATGTTACAGCCGACTAACCGATTGGCGTCGAAAGTAGGTATATCACGCTTAATGTCACTCTCAGCGTTAGCCATCATGGCTTGGACAGCATCATTCATGTACACAATAGTGCCGTCGTTGTCAGCAATCATGGCATTGGTGGTCACGACATCCAGCGCTTGCTTGACTCTGGCATTGGCGTCAGCTTCGGCCTTTTTACGCTTATCTTGTTTGACAGCTTCTGTCACATCCTGCCATTCCACAATGGTACCGATGCGCTGCTGTTGCTGATTAAGCCAGGGAGTAGCAATAAGCGAAAAAATCACGCCGCCTACTTCAATTCTGGTGTGGTGCGGCTCCTTTAAATCGCCAATTAAGCGCCGCTGCATGGCGGGTTTTTTATGAAAGTCATCAACATTGGTACCAATTAAGTTGGCTGTAGAAAAATTGGGTAGCACTTTGCGGATGCTGGCTTCGTTCTGCTGCAATGTTTCTTTGAGGCATTCATTAAGGTAGACGATACGCATATCCATATCGGCCAACATAATATTGGCTTGGCAGACTTCCAATGCTTGTACTTTGTCGCTATTGCTAGCGTGTTCGTGCAGTGCATTGACTTGTTCTGTCATATCAATTGCGGTCGCTAAGATACGCCACACCCCTTGTCCTGCTGAGCGTATCGGGCTGTAGCTAACCTGCAACCAAATGGGTTTACCCGCAGGTGTTTTAAAGGTCTGCAGTAAAGAGTCGGCTTCACCTCGGCTTAGTCGTTCCCACAATGATCGATAGCGCTGACTATCCGCCTCCTCTCCAGCCAATAGGTGGTGCTGGGGTCGGTCACGCACACTGCTCCAATCTGCGTGCAGTAGTGTCAAAAAATTACGATTGGCAGCGATCACTGTGCCATCAGGTGCCAATTCCATGAGCGCTTGCGCATTATCTAGTGCTTCATATTTATATTGTGTTTCTTGCAAGCTGGCAGAGTGAAACAGAGAACTGAGTATACCCATCGTCTTAGCTTCCGTTGGTTGATTCTGACTCAGGCATGCCCCGGGTCGTATTCTGACAATGATGGCAGCTCCAAAGGATGACGGCTGGTTAGCAAAGTACCGACATCCAATAAAATCACCATTTTGTCTTTAACATTGACTAACCCGCGTAAAAAATCTGAGTTGTCATCCTGGTTTAAATCCGGTGGTTGGCGCACATCGCTATGCTTTATGGAGTACACATCCGAAACCGCATCCACCACAATACCCATTACTTTTTCGCCCTGGTCCGTACTCACTTTTAATATGATCACCACAGTGATAGGGCTGTATTCCACGGGTTTGAGACCAAAACGTCGGCGCAAATCCATAATGGGAACAATGGTGCCACGTAGATTAATCACACCTTGGATGTAGTCTGGAGCATTCGGTATGGAGGTGGTTTCTTCCCAGCCGCGGATTTCTTGCACGGCCAAAATATCGACGCCGTATTCTTCCTCCGCCATGATAAACGTTAGATATTGTTGCTCATCGCTGGCCTGTACTTCGACATCTTCAGAACTCATATCAGGCTGCCCTTTCATTACTGTGTTTGTGCAGGCCCGTCACATCGATGATTAATGCCACTGTGCCATCACCTAAAATAGTAGCCCCGGAAATACCAGGGACCCGCTCATAGTTTTGCTCAAGACTTTTGATGACTACCTGCTGTTGCCCCAGCAACTCATTAACGACCAGCCCAACTTTGCCACGTTCACCATCGACAATGACCAACATAGCGTCACTCAGGTCGGTATTTTTCGTTAACGAAAAGACATCTTTCATACACACAATGGGTATGTACTCGTCACGCAAAGGCATGACCGGCTGGCTACCGGCTATATGATTCATATTGCGCGGCTCCAGTTGAATGGATTCAACAATTGATACCAGCGGAATAACGTATTTTTCGTTCCCAACGCGCACTAGCTGGCCATCTAGGATGGCCAATGTCAGAGGTAACCGAATAGTAAAAGTAGAACCGACACCTTGTTCGGATTGGACTTCGATACTGCCATTGAGCTCTTGAATATTGCGCTTCACCACATCCATTCCCACACCGCGACCAGAAATATCACTGACGGTATCGGCAGTAGAAAACCCAGGTAAAAAAATCAACTGATGAATTTCCTCAGGTGTGAGTGCTTCTGGAACAGATACCAAGCCGCGCTCTACCGCTTTGCGAAGAATTTTCTCTTCATTTAGACCAGCACCATCATCACTGATTTCAATAACAATATTGCCCCCCTGGTGATAAGCATTCAGGGTCAAGTGCCCGACTTCAGACTTGCCACTCTGTCTGCGTATCTCAGGTGTTTCGAGGCCGTGATCCAACGAGTTGCGCACCAAATGCACCAATGGATCACCAATTTTTTCCATCACGGTTTTGTCTAGCTCAGTATCTTCTCCCATCAGCTTAAGCTGGACTTGCTTACCCAATTGCCCACCTACATCGCGAACCAGACGAGGAAAACGGCTAAAGGCAAAACTGATAGGCAGCATGCGAATTTTCATCACATTTTCTTGTAACTCGCGGGTGTTTTGCTCTAACTGCATCAGCCCTTGTTGTAAGCGGGCCAAGCTGGATAAGTCGAAGTCTTGGCCGAGTTGACTGAGCATGGATTGAGTAATGACAAGTTCCCCCACCATGTTGATCAGGCTATCAACTTTATCGATAGACACCCGAATCGATGCATCTACTGGGCGCTTAGCCGCAGCAGGAACTTCTTCTTTGACTGCTAGCGGCTCAGGTTCAACTGCAGGAACGGGGGCTTCAGGCTGGGCCTCCAACTCAGGTACATCTCGTGTTGCATGAGCTTGACTCAGCGCTTGATAGCGAATATCACACTCATCTTCGACCCACTCGAACACTTCCTGTAGGTTGCTCAGCTCAATCGCGCAGTCGATACGAATTTGCCAGCTTAAATAACAGCTGGTCGGATCTAGGGTTTGAATATCGACCAGGGCACTGCTATCGACCTCGACGGTAACCGCCTCTTGACCCACCAGCTCACAAATTTCGCGCACCATGCGAAAGGGCTCGTTACCGGTACGCAATAGATCGACATCGGGCCGAAACTCGATCAACCACCCCTGTGCACTGGATTGCGCTGCAGCGGGTACAACATCTGTACTCGCTGTTTCAGGGACTGCTGATGAATCCAGCACTTTTTGTAGTTCTTGCTTAAGCTGTTCAGCGGTGGATAAATCCGGACGTTCGCCTTGTTGCAATGCCAGTAATAGGGCACGCAACACATCGACGGATTGCAGAAACAGTTCAATGGCATGCTCGGTGACAGGACGTTGGCCTGCGCGAATTTCATCCAATAGGGTTTCTACCAGATGAGTAAACTGCGCGACATCCGCAAAGCCAAAGGTGCCAGCGCCGCCTTTAATGGAATGTGCGGCACGAAATATAGTGTTGACCGCTTCCATATCCGTTGAGCCCGCTTGCAGCTGCAGCAGCTGAGCCTCCATGATATCTAGGCCCTCTAGGCTTTCTTCAAAAAAAACCTGGTGAAACTGCGACAGGTCAACACTCATAACACTTACCCCAGTACGCGGCGAATCGTGTTGAGCAGCTGGTCTGGATTAAATGGCTTAACGATCCAACCAGTGGCTCCAGCCTGCTTGCCTTGCGTTTTCATGTCACCGGTGGATTCCGTCGTTAGCATCAATACCGGCACAAACTTGTAATCGGCCAGTTGCCGTAATGCCTTAACGAGCTCAATACCATTCATGTTTGGCATATTGACGTCGGACAACACTAGGTCATATTTTTTTTGTTGCGCCAGTGCCAGCGCCTCCTGACCATCTTTGGCCTCAGCCACCTCAAAACCTGCCCCTTTGAGGGTAAAGGTCACCATTTGTCGCATAGATGCAGAATCATCGACTGCCAGAATACTGGGCATGTGTTACTCCTGGGGTTGTGACAGTTGCAGTAGTGTGTTCAGTCCAAGCAGTGCAGCGCAGTCAGTCACTGCGTCGCTGGCGCCCTGCCAGTACAGACCTTTACCGCTGGATTGTAGGGAATGCTGCAGCGCCAATAGCAGCTGTAGACCGGCGGTATCAGCGTACTGCACTTTTGAGGCGTCAATTTCGATGCTCTCTACCGAGCTAAGCGCTGCCAAAATTTGCTCATGTAGAGCCTCAACCCGATCGATACTGAGACGTTCGCCACAAGCAATGACGGTTGCCATATTGCTGCCTTAATTGCCATTCTTTCGATGTCAGATTAGACGTTTGTGCAGAATTTGCTGGCCAATATGCCAGCGGCGGAAAAGATGGGGGGTTAAAACTCAATCGTCTCTGCGCGCTTGCCGCAGGCGGTCAAAGGCCGCGCGATTGGACCATTCGTCGGCTTGGCGCTGCTCCAGTCGCGCTTGTTGTTGGTCGTACTCCAGCTCTAATTTTTCAATAAGTTGCTGTAATGCTGTGAGTTTAGCCTGTGCCGTCTGCCAAACCTCACGTTCATGGTCGACCTGTTTTTGCAGCAGTACAATTTGCTGCTGTTGTTGTTTTAGCGCCTGCTCAATTTGCTGTAAAAAGCCCACAGTCGTATGTAATTGTGCGGCACTGATTTGGCCGCCATCGCCACCACTGATCTGGCGCTGATAATCACCTGCGTAATCGGTTAGCTGTTGCTGTTGTTGCTGTTCTTGCTGCAGCTTTTGCTGCGCTGCACCTAAGTTAGCCAGCGCTTGGCGCTCATCACGCTCTGCCAGCCTGACAACCGTTTGCAGGCGCTTGGCACGGGGGTGGCGAGGCATCTCAGCCACCGCTAATCAAGGCGGTTAGTTGCTGCTCGCTGTCCTGTAGCGATGAGCCCTCATCCAGGCGCTGACGCAGCATGGCTTTAATGGTGGGCATACGCTCCATGGCAACGTCTAACATTTGATCACTGCCCGGCTGGTAGGCGCCAACATTGACCAAGTCTTGGTTCTGGCGGTAATGCGACAGCAGTTGCTTGGTCAATTGCGCACGCTGCAGCCAGTCACCGTCGACAATTTGCGGCATGACTCGGCTGACGGAAGCTTCCACATCAATGGCGGGGTAGTGGCCCTCTTCCGCCAATTTACGCGACAGCACAATATGACCATCCAAAATGGCACGGCTGGCATCGGCAATCGGATCCTGCATATCGTCGCCTTCACTGAGCACGGTGTAAAACGCGGTGATCGACCCACCCCCTTGCGGGCCATTACCGGTTCGCTCGACCAACTTAGGGAGTTTGTTAAACACGGAAGGCGGATAGCCCTTGGTCGCTGGCGGCTCACCCACCGCGAGGGCAATTTCACGCTGGGCCTGAGCGTAACGCGTTAGCGAGTCCATCAGCAGCAACACGTTACGCCCCTGATCACGAAAATACTCCGCCACAGCAGTGCAATACATGGCCGCTCGCAACCGCATAAGGGGTGAGTCATCCGCAGGGGAGGCGACCACGACAGAGCGCTTTAAGCCCTCTTCGCCCAGAATTTCGTCAATAAACTCTTTTACCTCTCGGCCACGTTCGCCGATCAGGCCCACGACAATGACATCCGCTGTGGTAAAGCGCGTCATCATGCCCAGCAACACACTCTTGCCCACACCGCTACCGGCAAACAAGCCGATGCGCTGCCCACGGCCGACCGTCAACATGGCATTGATGGCGCGAATGCCAACGTCTAACGGCTCGCGAATCGGTGCACGGTGCAAGGGGTTGATGATGCGCCCATGCAAACTGCCTTCAGCGACTTGCTGCAAGGGGCCATAAGAGTCCAAAGGTTTGCCAGTACCATCGAGTACTCGCCCTAGTAAGCCATCGCCAACGGGAACATGGGCAGAGCCTTGCAGTGGCCATACCCGCGAACCAGGCCGAACTCCTTCAATCTGCTCAATAGGCATCAAAAAAATACGCTGCTGGTCGAAGCCCACGACTTCGGCTTCGATGGCGTCACCCGCGTGGCGCTCTACCAGACAGCGGTCACCGACCTTGACGTTGATGCCGACAGCCTCCAACGTCAGACCAACCATGCGAATCAGTTGACCGGCAATACGGGGCTGATATTGAGAAGCTGGCAGTGACAGCGCTTGCCAACGCTCACTCAGGGCCATGGCTAGGGCCCTCAACATCGTTGGCTTCATCGGATTCGCTGGATTCGCTGGATTCGCTGGATTCGCTGGATTCGCTGGATTCGCTGGATTCGCTGGATTCGCTGGATTCGCTGGATTCGCTGGATTCGCTGGATTCGCTGGATTCGCTGGATTCGCTGTCAGCATGATGCTGCGGCTCAGCCGCAGGTTGCAACGAAGACGAGTTAGCAACCTCAGCCTCAGAAGTAGGAGCTTCGCTGCCTAAATCAGCGCTGTCGTCCTGTGGCGATGACGCCTCTTCGTTCAGGGGCACCCTATCAGGCAGTTCCGGAGACAATTCCTCCTCAGCCGGAAAGTCTTCCGCTGCTTGCAGCAACAATGGCATCAGCTGCTCCAGCTGCGACTGCAAATGCTCAGTCACATCGTATTGCACCCAGCTGTGCTCGGTTTCAACACGGCATTGGCCGGCGTTTAACTGGGGGTCCACCACCACTTCCGTAGTGCGGCCACGCAGGGGGGGCAGCTGCTGCAGATGAGCTTCGTCCTGAGGACTGAGCAGCACGGTGACATGATCCTTACCGGCCGGCAATTGTTGCAAAGCCGCCTGCACATACTGCTCAATCTGGCTGGCGCCTGTTTTCAGCTCCGCCGCGATCACTTGTTGGCAAGTGTGTTCAACCAGTTGCGTCAAAATACGCGGTAGCTGCTGATCGCGCTCCAGCAGCTGGGCCTGCAACTGCTGAATCACCTGCTGCAGTTGCGCGACTGTGGTGTCGATGCTGCTCTGACCGGCCTCCAAACCTTGAGCCTCGCCTGCGGCAAAGCCGGCACTGCGGCCTTCTTGCTCACCTTTGGCATAACCCTGCTCATGACCTTGCTGTCGGCCTTCGTCATAGCCTTGCTGGTGACCTTGCTGTCGCCCCTCCACCAGCCCTTGCTCAAGGCCGGCGTTGTATGCTTCTCGACGAATAGCCTCAAGCTCTTCGGCAGTCGGTAGCGATAAAGCTTCCTCGTCGCTTTCTGGCGCTGGTTCCTCGTCGGTTTCTGGCTCACGCTCGGCTTGCCACTCGGGTGGCTCGGTCCAAAACGGCAAGCGCCAAGGGCGTGCCTCCTGGGCATCCTCGGCAGCAATGGTATGGCCAGGCTTTTTCAGTTCAGACATAACCGGCCTCAGAGCATGGCTTCACCACCACCACCCAGAATAATCTCGCCGGCATCTGCCAAGCGTCGGGCAATGGTGAGGATTTCTTTTTGCGCACCTTCCACTTCGCTGACTTTAACTGGCCCTTTCGCCTCTAGGTCATCACGCAGCAGCTCAGCGGCGCGTTTCGACATATTTTTGAAGATTTTGTCCTGTACCGTAGGGTCGGCACCTTTGAGCGCAACCACGAGCAGATCGGTAGAAACTTCGCGCAGTAGAGTTTGAATGCCGCGATCGTCGACATCGACTAGGTTGTCGAAAACAAACATCAGATCCTGAATCTGGGTGCCCAAATCGTCATCCATTTCTTTGATGCTTTCCAGCAGCTCATTGGCCATGGTGCTATCGACGTAGTTGACGATGCTGGCAGCGACTTTAACACCGCCCATCGAAGTCGTTTGAGTGCCAGCTTTGCCAGAGAATTGACGCTCGAGAATATCGTTCAGCTCCTGCAGAGCCGCCGGTTGCACCGCCTCCAATGCCGCCACCCGCATGACGATATCCAAGCGCACTTTTTCATCGAAGTTGGACAGAATCTCGGCCGATTGATCGGCGTCGAGATAAGACACCACGATGGCTTGAATTTGTGGGTGCTCGTGACGAATCAGATCAGCCACTTGACGCGGCTCCATCCACTTAAGCGAGTCTAACCCCGTCGTGTTGCCCCCCAATAAAATGCGGTCGATCAATGCACCGGCTTTGTCGTTACCTAGCGCCGATGTCAACATATTGCGGATATATTGATCCGAGCCCAGCCCCATGCCGGTTTGGCCGCCGACCTCTTCTAAGAACTGAGCCACCACGGTCTCAACTTGGTTTTGGTTCACATTGCTCAACGTCGCCATGGCAGTACCCACGCGCTGCACTTCTTTGGGCCCCATGTGCTTGAGAATCTCAGCAGCGTCTTGTTCGCCTAGCGTCATCAACAATATGGCGGCACGCTCGACTTTACTCAGGTTCGCGAGATTGTTTTCCTGTTCGTCATCGGCCATCGTCGTCGTTTACCCATCTAATCACCGTCTGGGCCACTCGGGCAGGATCTTCGGCGATCAGGCCCTTAAGCGCATCCAGCTGACGTTCATAACTTTCAGAGGCACCTGGTAACATGAACTCATCCACGCCCGCCAAGGTGACACGCTCATCTTCTAGACCTGCCTCAGCGTCTTCCAGCTCATCGAGAATACTGGCGGAGTCTTCTTTGCCGCGGCTGGCGATGCTTTTCACCGTGGGTCGAATGACACCGAAAATCAATACCAATATAAACAATCCGGCCAACACTTGCTTCATGATTTCCCAGAACCAAGGTTGAGTCCAAAAATCTGGCTCGCCTAAGGCGACGTCACCTTTACCCATAAAGGGTGAGTTGATCACATTAACGCTGTCGCCGCGGGCAGGGTTAAAACCAACGGCATTTTTGACCAATATTTCCAATCGCTGCAGGTCTTCTAGCGCCCAAGGCACGTACTCCACCTCGCCCTCGGCATTGATATTTTCGCGGTCGTTCACCACCACGGCAACGGTCACGCGGCGCAATCGACCAACCTGATGCTGTTTATAGCTAAGGGTACGATCGACCTCATAATTACGGGTGGCTTCTGAGCGGCGTTGCGCTGGCACATTCCCCCCTTGGCCACCATTCGCTTGTTCGGGGACTTGCACATCAATGGGCGGCTGATTGGCCAGAGCGCCAGGAATACCGCCATTAGGGTCACCGACGTTTTCTTCATCGATCAGTTGCTCGCTGCGCAGTGCGATTAAATCTGGGTTATACAGCTCCTCGCTTTGCTCCTGCACAGTGAAGTCAACATCAGCCGAGACTTCTGCTTTGTAGTTGTCACTACCCAGCACAGGCTTGAGAATATTATTGACCGCAGAAATCAGTGACTCTTCAACTTTTTGGGTGTACTCCAATTGCTTGGTCACCATAAAGTCTTCACTTTGCTGCTCAATTTTCGACAACAAATTACCGTGTTGGTCAACGATAGACACATCGCTGCGCGCCATATCACTGACGCTGGAGGCGACTAAATTAACTATGGCTTCGACCTGATCTCGTGTCATTTCTCGGCCAGCGTACAATTCCAAAAAGACCGATGCTCTAGGCGAGCGCTTATCACGTACAAATACCGACTCTTTCGGTAACGCCAAATGCACCCTGGCATTACGCACCGCATTAACACTGGCAATGGTACGTGCCAGCTCACCCTCCAGACCGCGGCGATAACGCGCATTTTCAATAAACTGGCTGGTGCCTAAGGCACTATCTTGCTCCAGCACTTCTAAGCCAACAGTTTTTTCGTCAATTAAACTGGCCGCCGCTAGCTTCATCCTGGCTTCGTGTAGATCGCCCGACTGCACCATCAATATCTGTGATGATGGATCAATTTGAAAATTAATATTCTCACGCTGCAAAATTTCGATGATATCTTGGGCGTTATGGTCTTGCAGGCGATGAATGAGTGGCTTATAGGATGGCTCCTGTGACCAGATTAAAATCGCAAACGCCAAGGCAATCACCAAGGCAATGCCAGCAATGACGCCCACTTGACGAATAATGGTTAGGCGATTAAAACCCGCCAATACCGGATGTGCACCGCCACTGGCGTCGTCCAGCATTGGGTCACGACTGGTATCAGATTGTTCGGCTTGAGTGCCGGTTTGAGCAGGTGCGTTTTCCATACCATGGCCTCACATTAAACCGGCATATTCATTACATCTTTGTACGCTTCGATTAACTTGTTACGTACTTGTGTCATCGCTTGAAAAGAAACACTGGATTTTTGCCGAGCAATCATGACTTCTGGTAAATCAATGCTAGGGTCGCCTTGTTCAAAGCGTGTTGCCAGTTCACTGGCTTGTTTTTGCTTCATAGCCACATTATTGACGGCGTTTGAAAACATGGTTTGAAAATCTGGTATCGCAGGGTCGCCTTGCACAGACTGGCTGGCTTGAGCCGGATTCACCTGCTGCTGCTGTTGCTGTAACCGCTCAACTTGACGCGCAAGATTGTCACCGGCAATTCGATCACTGCGCAGCTCCGCAGTGGGCGCCGCTTGGCTTGCCTGCTGATCGTGCTGGGCGCGCAACTGCTCTTTAACCTGACGCATTTGCATCAGCACGCTATTAACATCGACACGATTGACCATATGCAGTTACCTCACCGTCATGCGTACGCTTTTTTGACGCTTTAAGGGAATTTTTGTATCTATATTTCTGTCATTGCAAAGCTCTTGCCAATTCTGCCGACACAAAAAAGCCGCCAAGATGACGGCGGCTTTTTAGCTACGAACATACTGCAAACTGAAAAAAGCAGGTTACGCGCTTAACATCGACTCGACGTCAATGCCTTCATCGCGTAAGCGCGCCACCTTATAGCGCAGGGTGCGTGGGCTTATTCCGAGGCGGTCTGCGGCCTCTTTGCGTGACGGCTCTTCACGCAGCGCTTTGACAATCAGTTCGACTTCGCGATTGCGCAAATCACTGCCCAGCTCACCTTCATCCAGCGGCATGGCTGTCGTCGGTTCGTCATCTGCAACCAACTGGCGATGCTTAGGCACAGGAGTGAGCAGTAGGTCCGTATCGCTGATTTGCGGCCCAGATTGCAAAATCAACGCCCGCTGTACCGTATTGTCCAGCTCGCGGACGTTGCCTGGCCAACTATGGCTGAGCAACTTGCGCTCGGCTGATGCCAGCAATACCGGCGTTGGCCGTTTCATTTTGGCGGCATGATGGGCCAGCAGGCGTCGAGTCAGTGGCGCAATGTCACCACACCGCTCGCGCAGTGGCAGCCAGTGCAGTGGAAAGACGCTCAGCCGGTAATATAAATCTTCACGAAAATTACCATCCGCCACGTACTCCGCCAGCTCACGGTTGGTGGTTGCGACAATACGCACATCCAGATCAATGGTTTTTTTGCCCCCAAGACGCTCAACCTGACGCTCTTGCAGCACGCGCAGTAGCTTGGCTTGCAGCCCGAGGTCCATCTCGGTGATTTCATCCAACAATAAGGTGCCGCCGTCGGCTTGTTCAAACTTGCCAGGCATGGATTGATAAGCACCGGTGAAGGCACCCTTTTCATAGCCGAATAACATGGCTTCGAGCATATTTTCTGGAATCGCGGCGCAGTTAATGGCAATGAATGGTCCTTTGCGCCGGCCGGATTGCTGGTGAATGTAACGTGCCAGCACCTCTTTACCAGTGCCGCTCTCACCACTGATTAATACCGTTGAGTCGGTTTCAGCCACGCGTTTGGCCATCTGAAATAGCTGCATCGATGCAGGGTCTTCACACACGGGTTGTGAGTCATCCTCCGCTTGCTGACCACTAAAAGGTTGCAACATGGTGTGCAGCTCATTCAGTTCAAACGGCTTCATCAAATAGTCATGGGCACCGCGCTGCATGGCACTGACCGCTTGGCCGACATCGCCATAAGCGGTCATTAAGACAAAGGGCAGCCAGGGCCGTTCTTGCTTAACCGCGTCCAATAATTGCAGGCCGTCCATTTCTGGCATATTAATGTCAGACAAGACCAAGTCAGGTGACTGACGCCGCAACTGCGCCAGACCATCAGCACCATTGGCGGCCTCACTGACCTCATAACCGGCCAACTCCAGCGAGTCCACCACGGCTTCGCGCAAACTTAAATCATCTTCTACGACCAGAACTTTCATATCAGACTCCTGTTGCTGGTGCGCCGGCGGCAGGTTGAATCAAAGCGGGCAAAACAATGGTGGCAATGGCACCTGGGCCGCTCGGGCGATTAGTCAGTAAAAACTCACCGCGATGGGCTCGTACCACGGCTTGCACCACCGCCAAGCCGAGCCCAGTGCCATTGCTCTTGGTGGTCACAAACGGCTCTGACACCCGCGCCAACAGTGCCTCGCTGATACCAGGGCCGTTATCGGTCAAGTGAATATAAACACCGCCACTATGGCTAGGCGCTAAACTTAAAGTAAGTTGGCACTTACCTTCGCTTGCCTCTAGAGCATTGTTGACTAAGTTCATCAGGCAACTGACCAGCGCATCACGGTTGCAACGCAAACGATGCTGCGGCACAGGAAGCTGGGTAGACAAGTCCACTTGGTGCTGTTTGAGCGGTACTTCCATCGCATTCAATAACTGCTGCTGCAGCTCAGCCAAGGTCAGCTCGTCATTCAGTGGCGCCTCACCACGAGCAAAAATCAACATATCTCGCACCTGGCTTTCCAAGTGCTGTAGCCGCTCTTGCAACTTGCCGGCAAAGCGCTGGCGTTGTTCACGGGTCAGTTCAGAACTCGATAAATGACCGGCATACAAGGTGGCCGCTGACAGAGGCGTGCGTATTTGATGAGCCAGCGATGCCACCATTTTCCCCATTGATGATAAGCGCTGATGCTGGCTCAGACGGGCTTGTAGCTCACGCGTTTGCGTCATATCCGTCAGCAAAATGAGTTGGCCACGTTCGTTGACCATGGCGGCGGTTTGCAGCTGCACCCTCCGGCCATCGACCAAGGAGATTTCATGGCCATCGTCTAGGCGAGGCTTAAAGCATTTTTGGATCAGGCTGCGCCAGCGTTGCCCAACTAGGCTGCTGCTACCAGCGGCGGCGAGCAAAAACTCTTCAGCGGCGGGGTTCGCTTGGCTAACGTAGCCATTTTCATCCAGCAACAAGACACCGGCTGGCATCAGCTGCAGCAGGCTTTCCAAGCGATCGGCGAGGCGCTCTTTTTCTGCCAGCTCGTGCATGCGCTGCGCCGATACCGTCGCCAACTCACCACTCAGCTGTTGCACCCGATTTTCTAGCTGGGTGTAGGAGTCCGTCAGCTGCTGCGACATTTCGGTAAACAAGTTGAAGGCTCTCTTCAGGTCCGCTGGCTCCATCGGAGCCGTACCCGCCGGTAGATCCCACGGCTGAGAATCTGATTCAGCGTCATTTGTATGGCGTACAGCAAGGTTGCTCATAATCACCTCGTCAACTATGCCGATTTTCTGGCATCAAAGTTCAGTTACTAGGGCTTGAGCAAGTTGCGTGCCGTATTTACATCGTCAATAAGATAAAAAAGCGTCAGAAAAAAACACCGGCATATGCCGGTGTCGAGTGGTAGGCGCTGATATTGCACTGGCAGGGGCTGACACTAAGCGGGGTCTTTTTCTTTGCGCGACAAATTGTACTTGCGCATTTTCTCCACCAAGGTGGTGCGACGTATATTTAGCTTTTCAGCCGCGCGAGCGACTACGCCATTGGCATCATCAAGCGCTTGTTGAATTAAAGAACACTCCAAATCCTGCAGGTACTCGCGCAAGTCTAATCCATTCACTGGCAACAAAGCAGGCGAGTCGACGCCGGCTAAACCAGCCTCCTGCTGAGTAACATCAGCAACGGGAGAGGGCAAACCATCTTCGTCTTCGTCCAAATGACGGAATTTTTTCGGCAGCTCGCCAACGCCAACCACACCGTAAGGATGCAAAATCGCCAAGCGCTCGACTAAGTTTGCCAGCTCACGCACATTGCCGTGCCACTCATGTCGGCATAGCGACATGATCGCGGCGGAGTTGAATCGAATGGAACCGCGCTTTTCGTTTTCCATACGTGAAATCAGCTCATTGAGCAGCAGCGGCAAATCTTCGATGCGCTCACGCAAGGATGGCATTTCTATGGGAAAAACATTGAGGCGGTAGTAGAGGTCTTCGCGGAACGAGCCGTCTGCAATCATGCTTTCTAAATTTTTGTGCGTGGCCGCAATAATGCGCACGTCAGCTTTCATGGTTTTATTGCTACCAACCCGCTCAAACGTGTGCTCTTGCAGCACACGTAGAATTTTCACCTGCATATTGAGCGGCATATCGCCAATTTCGTCTAGGAATAACGTACCGCCTTCGGCCAACTCAAAACGCCCCGGCCGACTACTAATCGCGCCGGTAAAGGCCCCTTTTTCATGGCCAAACAGCTCACTTTCTAGGAGCTCAGCCGGAATAGCACCACAGTTCACGGGCACAAAAGGTTTGTTACGACGATAAGAGTGGTAGTGTAGATTGCGTGCGACGACCTCTTTGCCAGTACCAGATTCTCCCTGAATCATCACACTGACATCTTTATCGGCCACTTGCATGATCAACTCACGCACGTGCTGAACCTGCCGGCTGGTGCCGACCAAGCTGCGAAACAGCTGTACCTCGCGGCGCTCACCACGGTTACGGCTGTGACTGTATTGCTCACGATATACTTGGCAGCGGTGCAAGCTATCTAGCAACTGGCTATAGCTCGGCGGCATATCGACGGTAGCAACAATGGCATGGCGCATCGCGTCAGAAGCATCAGGCCCTACAGGCGAGTCTTCCAAGGCCAACAAAGGAATGCCCTTGTCCCACTCCAACAACTCCTTCACCAACGCTGCCGGATCTGAGCAATAGCCCAACATAACGGCATTTACCTTACTGCTGTCTTCGATTTGATCGCTAGCGGCCTCACGCCACTCAGCCGCACTGACCGCGATGCTCTCTTCACCCAAAAAGTCGAGAACGACCTTCAAATCATGCCGCCGCTGCTGATCATCATCGATCAACAGCACTCTAATGTCTCTCCACATGCCAAATGCCTTTGCTGAGCCGCTAGCGACGCCAAGTGCGTCATTGTTTTGACTTGCCTAACTGAATTTAAGTACCCAGCCCAGCACCGGTCAAACAAATGACGCTGAGATTTTTTGTCTCGAAAGGGCTGAATTTACGTCAGTTTTACTGAAGATGTCGCCATAAAACAAGCGACCTTCGTCAAGGAAATGGGGTTTTTTCAAAAATAAAATAGTGAAAAATCAGAAACATAGCTGATTTTATAAAGGCTAAATATCAAGGAATGCAGCGCTGAAGGCTAAGGCCAGCGCCGCAGAGAAATCAGAAAAAACTGTTAATTAACAGGCGTTCAATTTTATCTTTTAATCTGAACTACACAGAAAAACTGTGCCCTGCATCGCGCGGAGATTCCGTATCTGAGGCGGAACTTGGTTGGTTCAAGCCGACGGATTGCAGGTATTCCTGACGTATGCCATCCCAGCCTTGCTTAACTTCCAGCAGCAGCCCCATAACTTCATCGATCATATCTAGATCGTTGTGCGCTGTAGCCTGCAAC
Source organism: Bacterioplanes sanyensis (assembly GCF_014652515.1). GTDB lineage: Bacteria > Pseudomonadota > Gammaproteobacteria > Pseudomonadales > Oceanobacteraceae > Bacterioplanes > Bacterioplanes sanyensis. The sequence continues at coordinate 530,224 of NZ_BMYY01000002.1, read as the reverse complement.
AAGCGACGATTCATATAATCGTAAAGGCGCTCTAAATTGGAGGAGATTTCCCCGCCTTGCGAGTGATCTAGGCTCGACTGCAGGGTTTGAATGATTTCCATCACTCGGCCCAGTAAGTTGGCCTTCGTATCCATCTCGTTGCGTTCTATCGCCCCCTTAGCTTGCGCCATGCGTGTGAGCGCCGCTTCCATCAATAATTGAATTAAACGATGCGGGTCCGCATCCAGCGCCTCGGAGGAGCTGTTAACTTGCTGATACTGCCGGGCACCTGAGTGATACATACCAATGTCTCCTGCACATGCATATTGTCGCCTGTGCTGATGATATCGGCCTGCGTAAAGCAGACTTTAGGGATGGAGCTATCACAGTAGCAAAAAACTACCACAAGGCTTCGCCGCCAGCAGCGGCAAACGGCGGCATGGCCTTGCCGAAAACACTTCAAAATCCAGCCAAAAGCCATATAAATCAACAACTTAAAAACTGGCACAAAGGCTGCTTAGCACACTCTGTGAATTCTATTCTGGTGGCAGAGGCCCGGCACTATGGCGACGGCAAACTTACATTTGATCGATCAGGCACTCAGCCCTGAGCAACACCGCCACCTGTATGAGCTGGCCAGCAAGCTCTACAGTGATGCACACCCACGCAATGACCGAGCGTTGCTGCAAGAAGCTGCCTATTTAGCCCGCCAAGCCAACAGCGCACGGCCAGATTACATCCCAGGCATTAACCTACTGTGTCGCATTGAGCTGCGGCGCTCGAGATTGCACCAAGCACGGCAGTGGGTCACCCAAGGCTTAGCCGTTAAACCTGACAGTGTCAGCCTGCTCTATAGCGCCGGTCATGTGGAGCTAACCGCAGGGGATCTCGACGCCGCCGAGCAGTATTTTGAACAAGCCGCCAAAATCTCCCGCTCCGCCACCAAAGCCGCGCATTATCTGGCCCACGTCAAACTGCTCAAAGGCGAGTATGTGGCAGCATTTCAGCAGTTTCGCGAGTTGGCACGCACCGGCCACCCCAGTCGTACGTTGCGTAGCCAGCTATTTGATGCCGCCGCACACATTGTGGCTGACTTTTACGCCGAGGAAATGGAGCAAGATCTACTGCGCTTTCTCGACTTCAATGACGTTGATTACAGCCAGCTGCGGCCACTGGCGACCTCCCTACTGCGCCACAAACTTAAGTTGTCTGAAGCCGGTTGCCCGCTAGCACTGGATAACATCGCCAATGATCCTTTGCTGTTGCGCTGCTTAGAGTGTTTCTATTTCACCGACCCCGTGTTTGAGCGCTTGTTCGTGACACTGCGCCAAACGCTGCTGTTTAGTAGCAGCCGCTCACTTGCCATTGCCGAGCCAATGCTGCCATTGGTCAGCGCTCTGGCACACCAGTGCTGGCTGAATGAAGGCGTGAGCTATATCAGTGACAGCGAAGAGCAACTCCTGCAACAGCTTGATCAACTGAGTCAGCGCATGCTCGCCAGCGATGCGCTGGAGGGGCCCGACCTGTACCCAGTGCTGATACTGCAGTGGATGTATCGTCCCGCCAGTCAGTGTCAACATTTCGCCACCTTGCAGCAACGTCAACTCCAGCACTGGCCTCACTGGCTTCAACAACATTGGCAACAGCAAGTAGAAGAACCTCTGCAGTTGACGCGCATCGCCGCGCAGCTACCTTCCATTGGCATGCTGAGCGATCGCACCACCGCAGCGGTCAAAGCTCAATACGATCAGCACCCTTACCCACGCTGGCGTGATATTGGCTATAACCAGCCCAGCCATTACTGGAGCGCACTGGAAGCCACCTTTCCGAGTCAGCTGGCAGGCTTAAATCAACGCCCTGGGCCTATTCAGGCGCTGGTAGCCGGATGCGGCACCGGCCGCCATGCCATTCGGCTGGCGCATTATTTTTATCAGATGCAGGTCACGGCCCTCGATATCAGCCACAGCGCCTTGGCCTATGCCAAACGTCAAGCTGAGCATTACGGCGAACGTCACATTGATTTTGTGCAGGGAGATTTGCTCGCAGTAGAGCGTTTGGGTCAGCAGTTTGATCTAATTGAGTGTTCTGGCGTGCTGCACCATATGCAGCAGCCAGAAATGGGGCTAAAGGCGCTCGCGCAGCAATTGCGTCCCAATGGTTTTATCAAGGTTGCACTTTACAGCCGCACAGCCAGGCGAGCCGTCACACAATTACGACAACACTTGGCCGAGCAACGTCCACAAAACAATCAAGACATTCGCCTAGTTCGCGAGGCGCTGTTGCAACAAGCCATTGAAGGCGACTGGCACAGCCTAATTCAGTCACCAGATTTTTATAGCTTGAGCGCCTGTCGAGATCTATTGTTTCACACCCAAGAGCTGGTCTTCGATTTGTCGCAACTGCTGCAACTGGCGGAGCAAACGCAGTTGGAGTGGGTCGGTTTAATCCCGCCCCCCAGCGCCGAGTCTCTGGCACAACGCCACTTTGGTTGTCATGCCCATCAGCTGACGCTAAGCCAATGGCAACAACTGGAGCAGCAACAGCCACAACTGTTTGCCGGCATGTACCAGTTCTATTTGCACAAACCGGCACAACCAACACTCGCTGGTATGTAACTCATAGCTGCCAGTTAATCGGCGCTAAGCCTTGCTGCTGCAAATAGTCATTGATGCGCGAAAATGGGCGGTTACCAAAAAAACCGCGATGAGCAGATAAAGGCGAAGGGTGCACAGACTTCAGCACCAAATGACGCTGAGTATCAATCACCGCGCCTTTTTTTTGCGCATAACTGCCCCACAATACGAACACCAACCCTTGGCGCTGCTCATTTAATGCTTGAATTGCAGCGTCGGTAAAGCGCTCCCAGCCTTTGCCCTGATGCGAACCGGCTTTCGCCTGCTCTACTGTGAGTGTGGCATTGAGCAACAGCACGCCTTGGTCAGCCCAAGGCGTTAAATCGCCACTGCCAGATAAGGCGATGCCTAAATCCTGTTGTAATTCTTTGAAGATATTTTTAAGCGATGGCGGCAGTGCGATGCCAGGTTGCACTGAAAAACTCAAACCATGCGCTTGGCCAGGGCCATGGTATGGATCCTGACCAATAATCACTACTTTTACCTGCTCAAACGGTGTGTGATTAAAGGCATTAAATATCTGCGGCCCGGGTGGGAAAATGGCTTTGCCCGCTGCTTTTTCTGTTTTCAAAAAGTCGCGCAGCTGCTGCATATAGGGTTGTTGCAGCTCTTCACCTACTACCTGTTGCCAGGATGGATGCAAGGCTCCGGCTTTTGTCATTTGCATAAATCTTTTACCCATAAAAAAGGTGGGCATTGCCCACCTTAAACCTCAATCTGACAGGTTTATTCCGCTTCCGGCTTCATATGCGGGAACAGAATGACATCTTTAATGGTATGACTGTTAGTAAACAACATCACTAGACGGTCGATACCGATGCCTTGGCCCGCCGTTGGCGGCAAGCCAAACTCAAGCGCACGTACATAGTCTTCATCAAAGTGCATGGCTTCATCGTCGCCTGCATCTTTTTCTTCTACTTGCTTGCGAAAGCGTGCTGCTTGATCTTCGGCGTCATTTAATTCCGAAAAACCATTCGCCAGCTCGCGTCCACCCACAAAAAACTCAAAGCGATCGGTAACAAATGCATTGGCATCGTTACGGCGTGCCAGCGGCGACACTTCCCATGGATATTCAGTGATAAACGTCGGCTGATCTAGCTCATGTTCAGCCGTTTCCTCGAAAATTTCTGTCACATATTTACCAGCACCCCAAGCTTTTTGTGCCTCGGATTCTTTCACGCCGACTTGCTTGGCGTACGCTTTTAATTGCTCCAGATTGTTTTCCGGATCGGCAAAGACTGCTGGATCAAAGTCTGGGTTGTACTTCAATACCGCTTCCACCATGGTCATGCGCTGGAACGGCTGACTGAAGTCGTACTCTGAATCACCATAAACCAGCGTTGTGGTACCCAAGACATTTTCGGCAATGGAGCGCAGCATGTCTTCGGTCAGGTCCATCAGGTCATGGTAAGTTGCGTACGCCTGATAGAACTCAATCATGGTGAACTCTGGGTTGTGACGCGTACTCAGACCTTCGTTGCGGAAGTTACGGTTGATTTCGAACACCTTATCGAAACCGCCCACCACCAAACGCTTCAAATACAATTCTGGCGCGATGCGCAAAAACATATCAATGCCGAGGGCATTGTGATGGGTCTCAAACGGTTTGGCCGTTGCGCCGCCAGGAATGGTCTGTAGCATCGGCGTTTCTACTTCAATGTAGCCGCGCTGTGACAAATAAAAGCGCATGCTTTCAATGATTTTCGAGCGCACCATAAAAGTTCGACGGGTGTCTTCGTTGATGATCAAATCAACATAGCGTTGACGGTACTTGAGCTCCTGATCCGCCAGACCGTGGAACTTATCCGGCAATGGGCGCAATGACTTGGTCAGGATACGAAAATCGCTGATTTCTTCGATGGCAACGTACAGCTCGCCCTTACCAGATTTTTGCAAGGTGCCGGTGCCGCCGACGATGTCGCCGATATCAAGCAGCTGCCAAGCTTCGCTTTCTTTTTGCAATGGCTTGGCCATGTAGAATTGAATGGCACCGGTGGCGTCCTGAATACCAACAAAGGGGCCACCACGACGCATAACGCGGCCGGCGACAGAGACACGAATTCCTTCTGCCGCCAGCGTGTCTTTATCTTTGTCTCCGTGTTTATTTTTTAACTCGGCGGATAAATGCTCACGACGAAAGTCGTTAGGGTGGCCATTGGCATTACAGCCCTGGCGCAACTGGGCCAACTTGGCACGGCGCTCAGCGATCAGCTTATTTTGTTCCTGAATTTGCTCAGTTTGAGTCGTGTCTGTCATGGGTCTGCCTTAAGTGCGGTTCATCCGCAGAAATACGTTTTCAGAGGCCTTTTTTCAGGCTGGCTTCAATAAAGGGGTCTAAATCGCCATCCAGTACCGCTTGGGTATTACGATTTTCAACACCCGTACGCAGGTCTTTAATGCGCGCGTCATCCAGTACGTAAGAACGAATCTGACTGCCCCAACCAATATCCGATTTGGTGTCTTCCAGCGCTTGCGCTTCGGCGTTGCGTTTTTGCAGCTCCAGCTCATACAACTTGGCTTTCAACTGCTTCATTGCCTGATCTTTGTTCTTGTGCTGCGAGCGGTCGTTCTGACACTGGGTGACGATGCCAGAAGGCTCGTGGGTAATACGTACCGCTGATTCCGTGCGGTTAACGTGCTGACCACCGGCACCAGAGGCGCGGTATACATCGATGCGCAAATCCGCCGGATTGATGTCAATTTCGATATTGTCATCGACTTCAGGCGAGACAAACACCGAGGCAAACGAAGTATGGCGGCGATTGCCTGAGTCGAATGGGCTTTTACGCACCAAGCGATGAACACCGGTTTCAGTGCGCAACCAACCATAGGCATATTCACCTTCGATGCGAATCGTCGCGCCTTTAATACCGGCCACTTCGCCTTCAGAGACTTCCATCAGCTCGCCTTTAAAGCCATGGTTCTCGATCCAACGCAAGTACATGCGCAACATCATATTGGCCCAGTCCTGAGCCTCGGTACCGCCCGAGCCGGACTGGATCTCCAGATAGGCGTTATTGGCATCCAGCTCACCGGAGAACATGCGGCGAAACTCCAGCGTTTCCAACTCTGACGTCAACGCTGCCAGCTCCGCCTCCACATCGGCGACTGAGTCTTCGTCGTCTTCCTCAACCGCCATATCCAGCAAGTCACGGGCATCTGACAGACCGCCATCCAAGTTTTGAATGGTCTTTACCACAGCCTCTAACTGTGAGCGCTCACGCCCCAACTCCTGCGCCCGCTCTGGCTCGTTCCAAACATCCGGCTGAGCCAGCTCTTGCTCTACCTCTTCTAGGCGCTCAAGTTTGGTAGCGTAGTCAAAGATACCCCCTAAGCACGTCGGTGCGCGCTTTCAGGTCTTTGATGGTTTCTAGGATCGGATTGATTTCCAAGGTAACACCTTTAATGGTTGGCCGGCCGCGCCCGTTGAATGGCATACACCCGGGTAACACAGAGAAAGGCGGGCATTTTACCCAACTGCGGCGCCGGATGCGACAGTCACCCCAGTTGATGACGGCCCCCTCAGTTGATGGGGAGGTAGATGGCCGCCAAAAAACTCGCAAAACTTATTGCAAATCTTTCGCATTAACACTAGTATGCAGTTATCAGTCGTGTGTAATTGCCATTCCGCACCTGCGGAAGCCATCGAATGAGTGCTGCGCCATGTATGTTTGCCTTTGCAAAGCCGTGACCCAACAGCAAATTGAAGACGCCGTCGACCAAGGCCATAGCTATGCCCAGGTTCGTCAGTCGCTTGGAGTTGCCACCGACTGTGGTTGCTGCGGCCAAGTTGCTAAACAATTGATTCGTGAACGCACAGAATCCCTGCCCGTTTGTGAGTTTGCCGCTGCCAGTTAACACGGCTAATGTGTTTCACATTTTCAGTTTCATTGTTCCAGATTCAATAAAGGGAGCCGCATCGCTCCCTTTTTAGCCTCGATCTTAGCGTTTCCTTTAAGCGCCTCCGAGTAATTCGGTGCTCACTCCATAGTTGGCGTTCTCTAACGCCCCCAGCAGGGCACAGGTAGCAGGCCTATATAACGTCGTTGGCGATGTTGAAAAAGGCTAGCCATATACTGCCATCACCACCTTGTTTTGAACGCCTGCCGCACTCGCGCAGAGCTGTGCAAAATTAGTCAGATAAGCCTTATTCTCTTCCGGCATTCAGTACATCAAACTGCTGCTTAATAAAGTCTTGCGTGGTATTGAGCTTTTGAATGATGGAGTCGTTATACAGAAACTGTGACTTCAGCCTGGCTTCCATGGCAGAGATACGGCTATCCAGATCACTGCGGTCGGTGGCGATATCTTCCTTGTCTTGCTCTAGGCCACGCTGGCGCACGCCTAATAGGCTGTTCTCCCCATTCAAAAAGGCGCTCAGCGTGTCTTTTAACTGATCAGCAAAACCCGATACATAAGAAACGCTGCCGCGATCGCCGATATCACCACCCGTCACCTTCAGACGAATACCAGACGCCGCATCTATTTCACCCTGACGATCAGTACCGACTTCGCCATCACCGATGCCTTTGACGAAGCCAAATGCATTGGCTGCCTCGTTAGAAACTTCTGTGATTTCTACTTTCGAATCTGCCCCCGTCGAGTTGGAGATAATGCCAAATTTCTGATGCGCAAAAGAGGCTGGATCATCTGTGTACTCGACTTTTACCGATACGTCTGCTTGCTTAAACGCCGCCGTATCATTAATGGCCGTTTGCAATGCTTGCGCCAAGGTGGCACCACTGTTGTAAACCGCTGGTTGATTGAGTGTTACCTCGGCTTCCACGCCATCGATACTGACGCTAAAGGTATTGTTGCTACTGTCGACCACTAGCGGGGTAGAAAAATCGACGGCACTGCCAAGGTAAAAGCCTGGTTTGGCTTTAACATTGCCGTCTTGCGCACGTAAAAACTGGCCATTCCCAGAGGCTTCCACGCCGTTGATGGTGCCCGCTACGTCCTTGCCGGTGGGAATCGGCTGGCTGTAAACACTGGCATCTTGCAGGCCCAAAAAGGCCACTGCCTCAGCATCCAGATCGGTGAAGCCGATCTCTGTGCCTTGCCCACCGATGGCAATATTGAGTGAGCCCAAATCGCTGTCAGCGTCGTAGTCGTAGCCGACTTCGACATCTAGGTCGTAGCCAAAACTCTTACCAGAGGCCATCCCCAGTGCGTCGTAGCCATTGCTGACCGTTTCAGCACTAAGACCGAGGGCCGATACCGCTGTGCCGCCGAGGTTTTTAATCTCCAAACTGGCGTTGGCACCAAAGGTGGCCGCGGTTTTTACCCCATCTTTAGACTGAGTTTCAAAAAACAACTGACCGGAACCATCCACCTTGGCGACCACATCACCAGCGGCAAACTGCCCAGTCGCAGTAAGCGCCGAGTCCAATGCCTGTTGAATAACCGTGAGGTTAGACTCGGCATTGCCACTGCCCACCGTGCCATTGCCATTAACATCAACATCAATATCAACGCCGTCGACCTCCAAAGTAAAGGTCGCATTTTGCCCCGCCGCGCTAAAGTCGTAGCCGCTGGAGATATCGCCAAAAACACTGGAGGTAGCGCCTTTACCATCATTGAGCACTTCGATGTATTCATCGGTGCCTGTTGCCACTGTGGTCAGTTTCAGGCCCGAACCATCCATAGAAGCCGTTACCACACCAGCGCCATAGGCAGCGTCCAGTGCCGCTTGAATGTCAGCAACGTTATCGCCCGAGTCGGTATTGACCAGCACATCGCGCTCAACACCCGAAACATTCAAGCGAAAGCCGGCATTACTGCTGGCAAAATCGATATTGGTGCTGATATCCCGACTGCCGGCCGCCGTTTCGGCACCGCTCACCACGCCAGCAAAATTTGGATCGGTATCCATGCGGGTTTGAATGGCTGTTTGCAAAGCGGTGGCTAGATCATTGCCCGTGGCATAGGTGCCCGCTGGCAGCGCCACCTTAGTGCTGGTGCCAATGCCGTCCACTTGCACGTTAAACTCCACCGCATCGCCAAAGGTCACGCCAGGGTCTTTACCGTTGGTTTGGGCACCTTGCGTTGCATCTAGGCCGAGTTTTTCATCGCTGGCCGTGCCACCGACGGCGGTAATTTCAATGCTGCGGGCACTGCCCTCGGCCACGGTTTCAAACTGTAGGTAGCCTTCATCATTAAACTTAGCCACCACCTGACCATTCAGTGAGGTGGCATCGATCGCGGTTTGAATCGCTTGCAAGCTGTCTTTGCGATCACCAAACACACCGTCGTTGTTTAAGTCTTGGCCGCTGGCATCTTGGGTGACGGTTACCGCCACAGCCGGATTACCATCGACGGCTAAAGAAAAGCTGGCGTTATTGGCACTAAAGTCGATGCCATCATCTGCCGCCACAACCCGACTGCCAATTTGAGTAATGGCACCACGACCGCTGAAGGCTTCCGCATTTAACGTGGTGAGTTCAACACCCTGGTAGGTACCCTGCCCCCGCAAGCTAAAGCCTAACGTATTAGCCGTGTTCACATCCGTCGCCGTGATATAGACCTGTGAGCTTGAGCCATATTTATTGGATGTAATGCTAAAATTTTGCTCACTGGCGTTGTATTCCACCGTCACGTTAGCGGCGGCTTGCAGCAATGTTTCATTGGAGTTGATTTGCAACGCTAATTGAGCCGCCAGCTCATCACCTGATGCATATGAGCCTTGAGTCAACTCAATGCTGGCGTTGGTGCCATTCACATTAATGCCAAAGGTATTATTGCTGTCATCAATGACCACAGGGCTAGAGAAATCCAATGAGGCCAAACTGCCAGACGTATATTTAGCCTGAGTGGCCAACTGAGTAATATTGACGTCATACTCACCTGGCTGGGTATTAATGGAGTCGTTCATGTAGGTGATCTGGCTGTCACTGGAGGTGCCACTTTTCGCCAAAATGCCAATCACAGACTCACGTTCTTCACGCACGGCTTTATTAAATTGCAGTTGATCAAATTCGAGCAAATAATCATTAAAACGATCGGTATTAATACCCAGCTCGGTCAGCGACCGGTATTTAGTGCCATTTAATCCTTCGATCGGCTGGCTAATCATTGAGCGAATTTGGTCCTGAATATTGCGCATGGTCGAGTCACCTAGCAATAGTCCAGCCTGCTGCAAGTCGGCATCATAGCCAGACAAATCATCAACAAACTTTTTCAGCTCGTTATAAGAGGTGACAAAATTTTGTAGGTTTTCTGCCATCAAATCCGTGTCCGGCGATACACTAATCGTGACCGTATTACCCACATCGGCGCCCTGTAAATTCAGAGTCACACCACTGATGACTTCGTCAATGGTATTGGTGCTGCGAGTGATATTAAGACCGTTAATTTGTAGCTGCGCATCCTGGCCTTTTTCTGTCAGCGACATATTGCCCGCGGAGTTTTGGCTCTCGCTGTACGCCAGTGCTCCTAATCCACCCGACAGCAGGTTGCCATCACTGTCTTGTGCCTGAATACGCATGCCATTTTCAGCGCCGGTTTCCTGCGAGGTCATCAACAGGCGATAGCCACTGCCATCATTAATAATACTGGCGGTCACTCCCATATTGGCGTTGTTGATGGCATCGCGTACGCCGCTGAGAGTGCGATTGGATTCATCAATGGTAATGGTTTTAGACGGCCGATCGCCGTTGATCTCTTGGCTGACAAAATTGTCGCTACCGTCATAAGTGATTTCGCCAAAGGAAAACACTAACTCACCGGTGCCAATAATTTCGTCAAAGCTGGAAAATGTCGAAGACGCTAGGGAGTGCGATTTAGCCGTGTTAATGACTTCAACATTATAACTGCCAGGCGCCGCGGTGATGCCCGATGTCGCTGTTACCAGCGATTCATTGGAGGATGTCGTTTTGGTCGCACCAGCCAACGATGGGCTCGATAACGCCAGCACACTGCTTTGCAGCGTTGACATCATCGATTGGATTTCACCATATGCCGTGATTTTGGCATCGACTAGCTCCTCACGCCGGTCGAGGCGCAAGCTGGTCGCTTCTTTTTCAGCATTGACGATTTGTTCGACCAAATCTGTAGTCAAAACACCTGAGCCAAGCCCTAATGATTGAATCGATGCCATGTTTAACCTCCTCGCAGCACGGCTAAGCTGACGTGCCAAGACGAACAAACCCCATACAAGCGTTATCGGCCTGCATGGGGTTCGCTTGAGGGTTGCTTGCACAACCCATTGCTGTTGCTACGCGTATCAGACCTGAGCGCTGAATAACAAAGATGGCTCCTCATCATTCAACTTTCGCGCCAGCTCCAAAGCCAACTCACTGGGTATTTGTCGAATCAGCTCCGACGACTGTGAGTCGTACACCCGAATGATGGTTTTGCCGCTGTCCTCGTCTAGCTGAAAGTCTAGTGTACGCTCCGATTGCTGCACATATTCATTAATCCGGGAAACGGCATCCTGCACTTGTTCCTTGCTCAGCGCTTCCACTTTGTCGCCCTCGGGCGGTAAAGTTTTGCCGCTTTTGCCGGTTTCTTCGGCTCTGGTACGAATGCCACTGCTGACGGTCGTATCCCGGATGACTGAAGGTGACACAGCGCCTTTGTCGTAACTGTTCAAGTTCAGATCGCTCATACATCACCTCTCTGGTTATCAGTTAAGCAACCCGAGGGAGGCTGCCCTCCCCCTTAGGCTGGCTGTTATCCCAGAAGAGACAGGACCTGCTGACCAGCAGCATTGGCCTGTGCCAGTACCGAAATACCGGCCTGCTGCAGTACCTGGGTACGTGACAGCTCAGCGGTTTCAGCCGCAAAGTCAGCATCTTGAATCCGCGAGTTTGCGGCGTTCAAGTTTTCTGATGTGACCTGCAGGTTACTCACGGTGGACTCGAGACGGTTTTGAATCGCACCCAAGTCAGCCCGCTGACTGGCCACCTGTGAAATCGCATTGTCGATTGAAGTAATCGCCGCTTGTGCGCCTTCAAAGGTCGAAATGTCGATATCGGTCAGGAAGGTGCCGTCAACCGCGCCACCGAAGCTGCCTTCCGATAAGCCCAAGGCATCCAGTTCATCGGCACCGGCAGAGCCAGAGCTGATGGTGAACTCGCCAGCAGAGTCGAGGCGAACGGTGCTGTAAGTAGTCTCATAGGTCAGACTCTCAGCACTGACACCTGTATTGGTCGCGGCACGGGCGTCACCAAAAGTGGACTCGCCGATACCATCCACTGCGGCATCCAAACCGAACAGCGCACCAATGGAAGAGTCGGATCCTGACTCGTCATTGATCGCCACTGAGATGTTACGACCATCTTCGGCATTCAGCGTCAGTGACACACCGTTATCTGTGGCGGTGGTGCCGGTACGGCCAGAGACTGAGTTAATAATGCTCAGAGCATCGGCCTTGGCACGGTCGGTATCAATGTTGCCGGAACCATCGTCTTGCAGCGTCACAGTACCTGCTGAGTAGCCATTGATATAAATCTCGGCGGAATCACCAATTTCGAAGGCAGAGGTATCGGCATTAGTGCCGTCACCGCCTACGACCTCAGTAGCATTCACCGTGGCACGCACACCGGTTTCATCGGCTACATCGTTGATGGCTGCAGCAATGGCAATGCCGGATTTCTCTTTCGAGCTGGAGAGAATCTTAGTGCCATCAGATGCTTCCACCGCAGAGGCTTTGTCCGCTTCGATCTTGGCAGAGCCGATACTCACGCCATTGATCAGAATGTCACCGTCATCCAGGCCGTTCACACCGGCAAACTCAGTACTGCTGGAGTTACCTGCGTACAGCTCGCCACCGACATCGGCATCGGCAATGGATACGGAGACCGCACGGCCAGTCTCAGATGAGTAACGTAACTCACCAGACAGTTGCTGCTGTACCGACCCCACCAGATCACCGGTAGTTTTCTGCTGCAGCGAGCGGCCTTCACCGTCGACTGCAATACCTACTTGGCTACCTGAGTAGTTGCGTATATTCAGCACCAGCTCGCCATCAGCGTTCATGCTGGCCGATACGTCCATATTCTGAGCACTGAAGTCCGCTCCGTTAATAGCGTCCGCCAACTCGTTTAGCTCAACCGTGCCATCGGCATCGCCATCGCTGGCCGCTATACCGACCCCGGAAGCACCGCCTGCAGTCACGTCTGCACCGGTGCCGATGAATAAGGTATCCCCCACTTCAAGATTGGTAGCATCAAAGGTGAGAGAAATCTCTTCGAAGGCATTGATATCAGCGTCGATTGAATTGAGCTGTGTCACTATGTCGCTCACCGTGGCACCACTCTTGACCGTAGAGGAGCCAACCGAAACGCCCTCAATGGCAACGTTGATTTCATTGGTACCTGTAGTACTCAGGGCAGTATTACCAGCATCAGAACCCACAAAGGTTTTACCGGAATAGAGCTCGCCACTAGAGGCAGCACCAGCCGTCGACTCAGTGAAGGCCAACGACACTTTGTTACTACCGCTAGAAGTGGTAAAGGCCAACTGGCCTACCAAAACGGAACCTGTGACAGAGCCTGAAGGTATAGCGTAAGCACCACCAGCAGAGGCAATTAAGCCTGCACCCGTCGATGTGTTGACCTCAATATTTCCTGAGGAGCGGTTATCGATGGTGATTGAAATGGCGCTTTTATCAAAGTTAAGCTCTGCTGTTACAGTAATGTCTGCACCAAAATCGGTGTTATTGATAGCATTAGTAAGGTACTGATTACGCTCTGACGCTTGGTCGTAATCTGCCAACGCATCATCAGTGAGAGCGATCGACTGACCAGCCAGCGACAGCGTACCGCCACCAGTAGCTGTCGTAAAGTCAGTGATAGTAAACTGAATGCGCTCAAACGCATTAACACCATCGACACCATTTAAAGCTGACGCAGCCTGATAAACCTCGGTACCTGTGGCAAAAGTCAGCATGGTATCTGTTGTGCCGCCACTGGCACTCTCCACCGTCACCGCAAGATTCTGCAGCGATCCAATAGTACCACCTGCCGTGGTCGCAGCCGAAGCGGCAGTATAAATTGTATTTGCCAGCGACCCACCAGTAACCAAGCTGGCATTGTCATTCTGATCCGCTAATGCATTCGATAAACTACCACCAGTAACGGTAGTGGCAGTGAGATTACTGCTCTCTTCACGCGATACAGTGGTCGCCGTACCGCGCTCATAGGTGCCTGCAACCAGACCTGAATTGTCCAGGTCGCCATTACCTGTACCGTTACCACCGGCGATTTCAATTGTTCCTACATCACCATCGGCCACCAGGGTATAACCACCCTCATAAGTGCCGGCGCCGTTAAAGGCCAAGCCGGTAGCGTCGGCGACGTTGCCAGAGGTGAGCGAACCACCAAAGTTGCCGAAAGATATTTCGACATTACGTCCGTCCTCAGCCACCAGCTGAACACCACCAGAGTCGGTATTGGTGTTGATGGCACGCACGCCGGTTTGATCGGCTACTGCATTCACTGCCTCAGCCACGGCGGCACGGGTTTGCACGGTACTGCTGGTGGTCGACAGGTCTATGTCCACACCGTTTAGAGTGAGCGTAGTAGTACCAGCAATGGCCTCCATTTCTGAACCAGATACGACGTTTTTATCAACCGAGGCGGTCACACCGGTTTGATCAGAGAACTGATTAATGGCAGCAACTTTAGCGATGGCCGATGCCGCCGCATTGCTGGTAGAAGCAGTGTCGTCGCCCGCTTTAGAGGCGGCAATAGCAACGCCGTTAATAACTAAGTCACCGTTTTCCAACGCCTGGTCACTGCCAATGGCACTGATACCTGCGGTACGAGCCGAACCGAGCTTGTCGGCGGTCAGCTCAGCGATGGTGACATCCACTGTTTGACCGGCGTTGGCACCGATTTGGAAAGTGGCTGAGAAAGAGCCGTCCAGCAGTTTACGACCGTTAAAGTCAGTTTCGTCAGCGGTACGTGAAATCTCTGCCACCAGCTGATCCACCTCAGCTTGCAGTGCTTCACGGTCAACGTCAGAGTTGGTTGCGTTCGCAGATTGCACGGCCAGTTCGCGGACACGCTGTAAGTTTTCGTTGATGGAACCCAAGGCACCTTCAGCGGTTTGTGCCAGCGCAATGCCATCACCAGCGTTACGAACCGCCACGTTCAGACCTTTGATCTGAGACGTGAAACGCGTGGAAATTGCCAAACCGGCAGCGTCGTCTTTGGCGCTGTTAATGCGAAGACCAGACGACAGGCGTTGCAGCGCCTGCTGGTTGGCAGACTGAGATTTGTCCAAGTTACGCTGAGCGTTAATGGACGCGATGTTGGTATTAATAATTTGAGGCATGGTATGTCTCCTTAACCTTCTAAGGGAGCTACCACCATCGCGAATGGTTTTGGCAGCGCTCCGCCTGACTGTGTCATTAGGGTTAGCGGCAGTGTTCAGAAATGCTTTAGGGGAGCGTTGATAAAAAATTGTACGATGGGACATCGGCCCACCGGTATGAACCTTGCATACTATGAATGAAACTAGGTTAGGGGGATGTATGATCGAGACAGCACTGCGCAAAGCAAAGGCACGCGAGCAAAAAAACTTACAGTTCTTTGAGCGACAGATGCCTGACGTTTACAGGCAACTGTCAACTTGTGAGCTCCAACCTTCCTTGGTGATCGATCCAACGACTGGCCGAATAGGACTCCCTCAAAGCGACTCCAATGTAGATTTATACGGCGGAAGGGCACCCGAATATGCACTTGAGGAGGTAGAAAGATTTAACCAGAAAGTAGAATCACAGCCATACCACAACGTTAACATGCCCAACTACCTTCCTCATCTAATACAAGACCGAGCATTTGAGCCCGTCATCTCTCACTTACGGCAGCACCGATTAAAGGCATCAGAGCAACGCGTGTCGAACCTTGACCTAGTAGTCTTTGGGGTTGGCTTAGGCTATCACATTGAAATTCTGGCCAATCAAAAAAAGTACCGCAGCATCACTGTGGTAGAACAGGATATCACCCGACTGAAAGCCTCCTTATATTGTATTGACTGGCAAGATATTCTTACATCACTAAGTAACGGCTACTTTTTGTCGATCATTACCAAGTCACCGGGGGAAAAAGGAGCACAAATTTACACACATGATTTACGTGTCCAGTGTGTTGAACTTTTCCCCTCACTTAGCTCATCAACCATCAGATACACACATACGCCTGATTCAGACAAGTACCAAGCCGAGAAGAAATTGCTCGAAGAGTACTCTAGTTTTGTTGGCATTGCTTACGAAAAGGTCGGACCGGACACTCAACGTATACTTAACTCCTTGGAGAATAGCCGACGCGGCATCAAGATTCTTAACATGGAAGCTTCAAAAATAACCGATGGCAAGCCCATAGCCATTGTAGGCGCCGGACCTTCTCTAGACATTTATATAGACGCACTAAAAAAACATCGAGACAACCTCTTTATCATTACTGCAGGTAGCGGCTTATCTTCACTGTTAGCATCAGGGATACGCCCTGATGCACACTTGGAGTTAGAATACCAAGTGCTTGCTGCAGACTTACTCCAACACATTAATGAACAATACAACCTCAGTGATATAACCCTACTGACTACCATTGAAGGCGCTCCTGGCTTTGTTGAATTATTTAATAATGTATATGCATTCATCCCCGAATCATCACCTATAGCTACACTTTACAGTGACGAAAACATTCTACGTGAGGGTGGAATAAACTGTGCTAATGGAGCACTGGCAGTTGCCGCCAGATTGACCAAGGCTGACATCTATCTATTTGGAATTGATTACGCATTCACAAACAATGAACATCACTCTTCTGGCAACATATCTCAACACAAGAATCTACCGAAAAAACTTTCCTCACTTAGAGCATCAACAGCACGACACAACCTCCGAGTACAGTCCACTCAGGGCGACATCATTGGCACAAAGTCAGCACTAAATGCAGCCAGGCTAGTCATGGAAGAATCAACAAAAACCATTAACAACAACATATACAACTGTTCACACGGGGCCGCAATAGAAGGAACCACCTACACTTCGACAACAGATATAGAGAGCAAAATTCTAAAACCAGAAGAAACACAAAAAAGCATTACCTACACCTCTGCAAAATACGAAGACACTCTTATTTTCATCAAATCCAGCTTTGACAACGCATTTAAGATAAGCAATGCGTTAACAGAACCCTTAAGCAACTACTCAAACAAAAAAGAACAAATATTTAGAATATTTAGAATACTAAGGGAAATCAAGGACCTATGCAAAGACTCCCCATCTATAAAACATTGCACCATGGGCATCAACCGACTCCCACTCCTTCTTCTATACAACTGCCTTAATATCCTAAATGAAGAGGATGCCCAAAAAGCCAATAACTTATGGCTAACGGAATACAAGAAATACACAAAAAAAATACAAAGAAAAATATACAAATTAATAGACGGGGAAAAACACTTAGCAACAGAAGAGTGGACATCCAAGAACTACTTCTAGCGGTCAAAACCTAGAAGTACTTCGCCAATAAATAATCAATAAAAACCGAGTAAATATGACAAAAACAAAATGACATCAACCTCCAAGCAAGGCCAATCCACTTGAGATAGACACAAGTGAGAAAAGCCTCCAATGCTGACACAATAGTTGACACAGAAGGTAAGAGACTAATGGCCTATGCGCACACTGATCAGAGGTGTAGCTCACAAGAAATCGTGGACTGATTAACATTGAGAGCTCTGATGACCTCCGGTTGGCTCACCACTGTTTTAATGTGACGATAAATCTGGCATTGTAGCCTGCATGCTAGTAGTTAATGTTGCCTCTTCGTATTTTACCTCTTGTCGGAGAAAAGGTGAGAGCATATCTTCAGAGAACCCGCTCTTCTACCCAGGCTCAGATAATGCGCTTCGGAGTTGAATCGACGCCGAGAGGAGAAGAGGCCCAGCAAGCCAACCAACTGTGGTCTCAGGACAACCATTCCTACCTGAGCATCATTAAACAGGAGCTTTTCCGCCACCTGGATGGCAACGATCACTATGTTGACGCAGAATGGACCACATTAAATCATTGAGGAACAGGCCATGTCTTATAAAACTGAGCAGGAAGAGTTTTGGTCCAGTGACTTTGGAAATGACTACATCAATCGGAACAATAGCGATACATTGCGACAGTCCTATCGCCATCAGTTCCAAGAAATTCTCCAGCACATAGCGCCCCCTGACAGCATCACAGAATTTGGGCCTAATGTTGGCAACAACCTAGATGCGCTACACCAGCTACTCCCAGAGTGCCAACTAACAGGCATCGAAATCAATCCGAATGCAGCTAACGTGCTCAAAGAAAAAGGCATTTGTCGAGTTATTAACGAATCCGTGCTCGACTACCAGCCGGATCACACGGCGGACTTGGTCTTTACCTCAGGTGTGCTTATTCATATTAATCCAGACCACCTAACAGACTTCTATCAGAAGCTTTACGACACCAGTCGTCAGTACATTTTATTGATTGAGTACTACAACCCGACCCCGGTCAGCATCGACTATCGAGGTCATACAGGCAAGCTGTTCAAACGCGATTTCGCCGGTGAAATGTTGGATCAATTTTCTCAGCTACAACTCATTCACTATGGCTTCTTTTATGACCGAGATTCACGCTACCCGACTGGTGCTAATACCAACTGGTTTTTGCTCAAAAAACAGTAGAGTCAGCTCCAAACACAGAAAAATGAGAGCATTGTGAACGTACTGCTTTTAGGTTACGAACCTCATGAAACAAGAATTGCAGCCGAGCTACAAAAACAAGGCTGCAATCTCGAACATAGCTCGGCTCCAGTGGGGAACATTCAAGCTGACCTCGCCGTGAGCTTTGGCTATCGCCATATAATTCGCCCGCAAATTCTCGACAGCGCATCTTGCCCGGTGGTGAATTTGCATATTTCTTATTTGCCTTACAACCGTGGTGCACACCCCAACTTCTGGTCATTCTATGATGGCACTCCCTCAGGTGTAAGCATTCATCTGATCGATCAGGGCATTGATACCGGCCCAATACTCCATCAAAGAAAACTAACGTTTAATCCGACGAATATGACATTCAGTCAAACCTACCAACAACTGCTGAATGAAGTGCAGCAGCTATTTATTGACAACATTGAATCTATTTTAAGCAAGAATTGGCAGCTGCATGACCAAGCAGCCAGCGGCACGGTTCATTACCTAGCAGATTTACCGAGTGATTTTTCTGGTTGGGATAGCAACATCGCCGCAGAGATTCAACGTCTGAAGTCAAACCGAGGGAGCATACTATGAAGCCGATCATGATTGCAGGCCGGGAAATCTCAGATCAGCAGCCGCCCTACATTATTGCCGAACTGTCTGCTAACCATAATGGCGACATAGACCGCGCTTTAAAAACCATTGATGCCGCACAGCAAGCCGGTGTCAGCGCCATTAAGATTCAGAGCTATACACCCGATACCATGACTCTGAACTCTGACAAACCCGACTTTATAATTCATGACGGCTTATGGGCTGGACGTAGCCTATATGACCTATACGGAGAAGCCTACACACCCTTCGAGTGGCATCAAAAGCTGTTTGATTACGCACGCCAACGCGGCATCACCTTGTTCTCCTCACCCTTCGATGAAACAGCGGTTGAGTTATTAGCATCACTCGACGCACCTGCTTATAAAGTGGCCTCATTTGAACTCACCGATTTGCCATTGATTCGCTGCATCGCCGAACAAGACAAACCTATGATCATGTCAACTGGGATGGCCACCCTCGAAGAAGTGGGTGATGCATTAGAGACGGCCAAAAAATTCGGTAGTGGTGATGTGATTTTGCTGCATTGCATCAGCAGTTATCCTGCACCGCTCAGTCAAGCCAACTTGCGACGAATTACACGGCTGCAGCAAGAGTTTAATGTTCATGTGGGCCTTTCCGATCACACACTAGGCAATACAGCGAGTATTTTAGCTACCGCTTTAGGTGCCAGCGTGATTGAAAAACACTTTACCCTCGACCGTTCAGACGGCGGTGTCGATAGCACCTTTTCGCTGGAACCTAGCGAAATGTCCGATTTAGTAGCGGCCACATCGACAGCACATGGCGCGATGGGAGACCAAAGTTTTGATCGCTCAGCCTGTGAGCAACAGAATACGATATTTAGACGCTCACTGTATTTTGTTCAAGACCTGGCGGCAGGTGAAATCATCCAAAGTCACCACATCAGACGTATCCGACCGGGTTTCGGCCTCGCCCCTAAATACTTAGATCAAATAATTGGTCAGCGGCTTTTGCACAGCGTAGAGCGTGGAGACCGAGTGGAATGGCAATGTGTTCGCAGCGACGATAACGCATGAAAGCGGTCATCATTCTGGCCCATTGGATGGATCAACAAGGCCACTTAGACCAAGAGACACAAGACCGGATTCGCTTGGCTTATGACCAGTTCCACCAGATCAAAGCAGATTTTTTTGTTACCACAGGTTGGAACTATCGTGACGACACTCCTCTGTGCCTAGGAAATCAGGTCGCCGAAGTGCTGATACAAGACTATGGCATAAGCAGACAAAACATCCTCACCGACAACCACGCCAGAGATACCGTCGGAGATGCCTACTTTATTCGCAAGAATATTTTATCTGCGTATGACGTTCGTAACGTGGTAGTCGTAACGTCAGACTATCACGCCAACCGAGCCGGCTTAATTTTTCGAACGCTTTTACCCAAGAACATTGATGTGGACGTTTGCAGCGCCCAAAGCGCACACCTACATGATCCAGCCACAATCCAGCACGAACAACAGTCTACCCAGGCATTCATTGACACATTTAGAGGCACAGATACTGGCAGTGAAAGCTCGATTTACAACACCCTCAGACACCGCCACCCTTTCTACAATGGTGAAGTATTTGCGTTAATATGAGCGCTTCATGTGACGGGCTACTGCTTCCGCGATAACGAGATCAAGCTCGGTATCAATATCCACCGCTCGCTCTCGAGGCATAACATGCGTTTTAAGCTTTTCAGGGTACAGCGTAGGGTGCTGCATAAAAGCTTTACACCAAACCCCATATAAACTGCCGTTGCTGACATGCATTGCCGGTATGTGATCGGAACGCTGTGCAACCCAATCGGGAAATACCGGTACGGCAAACCCCTGCTCATCGTATTTCAGTGCTTGGTGAACATAGTTGCTGTATTCACTTACTCCCATAGCAACATCACAGTCACCCTGATCCAATAAGTTAACAACCGCTTGCACGTCCTCAACCTTACGCAAAGGCGATGCCGCGTATAAAATCACCATTTGCTGCCAGTGAGGCTCACGTTGTAAAAACTCCCGGCACACTTCAATCACAGTATTGCTATCGCCCGCCAAATCATCGCGTCGGTTATCGACGCGTGCACCGGCCTGTGCAGCAATATTGGCAATTTCTTCATCTTCGGTAGAGACCACCACATCATCAAACAAGCCGCTGTTCGTTGCTACATCCACGCTGTGCACCAGCATTGGCTTGCCGCAAAATGGCAAGATATTTTTTCGTGGTAACCGTTTAGAACCACCACGAGCTGGAATAAAAGCAATACGCTTCATGCTAAGTTCAAGTGTGACAAGTTTAATTGTGTGCCCGCAGGCAAATCCTGCTTAATAGTGGCTTGATAAAAGCGTTCGTATTCCTGCGGCGACAAACCAAACCCGGGCCGACGAAACTCGACTCTGGCCTGCGACAGTGGTTGCCCAGCGTTGACAGGATCAAGCAAATAAACACTACGTCGAATGGCTTGGCGTTTTTCCAGTTCAGCCGCCGTCATAATACGACGTGGCTGCCCCATGGCGGTTTCCACATCTCGAATGGTTTGAATGAACTGGCAAACCTCTTGTGGTTCCAGCGACATGGTGTGCTCAACACTGCGCGTCATACGATCTAATGTGATCGTTTTTTCTAACAGATCGGCGCCCATCGCCAGTGCCGCAATGTCCATTT
This sequence comes from Bacterioplanes sanyensis, assembly GCF_014652515.1. Classification (GTDB taxonomy): domain Bacteria; phylum Pseudomonadota; class Gammaproteobacteria; order Pseudomonadales; family Oceanobacteraceae; genus Bacterioplanes; species Bacterioplanes sanyensis. The sequence goes on along the minus strand of NZ_BMYY01000002.1, from coordinate 508,659 downwards.
CCCAACCCGGTGTATGATCGGAGTACGCAGCGGGGCACTGGAACACTTGCTTAATGGTACGCAATAATTTCAGGTTAATACTATCCAGCCGGGCGGGATAACCAGACGGGCAGTTGTGTACTATGACATTGTGGTTGCCTTCAGTGCGCAGCACATCAATGGCCGTTTCTATTTCGCCCAATGTGGCATTACCAGTATCCAGCTGAATGCAGGCACCGGTACGCGCTAGCTGACGCAAGAAAGGCGTATGGTTAACGTCCGCTGATGCGACCTTCAGTGATGGCAGCTGCATTTTTTCGATCATGCTGAAGTAACTGTCATCGGATACTGTGGCAAAAAACAGCAGCCCCAGCTGGTCACAATAATCCTTTAACTGCCACCATTCGGTTTCTGGCAATGCTCGTCGACTGAGAATGTCGTATAGAGGTTCGGTGACGGTTTCTGTCGTACCAGATTCTCTGTCGATAAGAACATCGTAACTGAAGGGCAAGGTTTTATCGGCGACCAAACGATCTGGGTCAAAAATCTGAAATTTCACCGCATCTGCGCCGCACTCCGCCGCCACTTCAACCAGCTTTTTAGCCGACGCTAAGCCGTCGTGCGTGGGGCCGGCTTCTAACGTTATAAAGCACGGCTGCCCATCACCAATTTTACGTTCAGCAATCACGGCGGGTTCTATTGCTTCCATCATTTAGGAATACTCCTTTAATACATGATCGAGTTGCGCCACCACCCTATCCAAATCGGCCTGATCGAGCTGCACGTGCAAAGGCAATGTCAGGCACTGTTGATAATATTTTTCACAACCAGGCAACACGGCCTGAGGTAAATGAGGATGACGATAAAGCGGGATGTAGTGTACCTGGACGCCAATGTCCGCTTGGCGCACTGCTCGAAAAACCTGCTTTCTGGGTGCACCCTCTGGTAGGCGCACCACATACAAGTGGTAGCTGCTGAGGCGACTTTGCTTCAGTGGCATCAGGGAAGAATCAGCAAAGCACTGATCATAATACGCAGCCAAGGCACGACGCTTGGTTAGCCAGCCATCCAGTTTATGTAACTGACTCAAACCTAACGCCGCATGAATATCACTCATACGATAATTAGGCGCGGCCGCTTGCGACAGGTAGAACCAATCACCATCAATCGCATGGCCTTGAGCCAGCAGTTCATCGGGGTCACGCACAACGTTATGGCTGGTGAAACGTCGCATACGCATGGCAACGTCGCCCTGTTGAGTCACAGCACAGCCACCTTCACCTGAGGTAATCATTTTCACAGGATGAAAGCTAAAAACCGCCACGTCGCTATAGCAGCAGGCACCGACTTTAGCACCGTCGTGTTCTGCTCCCAGTGCATGACTGGCATCTTCAATAATGCGACAACCGCTGGCTTTTACTAGGCCAGCAATATTCTTCATATCACAGGAGTTACCAGCAAAATGCACCACAATTAAGTGGGTGGGCCAGTGTTCTTGTGCGGTATTATCCAGTTTATGTTGCAGAGTCTGTGGTGTGATATTGCCGGTCTCAGGATCAATATCGATGAGATCTACTTTGGCACCTAGCAGCAACGCACAGTTGGCACTGGCAACAAAAGTATTGGCACTGACCCAAACACGCGACTGTGCATTTACCTCTAAAGCTGCGCAGGCAGCATGCAAGGCAGAGGTTGCACTGTTGGCACAGACGGCATGCGCAGCGCCTACGTAATCTGCCAGTGCCTTTTCAAAACGGGGCACCATAGGGCCTTGGGTGAGGAAGTCGGACTGCAGTACCTCAACGACAGCGTCGATGTCCTGCTGATCAATACAGTGGCGGCCATAATTCATTCTTGCTCTGCCACCGCCAATAGCTGCTGGGTTTCTGCCACCGATAAAAACCAAGGATTGCTACCTGAATCATAGCTAAAGCCCTGGGAAACAGGTTTGCCAGCCTCCCCTACAGCGTTGGTTAAATAATCCATATCGCCGTCATAAAAGCGAATCGCGGGCGAAATGACGAAATGGTCGTCGAACTCAATGGTACGGTAGCTATCGTCCATCGGACACATGGTTTCATGCAGCTTTTCGCCTGGGCGAATACCGATTTCATGCATATCGATCCCAGGGGCGATGGCTTGTGCTAAGTCCGTCATGGTGACCGATGGAATTTTAGGCACAAAAATTTCGCCGCCACGCATACGTGAAAAGTTGCGAATAACAAAGTCTACGCCTTGCTGCAACGTGATCCAAAAGCGCGTCATCCGCAAATCGGTAATGGGCAAACTATCGCTGCCATCCGCTATCAGTTTGCGGAAAAAAGGCACCACAGAACCGCGCGACCCCACCACATTGCCATAGCGTACTACGGCAAAGCGGGGAATTTCGTTGCCGACCATGTTGTTTGCCGCCACGAACAGCTTGTCTGAGCACAACTTGGTGGCGCCATACAGGTTAACCGGATTGGCGGCTTTGTCGGTAGATAACGCAATTACTTTTTTGACGCCATGATCGATGGCTGCGCGAATCACATTTTCGGCACCATCAATATTGGTACGAATGCATTCCGTCGGGTTGTACTCAGCAGCGGGGACCTGCTTCATCGCTGCAGCATGAATAACGTAGTCAACGCCCTTCATGGCTTGCATCATGCGCTCTTTATCACGGACATCGCCAATAAAGTAGCGCATGCAGCTGTGATTATATTCTTGCTGCATTTCAAACTGTTTGAGCTCATCGCGAGAGAACACAATGATCTTCTTAGGCTGATACTGTTGCAGCAGAGTTTTGACGTAGCGCTTGCCAAAAGAGCCTGTGCCACCCGTTATAAGAATCGTCTGACCATCAAACATGGCCTTCTCCCCGTCAGAATCACGTCACTTGGGCTAGTTTCCCCAGCCTTCTTCTAACCTACTGCAAAACTTGGTCCATTTATAGCTGGTTGAATAAGGATAGACGCGAGATGGTGGTGTAGCTTTGCTGTGCTGCCTCCAGCAAGAAGGTTTGCTGCGATAAACGGCTCACGGCTTCAGCAAAATCGACATCCGACAGCTTCGAGAGCACCTCGCGGCTAACAATGCGTACATCGGCGGACAGATTTTTGGTGTTTTCCACAGTGTTCAAACGCGCACCAATGTCACTGCGCACCTCAGAAATCGAGGTCTGCGCTGCCGCCAGATTGTTCAGGGTGTCTTCAATCAGGATGTCCAGAGTAGCGGAGTCCTCAGGGTTATCGGCCAGTGTGTTAAGGCCCTCTGTTAAGCGGAAAACAGTATCCGTAATGCTTTGCTTGGGAGACGAGTTGATCAACACTTCATCGCCTGATTTAGGTTGGCCAAGGATTTTAAACTCAACCCCAGCTGCCACTATGCTATTACCATCGCCATAAGGCTGGTTGGCCTTGCCTTCAACAATGCGATTATCTGACGCACGACGAATGGTGTAATTCGGGCCAGGTGGCGATACCGCCGATTCCGGATTAAAGGTCACGATCAAATCATCCGGGTAGAACTCGGCATAGTCGTCTTCTTTGACCACAAAGCCGGCACTCACCTGCACATCACCGGTATTCAATGGATTCACTGAGGTGGTAAAGGAGTTTTTTACCGCCGGAATATCAACAAATAGCTTTTTGCCGGTATCGCCGGTAGCGACCGTGGTTGAAGCACCAATAGCAAGAAAGCGTTGGCCTTCATCACCTTGGTACTCATAGCGCCCAGATGGCCCTGGCTGAAATGGCGGCTCTTTGCCTTTAAAACCAGCAAAAATATGCTCGCCGTTGGGATCACGAGTATTAAACAAATCCACCAAGCTGTTTTGAATTTGCGACACCTCGGCGGCAATATACTGGCGATCTTCCAGCGTTAATGCACCGCCACCGGCTTTGACCGTCAGCTCCTGCAAGCGCGTCATCTGCTCGGTTACGGAGCTGAGAGTGGCCTCCTCCAGCTTTAGGCGATTTTCTGCTGCTGTGATGTTGCGGTCGTATTGATCACGCTGCGCTAGATCTTGTTGCAGCTGTAAAATTTTGGTGGCCGCAATGGGATCATCGGCGGGTGTTAATACCTTGCGGCCAGTCGAGACTTGCTGCTGGGTTTTGTTAACCGCGGCCTGATTATCCATGATCTGATTTAGGCCGGTGGTAAAAATCTGTTGTGTTGAAATTCTCATAGCCCATGCCTCATAGCGATTGCGCTAAGCTCTGCCAAAATCATCGGAAGGTGCCAATTAAGGTATCAAATATTTGCTGTGCTACCTGAATGACCTGCGCCGAAGCGTTGTAGGCCAGCTCATGCTTAATCAATGCGGCGGCCTCCTCATCCAAGTTCACACCCGAGGTGCTGTATACGGCATCAGCGGAGTTGCGTAATAACACCTCACTGGAATCGCGATTGATTTGCGCACGGCTGGTGACCGAACCAATTTTTTCCACCAAACGAGCGTAGGACTCGCTGTAGCTGGTATTGCCGCCTACGGTATCCTCAGTTTGCAAGGCCGCCAAAGAAATGCCGTTGCGGCTGTCAGAAGTACCGTCCTGATTGAAGTTCACGGTAAACTCATCACCTGCCGCCACCAGCCCGCTAATTTCGATATCAAAGCCAAAATGAACGTCTTCTCCAACCGGTTGCTCTGGGAACAGGTTATTACCCGGCGGTGCAATTTCCATACTGTAATTAGGGTCGGCGATGACTTTAACCTGACCACCCATGGTGATTTTGCTAGAACCATTAACGCCGGTACCGTTCACTTCTAGCCGTGGCTGAAAGTTGATCTGGCCACGTTCATTAATGGCCACATCCAAATTACCAGAAAAGCTAAAACCGGCGTTTTCTAATTGTTCACGAATGCCGTCGAGTACTTCCTCACCTGTATCGTAGGTGCCGGTCATTTCGATATTGAAGGTACCTTGGCCGGGCACATCAAACTCGTAGGTATAGGGACCACCGTCGGAGAAATCGTAGCCGTCATACTCCGACAGTTGAATGGCCGGTGACGGGCCTGTTTCTCGCAACATGATGTCTTGGCCATTACTAACCGAAAAACCGTCACCCGGATCGCCCGACACTTCAAAACTCAAGTCCTCCCCGTTGAGTGCAATCACAGTCACTTTGGCGCCATCACTGCGTGCCACAATGCCCATGTCCTGAAAATCACGATTGGCATTGATGCGGTCGGCAATAAAGTTGGGGGTAATCGGGTCGGGCACGACATCCGGATAATCAGGATCGTATTTGCTCTGATTGGGGCCTAAAGTGTCCGTCAGCTCGATGCCGTTTAGCGACACCCCCATATTTAAAAATGGATCACTTTCATCGACGGTAAAGTCACTGAGTTCTACTGTGGTTCTGGCCACGGCCTCAACCCCATCACGCTTCGACAATGACGCTGCAATTTCTTTAGCAGATGCTTGATAAGGCGTGGTCAACGTCGGCTGAGTAAACTCTTTGCCCGTTTCAGGGTTCGTGAACTTGATTTTTATGCGCTCAGGGAAAAAACCATTGCCAGGCTCTTCGATTGCTGCCGGTGGCGGTGCCTGATAAGTTGGTGCCGCCGGCAAGTAGCCGCCGAAACTGGTGAAGGCGGTTTTGCCTTCATCACCAGGCAGAATATTATTGCTAATGCCAGGCGTATACACCTGGTTCATTAGTGGTGGAAACAGCGGGATCGGGTTACCAGGGTCGGTATTGTCCAGCACATCGTAGCGATTGGGTGAGGTAAAACGAATCAGAATTGGCGGGTCTAGCTCACCCTCTTTCGATAAATACGGCGTGGTGATGTCATACACTTCACCCTGAGAAATTTGCCCGCTACCATTATTGCCAATCGCGGCATCCGTGCTGATGGGAGACGCCAACGCCACCTGCTCGGCGCGGGTTATGTTGACCCCGACATTGGCCGACTCATTGCGCGTTGGCTGTACCAGAAAGTCGTCTCCCTGCTGAAAGCTCCCCCCTTCAAACCGGATTTCAAAGCCATCAACCTCAATGGAGTCCGGATAGGCGCCACTCAAAGCGGCGGTTTTGAGTAGCTCGCCATCGCTTTGGCGAATCACCCGGTAGGTATAATCATCCGGGCCTGGAAACTCGATTTTATAATCACTGTCGGTTAACTGGCCGGCATCTTTAATATGTACAGAAATCAAACGGTCATCTGGGTCTGCATTGTTGCGATCACCCAACACCCGCTGATAAGTTTTCTCCGGTTCGTTAATACTGTCAAAAAATAGATCACCTTTTAAACCATCATAATCAATGCCCAGCTTGTGCTGATCATTAAAGGTTTGGCTGATAACCAAGGCCAAACGCCCTAGACCATTGACGGTTGGGTCTAATATTTGGCGGCGAAACTCCAACGTACCGCCCAACTGGCCGCCAACAATTTGGCTGGTAATATTTTGAACGCTGTCACCATTGCGAAAGTATAAATCGCTACGCGATGGATCTTGAGCGCCTTGATCGGTAAACAACTCGTTATAATCGTTGCCAATAACCAGCGACTGACCATTACCAATGGCGACGTTAACCACCGAGTCATCTTGCTCACTGACGGTTACTTCCACCAATTCCGATAAATCTTTTAATAACTTATCGCGCTGATCGAGCATATCACTCGGCTCTTGTCCCTGGGCCGAGGCGGTGGCGAACTGAATTTGCTCGTTCAACTCCGCAATGGACTTGGCAATGGTGGTGATCTGCCCAGCAATCACCTCCATCTGACCGTTAATCACATCATTTTGCTCAACCAACCGATCATTGATGGCAGAAAAACGATCTGCCAAACCATTGGCCTCACTGATAAGCACCTCACGCGCCGGTAGCGACGATGGATCATCCACCGTCGACTGCAGCGCACCAAACATACGCTCAAGGCCAGGTTGAACCCCAGTACCAGGATCAGCCAGCAAGCTATTAATTTGCTCGGCATTGGTGGCCAAGGTATCGAACGAGTTAAATGTGGATGTATCACGCCTAAGCTGCTCGACTAAAAATTCATCGTAAACGCGGCGTACCGATTGAATCGACACTCCGGCACCAATCCAGTTGCCGGCCTGAAAATCTGGGCGGTTCTCGGTAAAGTTAATTTCTTGGCGACTGTAGCCTTCGGTGCCCGCATTGGTAATGTTATGACCCACCACACTGAGTGCGGCCTGCTGGGCTTTCAGGCCAGAAATACCAATACTTAAAATATCAGCCATTGTCGGCCTCCAGAGACTTCAGTGCTTGCTGCAGCAAGTCACCATTTGAAATACGCTGAATTTTGTCACCGTAGGCAGGGTCGGTGGCGTAGCCGGCACGTTGCAAAGCATGGCCGTAGTCATTGCCATCTAGCCCTTGATTAATCGCCTGCTGATAGCGCTGATTCTGTTGCAAAAAGGCGGCGTAATCTTCTAAGCCGTGTTGCAACGAGGCATAGGCACGAAACTGCGCTTTTTCTTTCACTGCCACGCCATCACGGTATTCATGAGTGGTGACTTCCACTGACGGCCCAGACCAACGCTGATCGGCCTTGATGCCAAAAAAGTTATAACTATTACGGCCGGCTCCATCGGTAATCATGTGACGCCCCCATCCTGTCTCTAGCGCCGCTTGAGCCACAATGGCACGCACATCCACACCCAGCTGTTCAGCCACCGGTTTGGCCGCGGGGTAAACAGCGGCAACAAACGCCTCAGCAGAGGCAAACTGTTGCCCCTTGCCACCTTCTCCCTGAGCAACATCAGAGGCGGCTTGTGGCTCAGCTTGCTCAGGGGTGTCCATCAATATTTGCTCAACATCCGCCATCGCCTGGCGCAGCTGCGGTGTGGGTTTGTTAATTAGGCGATCGCTCAGCTTGCTGTGGTCCAACGCTTGTGGCGCCTGTTGCTCGCCATAACTACTGAGCAGTTGGCGATGAATCACCGAGGCCAACCCCATTCCTTGGCCACTCGACAGCGTTAGCCCCAGTTGTTGGTCGTACATTTGCTGATAAAAACCTGATTCAGGTGAACTGAACAGCGAGTCTTCTTTAAATACGTCATTGGCTTGGCGCATGGACGACAACATCATATTGACGAACATCGACTCGAACTGTTTGGCAACCTCCATTAAGGCCGCGCTTTGATCTTCTTTGCCCAGTTTGCGAATGCCCTGTAGAGCATTGAGATCGGTATAGACCTGGCCGGGCGATGAGTTTGCCTGAATCATAAAATTCACCTCTAAGGGTGAATAAGCAAGGAGTTTGCCAACACCGGAGCACGTCTGAACAACTGTGCGCGAGTACAGCAGACTTTTAAAACAAGGCGTATAGACAGGGCTTTCAACGTCGCCAATGACGCTATGGGGAGCTGCGGGGGGAGCCAGATAACTACAGATCTGCGGGGCCGATTCTGGCTCTACAGCGGCAAACCGGCTCCATGATCTGAAACCCTTGGGTGATCCAGAGCGGACACCAAATTATTCAGACATGCCCAAGGATTTTTAATTACGCGAAATCGACTGATAAGCCGAGACTTTTTTCTTGCCACGCTCGTGACTGCTCAGCTCATGCTGCTCCTGCTCTAATTGCGTTAACAGCTGTTGCTCTTGCTGTAATAATTGCTCAAGAAATTGCTGCTGCTCGTTGGTTAAGGTCATCAAGTCGTTCACTTCAGCAAACCACTGCCGCAGCAACGCATTGCGCTCGTCAATGCGCTCGGGCACACCGTCCTTTACGCCTTGACGCACCAGTGACTGAACTTCTAGTGATAAGAGCTTGATACGCTCAAATAGATCCTGACTCATATAACGATTAACTCCGCTTTTAAGGCACCGGCTTGCTTCATGGCCTCAAGTATTGCCATTAAATCCCCTGGTGCGGCACCCACTTCGTTGACGGCTTTGACGATGCTATCTAAAGATATGCTTGGGCCAAATTTAAACATGCGACTATCGCCGCCATCGTCTACCTGAATGTTGGTTTGCGGTACCACCACGGTTTCACCATCGGCCAGCGGGTTAGGCTGCGATACTTCAAAATCTTCAGTAATAGTGACAGATAAATTGCCGTGGGTAACGGCGACTGGCTCAATCATCACGTTTTGCCCCATCACAATGGTGCCAGTGCGTGAGTTAATAATAACCTTGGCACGCTCTTTACCGGTTTCAATTTCTAGGTTTTCTATCACCGACAAATACGCCACGCGCTGGCTTGTATCGCGCGGTGCGCTGACGCGAATGGAAGTAGCATCCAACGCTTCTGCTGTGCCTGGGCCTAATAAATCATTGATGCTCTCAACCATTGAGCGGGCGGTGGTAAAGTCTGGCCGATCAAGATTAAAAATTAAACTATCGCCGCGGGCAAAACTACTCGGTGCCGTGCGTTCTACCGAGGCTCCATTGGGAATGCGCCCAACACTGGGCACATTTACAGTAATGCTGGAGCCATCGTTACCTTCGGCGCCAAAACCACCCACCACTAGGTTGCCCTGAGCCACAGCATAAACCTGATTATCAGCACCTTTTAGGGCAGTAAACAATAACGATCCACCACGCAGGCTACTGGCATTACCCAACGACGACACCGTGACATCAATACGCTGGCCAGGTTTGGCAAACGGCGGCAGCTCACCCGTAACCGACACAGCGGCTACGTTCTTCAATTTAGGATCTACGCCTGCTGGCAGCGTAATACCAAACTGATTCATCATGTTGGTAAAAGTCTGTGTGGTAAATGGCGCTTTGTCACCCGTGCCATCCAACCCCACGACCAAGCCATAGCCAATCAACTGATTGCTGCGCACACCGGCGATGGAAGTAATGTCTTTGATGCGCTCCGCCTGCACCGGCGTAACTGATAAAGCCAAGCACAGCATCACGGTTAACGCTTTCCACCATATCATGATCGTGTTCCTCAGAATGGCCACCAGGGCGACATAAACAAGCGATCTCCCCACCCCATTTCAGTGGAGTTGTTCAGATTACCACGACCACCAAAGGAAATACGGGCATCGGCCACTTTCGACGATGCTACGGTGTTGTCAGGTGTAATATCCGCCGGCCGCACTAGGCCGCGAATGCGAATGTACTCATCGCCATCGCTCAGCGTCAGCCACTTTTCACCGCGAATGCGCAAAATACCGTTGGGTAATATTTCTGACACAGACACACTGATACGTCCCGTTAAGCTGTTAGAGCGGTCCGCCTCACCTTTGCCAGAAAACTGGCGGTCAGTTTCCGTATCTGTGTTCAAGCCTATATTTTTCCACCCTGGTACCATGCCAGCGACGGAGTTGGCAGCAATGTTGTTGCTAGATGACTTATCCGCAACGGTTTCTGCAGATTTTTGTGAGCGGTAACTCTCATCAAAAATCACCGTGATAATATCGCCTACTTTACGTGCTTGCTGGTCCGTATACAGCCCAAAATTGTAGCGCTCCTGATACAAAGACCCCGTCGATACTGGCGGTGCTTGCAAGCTCTGTGCAGATACCGGCGCATAATCCGGGTCATTGGGAAATACGTCTTTTTGCATGGGCACACTGGTGCAACCAGCCTGTACCAGTGCAATAGCAACGATAGATAATTTCCAGCTACTCATGGCCAACCTCCTACACGTTTTGTGTCAGGAACTGCATCATTTTATCGGCGGCTGACACCACCTTGGAGTTCATTTCATAGGAGCGCTGTACAGTAATCATTTTCACCAACTCCTCCACCACTTCAACGTTGGAGTTTTCCAGCGCCCCTTGCTCTACGGTGCCAAAGCCGTCTTCATTAGGCACACCCACCTGCGGTGCGCCGCTGGCTGCGGTTTCTAGGAAGATATTGCCGCCACGTGCCTGCAAACCGGCCGGATTAATAAAATCCACCACTTCAATTTGCCCCAGCTGTTGCGGGTTTGGGTCACCAAACAACGTGGCTTGGACAATACCGTCTTTGCTGATGGTGAGCTGATTGGTTTGATCGGGAATCGCAATCTGCGGTTCTAACGGGTAGCCGTTAACATTGACGACGATGCCTTCATTATTGATATGAAATGTCCCGTCACGCGTGTAACCAATGGTGCCGTCTGGATTCTGAATTTGAAAAAAACCACGACCATTAATGGCCAAATCCAAAGGCTGATCCGTTAGCTCCAAAGAGCCTGTGGTGAACACCTTTTGTGTTCCGGCAGTACGTACCCCGGTGCCCAGCTGTAAACCCGAGGGTAAGCGTGAATCGGCGGAGGTATTGGCGCCGGGCTGGCGCTGAATTTGATACAACAAGTCTTCAAATACAGGGCGATCTTTTTTAAAGCCGGTGGTAGATACGTTGGCCAGGTTATTCGACACCGTAGTTAACGCTAAATCCTGCGCTTCCAGACCGGTTTTACTGACCCAAAGTGCTGGCATCATAAGTCATTACTCCTGCTGGTGGACCCAGGGCTTGGCCTACTGGTTACCCAGAATTTGTGTGGTTGCTGCGGAGTTTTCATCCGCTTTCTTCATCAGTTTTACTTGCATTTCATACTGGCGATTCAGTTGAATCAGGCTGGTCAGTTCAGTAACGGCATTGACATTACTGCCCTCCACAAAACCATTCACCAAAGTGATATTTAAATCCGGTGGTGGCTCAGGTGCTTGTGGATCACGAAAACGAAACAACCCGTCTTCACCTTTTTCCAGCGCCTGCACATTGGGCCTTACCAAACGCAGCTGCACCGGCTCAGCCACACCGGCAGGTACATCGCCTGTCGGCTGAATAGAAACAATGCCGGCACGGCTGACTTCGATTTGTTCGAACTCGGGCAACACTACCGGCCCACCGTCGCCGATCAGCTGCAACCCCTGACCATTAATTAAGCGACCAGCTGGGTCGACACTGAGGTCTCCGGCGCGGGTATAGGCTTCTTCGCCGTCCGGCCCCACCACGGCAAACCAGCCATCGCCTTCAATGGCAACGTCCATGCGGCGACCGGTTTCCTGCAATGGCCCTTGGCGAAAATCACTGGCGGGGCGTTCGGTCATGGCATAAGCGCGACTAGGGAAATGCTCACCAAATACCCCCATGGCGCGGCTTTGGGTGTAGTCCGAGCGAAACCCAGTAGTGCTGGCATTGGCCAAATTATTGGCATGTGCCGCCTGCCCTAAGGTGTTTTGTTTGGCGCCGGACATGGCGATGTAAAGTGCTTTATCCATCTTATCCTCATGACCTTTTCAGGTCGTTCGGTTGGCATTTACCCTATGTGAATGCACGGCTCGTGCCAGAACTAAAAACACTTTATTTTCAATAAGTTAGGGAGAAATAACGGTGGGATTTTGACGTTTTAGAGAGTAGAACGGCAGCGCTCAACCTATGCCTAGGTGGAGCGTTGCCGCCCCAATAACAAGCCAGGCAAACATAGAGGTTTGCCTGGCTCTGTCACGATTATATATTGAGGATGGTTTGGGTCACCTGGTCCGTGGTTTCGATGGTTTTAGCACTGGCCTGGAAGTTTCGTTGCGCAATGATCAGCCCCACCAACTCCTCGGACAAATCGACATTAGAATCCTCCAGTGCTGAAGAGCGTACCTGACCAAAAGCACCGGTACGCGGCTGACCAATGGTCGGGTTGCCCGACTCAAACGACTCCCCCCAACCGGTATCACCGAGTGGCGTGAGCCCTTCTGGATTGCGGAAGCTGGCCAAGGCCACCTGCCCCAATGTTTGCGCCTGACCATTGGTAAAGCGGGCGAAGATAATGCCATCTTGGTCAATTTCCAAACCGGTCAAACGACCCGTGCCGTAACCGTTTTGATTGATATCGTTGGTGGCAAAGGCGCCGCCATGCTGAGTGGTACCTTCCAAATCAATCTGGAAGTTAGACGTTGTTGGGGGGTCTGTTAAAGGTAAGCCGCCCTCCAACACATTACGCGACGCCAGCGCGCCCGTTGGGTTGCCGTCTTCGTCAACTGGATCCCAATTGGTCACAAATAAATCACCGGTGGCATTAGTATCCAAGGTGCCATCCTGGTTAAAAAACAACTCGAAGCGTGCTCGCGTTGGCTCGAGGTTTTGCGGAAATGGCAGTGTCGGGTCAGGATCGCCGACATCTTGATCATCAATTTGCACGTACATGGCCCAAATATTTTGCTCATTGGGCCGGGTCGGGTCGAGGGGCTCACGTACAAAATATTTGCTCATGATATGCGGCACACCCAAGCTATCGTAAATGGTAGTCGAGGTCGCAAAGTTATAGGTGTCTTGGTCCGTTGGGTCAAAAGAGTTCAGTACATAGGGGGTAAACTCATCTTCATTCAGCGCACCAAAAATACCCGACACAGCCGGCTCTGGACGGCTCAGGGTGTAATCTTCATTGAGAATAAAACTCACCTGCCCACCCACAGCAGCGGCGCGATCAGCTGTGGCTGTGCCCCCTAGCACCACGGGGCCAGTGTCCGGTGCGCCTCTGACCACCAGAGAGTCGGTATCGACTGGGCTGCTCATCTCAATTTTAATATCACGACCAATCTGGTTGTCGATAATTAAATCGCCCAACTCATTCACGCTGGCGCTAAAGCCTGGCAACGTAGTACTGCGAAACGAGTTGATTTCTTCGGCCATATCTTCCAGCGATGCCGACGTTAATTGCTGACCGTTAACGCTGAGGCGAATTTGCCCAGTCGGGCTATTAAAACTATTGCGCGGAATCGTCATTTGCGTTTCGGCCGATGCCGTTACGCCTGGCTGCTGATTAAACAGCGACGCAATTTCATTGGCTTCACTGCGCGCAGGGATCACCACTTCGGTTTCATTTCCGTCTGGGTCGGTCAATGTTACGCTCTGCTCTGGGTATTCATTGGTCACCCCTTCAATGCCGGTGGTGAGCAACGATTCGTCATCTTCATCCACTTGCAGCACACCATAGAGCTGATCAATGCTGATATCTTCGCCGTTAGCGACAAAGTCCGACAAGGTAATCACCGATGCCTCACCTGCCTCCGTGGCCACAAATTGCAGTTTAAACTCTGGCGGTACGACCCTTGGCTCCACTTCAACGGCTTGGGCTTGCACACCAATATAAGCTTCAGAATCGACGCTGTTTAATTGACGGTTAATGCTCGCCGCTAACTGTTGAACCGAACGATATTCCTCGTCCAAAGAAATCACTGTGGTACCACTACGCCCCTCTTCGTCAGGCGCCGGCACCGTTAGAGATATACGGAAGGAGTTGGAGCGATCTATTTCATCGGTACCCAGAAATACGGCAGGGTTATCCAACTGCAATGCTTCTAACGAATCCTGCCCTTGTGTACCTGGCAAGGTTGGATTGGCACTTAATGAAATACTGTATTCCGAGCCCACATCGGTATTGGTAAATACCAACTGGCCACCGACGGCCTGCACACTGACTCGTCCTGCAATGCCGTTGGCCCCAGTATTGACATCAATTTGCGCTTGAATGGCCGCCGCTAAATCATTCAGCGAGGCATAATTACCAGGTGCAATGGTAATGTTGTAGGCATTGGAATTATCGGGTGGTGTGGTGGCGCCCAAGACCTGAATACGAAACGTGTTATTGGGCAACACATCGGCATCACCAGTATCGCTGCGATTGGCTGGCGCAAAGCCGATGGTGGATAAATCAAAGTTAGTACTTGGCCCCGGTACCAGCACCAAGCTATCGCCATTATCCGCAGTACTGGCAGTAAAGGTCATTGGGTGGCCTGCACTGACAGACACCAAACCATTTAACGCACCAGCGCCAATTTGGGTGTTTATCTGCGCCCGAATTTCTTCCATCGTGACATTGTTAATGTCAGCGGCACCGGCCAGCGTTGTGTCGTCTAAGGTAATGGTCTGGCTGGTCGTAGTGCCGGCCAAGTCCGTGACTTCCATATCAAAGACAATGGTATTGCCGCCACCGGCGGAAAAGTCGCCAATGACCGTGGTACCAGCAGTCACTGTCGATGCAACCTGAGCATGGTCACCCGCTTCAAAATCGGTAATGGTGAGTGGCGGTGTGGCCGTGGTGCGCGTTGTCGTCGAGGTGCCGGGTATGCTGCGAAAATCTGCCGTTAAGGGGCTGGAACCTGTAAATAGTTTTTGCCCAGCGGTACCCGCCACCAGAGCGGCGGCCGTTGGATCACCAAACAAAGTATTCCAGCTACCGGTCGGCGTGGTGACCGACATACCCAAGCCTGTGGTGGCATCATAGCCGGTCCGCTCAATGATCAGATTGGTCGGACTCACCAACGGGTTAGCCAAAGGCGACTGATTGGTGGTGACATTAAATTCATTGTTACCAAAGACGGCATCTATTTCCGCTTGCAAAGCATTTAAAATATTTTGCAAATGCTCCGTTGGGTTGGCCCCTACTGTTACCGTACCACCAGGGATATTAATCACTTGCGGACCAGAGCCATCCAGCGGATCGATAGTTACACCAAAAGCGCCAGGGTCGGCCGGTGTGGTTACGTCCGCCACTGTGGTTAAGTCGACTGTATGCGTTAACGTAGTGCGAGTGCCTGCCGTTACCGGCTGACCGGAGGTATCCAAAACTGTGCGCGTATCTTCAATAATACCGGCATCGGGTGCTCCGATAGCCAAGCCGTTAGTGGTCAGTTGCGAGCCTTGCTCCTGTAAAATAGGTGAAGAAGCATTGAGGTTAAACACCGCCGACACTAACGATGTTAATCGCGGTGCTTGGTTAGCAACACGAATACGTATATCGTCCAAAACGCCATTCACCACACCATTTTCATTGGCAGCATAACCTTGCAGGCGTGAGCCATTGTTGGCTGTTACCCAACCGTCTTTATCCAATGAAAAAATACCAGAGCGGGTGTAAGAGACCGAGCCTTTGTCATCCAGTACAAAAAAACCATTGCCATCAATGGCCATATCTAAGGCATTTTCAGTGCCGCTGATATTACCTTGACTAAATTCCTGGCGCACATTATCAACCAGCACACCGCTGCCTACCGGCTTTGAACCCGTGCCCAGCAAAGTGGTGGTATAAACATCTGCAAATTCGGCGCGCGATTCCTTGAAGCCGACCGTGCTGGCATTAGCCACGTTATTACCTGTTACCTCAAGGTCCGTTGAGGCAGCCCGAATTCCACTTAAACCAATATTAAATGCCATAGTGATCTCTCCGCTGCCGCTTATGCGTCAAGAATTTGTTTAACTTCGTCCATGGTGGCGCGCTGGCCACCGGTCAGATTGAGCGTTACCTGGCCACTTGGCGACATGGTGACGCTATCAACCCGAGAGCTCATCTGCATATTGACTTGCTCTGTTTTACCGCCAATCGATGCGGTAATTTCAAACTTATATTCACCCGGTGGGTAAGCGACTGGAATTGGATTGCCGTTATCATCCAGCACCAACTCGCCGTCTTCGTCTTTCTGGAATACCTGACGATTCAACTGACTGTGATCGATATCTTGCACTTCGCCGTCCATCATCAGGTTGTAGCCATCCCAGCGAATCGACATTGGCCCAGCGCCATGGTTGCCCAGCGGAATCTGCTCCAGCAGCTCTCCCGATTTACTCTTAATTTGTAAACGCATATTGGCGGCTGAGGCTGATAATTCACTGTAACCACTGACAATGCCACCATTCATCAGTAAACCGGTTTCGTTACCATCCACAATGACCGCCTGCCCAACCAAGCTGGATGCCTGCAGTGCCGAAGTAGAATTGAGCTGGCTCATCATGCTTTCGGCAGTGCTGTTTAGGTTATCAATGCCCTCAACACTGGAAAACTGCGCGAGCTGTGCCACAAATGCCTGGTTATCTGTCGGCTCCAGTGGGTTCTGGTTGTTGAGCTGAGCCACCATCAGCTCAAGAAAAGCATTTTTACCCAGCTCATTTTTTTTCGGCTCGTCTTTATTCTTACTATCAGTGCGATACTGATCCAATACTTGGTTGACACTGCCAACATCATTAATGGACATGACGACCTCCCTACTGGCCCAGTGTTAAGGTACGCTGCAGCATTTGTTTGGCCGTTTTCATCATTTCGACATTCATTTGATAGCTGCGTGAGGACGACATCATATCGGTCATTTCTTCCACCACGTTGACGTTGGGGTAATAAACGTAACCGTCTTCATTCGCCATTGGGTGATCGGGTTGAAACTTAGGCTTCAGCGGTGAGTCTTTTTCGACGATGCCTAACACATCTACGCCCAAACCGGTTTGCCCCTGAATCTTTTGAAACTGACCGCGTTCATTGACCGAGGTAAACTCCCGTTGCATCACGGCAAACCAAGGTTTGCGAGCGCGGTAGGTTTCTTCTACTGAGCTGGAGGCGCTCTCTGCATTGGCAATGTTACTGGCGGTGGTATTCAAGCGAATCGACTGGGCATTCATACCAGAGCCAGCGATATCGAAAACATTACTTAACGACATGATTATTCTCCTCGCCAGGCATTGCGCATGCCTTTGAACTTACTGTTTAAAAACTCAAAACTGGCCTCATAACTCATGGCATTACGGGAATAAATGGCCTGCTCGATTTGAGTTTCTACCGTGTTGCCATCAACGGCTGGCTGGTTTGGGATGCGATAGAGCAAATCGTCATGCTGGCGACGTGAGCCTTCCAAGTGACCCTCGCGGGTTTGCTGTATCGACAATGTCGACTGCTGTTGCTGCTCCTCAGCCAAAATGGCGCGAAAGTTGATATCACGCGCTTTAAATCCCGGTGTATCTGCATTCGCTAGGTTATTGGCCAACACCTCTGCGCGTGCCGCCCGCAACTGCAATGCCTTGGCATGAATACCTAAACCGTTAGAGAAGTTAATCGCGCCCATACTCTGGCCCCCGTTCAATCTGCTCTGCGACCTAAACTTATCAGCCGCGTTTGACAACACATCTGCAAGGGCCATACCAGTCGCTAAAAACAACTCAAAAAAACAGGCAACCGCGCAACCATGCGCCTCGCAGCCCAGAAAAAGAGGCCAACATCTGCCACCAAGCGGCAAACGGGGCGGCAATAGCGCTTGAGCGGCAAAGCTTTTCCTAGCAGCCGGTTGAAAAAGTCTTTGCACGCTCAACGAGATCTGAAATGTGCAGCTGGTGTGTTTTCTCTCGACGGACAAGGTGGCTCCCTTTCCTAGAGCAGATGTGCGTTTAAGGCCTCGCCCGACGGGGCATTCGGGCTGGCCTGGACTCTGTATTCCCATTTCTCGATGGGTGGGCCGGCATTCGCACATTGGCAAGCGTCAGAGCAAAGCGAGGGCTACTCTAAGGCCGACGGCACTCACGCTGAGCTGTACCAAAGCTGCTTAAATTAGTGTTCCTTAGGGAGATACGGTTTGATCATGGCAGTGGCGTAGCCATATCACCGAGGCGAGATTAAGGGGAATAAAGGCCGCCAGCCACTGACGACCACAATGGGCAACTTACTTGGCGCGGTAAACAATGCCAGGATGACACTGAACCATCTCGTAGCAATCGCTGAGGTTATTCATTGCCTCGGATGCACCCAGCATCAAATAGCCTCCCGGATTTAGGCAGCCACGCATACGACGTAAGATGTCGGTTTTTAAGTCGGGCGAGAAATAGATCAACACATTGCGACAGTAGATAATGTCGAACTTGCCCAGCAACGCAAAGCTTTGCTGCAGGTTTTGCAATCTGAACTCGACTCGGCTTTTTACTTGCTCATTAATCTGCCAGCTATCGTTTTCCGCTGGTTTAAAATAGGTCTTCAGATACTGCTCACTCATACCCCGGCGAATGGCCAACTGCTGATACTGGCCACGACGGGCATCGGCTAAGGCCGACGGTGAAATGTCCGTTGCCAAGATGCGCTCACCCGACATAAGCTTGCCAGGGTTACGCTTTTTGTACTCTTCAATTTCGATACTGAGCGAATAAGGCTCTTGGCCGGTCGAGCAAGCCGACGACCAAATTTTGATGGGCCGACGACTCTGCGACAGCTCAGGGAGCAGCTTTTCGCGAAAAATGCGGTAAGGATGATCATCGCGGAACCACAGCGTTTCGTTGGTGGTCATGGCATCGATGACCGACTCCTGCAATGCGCGTTTACGAGCACAAGCATCCAGCAACTCAGAAATACTCTTTAGCGATTCTCGCTCCACTAAGCGACGCAGACGACTGGTCACCAAGTATTCCTTGCCATCGCCTAGCATAATCCCGCTGCTGCTCTCCAGCATTTGCCGGAAGCGCTTATACTCATCCGGCGTAATCGTTAAAGTCATTCGCTGTCAGTACCTATCAGCTCTCTAGTTGTTTGACGACCCGCTCGGCCAAGATATCTGGGTCGAACTTGGCAATAAAATCGTCGGCTCCGACTTTTTCTACCATAGCCTTGTTAAAGACACCGCTCAGCGATGAGTGCAACACGACAAAAAAGTCGGTCATGCGTGAGTCCGAGCGCACTCGCGTGGTCAGTGTGTAGCCGTCCATCTCTGGCATCTCGATGTCAGAAATCAACATCAGATAATGATCTTGCAGACGCTCGTCATTATCGACAATGCTCAACATATGCTCCCAACACTGCTTACCATCATTGAGCGCCACCACCTCAACACCGATGTGCTCCAGACAGCGAGTAATCTGTTTACGCGCGATCTTGGAATCATCGACGATCAAGACTTTTTTCTGCCGCGCAGCCGCTTGCATGTCTTCGCTGACCACACCCTCACTGATTTCTTCGTTGATCGGAGAAACTTCGGCCAGAATTTTCTCCACATCAATGATTTCAACCAGATGGTTGTCAACCTCCGTCACGGCAGTGAGGTAATGGTCTCGCCCCGTGCCCTCTGGCGGTGGATGAATATTTTCCCAGTTCATATTAATGATGCGATCAACACCCGCCACCAAAAAACCTTGGGTTTGGCCATTGTACTCAGTAATGATAGTGAACGCACTTTCAAGGTTCTGCAGGGGAGCATTGCCCGTGGCCATGCTCATATCCATGATGGTGGTCGTTCCTGAACGCAGGTGCGCCACACCACGAATCACCGGATGACTACCAGGCAACATGGTCAGTTTGGGGCACTGCAGCACTTCGCGTACCTTAAACACATTAATGCCATATACCTGAGGGCCATTCACCCTGAACAGTAATAGCTCCAGTCGGTTTTCACCGACCAACTGAGTTCGCTGGTTAACGGTGTCCAGTACACCAGCCATAACTTGCTCCTGTGGTAAACCGGCATGACCTTTGCTGCTTTCTATGCCGGGCACATTCAAGTGACAAAAAACCGCCGAATACATGAGATTCTTGCGTTTGTACTACCAGAGCATAGCCGAAGCCACCGCAAAGGTGACAACAATTGCATTTATTTCGTTGGTCGCCTGTTCACCAGCTGCCATCAGTTCTGCGCCCACCGAACCGGTTTGGCGCCAGCAGCTAGAGCAGCGCCTGATCCAACAGTGGCGCCGGCAAACTGGCATCCAAGAGCAGGCCAGCATTACCTTTATTGGTATGAGTACAGGCTACCAACCGCCTCGCTGCCGGTTGCCACTAGAAATCGACACGGGACGCCCATTGCAAGCAGGACGCAATGGTATTGCACTGCGCTGTGACTCTCCCTACTGGTCACAAAATCTGGCCATTCAACTGCACCACATGGCCGACTTGGTGGTATTGGCGCGTCCAGTCGCCAGTGACCAGATTCTGACATCCGATGACGTTAGGCTGGCTCGATTGGACACAGGCGAACAGACCAAAGGCTACTATCGCAACCTAGATAAGGTGATAGGTAAGCAGGTAAAACGCAGCTTGCGCCCCGGCACCGTACTCTCTGCAGACATGCTCGAACAACCGAACTTGGTTGAACGTCGCCAACGCGTGCGAATTCAGGTCATTCGCCCTGGTATTCAAGTTGAAATGCCTGGCGAGGCGATGGCCAGCGGCCATTTAGGTGAGCGCATCCGGGTACGCAACTTGCAGTCACAACGCATTATCCAAGCCACGGTGACAGCAGCCGGGGTAGTACAGGTGCAGTAAGTCAGCAAAAAAAATTTTAAAGTTCCAAAACACAAAGCCGATAACTACCATGCAGGAGTGTAAGATGGGCAATTGGTTCGGAGACTTAAGCATGAACATCAACAAATTCACCGGAGGGCTGGACGGTCAAACCCGCACCCGCTCTGAGCCGGTCAAAGAGCAGCCACCCGCCAATCCAGGTGGTAACAAAACCGAGCAAGCAGCGGCCAGTTATGCCGATCAGGTAAAACTGAGCGCCAGCAGCAAAAGCATTCAGCAAATAGAAGCGGAAATTCGCGACATGCCGGAGGTGGACGACGCCACGGTAGAACGAATCCGCAATGCCATCAGTAACGGCGAATACAAAATCGACTATGAGAAGCTGGCAGGAAAAATGCTTGATTTCGAGGAGCGTTTAAACTGATCAGGACTTACTCATGTCTCTGAACCCCGAACCTCTTGCCCGTTACCTGCATGATGAATTGGCGCTGAATCAGCGCCTGCAGCAGCTGTTGCACCAAGAAGTTGACGTGCTTCGCCAACTTCAACCCGAACAGCTGCAGCCTCTCCAAGCCCCCAAGCAAACCTTACTGGCACAAATACAGCAAACAGCAAATGAGCGACTCGAGTGGATGACCTCGCAACAACTTCCCCACTCGCCCGCTTGCCTAGAACATCCCGACATCGCCAACCAAGACCAAATACTCAAGCTGTGGCAACAACTTGCCAGCGCTTACGACGACAACCGGCAATTATCCGCCCAACTGACCGAACTGGTGCTTGTCGCCCGCCACCGCACCCAACAGCGCCTGCAGATTTTGCGTGGCAGTAATAATGATCCACACTTGTATAATGAACAGGGACAAGCCAAAGGGGTAAACAAGGGCCAGGGGTATGTACAAGCCTGACCCAGGTTCAGCATCATGACTGACGATCATCAGGAATACACACTGACAGAAGCGGAAGATGTCTATGGCGCGCTACGCAAAATCGTACTGATGGAAACGCCCGTTACAGTGCGCATTGATGGCGATAGCACTGACTACCACTCCGCCATCACTGAAACAGACTTCAAAAGCCGCTCTTTTTTTCTTGACCAAGTGGTGCCACGTGACGGTAATGACGCCATCCGCAGCGGCAAGCGCTTTAGTGTTGAGTGTGACGCCCGTGGCATTCGTATCGAATTTCGCATCACCGGCCGCTTAAAATATCAGCCCACGAAAGAGCGCTACCGCGTCGAACTGCCCGAGCAAGTACTTTACCTGCAGCGCCGCACTGCCTATCGCGTGCAAGTTCCACCGGCCCACGAAATTCTGGTCAAAGTGCGCATGAATGACGAAGAAGGCGACTTGCTAGGCCGCATGGTTGACCTATCGTCCAGTGGTTTTAAGGCTCACTTTCGGGGCAATGTTAAAAAACGCCTCGACGACCAACGCGACTTCCCCATTGTACGCGTCCGCTTTAATCGCGAGCACACCATGGACTGCAGCCTAGAAGCACGCCATATCGTCGTTAACGACCAAGGCGATACCCACTGCGGCTTTGCCTTTACCATGCTGTCTGCCACCGCGCAGCGCTACATCGACCGCCTGATCACCGAACTGCAATGGGAAGAGCGGCGCATGATCGAGATGGAAAAAGAGTCGCTGGAGGACTGATGACAGCCCCACTAACACTCGTTACAATTCCCCGCCAAGCCTCCCTATAGCTCAACCGGATAGAGCCACCGCCTCCTAAGCGGTAGATCGGGGTTCGAGTCCCTGTGGGGAGGCCAATTATTCATTCCCCAAGTTCAGCACTCTCTTCAAAACGCTCTACAGGCCTCATAAAACCTAGCTTTACGTTTCAGCAAGTTCAAAGATGTCCGTGGACAGCAACACCTCCTTGGGGGTACATTCTGGGGTACCTGAGTTCGACCATGAATAGGTACCCCCAAAGCTATGCCTCTTACCCACGCAGCCGCCAAGAATGCTGCCGCCAAAGCCAAGGACTACAAGCTGTTCGATGAGAAAGGCTTGTTCCTGCTGGTTAAGAAAAGCGGAGCCAAGTACTGGCGCCTTAAATACCGTATCAATGGCAAAGAAAAGCTACTCGCCATCGGCGTGTACCCCGAGGTCACACTGAAGCAGGCGAGAGAAAAAGCATTTGCGGCCCGCCAGCTGATCCAGCAAGGCGATGACCCAGTTGCCGAGAAACAGGCCCAGCGCCAAGCAGCAGCCACCGCTGCACTCCACACCTTCGAACCACTGGCGCGGCGCTGGCACGAGCTAAATACCCCCAGGTGGACACCACGCTATGCATTGAAGGTCATGCAAATGTTGGAGCGACGCATCTTCCCATTCCTGGGCCAGCAAGACGTCAGCTCTATTTCAGGCGCAGACGTTCTGGCAGTGCTCAGGCGCATGGAAGACGACGGCGTGCGTGAAACCACGCGCAAGGTCAAAACCTACCTAGAGCACATTTTCACCTACGCGCTGGCGGAAGGCATCGTAAAAGACAACCCGGTGCCCGGCATTACCCATGCCCTCAAGGCCTTGCCACCCGCTCAACACCAGCGCAGCCTGCCTTTTGAAGATATGCCAGCTTTCTTGGCCGCCATCGAAGCTGACAGCGCCCACCCGATCGTCAAGCTCGGGCTCAAACTCGTCATTCTCACCATGACACGTACCGGCGAAGTGAGATTTGGACGCTGGGATGAAATTGACTGGGATAAGCGCCTGTGGTGCATCCCAGCGGCACGCATGAAGATGCGCAGCGATCACATTATTCCCTTAAGCGATGCGGCCATCCAAGTGTTAAGAGAGCTACAAAAACATACCGGCAAATCCCACTATCTGGTTCGCAGCCCCAACAACGTCACTAAGCCGCTGTCTGAAAATGCCTTTCTGTTGCTGATCAAACGCATTGGCTATCAGTCGAAAACCACCACTCATGGCTTACGCGCAACGGCATCGACAGTGCTGAATGAAGCAGGGTTTCGGCCCGACGTTATTGAAAAACAATTGGCCCACGAAGAAAGAAACCAGGTACGCAAAGCCTATAACCGTGCTCTCTACCTAGAAGAACGCCGACAAATGCTGCAATGGTGGGCCGATCAATTATTCCAAGGAGAATGCAATCTTGAAACACTTCGTTGACCTACAAGCCATCGCCACAGGCAAAGCAGGAACCGATTTAAGCCTGCCGCGAGTTTGTCAGGGCCTCAGAGATGGGCACTTGCAGCTGTATATTCATTATCAGTTCCTGCCTGGCGAAGCACATATCGCAACAAAAGCCGCTGTGGAGCTGCCGCATACCTACAACACCGAGCAAAGCCCTCGCCAAATACTGGACATGGTGGAGTCACGACTCACCCGAGGTGCTGTCGAGCTGTCCGGGACTTATCAAGTCAAGGATGATCACTATCGCAATCAAATTGCAGCCGCCATTACCGACCAGTCAGCGACACAAAGTCTTAACCTCAACAAAGCACATCAGGCGATACCGACAACACTCATCGACATTGACACCAACGAGCAGCTCCACATGCTGATTTACCCAGAAGCAGAGTATGCCTCTTACCAACTCAACCTAAAGCAACGCCATTTGCTTGATTGCGAAGAGCTAATGCAGTTCGAACGTTCGATCAGAGCCTACGAGGATGATAGCTATCGCCAACTACTCAATGAACACAGCAGCCTAAAGCTCCAGTACCAGAAACTTGAATCTAAACTAGATCAACTCAAAACCGAACCCCAAGCTCACTCAAAGATGGTCTATAACCGGGCACTTGGGCTCATGGCCAGCGCCATGACAGAACGTGACAGCACGACCAAGTTTCAGCCCTATGCCATCGCCGACAGTGTGCTGGAAGCTTTATCAGAACTGCAATCTGACATCCCCCTGCCCAGCCAAGATTTTCTGCGCGATCGCCTGCGCGAATACGCCCAAACAGAGCTGACACAAGCCAGCCCAAACCGCTACCAAGACAGGCGCTTCTACAACGAGAATGGCTGATTGTTTTTTTGTAACAAAACAGGCTGGCCCTATTTTGGCGCCAGCCACATCCACACAATGTACCTATGTTCCAACAACACATAGGTGTATCCATGAATCAAAAGCACGCCATTGATAACCAAGAACGCTTCCTGCGCTGGAAAGAAGTCAAAGAGCTGGTAGGCATCAGCCGCTCTCACGCTCATGCACTGATCGCTGAAGGCCGCTTCCCCGCCCCCATCAAACTGGCTGAGCGCGCCTCCGCTTGGCTTGAATCCGAGGTTCAGCAATGGATCGAAGAACGCATTGCACAGCGCAATAGCCAGTTAAAAAAGTGAACGGCTAATAGCAAACATCCAAGCTCAAACCCAACTGCATGTCGACCATCTTGGCCCTTGCATGTTGAGCCTAGAAACAAAGTAACGCCAGAGTTCATAGTCGAATACAGCCTTCATTAAAGGCTGGGGCTGCACTCGTTCTGAGCTCTGGTATTGCTTCAAACCAGATATTGATCCTTTAGGAGTCTCAATGGCAAAACACACCGAAATCTCACGATTTGCGCTAATACCACGGATGGTATTGCACGCAGCTGCGTTCGCATATTTGAACGGATCAGCGATTAAACTGCTGATCGTGTTAGCCTCACAATACAACGGCCACAACAATGGCGACCTCTGCGCATCAGCTAAGATACTTCGCGAGTTTGGTTTCACCTCACACGACACCATTAATCGTGCATTGAAGCAGTTACTAAAATATGGATTTATCGTCAAAACACGCGAGAGTCAGTTTCGAAACGGGGCAGGCCGCTGCTGCCTATATGCACTGGCTTGGCAGAATATCGATGAATGCAAAGGGAAACTAGACGTAGGCCCAACCTCCAAGCCGCCCGGCAACTTCAAATTAAAAGTCGGAAAGAGTGGCAAAATGAGTGGCGCCTTTGCCCAAATACCGCTTTACATTATTAAAGCCGACGCCTTCATCCAGTTAAAAGGCCGTCAAGCTCAAGTTTTGCTGATTATTGCCAGCGCATATCGGCCACAAAATAATAACCGAATCATGCTTGGAAGAGCGGATTTTAAAAAGTGCGGCATGCGCTGTCATGCCACCATTGATAATTCCATCAAACGATTAGAGCAGCTTGAGCTAATAGCAATAGAGCACCGGGGTATGTTCGATCCTCAGGAACGTTCCAAAACATGCTTTTCACTGTGCTGGCGGTAATATCCGCCAGCATTGACGCCCCCATCTCCGAACTGACCACACCTCTGCCAACATGCGCTGTCACTGCCCGCAGTGCATGACTTTCCCCGAATGGCCAAAACGCTGCTGACGACCTCTAGCCCAGCAGCACTGATCTGCTGCTCCAAGACCCAACTCCTTTTCAAGCTGACACCATAACTTTTGTTGAATCTATAGGCAGCAGCGTGCCTATTGATCGTCGCTGGCACCTACAGGCCAGTAATAAACCTAACGTAAAATCGATTCCGATTTTTTCTGCCCTCGGCCTAAAAACAGGACTGGCCAGTGCACATTCAAACGACTAAACCTGTGAGCTGGCACCGACTATTAGGCGCAAAGATTGATTCTTTCACAAAAAAATCGGTCGCCTCTTATATATACCATACCAGGGTTATCCAATAGCCTAGGTTCGATGCTTAGCATAATGTCTATTCTCCTCAATGAGCGCTGGCATTTGATGGTTCTGCATTCACTGCCTCAGCACCACATTGTTCAGCACTTCAGCCCCATATCTAGTCACAGCGTTAGCGCATCATGTTTTAACTTCGTTATTCACAGCTCCATCGTCAGACCATGGTTCTGACTTTCAGTATTGCTAGCGTAAGCAACGGAAGTTACATAGATCGAATAAGGGGCAAGCATACATGAGCATCATTGAACACGTGATTCAGCTGACCACAACAAAGCATTTGCTAGAAACCCAATACAACGTCAGTGGTAGAGGCTTGCACGAAAAACTTTCTCCATAGAACAGCAGAGCCCACACAATTACTCAAGAAGCTGCGCTACGTTGGCAACACACGCAATAAGTGAATGCACGAGTACGATTTTGAGTGAAGCGAGCCCACCACCCGAGCAGCAAAGCACTGATGACAACACATCGATTATTTAAGAAAGGTGAGGCGGTGAATACTGCAAGGGTGATGACAAACAGTACCTACGCATCCTGGGACTACACTAGCCCGGCCCAGAGTGGGAGCGCCTCGACACACAATATTAATCGATCCATACAACCACAGCCATATTGATTCGCCGCCAGCCAATCCACATAATGCAACTGCACATTCGATCAGCAAGGACGAGATGACAGCTCAAGTGCACGAAACCCTAGACTTTCAGGGTCGATGTTATTCCATGGTATCTACTCCACTGTCAGAGTATTTGACGGTTGCAGAAGATGCGCCGCGCTTTTGCTTTAGCGGTTTTCACCTGGCTCGCGGCTACCTAGGCCACTGGCAAATTCTGGATCAACACCTGTATTTAACCGATTTAAGCCACACCAGCATCATGGGCGAGCATTGCGAGATGAGCTTGGGCGATGTATTCCCTGGCTACGACGAGCGCGTTTTTGCCCATTGGTATTCTGGTACTCTGACCTTAGTTGACGGCGAACTCACCCAGTACCGCCATCAAGGCTTTGCCAGCGACTACCAGCAGTATCTATTACTGCAAATCTACCAAGGCAAACTGGTTGGGCAGCGTCACAGCAACGACAAAGGGCCAACATGAGCGCATTCACTGCCATCGCGTTCATCTATCTGGCCATCGGCGTGATTGTTAGCCAATGCATCTCACACCGCCAGCCACGGCCCTATACCGGACTAAGAGGTGCTGCTTTTTACATCTTCGGTTTACTCTTCTTTAGCCTTGCATGGCCGCTTCGGCTCATCAACCGACTGGCTGTTCGCCGTCAGTCACCCCAGCAACTGCCACCAACACCCGAGCCCTTTATGATGCAGCGGCAATTTCTACAGCAAGCGTTGACCTTAGCCGACATAGAACAACGCGAAACTCCAAACGACCCTTACCAAGCCGCCCCTGCTAAAGCTTTTGGCTTTTTAAACCCACAATGGCAAGCCTTTGTTGCCCGCCAGCCTGAGTCATGCCAATGGTGGTCGTTCACTGCAGAGCATCATTGCCTGCCCGGTGAACTTGAACACATAGAGGGTTATGCCACCGCCGTAGCTGGTGAGCCCGTGGATTATTTTATTGCCGCAAGGTGGCGATCAGCCAAGGCTATGCAACCCAGTCATAATGGTCGGTAGCGCTGAGTGTTTAAGTTCTATCCATCATAATTTTCAAATTTTAGGAGAGTTTAATGAGCCAAGTTTCTCTAGCCACGCTGATGCAAAACCTGCACAAAGATATCGAGCACAAACTAAATTCTGCTCGAACATCATTCCATCACCCCGGCACTAAAGGTGATGCCACTGAAAAGGTATGGATTGAGTTATTAAGCGACTATCTACCCAAACGCTATGTTGTTAGCGGTGGCCACGTAGTAGACAGTAAAGGGGAATACAGCGACCAAATCGACATTATCATTTACGATCGCCAATACTCCCCTTTAGTCTTTGAACAAAATGGAGAAAAGATCATACCCGTCGAAAGTGTATATGCGGCCTTTGAAGTCAAACAAACACTCAGTAAAGAGCATGTAGAGTATGCGCAGGATAAAATCGCATCCGTCAGGCGGCTCACATGGACTAGCTTGCCTGTTCCGACCATCAGCGGATTAAAAAATCCTAAGCCCTATCACCTGATACTGGGTGGAATATTGTCTCTGGATAATGGCTGGGCATCTATTGAATCCTCAGCATTAATCGAGAGCTTGACCAACAGTGACCTTGCAAACGACAGCCTGCTTGATATCGGCTGCTGCGCCTCTCATGGTTATTTTCATCGCGAATCATGGAAGCAGCACACTAAGACACTAGAGCCCCTCCACAGCCGAGATTATTACACGGAGCCACACGACAAAGCCGTCACCGCATTCTTATTCAAGTTAATCAACATGCTACAACAACTCGGCACCGTCCCCATGATTGACGTCATGGCGTACGCCCAGCACCTAAGCACCTCAACGCCGCAACAAGATTAACCACGCCCCTCCCAAGGAATCAGCCAGTCGTCATCGGATGCGTTATTGGCCTTATCGGAGCCCGCCGCCAGCCATTGGCGGCGCAACAGCGCGGCTGTTTCCTGATGGCTGGCCAGCTCTGACCAGTCTCGATACCAATGTATCGGGTAGCCCTCAAATAAAACACCGCTCATAAATGGCGTTTGCCCCAGCAAGCATAATGGCCGCTGAGGCAACAAACGGTAACCACGCACATCATCGTAACGCTCATCGATCAGTTGCCGCAGCTGCTTTTGCAGATCATTTAACTGACGGCCATCGCCATACCAAGCAAACACGGACTCCTGAACAGCAATGCCCTCAGCACGTAAAAAACGATGTACACGCCGCAAACGCTTTACGTCGCGAATATCGTAGGCAATTAAATACCAATCCGCATGATGCGACATTTACGCCATCCGTCGACACAGCCACCGTGTCGTAGCCTGCAACTGCCGCCACCAGCTCGGCTGTACCTTAGCCAGCGCCTGATAAAAGATCACCCGTGCCTCTTTACCCAACAAACATGCTTGGCCAGCCTTGGGGCGCGTAAATTGCCGTTTAGTAACAATACCTTGAAGAAACAACTGCACCACCCAGCTCTCTATATCGGGACGCAGCGGCTCCATCACATCACACGCCAATGATTCGCGCCCAGCCAGTAGCCGATGATAGCACCCCAACTGACCGTCCAACCCCGCCATCAAACAAGCACGCACCGCCTCCTGATACACCAGAGAATACGTCAGCGACAACAAACCATTTACCGGATCTGGCGGTGGCTGACGCTGGCGCCGTACAAAGCCTAAACCCGAAGGCAGCAACTGGCGCCAAGCATCAAATACTTGCGCCTGGGCTTGCCCTTCTAGCCCTCGCAACTGCTCCAATGTGGTCGCCTCCAGCATCGCCGCGCGCGCCAATGGCAACGAGCGGGCACAATCCAAAGCCGTCGGGTGCTCATACGGCAACAAACAGCGAATGGCCCGTTGCAAACGGTGCCGACATAAGGATACCGCCAGTGGTAGCGCACTCTCAGGGTCACACTGCCATTGGTATTGCACCAAGCGGCGTTGCTGCTGCCGTGCGCCATCGCCATACAAAGCCACACTGTGATCAGCATGACGCAAATTCAACACCACAAAATCAATTTGGCGATGACGAAACTGCCCCAACACATGGCTACTCAACTGCACACCATGCATACAGATAACTTGGCGAATACGCTCGATCGGCAGCGTACGTGGGCTGTCATCTGGGTGACGAATAATCAAACAACCCGCCTCATAGTTCAACGTGAGCTGGCGCCTATCCAGAATCAAACGCTGTCGTTGCATGCTACACCACCCACAACAAGGGCGACGGTGACGCGGTAGCACCATGCCCTAGTTGCCAGCTAGGGCCTGGGCCATCAGCTCGATACACCAACAGCCGGTCGTCATCCGAGAAACAAGGTCGCAATGTCTGCCAAAATACAGACCAGTCGGAATCCGCCAGAGCTACCTCAAATAATGAATCTTGATAACCGTCGCTGGCTCGGCGCAAGCCTCGCAGCGCCTGCCGCCGACGCCTATTGTCGTGAATATCGTACGCCATCAATAACCACATACAGGCCACCTCAACACCGCAACTGGAGAATCAGGCATAGATAAACCGGGCGGACTTGGCAAGTACGTCGACCTGACGTACGATACTTAAGCTCCTTAACAAACTGTACAAAAATCAGACAACAACAGCGCACCAACTTGGTGCAGAATTAACCACTTTAAGTGATTGATTCACTGCTTGTTTTCTTGGCAATGGAGTTAAAACCACGCCCTGTTAATAAAGGGATTGAGACTGTCGTCTAGCGAGTAGATGTAGCGGCGTGCGTCTGTTAAAACCACGCCCTGTTAATAAAGGGATTGAGACTTAGTATTGCTCAGCTTATAGCCGTAGCCTATTGTTAAAACCACGCCCTGTTAATAAAGGGATTGAGACATTAACCAAGCGCGATATCGCCCAGCAAATTCGTTAAAACCACGCCCTGTTAATAAAGGGATTGAGACAGTGCTTGAAGGCCGTCTTCCGCACGCAGAACGTTAAAACCACGCCCTGTTAATAAAGGGATTGAGACTTAACTTTTCCATCTTTAAACCCTCTTTTTAGGGTTAAAACCACGCCCTGTTAATAAAGGGATTGAGACGTCTTGGCTGCTGTCTTCAAGCTGTATCCAGCCGTTAAAACCACGCCCTGTTAATAAAGGGATTGAGACTGTTGGGTGCCCATTTAGTTCACCGATAGCTGTGCGTTAAAACCACGCCCTGTTAATAAAGGGATTGAGACCAGGTAGTACGGATCATGGCCTAACATCTTTTCCGTTAAAACCACGCCCTGTTAATAAAGGGATTGAGACGTGTCGCGGATATTCGATAACCCTGCACTGTTCCGTTAAAACCACGCCCTGTTAATAAAGGGATTGAGACTGTTCATAGATACCGCATTTGATGTGATCACCGTTAAAACCACGCCCTGTTAATAGAGGGATTGAGACTCGATAATCAGATCTAATTCAGATTGTGTAATCGTTAAAACCACGCCCTGTTAATAAAGGGATTGAGACCCACTAAATGCAGCATGATTCTCAATGGTTAAAGTTAAAACCACGCCCTGTTAATAAAGGGATTGAGACTTGAAACGCGCTTTCAATGGCCGAGCTTTCGTGTTAAAACCACGCCCTGTTAATAAAGGGATTGAGACTCAAGCGTTTCGATGTAGGTCATGGCCAGCTCAGTTAAAACCACGCCCTATTAATAGAGGGATTGAGACTTGATTTCAGACATGTTTTATCCTTAATCCATAGTTAAAACCACGCCCTGCTAATAAAGGGATTGAGACCGCCTGCATGTATTCCTCGAACTTCAGCTTTTGGTTAAAACCACGCCCTGTTAATAAAGGGATTGAGACATCAACGGTCCCGTAGCAGCCCAGTCGGTGCAGTTAAAACCACGCCCTGTTAATAAAGGGATTGAGACCTGCTAGTTCGCTTGCGTCGTATGCACTCATTGTTAAAACCACGCCCTGCTAGCAAAGGGATTGAGACGTGAGCTCAATCATCAGAATCTCCTGACTGTTGGTTAAAACCACGCCCTGTTAATAAAGGGATTGAGACATATATGAATAACCTTTACCGCTTCTTTCTTTGTTAAAACCACGCCCTGTTAATAAAGGGATTGAGACTGCGCTCTCGCTCCTGCTTGAGCCGCTGGTTCGTTAAAACCACGCCCTGCCAATAAAGGGATTAATCTGATTTCTATGCAGCAATTAAAAGAGACGAGCGTTTGTTACTCCACCACGCCAAGTCAGCTAAAAGGCTTAAATGTCCAATTTTTGTACAGATTTCGTCCAATACATTGCCGATGTAACCTGGTGTTACATATGCCGGCATAGCCATAACCATAGCGGCCCGTTAAGTAACCACTCTTTCTGGTCAGCCTAAGCTGGGAACAAACCACCGCTTAGCTATTGCATCTTGCTGCTGATCAAATACTCTATATCCCTTGTCATGGAAGCGACGAGTCGATCCGTTTTGCCATAGCGCTTCCTGAGTCAATTGTATCGATCACACAGCACGGAGACGCTGCATGCCAGATGCCCCGATCAACGAAGATTCGCCACTACACCAAGCTTCGTGCATTGCTTTAGCGGTGTATGCTCGAGCCATCGGTGAATTCGCATGGCGCGCCCAAGATCAATCAGCAAAACATGACCCTTCATCGCAGAGCAGTGCAGCTGAGTGTACCGTGACCGCACTGCAACAATTGCGTGATAGCCTGCCATTTAAGCAGCATCAAAGCGCTGCACCATTCAGTAGCTGGTGGCAACTGAGTGAATCAGATTCTTTTGTTTGTGTAGCTCAGGGTGGGAGTGATTCAGTGCTGGAGCACCTTATCAGCGAAGCCTTTGCGCTAGCTGCGGGAGTAACACAGCTACCGCCAGAAAACGCCACTCAAGCAGTTTCACATTTAACAACCCTGTTTGAGCAAATAGGCAATTCATCGGATACGGCCCACTATCATTACCCGTCAACCGCCTTGTCTGCGGCGAGCATATTTCCTCAAAGAGCCAACTCAACTCCCGCTAGCTACGCCACTTTATGGCAGGACTTTGTTGAAGCTGTTACCAAGATTCCAAACAGTCACCAGCACTCATTACCTTTGTGGTTGGATCATTTCGATAGTTGCTGGCAGGTGTATGCTCAGGCGATTCCTTCACGTTTCAGCTCAGATACTTCGCTGTATGACCACAGTCGCCTTGCAGCAGCTTTTGCCGTCGCCTTATGGCATAACCGCCAGGCGGATAAAGGTCAGAATGAGCAAGCACGCGATAAGGCTTCTGAATTTTTACTGATTCAAGGTGACTTTTTTGGTATCCAACCCTTTATTTTTGCTCAGGGTGCCGAAACAACTAAGCACGCCGCTAGACTGCTTAGGGGCAGATCACAATATGTGTCACTAATCACTGAATGCGCCGCTTTAAAGCTCTTAGAGTCTCTAAACCTACCCTCATCCAGTCAGATTATTAACGCTGCTGGTAAGTTCTTGATACTTGCCGCCAATACCGAGCAATCACGCCACTCCATTGCTCGAGTTCAAGCGATATTTAATGATTGGTTTTTACAACATTGCTACGGCGAATCTGGGCTAGGCCTAGCCACAGTAACCGCCGGTAAAAGACAGTTCATAAAGGAAACTGGCCAGTTTCCAGGCCTACTTCAACAGCTGTTTGAAGCATTAGCCATCAGCAAGGTACAGCGCTTGAACCTCTGTACCAACGAAGCTCCCAATGCCGTGTTACCGGATTATGTGCAACAGATTCAAAGTCACGGTGGGGTCGTTTGTCCGATTACTGGCAAAGGTGCTGCGAGCTCAGCAATAACAACCGCCAGCAGCGCCAGCGAAGGCTTGAATGTATCACCACTGGCCCATGATCAAATAGAAATTGGGCGCAGAATTGGCGGTAAAGCCGAACGCTTGGCCATTACACGATCCAAACTACGTGGTACACAGCTGGAAGTTAGTCTATTCGGTTATCACATGCGGTTTATCAGCGATGAGGAATCATCGGGACAATTTAGCCACGAAGCTCAGCATGGCAATCTTCGGCGACTGTTTGATTTTTCTTTAGCATCAGATACTCACCAAGTCAGCTGGAATGGCTATGCTCGACGAGCCATCAACGGCTATGTTGCCACACTGTCAGCAGCAGACCTAACTTCACCACGTTACGACGATTTAGCACCACCAGAGCAACCTGGGCAGGAAGGCGATATAAAAGAGTTTAGTCACATTGCTCGTGACGATCGACAACTAACCAGCAACGCTACCAAGCCGTATCGAGGTACCGTCGGCTTGGGAGTGTTAAAAGGCGACGTGGACAATCTAGGCTGGCTATTTCAGCACGGTCTGCAGCACCCTAGCTTAGCGACCATGACAGCATTGTCTCGCCAGGTTAACGCTTTTTTCTCTCTCTATCTGCCCGCTTTGTGTGCCGAAAAGTACCCTAACACCTACACCGTATTCGCCGGTGGTGACGACTTCTTTCTTATAGGCCCTTGGCACAGTTTAATTTTGCTCGCTGCCGAGTTGCGCCAATCATTTAGAGAATACACTGCCAACAACGAGAAGATCACCTTCTCCGCAGGCATTGCCATGTGCAAGCCAACCACTCCGATCCCACAACTGGCTAGGCTTGGCGAAAGCGCTCTGATGGAAGCAAAAGCTTACCATCATGGTGATCGTATAAAAAATGCACTGCGATTATTATCCCAGACTATTCACTGGGACGACTACCATCAAGTCGATCAAGCCGCGCAGGTGTTAATTGAACTCGCAGACTCCGCTCAACTGTCGACGGGATATTTCTACCAGCTATTGGAACTGATAGATCTTGCCGAGCAGCAGGACAGACCGGAATCTGGCCTATGGCGCTCACGCTTAAGCTATCGAACTATCCGTCATTTAAGCACCCTTAATTCCAGCCAACAGGATCGCGATGCGCTGTATCAAAAACTGGTTCAAACCATTGGTGCCGACGGCATTGCCAAACTTAAGTCGGCGTATCGTATTCCTGTATCCATGTACTTGTACCGCCACCGAGATTGAGGAACTGGCATGAATCAAAGCAAGCGAGAAGTTTCGACCAACATCAGATTGGATGACATAGATATCAAGTCGCCGAGTTTAGATCTCTACGCCGATATAGCCGAAGAAAAAGCCAAAGTCGTAGCATCGGCCCGAGGGGAGTTCAATAAATCAACCCAGCTGCGCCGATTCTATGACGAAGTCCTTATGTGGGAGCAAAAGTCCCGGCGCTGCAGTGCCGATGAGTTTAATAACTTCCTACCTCTGATTCGCATGCTGAAGGCAAAAGTTGCCTATGCCAAAGGACGCAACCTGGTTGATGAAAACTTCTTCTCACTGTTCAGCCATTGCCTTAGCCAGGTAAACGACAAAGACTCTTTGCGCAGCTTCAAACTTTTTTTTGAAGCGTTTATGGGCTTTTACAAAGTACATGGTAAGTAAACCCAGTTCCCGAAAATAAGGATATCTTATGCAACTGAACAACATTTTTACATTAAGCGCCACACTGGAGCTGGTGACTGGGCTAAGAATCGGTGGCAATGCCAGTGAAATGCAGATTGGTGGCATTGATAACCCAGTGCTTAAACATCCCTATACGCTAGCACCCTACATTCCAGGCTCCAGTATTAAGGGAAAAATGCGTAGCATGCTCGAATGGCGTTGTGGCGTCGTTGTAGACTGCCAGGGTGGGCCGCTATCGGCAGAAAAACTAGCAGAATTTAAAGGTGATAAGCGCCAGCGGGCTGATGCGATCGCGCGTTTGTTTGGGCTCTCCGGTGATGCCGACAGCGAAATTGTCAAGGAAATTGGCCCAACACGGCTGTCGTTCTGGGATTGTGCTCTCAAGCAAGATTGGCTAGATCAACGTCAACCCGAAGAGCTGCTTACAGAGGCCAAAAGTGAAAATGTGATTAATCGTATCAGTGGCAAAGCAGAGCACCCTCGACAGGTCGAGCGAGTACCAGAGGGCGCCGAATTTGACTTCCGACTATCCTACAAAGTCATCGACAACGAAGACTTATTAGATGAAATCCTGGTAGGCCTAAAACTGCTTGAACTCGACGGCCTAGGCGGTTCAGGGTCTCGAGGGTACGGTAAGGTTAAGTTTATCGGCTTGCAGCTAAACGGTGAAGATATCAGCGAACGATTCAACCGCACCGACCCATTTGCAACGGCACAGCGGTAAGGAGGCGATATGAGCCACCAAATGTATCGCTTGCGTATTCGACCGCGTAGTCCTTTTGTCACACCTCTGCGTGGAGACACATTATTTGGCATGTGTTGCCAGATGGTTGCCGAGCAATCATCCCAACAGCTAGTTCGTTGGCTTGATGGTTATTTAAACGCACAGCCTTTTCTTGTTTTGTCTGATGCATTTCCGAGTAGCTATCTTCCACGTCCGGCTTTGCCACTGCATTTTTTCGGTTATCACTCCACCGCGATCACACAACGCAAGCAAGCGATAAAACATCATTGGTTGCCCCTAAAGGATGTGCATCAACCCGTATCACTATGGAATGAGTTTTTATGCCGTGACGACGAGTTACTGATATCAGGAAAGAATACCAGCGCCCCACTTTGGCAACACAGCATAAGAACCCACAATAGTATTAATCGCCTGACTGGCACAACCGGCCGGGGTGAAGATGGCTTTGCCCCCTACGAAAGAGGCCTTACTTGGTACCACCCAGAGCTGGTCATGGATATTTATGCAGTACTCGATAGCCGTATTACTATTGATCAACTGAAGCAAATACTCACTGCTATTGGTCAGTTCGGCTACGGCAAAGACGCCAGTACCGGCTGTGGACGATTCGAAGTGGTCGACGCTGAACAGTTTTCAACAGAGCCAGTTCCTCAAGAAGCTAATAGTTGGTTAACGCTGGCACCTTGTGCACCACAAAACTGGCACGATTCACAAGGTCATGGCTGGCAAGCGCAGAACTGCTTTTATGACGTACATGTTCGGTTTGGTAAACACGGTGCTGCTGCAGGGGGAAAAAGTCCAAACAACTTTGTTCCGTGGAAGAATCCGGTTCTATTAGCAGATACTGGCGCTTTGTTGACCCCAGTGAATGCGCAATCATCACTATTTTGTGGTCAAGGGCTAAGCGAACTATCTGTTTGTCATCCTGATACAGTTCAGCAAGGGTACAGCCCTATTCTGCCAATACATTTCGACGGCATTAGGGAGGGTTGCCAATGAAATCCAATATCTCAACTCATCGCTATCGCGTTAGCGTACTAGGGCCTCTACATTTGGGCGCAGGCGAAGATTATCTCCCTACTCACTATGTTATCGATGATGGCTATCTTCATGCACTAAGCGATGGGGGCCTCAATCAAGGCTTAGGTCAAGCAGGGCTAGAGCAGCTGGCCGACCTAATTGGTGAAGGAAAGCCGGAAGAAATCCTACAAGTACGGCGCACTATTCATAGTAAAAAGGACCAACTCCTGCCTTATTCGCAGCGCTTGATACCTGTGAGCAGAGGCGTAAATCAGTTGTATGAAGATCGAGTAGGTAAGATCGCTCAACGGGAAGATAATCGTAATATCACCAACCAATTGGCTATTGCTCGATGTGCTTACTCTCTTTTCAAACAACAGCCTCTATTAACGGGTACAGCGCTAAAAGGCGCCATCAGAACTGCGTGCATGGCTCATTGGCTGCAAGAGAAAAGTACACATAATAAAAAATTTGAGAAAAGTAAAAATAGTAACCAGCTAGCTAAAGAACTACTCAGTTACCAGAGCGTTGAGCAAGACCCTTTTTATCGCCTTAAGATCAGCGATGCCAGCTATCAACAGCCAGACAACCTAATCGCAACAGAAGTATTGTTCTCGGTTAGCCAGCGCCGAGTGCCCAATCCCAAAAAAACAGCCAAAGCCCTACAAACCCTATTGGAATGCATCAGCCCTTGGCGCCATAGAGCTTTCAGCGGCGATATACGCTTTGTAGATATAAATAACGAGCGCCGAGACTCAAACAGGGTTCCCAGTCACCTGAAAGCCTTAGCTGAGCAGTGCAACAGCTACTATTTCCCCAAATTGCAACAAGAACTGCAACAACTTGGAAAAAACGCGGGATATTTAAGTTCGACATGGGTTGAGATAATGACAGCCCTATGTGCCCCTGATAGCGACTTCAAACAAGCTTTAGATAAAGGTCAGGCCATGCTGTTGCGACTGGGTAAGTACTCTGGCGCAGTCGATAAGACGCTCGACGGTTTACGCTCCATCGAGATAATGACTCCAAGAGGACAAGACTCTAAGTACCAAAGCACCACCAATGAGGTCCGCCTAGCAGCTAAACATAAGCAAGACCCCGAGTTGTTGCCGTTTGGCTGGGTAGTTGTGGAGTTCGATGACACAACCATTGCTTCGTTGCAACAGCTTCTAAACACGGCCAGTGAACCAGCCCGTCAAAAGCTAGAGGAAGCGCGCCAAAAACAAGCAATGTTGACTGAGGCGAAAGTAGAACTACAGCGCAAACAGCAAGAGCAACTGCAACAAAAGAAAGCCATTGAAGAGCAACAGCAACAAAAGGCTCAGCGCCAGCAAGAACTGGAAAACATGAGTGAGCCTCAACGTTTGCAAGCGCAGTTACGTGATTTTATTGAACAAAACCCTCAGCTAAAAAACACTGGTCAACCAAACAACCTGATATTTGAAGCGCTGAGTAGAATGATCAATCAAGCCATCAGTTGGCAGCGACCCGACCAAATTGATGCCAAGATCCTGATGAAGGAAACTTTCGATTTCCTTAGTATAAATCGTAAAAAATCCAAGGCAGCCAAGCGTTTATGGGAACAGCTTAAGGACGTCGAATGAGTACCCTACTGCTAAAACCCCTACCCATTGCGCGCTTTCGTTTCGAAGTGCGAGCATCGCAAGATTTTACCTTGCCGCTGTATGCAGGCTCTATGTTACGCGGTGCGTTTGGTCATGCTTTACGTCGCTTATCTTGCATGACACGACAGCCCAGCTGCGACGGCTGCTTATTGTACGCAGGCTGCCCCTACACGCGTATTTTTGAAAGACGCGATGCGCAGCTGTGTAGCAATACTTACGTGATTGAAGCACCCGATCCAGGTCAGCGCAGGTTAGCAGCGGGGGAGCATTGGCACTTTAATTTGGTGCTATTCGGTGATGCATTGCAACAAGTAGCGCTTATATTTCTCGCCTGGGAGCAGGCCCTAGCGCGTGGCTTAAGCAAGCATAATATTGCCATGCAGTTGCACGCCGTTTACGACACCAGCACTGAACAGCTGTGTTACCAGCCTGGTGGCCAAATTAATGCTTGGCAAACAGTGTCCCACCCCACCACCGAGCAGGCAAACAAAGCACGGCTACGCTTTTTAACCCCCCTACGCTTACAGCAACACGGCAGCATTCTTGGCCCACAGCAGATAACCGCGCCAGCATTATTGATGGCATTGGCACGACGCTACAGCACGCTGGCTTCCAGCAACCCACAAGACCCAGGGGTTGATTTTAAACGCCTCAAACAGCAGGCACAGCGGCTAAATACCCATACCCAATTACGATGGCTGGACTGGCAACGCTACTCAAACCGCCAGCAACAGGTCATGCCGCTCGGAGGGGTCGTCGGCAATATCGAGTTAACTGGCGACCTCAATGAGCTGTGGCCTTTGCTTCAGCTGGGGCAATGGCTTCACATTGGCAAAAGTGCCAGCTTTGGTTTAGGGCGCTATCTGCTGAACCCTCACTACAACGCAGCAGAACTCATTAATGATAACCCATATAGTGATCGCCAGTGCTCAGCCGCTGGCTAATATAATTCCGCTGTTGCAGTATCGGCCAGAAAATGTAGTCATTCTGGCATCCGACACCATGCAGGAAAAAGCTCAGTGTTTGTCTGCAGCTCTAGTCACAGCCGGCTGGAATGCAGCACACATTAGGGTGATCTCTTCTATGCCAGATCACGACTATCCGGCGATCACGCAGTTTTTACAAACTCACATAGCACCAAACTGTGAACATCCTTTGTGGGTCAATATCACCGGTGGCACAAAATTAATGAGCTTAGCCGCTTATGAAGTATTTAACCCCTGTGCTGAGCGCATTCTGTATGCCAACACAGTGGAGCGTCGCATTGAGTTTCTCGGCAGCGCTGCCCCTAGGGCAGAAGAAATGCGAGACGTATTGACCTTACCGCTATGCCTTCGCGCTCATGGCCTCACCGCTCAAGACTCCCAAAGCAACCATAGTGACAACTGGCAAAATCACATTCATCAACGCGCGGAGCTTAGCCACTTTTTAGTCAGCCACCACCTTGATTTGTTACAGTTAATCAAACAGCTCAATAGTACTTTTGCAGGCAAGAACAAACAGCATAAAAGGTTACACTGGCAAGCCCCTACCTCAGTAGAGCAGCAAACACTTACTCTATTAACCGAGCACGGTCTGCTCACCCCAAGCCATGACTCAAACGAATGGATGCTAGGCAGCGCCGACCAAGCCAATACTTATTTAAGCGGCAGCTGGCTCGAAGAATATACCTGGCTATGCGCCCAACCTCACCTAGCCCCAGACCGCCTAGGCCATAGCGTTAAAGTCAACGTGCAGGGTAAGATTCACAACGAGGGGGATGTGCTGATTGTGGCCAATAACAAACTTCTGCAAATCGAATGCAAAACCGGGAATATCAACAAAGGTGGCCAACACACAACCCATAAACTGGCGCTGTTGGCCAGTCGTCTCGGCGGCTTGCTGGCGGACAAGTTGCTGGTCAGCCTAATAGAGCCAGACACCAGCTTGTCTGAAAGATTGAATAGCCACCAGATACAGGTATGCAGCGGCACAGAGCTCAGCCAGTTGCCGCAGCTGCTGCAACACTGGGTAAACCACGGCGACTGGCCACCACACTAAGGCCTTGGCCTAACCGCCAACGACCGATACACTGGCGCAAGCTCTTTAAACAAGATGATCAAAAAACAGACAACTTCTATGCACCCAATTGGTGTACAAATATCCGTTCTAAGTGATTGATTTACTGCTTGTTTTCTAAGCAATGGAGTTAAAACCACGCCCTGCTAATAAAGGGATTGAGACGACTTAGCTTGGATTTTCTCGCCTTAGCGAAAGTTAAAACCACGCCCTGCTAATAAAGGGATTGAGACAAAGCCGCGCAGGTTTTCTGGACACAGGCTGTTGGTTAAAACCACGCCCTGCTAATAAAGGGATTGAGACAGATCAAGGTCTTCTGCGGTAGCATCGGGTTCGGTTAAAACCACGCCCTGCTAATAAAGGGATTGAGACTCTTTGAACGAATCCACCAAGAAACCATTTTT
Source organism: Bacterioplanes sanyensis (assembly GCF_014652515.1). GTDB lineage: Bacteria > Pseudomonadota > Gammaproteobacteria > Pseudomonadales > Oceanobacteraceae > Bacterioplanes > Bacterioplanes sanyensis. The sequence goes on along the minus strand of NZ_BMYY01000002.1, from coordinate 467,247 downwards.
AGTTAAAACCACGCCCTGCTAATAAAGGGATTGAGACAACTCTGGCGCGTCGGATTCCTCGCTGCTGTGTTAAAACCACGCCCTGCTAATAAAGGGATTGAGACTCCTTCAACTTACGACGTGCAGATTGCTCTGTGTTAAAACCACGCCCTGCTAATAAAGGGATTGAGACGAACGCAAGGTGTTCTCATGGGCGCGACTCAAGGTTAAAACCACGCCCTGCTAACAAAGGGATTGAGACCGTCTTCCCAAACTCGGTAATACAGCTCGTACAGTTAAAACCACGCCCTGCTAACAAAGGGATTGAGACGCTTTCAGTTCAGTGTTAGAAACATTGCAATCGTTAGAACCACGCCCTGCTAACAAAGGGATTGAGACGCTTCCAGCTCGGCGGCTTCGTTGGCTTCGTAGTTAAAACCACGCCCTGCTAACAAAGGGATTGAGACGTCATAGGTAAGACTGTAGCGTCACCCATGGTTGTTAAAACCACGCCCTGCTAACAAAGGGATTGAGACCATTCGAGATGGCCGTGGCCGTCACAGTCTTCGGTTAAAACCACGCCCTGCTAATAAAGGGATTGAGACATGGCTGATTTGGCCTCAGCACCGTATTTTCCGGTTAAAACCACACTCTGCTAATAAAAGATTCACACCAAAACCCTTGCACCTTGAGTTTCACACCAGGCAGATTTGCACCTTTCAAGAAAAGAGAAAACATCGATTTTTCTAGGATGTGGCGACATATCATGTCGCTATATCCTTTCTTATAAAAAATACTGAGCCAAAGTTCTTACACTTTATCTAACACCCTTGTTTTTGAGAGCAACAAGCCTTGCTAATAACAAGATCAAGGTGAGTTACGTCACCATCTTGATCTCTAAAAACAAGGGAGCAAACCAAATGCAAATTAACTGTATGCACTATGCTGCGATGACAGCCATTCTTACAGCAACACTGTCCGCGTGTACGACCAAAACTACATCCAATGCCTCTTACGTGACATCAAACAACTTTTGCGCTTCTAGCCAACCCGGGCAAACGCTATTTTATAACGGCACAATATTAACCATGGCCGACTCTACTGCTGATATGCTTGGCAACTACAGCGCCATGCTGGTTAACGGTGAGCAGATCGTCAGTGTTGGGGTAGATAGCATGTTTGCTGAGTGCAAAAGCAATCACAATGTTAAGAAGGTAAACCTCAAGGGTAAAGCGCTGATGCCTGGTTTTATCGAACCGCATATGCATTTAACACAAATGGTTGACTATTCTGCTATTGCAGATCTTTCACCCTGCTTACCAGAACTCTATTATTATCGCCTATATGATCAAGAAGGTGTTCCCTCACTGTGTGACTATGGTAACTCGACCTCGACCGTTACTGGCCTTGCATGGACTAAAAGTCGATTGCAAGACTGGTTGGATCAGAATCCACTATCGCCATGGGTTATCGGTAATGGCATTGACCCCGCACGCTTTGGTAATACAAGCGATGCACTCAAAAGCGCAGCAGCACTGCGCAACAATCCCGCACAGATAATCGATGAAGAGTTATTGCCCAGAAAGGCTGATGGCAAACCTGTTTTCTTACTCGATCAATCTGGCCATGTTGGCTATGTTAACGGGGCCGCATTTGTTGCCGCCGGTATTTGCTCAAAATGGCCTTGCGGGCCCAAAATAAACCTTAATCCTGGTGTCACACTCCCCCAAGACAAAACACCAGCACTCGGCACTTGGCAGGTTCATGAAGGTCTATTTACAGGCTTGCTACTCGAAGAGCCCGCGTATAGTAATTTTTTGGTTAAAATAGGAAAAGACCTTAAGACAGGAAAAGACAGTCCATTTTTCTTTTTGACTCTTGATGATGGATTCAAAGCAACCGCTCCTATTGTCAAAAAAATCGCCGCTTCAGGCGTAACAACGGTAATCAATGGTGGTGGCTTTTCTGTTAGTGAAATCATGTATTTACACGACCTAGCCTACCAAAACGGAAACGCTGATAGCCTGCTAGACACATCTGATATGCCAGCTTTGCGCTACCGTACGCTGATGGCGAGTACGATCCAAGACCAAAGCAGAGCAGACCAGTCCCCAGTCAAAACTGTCACGCAACTGGAGCAGCAAGGCATCGCCTCTAGAACCAACACCTGGCCTACACCAAACAACGAAAGTATGCCCACTGGTATTTTTGCGGCCAATGGAATTAAGGTTTGGGCTGATGGCTCGACCCAAGGTTGCTCAGGGTTTCTAGCAGAGAATTACGCTACCGATGGAGTCTGTGATGGAAAAGAAGGGTATTTAGGTTCAAATTATTCAAACTCCACCTCAAAGCCACTAAAAAGACCTGAGCAATCACTAAAGCCGGGAGACGAGCCATTCCAAGGCGACGGTTCGCTGTATCAAACAATGTTACCATTCTGGCATGATGGCTGGATGCTCCAAGTTCATGCCAACGGTGACGATTCAATGATATCCACCGCTAACAGCATGGCTTATCTTCAACAGCAACAGGCAAACACGAATCCCATGGTATTGATTCATGCAACTGTTGCTGGCAACCCTAGTACGCCAGAGAAAGCAACTCCGGCGGCACTCAACGCCGTCGGCCTAGCCAAGCTTCGAGGCGTCAATCTTTCTACCTCACACTTAACCGGCCACGTTGCCTATTGGGGTGGTGCTTTCTCGAGCATTTTAGATGGCCATGCAACGATCGACATTAACAAGCAGGATCATAGCCGCCTGCCATATCTGGATGCTTACACCCTAGAGCAGGCTATGGGCATCGATTTCTCACTTCACTCCGATGCTCCCATCGCTCCCGTCAATCCTCTTTGGTATGTTGAGCACATGCGTATACTGAATAACATCAATGGAAAAAAGGGGCGTGCTACTTGGATTTATCCTGATTTAGACACTAAGCAGGCCACTGCCCTACCCACCGAAGGAGCAGCATCAGGCCCTGCTGAAATCTACCAACTTCTTAAAGCCATCACATTAACACCTGCTCAACAAAATCGGTTGGATGATCACATTGGCTCTATCAAGCCCGGTAAAACTGCCGACTTAGTAATCTTGTGTAAAAACCCGCTGGAAGCAGGCAAAGACATTGGAGACATAGCCAGTATTGGTGTTCATTCCTCTTATGTCGGTGGCAAACCGGCTCACCATGAAGGTACATGCTTATAAACCACTCTGGGTGTCACAGCGTGTGACACCCTGTTAGTGCTGATAGAGTTGAGCCCGACACCAGCTTGTCTGAGAGACTGAATAGCCACCAGATACAGGTATGCAGCGGTACAGAGCTCAGCCAGTTGCCGCAGCTGCTGCAACACTGGGTAAAGCACGGCGACTGGCCACCACACTAAGGCCTTGGCCTAACCGCCAACGACCGATACACTGGCGCAAGCTCTTTAAACAAGATGATCAAAAAACAGACAACTTCTACGCACCCAATTGGTGCAGAAATATCCGTTCTAAGTGATTGATTTACTTCTTGTTTTCTTAGCAATGGAGTTAAAACCACGCCCTGTTAATAAAGGGATTGAGACGATTGAAAACGCTTTCCGTAGCGCACTTTCACCGTTAAAACCACGCCCTGTTAATAAAGGGATTGAGACAGAAAACCCCGCAACGTGGTATAGATAGATTTGTTAAAACCACGCCCTGTTAATAAAGGGATTGAGACTGTTAGCATCAGTCATGTTAGCACGAGTCATGGTTAAAACCACGCCCTGTTAATAAAGGGATTGAGACGTTGAATTTGTTCTGCATCGAAATCGTTAAACGTTAAAACCACGCTCTGCTAACAAAGGGATTGAGACTTCACACCGTCATCCTCTGACGCGAGAATCTTAATGTTAAAACCACGCCCTGCTAACAAAGGGATTGAGACTGCGCGAACCATGTGGTTCTCAACAGCGTGAATTGTTAAAACCACGCCCTGCTAACAAAGGGATTGAGACGCTGAAAGATCGGCACCTCGCCGGAGGTCGGTGTTAAAACCACGCCCTGCTAACAAAGGGATTGAGACAGATTAACAGTGATACTTGGTAATCGTTTTCGGTTAAAACCACGCCCTGCTAATAAAGGGATTGAAACAACGATGCCTCGTTTAGAATGGCACGGAGCCAAGGTTAAAACCACGCCCTGCTAATAAAGGGATTGAGACCGGTAGTTGTTGTCGGCGTCGGCGGCGGCCAGTTGTGTTAAAACCACGCCCTGCTAATAAAGGGATTGAGACGAGCTACTTGTGCCGGTTGGCCGTAGTTATTCGTTAAAACCACGCCCTGCTAATAAAGGGATTGAGACATAGCGGTAACGATGATAACGGCATCACCGAAAGTTAAAACCACGCCCTGCTAATAAAGGGATTGAGACGGCCCACTCCGGGGCGTCTTTCCAGTAGTCTTTCGTTAAAACCACGCCCTGTTAATAAAGGGATTGAGACGGAACGATTTGAGCATCACGCCTTGCAGCTGCGTTAAAACCACGCCCTGTTAATAGAGGGATTGAGACCCATTGAGACGTTGTTCATGGTCATCTAGGCGCAGTTAAAACCACGCCCTGTTAATAAAGGGATTGAGACAACTGGGCAAGGGTGTTTAACGCATCGTTAAAGGTTAAAACCACGCCCTGCTAATAAAGGGATTGGGACCTCAGTAGAACGAACACATAGCCACCTGCATTCGTTAAAACCACGCCCTGTTAATAAAGGGATTGAGACCCTTCCTGGTGTTGTCTGGCCACGCCGCCCTTGTTAAAACCACGCCCTGCTAATAAAGGGATTGAGACAGGTCCGGGCTGTCCGTAATCTGGGCGATGAGTTAAAACCACGCCCTGCTAACAAAGGGATTTATATCAAAATAATTGCATCCTGATATCCAGGCCAAAAAAGCCTCATATACTGTACAAACCACATACTATCCCACCCAACTAAAGCGACAAATCATATCACTACAAGGAGCATTACAAGGCCCTATTAAAAATCAAAATTTTTCAAAGCCATCACGTTAACATCTGCTCATCAAATTCGGTTGGACGATCACATTGGCTCTATCAAAAACCACTAAAACCGCCGACTTAGTAATCTTGTAAAAAAACGCTGCAAGCAGGCATAGACACTAGAGGCGTAGCCAGCATTGGTGTTCATTCCTCTTATGTCGGTGACAAACTGGCTCACCAAGATGGTACATGCTTATAAACGCTCTGGGTGTCACAGCATGTGACACCCTGTTATTTCGGATAGAATACTATTTAGGGGTGAATTCACAGACTCTACTGGTATTCTGAAGACTATTAATAAATCACACCAATTTTGAAAATCCAACTGAAAGATCAGCTCAGCTTATTAATCGATTCGACCAGCGCTTCGGCTTCAGCAATATACTGAGTAAAAACCTTTGGCATTTCATCACTACAGCAAGCTTGCTTGAGTTCTGAAAGCTCAATAGGAAGTTTAATATTGATGACTACGCCATGAGTACGCTTACTGCTTTCAGAGCGATTCCTCAACTTTAAGTCTTTAACGATAAATTCACTGCTCTCATCTCTACTAAAAGTCAGCTCAATACGACTCAGTGACGGCCACTGCTCGGGCGACCCGCAAAAACTCCCCCAGCGACTATTTGCTAGAACCTGCAACGCCAGTTGATGCTGTTTTTCCTGCTCTTCTACCTGACCCTTAGGGTCGTGCCAACTTTGAAGGTTTAGCCCCATATAGAGCCCTTCAGGGCCAAACCAAAGATTAGAAAACAAGTAAAAGTGCTTTAGCTGACATTTGCTTGGCTCGATTCGTACCCAACCCGAGTTTCGCCGAACACTGCAATTATCCACATCCTCCAGTGCTTCAAGAACTGCCTGGTCAAACAGCTGCTCAGTGTCGAAGGCTGCAAGATCCTCGAAAATATCGGGGTCATCTATAGCTTTTTCAGCTAGTTTATCCCATACCTTCCACGCATCATCATACTCAATATATGAGGGATTCCACGTATTCCAGAGTATATTTTCTAAGCCCCTCCATGGATATTGCTCCTCTACCTCAGGCGCTAGAATGTCTCGATACTGTTCTAGGTACATTCTTGTTGCTTGCATATCCTTGCGTACTGCAAGGTCAAGCGTCATATCAAGCGCATTTACCAGTGTTTCTTTGCTAACTAAGTCAAATATTTCACTTTCAAAGCTGTTGTGAATTTTGTTTCCCAAGTCCATAACAAAGTAGCGGGCCAGGTAGCGATTTCCTGCATATTTATCGTTGACAAAGGCTTGATAAGCGGCCAAATCATTCTGAACAACACCGTTGTGCTTGTACTCAAATACAAACACACGCCTCGTTTTGCCCACTTTGACTTCAAAAGCATGGTCAATTCTTAGCCTGCTCTCAGGAATCGATACCTCACTGAAACGATGTTCATCTTTTAACGGGCCAAGTTCAAACTCATTCGCCTCGAACAAACGCTCTAGAAAACCACCGTCATCGATGCTCAACTCATCATAGATCTCTGCAATCCATGCTTTGGCAAACTCATGTGCTAGTTCTGGGTTTCTATCAGGGTCCAACAGGTAATCAAGAAATGCGCCGTGGCGAATTTCATAATTCTCTATCCGCAAAATACGGAAAATGTTGGTTTCCTGACGAATATCATCATCGGCGCTACCTTGCCGTTCCAGTAGCACCTCATTCAACTCCTCAAGTGCCGACTGCATTGCATTCTTATACTCTGTTGGTAACTTTGCCACCCTGCCCACCTATAAATGTATGTGTGTCGATCTCAGTGATCGATTGCCGCTAAGCGACGCTAGAGGTGTCATTCAACTGAGCGCGTGACTTGGAAGAGGCACTCTCCCACGCAAACTGTCGAAGACCGAGAAACTAATAACAAATAAATCAGCAAAGACTATAAGCAAATGACCTTTACCTAGCAATGATCCAGGTTAACAACTGAGTTCAGTATCATGCATGCCAACATAAGTCGCTTTTATCGTATCAAGTGGGCTAGAAAGATGGACTCGCGATAGCGTACACCAAAGGATCCGTGTTCGGGGGTACCCTGGGAATGGTCGGGGTACCATTGGGGGTATTAGTAACAACCGAGACCTAATTTTCCCTTTAGATTCAAATAGTTAATTAAAAACATCGGCCTCCTGTGGGGAGGCCAATTATTCTTTTGATCCACCACAACCCGCCACCTCAGCCTTTCAGCCAGCACATCTCCTCCGCTGGTGACAACGCACCCCACATTGAGCAATAAGTTCGGTACCCGCCCTGGATAGCCAGAGGGCTAAAATCATAAAGCTGGTTTACGCTCTAGCCAGCTACAGCCAAAAGCAGCGACACCGAGCTGGCCTTCTCTGGGGCGACCTACCGCCATATTGATTCGCTGCCAGCCAATCCACATAATGCAACTGCACATTCAATCAACAAGGACGCGATGACTGCTCAACTGCATGAAACTCTGGATTATCAGGGACAACGCTACTCCATGATATCTACGCCGCTGTCAGACTATTTAACCGTTGCCAAAGAAACTCCACGCTTTTTGTTCAGCGGTTTTCATTTAGTGCGCGGCTATCTGGGCCACTGGCAAATTCTGGATCAACACCTGTATTTAACCGATTTAAGCCACACCAGCATCATGGGCGAGCATTGCGAGATGAGCTTGGGCGATGTATTCCCCGGCTACGACGAGCGCGTTTTTGCCCATTGGTACTCAGGCACCCTGACCTTAATCGATGGCCAGCTCAAGCAATACCGCCATCAAGGCTTTGCCAGCGACTACCAGCAGTATCTATTACTGCAAATCGAGCGAGGCAAACTGATTGGGCAGCGCCATAGCAAAAATAAAGGGCCAGCATGAGCGCATTGACAAATATCGCTGTTATTTACCTTGTCATGGGCATACTGATCGGCCTATACGCTCTACGCCGACCCGACACTGGACTAAGAGGCGCTGTTTTTTATGCCCTTGGTTTACTCGTCCTCAGCGTTGCATGGCCGCTGCGGTTGATTAACCGGCTAGCCGCTCGCCGCCAGCCACCCCCGCAACTGCCTCCAACACCCAAGCCCTTTATGATGCAGCGGCAATTTCTACAGCAAGCGCTGACTTTAGCTGACATAGAACAACGCGAAACCCCAAACGACCCTTACCAAGCCGCTCCCGCTAAAGCTTTTGGCTTTTTAAACCCGCAATGGCAAGCCTTTGTTGCCCGTCAGCCCGAGTCATGCCAATGGTGGTCGTTCACTGCAGAGCACCCTTGCCTGCCCGATGAACTTGAACACATAGAGGGCTATGCCGCCGTCGTAGCTGGTGAGCCCGTGGATTATTTTATTGCCGCTAAGTGGCGTCGGTGACAAGACCAACAATCCTACGGCCATCACTAAAAAAAGATCAGCACCAGTATTTCAGCAGCGATATACTCAAAGTTAATACCCACGGATAAGCAATAGACATGTATCACAACATGCTTATCCAGCCCGCGGGCTGACAAGGCTATACTGGTCTATCTCCTAACCCCGATTTAAGATTGGTACTTTACACTGTTTCCGTCATCATAATGAATCTTTGCACATCGAGTGTGGATAAAATCGCTAGCTATTCCATACACAAAGCCCCAGTTGAGCACCAATGAATTGAGCCAACGATAACTTAGATCTCGTCAATAAGGTTGGCAGGTACACCATCAAAAAAACGACAGAAAGGTTTCGATCCGACAAGAGACACACTCTTTTTAGCACGAGTCATAGCAACATAAAGAACCCGCTTCATTAAGCTAATCTCCTCGGAATGATCCTCTTGTGGCAGTCTTTCCAGAAGTCGACACGGGTATTGTGCATCATGCAACCCCATAATAACCACGTGATCAAACTCTAAACCTTTAAGCTGGTGAAAAGTTGTAACAACGACACCACCATCAACACCACCTAGACCAGCACCTTTCACGCTTTGTACTTTCAGGCCACGTTTTTCTAAGGCCATTTTGGCGGGGTACATCTGGCGAGAAAATGGGAGAACAACAGCTACCGTAGTACTTCTCAGGCGTTTGAATTGCTCGAAAATCCAATCATAACCTTTATCGTATGCATCTTTTGGATTCGCACCAACAATCATTTTCACCTTGTCGCCACTCTTCACGGGGCGCTCTGGTGCGGTGTAATCAGTGCTATCTGTCACGTCATTATTAATAAGCAGGTGTGCCGCTACATCCATAATCTGTTTTGTTGTTCGATGACTCGCAGGCAATCGCCGCGAACGGCCTCCCTGCACCTGAATCCCTACAGAGGACCAACTAAAACTTCGTTTGTAGATCTTCTGTGCAAGGTCACCTGCCATACTCAGCGATACGCGAGGAATTTTCACCGCCACTAACAGCCAACTTTTATCGAAATCCTGTACCTCGTCAATCATGACGTGATCGAAGCGTAACTCGTCAGGCAAGTTTTTTCCCTCTTCCTGAAGTGCACGCAAAATCAGCCCTGCGGGATTGTCGTAGTCCGCTTGGCGGGTATCTTCCAACCATTCTTCGTAAAGCTCGAAGACATACCATACGAAACGGCGATCCTCCTGAGATACACGCACGGACGTACCGCGACCTGTTCGCTCTACAGAGAGATAGTCATCTAGCCGCATAAGGTGTTGACCAAACAGCCAAGCAATTTCATCGCCCCACCAAGTCAATAATTCTGGCGATTGCTTCAGATCATAAAGACGATGGTTACCGAGCTCATCAATAGCGACATCAATCAGCTGTAATATTTTCTGACTACGAGCTTTGTCATCGACCCAGCCACCAAACTCAAAACCAAGCGCTTTGACACAGTTCCGTGACCATTCGTGAAACGTCTGGACGGCGATGCTACTTTTCATGCCTGATTTTTTGAAGGTCTTTTTTACATAAGCTGATAATGCCGAATTGTAGGTCAGGAATAACAATGACCCTTTATTCATTGCTGACAAAATACGTCCGGCTCGAGCGGCCAGTACAGTTGTCTTACCGCTTCCTGCTTGGCCTCGAATCAGTAAATGATCCACTGGATCAAGATTAATTACCGCCTGTTGATCTGGAGTAAATATGATTTCAGGAGAAACAACCCTTTCCTCTGCTTCCATGTCCAGTTTTACTTCTGCTACATTACGATCAGATCGGCTTTTTTCAGCTACCAACTGCCCATAGATACTCCACTCATAGCCTGCATTGACCTCAACCTTTCGCTCCGCTTTAAGAGCATAAAGTACAGAATTTACATCGCTGCGATCTACATGCTTGCCAAATTCATCGGCAAGTATTTTAGCTAGACTACGAGCTTTGATAGGTGCATGTAAACCTACCAGCTTTAATAGTTGCTTTTGCAAGACTGCGCGGTCCATATCTATTATCTATCCAACCCAATTGTTACTCCTAGATTAGTAACAAGCTGTTTTTTATTCAATACTCAGATACCCTGTAGAACCCAGTTTAGCCACAGCGTTCTCACTCAGTGATACCCTATCGTGGGCTGCCTCATTTGCTAGCAGCCATTCCCAAAAGAAGCATTAATTATCTCAGTTTGAGAGGTCGCTTCACTGGCGCCGACAGACAGCCCAACACGCACACTGCCGCGTAGCTCAGATCTACGATAAATCTTTTTTTCATAGCACTTTGCTTGGTCCGTCGCTAACGTATTCATCAGACAAAAAACAAGGGCCTTGATGCCATAGTGATACTCATCAGCACTGTACTCCAGCCCGGGAGACATGAGGCACTCCGTTTATGACGGCTACCAGTAGAGTTGGTAATGATGGAGCACCATATAGGCTTTGAAAAGAGAGATGTTGATATAGATAGGGTGGATAACCCATAGCAACATACTGCAGTGCTAACATGTGAGGGGATCCTTAAAATCATCGCTCGAGGTTAATACAAGTACCGTATTACTGATTCATGCGCTTTATCGCCTCTCCCACTGAGATCACGCGCCAACCGTACTGACTGCCCAGAGAGATGGCATCATAATCAATAGCAATAGCCTTTTGTTTATCGGGCCAGGCCAGCTCAAACATGGCAATGACTTCACCACTATCAGCCTGCAACTCGTGGCCCACCACAGGTTTCGCGTAACTCTTTAATCGGTAGTGACGCAATAAATCAGTCACAGAGGTATCTGCCAGTTCAATCAGCTCGTCCCAACTATCCTGACATAACAGGGACTGTTCTTTGCGCAGGCGGTTAAGCTCCTGCATCTGTGCATGAGTCACTCTCATATAGTCATGCTGTGGCTGCTTACGATGGCAATCAATACACAGAGCTTTCAGATTCTCTGGACGATTGTCGCGTTTAACACCGTTGATATGGTGTGTATGCAGTAGAGCAGGATGACTCTGAAGATTCACATTGCAGTGATCACAGCTCCAGTTATGACTCTGGCGGAAGTCGCGGGAAATCTCCTTCCAGTTATCAACATAACCGGCCATATCCACCAGCGCTTCGCGCTTAGGCATGGAGCGAAACAGCGTACTATACTTCGACAAAAATTCGCTGATATCAAAGGCATCGTAGACAGAATCTTTGGCAGCTTTATTCGAGTTTTTATAGCCACGATAATTTAGATAGCCCAAACATAACTTGCACACATGCAACTCTGCTTCACCGCTAACATCCTCGCCCCGATAACCCAGGGTGCCAAAAATTTCGAACTTACCGCTGACGTTATAGGTAGCTTTATAGCGTTCAAAACGCTGTTTACTACGCATTTCATCAAGTTTCTGACAGTCCGCCACATGAAACTTGTTACCTTCTGACCGCCCAGCTAGCACATTGCCGGCCCGAGAACCATGATCGGGAATAAACAGCAATACTTGCCGACCGCGATAACCGAGCAGGCCTTGCTCTATTTCCAATTCATCCAGGCCAATTTCTAGGCCCGCGGTACTGGATAGCGAAGTATCTAGCTCAAACGAATCTTCAATCGCGACCTCAACTGCAAAATCCGGAACAAAACTGCCCATACGTTCGGCACAGGCAATTAACTCTGATAGATTGACATCGAGCTTCACTGCTGAAACTCCAGAATTTTCTTGATCTGAATCTCTGCGTTAGTAATCACACGAAACGTCACACGCCGTGATGCTCTGCGGTCTTCGCGACCGCTAGCATCACTAATAATACGCGATGAGGATAAGCCCACAGCAGCCAGGTGGCGCTTAATCCAGCCGACACGGTCTGCGACCGGCGCCAGCTGATATACATACGACAGCACACTTCGGGTTCGATCCTGCGATAGCTCCATATTATTGAAATATGCTTGGGTATCTGTGACGTAACCATTCCACAGACTACTGGTATGCCCTTCAATGCGCACTTCATTGATAGAGTCTTTAAACTGCCACAGGACATCGAGATAACGCGGGAAGAAATTCTCCAATAGCCGACGATATTCGTACGTCAAATCAGACTTACCCTGAGCAAACAACACCTCGGGAGACTTAAAAGTAAAGGTCAAAGAATCTTTATCGATCTCAGCATCCCAAGTTTTCAGATCATCCTCAAATTCGCCCATCAAGGCTTCATAAATGGCGACCTGATTCTCTTGGTAGGCGACCGCGACTTGCTGAATTTTCTGCTTATCTTGGTTAACTTTCAGCATCAAAGCGACCGCGATAAACAAGAACACCATCATCAAGCCCGCCATCAAATCCGAGACTGATAACCAGTGCGACTCTTCCTGTTCATTAGACTGAGAGGTCAAGAGCTTCATCAAGCAGCTCCAGCAGTGCGACGCACTACATTATCCATTTCTTTGACCAGCTTCGAATAATCCGAGGTAAATTGCCCTGAAATACGTGCCAATGCACGTCCCATCTCAGTCATCACCTGATTCATTTCACGCTCAAGCGCACGATCGAGTGCATTGACCTGCTTAGTCACAGATTCACCGGTATCTGCCAACGCTTTATCCGCCTGTTGCGACAAGCCACTCAATACACGCTGATGCGCTTCGGTCTGACGTTGGGCAGCCTCTTCAAAGGCTTGGCGAACAGAGTCCATCAACTCCTGAGCATTCGCCGTCATCGTCTTCTGTACCGCACCCGCTTCACGAATGACAGATTCACCAACATCGGCAAACTTCTTATTAACCTGCTCGGTTTCTGTTTTCATATCTGTTACCAGAGCACGCATGCTGGCATTCACTTCTTCCAGTGCATCTTGCAAAGTCTGGCGGCTTTCATGACTGTGTTGTTGCAGTACATCCGAGGTGGACTGCAGCGAGGCATTCACGCCATGGGAGTTAGCAACAAACTCTTCCGCACCGGTGGCAATCGCCTGTGACAAGGTGCTAGCACTGTCAGCAATCTGTTTGGCTGACTGCTCTGCTGAATCAGACATCACTTTTTGCACAGACTCAGCCACCCCCTGCATACCAGTGGTGATTTCTTGGTTTACTTGCTGTGCACCGGCAATGGTCTCGTCGATCTGCTTGCGGATTTCCGGTACCGCCTCTACAGCACGATCACGCACATCAGAGAAGGCCGTCAAATGGCGATCCAACTCGTTGATTTGGTGCTGATTGACCTCAACCACGGTTTGCAGTCGCTCCATTGTCTCCGGAATGGTGCCGGCACGCTCACTGATTTTTTCCATCGACTGTTCAGTTGCCGTGATCGCCTGCACCCCCTGTGCATACTGCGCCGTCATATCTGAGATCTGGCCTTTGTAGTTTTCTTGCCACTCAACCAGTTTTTCAACCGCGGCATTTAACTGCTTAAAGTTCTCGCCAAATTGCTCGGTGAGGTTATTATTAAAGTCTTTAATCACGTCCTTAAGCGCGTTAATCACCGTCTCGGTCGCTGACTTCGACAACATGTCAGCAAAATCTTGCAGGTTGCGCCATAAACGTTCTTGGAACTCTTTAAACTCAGCCTGCTGCGCCGCTACATCATTCTGGATATCTACCAGTGTTGTGCCCATCAGTTCACGTACACGCTGGCTCGATTTATGGTTATCAGTAATGTCCGCACGCATCAGCTTGATCTGGCTTAATAGGCTGGAGTCCTCCTCACCGCCGATGGCTTTTGAAAGCACAGCCATTTCATCCGCCTGGCGCACAATCGCCGCGTAAATATCCGTTGCGCCGATCTGATCTTCATCCAAAGCGGGATCAACCGCCTTTGTTAAATAGCCACTCGACACCAGCACTTTATAAAAAATAGACGCCAGCATTCCGATAAGACTGGTAATAAACGCCGTTTTTAAGCCCGCCAGCAGGGCCGGAATGCTTTGCTCTATCTTGTTCACATCAAAATCAAGCAGGCCTACAATGATGCCCGCAAAGGTGCCGAGAATACCCAGGGTCGTCAGCAAAGTTGGCGCATAGTGAGTAAAGCCCTGACCGCGATTACTGCGTTTTAAGTAAAGAGAGATCGCAAGCGTCAGGAAAATCGACACGATAAATGCATCAGCAATGCCCGTCGCCGAGATTCCACGTAGCAGGCTTTCTATCAGGTTTAGCAACTTAAATACTCCTTCACTGTAAGATCGTCGGATCAGGTAGCCATCACAACGCTGAAGGCCATCATGCAACGGGGTTTGTATGCCCGAGGTTCACGCCCCCGCCATGAGCATTACCACACCAGCCGATAATTCGTGTTCGCTACTAACTCGGTGGTTATTACCCCACCCAGTAGGCTGCTAGGAACTGATTCAGCTGGGTTTGGCTAACAGCTAAAGGGACTTGCTGTGATGGATCAGCGCGCAGATTAGTGAACATAACGGCATATACGCTCCACGCGTCACTCACATCTCGCCTTTCGAGCGAAGCCATAACAAACTCATAATCTGGTTACTTCCAACTCATCGAGATCAGTCTATTGAGTAACTTATTTCCAAGAAAGGCGCAGTATGCCCACTTTATAGGAGGCTGAGAAGGGTAAAAGCTCTTATAACAGACAACATGCGACATATAATGTCGCAATACTCGCATTCTAGAAAATGTCTGCTTCGCTTAGCACAACTCCGCGTTGCTTATCGCTTCCTTGTCCTAGGTTAGGAGGCTCTGTTTTCTATCTGATTGGTTTGCTCGTCCTTCGCGTCATTCACTGATGCCAAACATTAGGCGGCATCCCACGTAACAACAACACTGTGCTGATATAAAACAAATGAAGATCGACGGCTGCTTTATGCTGCCGTCTTAAGAGACAAGCATCAATTGATCTTCCTTTGGCCCTACAGCTAGGGCTTAGCAAAGTGGTAAGAAGAGGATTTCGGTAACTCTCAATATCGCTCGCGCTTTTTAACAGGGTCAACAGAGCTGTGTCGTGCTCAACTGAAGCTAATCGCGTGGTCGTGATAAGTCCATAGAAGGCTTAGCTGTTAGTCGCCAATAGCCTCCACCATCCGGCGATTCTTCACTGCTTTTTCAAAGTGATCCAGTTGATGAGGTTGAATCCACCAAGTAGCCGCCTCCATCAGCAGCTCGGGGTCGTCATTTTTTAGGACACCTCTGAGTAATTCTGCACAGCTCTGCGCGAGTGCAGCAAGCTTTCAGAGCAAGGCGACGATGGCAGGAAATGGCCAGTCCTTTTCAACATCGGCAACGACGTTATAGAAACCTGCTGCCCGCGCCCTTTGGGAGCGCCAGAGAACTCTAGCCCTGTGTCGCCGATTTTTGCGGTAGCCTTGCTAGAGCGTCGTGATCTTGAGCCCTCTGGCGTTCCAGAGCGGGCACCGAACTATTCCGAGGTGCCCCAGCCAAAAAGCGTAAAAAGATACATTCCCCCCTTCACCTTTTGCTGAATTTTTTTGCTGCACACGTCAATGATTTTCTGCCGTAATGTGGCTCGCATGACTGGGGCCATCGTATTGATTAAGCGGGTTTTTATCCACAATTTTAGAGAAGCCAAGTTTGTTTAACACCCCAGCATGGCTGCATGAAGGATGTGGCAGCTGCTGTCTAGCAAAGCCTGTGCGTGGATAACGTTACTCGGTGAAGCCAGAAGTGATAAGCGCCGATCATGTCCATATTGGCACCGGTTTTGAGCAAAAATCTTCATAACTGTGCTCTGAACGGCTCAGCCACGGGTTAAGGTGTAAGCTGATGGCTGAATAGACCTGCTCAGCAAAAGGCAATGGCGGTGTGCGTGACAAAAATCATACGCCGCGCGCATTTACAGCGAACGTCTTAGTCTGCTCATGCACTGCCTTGTGATAGCCTAAGCGTTTTATCACAGCAGTAGACTTTTTTATGCGCTCTCTTTTATTGCTTGCCTTAGCCGGCCTCAGTTTTCATGCCACCGCCCTCGACCCAGAAGAACTGCGCGTGGCCAAAGCTGAAACCGAGCAACCCTCAT
Source organism: Bacterioplanes sanyensis (assembly GCF_014652515.1). Lineage (GTDB taxonomy): Bacteria > Pseudomonadota > Gammaproteobacteria > Pseudomonadales > Oceanobacteraceae > Bacterioplanes > Bacterioplanes sanyensis. The sequence continues at coordinate 450,932 of NZ_BMYY01000002.1, read as the reverse complement.
TATTGACGCCCTTGGCGTCGGTCGCGCAGCCATTAAAAGACAAACTCGGTGCAGCCCCCACTTCCGAGCAACTGCAAGCTGCCGGCCATCAACTGTGGCGCCAAGCAGTGACGTTAGCGCAAAGCGAGCTGAGTGATGACAGACCTTTATACTGGAACCGCCTATGGCTGCGCCGCGCATTAAAACAGCAAGGCATGCAAGATGAACAGCTAACAGAACTTGAGCGTGCATCGCGTGGCATTGACGATATTAACTTTGATCAAAATGCCGATGTGCGTATTTTAATTACCGGTTTTGATCCGTTTTTTCTCGACCGTTACTTGCATCAATCCAATCCATCTGGCTTGGCCGCATTGCAACTCGACAATCAAGTATTAACACGAAACGGTCGCCGCGCCGAAATAGAAGCAGCGATGATTCCCGTGCGCTTTGAAGATTTTGATCAAGGCATGATCGAAGCGTTATTAACACCGTATTTAACCACTCATAAAGTCGATATGGTGGTCACTATTTCTATGGGACGGGAACATTTTGATTTAGAACGCTTCCCCGGCTTAAATCGCAGCGCCAAAGCACCGGGTAATCGCAATATTTTTACCGGCGCGACCCATGAGCAACCCCTACCGCCTAGGCTTATGGGTGAGGAGCTAGCAGGGCCGCAGTTTGTTGAGTTCTCGCTGCCCGTTCACGCCATGCAGCAAGTGCAAGGGCGCTGGCAGGTGAAGGATAATCGCCAAGTGCAAACGCTGGAGCAAGGCCAATTTGCAGCCGAAAATTTGGGCCAACTGGCAGGGCAAACCTCAGTCGAAGGCTCTGGCGGTGGTTATTTATCCAATGAAATCAGCTATCGAGCAATTCTATTGGGCCAACAGCTCAACCCAGATATCGCCATCGGTCATATTCATACCCCAGCCGTGCGTGGCTACGAAGCTGATACCGAAGAGGCCATTGTTGCGCAAATCCGCGCCATGCTGACCCAAGCCATTGGCGCGCTTTAAAATAAAATCGCCGTGCTGTGACACGAGCCGTGACATAAATAAGGGCCACATCCGTGGCTCTTGCTCGCCCCCGATCAAACCCACTCACCTTTCTACCCACTCACCTTTCTACCCACTCACCTTTCTACCCGCATTGCCTCGCCCCCACATCAAGATGGGAAATGCGCTTTACTGATGCGGGTCATGACATCCAAGCTACAGCATGCTACCTTGGTTATATAGAAATATAGAATATCCTTAGAACCAAATGACATTAAGCCGGAGGCTTTATGACGCCGCTTGTGACCGCCTTCTTCGACGAGCCCACATTTACCTACAGCTATGTGGTGCAAGACCCGCAGTCTAAGCATTGCGCCATTATCGATTCGGTGCTCGACTTCGATTACTCCGCTGGGCGCACCGATACCCGCTCTGCAGAAGCCTTGCTGGCGTTTATTGAACAGCACGGCTTAGTAGTGGATTGGATTTTAGAGACCCATGTGCACGCCGATCACTTATCGGCCGCGCCCTATTTGCAGCAACATACTGGCGCACGCTTGGGCATTGGCCAGCACATCACCACAGTGCAACAGGTGTTTGGCAAAGCCTTTAACGCCGGCACTGAGTTTGCCCGCGATGGCAGCCAGTTTGATGCCTTATTTGCCGATGGCGATGTCATCAACATTGGGCAACTGCAGGGCCGTGCACTGCACACGCCCGGCCACACCCCAGCCTGCATGACGTATTTATTTGGCGATGCCGCTTTTGTCGGTGACACCCTATTTATGCCAGACTACGGCACCGCCCGCTGCGACTTTCCTGGTGGCGATGCCCGCAGCCTCTACCAATCGGTACAAAAGATTTTTGCCCTGCCCGATGAAACGCGCTTATTTATGTGCCACGACTACCTGGCCCCCGGGCGCGAGCATTATCGCTACCAAAGCACAGTGAAAGAAGAAAAAGTCGCCAACGTGCATATTCATCAAGGCGTGAGCGAAGACGAGTTTGTTGCCATGCGCACCGAGCGCGACGCCACGTTGGATATGCCGCGTCTGATTTTGCCATCGGTGCAGGTCAATATGCGTGCCGGCCAAATGCCGCCAGCGGATGATAACGGTCAGGTGTATTTAAAACTGCCACTCAATTTATTCTGATAGGAAGCCCATGCTGCAGCGTTACCTACCAATATTGCAGTGGCTAAAACACTACGACCGCACCGCTTTGAGCAGCGATGTGGTGGCAGCGCTCATTGTCACCATCATGCTGATTCCGCAATCTCTGGCTTATGCCCTACTGGCCGGTTTACCCGCACAGGTCGGCTTATACGCCAGTATTTTGCCATTGGTGGCCTACGCCCTGTTTGGCAGCAGCCGCACTTTGGCCGTTGGGCCGGTGGCGGTGGTGTCGCTGATGACCGCGGCTGCCATTGCTCAGTTAGGGCTCACTCAGTTAAACGATGTTATTGCCGCCGCCATGGTGTTAGCGCTCTTGTCTGGGTTAATCCTGATCGTTATGGGGCTGCTGCGCTTGGGCATGCTGGCGAATTTTCTCAGCCATCCGGTCATTTCTGGATTTATTACCGCCTCCGGCTTGCTCATTGCCGCCAGCCAGTTGCGCCATATTTTAGGCATTGAGGCTGAGGGCCATACCTTATTAAGCATTGGCCACTCTTTATTAGCCAATGTGCCACAGCTTCATATACCGACCTTGCTGCTAGGCAGCGGCGCCTTGTTTTTTTTATTGGCCGTGCGGCGCTATTTAAAGCCCTGGCTACAGCAGTTGGGAGTTAACCCCAGCCTTGCTGACATGCTCAGTAAAGCCGGGCCGGTTATGGCTGTGATCGTAACCACGGCTCTGACCTGGGGCTTGGGCTTAGAGCAGCAAGGCGTGTCGGTGGTAGGCTTGGTGCCGGCCGGCCTGCCACAGCTGAGCGTGCCCCATTTTGACGCTGCCCTGTGGCAGCAATTGGCACTGGCCGCTGTGCTGATTAGCGTGGTGGGCTTTGTCGAGTCGGTGTCGGTGGCGCAAACCCTGGCCGCCAAACGCCGCCAGCGCATCGACCCCAACCAAGAGTTGCTGGGCTTGGGCAGCGCCAACGTCGCCTCGGCGGTTTCCGGTGGCTTGCCCGTCACCGGCGGGTTTTCACGCTCGGTGGTGAACTTTGATGCCGGCGCACAAACGCCCGCTGCGGGTGCTTTTACCGCCGTAGGCATTGCCATCGCCACACTGTTATTAACGCCTTTGATGTATTTTTTACCCAAGGCCACGCTGGCCGCCACCATCATTGTCGCCGTGTTGTCGCTGGTGGATTTGGAAGCACTGGGGCGCACCTGGCGCTATTCGCGCAGCGACTTTGCCGCCATGTTTGCCACCTTGCTGCTGACCTTGCTGGTCGGCGTGGAAGTCGGCATCGGCAGCGGCGTTGTATTGTCGGTGTTGCTGTTGTTGTATCGCACCAGCAAACCGCATTATGCCGTGGTGGGCCGGGTGGCGGGCACGGAGCATTTTCGCAACGTCGAGCGCGTGCAGGTAGAAACCGATGCGCGCTTATTAACCCTGCGTGTGGACGAGTCGCTGTATTTTGCCAATGCCCGCTACTTAGAAGACTTAATCACAGAAAAAGTCGCCGCCAATCCGGCCATTGAGCATTTGATATTAATGTGTCCCGCGGTCAACGGCATTGACGCCTCGGCGCTGGAGAGCCTAGAAGCCATTAACCAGCGCTTGCAAGACAGCGGCGTGCGCCTGCATCTTTCCGAAGTCAAAGGCCCGGTGATGGACCAACTCAAGCGCTCGCACTTTTTGCAGCAACTCAGCGGTCAGGTGTTTATGAGTCAATATGACGCTTGGTGTGCACTGCGCGCACCCGACTAACCCAATTAAGGCACCAAATTATTCAGAGGTGCCTTAGCTAAACCGTATTAACGAAAAGAGCTACGATCCAAAAACGGTTTAGGCGCTTGGTCACGCTTTAAGCCGTTTTGCATGGCGATGCGTTGATTTTTGCGCCCTAACAAACGCATTTGCACCAGGCGCTCCCACAATAAGGCACGGCGCTCGCCCACCTGCCAGGTTTTTTTCAGCAGGTATTTGCTAGCCGCAACGGCATCCGGCGATTTGCTCGCCACCGTAGTGGCCATGGCGTGTGCCGCCGCAACGGGGTCGTTATCGAGGCGGCTGATCAAGCCGAACTCATGGCCTTCTTGCGCAGAAAACTGACGGCCAGTCATGATCAGCTCCTGGGCGATGTCCACCCGGGTTAAGCGCGATAACGTCACCATGCCACTCATGTCCGGAATCAAGCCCCACTTCATTTCCATAATGCTGAGGTTGGCATCCGCTGTGGCAATGCGGTAATCACACGCCAGGGCGATTTGCAGACCGCCACCAAAGCAGTTGCCGTGAATGGCACAAATCACCGGCACTGGTAAATCACGCCAGCAATGGGCAATTTCCTGGGCGAGGTTCTGCTTGCGCCAAGGCCACTTTAAAAACACCTTGGGCACCATGCTGGGGTCTTTGCTGAGGGCGTTAAAATCCAGCCCGGCGCAAAAGGAGTCGCCCTTAGCCGCCAGCACCACACAACGTACCGAGCGATCACGACGCAAGCGCTTGGCCATGGCCACCATTTGCTTAAACATGGGCATATCCAAGCCATTCAGCTTGTCCGGGCGGTTTAACCACACCGTGGCGACGCCTTGCTGAATATCACAGGTGACTCGTTCCGTCATAACGCGATCTCTGGTTTTGTTAAGAGTAAAAGGCGAGCGCCATGGTTACACAGTGCCCTAGCGGGCACCATGATCGAAACGCGCAATTCCGTGATCGAGCCTTACCAACCCTGAGTGTGTTGGCGCACCAGCTCTGCCAGTAACTGCATGTGATCGTCACGCACGTTGAGGCAAGGAATGTAGTGGTAATCACCGCCACCGGCTTGTTGGAAGTTATCGCGGTTTTCCTCTTCCAACTCCTCCAGCGTTTCCAAGCAGTCGGCGGCAAACGCTGGGCTAATGACGTCCACGCGGCTTAAGCCTTCTTTGCCCCAGTCCTGCAGAGTAAAATCGGTGTAGGGTTTGACCCACTCCTCACGGCCAAAGCGTGATTGAAACGAGCACAGCCACTGCTCGTCGTTTAAGCCCAGCTCCAAGGCCAAGGCTTTCGCCGTTTGCCGGCACTGCTCGGGGTAAGGATCACCACGGTCTTCGTAGCGCTGTGGAATGCCATGGAACGACATCAATAAGCGCTCGCCCTGGCCGTGCTCAGCCCAGTAGTCACGCACCGAGTTGGCCAACGCTTTTATATATAAAGGATGGTCGTGGTAATGACTGACCCAGCGCATTTCCGGCAAGTGTGGACAGCGTGCCAGACCTTTGGCCAAGCGATCGTGCACCGCCGCCGTGGTCGATGACGAATTCTGCGGGAACAGCGGCAAGACCAGCATTTTTTCCACACCGGCACGGCGCAGCTCCAACCCGGCTTGCTCCATGGTCGGCTCGCCATAGGTCATGGCCAGGCTCACCGGGACTTCAGGGCCCAACAGTTGCTGCAACGCCGCTTGCTGTTGGCGCGAAATACTCATCAGTGGTGAGCCGTCTTCGGTCCAAACACTGGCGTAGGCTTTGGCTACGCGCCCTGGGCGAATGCGCAAAATGACGCCGTGCAAAATCAGCCACCATAAAGGCCGCGGCACGTCGACAACGCGTTTATCCCATAAAAATTCAGCCAGATATTCGCGCACGGCGCTGGCGGTTGGGGCTTTGGGGGTGCCAAGGTTGACAAGCAGGACACCAAAGGACGGTTTTTGACTGGATTCCACAAACGCTCCCATGCTCTGTACAAGTTTTGTGGAAGTTTAAAGAATCGAGCCCGCTAACTCCATTCATTTATGCCGACAAACGCCGTTACACAGGCATAAAAAAACGCGGCCCAAGCCGCGTTTTTTAACAACACTCTTGCTCAGTAATGATCAGTGCGTTGCTTCTTCACTGGAGGCTTGCTCAGCTTGTTGCTGGGCTTGCTGTACGCGCTGCTGATACAGGGCGTCAAAGTTGATAGGCGCCAGCATCAAAGCTGGGAAGCCACCTTTAACCACCATCGCATCCACGCTCTCGCGCAAGTATGGGAACAAGATGTTCGGGCACATAGCACCCAGCATTGGCTGCAGCTGCTCTTCTGGGATGTTGCTGACCGCAAACAAACCGCATTGCATCAGCTCTACTAGGAAAGCGGTTTCGTCAGCGTTGGTCGCGGTGATGGTCACCTTAACCGACACTTCGTAAAAGCCTTCGTCAACTTTGCGCGCGCCGCTGTTTAAGTCCAGTTTGATTTCTGGCTTCCACTCTTGAGTGAAGGTTTTGGGCGTGTTCGGTGCTTCAAACGACGAATCTTTAATGTAGATGCGTTGCAAAGCAAATTGTGGGTTTTCGTTGTCAGCCATGATTGGGGTTCCTTAGTACGTGAGTTATTTTTTTACGACCGGCAGGTTTTGAGCAGTCCACTCCATCATGCCACCTTGCAAACGCACGGCATTAAAGCCTTTTTCGCGCAGCATCTTGCCCGCCATCGACACCGTTTGTCCGGTTTTGCACACCAAGATGATGGGCTTTTCCTTATGCGGACTCAGCTCGCCTAGGCGGTTGGCCAGATTAGCGTAAGGAATGTTGATGGCATTGGTGACGTGGCCGGCGCGGTAATCCTTTTTATCGCGGATATCCAGCACCACAGCGTCTTCTTTGTTGATCATGACCGTGGCCTGTGCCACCGACACCGAAGCGCCACTGCGTTGGCGGTTGTCCCATATCAAGGCCAGCAAAAATGCTGTCCAGATGGCGACTAACCAGACGTGATTGCCAATGAACTCAAACAACTGATCCATAATGCCTTTCGCTACCAGTCAAAAATAAAGCGCGCAGTATAGCGTCTGGCGCCAGCGGCCACCACCATATAGCGGTGGCAAAATAGGCAGCGCTGAGTGGCTGAGGTACAATGCCGCCCTTTTTGTGAACAAGACCCAGGTTAAGTCGCCATGAAGACACGTCCAACGCCGACCGCTCTGATCATTCTCGATGGTTGGGGCCACCGAGAGGAAACCGAGCACAACGCCATCGCCAATGCCAACACGCCGACCTGGGATGCGTTGCTGGCCAACTACCCCAATGCGTTGATGCAAACGTCAGGCGCCGCCGTGGGCCTGCCCGATGGCCAAATGGGCAACTCCGAAGTCGGTCATATGAACCTAGGCGCTGGCCGCATTGTTTATCAAAACTACACCCGCATTAACAAAGCCATTGCCGACGGCGAGCTGGCCACCAACCCAGCACTGAGTGCCGCCATGGACAAAGCCATTGCCTGCGGTGGCGCAGTGCATTTTGTCGGTTTGCTGTCCCCCGGCGGTGTGCACAGCCATGAGAACCATTTGCTGGCGCTGCTCGACATGGCCAAAGCCAAAGGCGTGAGCCGCTCATTGGTGCACGGCATTCTCGATGGCCGCGACATGCCACCACGCAGCGCCCAAGCTTCCATCGAAGCGGTCGAAAACAAGCTTGCTGAGCTCGGCAATGGCAAGCTGGCCACCTTGATTGGCCGCTTTTATTCCATGGACCGCGACAACCGCTGGGAGCGCATTGAACATGGCTACCGCGCCATGACCGAGGGCGTGGCGCCGTTCCAGGCCGATAACGGCATGGCTGCGCTGCAAGCCGCCTACGATCGCGATGAAAACGACGAGTTTGTACAGGCCACTGTCATTGGCGACGCCGACGCCCAAGTTAAAGACGGCGATGCCATCATCTTCTTTAATTTTCGCCCAGACCGCGCCCGTGAACTGACCCGAGCGTTTGTCGAAGGCGACGACTTTAGCGGTTTCGTGCGCCAGCAGCGCCCCAAGCTGAGCGACTTTGTCATGCTCACCGAATACGCCGCCGACATTCCCGCCAGCTGCGCCTTCCCGCCAGAAGCGCTGGTAAATGGCATTGGTGAATACGTAGCGGCCCAGGGCATGAAGCAGTTACGCATTGCCGAAACAGAGAAGTACGCGCATGTGACCTTCTTCTTTTCAGGTGGCCGTGAAGCCGAGTACGACGGCGAAACGCGCGAGCTGATCGCCTCGCCCGATGTCGCCACCTACGACCTCAAGCCCGACATGAGCGCCCATGAAGTCACCGACAAACTGGTCGATGCCATCAAGCACGGCGGTTACGACCTGATTGTTTGCAACTACGCCAATGGCGACATGGTCGGCCACAGTGGCGTTTACGACGCTGCCGTCAAAGCTGCCGAGTGCATCGACGTGTGCTTAAAACGCGTGACCGAGGCGTTATTAGAAGTCGGCGGCGAGTGTTTGATCACCGCTGACCACGGCAACGCCGAGCAAATGGTGGACGATCAGGGCCGTGCCATGACGCAACACACCACCGGCCCCGTCGACATGATTTATGTGCACAACCGTGCAAAAGCCGCCACCTTGCAGCCGGGCCGTTTATGCGATGTCGCCCCGACCCTGCTGAGCATGATGAACTTGGACATTCCCACCGAGATGACCGGCCAACCACTGATTCAGTGGCAGGCTTAAGGAGGCGCCGTGCGCATCGTACTCACTCTGGTGCTGCTGCTCGCCTGCAGCAGCGGCTGGGCCGACGACGAAGCCGAGCTAAAAGCCCTGCAGCAGGACATTAAAAAACTGCAAGCCTGGCTAAAAAACGCTCGCGCTGAATACAGCGAGCTAGATCAGTCACTGCAGCAATCGGACCAAGACATTGCCGAGCTCACTCGCCGCATCGAAGCGACGCGCCAACAGCTCAAGGAGGAGCGCGATACGCTAAAAAAGCTCAGACAGGAGCAGGGACAGCTCCGCCAGCTTCAGCAACAACACCGCCAACACCTGAGTGAGCAACTGCGTGCAGCCGCGCGCATGGGCAACACCGCACCGCTGAAAGTGCTACTCAACCAAGACGACCCGCAGCAAAGCCAGCGCTTACTGCGCTACTTTCAAAGCTTTAATCAGGCCCGCAGCGAGCGCATCGAGCACCTGATCGCCGAGCTACAGCGACTGGCCACCATTGATCAACAAGTTCAAGCGCAGCAACAGCAACTGCAACAAACCGAGCGCCAGCTACAGCAAAAGAACGCCAGTCTAAAAACCAAGCGCCAACAGCAGCAAACCTTGCTCGCCAGCTTAAAGCGCGACATGAGCAACGAGCGCCAACGCTTAAAGCGCAAAGAGGCCGACCGCCAGCGGTTAGAACAGCTGTTGCGCGAAGTCGAATTCTTGCTCGCCAACACCAACCGTCAGCAAGACGAGCAACCGTTCCGCTCGATGAAAGGTAAGTTGCCGATGCCCGTCGATGCCGCGCGAGTGCTAGAAGCCTTTGGCAGTGTCAACCCTGAGACTAAAGCACGCCGCCGTGGCTGGCTGATGAGCAGCGCTGAAGGCAAACCTGTGATTGCCGTGCATCATGGCCGCATTGTGTTTTCCGACTGGCTGCGCGGCTACGGCTTGGTCAGTATTGTTGACCACGGCGATGGCTACTTGAGCCTGTATGCAAATAACCAAGCGCTGTTTCACGACGTTGGCAGCTGGGTGTATCGCGGTGATGTGCTGGCTCGCAGCGGGCGCAACAGTGCCAGTGAGGAACCCTCACTGTATTTTGAGATCCGTTATAAGGGCAAAGCACAGGATCCAGCGGCATGGCTGAAACGCCGCTAATTTTGTGCCATTCTTGCAACATTTCACCCGACCGAGACTGATTCATGCGTCGTTTTTGTTTAGTACCTGCCGCTGTTTTATTGTTTTCACTGAACGCTTACGCCTCGGATACCGAGACCACCCCAGTTCAAGGTGATGCTTCCGCCGAAGCGATCGCCGCCGCTGCCCAAGAGGGCAAATTGCCACTGCAAGAGCTGCGCAACTTCACCGAGATTTTTGAGCGTATTCGCAGCGCTTATGTGGAAGAAGTCGACGACGAAACCCTGTTTGAGTACGCCATTAACGGCATGCTCAATTCCTTAGACCCGCACTCGGCCTACCTGCAGCCTGACGATTACGACGATTTGCAGGAGCACACCTCAGGCAAATTTGGCGGTTTAGGCATTGAAGTCGGTATGGAAGATGGCCTGATTCGCGTGGTCACGCCCATTGACGATACCCCAGCACAAAAAGCCGGCATACAAGCCGGTGATTTGATCGTGACGCTAGATGGCGAAGCGGTAATGGGCATGAGCCTGACCGACGCCATCGAGCGCATGCGTGGCGAGCCTGGCACTACTATTGAGCTAGAGGTGCGACGCGAGGGCGAAAAAGAACTGCTCAGCTTTGAGCTGGAACGCGCAGAAATCAAAGTCGCCAGCGTGCGTACCGAAATGATGGCCGATGACATCGGCTATGTACGCATTACCCAATTCCAAGCCAACACCGGCCGTGAACTGAACGGTGCTCTGCTCGACTGGCAACAAGGCGATATTCGCGGCTTGATTCTCGACCTGCGCAACAACCCAGGCGGCGTATTGGACGCTGCGGTGGAAGTGGCCGATGCCTTTATCGATGACGGCCTTATCGTCTACACCGAGGGTCGCGCACCGAATTCTCGCTTGCGCTATTCCGCTACTCAGCGCACCGTGGCGCGCGAACTGCCGTTGGTGGTACTGGTCAATGGCGGCTCGGCGTCGGCCTCAGAAATTGTCGCCGGTGCCTTGCAGGATCACCAGCGCGCCGTCATTGTTGGCACTCAATCCTTTGGCAAAGGCTCGGTGCAAAGCGTATTGCCAATCAGTGAAGAAAAAGCCATTAAGCTGACCACCGCACGCTACTTCACGCCGCAAGGGCGCTCGATTCAAGCGCAAGGCATCAAGCCCGATATTTGGATCGAGCAAAGCGAAGTCACGCCCTACAAACAACGCTACTTTAAAGAAGCCGATCTCCCTGGCCACCTCAGCAACCCTGAAGGTGAAGAAGACGGCAAAGAGGTCAGCAAAAACAGCACCAGCGAGCTGCTAAAGCGCGACTTCCAATTGTACGAAGCCCATACCTTGCTGCGCGGTTTGAATATTTTGCGCCCCACCACGGCAGCAGCCGAGACCGATAGCAACAGTAACGGCGAATGATCAAACGCTGGCTATGGCTGGCCTTGTTGCTGCTGTGCGCCCCGGCGCAAGCGGCCAGCTTGCTGATCATCATTGATGACTTAGGCAACAATCGAGCATTAGGTGAGCGCGCCTTGGCCTTGCCAGGCCCCCTTACCTATGCCGTTTTACCGCACACCCCCTACGCCCAAATGCTGGCGCGCCAGGCCCATCAACAGGGTCATGGCGTGATGCTGCATGCCCCTATGGCCAACGATACCGGCGCCAAATTGGGCCCAGGCGCTCTGACCGAAGAAATGAGTCCAGCGGAACTGCAGCAGCAGCTGCAAACATCGCTAACCGCCGTGCCCTTTGTCACCGGCGTCAATAACCATATGGGCAGCTTGCTGACCCGTAAGCCAGAGGCCATGCGCGCCGTGATGCAGACCCTAGCAAAGCGTGGGCTGTTTTTTGTCGACAGCCTCACCAGCGCCGACAGCGTCGCCCTGCAACAGGCGTTAGCTCAGCCGCTGCCGGCATTGCGTCGCGATGTCTTTCTCGACCACAGCGTTGCCAAAGCCGACATTGCTCGCCAGTTTGAGCGTGCCATTGCACTGGCCGAACAGCGTGGCTATGCGGTATTGATTGGCCACCCCTACCCTGAATCCTTGGACTTTCTCGAACAAGCGTTACCCACACTCAAGCAGCGCGGCGTGCGCTTGCAGCGCATCGACCGCTTCTTAAGCCAGCGTTTGTGGCAACGCTGGGCTATGCCGCAGCACACCAGCCGCTACCAACTACAGATTCGCTAAAAACCATACCGATACCCGATTGCAACCGCCTCGACGAGGCGGTTTTGCCGTGCGCCAAACCTTGTACGTTCGTTTCACTTTGGTTAATCTGGGCGCAACTTTCGGGGAGCAGACAATGATAAAAAACACTGTACTCGCTGCAGCCCTGCTCTGCAGCGCCTTGCCGGCAGTCGCCACTGACGACTACACCATCGAACTGTATGAAATTTACTGCAGCGCCTGCCATGGCGTTGGTGTTTCAGGTGCGCCCACTGCGTTCTCAGATGAATGGCGCGATCGGGTCAACCAAGGCATGGACACTCTGGTTAGCCACGCCATTAATGGCATCGGCAACATGCCGGCCATGGGCACCTGTGTGGAATGCACCGAAGACGACATTCGCGACATCATTCAGTACATGGCTAAGGAAAAATAAGCATGAATTTCGATCGCATTAATCTCAGTCGCCGTCATTTGCTGAAAGCCGTTGGCGCTGGCATGGTGGCTTCTGCCACTGCGGGCTGCTCCTCTAACGAACCCAAACCCCCTGCCGGCATCATAGGCGCCGATGGCAAACGCGTGCTGCCGTGGAAGAACTGGTCCGGTAACCAGAGCTGTCAACCGAGTGAGCGCTTGGTGCCGCGCAATGAAGAGCAATTAATTGATGCCATCAAGACCGCCAATCACACCATTCGCTGTGTCGGCTCGGGCCATAGTTTCAGCGGCTTGGTGCCAACCAATCACACCTTATTGTCGCTGGCGCGTTTACGCGGTGTAGAAAATGCCGACTTGCAAGCACTGGAGGCTGACGTTTGGGGCGGTACACGGCTTTCTATGCTAGGGCGCGAGCTGTGGAAGCACGGTATGTCGACCATCAATATGTCCGACATCGACAGCCAGTCTTTTGCCGGCGCCATTGCCACCTCGACTCACGGCACCGGCAAAGAGCTCGGCAGTATTTCCAGCCATTTGCGGGCCATGCGCATTGTTAAAGCCGATGGCGACATTGTTGAGTGCAGCCCCACCAAAAACAGCGATGTGTTTTACGCCGCAGGTAACCACATTGGCGCACTGGGGGTGGTCACCAAATCACGCATCAAAACAGACCCGGCTTATCACCTGAAAGAACACAGCTGGATGATGTCGGAAGAAGAAGGCCTCGCCCGCGCTGCAGAACTGCGTGATAAACACCGCCACTACGAAATGTTTGCCCTGCCACACAGTGACTACATGCTCGGTGTCGCCATCGATAAGGTCAGCGTGGATGAAATTCCCGCTGAGCCGCCCGTTGCCAGTGGCGATGCTTATGAAGCCTTTCGCATGATGTCGAACATGATCGACTACATGCCCTTTATGCGCAGCTGGCTGGTCAACTTTGGCGCCAGTGGTGTCGAGCCAGAAACTCGTTACGGCAAGTCGTACGAAATCTTCGGCAACCTGCGCGACATCCTGTTTAACGAGATGGAATACGTGGTACCGGCAGAAGTCGGCCCTCAGTGCCTGAAAGAAATCCTCGCCACCATCAAAAAACAAGATATTCCGGTGATCTTTCCCATCGAAGCACGTTACGTGGCTGCCGACGAACATTGGCTGAGCCCCTTTTATCGTCGCGATGGCTTTGCCATCAGCTGCCATAACTTCCACGACAAAGACTACAAGGCCTACTTTGCCGCCATTGAGCCCATTTTCTGGAAGTACGACGGGCGTCCACACTGGGGCAAGATTCACACCCTCGGCCCACAGGAGTTTGCGGCACGCTACGAGCGCTTTAACGACTTCTTAGAGCTACGCCGTGACATGGACCCGCAAGGACGCTTTATCAACGACCACCTGAGTCGAGTGTTGGGCGCTTAATGTGGTTCGCTTTCGCCTTTAGATAATGCCGGCGAAAGCGACTGAAATACTCATCGAGCTTGTCTGCAGCGCGGGCTTTGCCCAAGCGCTGCAGCAGCGGCACCATGACCTCAGCGGTCGCCAATTGATGAGGCTGCACTGCCTTGCGTAAGGCGTAACCCGACAGCGCCTGCGGTTGCACCGCCAGCACTGGCAGCTCAGGCCACCAGTGGCTGCGAAACATTTTACGGGCTTCGCGCCAAGTGCCATCCAACACCACCAACAGTGGCGTACGCTCGCCAATGTAGTCATGTAACTGCTGATCTTGCTGCAACTGCTGGTGGTGCTGTGCGTATTCATAGGGGAATATCAGCATGGGGGCATATTCCGGTCGCGCCAATAGCGTTAATAAACCAGCCGGCGGTTCAGGCCGCTGCCAAATAAAGGCGTGACTATCAGCGATAACATCCGCTAATAGTCGGCCGCTGTTGCTGGGCTTGTAGATTTCACCTGGGTAATACACCAAGCACAAGGCCACGCCCTGCTCGGCTTGTGGCACGTCAGCACACAGGCACCACTCGCGTGCCAGCAAGCAATCAGGGCAGCGATTAACTTTGGCACCACGGGCAACAAAGGGTTTAGAAGCTTGCGCCGCCTGCTGGCGTCGCAGCTGAGAAATGACATTATTCATGGTGGCGCATTATGCCAGCGCCAAGCGACATTGCTATTAGGCAGCGTGCTGCTTGCGCCAAAAGGCAGGTAGGTCGGCGATGGAGTCGAGCACAAAATGAGGCTTTAAACTGCCTTGCTCGTCTTGCGGGCGATACTTGCCCGTGCGCACCAAGGCGCCTTGCAAGCCACAGTTTTGCGCCGCCATCACGTCGGTCATTAAGTCATCCCCCACCATCAGGGTGTCTGCTGCGGTGGTGTTTAACTGCGCCAGTGCTCGTTGAAAAAAGCTCGATGCCGGCTTACCAAACACCATGGCCGACTGGCCTGAGGCATATTCCAGTGCTTTCACAAATGGTCCTGTGTCGAGGTGCAGGCCTGAATCTGTGTCGTAGTAGCGTGTCATGCCCAACGCCAGCAGCATTTGCCCGGGGCGCTGCATCAAGATACGAAAGGCATGATTAAGATGGAAATAGCTCCAATTGGGACCTAAATCGCCGATGACCACGCCGCGGCATTCTTCCTCGCGGTAGCTGGCCACGTCTTGCAGTTCGGCCTGAGCGGTAGGTGGCACAAACAGCGCTAAGTGCATGGCCGGCTGATCCGCCAGCCAGTGGCGTAATGCCATTGCCGGTGTTAACAGCTGCTCGCCGGTAACGCTCGGGTCTAGGGTTTGCAAACGACGGAGCAACTCCGCGCGGCTAACACTGACGGTGTTGCTAACAAATAAATGAGGAATGCCCTCACGCCGAACCCAGCGCACCGTATCAGCGGCACCGCTGATGGCGCCGCTATCGCTAAATAACACGCCATCAATGTCAAATAAAAGGGCTTGCATGCTGCCTCCACACCGGCATAACTGAGAACACAACTCAACATAGCCGCTGCGGTGGCATCACAGTAGCAGCTTACAAGCCACACTCCGTGACTTTTGTGGCATCCAGCAAGTGCTCATAGCGGGCATCGGTCAATGACATTAAGAAGCACTCTAATGCCTCGCGATTTTGCTTATCGCTGAGGTCCTTACTGCCGCTGCCTAGCTCGACGTTGCTAAGGTTGCGGTCCACCTCAGGGGCACGCCAGGCGACACCGGTTTCTGGGTTAACAAAGTCAGTGGCCTTGCCATTGGCGCGCTGGCGAGCATGCTCATAGAACAACAACACAGTATCCAACTGACGAAAGACACCGTTGTGCATGTAAGGGCCAGTGACGGCCACGTTGCGTAACGTCGGTGTTTTGAACTTGCCCGCCAATGACGTTTCATCAACGTGCTGCTGCAAACCAAGGTCTGGGCCACTGGCGCCATTTAGTGCCCGTAATGCCGTGTTTTCTGGCACGCCCAGGTTGTGGTATTCGAAACCTGTGAACACTTCACCGCGCTGACCTTGGGGCTTGAGCTGGTGACAGGCAGCGCAATTCGTAAACTCAGTTGAGAAGAACAGCGCCTTACCCAACGCGGCTTTAGAAGCGGGGTGATAGGTGTAGCGATTGGCATCGCCCACTGGCAACAACGAGCGATCGTAGCGCGAATCAAACGGCGCAAACTCAGTGCTCTTCTCGAACTCGCCAATGGCTTGCGTCATAGCGGCGTATGCAGCGTCGGTATCATCCCAGATATCAGCACCAAACAGTGCTGTAAATTGGCGTTGATAGTCGTCGTTTTCCAACAAGCGCGACACCACAGCGGCTTTGTCTGGCATGTTCATTTCAGCTGGGTTTAACGGTGGCCCTCCTGCTTGTGCAGCTAGATCATCGGCGCGACCATCATGAAACTGTCCCCCCAGATAGCCCTGGTACGTACTGAAATCACCGTCCGTGTTAAAACGCTGGCGCTGGCCCTGATAAAACTCTGGGCTGAACTGAGCGTAGGCCGCTGTCGGTGCATTGCGGTCGCCGAGAGAAACCTCGTCGTCCCCTAATGAAGCAAATCGCATCAAACCATCAGCGCCGGTGCGACTGTCGATAAAACCGTGCTCCGGATCATGGCAACTGGCGCAGGATTGAGTGCGGCTAGCCGACAAGTTGGTGTCAAAAAATAATTGCTTACCTAGGGTCGCTTGGCTAAGCGGCGAGGTATCTGGCTGATGGTCACTGTTGCTGCTAGATGACCCACCACAGCCACTCAAGCCAGCCATTAGGGCGCTATAAAACAGCAGACGTAAGGGATAGGCACAGCTCATATGAAGTCTCTCCTGAACCCGTTGACGCTCCGGGCTTTATCCATAAATAAATCATGGGTATCATATCAAAAGCTAACTAACATGATAATCATTTTTATTGCCTAGAATTATTGCAAGTGATTATCAACAACATTAGAGTGTGTCCCGCTCTTTCGCTCCTGCTGCCTATTTACATGGTCAGGTGCGAAGACCCGCAGACAACAGGCCGGCATGGTCTAAAAAACTAAAGGATGCATCATGAACAAGCTCAAACTGGCAGCGGCGCTGTCTGCCGCGCTGATGGTCACTGCCTGTGGTAGTGACGACAACGATTCCAACGATAAGCAAGACGGTCTTAACTTGGGCAATGTTGAAAAGGTACTCAACACCAACGCTGACATTGCCTATGCCGCCTACAGCGATGCCGTTACCACGGCCGAAGCACTGAAAACTGCGATTGCTGCATTTAAAGCCGACCCGACTCAGGCCAATTTGGATGCCGCCAAACAGGCTTGGCTGGTGGCACGCGAGCCCTATGGCCAAACAGAAGTTTATCGTTTCCGCATGAGCCCCATCGATTCCAGCGACTACAGCACCGAGGACGGCCCTGAAGGCGATATCAATGCCTGGCCACTGGGCGAAGCGCTGATCGATTACGTTAAAACCAACGACAGCGATTTCGACACAGATCAAGTTGGTGTGACCGAGCACCAAACCGGCGTTAACGGCGGTGCCGCCATCGATGCGGACGTGGCCAGCAATAGCCCAGCCGAAAACATCATTGGTAACCGCGACATCGAAATCAACGCAGATCTACTGGCCAATACCGCCACCGCAGAAGACGAGCGTGATGTTATTTCTGGGTATCACGCCATCGAATTCCTGCTGTGGGGCCAGGACTTAAATAACAATGCTGAGCCGACCATCGGCAGCGACCGTGGCGATGCCGTGAAAACTTGGGCCGCACAAAACTTGGCCTTTGGTGGCCAACGCCCATTGACCGACTTCACCACCGACGCTAACGCCGATCGTCGCTTCCAATTCTTGGAAGTGGCCGTAGACAAGCTCATCGCCGATCTTAAGCAAGTGCGCGACGGTTGGGCGGAAGGCGCCAGCTACCGTACTGCATTCGTTCAAGCGGACAGCCAAGAGCAAGCCAAGCAGAAGCTGGCCGAAATCATGACCGGTATGGGCACACTGTCAGAAGGTGAGCTGGCTGGCGAGCGCATGCAAATCGCCTTTAGCGCTAACTCACAAGAAGATGAGCATTCCTGCTTCTCAGACAACACTCACCGCGACATCTGGCTCAATGCCGAAGGTGTGGCCAACAGCTTCTACGGTGACTATGCCGGTTATGACAGCGACTTAGACGGCACCGATGATGTCACCAGCAATGCCATCAACGGCTATGGCTTGGACGACTTACTGAAAGATGCTGGCCATAACGACCTCGTTGCGAAAATGACTGCCGCTCTGGCCAAAACAGAGACGGGTTACACCACCATCGACAATCAAGCGCGTGCCGGCACACCGTTTGACGTGCTGATTCAGTCGACGGATACCAGCTCCGTTGCCGACACCATTATTGCCCTGAATGAGCAATCCGCGGTCATCGCCGAAATCGCTACCCAACTGGAGCTGGGCAGCGTTGTGGTCGACCCAGAAGCCTCGGCATGCGACACCCAAAACCCGACCACAACATGTGAAGAGTAAGCTGTTAACACTGACCGTCAGCCACGGTCAGCCCTTACGGTAGCGGCACATGCCGCTGCCGTTTTATTGGTTGGATTGCTATCGCCATGAATCGATTGCCTCATCACTCCTTGCTGGTCTTGATCAGCGCTACCGTGACACTGGTGGGCTGTCAGGAAGCGCCCCCTTACGACCCAGCAGAAGCCCTGCCTGGCGGTGATGCCAGTGTTAACTTCAGCCCCTTTCCTAGCTCGGAGCTGCCTGTGGCTAACTTACCGGCCAGTGCCAAACCCGAGTTTTACGCCGGCAAAGCCCTAGCCCATCAGCCTTGGATTAAAGCACCCACCATTACCGATGCCCGTGATGGCCTCGGCCCTTTGTATAACGCTCGCACCTGCTTGGCCTGCCATACCAAAGGCGGTCGCGGCCATGTGCCCGACAGCGGCGATACACCTTTGCTGAGTGCGTTTTTGCGCTTAAGCATTCCCGGCAACCACCCGCACCACGGCGCGCTACCTGAGCCAACCTACGGCGAGCAACTGCAATCGCAATCGGTGGCGCTGGCGCATCAGTTGCGTCACAGCGGTGCAGAGCTACCCATGTCGGTTGCACCCGAGGGCTATGTTCACGTTCACTGGCAAAACGATATTTTTACCTACCCAGATGGCCAGCAGCGCCAACTGCGCCGTCCGCGCATTGAAATTCGCAATCTGGGCTATGGCCCATTGCATCCAGATACCTTGATGAGCTTGCGCATTGCACCGTCTATTCATGGTGCCGGCTTGATCGAACTGATCGACCAAGCGGATATCGATGCTCTAGCCGACCCCGAAGACCTCGACGGTGACGGTATTTCTGGTCGCGTCAATCAAGTATGGGATTATCGCCGCCAAGCCGTAGCCCCCGGTCGCTTTGGCCTCAAAGCCAATCGTGCCAGCCTAGAAATTACCGTAGCGGGCGCCTTTGCCGGCGATGTCGGCATTACCAACCCGCTGTTTCCGCAGCAGCCCTGCAGCCCAGCACAACCCAGCTGTCAGGAGCAGCCAGATGGCAATGACGCCAACGGCGTTGAGTTGAGTGAAGAGTTGCTGCAAATGGTGGTCGACTTCAACCGCAACCTAGGTGTGCCCAAGCGTCGCAGCCCAGAAAATACTCAGGTAATGGCGGGGCGTGAGTTGTTTTATCAAACCGGTTGTCAGCGCTGCCACCAGCCAGATTTCACCACCCTTGCCAGCGAACAGCAGCCGCATTTGGGTGGCCAGCGCATTTGGCCGTACAGCGATTTTTTGTTACACGACATGGGGCCAGAGCTGGCCGACGGTCGCCCAGATTATCAGGCCAGTGGCCGTGAATGGCGTACAGCGCCGCTGTGGGGCATTGGCCTTAGCAAACACATCAGTGGCAGTCAGAACTTTTTGCACGATGGCCGTGCTCGCTCGGTAGAAGAAGCCATTCTCTGGCACGGCGGCGAAGCAGCCGCCAGTCGCCAAGCATTTACCGAACTCAGCACGCCACAGCGCCAACAGTTGCTGATGTTTGTGAATTCTTTGTGAGGTAGCTCCCGATGACCATGCCCATCAATGCCCGACGGCGCCAGCTAGTGCTCGCCGGCCTATCTTTGCCAGCCATGGCTGCCTTTAGCGGTGGCCGTTATCTGGCGCAACAGCCTGCTCCGCGCGAGTGGCTGATTTCGGCTCAAGGACGCACACCGGAGCAATACGGCGCTGCTTGGGCCAGTAGTTCAACACACGCCACCACAGTCACTGGCTTGCGTGGTCACGATGTGCTGCAGCATGCCCTAAGGCCCCAGCATTTAATTGTGGTGGCGCGTCGCCCAGGGCGGGAGCTGGTAGAAATCGACTTGCTATCTGGGCGCATCCAACAACGCAGCGCCTGCCTGCCCCACCATCATTTAAATGGTCATGCCTGCTTCAGCGCTGATGGCCGCTATTTATTTACCAGCGAATCCGACTATCAACAGGGCACTGGGCGCTTGATCGTGCGCGACGCCGACAACTATCAGGTGTTAGATTCATTCAGCAGCCACGGCATCGGCCCACACGAGCTGCAACTGATGCCCGACGGGCGCACCCTGGCCGTTGCCAATGGCGGTTTGCTGACGCACCCAGATAGCGGGCGCAAAGTATTAAACCTCGACAGTATGCGCTCCAGTTTGAGCTTGATCGACAGCCATAACGGCGAGCTGTTAGCGGAGTATCAAGTGGCCGAGCCAAAGGCCAGCATTCGTCACCTAGATGTTGCGCAGGATGGCAGCATCAGCGTGGCTTTGCAGATGCAGCGCCAAGCAGCCGAGCATCAGCAGTTGGCCCCACTGGCCGCACTGCTACCGTCAGGCGGCAATGCCTTACAAGTGTTAGACACCCCCGAAACCTTGCTGTGGCACTGCAACGACTACATGGGCAGCACCCGCATTAATGGCCGCAGTCGCTTGGCCGGTTTTACTAGCCCGCGTGGCGATATCGCCCTGTTTTGGCACATCGACAGTGGCCGGCTGGCCGGCTACCACCGCTTGCATGATGTCTGCGGCTTGACCGTCAGCCTCGACCAAAAGCGCTTTATTTTGACCAACTCTGATGGCCATATACGCCAGCTCGATGCCTTCAACTTGGAAGAGATTCCCGGCAGTCGTCAGCACCTAAGCGATGTCGCTTGGGATAACCATTTGCATGCCATCGACCCTAACCTCGCCGCCAGTTAGCGCGGCTTTGGAGACCGTGATGATTACAACAACACATACCGCCTTAACTGCGACCGCCCTTAGCTGCGCCTTGCTTCTTAGCGCCTGTGGCGGTGGTGGCAGCAGTAGCAGTGGTGACAGTTCAGGCGAAGGGCTAAGCCAAGCTGAGCGCCAGAACTTGGTAGAAGCCATTACCCGACAGCAAATTTTGCCGGCGGTAGACGCATTTCATGAGCAGACGGCGGTGTTAAATAGCCAGTCCCAGAGCTGGTGCCAGCAACCCAGTGCCGCAGGCTTACCAGAGTTACAGCAACAGTGGCTGGCGACCGCCGATGCTTGGTATCAGGCACAGCTGTTTAACTTCGGCCCCGCCGATGCCGACCCTGTATTACCTCTGTATACCTACATCGATTCACTGCGATTGCGCGGCACCGACTACCGTGAAACCGTGCGCACCACACAGCAAAACTGGCTGACAGAAGACAACCTAGGTGACGCCTTTTTTGCTGAACAGCGCTTTCAGTACGTCGGCTTACTGGCGTTAGAAGAGGCGTTGTTTTATGGCGACAACTTGGCCGACAACTATGCCAACACACCCCAGCGCTGCGCCATATTGACCGGCCTAACTGGCCTTTTACAGCAGCATGCTCAGCAGCTGGCTGGGGGCTGGAGCATTGACTACGACAACAGCGGCAGCGGCTTCGACCAACGCCTGATCAGCAATCAATTGCCTAACGCTCGCGAGGCATTGGCGCAGATCTTAATTAGTGGCCAGGAATATCTGGATTATTTGAAAAAGCGCAACGTCATCACTCAAGCCGGCACCACAGCCGAAGCCTCTTGGCAGCTGGTAGGCACAGCATTTGAGGCCAGCAAGCGTTTGCTGACCGAACCCTACGCAGGGGCCAGCATTCTAGAGCGCATGCAACAGCAAGGTTATGAGTTAAACGTCAATGCCGTAAACGCGAATATTGCCATGGCCGAGCAGGCACTGGCAGAGCGCAATGCGGTAGATTTCAACGCCGCCATTGGCATGCTCGACGGTAACTTCAAGCGTGAAATTCCGGTGGCCTTAGGCATTGATCTGGGCATCAACTTCACGGACGGTGACTAACAGTAGTTAGAAACGCAATTAAAACAGCCGCAGCTGCTGACCTGCGAGGGTGGCAAACTCCTCGCCGGTAAAGTGCAAAATGGCATCGGCAATGGGCTGCAGCTGTTTTTCTAAATAGTGCTGATAATCCAGCGCTGACGGACTGTGCTCCACAGGCTCTGGGCCATTGACCGTCATGCGGTATTGAATCCAGCCACCACGCTGAGCAAAGCGCGCGGGCTGGTTTTGTTGCAGCAGCCACTGCTCCAGCTTTTGCGCCGCTCTGGCATGGGGAGGGATTTGCCGTTGGTAGGCCGATAGCGGCCGACGCAAGCGTTTGCGATACACCAGCTGCGCATCCAGCTGGCCAGTTAACAGTTGCTCGACGGTTTGCCGCAGCCAGCTTTGATACGCCTCACCGGCAAACAAACGGCGCAGCAGTTCACGCTGAAAATTGCGCGCTAATGGCGTCCAGTCGCTGCGCACCGCTTCTAAGCCTTTGACCACCAGCTCACTGTGGCCTTCGGCATCCGCGGCCAAGCCGGCATAGCGTTTTTTACTGCCGACCTCTTCACCACGAATCGACGGCATAAAAAACCGTCGATAGTAGGTTTCAAACTCCATTTCTAAAAAGCTTTGAGTGCCAAACTCGCGCTGCAGTTGCCGGCGCCAATAATCATTAAGCTGCTGTGCCAGTTGCCGCCCTAGCTGGTGGGCAGCTTGAGCCGATGCAGGCGCTTGAATAGCGACAAACACCGAATCAGTATCACCGTATATCACCTGGTGGCCTTGCGCGTCGATCCAAGCGGCACTGCGACGTATGATTTCATGGCCGCGCATGGTGATGGAACTGGACAACCGGGTGTCGTAAAAACGACAGCCATCGGAGCCAAGTACGCCATAGCAGGACGCCATGATGATTTTAATGGCTTGTGCCAGCGGTTGGTTGCCCTCACGCTTGGCCTGATCGCGATAACGCCCCAGCTGGCCAATCAACTCTGGTAGCAAGTGCTGCTGTTTGTGAAAGACGCCATCAAAAAAACCCGGCACCGTCAGTTCACCGGCAAACGCTTCCTGCGCTTGTGCCTGTAGCCCCAACACCAACCCCATGGGGTCAATGTTAAAGCTGCGAATAATTGACGGGTAAAGGCTTTTAAAATCCAGCACCAACACATGCTCATGCAAGCCAGGACGTGAATCCATCACCAAGCCACCTGGGCTTTTGCGCTGGTGATAGCCTTCCCCAATGTTGGGGGCGACAAAACCTGCGCGGTGCAAGCGTGGCAAATACAGGTTTTCAAATGCCGCCACTGAGCCACCCATACGATCCGGTGCCAGGCCCGTCATGTGGGCACGCTCTATGGTGAAGTTGAGCAAGTCGGCGTGCTCAAAAATGCGCCATACCAGCTCGCAGTCTTTCAGGTTGTAGCGCGCTAGGGCGATGGGGTCAGTCTCGAACAGGCGTTCAATGTCGTCGCCGCGTTGCTCGCCGTGCAACAGCTTGCCTTCGCCTAGCAGCTCAGCCGCTACATCGTTCAGCGCGAAGCTCTCAAATTGCCAGGTAGCGTTGCGCAGCAGCTCGATGCCATCCAGTGCTAGCCGCCCGGCCATGTGAATAAACACGCGCTCTGGGTGCGTGCGACTGCGGCGCCAGTTAAGCACCTCTCCATTGCGGCCAAGGCGCAGCTCAATGCCCAACTGCTTGGCCTTATTGCGTAAAAACTCCACATCAAATTGCACTAGATTCCAGCCCATCAACACATCTGGATCACTGTGCTGTACGTAGTCGATAAAGCGCTGCAATAACGCTGCTTCATCAGCCAACCATTCGATGGTCAGCTCACTGTGCATCTCTGTTGCGGGCTTGGCACAGGTAAAAATGCGCTGATCGCGATCGCTGTAGACCGCAATAGAAAATAGGCGCTGTTGCTCATCGCGGCGCGGCATGGAGGTTTCGATGTCTAACGATAGGCAATGCAAGTTGGGCACATAGCGCGCCGGTGCCAGCCGTACCTCGGTGCCCTGCGTGTGCAGTTCAGCGGCACCGTAAATAAAGCGCTCCATCAGGTAGCGGTCGGTGGGACGAATATCGACTTCACGGCACACGATGCCCTGATCAGCCAGCACATCGCGCCAGCGATACAAATAACCCGCCGGCATATAACAGGCACTGGCGGGTTGCAGGGCAAACGACTTGAGCTGCAGCGCCTTGATGGTGATGGGCCACCCTAGGGTGTCGGCGATGGCGCTAGCGCGCTCGGCATGTTCGCTGTCGATAAAGCACACACCGGGCTGCGAGTGGCGCGTGCACATAGGCCCTTCAGGCGTTGACCACCAGAAAATCAGCTCCGTGCCTTCTGGAGTGTCGTGCCACTCAGTGGTTAACAGAAAGGCTGGCGTTGGTTGTGGCATTGAGCATCTATACTGGCATAAGTCCGCTGCAGTGTATGAGGAAATCGCTGGCAGCCCAAATTTAGTAACGGCTGCAAAATAGGCACAGTGCAGACGGCAGGCCCAAAGGAGTGACCCTATGGCAAAACCCATCATCAGCCAAGATCCGTTATATCAACTGCTGCGTCATGATGACGTGGCGGGGTTTAACGCCGCGCGCGAGCAAGGCCAGCCCGTCGCACTGCAAGGCTGTGATTTGCGCGGCCTAGACTTGCGTGGAATTAACTTTGCTGGCCTCGATTTAAGCGATTGCTATTTCCGTGGCGCTGATCTGCGTGGCATCGACTTCAGCGGTTGCTTATTAAACGGTGCCAGCTTGGCCGATGCCAAAATCAGTGGTTGTTATTTTCCACCCGAACTCTCTGCGCAAGAAATATTATTATCCGTTACTCAAGGCATACGCTTGCGCCATCACCCACGCCAAGAATGACGGGGTTGGTCTGTTCAAGCCTTGTATGAATTGCTGTAACTTGATGACTGTCCAGACGCCCGCGCGTCAACAGCCGAATGCGAATAGCAGGAACCGCCATGTATTTAGCCAGCCCCCCCTCAGAGACCATCACGCCCTTACTGGAGCGTATCCCAGCGTTAACCCAAGCGCTGCTGGAAGACTTCGAGCTCAGTAGCGAGCGCACCACGCTGGAAGGGGTGGAAAACCTGTACGAACTGTTTGACCCAGATCGTATTTTTTTGATCGAGGACGGAGCCTTACAGCTCAGCCACAATGGCCAGACCTTGGTCAGCTTTGATGAGGGCGACTTAGTCGGCATCACTCACTCATTTTCTATGCCAACGCCCATCTTTCGCACCGATGAGTACGTTGAACTGATCACCATTGATCGCAACGCCCTATTGCGCCACATCTATTCGGATCAGCGCCGCATGCACTATTGGAGCCAGTATCTGATCACCCTCAACTCAGCCCTGCTCAACCACATGGCTGAGCAACACAAGAGTCATACTCGACCTGCTGCTGGCTTTCAAAATGTGCAACCTGGCGAGGTGATTATTCAACAAGGCGATGTTGCCGACCATGTTTACACCATCATCAGTGGTCATGCCGATGTGTTTGTCGACAACGTTAAAGTCGGTGACATTGACGAAGAAGAAGTGTTCGGTGCTATGGCCGTATTTACTGGAGAAACGCGTTCAGCCACTGTGGTCGCCACCACCCCCTGCACCATCATGGCGGTCCCCAAAGAAGACTTTGTGTTGTTGATCGAAGCACAGCCACAGGCGGCACTGAACCTAATAGAGGGGTTCGCCCGCCGCATCAGCACCATGAATCAACAGCTTATTGAAGAGACTGAGAAGCAAGACCAAAAATAAATGAGAATCATTATTGACAAGATTTGATGCGCTGCGTACAGTAGCATTCATCGGCGTCAGAGATGGCTCCGGTGTTCAGAATCCAGCTTCGGCCCGGATTGTGATCTCTCTCATCAAGCTAATCACGGTTGCATTGGCCCCTCATTGAGGGGCTTTTTTTTGCCTATCGATCACGCCAAACGCGCCAACCATGGAAAGAAAACAAATTCTTAAATATAAATGAGAATTATTATTGACTAGAGCGTTTAGGATCTCTACAGTAGGTTTTGTCGACGCCAGCGATGGTGTCGGTGTTCAGAATCCAGAGCCATTGCAATGGATTGTGATCTCTCTCATCAAGCTAATCACGGTTGCTTTGCCCCTCATTTGAGGGGCGTTTTTTTAGCGCCAGCGAATCACCCCGCCAACCGTGGATACCGGCACTTCAAACACCTCGCTCAGTAACGACTCCTTCAGCACCTGCTCTGGTGTGCCCTGTGCCATCAAGCGGCCACAACACAGCAACGCCACTCGATCAGCACACTGCCATGCCAGATTAAGGTCATGAATCACCATTACCACCGCCTTGCCCGCGCTGGCGTAGTCGCGCGCTAACTGCAGGCACTGCTTTTGATGGCGCAAGTCCAAGGCGCTAAGCGGCTCATCTAACAACCACAGCTGACCCTGTTGGGCTTGCAGCCAACTGCGCGCCAGCTGCACCCGTTGCTGCTCACCGCCGGATAACCAGCGCACTTGTTGCTGCGCCAAATAGTCGATGTCCCAGTACTGCAATGCCTGCTGCAAAGCTTGGCGCTCATGCACCACCGACTGTTGATTGAGACTACCCAGTGCCACCACTTCCGCCACCGTCAGTGGAAATGACAGCGCACTGAGTTGCGGCAAAAAGCTGACCGTATTGGCCCACTGTTGACGGCTCCAATGCTGTGGCTGCTCACCATCGAGCTTGAGTTCGCCACGTGAGGGTGACTCAAGCCCAGCCATTACTTGCAACAGGGTCGATTTACCAGCGCCATTAGGGCCCAACAGCATCAGAATTTCGCCCCGCCGAACACTTAACTCAATGCCATCGACAATGGCCACAGCGCCACGGTTGACGCCAATATTGTGCAGTTGCATCACCATGACAAACGTCGCTTTTCTCGCAGCAATAAAGAGATAAACACAGGCGCACCCAATAAGCTGGTGACAATACCAATGGGTAGCTCAGCCGGTGCAATTAACGCCCGCGCCACCGCATCGGCCAACACCATCAGGCAACCGCCCAACACCACCGCCACGGGCAATACCCGACGGTGCGCCGCCCCCACCAGCAGGCGTGCGATGTGCGGGCTGACCAAGCCAACAAAACCAATGATACCGCTGGCACTGACGGCGACACTGATCATCAGCGCCACCCACACCACGGTGCGGCCTTGCAGCTGCGCCACATTGACCCCTAACGAGCGCGCTTCGGTTTCGCCCAGCAGCAAGGCATCCAATTGGCGCAGGCGCTTGGGCCAATACCACAGTGCCGCCAGCAGTACCGCCGTCAATGCCGCCACCCAGCTCCAGTTGGCGCCACTCAAACTCCCTAATGACCAAAAAGTGATTTGCCGCAGCGCGCTGTCACTCGCCAAATACGACAACAGCCCAATGACGGCACTGGCCATCACGTTGACGGCAATGCCGGCGAGAATCAGAAAGCTCATGGCGTGCAGCGATGCACCGCTCAGGCCCAAACGCAATACCAGCAACAGCGCCAACCAAGCACCTGAAAAGGCAAACAGGGTTTGCAGAGCCACGGGCCAATGACTGGCTAAGGCCAAATACAAGGCCGCCCCCACCGCCGCCCCGCCCGAAACGCCAATTAACCCCGGGTCTGCCAACGGGTTGCGCACCACGCCCTGAATCAGCACCCCAGCCCAAGCCAGCACCGCACCGATCAAAAAGGCCAGCAGCACTCTTGGCATGCGGATCTGCCACAGCACCATCTGACCGGTACCCGATTGCCATAGCCAACTCCAGCTTTGGCTACCGATAAACACACCCGCCAGCAAACACAGCGGGACTAGCAACAACAACAATGGCGGGATAAGCTCGCGGCGCAACATGACAGCGACAAGGCCTTAACAATGAGCAAAGAGCAGGCATTGTGCCACAGCAGCGCAATAGCGGAAGGTCAAAGCAAAGGCTTTGAGGTGGATGGCACGGCGATTTTTGTGGTTCACAAGCACGGGCAGTTTTACGCTTACCGCAATCAGTGCCCGCATCTAGGCATCGAGTTGGAGTGGTTGCCGGACCAGTTTCTCGACAGCGAAGGCGCTCTCATTCAATGCGCCACTCACGGGGCGTTGTTTTTAATCGACAGCGGCGATTGCATCGCTGGCCCTTGTCAGGGCCAGTCCTTAACCTCGGTGCCCTGTCGCTGCGATGAGCAAGGCAGGCTTTGGGTTCGGCTCTAGCGCAGAAAAACTAGAGCAGCAGTTCTAACGGTCGCGCCAGCTTCATGCCCGCAGGGTGTTGGTTAAAGGCGACCTGCCAAGCCATCACCTCCACACCGGCCGCCATCACCTCACGTAAGGTGGCGCCATAAGCTGGGTCGATGTCATCCGCCACCGTCACTTGCTCAATGCCCTCATGGGCGACGCAAAACAGCAACACAGCGCGATGCCCTTCGGCCTTAAGTTGCTGCAGGCGCAGCAAGTGCTTGCGTCCGCGCTCGGTCACAGCATCGGGAAAACTGCCCAAGCGCGAGCCATTGCGCTCCGGCAGCAGAGTCACGCTTTTGACTTCAACGTAGGCATCCGCCAGCTGGGCGGCGCGCAATAAAAAATCCAGCCGACCGTCACTGACCTTGGGCTCTTTGATGATCTCATCATAGCCGTGCAAATCGGTCACACGTCCTTCTGCTAGCGCCTCTGCCACCAACTGATTGGCGCGCTGAGTATTGATGCAGGCGAGATATCGGCCATCGACTTCAACCCACTCCCAACTGTGGCGATATTTGCGCTTGTCATTGTGGCTGTCGAGCAACCACACCCGACTGCCCGGTTCGGCACAACGCTTCATCGAACCCGTGTTAGGGCAGTGAACGGTTATGACTTGCCCATCCGCCAGTTCAACATCGGCCAAAAAGCGCTTGTAGCGTTTGATCAAAGTGGCGGGCTGCAGCGCTGGATACTGCATTAACGCCGCTCCAGCCACTGCTGCAAGCGCGCCATTGCCTGCTGCAAACGCGACAATGGCGTGGTGAAAGCAAAGCGCACATGCTGCTTAGCTTGGTGCTCGCCAAAGTCTGTTCCCGGCGTAAAGGCCACGCCCGTCGCCGCTAGGGCCTGTTGGCAAAAGCTCAGGCTGTCGTCGGTTAAATCGCTGGCATCGGCGTACACATAAAACGCGCCGTCTGGCACCACCGCAAGCTTAAAGCCCAAGTCTGGCAAAGCTTGCAGCAAATAATCACGGCGCAGCTGCAGCTCCTGGCGGCGCGCCTCAAGAATGGCCAAGGTATCGTCGCCAAAAGCTGCCAGCGCGGCATGTTGCGCCGGAGTCGACGGCGCTAAAAACAAGTTTTGCGCCAGGGTGTCCAGGGTTTCGACCCAGGCTTCGGGCACCACCGCCCAGCCCAGACGCCAACCTGTCATGCCAAAGAACTTAGAAAAACTGTTGAGCACCACCAAGTTGTCACCTTGGCCCAGCTGCAAAGCGGTCTCAATGGCGGGGGCTTGGCTAGCGTCAGAGCCAGGCGCGCCGTAGTTCAGCCCCTGATAAATCTCATCCACCCACAGCTCGCCGCCTTGCTCGCTGACCGCCTGATGCAAGCCCTGCAACTGTGGCAGGCTCAACACAGTGCCCGTAGGGTTGGCCGGTGACGCCACCAGCGCCACGCGCGTTTGCGCCTGCCAGTGTTGCCTAACCTGTTGCGGTGTGAGCTGCAACCCCGCCGTCGGATCGCCAGGCACCAACTGCCCATGAGCTTCAAATACGCGCGCAAAATGGCGGTTACAGGGGTAACCCGGGTCTGCCAACAGCATGGTTTGGCCTTGCTCTAGCCGGGCGGCGGTGAGCAGCAGCAAAGCCCCCGACGCTCCCGGTGTTAATACCACTTGCCGTGGGCTGATATGTACGCCAAAGCGTTGCTGATAATAATGCGCCAAGCGCTCACGCAGCGCGGGCATACCGAGAGCTGGGGTGTAACGTGTTTGACCGGCGCGCAGTGCCGTTACCGCGGCTTCGACCATGGGCTCTGGGGTGGCGAAATCTGGCTCGCCGACTTGCAGATGAATAACGTCTTCACCCGCCGCCTCCAACGCTTGGGCCTGTTCCAAAATGGCCATGACCTGAAACGGGGCAATGTGCTGTGAGCGGCGTTGTGCGTCGGGCAAGCTGTCATTCATGGCAAGTGTCCACCAAATTGCTCAGAAAATGCGCCATTGTCCGTGCTGATCGACAGAAAGCAAACAAATAGTTGGCGCTCTGACACAGATCTGATAGTTTCCCCGCCTTGTCATTTGGATCGCACTAGGCGCATAGTGGCCTAAGTGCGCATGGAACCGATGCCGGCATGACCGGCGAACCAGGTGAGGCGGTAAGCGATGCCGGAACAGAAAAAAGAATTTGCTTTGTCCAACTTCACTCCTTACGAGATCAAGGCGGGTGAAGAGTACATGAACGATGCTCAGGTCGAGCACTTCACCCAGATCCTGCAAAATTGGAAGCAGGAGCTGATGGAAGAAGTGGATCGCACCAAAGAGCACATGCAAACCGAGGTCAATAACTACGCCGACCCCAACGACCGTGCCAGCCAGGAAGAAGAATTCAACTTGGAACTGCGCACTCGTGACCGTGAGCGTAAGTTGATCAAAAAAATTGAAAAAACCCTCGATTTAATCGACAGCGGTGACTACGGCTTCTGCAAAGCCTGTGGTATCGAGATTGGCATTCGCCGCCTTGAGGCCCGCCCCACTGCCGATCTGTGCATCGACTGCAAAACCCTGGCTGAAATCAAAGAAAAACAGCTCGGCGTTTAATCTGCTACGGGGCACAGCCCCGTGCACTTCTCTATGAAAGGTCGTTTTGCCCCTTCCCCTACCGGCCCGCTGCATTTTGGCTCTTTGCTTGCGGCGGTCGCCAGTTACCTAGATATGCGCTCGCGTGGCGGCCAGTGGCTGGTGCGCATTGAAGACCTCGACCCACCGCGACAACAGCCCGGTGCCAGCGACGACATTTTACGCACTCTCGAAGCCTACCAGCTGCACTGGGACGGCGATGTCCGCTATCAAAGCCAGCGCAGCGACGCCTACCAACAGGCTTTGCAGCAGTTGCGCCAACAACAACTGGCGTTTCCTTGCCGCTGCTCGCGCAAACAGCTCGCAGGCCGTCCCCACGCAGGCATTTGCAACAGCGCTACGGCCAACGATACCGATATGGCCTGGCGATTTCTTTGCCCCAGCGGTGAGCTGAGTTTTGAAGATCAATACCAGGGGCACTACCAAGCACACTTAGCTGACCTAGGTGATTTTGTCATTCGCCGCCGCGAGGGCTTATGGTCCTATCAACTGGCGGTGGTGGTCGATGATGCCGATCAGGGCATAACGCACATTACCCGTGGCATCGACTTAATCGACTCCACCCCCATGCAACTGCTGCTGCAACAGGCACTTGAATTACCAACACCCGTGTATGCTCATTTACCCGTGGCGCTGGAACCCAATGGCCAAAAACTTAGCAAGCAAAACCTTGCCCAGCCGATTGAGGTGGACGCCAGCGGCGGCACGCTGTGGCAAGTACTGGATTGGTTAGGTCAACAGCCGCCCAAAGCACTGCAACAGGCCGGCAACGCCGCGCTACTGGCATGGGGATGCGAGCACTGGCAACCCGACGCGTTAGCCGGACAACAAGCTAAGCCAGCCCCCGCCGCCTTTCGTCATTGATGTGTTACGCTTGCCGTCGCTTTTTTGGCTGGCACTGATGCCGACACATATCTAGGGACTGCATGTACGATTATCGTCTTGGCCTGCTGCTATTAGTGGGCATTTATCTGCTCTCGCCAGTAATGATGGACTGGTGGCTGGACGCCCGTGGCGCCTGGTATCGACCGTTTGCCATCTGGTTTGTGCTGATCGCCTTTTACGTGTGGTTGAATCATGCCCGGGGGGACGATGAGCTTTAGTCTGAACCAACTGGGGTTGATCGTATTCGGCTACCTCGGCGTATTATTCGCCACCGCTTATGCCGTCGAACGTGGCTGGGTGCCACGACGCCTAGTGCGCCATCCGCTGGTGTATGTACTGTCGCTGGGCGTTTATGCCAGTGCTTGGGCGTTTTATGGCTCGGTCGGCTTAGCCCACCAATACGGCTACGGCTTTTTGGCCTACTACCTCGGCATTGCCGGTGCTTTTGTGATGTCGCCGATTTTGCTGCGGCCATTGCTTAACATCACTCGCATTTACCAACTTAGCTCGCTGGCTGACTTACTCGCCTTTCGCTATCGCAGTCGCTTAGCCGGCATGCTGGTAACGGTATTTATGCTGGCGGTGGTCATTCCGATGCTGACCCTGCAGCTGCGCGCCATTGCCGACACATTGCACTTGCTCAATGGCGATTGGGACACCGCCGAACTGGCCTTTGGCTTTTGCCTGACCATGATTTTGTTCGCTGTGCTATTTGGTGCGCGCCATGTATCGCCGCGAGAAAAGCACGAAGGCCTAGTACTGGCGCTGGCGTTTGAATCCTTGCTCAAGTTATCAGCCATTTTGATTCTGGCTGGCGTAGCACTGTTTGGCGTGTTTTCAGAAGTCGGCGGCCTAGAGCAATGGCTGGTGGACAATCAGGATCGTCTGCTCAGTGAGCAGGTCACCCCACTGGTCACCCTGCAAGAAGGCCCCTGGCGCACCCTGCTACTGGTATTCTTTGCCGCGGCAGTGGTGATGCCACATATGTTTCATATGACCTTTACCGAAAACGTTAACGCCCAAGCATTGCATCCAGCCAGCTGGGGATTTCCGCTGTTTTTGCTGGCCATGGCCATGGCCGTGCCGCCGATTTTATGGGCCGGTGTCTACATGCAGGTCGATACGCCGGCGGAATACTTTGCCATTGGCATCGGCCTTAAGCTCGACTCGCCAGCGCTGGTCATTCTGACCTTTTTGGGCGGGTTAGCGGCGGCCTCCGGCATCATTATTGTGATTACCTTGGCCATGGCCGCCATGCTGCTCAACCACTTGGTGTTGCCGTTTCATAAGCCCAGCCCGCGCCACGATTTTTACCGTTGGCTGCTATGGATGCGCCGGACGCTGATTGCCGCCATTTTGCTACTGGCCTATGGCTTTTATTACGTGGTCGGCGCCGATCTCGATCTTAACCGCCTCGGGTTGCTGGCCTTTGTGGCTGCGGTGCAGTTTTTACCCGGTGTATTGGGCTTGTTGTATTGGCCTAAAGCCAATCGCCACGGCTTTTTGCTGGGGCTGTTGGGTGGCATCATCACCTGGGTCTACGGCATGCTGCTGCCGTTTTCTGAGCTCGCGCTAGGCTGGCAGGTGCCATTACTACCACTGCCGGCAGTGGATGAAGACAACTGGCACCTAGCAGCGATGGGGGCGATGACGGTCAACTTAACCCTGTTTATTGTGATCAGCTTGCTCAGCCGGCAAAAACCGTCTGAGGTATCCGCAGCCGAGGCCTGCTCCATCGACACCGTCTCGCGGCCAACCCGCAAGCCACTGATGGCCGGCAACTCCAATGACGTGATTTTATCCCTCAGCAAACCGCTGGGGCGCTATGTGGCTGAACGCGAGGTCTACCAGGCGTTACAAGACCTACATTTGCCCTCCTACGAAGACCGCCCCTATGCCTTGCGTCGTTTGCGCGCCCGCTTAGAGGCTAACTTGTCTGGCCTGATGGGGCCGACGGTGGCACACGACATCATTACCCGCTCACTGCCGTTTCAAGAGGACGCCGAGCTGAGCGAAGACATCTATCAAATCGAGCAGCGCTTAGAGGGCTTTCACGATCGCCTCAGCGGCTTGGCCGGCGAGCTGGATAACCTACGCCGCTACCACCGCCAAACTCTGGAGCGTTTACCCATGGGCGTGTGCTCACTGGCCGACGATGGCGAGATTTTGATGTGGAACCAAGCCATGCAAGAGCTCACCAACATCAGCGCGCAAACCGTAACAGGCTCACACCTAAAGCGCCTGCCCAGCCCTTGGTGTGAGTTGTTGCTGGACTTTATCGCCAGCCCGCAAATGCATGTGCACAAACAACGCATCGACATCGGCGCCAGACCGCGCTGGTACAGCTTGCACAAAGCGCTGATTCAACCTTCGGGTGGCCAGCCCGGTGGCATGGTGGTGCTGATGGAAGATCAAACCGACACCCAGCTGCTCGAAGAAGAGCTGATGCACAGTGAGCGACTGGCCTCCATTGGTCGCTTGGCGGCGGGCGTAGCGCATGAAATCGGCAACCCCATTACCGGCATAGACAGCTTGGCGCAGTTGATTCGTTACGAAACCGACAACCCAGAACTGGTAGAAATGGCCGGCCAGATTCAAGAGCAAACCCAACGCGTCAGCCGCATTGTGCAGTCGCTGATGAACTTTGCCCACGCCGGCAACCAATCGAGTGAGCACGAGGCGGTGCCCATTTGCCAGTGCGTCGAAGAAGCCGTGCAGTTACTGCGGTTAAGCAAACGCAGTATGGACATTCAGTTTGAAAACAGCTGCGACCCAGAGCTGCAGGTACTGGGCGACGCCCAGCGCTTGGTACAGGTGTTTGTTAACTTACTCGGCAACGCCCGCGATGCCAGTGAAGCGGGCGATTGCATTCAAGTCACCAGTGAAGCTGATGAACATCAGGTTATCTTACGGGTGGTCGATGAAGGCCACGGCATTGCACCCGATACCCTGGATCGCATTTTTGAGCCTTTCTTCACCACTAAAGATGTCGGCACCGGCACAGGCTTAGGTCTGGCGCTGGTGTACAGCATTATTGAAGAACACTACGGCAGTATCAGTATTCACAGCCCAGTCCGTGACGGCCGTGGTACCTGTGTTAAAGTGAGCCTCCCCCGTTTACAGCCGTCTGAACAAGAGTTGGATTACAGCGCATGAGTCATATTTTGGTCGTCGAAGATGAAACCATCATCCGTCAGGCGTTGCGTCGCTTATTGCAGCGCCACGACTACGAGGTGACAGATGTCGATTCTCTGGATGCCGCCCGCCAACAGTCCCTCGACCAGTTCGACCTGATTATCAGTGATTTGCGCCTGCCTGGCGGCAATGGCACGGAGCTGATCTCTTTGGCCGGGCGCACACCCGTTTTAATCATGACCAGCTACGCCTCTCTGCGCAGCGCCGTGGATTCCATGAAGCTCGGCGCGGTGGATTACATCGCCAAGCCCTTTGATCATGATGAACTGGTCGATGCCGTGCGCCGCATCTTGGCGGACAGCAAAGCCACCCAAACCGCCTCCCCCAGCACCGAGCAAGAACAGGATTACCCCGTCAGCGGCATCATTGGCAGTTGCGAGGCCATGCAAGTGCTGTTTCGTAAAATCAGCAAGGTCGCGCCCACCGATGCGACAGTGCTGATTCAGGGTGAATCCGGTACCGGTAAAGAGCTGGTTGCGCGGGCATTGCATGCGCAAAGCCAGCGCAAAAACGCCACTATGATTTCCGTTAACTGTGCCGCCATTCCCGAAACCCTGATCGAATCCGAACTGTTCGGCCACGAAAAAGGGGCATTTACCGGCGCTACCGCCCTGCGCCAAGGCCTGGTGGAAGCCGCCGATGGCGGCACTTTGTTTTTAGATGAAATTGGTGAGCTGCCACTGGAGGCCCAAGCGCGCCTGCTACGGGTATTGCAAGAAGGCGAAATTCGCCGCGTAGGCTCGGTGCAAAGCCGCAAAGTGGATGTGCGTTTGATTGCCGCCACCCACCGCAACCTACGTGAACTGTCGCACAAGGGCGAGTTCCGTGAAGACTTGTACTACCGCCTCAATGTGATGGAGCTGCACCTACCGCCACTGCGCGACCGTGGCGAAGATGTGGTCGAACTGGCTCAGGCACTGCTGGGCCGCCGCTGTGAAAAAATGCAGCTAGCCGCAATGCAGTTCAGCCCAGAAGCCCTAGACACAGTTCGACGCTATCACTGGCCAGGCAACGTGCGCGAACTGGAAAATGCCATCGAGCGTGCGGTGATTTTGGCCGATGATGATCAACCCATCAGTGCCGACTTGCTGGGTATTGATCTATCACCCGATAGTTACGTCAGTAACACCTTGAAAGAAAACCTGGTGCAAACTGAGCAGCCAGGTAACACAGACAGTGAGCAAGGCGACCTATCACTGGATGACTACTTCGTGCACTTCGTGTTAGAGAACGAAGCCCGTATGACGGAGACCGAGCTGGCGCGCAAGCTGGGCATCTCGCGCAAAAGCCTATGGGAGCGTCGCCAGCGACTAGGGATTCCACGTAAGAAAAAGTAACACCACCACCGTAACAGCGGGCATAGATTTCGGTCATAGCCCGCCAATCCCGTAACAAAACCTCCTCACCACACCCTCAACCAGCTCTCTTATCTTTCAAGAAAATCACATAAGTCGTTGATAAACATAGATTTTTTAATATTTCTTGGAAGATTGGCACGCTACTGGCTTTAGCTCAGTCAAGAATTACAAAGAATTGCCTGTACTAATAAAAATAATACTCAGGCGATGAACAGGCCGGACAATAACAACAACAACCGGCCACGAGTGGAAAACAATAATAATAAGCCCCAACTCACTGATGGCCGATGGATTTACCTACCACTTGGTAGAGAAATCCATCGGCTTTCTTGTTTCTAGGCCGGCCATCCATCGCTACTCTTGCCTCACTCCTGCGGCCTGTGCATGAGTGCGCTGATTGTCCCGCACAGCATGAGTTTTCAGCTAACGGCTGCTAGACAACCAAGCGTGCCATCGTGTTACAGCCTGTTACCCGGCGACACCCAAGTGTTACCCATCTGGCCCAATTCTGGTAACACTTTGGTCTAAATCACCCATAGCCCCCCAAGCAAAACCAGCAAACCATTGATTTAAAAGGATTTTTAAAAACTGGCACGCCATCTGCTTTAGTCTTAACAGCAACGGCAGCAACACATAAAAATAACAACCGCTAGCCCGAGCGACGTGACGAAAATAACAATAACAGTCGCGGTGAGGCTCTGAATAACAATAACAACAGGGTCGGCAAGAGAAGAATGACTGTTCTGAATGAGCAGCAAACACAACAATAAGAAAAACAAAGGTGTTTCTGACTATTCAAAACAGTTGCTCAAATGTCTGAGCCAGGCGCCAACAATAATAACAACACGCCCGACAAAGCCGCTTATGCGGCTTTTTGTTTTTCTGGCGCGACCAAACGTTTTCTTTCCCCCAGCTGAAGGGTACACTCGCGGGCCTCGACTTAGGCAACAGAAGACCCCGTGAAACGGCTTATACCCTTGATAAATCCTTTAAAAGCGCCCGGGCGCGCGCTGAAAAAATGGCTGACGAAACCGTCATCAAACGCCCCTTTGACCATTATCCCCCGCGACCATCACAGCATCAGTCGCAGTCAGATCAGTGAAAGCGCTTTGAAAGTGCTGTACCGGCTGCATAAGGCTGGCTATCAGGCACTGCTGGTGGGCGGTGGCGTGCGCGATACCTTGCTGGGCATGCAGCCAAAGGATTTTGATGTGGCCACCAACGCCACACCGGAACAAGTCGCCAAACTGTTTCGCAACTCGCGCTTAATCGGCCGCCGCTTCAAACTGGTGCATGTGGTGTTTGGTCGCGAAGTAATCGAAGTCGCCACGTTCCGTGCACCGCCCAGCGAAGAGCATTCCGCCAAGCAGTCAGCTACGGGCGATCAAGGCATGATTTTGCGCGACAACGTCTATGGCAGCAAAGATGAAGATGCCATGCGCCGCGACTTCACCGTCAATGCCCTCTATTACGACATTGCCGACTTTTCTGTGCATGCCTATGCCGGTGGCTGGGACGATTTAAAACATCAGCGCCTGCGCTTAATTG
Organism: Bacterioplanes sanyensis; assembly: GCF_014652515.1. Taxonomy (GTDB): domain Bacteria; phylum Pseudomonadota; class Gammaproteobacteria; order Pseudomonadales; family Oceanobacteraceae; genus Bacterioplanes; species Bacterioplanes sanyensis. The sequence goes on along the minus strand of NZ_BMYY01000002.1, from coordinate 413,153 downwards.
GCGACCCAGAAGTACGTTACCGCGAAGACCCAGTGCGCATGCTGCGCGCCATTCGCTTTGCCGCCAAATTGGGCTTTAGCCTGGAGCAAGAAACCGAGCGCCCGATTGCCATGATGGCGCCGCTGCTGCAGCAAATACCGCCGGCGCGCTTGTTTGAAGAAATCCTCAAACTGTTTTTGCATGGCCAAGCCGAGCAAACCTTTGAGCAATTGTTGCACTATGGCCTGTTTGCTGAGCTGTTCCCGCAAACCGCTGAGCAGCTGCAACACGACGACTTCTGCCAGGCTTTGGTGCGCAACACCTTTGCCAATACCGATGTGCGCATTCGCTCGGGTAAATCCGTGACGCCGTACTTCTTCCTGGCGGCTTTGCTGTGGCCCACGGTCAACCAACGCATGCAGCAACTGCAAGACAAGGGCATGCCGCCGCAGCAGGCCCTGCATAAAGCTGCTGAACGTGTGATCGCCCAGCAAGCACGCACCATTGCCATTCCCAAGCGCTTCTCGATTCCGATGAAAGAAATCTGGGAGCTGCAACTGCGCTTGCCGAAAACGCGCTCGCGCCGCTGCGAAGAGCTGTTGAGCCATCCGCGTTTCCGCGCTGCCTACGACTTTGTTTTACTGCGCGAGCAATCGGGTGAAGAGCTAGACGGCTTAGGCCAATGGTGGACCGACTTTCAAGCCCAACATGGCCCGGTAACACCGAGCCGCAGCGACAATGACAAACCGCGCAAGCGCCGACCGAATCGCCGCCGCTCGCCGCGCCGTAACTAATGGGCGAAGTGTGCTACATCGGCCTGGGCGCCAATCTCAATGACCCGATAAAACAGCTGTGCACGGCGCTAGCAGCGCTGGCACAGCTGCCCCAAAGCCGCCTCACGGCGGTCTCCTCGCTGTATCACAGCAAACCGCTGGGGCCGCAGGATCAGCCCGACTTTTACAATGCCGTCGCAGAGCTACAGACCGAGCTGGCGCCGCTGGCACTGCTCGATGCCTTGCAAGCACAAGAGCAGCAGCAAGGGCGTGTGCGCAAGCGTCATTGGGGCGAGCGCTGTATCGACTTGGACATCTTGCTGTTTGGCCAACAGCAACACCGCTGCTCGCGCCTGAACTTACCGCACCATGAACTCACCCAACGCAGCTTTACCCTGCTGCCACTGGCAGAAATTCAGCCACAACTGGTACTGCCAAGCGGTGAACTGCTGAGCCAGCTCACCCCCGCCTTTGATGGCGAGCTGCAACGACTGCAGCATGCAGAGTACCAGGCCTGTTGCCAGCGGTTGCTGGCGCGCTGAGTAGATCGCTGGTGTCATTCACAGGGGGCCATGCGCTAGGGTCAGAGCTTAAGCTCTGACCCCGTATCTGCGTTTTATTTTTCGCTAACTCTACGCCCAGCTTGAGGTTGCCCTAGCGGGCCTAGCCAGTGCCCACTCAGGCGACCTGCTAAAGCGCGAAAACTTAGGTGTTAAACCGAGAAAATCAAAACCACCCCACATCCTGAGGCGTCGAAGCCGTGACCGAACAGCGCATGCGCGGCCTGCCAAACGACTGCATCTGCACAGATTCAAACGCCCCTTTGTTGCGTGATGCGCAACATGCTAAGCTTTAATCATGATTAAATCATTCCGCCACAAAGGACTGAAGCGGTTCTACTCGACAGGCAACACGTCTGGCATACAGCCAGATCATGCCAACAAACTGCGCATGCAGTTGGCGGCTCTTGATACCGCCACGTCGGCAGATGATATGGATATCCCTGGTTTTCGGCTTCATTCATTGAAGGGACGAGACAGAGGACGTTGGTCAATTCGTGTTAACGGCAACTGGCGCATGACGTTCGAGTTTCAAGACGGCAACGCTTACATTCTTGATTATGAGGATTATCACTGATGACTATGCATAATCCGCCACACCCTGGTGAGTTTATTCGGGAGGTATATTTAGAGCCTTTCGGTATCAGTTCCCGTCAACTTGCTTCCAGCCTAGGGGTGTCGCCCTCCACTTTGTCTCGGCTGCTCAAAGGGAACAGCGGTATTAGCCCAGAAATGTCGCTGCGGCTATCTAAGGTTCTCGGGCGCTCCCCTGAGAGTTGGTTGGCGATGCAAGATAGGTATGATCTATGGGTGGTCCGTAAAACGGTCAACCTAGACGGCATTCATCCATTGGACTTCGAAGCAGCTTAAGCAATGACTGATGGGATGGACGCTCTCCCATTTGGTTCCAGCGTCAAAAGCGCTAAAGTTTTAGCTCAGAAAAAACTCAACAAGTGCGGCTCCACCCGGGGCGCGCAGCTTTGGCATTCAAGCCCGTGCGCAGCCGGGCGAATCACTGTGATTTCGCAAGTTCAAACGCCCTAGTCGCCGCAACGCCAACTCAAACGGCCTGCCAAGGCATGGCAAACCGAGGCATTAAAACCGCGCATTTAATAGATGCTCGATATAAAGCCGTTAGCAAAGAAAACTAAGCGCCTACACCCCTCAACTACTCCACCCGAGTTGCCACCACTCTCCCCTTCTCTTGCGTTCCGACTTTTTGCGCACGTAGCTTCCACATTTGCCCCTGCGGTTCAATATTGACAATGCCTCGCCAATCCGGACTATACGCAGCTCAACGTCACCCGGTCGGCCACAAGCCAGACCGATTTACCGGAGAAGCAGGATGACAACCATCACCATTCCAGCGTTGGCGAAACTCAAAGCCGAGCGCGAGAAAATTGCGGTACTGACCGCCTACGATGCGACCTTCGCCCAGCTGGCCGCCGAAGCCGGTGTTGAGGTCATTCTGGTGGGTGACTCGTTAGGAATGGTTTTGCAGGGGCACGACAGCACACTGCCCGTCAGCCTTGATGACATGGTTTACCACACCGCCTGCGTCGCTCGCGGCAACGCCCGCGCCAGTCGTCCGGCTCTGATCATGGCCGACCTTCCCTTTATGGCCTATGGCACAGTTGAGCAGTGCTTAGACAGTGCGCGCAAAGTCATGCAAGCCGGTGCCCATATGGTCAAGGTAGAAGGTGACGATTGGTTGGTGCCAATGATTACAGCACTGACCCGTCAAGGCGTGCCTGTGTGTGCGCACTTGGGTTTAACCCCGCAGTCGGTCAACAAGTTAGGCGGCTATAAAGTACAAGGCCGCGACAGCGCTGCCGCCGACGCCATGCTGGCCCATGCCCAAGCGTTGGAAAGCGCTGGTGCCGATTTATTGGTATTGGAGTGCGTGCCATCCGAGCTGGCCGCGCGCATTGCAAAAACTCTAAGCATTCCCGTGGTGGGCATTGGCGCCGGCGGTGATACCGATGCTCAGGTGCTGGTGCTGCAAGATATGCTCGGCCTTAACAGCGGCCACGTGCCTAAGTTTGTGAAAAACTTTATGACCGATGGCCGCACCGTGCAGCAAGCACTGGCGGCGTATGTCGAGGAAGTCAAAGCCGGCACCTTTCCCGCCGCTGAGCACGGGTTCGCCTAATGCGCACAGTGCACACGGTTAAAGAGCTGCGCCAGGCTGTGCGCAGCGCCCGCACCAATGGCAACACCATTGGCTTCGTGCCGACCATGGGCAACCTGCACGCCGGCCACATCAGTTTGATCGAGCGCGCGCGCCAGCACTGCGATTTTGTCGTTGCCAGCGTGTTTGTGAACCCGCTGCAGTTTGACGACGCCAGTGATTTGCAGCGCTATCCGCGCACCTTGCCAGACGATCAAGCCAAGCTTGAAGCGGCGCAGTGTGATTTGCTGTTCGCCCCAAGCGTTGATGAAATGTACCCCAATGGCCAGCCGCAGCTCAGCACCGTGCATGTGCCAGCGGTCTCAGAAGGTTTGTGCGGCGGTAGCCGCCCGGGTCACTTCGATGGCGTCGCCACCGTGGTCACCAAGCTGTTTAATCAGGTGCAGCCCGATCAAGCTTTTTTTGGCCAGAAAGATTGGCAACAAGTGGCGGTGATTCGCAAGATGGTGGCCGACTTGGACATGCCACTGGAGATTGTCGCCGTGCCCACCGCCCGCGCGGCGGATGGCTTGGCGCTCAGCTCGCGCAATGGCTATCTCAATGACAGCGAGCGCCAGCGGGCACCTGTGTTGTATCAAACACTGCAGCACATGGCGCAACAGCTACAAAATAACCAACCGTTAACAGCCGTGATTGACAGTGGTAAACAACACTTGCAAGACGCCGGTTTGCGGCTGGATTATCTGGAAATAAAGCGCCAGCATGACCTTAAACAAGCGGGCGCAAACGACCGTGACATTATCATTCTGGCCGCCGTATTCCTTGGCCCTGCGCGCCTAATTGATAATCTGCCACTGTCATTGAATCGGGCGTTTGAATAAGGCATACTTCGACGCCTTATGCCCATGTGGCTAACTTTTGACCAATTCCATGCCCAGGCATGACGCCAGGCTGAGAATAGTCCGGACAGAAACGAAAGGGTTTACCATGCAATCCATCATGCTCAAAGCCAAGCTGCATCAGGCCCGTGTGACGCACTCAGTGCTGAACTACGAAGGCTCTTGCGCCATTGACGGCAAGTTGCTGGATCTCGCGGGCATGCGCGAATTTGAACAAATTCAAATTTACAACATTGATAATGGCAAACGCTTCACCACCTACATTATTCGTGGCGAAGAGGACTCCGGCATCATCTCAGTCAATGGCGCTGCCGCGCATTTGGCCGATGTTGGCGACCGCATCATTATCTGTGCCTACGGCAACTATGACGAAAACGAGTTGGCGTCGTTCAAACCCAAAATGGTGTATATGAACGCCGACAATACCGTCAGCCACACCAGCTTCGACATTCCGGTACAAGTGGCTTAAGTCACTCGCCTCGAATGCCAAAACGCCGCTCTAATGCGGCGTTTTTTTATTCTGTATATGTATAATCAAAGGCCTCTGGACAGATTGGGACATTTCCATGGCCTATCAAGGAAGCCTGACCTCGGTACCCGCCTGGCAAGCGCTGCAACAGCATTACCAGGACATTCAAGATCAGCACATGCGCGACTGGTTCGCCCAAGATCCACAGCGCTTCGAGCGTTTCCATGTTGAGGCCGCCGGCCTGACCCTGGATTACTCCAAAAACCGCATTACTGAGCACACTCAGCAGCTGTTGCTACAGCTGGCGCAGCAGCGCGACTTGCCCGGTGCCATCAGCAACTTGTTTAGCGGCGAGCACGTCAATCGCAGCGAAAACCGCCCAGCTTTGCATACCGCTTTGCGTAACTTCAGCGAGCGCGAGATTCTGGTCGATGGCGTCAACATCATGCCGGAGGTGCGCCACACCGTGCACCGCATGGAAGAGTTTTGCTGGAAGATTCGCCGCAACCAATGGCGCGGCTACGACAACCGCCCTTTTACCGACGTTGTCTCGATTGGCATTGGCGGCTCGTTTCTCGGCCCCAAGCTGGCCTCGGGCGCGCTCAAGCCGTACTGGGATTCTGGCCTTAGCATTCACTATTTGGCCAACATCGATGGCTCGCACATCACCGAAATCCTCAAGCGCCTCGACCCAGCCACCACCTTGTTCATCGTGCAGTCCAAGTCGTTTGGCACCCAAGAAACGCTTAAAAACGCCACCGCGTGTCGGCGCTGGTTTTTAGACAACGGCGGCTCTGAAGACGATCTTAGCCGCCACTTCACCGCCGTTTCCGCCAACATTGCCAAAGCCACCGAGTTTGGCATCGCCGAAGAGAACATCTTCCCCATGTGGGATTGGGTCGGCGGGCGCTATTCACTGTGGTCGGCCATGGGCCTGCCGCTGGCGTTGGCCATTGGCATTGATAACTTTCGCGATTTGTTGCGCGGCGCCTTTGCCATGGATGAGCATTTCCGCACCGCGCCCTTGGCCGAAAACATGCCGGTCATCATGGCGCTGTTGGGGGTTTGGTATGTGAACTTCTTTGGCGTTAACTCCCACGCCATCTTGCCCTACGACCATTACCTGCGCTCACTGCCCGCGCACTTGCAGCAGCTGGACATGGAGAGCAATGGTAAGTCGATTACCCTCGATGGCAATCAGGTGGACTACCACACCGGCCCGATCATTTGGGGCGGTGTTGGCACCAATGGTCAGCACGCCTTTCACCAGTTGTTGCACCAGGGCACGCACTTTTCACCGTGTGACTTTATTGTGCCCATGTGCAGTCACAATCCGATTGATAATTTCCACGCCATGCTGGTGTCGAACTGCTTATCGCAAAGCCAAGCGTTGCTGCAGGGCAAATCTGAGCAGGAAGCCATCGACGAGCTGGTGGCGGCTGGCATGAGCCAAGCCGAGGCCATCGTATTAGCGCCGCAAAAGGTGATTCCCGGTAATCGACCTAGCAACACTCTGTATTTCCCTAAAGCCACGCCGCACAGCGTGGGCGCTTTGATTGCTCTGTATGAGCATAAGGTGGCTGCCCAAGGCATGTTATGGGGCGTTAACTCGTTTGACCAATGGGGCGTGGAGCTGGGCAAGCAGCTCGGCGGGCAAGTATTGTCGGCGTTGGAAGGCGGCGCCATCGCGGCCGACATCGACGGCTCGACCAATGGTCTGATTCGCGCCTTCCATCGCATGCAACAGCAACTGTAAGTTCGCCCACCTCTGTTCATTAAAGTCTGGCGCGACTACCATTGCGCCATTCGAACAGGGGAACATCATGACGCATTCACAGGTTCATGCCATCGACTGGCAACAGCAGCATTTGCGCCTGCTAGACCAGCGCTATTTGCCGCATCAGCAACAGTACATTGACTGCTTTAACGCTGCCGATGTGGCCGATGCCATTCGTGCCATGGTGGTGCGCGGTGCGCCCGCCATCGGCATTGCTGCCGCTTACGGTTATGCCTTGGAAGCCTTACATGGCGGTGACTTGCAGCACGCCTATCAGCGTCTGGCCGAATCGCGCCCGACTGCAGTCAACTTGTTTTGGGCGTTAGAGCGCATGGCGGCACTGAGCCACGCTGGGCCCGAGCAATTGGTGGCCGAAGCACGCGCGATTCACCAGCAAGACATTGCCGACAACTTAGCCATGGCACAGTTTGGCGCCTCCCTGTTGGGTGAGCACAGCCGGGTGTACACCCATTGCAATACCGGGGCGCTGGCCACCGGCGGCCACGGCACCGCGCTGGGGGTGATTCGCTCCGCCTGGGCGGATGGCAAGATCAGCCAAGTGTATGCCGGTGAAACCCGCCCTTGGCTGCAAGGTGCACGCCTGACCTGCTGGGAGCTGATGCAAGACAATATAGATGTGCAACTGGTGTGCGATGGCGCTGCGGCGCATCTGCTGCAGCAGCAACGCAAGCGCAACCAAGCCATTGATTGGATCATCGTCGGTGCTGATCGCATTGCCGCCAATGGCGATGTCGCCAACAAAATCGGCACCTACAGCCTGGCCGTTTTGGCCCGTCATCACGGTGCCAAAGTCATGGTGGTGGCGCCGTCGAGCAGCTTTGATTTAACCCTGGCCAGCGGTGATGACATTGTTATTGAGCAGCGCCCTGCAAGCGAGGTCACCGAACTGCAAGGCCAGGCCATTGCCCCAGCAGGCTGTCAGGCGCTCAATCCGTCGTTTGATATCACCCCGGCCGAGCTGATTACCGCCATCGTCTGTGAGCAGGGAGTGATTCCAGCCCCTTCACGCGACACCCTTGCTGCCTTGTTGACTCGTTAGGACATGCTTGTGACCACACAGACCACAACAACGCCTCATACCGTGGATGCCAGCACTGACATCAGCAGCCAAGCCGAGCAACTGTGCCAGCTATCCCATCGCATTTATGCCAACGATTGGTCGCCGGCCACCAGCTCCAATTACTCCCTGCGCTTGGGGCCACAGCACTGCCTGATTACCACCTCTGGGCGAGATAAAGGCCAGCTCACCGCCGCGCAATTGATGCAGGTGGATCTGCACAACCGGCCGCTGACGCCGGGTAAGCCCTCTGCTGAAACCGCCCTGCACACGCAGCTTTATCGTGACTTTGCTGAAGTCGGTGCGGTGCTGCACACCCACTCGTTTTACGCTGTGTTGTTGTCACGCCTATGGCCGAGTGATGAGCTGATACTGCAAGGCTGGGAGCTGCAAAAAGCGCTGGCGGGTGAAAGCACCCATGAAGACCAGGTCACCATTCCACTGTTTGCCAATAGCCAGGATATCGACACCCTGGCCCAGCAGGTCAGTGAGCGCTTACAGCAGCGCCGCTACGCACCCTGCTACTTGATTCGCGGCCATGGGGTTTATACCTGGGGCCGCGACGCTGACGAGTGCTTTCGCCACTTAGAAGCGCTAGAACACCTGTTTCGCTATGAACTTGAAAGGCTGCGCATTGAGCGAGGTTCGCCATTATGACTACCATCCGCATCTACCCGGATAACGCCCCTACCAACTTGCTGTTTACCACCGACGACAGCCAGAAAATTCGCCAGCGCTTGCAAGACATCGGCGTGCAATTTGAGCAATGGCCGACCCAGCCAGAGCTGCAACCGGGCTGTGCCCCCGAGCAAGTATTGGCGGCCTATCAAGACGACATCGAACGGCTGCAACAGCAGCATGGCTATCAGGCGGTCGATGTCATCAGCCTGGATGCCAACCACCCAGATAAAGCAGCACTGCGACAAAAATTTCTCAGCGAGCATACCCACAGCGAAGACGAAGTGCGCTTTTTTGCCGCCGGTGAGGGCTTATTCACCCTTCACCAAGACGGCAAAGTGTACGAGGTGCATTGCGTCGCCGGTGATTTGATCAGTGTGCCAGCGAACACGCCACATTGGTTCGATATGGGCCCGCACCCTAGATTTGTGGCGATTCGCTGGTTTACCAACCCAGAAGGCTGGGTCGCCCAGTTTACCGGCAGCGACATTGCCAACTTGTTTAACCGCCTGGAAGAAAACGCATGAGCATTGCCGCCATCGTCACCGACATCGAAGGCACCACCTCCTCCATCGCGTTCGTTAAAGAGGTGCTGTTTCCCTACGCTCGTCGCCACTTACGCCCCTTTGTTGAGCAGCAGCGCCAGCAGCCGGAAGTGGCCGACTGCCTGCAACAAACCCGCGCCATACTGGAGCAAGAGCAACGGCCAGCCGACAGCGATGAGCAGCTGATCAGTGCGCTTGAGCAGTGGATCGATCAGGACCGCAAGGCCACGCCGCTGAAAACCTTGCAGGGATTGATCTGGCGCCAAGGCTATCAGCAAGGCGACTATCAAGCTCATATGTACCCGGACGCCACTCAGGCCTTGCGTCAATGGGCGAGCGAGCTGCCTTTGTATGTGTATTCATCCGGCTCAGAGCAAGCACAAAAGCTGTTTTTTGCCCACAGCTGTGATGGAGACTTATTGCCGTTATTTAGCGGTCACTTCGACACCCGCATCGGCGCTAAAACCGAGGCCAGCGCCTATGAGCACATCGCCGCCGAGCTGCAACAGCGCCATCAGCTAGAAGCGCATGAGATTTTGTTTTTATCCGATATTGAAGCCGAGCTGGACGCGGCGCGAGCGGCCGGTCTTAACACTGTGTGGGTGTGTCGAGGGGAGCAGCCTGCCAGCGCCCGCCACCCGGTGGTGACGTCGCTGGCGGAGATAAGCCTAGAAAAGCTGTAACGGCGTTAAAAATTCTTGCGAATGCCGAAGACGACTTGAATGTCTGAGTCGTCTTCGTCGTTATCCATACCAAAGGGTGTTTGATCGCTGATAAAGTCCAGCGCCACAAACAAGTCGATGCTGTGAAACTCAGGGAAGTCACGCGCCAGCTCAGCGCGCAGATTAAAGCCCTTATCGTCGGCATCGTCTTGCAGCCACACGCCCGCCATGACGTCCAAATACAAGCGGTGTTGCAAATAGTGCTCGTAGCGAATTTCCGGATACCAGGTTTTTTGCTTGATGCCGCGCGCCACACTCAGCTCCCAACCTTTGGCCGGGTTGGTGGCCAAGCGAAACTCGGTTTCATCCGCCAAGCTGTCAACCAAATAGTTGTAGGTCACCACGCTGGTATCGAGATTAAAACCGCCAAAGCGATGGTTATAGCCGAAATAAGCATCCATCTGCACCGGAATGCCTTCCGCCTGCTCGGGGGCATCAATGTTCGATAGCCAGATGCCGGCATAGGCGTCGCCGCGCCGCACATCCATGCCGCCTTGCAGCGCGGGTTCGTGATCGGTTTTCGTCAGGCCACGGAACAAATAATCGGAGACCAACGCCAGGTTGTAACGCTGTTGCGCTTGCGCGCCCAGTGCCGCCAATAACAGCACACTTGTTAATAGTGTTCTCATGCCAGTTCTTCACTCTCTGCAAAGCGTGTGGTGAGCGCCTGAGCGAGCCGCTCGGCAACCTCGTCAAACACCACGGGCTGATCGGTTTCGGCCACCATTTGCGTCATTTGCATGCCTTCATAGCCGCACGGGTTAATGCGCGCAAATGGCTCTAAATCCATATCAATGTTCAACGCCAGGCCGTGAAAACAGCGGCCTTGGCGAATGCGCAGGCCGAGGGAGGCGATCTTGCGCTGCTGCACGTAGACCCCAGGGGCATCCGACCGTGGTGCCGAGTCAATATGCCAGTGCTGCAAAGCATCGACAATGGCTTGCTCAATCAAGCTCACCAGCTGGCGCGGGCCCATACCGCGGCGCTTAATATCAATGAGTAAATACACCACCAATTGGCCTGGGCCATGATAAGTCACCTGGCCGCCACGATCCGATTGCACCACGGGAATATCGCCCGGCATCAGCACGTGCTCGGCCTTACCGGCCTGGCCTTGGGTAAAGACACGCGGGTGTTGCAATAGCCAGATTTGATCCGGTGTGTCGGCGTCACGTTGCTCGGTGTACGCCAGCATTTCTTGGTAGACGCTGTCGTAGGGCTGCAGACCTAACCAACGCAGTTGCAGCGAGTCGGTTGGCGTGGCCGTCATTTACATCACCATGTGCACAAAGCTTTGTGCCGTTAGGTCGGTGTGGATGCGTTGCAGCTGATCTGGGCCGGTGGCGCGAATATAGACGGTAATGGAGCGAAAACGACCATTGCGGCTGTCGCGTACTTGCATGCTGGTGGCATCAAAATCTGGCGCATGCACACGAATGATATCGATCACCAGCTGCTCGTAATCATCCACGCCGGTGCCTAATACCTTGATGGGATAATCGTCGCAGGGAAACTCAATCTTGGGGGGCTCTTGCTGGCTCACACTCACTACCTCGTAAAAACATCAAAGCCGGCTAGGAGCCGGCCAAGTGCGTATCAATGCGCCTATCAATGGGGCCTTGCTGACGAACTTCAAGCGCCGGCAAACAAGCGAGCAAAGAATAATTGTACCTTACCCCACATACGTCCGAAGAAGCCTGCTTCTTCCACCGTGGCCGAGGCCAGCAATGGACGCTGGGCTAACAGCTCGCCATCGCGGCTGATGGTCATGTTGCCAATCGCCTGACCTTGCTGCACCGGTGCTTCTAAAAACTCATCAAAGGTAATGTCGACATCCAAATCGCCCTCAGCACCACTGGGCAGGGTCAGATACAAATCATCTTCTAACACCAAGTCGATATTTTCACGTTGGCCTAACCAAACGCGCTGGCTCTGCAACACTTCACCGGCTTGGTAAAGCTTGTGGGTCTGATAGTAACGAAAGCCATAAGCCAGCAGCTTTTGGGTTTCACGGGCACGCGCTTCTTCGTTGCGAGTCCCCATCACTACAGCAATAAAGCGGGTGTTTTCATGCTTAGCCGACGCCGCCAGGCAGTAGCCGGCTTCTTCCGTGTGGCCGGTTTTTAAACCATCTACGGTGAAATGACTGCTTCGACGCCACAGCAGCTTATTGCGGTTAGGCTGGCGAATGTCGTTGTATTCATAATATTTCTCCGCATACAGGGAGTAATACTCGGGGTGATCCTTGATGATGTGGCGCGCCAATATCGCCATATCGCGAGCCGTGGAGTAGTGCCCTTCGACTGGCCAGCCAGTGGCGTTAAGAAAGTTGGTGTTGTTCATGCCAAAGGTCTTGGCGTATTGATTCATCCACTCGGCGTAGGCTTCTTCAGAGCCAGAGAAATACTCAGCTACAGCCACCGACGCATCGTTACCGGACTGCACGATAATGCCACGCAGCAAATCGATCAGTGGCACCTCGGTGCCCTCACGCACAAACATCTTAGAGCCGCCTTTGCGCCAGGCTTTCACACTGATGGGGATTTGTGTGTCTTCGCTGACGTTGCCCAGCTGCAACTCGTGCACGGCAATGTAGCTGGTCATCATCTTGGTCAAGCTGGCGGGCGGGCGGGGTTTATCTGCCTCGTGCTCTACCAGAATCTGACCGCTGTCGGCGTCCATCAATATGTAAGCATCGGCAGCCAGCTTGGGAGCAGCGGGCACAATCACACTGGCCAGTGCCGCATTAGAAAATAAAAAACACAGAACAATCAGAGGTAAGCGCAGCATAGTTCTACAAATTTGAGAAGAAAACGGGCCGATTGTAACACGCTGATCAGCGCTGTCAGTGTCAGGTCTGGTAAAGCGTGATGGGAGTGGCAACGACACTCCCATCTATACCAAAACTCAATCAGCCGCTTTGCGTACCAGAGAGACTTCGCGCGGCGGATGCAGCGTTAAAAACGGCTCTGCCTGAGCCAAAGTTTCATAGCTATGACGCAACCGGAAACTGTCATCCAAACGGCGCAAACACAAGGTTAAGCGCACGGTGAGCCAACGGTAGTCGGACTTGTCTTCGGTATGAATCACCACCGAAGCGTCGTTATCAAGAATCGCGCGACAAATCGGCTCCAGAGAATCGCCGATGTCACGGTTGCGGTCGCTGATCATGCCGCCATTGAGGTCGTATTTGGCCAGCGGTGGCCTGTCTTCCTCGGCTTGCTCCCACAGTTCCCGAGCTGACTCGACTTCTTCCGGCGCAGGCTCGGCTTCTGGCGCTGCTGTGCTGGCTTGAGTTTGCTGTGCAGCCAACCGCGCCGCTTGTTGCGCTTCAGCTCGGCGCTGGCGTTCTTCCTCTTCGCGTTTTTTGCGCTCAGCCATCAAGCGTTGCTTTTCTGCCTCGGCCTCACGCCGCGCTTGCTCTAGTCGCCGCTGGCGTTCGCGTTCCAACCGGGCGCGCTCTTCAGCCGCAGCGGCGGCAATGCGGCGCTGACGTTCGGCTTCTGCCGCCTGATCTTTTTTTTGTGCCTGTTTTTTGTCTTTTTGTGCCACTTGCTGCGTGGTGGACGCCAGTTGATCCAGCCGCGCTTGTGCCTGCTCTAAGCCGGGCGTCAAGGACGCTACTTGCCACACACGCTGCAAATACAGGTTTGCCTTATCAATATCGCCGTTGTCCATGGCCTCATCGGCTAAGCGCAAATAGGCGTCGCCCCACTGATACATCAACGGAATGACGCGATAGTCGAACGGCGCCTGTTCACGAAACGCATCAATGCGTTCTAGGGCGTTATTTCCGGCAGGTGTCGACAGCCGATTGGCAGCGATGTCGGTTTTAATTTGCTGCAGCAGCACATCCAGATCGGCGGCCTGCGCAGCGCTGCCCAAGAGCAGGGCCAGAACAAATGTGGTGAATTTCATAAAAGCAGCGTCTTTTATTATCGTTTTCATGGTGGGTGACTACCGGTAAGATGAAAACATTAGCTGGACGATGTCAAGCATCGGACAGCTTCCGCCAACCTGATCTCGCCCGGAGTGATTTATGTTGCGCATTGGCGCTTTGTTATTTGCCTTGCCCGGCATTCTGCTATTAACCCTGTATGGTTTGGAAATGTCAGCCCTTAATGACTGTAAAGAGCTGGGCCAAAGTCTCGATTTCAACAGCGGCCAGTGCAGCAGTGCCGAGCAACAATACAGCAGCTATTACCAGCGTCACGCTTTGTTTGTAAACCTGATGATGCTGGCCTCGCTCATTGGTGCCTTGATGATGACCTGGGGCATGATGGTGAAAGGCATGACCCGGCCCAAGCACTAGGGCACCTCTTAACCCCCAGAGGCCCCGATAGAGGCTAGCCGCAACAGCGCTTGAACTTGCGACCACTGCCACAGGGGCAAGGGTCGTTACGGCCGATGGCCCATTCGCTCCAGTGCGCATCGCCATCTAGGTAATACCAATGACCCTGCTCGCACACAAAATTCGAGCGCTCACGTAATTGCTGAAAGCGGCCAGCGGCGCGAAAACGCGCACAAAAACTCACCTGCGCCCGCTCGCCCTGCTCGGCTGCCTGTTCAATTGTCAAACCTAGCCACTCGCAGTCCGCATCTAAATCGAGCTGCGCTGGCCGCGTTGATGCATGCCAGCTGCGCAGTAAGTATGCCGACAACTGCAGCGCAAAGGCGCTGTAGCGTGAGCGCATCAAGGCAGCGGCGGTGGCCGCTGGTTGGCCGTCATGCAATGGCTGGCAGCAGTGGCTATAGCGTTGCCCGGACTGACATGGGCACGCCGTCATTGAACATCGCCCTGACGCACCTGAGCCATTAACTGGCCAATGGCCTCAGATAAACGCGCGCTACGCTGGGGGCTGCGAAACGCCGTTAACACATGCTCGCGCTTGCCCGGCAACGTCATTAAATCCGATACCAGCGGCATAAACGCTTGCCCCTGCTCATCGGTTTGCGCCAAGCACTCCAAATACTGCAGCAAGGTATCGCCCTCCAGGTCGTGCCAGCAGCGACTGGCAACCGAGGCCATTACCTCAATGTCGGTGGCCGCAGGGTGCGCCAAAATCGCCTGCAGTAATGCACGGCGCTGATCGAGGTTAATGCTTTGACTCAAGCCGCGCGCAAAGGCGGCTAAATCGGCAGCGCTGGCGTTGTTTTTAACCACCTCGGCTAAGCGGTCGTTGATGGCTAGGGTCAACTCATGGCTAGGAATGGTGTTCTCTAAAAAGCCCAACACCACATTGCGCGGCACCGCCGGCATGTGCGCCATGGCATCACGGAGCAACGCCTGATTGCCTTCTTCTTCCATGCGCGCCACCACTTCCGCCAAGCCTTGCAGACCGACGCCCTGCCAGTTATCCCAGCCGGTATCCCCACTTAGATAAGCGCGAGCCGTGGTGTAATACTGACTGCCGGGTTGCTGCAGCAGCTTCGCCGCTAAGGCATGAAAATACGCCATGCGATTGGCGTCTGGCTTGTAAGCGCAAGGCGCCTCGCCGTGCTCTTTATCCGGTGCCTCCACCACCCGCAGCCAATGCTGTAAAAAAGCATCGCGTGGGCCGGGTTGCAGCAAATTTTGCTCATCTAACGGCAACTTTAAAAACCAGATATTGTGCTTGCCGGGCTGCTCAGGCTGCCAGCTAAGAATGCCAAGCCAAGCATGGCGCAAATAAGGTGTGGGATGCGGCCTAGCAAGCTGTTCGAACTCGGCAAAATCTTGCTGGCTGAGCTGGCTAATGCGCCGCCCCATGTCAAAAATCCGTACTTGCGCAGCGGTTTGCGCTAGCAACTGGGAAATGGTCACACCGTCACCTGTCGATCATGAAGTTGCGCGCATGTTACCAGAAGCCCACCTTTAAATGCGCGCCCTCTACCGCAGCTCCGGCTTCGCTGGTTATCATGGCAGCTGAGCAAGGTGAACTAGCGAGTCAAATATGATTTTAGTGTTAGCGTTATTGGCAGGACTGATTATTGGTGGCGGTATCGTCGGCTATGTTCTGAGTCAGCGATGGCAGCAGCAGGTGCAAGAAGCTGAGCGCAGCTTGCAAGACATTGCCGATCAGTATCAGGCGCTGGAGCAGCAGAAAAAAGACGACCGCCAACGCATCGCTGACCTTGAGTATCAGTTGGGCGAGGCTAAGAAAGACTTGCGCGCCGCACAAACGCGCCAGTCATAAGCGCATGCGCTGTGCCACCCACAGCGCCACGATGGTCATCAGAGCGACCAGCCCCCACAACCAGGGGCCGTTCAGGGTCAGCATTTGGCCCAGCAGCAAAGGTGGCAGCAAATACACGGCGCTCCAGGCTGGCGATGACCAAGCGTTAACCCACAAAAAACTGCGCCAAGGCATGCTCAAAGCCGCCGCCAGCGCCGGTATCAATGGCCTAAGTGGCCCGACAAAGCGCCCCAGAGCAATGCTCCAAACGCCGTAGCGGCGGAAAAACGCTCGCCCTTGCTGCAACTGCTGTGGCCTATGGCGCAACCAGGGCCAATGATCAATGCGATGCCCAGCCCAAGCCCCTACCGCAAAACTGATGGTATCGCCCACAAAAGCACCCACAGCGCCCGCCAACCACCACTGCCAGGGTGAAATGCCGGCCTCTGCCGCCAGCAGCGACAAACCTAACAGCAGCGCCACACCCGGCACCAGCAGCCCCACCAACACCAAAGATTCCAGCGCTGCCACCATGGCTAATACCAGCAATAGCCAAACCGGCGAGGTAGCCGCCAGCCATTGGTTGAGCCATTCGTGCATATCCGCCATTCATTGAGCCTTTTAACAACGCTGGAGCCGAGCAGGTGAACACGCTATTCTGCCGCCATCGACAACAATAACAACGACTCTAAACATGACTGCCACCGATACCTCCCGCATTAGCATCAGTGCCCATTACACCGGCATGGTGTGGCTACGCCACGGTTTATCTGCCAGCGCCTTTGCCACCCCCATGGGGCGCATTGCCTACGCCGCGTTGGCCCCCATCAATGCCCTACTGAAGCGCTTGGCCGGTGCCAATATTGATGTGTTTTTACTGCAGCGTCACCAAGTGATCGATGCCCAACTGAGTGAGTTGATCGAACAGCACGGCGTCACTCAGGTGGTCGAGCTGGCTGCCGGGTTGTCACCGCGTGGTTTTCGCCTGTGTCAACGCTACCCGCACCTGCGTTACATCGAAACCGATTTGCCCGCCATGGCCAAGCGCAAGCAAGTGTTGCTGCAACAATTGGAAAGTTGCGAACAACATCAGGTGCGCAGCTGCAACATTTTGCACAGCGAGGGCGAGGACAGCATCGAAGCGATTCTCGCCAGCTTGGATGCCAGCCAACCGACCATCGTTATCAGCGAGGGGCTGGTCAATTACTTTCCCCTGGCGCAGATTCGCAGCGTTTGGGCACGCATTGCACAGGGGTTACAGCGCTTTCCTCAAGGGCATTATGTAACCGACTTGTACCCAGACTTGGTCGAGCACCCGTCCTATCGCTACGTCAAATTGGCGCAGCGCTTGGTGGGCTTTTTTACCCGTGGCGACTGGCCGCTGCATTACCGCAGCAGCGCCGCGATTGAGCAAGGTTTTAGCGAAGATGGCTTCAGCCAGGTGCAAGTGATAGACCCGGCCGATTGCTACGGCAAAATCGCCATTCCACAAGTGAATACCCCCACCATGGTGCGCATTATTCGCGCTAAGGCCTGAGCTTTATTGTTGAAACGCCGCCAGCTGCAAACTGGCGCGACGCTGCTGGCGCAGTTTGGCCAGCAAGCGTTTTTGCATGGCTTCGGCGCTTTCTTGTTGTTGCCAGCTAACCGCCGCCGCACTGATGTTTATTTCCGCAAAGGGCTTCCAGGTGCGTTGCTGTAATACACGCTTTATTCGCTCCATCAGCACAATGGCGCCATCCTCGGGGCAGTTAGGCAACAGCAACACAAACAGCGCTTGATCAAGGCGAAAAATATCATCGCCGGCTCGAATTTGTTGGCGTGCTGCTTCGGCAAAATGCGGCAAAAACTGCAGCACCGCGGCGCGACCGTGAATGTCCAGCCATTGGCTCCAGTCATCCAGCTCCAGTGCAATCAAGCTAACGGGTTGTCCATGAGTGCCCGCACGCGCCAACTCTCGCCCTAACACGGGCTGAAAGTGGCGGTGGTTATAGACGCCTGAACATGGGTCTGTCAGCGATAAACGCTTTAATGCCCGCGACTTCATCTGGGTCAAATAAGCAAAGCACCAAGCCGAGCCCAGCAATAGCGCATAATTGGTACCGGTGCGAATGCCCGTTGCGGTATCGCTGCCAGACCAGATCATCGCCGTCATCAGCGCGCCCATCAATAAATTAAACCAAGTGGCGTGCCACATCGGCAGACAAAAATAACTGAACAATGGCAAAGCGTAGAGGTAGTGCAACATCAGTTGCGGATAGGTGGGTAGCCGATACAGCGCCAAGGCCGACAGCACCAACACCAAGGCATAATTCACCCACGGATGGCCGTCGCGATCACGATTGATGTAAACAAAGATGGCACTGAACAAAAACGCCGGAATGGCAATGGCGTTGGTCAATACCAATGAATACAAGCCTTGGCGATATTGGTCGATGAGCAAACCAATAATCGCCACCGCTGCCAATGTGTAGACCAGCGCCTGCAAACGTGGCAGCAGCTGCTCCTGCGACCAGTCGATTTTCATGCCGCCTCCTGCTGCAAACGCGCCAGCAAGCTGTCGGCATCGTCTTCGGGTTGGTAGGCCTGCATGTGCAGGACAATCGCTTCTTGACGCAAACGGCTGTCAGCCAGCGACTGTTTGATGGCCGCCAGTAGCTCGTTCGCTTCAGCAGGGGTGCTATCAGGCATCATGATGGTGAAGTTGTCATTGTGCATGCGGTAACAAGTATCGTAGTGGCGCAAGCAACGCTTGATACGTCGGCCTAAATACAGCAAATGCTGTTCATAGTCTTCAACCTTAAGGCTTTGCCAGCGATCTGGGGTGTTAACGGCGACCAACATTAACTGACAGCTCTGCCTATCAGCGCGCGTCATTTCTTTGTTTAAATCCAGTAATAACTGACGCTCGTTGTATACCTGTGTCAGAGAGTCGGTGTGAATCACCTGAGTTTGGCCACGGCCACTGTGCTCATTAATCAGCGCATACATCACAGAAAAAACGTAGCAAGCGGCGTAGGTAAAGAGAATCTGTAGGCGTAAGTAGGGATCAAACTGGCCCATCACCAATGCCACTAAGGCGATGCTGTAAACCAGCGTAATGTAGGTGGCGACGCGCAGCGAAAACAAAAAATAAGAATAAATGGGCACAAAATAAATCCAATGCACCACCTGACTGCTTTCCTGCATGCCAAACAGAGTAAAGACACACAGCATGCCCACCAATAGCCATTCTGGGTAAGGCGATGAACGCTTCTTGCGGCGCAGCAGCAAATAACCCGCATAAATCACCAGCGCCAGCGAAAACCCAGCGGCAACGGCAGCAAACACGTATTTGCTTTCCAATAAATCGAGCACGGCGATGATGCTCAGGCCCAGTGCTGCTAACAGGCAATAAATGATTTTGACTTGCAACACCACCAGGCTGTGTAGCTGTGTTTTTTCCATCCGAAGCCCTTCATTGTTATTGTCACAGGCTGGCGACTGCCTCGTGTATACTACCGCACTTTCGCACGATCCTCGCGGTCCACGCAGTCGCTGCAAACCAGGCCAGGCTGGCCATGGGAGTAAACCCTACGATTTCGCCACGGTTTCAGGTATTACGCATGAACATCAAAGACTATATGCACAGCTTAGGGCAGCAAGCCCGCGACGCATCCCGCGCCATGAATCGGGCCTCCAGTGCCGACAAAAATCGCGCTTTACTGGCCATTGCCGACGCCATTCAAACGGCACGACCGGAGTTGCACAGTGCCAATGCCGAAGATCTGCAGCGCGGCCGCGACAATGGCCTGGATGCCGCTTTGCTGGATCGCTTGGAGCTGACCGAAGCGCGCATCGATGCCATGCTTGAAGGCTTGCAGCAGGTCGCTGCACTGGCCGACCCAGTGGGCGAAATCACCGATCTCAACTACCGCCCCAGCGGCATTCAAGTGGGCAAAATGCGCGTACCTCTGGGGGTGATCGGCATCATTTATGAAAGCCGCCCCAACGTCACCATTGAAGCTGCCAGCTTGTGTTTGAAGTCCGGCAATGCCGCCATTTTGCGCGGTGGCTCCGAAGCCATCGCCTCTAATCAAGCGCTGGCCAAATGCATTCGCACTGGCCTAAAAGCCGCCGGCCTGCCCGACAGTGCCGTGCAAGTGGTCGAAACCACCGACCGCGCCGCCGTGGGCGAGCTGATCACCATGCCAGAGTTCGTCGACGTCATTGTGCCGCGCGGCGGCAAAGGCCTGATTGAGCGCATCAGCCGCGACGCTCAGGTGACCGTCATTAAGCACCTGGATGGCATTTGTCACGTTTACTTGGATGAGTTTGCCGACCCAGGCAAGGCGACCAACATTGCCATCAATGCCAAAACCCATCGCTATGGCACCTGCAACACCATGGAAACTCTGTTAGTGCACCAGAGCGTGGCACAGCGATTATTGCCCGACCTGGCCACGGCCTATCGAGCGCTCGATGTAGAGCTGCGCGGTTGCGAGCAAACTTGTCAGTTGATTGGCTCTGCTGTGCCTGCCAGTGACGAAGACTGGGATACCGAATACCTGGCACCGATTTTGTCGGTGCGTATTGTCGATAGCCTCGACAGCGCCATTGAGCACATTAACCGCCATGGCTCCCACCATACCGACAGCATTGTCACTGAGAATTACACCCTGGCGCGGCGCTTTTTGACTGAAGTCGATTCCAGCTCGGTCATGGTGAATGCGTCCACTCGCTTTGCTGATGGCTTTGAGTACGGGCTGGGCGCCGAGATTGGCATCTCCACCGATAAAATTCATGCTCGTGGCCCAGTGGGCCTGGAAGGTCTGACATCACAAAAATACGTAGTGCTGGGTAATGGCGAAATCCGCAAATAATTCCCCTCATTGGGCCTTACTGGGCGGCACCTTCGACCCTGTGCACATTGGTCATTTGCGCATTGCGGTGCAACTGCGCGATCTGGGCTTTGATCGCGTATTGCTGATTCCCAACCGCATTCCACCGCACCGGCCACAGCCACAAGCGGATGCGCAGCAGCGCTTAACCATGCTGGAGCTGGCCTGTGCTGAACTGGCGGGCATCGAAGCGTGCGACATCGAGCTGCAACGTGCCGAGTTAAGTTACAGCGCCATTACCGTGGCCGCTTTGCATGAGCGCCACCCAGAGGTGTCATTCACCTGGGTAATGGGGCAAGATGCTTGGCAGGGCTTTGAGCATTGGCATCAACCGCTGGCCCTATTGGAGCAAGCCAATTTGCTGGTGGTCAGCCGCCCAGGCCTGCAAAACACCAGCCATTGGCAGGAGCAGCAACTGGAGCAGCGCGAGTGCGATGTCGCCACTTTGCTGCGCACCAGTAGCGGTCATATCTGCCGTCACCACTGGCCAGAGCTCGATATCTCCGCCTCTTACTTGCGCCGCGCTATCAAGCAGGGCGAGAATGTCACCTTCTTGGTTCCGCCCAACGTGCTGAACTACCTTCATCAACAACAACTGTACCGATAACTTCTGAATGCAAACTGACGATATTAAAACACTGGTGTTCGACGCACTGGACGATATGAAGGCTCAAAACATCACCGTTCTCGATGTTCGTGGCCGCACCTCGGTCACCGACTGGATGATCATCGCCACCGGCACCTCAAATCGTCATGTGGCAGCTGTCATTGCCAATGTCGAAGAAAAAGCCAAAAAAGCCGGTCTAAAAATGAACGCTACCGAGGGACGTGCTGCATCGGACTGGGTACTGATCGACCTGATCGATGTTGTCGTGCACGTCATGACCGACCAGGCTCGCCATTTTTATGACCTTGAGCGCTTGTGGGGCGAACCCGAAAGCAACGAGGGCAGCCAGTCACAATGAAGCTGCGCTTGCTGGCCGTGGGCCAGAAGATGCCCAACTGGGTGGAACAAGGCTATCAAGAATACGCCAAGCGCCTGCCCTCGGACTGCGCTCTTGAGTTGGTTGAAATCGCTCCCGGCCAGCGCAGCAAATCCAGCAACATAGACAAAGCCATGCGCCAGGAAGCAGACGCTTTACGCAAAGCGCTGCGGCCCCAGGATCATGTTGTCACGCTGGAAGTGGCCGGCAAGCCCTGGAGTACCCCACAGTTAGCACAACAGCTGGAAGGCTGGCGCATGCAAGGTGGCGACGTTGCCATCCTCATTGGCGGCCCAGATGGCATGAGTGCGGACATACTGGCTCTGGCACGCCAGCGCTGGTCACTGTCTAACCTAACACTGCCGCACCCGCTGGTGCGGGTGTTGGTGGCCGAGCAGCTTTATCGTGCCTGGAGCATTCTCCAGGGGCACCCTTACCACAAATAAATGGACTGACGGCATGTGGGAATCAGCCTTCAGGGACAAATCGGCGGAAAAACGCCTGTTTCGCGCCCGGGCCATCACACTGGCAGTCATTATCATGGCGCTGCTGGGGATTCTTGCTTGGCGCATGGCGCATCTGCAGATTACCGAGCACGAAAAATACAAAGACCTATCGGAAAATAACCGCATTGCTCTGCGCCCAGTGGCGCCGACACGTGGCCTGATTTATGACCGCAATGGCGTCTTGTTGGCGGAAAACATTCCCTCCTACAGCCTGACGCTGGTACCCGAGCGGGTGAATGATCTCGAGCAAACCCTAGCCGAAGTGGATCGCTTAATCGGCTTAAGCGAGCGTGACCGGGAAAAGTTCGAGCAACGCTTAAACCTGCGTCGCAGCCCTTACGAACCCGTGGTGGTGCGCCACCGCCTCAATGAAGAAGAAATCGCCAGCATTTTGGTCAACCGCTTCTTTTTGCCAGGCATCGAGGTCGAAGCTCAACTGGTGCGTCATTACCCACTCGGCGATAGCTTTGCGCATGTGTTGGGTTATGTTGGCCGCATCAACGCCAAAGACCAAAGCCGCATTGAAAGTGACGAAGAACAAAAGCGGCGCTACAGCGCCACCCACCATATTGGCAAAATCGGTATTGAGCGCCGCTATGAAAACCTGCTCCATGGCGAAGTGGGTTATCAAAAGGTTGAAACCAACGCACGTGGTCGTGTGTTGCGCGTGCTAGAGCAGCAAGACCCAGTTCCAGGCCAAGATTTAACCTTGCATCTGGATGCTCGTCTGCAGCAACGGGCACAACAAGAAATGCAGGGCTTTCGCGGCGCCGCCGTGGCGATTGACGTGAATACCGGTGGTATTCTGGCGTTTTACAGTAATCCCGCCTTTGACCCTAACCTGTTTGTAACCGGCATTTCTTATAAAGACTACGGCGATCTCAGCAACGACCCCGACCAACCCCTGTTTGACCGCGCAGCGCGCGGCCAATACCCGCCGGCATCCACCCTGAAAGCCTTTGTGGGTCTGGCGATTTTAGAATCCGGCGTCGCTGACTGGGACACCACTATCAGTGATCCCGGCTGGTTCAAAATCGATAACTACGACCGCGTCTATCGCGATTGGAAACGCACCGGACATGGCACCGTAGACATGCACAAGGCCATGGTCGAATCCTGTGATACGTACTTCTATGAGTTGTCAGTGCGCATGGGCATTGACCACTTTTCGCCCTTTTTGGGCCAGTTTGGCTTTGGCCGTGACACGTCAGTAGACGTCATCAACGCCCTGCCTGGTCTACTGCCAGATCGTGAATGGAAGCGCCATCACCGCGGCAGCTTCTGGTTTGCCGGCGACACCGTCAACATGAGCATTGGCCAGGGCTTTATGAAAGCCACACCGCTGCAAATGGCGACCGCCACCGCCGTGTTAGCGGCTCATGGCCGCTGGCATTTGCCGCGCCTGCTGGCAGCCACCAATGGCGAGGCGTTTGTGCCCGAGCAGTCAGCACCGCCCGACATTAAACTCAAAGACCCACAACACTGGCAGCGCATGGCCAAGGCAATGGAAGACGTCATCATCGGCCCCCACGGCACCGGCTGGCGTCTACGTAAAACGCTTAAAGTCCCTATGGCGGGTAAAACCGGTACCGCCCAGGTGGTGGGCATTAAGCAAAATGAGGAATACGATTCTGAAGCATTAGCAGAGCGACTGCGTGACCATGCACTGTTCACCGCCTTTGCGCCCGTGGAGAATCCGCAAATCGCCGTCGCCGTGATTGTTGAAAATGGCGAATCTTCTGGCACCACCGCAGGCCCTGTGGCGCAGGCACTGATTAACCAGTACCTAGCAGAGGAGTCTAACTGATGGCGACTACGGATTTTCGTCGCAGCATCAGCAGTGGCTCGATGCAGGGCTTTCAACGCAGTCGACAGTTGTTTGCGCGTATCCACTTGGATTTACCGCTGCTATTGCTACTGCTATTGCTATGTGGTGGCGGCTTAACCATTTTATACAGTGCCAGTGGCCGTGACTGGGGCATGGTCATTCGCCAAGCCATTCATTTCGGTATCGGCTTGGTGTTGTTGGTCACTGCCGCCCAAATTCCACCGCGCTTATATCAGCGCATCGCACCTTGGGCGTTTGTCGCCGGGCTGGCCGCACTGGCAGCCGTCTTAGTCATGGGCGTGGGAGCCAAGGGCGCACAGCGCTGGCTGGCACTGCCGGGCTTGCCACGTTTTCAACCATCGGAGTTGGTAAAGCTCATTCTGCCGCTGACCGTTGCTTGGTACATGGCGCAAAGGCCGGTGCCGCCGCGCTTAATCGATCTGCTAAAAGCACTGGTACTGATTGCTCTGCCCACCGTGATGATTTTAAAACAGCCTGATTTAGGCACCGCCATTTTAATCAGCACTTCCGGCCTACTGGTGCTGTTTTTTGCCGGCATGTCTTGGTGGCTGATTAGCTCTATGGTGGCGATTGTCGCCGCTTGCGCACCGCTGATGTGGTTTTTCGTCATGCATGATTATCAAAAGCAGCGCGTCTTGACGTTTCTCAACCCGGAAAGTGACAAACTCGGCTCCGGCTGGAATATCATCCAATCCAAGACGGCCATTGGCAGTGGCGGCATCGATGGCAAAGGCTTTTTGCACGGCACCCAATCGCAGTTGGAGTTTTTACCGGAGAGCCATACCGATTTCATTATTGCGGTATTAGCAGAAGAATTGGGGCTGGCGGGCGTGCTGATTTTGCTCAGCCTGTATTGCCTGATCATTTTGCGTTGCTTGTATTTATCGACACGCTGCGACACTGTGTTTGCGCGATTGCTGTCTGGGTCGTTAGCCGTCACGTTTTTTATTTATGTGTTCGTGAACATCGGCATGGTCAGCGGCATTTTACCCGTGGTGGGGGTACCCTTACCTCTGGTGAGCTATGGCGGCACATCGGTGGTCAGCTTGATGCTGGCATTCGGTTTGCTGATGTCTATGGCCAGTCATCGACAACGCTAAGAAGGAAATCACAATGCGCATACTTGCGGCGGTTTTGGGTCTGACATTGCTGTCGAGCGGCACTCATGCCGCGTATGATCAACACCCAAAATTTGACCAGTTCAGCCAAGAATTAGAAGCAGAGTACGGCATCAAACCGGCGACAGCGCGGCACTGGTTAGCGCAGGCGGAGCGTATGGACTCGGTACTTGAGGCCATCTCTCGACCGGCTGAGCGACGTCTGGAGTGGCACGAATACCGCAAAATTTTTATTACCGATTCGCGCATTCGCCAAGGTAAAGAATTTCTACAAACCTACGCCAAAGAGCTGGCGGCTGCGGAACAAAAATACGGTGTCGATCGCCATGTGATCGCCGCTGTTATCGGTGTAGAAACCTATTACGGTCAACGCCAAGGTAGCTACCGAGTGCTCGACTCGCTGGCCACCCTAGCCTTCGACTACCCCAAGCGGCCACTGTTTTGGCGCGAGCTTAAGGCCTTTTTCGCCCTCGCTGAAAAAGAGCAAATTGACTTGGCCGAAGTCAAAGGCTCATACGCAGGTGCCATGGGCTATGGCCAGTTCATTCCCACCAGTTTTTTGAGTTATGCCGTTGACGCTGACCAAGATGGTAAGCGCGATTTGTGGAATAACCCAGCCGACGCCATTGAAAGTGTGGCCAATTATTTTAAACGCCACGGCTGGCGCGCTGGTGAGACCGTAACCTTGCCAGTCGAGTTAAGCCAACCAGCGCCAGAAAACATGATCAATGACCGCCTAAAACCCAAATGGACAGCCGGTGAGCTGCGCGCCGTCGGCGTCAAACTATCAGCTCAGGTGCCGGATAACGCCAGCGCCACACTGATTCAACTAGAGGCGGATTCCGGCACCGAATACTGGTTTGGTGGTCACAACTTTTATGTGATTACTCGCTACAACCACAGCCGCCTGTATGCCATGGCAGTTTACCAACTCAGTGAGGCTCTGCGCTAATGCCATGGCTGGTGGTTGTTTTGGTCTTGGCCATGCTCAGTGGCTGTGCCACCTCGCGCTACCAGCACAAGCATGACTTTACCCCGCCCAATAAAGCAGAGCTGGCGGCATTGCAGGAACCTATTCCAAGCGCCGAGCCCAAAAGCGTGCTCGGCAATCCGGCCAGCTATGTCGTACTGGGTCAGCGCTATGAGGTTATGCAGGAAGCATATCCATTTACTCAAGAGGGCATTGCCTCTTGGTACGGCATGAAGTTTCACGGCCACCAAACATCCAATGGCGAAATCTACGACGTCTACGCCTTTACTGCGGCTCATAAAACCCTACCATTACCCAGCTATGTGCGCGTGACTCGTTTAGACACAGGCGCCAGTGTGGTTGTGCGCGTGAACGACCGTGGCCCATTTCACGCTGATCGGATTATTGATCTGTCTTACGCCGCCGCCGTAAGGTTAAACATGCATGAGCAAGGTACAGCTCTGGTGCGGGTTGAAGTGTTAAAGCCCCCCAAGCCACACTCAGAACGCTGGTTGCAAGTCGCCGCCCTAGGCGATCAAAATGCTGCACAGCGACTTCAGCAGCGCCTTCAACAGCTATTGCAGCAACGTTGGCCGGTTATCGTCAGTCAACATCAACGTGTATCACAGCCTACCTTGCATCGTGTTAGAATCGGCCCAGTGAAAGAGGGAGAGGAACTGGCGCAACTGCAGCAGCTGCTGCGGAAAGAAAACATCGACGCCATTTTGTTAGCAGGACATCAATGATCAAGAACAATAAAAAAAAGGGGCCGCAGGGAGTCATCCTGGGCCCAGAGGCAAGGTACTCAGCGCAGAATCAAAACAATACTCCAACACCCCTGCGTTGGTGGTGGAGGCTAGCCCAAGCTAGCGATTATTCTCCAGTGCCGTGCTTACTGATGTCTTTTTTGACTGCCCAATACACGCCACCAAAAAATGCACAAGTCAGTCCGACAATAAGCAGACCTGATAAAACCACTTCATCCATAAACATAGCGCTTACCTCTCTGTCGATGTTGTCGAACTTGCCAACGGTCAGCGAACGCTGTGGCAACAACGACCGTCTGTGTATGGGTTCAACATAGCAAGCTAGGCATTAGGCAAATTGACATGTATCAAGGCCTTTCTTGGCCTGTATTCCCTCTCGTTCATGTGCTTGATGCAAATCAAATAGCCATATTACTAGTATGGAAACTGGCCCGTACCTTGCTGCCCAAGCAGCTGCTAACGTGTCAATGTGCGGTAAAAGTGGCAATTAACGAATAACAAGGCACACTTAGATGACGTATTCTTCGACTGTGGAAAGCAAATTATGATTCATGGGCTGTTTACCATGGCTGGCAAGCTGGTAACGGTTGCTATTGCATGTTGCTGGTGGCTGACGGTTCAAGCCGGCAATAACACAAGTGCGGACCACACAGGCAACCCGTTACAGCAACTACGGGTTGCCGTTGAGCAGGGGCAGTATCAGCTGGCGTATGCCACTGCCCAACAACAGCTGTTGCAGTACGAAGGCGACCCGTCATTTGATTTCTATTATGGTTTTAGTGCCGCTCAAACCGGCCATTATCAAGAGGCATTGTTTGTGTTCGAACGCTTGATCAGTGCCTATCCCGAGGTGATTCGCTACCGCTTGGAGTTAGCGCGCGCCCACTTCTACTTGGATAATTTAGATGGTGCCGAGCGTGAGTTTCGGCGTGCTCTGGCGGCCGAACCGCCGGCCAGTGTGGTGAGTGTTGTAGAGCAGTTTTTGCAACGTATCGAGCGTCGCAGAGAGCGACGTGAGCCGCAGTGGCAAGGTGGCGTGAGTTTGTCTGCAGGCTATGACAGCAACATCAATGCAGCGACGGATGAAGATCGTATTCAACTGTTAGATGGCCAGCTGACCGCCATTTTGAGTGAAGAGCAACGCGCCAATGACAGTGGTTTTTATCAGCTGCGCGGTCACGCTCAATACCTGCATCCATTAAGCCAGCGCAGCGGTATCGATTTGCGTTTGGGCGCTAGCCGCAAGGATAACGGTCTGAATAACGAATACGATTTAAACAGTGCCTACGCAGATTTGGGGTGGCGCGTGATGCGCAGCCAACATACTTTTGCGGTGTCTGCTAAGTACCGTCAATACCAACTGGGTGGCGAGGCCTATCAGAACGAATTGGGGGCCGAGTTTGACTGGACGACACCGCTGTCTGATCACTGGTCTTGGGCCACCACCACCAGCGTGCAGCAACAGAATAACCAGCGCAATAATGCCCTCGACTTAGTGCAAGCAGACCTTGAGCTGGGCTTAAACCACGCCACACGCCGCTTTAACCAGCAATGGCGCTTACAAGCCACAACAGATATCGGCGATGAGCAATCATTAGCGCGTAACAGCCTCGGTTTAAGTTGGAGCTTTCAATATGCCGTCAGCAGTGCCGCTCAGTGGTATGGCATGGCCTTATATCAACAACAACAGTTCCAGAATCCGCTGCCCAAAACCAACTTATTTGCCGCCGGTGTAACTCGTGAGGAACAGCTTTCCCAACTGGCCTTGGGCTACAGCCGTCAGTTAATTCCGGCGATGAGTGTCTTTTTTCAATTGAGCTGGGTGAATAGCAGCAGCAACGTCATGGTCTATGAGTACCAACGTTCGCTGTTCGAATCCGGCATAGCGCTGTCATTCTGACGCATACCTAGGAGGCAATCATGTTTATCAGAATGCACAGGTTCTTAATACTGCTACTCGCTTTGGGGTGGCTGCCTGCTCAAGCAGCCGAGCTGGCCGGCCGGGTCATCATGGTACGCGGTGAAGCCCAAGCTGTTTCAGCCAATGGAGAGATTCGCTCGCTGCAACGTCGCGATGCTGTTTATGTTACTGACACTTTGCGCACCGGCAGTGATAGCCGCGTACAGATACGTTTTGTCGACAACGCTCTGCTGGCACTAAAAGGCAACAGTGAACTGCGCATCAGCACCTACGAAATGAACGCCGAGCAAACGGGTGGCACCATCTTAATGGAGTTGGTGGAAGGCGGCTTTCGCACCCTGACGGGCAAGATTGGCAAAGGAGAGCAAAGTGATTACGAAGTACGCACGCCAGTGGCAAGTATCGGCATTCGTGGCACCTTGTACAGCCTGCTATGGCAACAACAGTCATTGATGGCGGGTGTTTGGGAAGGAGGGATTGCACTATCTTCGGACATTGGCCAGTTCGAACTGGGCTCAGGCGCCGACTTCAACTTCGCCGTGCTGGATGATTCAGGCTTCAGTGGTTTATTAAATCCGCCGTCGGCGTTGCAAGACCCTGCTCCACAGGCAGCTGCTGCGGCTTCTCGTCGCCCAACCCCAGTTAATGTAGAAGAGGATCAAGGCGGTACTGACGACAACCGCATGGCTGTGGCACCGGACAACTCAGCTGAAGTGACGGAGAATGCCATGGAAGATGCAGCCACCATTACCTTGGCAGACGTCAACGAACGGGACGAGGACGGCCGCAGTGATGCGCAAACAAGCGACACCAGCGGCAATGAAGATGACGCTACCACCGACACAGACTTGGACTCCCAGGCAAACGACGGTAGCGCCGATACACAGATCGATAGCCAAAGCAATGATGCAACCAGCTCGGATGAGAGCCTAGACACCGCTGATACGGGAACAGACGTCACTGCGACCAATAGCGCCCAAGCAGACTCAAACAGCGTGGATAAAACCTCTGTTCCAGCAATCGAAGATGACACCAATAATAATGACCTAGCGGCGACCGACAGCGAAGCCGCGACGCCAGTCACTGAGACCACCGGAAAAGAAGAGCCTGCACTCAACCCACTAGAGCGCGAGGAAGAAGCTGCCACTGAAGATCAGTTTGAAATCCGTGACGAAAACGACAACCCCGTCAATCCGGGTGATGATGTAACGCCGCCAGATCCGACGGATCCAAACGAACCAACCGATCCAACCGATCCAACCGAGCCAAATGATAACCTATCGCCCGATCCGCGCCTGAGTAATGAGGAATATGAAGTTCTACTCACCAATGGGTTTGTCGGTGCCGTTGGCTCACAAGGCGAACAACGCGGTGGTGTCGCTATCCCGCTAGGCGAGCAAGAGCCCGTATTTGTGATTCAATCAGGTGGCGAAGACGAGCGTCTAGGTGTGGTGCGCTATGACGGCAGCAGTGTTGTGCGCGAACAGCCGCTGCCTGGCGTTGAGTGGGGAATCTGGGCAGGTACCAGTGAACAACCGGTAAAATCATACCCTGATCCGAGCAACCCAGAGCAATTCGAGCCACGCGACGGCAAAGTATTGTGGATCACTGCTGAGCCGATCCGTGTCGCCGATATGGCTGGGCTTTATGGTACTGTCGATTATTCCGCCAGTGCAGCGGGAGCAGCCTTCCTTGGCTTTAATGACAAAGATCAGAGCCTTAACCGTGTCGATGGCCAGTTTACGGTTGATTTTGATACTGGCAGCGTCAGTAACGGCCAGTTGGCAGCTCTGTTTGGCGATGCCGACGTATGGAAAATTGAGTTTGCCGGCGACATCCGCATCGGCGAAGAAAATGCACCCGTCCTCAATGCCATTCTCAGTAACGGTGAGCGCAATGGCTTACTGATTGATTTGGAAGCCAGTGAGTTTGGTGGTGTGCTAGTGGCTCCCGATGCAGAAGCTTTTGGCGGTATGTTCTCCCTCCAAGACTTGGAAGGTGGTGACGCCAATGGCGTTGTGGTGTGGCCACTGCAAAACCGACGTTGATCGCTAATTTCGCCAAATAATACGAAAAAGGCACCGGTCAAAGGTGCCTTTTTTATTTGCTCTCATGCCGATAAACGCCATTCCATTGCGGTGCTGGCGGCTGTTGTTCGAGCACATCAATGCGCTGCAGGTATATCGCATACAACGCGCAGTCCGGATACTTTAATCGCAGCTGCTCAAAAGACGCACGCGCCTGCTGCCACTGTTGCTGCAAGTAATAATGGTAAGCCGTCTCTTGCAGCGCCAGTTGTTGCTGCCAGCTCTGATCCAGCTGACCGTGCAACGCCAATGGGCGGTACACACGAACCGCAGTTTCTTTGCCCTTCACTTGGATGCAGTCGATAAACTGATAGACATATTCAGAAGCCTGCAAGCAAGTGCTCTCGCTTACTAGGATAGGCACCTGATAAAACTTGGTAATACTTTCCAGCCGTGCGCCCAAGTTAACTGCGTCCCCTAGCACAGTGTAAGAACGGCGATAGGCCGATCCCATATCGCCAACATTCATGACCCCAGTGTGTAACCCGATACCAACACGAATGGCCGGTAACCCTTGTTGCTGAAAACGTCGGCTTAGCGCCTTAGTAACCGACTGCATGGCCAAGGCCGCTGCCACGGCCTTGCTGGCATGTCGTGGGTCCGCTAATGGCGCCCCCCAAAACGCCATTACCATGTCGCCCACATACTTATCGATGGTGCCATCGTGATCAAATATGACAGCAGTAATAGGGGTAAAATAGCGATTTAACAGCTTTTTCAGTTCACTGGCGCTGAGCTGCTCAGAGATACGGGTAAAGTCGCGAATATCGCTAAACAGTACGGTCAGTTCGCGGCTTTCGCCACCAAATCGATATTGCTGCGGATCATCCATCATCTGCTCGATGTGAGCCGGCGGCACGTATTGATCGAACATGCCACGCAGGCGCCGACGCGACACATACTCACGCCGAAAGCCATCCCCAAGGCTTAGCAACATCAAAGTTAAAATCAGAATCAAAGGGCTGGCTAAGCGTAAATCAAGGCGGCTGAAATACCACCAATAGTAGTTCAGCCCAACGACAACCACCAAGCAGCCGCCACTCAGTAACAGTGTGTAACCTGGGCTCAAACGTGGCAGCCATAACGACAACAGCAGACCTAGCAGCAGTAATTGCGCCCAAACCGCGCCTGCTTCCCATTCAGGCCGGTAGGGAAACTGCCCTCGCAACAGGCCATCTAGCAAATTGGCGTGCACCTCCACACCAGGGTACTGAGTCTGTAACGGCGTGGTTCGTAAATCTGCCAAGCCCTGTGCCGATGTGCCCACCATCACAATCGCACCGTCGACCTGATCGGCTACAGACTCATCATTAAGCACGCTCGTAGCTGAGATATAAGGAAAGCTGCGCGCCACTCCACGATACGGCACTATGACCTGACCTGCCGCATCGGTACGTATGCGCTGACCTGCAAGATTAATGTGGCGAATCGCCTGACTTTGGCCCACGGTTACAAGGTCAATGTCGACCTCCTCAATCAGCAGATAGCTCATCGCCGCTGCCAGTGCCAGAGAGGGGTACACATCCCCCTGATGCGCAATCAATAGTGGCGAACGCCGCACCACACCATCGCCATCGACAAAAGTGGTGACAAAGCCTGCCTGACCAGCCGCATACTGCAAACTAGCAATATTCGCGGCATAGCCGGGTTTGTTGATATGGATGATTTGCTGTCGCTGCTGGGGCGACCAGTGCGTCAGCGGTGGTGGCAACTCGCCATGCTGTAATACCTGGTCAAGGAAAAAAAAACCCAGCACCACATCCAGCGGTTGCAAACTGGCGGCAAACTGCTGATCCGCATCTATAACCATCCGCCAACTGGGCGGGTCAAACGGTAAGCCCTGCTCACGGGCCCGTGCTATCACTTCATCTAACGGGTTGCGCTCAGCCTCAGAAAACACCACATCATATACGACCACCACAGCACCGGAAGCAGCTAACTTACGGGTGAGTCGCCCCATTACTTGACGACTCCAAGGCCAGCGACCTTCGCGTGCTAACGAGGTTTCATCGATATCAACGATGACAATACGATGTTCACCCAAGTCAGATCGAGGCGCTCCCAACAGCTGAAAGCGTAAATCAAACAATAAGTAGTCCAGTCGATTGAGCCATCGCGCATCAGTGTCACCGGAGCGCGTGAAGGCAGCCATCATTAACATGGTCACCAACAAGCCAACTAATACAGACCAGACATAGTAGCGCCATCGTTTGGCCATGCAGACCTCTGCGTCTTTCCATATGACTGCAGTCTAGTGCAGCACAATGCACCACCAGATTGCGCAGCCACCAAAAACGCGCCGATCTGGCGCTATGCAGAAACGACCTGGCCACGATAAACACGCTGTGTACGCCTTGCAGTGCGCGGCCTGTCGTCTACTAACTGGGCACTACCACGGTAAAGGCGAGGCTCATGCGTAATTGCAGGGTCAGGTTCACGGGTTGGTAGAAAATCTTCGATCAGGGCTAGCAACTCAGCACTGACGCCGCTGCTAACCAGAGTGCGCAAGTCGTTTTCCAGTGTTTTTGAGTCAAAATGCACCTCGGCTCCCTGCTCCTCTTTAGCTAAACGCTTAATTTTCTGTAGCAAGGTCAGGTTTTGACGATTGAACTCCATACTGTGCTCCCCTAGTCATGGCCATTATTGGGGAGCTGCAATCCTCATACCACAGACTGAACTCGGTTCTGAGGGCCGCTAGCCGGTTGCATCACTGCTAACAGATAGTGCTCAAACTGCTCTGCAATCGCCGCCCAGTCAGCCGCCTCGGCGGCAACACGTGCGTTGCGACCTTGTTGCACACAGTCACCGGCGAGCAGTCGTTCGCACGCGCGTTGAAAGGAAGCCTCGGTGTCATCATCCGCCAGCTCACCGTTATGCCCCGAGCGAACAAACTGACGAGCAGCCGCATGGCAATAAGCCGCCACGGGCAAACCGCTGGCCATGGCCTCCAAGGTGACCAGACCAAAGGTCTCTGTCAGGCTGGGAAACACCAACGCATCAGCACTGGCATAATGACGCGCCAAGGCATCTCCGGTCAGTACGCCAGTAAAAACAATATCGGGATGTTGCCGCTGCAGACTGGCGCGCAAAGGCCCATCGCCCACCATGACCAACCGCAGTCCCGCATGTACTTGCCGTAATTGCTGATAAGTCCGTATCGCAACTGGAATATTTTTCTCGCCAGCAATACGCCCCACATATAGCAGCACGGGCCCTGCGCCCCAGCTCTGACGCAATTGAGTGCAGCGTTTAGAGGGATGGAAGTGACGGCCATCAACGCCATGGAGTAATACAGCCACACGTTTGATGCCAACCTCATGAAGCGCCAGCGCACTGTCTTCCGACGGTACTAGCGTCAACCGAGTTTGATTGTGGAAATATCGCAGCCACGCCACGGTTGCACGCCGAATCCAGCCTAGACCGTAGTAGTCACCGTAACGATGAAAGTTGGTATGAAAAGCACTAACCACAGGTACTCCCAAGCGTCGCGCTGCACGCAAGGCACTCATACCCAATGGCCCTTCTGTAGCGATGTAAACAACATCTGGTAACCAGGATTGCCAACGCTGTATTAGCCAATGACGACGCGGTAAGCCCAGTTGTAAATCCGGGTACATGGGGATACGCATACCACGACACCAGTACTCAGGCCAGCGAGGCTGCCAAGCCTGACGCGGCTGCGGTCGGTAGATGCGAATATCAAAGCGTTGGGGATCCAAATTCACTAACAGCTGATGCAATGAATTGGCGACACCATTGATATCTGGGAGGTAGGTTTCCGTTACGATGGCTAAACGAGTGACAGACATAGCGAACCGTCAGATCAGAGAAAACCCAAGTCTGACAGCTCGCTGATGACACTATGATGACTGCGCCAGCGCCTCTAACTTGGCTAATCGATAGCGAAGCTGGCGCGGCGTTAGCCCCAGCACTCTAGCAGCCATGGTCTTATTGCCGTTACAACGTTCAATGGCATGGCGAATGTCATCGATTTCATTCTCCTGCACACGTTGGTAGGGCCGCGCATACAAGGTTGTAAAGTTCGGCACCACTTGGGTGGCCATTAAATTCGCCATTTGTGCGGCGAAATAGCGAATGCTGCAATGATCCACACTACCGCGAACATGGCGCACATCCATCACCAACACCGCCAGCACCGTATGGCGTAAACACACAGGCACCAACAAACAGCGGTGCTGAGCAGATAGGGTATGAATGCCAGGCTCAAATACATCGGGACGCTCTTGGCCATCACGAATAGAAAGCCACTCTCCAGACTCAAACTGGCGACAAAGAGCGTGTTGGACAGCAAAGCTGTAGACCCCATTGACGACACCGGTAGTGCAATAACGGGCTTTAAAGCGACGGCTAGCTTCAGGTACGGCGACAGACACATTATTAAGCTGACAGTGCTGTGCCAACAATTGCAGCAACTGCTGTAAGCATTCATCTTCTTGGCCGCGTTGCTCAAGAATGTCGGTGACCGCAGCCATCCAGCCCGGCACTGCTTCTGGCGTGGGCTGGGCAGATGGGCGGTAGTCGTTTATATCGGCGATTTTATACATGGCGGGTTCCTCCTCACTGTGTATTGGCAAGGAGCGTACCAACCGAGAAAACGCGCAACGACGGTGAAAATCACCGCCGTTGCATCGATTTATGCGCTGTTTTTTAGCACTTGATTGCCTTTAGGAACCAAGACAGTGCATCAAGCGATGCTTGGATCCTCTGGCGGTAGGAAGGTCTCTTTTAACCAGTGCGCATACGAGCGACAGACATCCTGACAGGTCAATATGCCAGCCATGCGTCCACTGCGCATCACCAGCATGGCGTCCACGCCATGTTCCGCCATTTGCTCTAACACCACATCAAGACGGGTATGCAGCTCGACACTGTCGAACTGGCGACACAAGTCACCGGCATTCAGCTCAGTCAACTCAGCGCTGCTGCGGCCAGGCTGACGAGCCAGTTCAATTTCCCGAATACTAAGAACGCCTATCGGTTCATGACCTCTTAGCACAGGTAAATGATGACACTGATGCTCGTCCATTAACGCGGCTGCGCTGGCGAGGGTATCTTGCTCATCAATGTGCACAGGGAAGGCGGTCATGACTTCCGTAAGTGTTGGCATATGACGCATGATCACACTCCGATCCTAGCCAAGGTATCCATAACCTGACGCAACGCCTCAGCCAACGCCGGGTGATCCTGCTCAAACTCCACGACCTGCTGATTGATCCGCTCGCTCAAATCAGCATCGGCGGCACCGGTCTGCTCAATGTCCTGCGCCACCTTGCGCACCCACTCACGATCTTCGTCCGTCAGCTGGGGTTGCTGCTGCAGGGTTTGATGCAATTGTTGTAGTTGCTGCTTCAAGCTTTCTTGACTCATGCTGTATCTCCTTTTGCTGAGCGTCAGTGTACGACGACAGCAGGTGACAGGCTACGGCATAGATCAGTAAAGCGCTTGGAAACGAAACATCATTCCCAGCTGCTGGCTAAAGCGTTGCATGGCGCGTTGATTGGCCGTATCGCCAAGATACAGCAACGTCGAATGGCGATAACGGCTGTGATCGACAGGGGTGGCAGCCAATAACCTAAAACTGTGAACAACCGCCGCATGACTGGCCGCTACCGGTGCTAAACAGCCTGGTTGAAAGCGTGGATCGGTCAAAAAGCGCGCCAGTAACGCAGCATTATGACTGGCACTGAGCCTAGGGTTAATAAAAAACAGGTAGAGTGGCCCAACTTGGCTCCGCTCATGCCGCGCCAGCACCAAGTCAGCCACAGGTACTGCATCACGAATCAGCTCTTGCACTTGCGGCGTAAACCCAGTGAGCGCTTCGCTATCATCAGGTAAGTTGCCGATATACACCCGACGGCCAGCAGAGCCCGTAAGGGATTCGGGTACGGCCACCAAATTTAAGGCGGGGATAGCTGTGTCGGACCGATATGCATGCAAGCCCATAGCCACTCCTTATCTGTGTGCTTATTGTTGTTGGAGCGTCCTTATACGCCGTATTGCATCTGTCCTAGGGTGATGGCACCAGCAATACGGATGACTATTTAGATATAGGCAAGGAAAGCTGCGCACACCATGTCAACTGGCGGATATCAGTCTGATGCACGACAACAAAGTCAACAAAGCACGGTTTCGTAGTAGCTAGGGCGCAGAATGGTTCAAGCGCTGAGTATTACTCTGTCAAAGGTCACGATGTTTTCTGCGAACAGCACCTTTTAGCGGTGCTTTCCACTCACTCTGATAACATGCAAGCTTCTGATTAAAGATCCATAAACTCAACCAATACAGTTTTTACGATAAACCCCAACACACCCAAACCCAGCGCAAAAAACAGTACAAACATGCCCCATTTGCCGGCATTGGAGCGCTTCCCCAAGTCGTAAATAATGAAAAACATAAAGCAGATCAGTGCTGGAATACCGATCATCAAGGCGAGGTTTTCAAACTCAGCGGCGTGCATATCGACTCCTCTTTGGTAGGCGCACGCATTCTACTGCGACTGTGCTCAACAAGAAACCAAAGAACGCTGAATCCCACTCATATAGTCGTTATTATTGCTATTCCATTGAGCAAACCATCTGAGACTGAGTGAACGCTACATTCGATTTCGATATCTGCATCGTTGGCGCTGGCGTCGTTGGTTTAGCCATCACCCAAGCACTAGCTCCTCACTACCGAGTGTTGCTCATTGAGCGACATTCTCGCGCTGGCGAAGAAACCAGTAGTCGTAACAGCGAGGTCATCCATGCTGGTATTTATTACCCTCATGACTCTCTGAAACAACGTTGGTGCTTGCGCGGTAAAACCCTGTTATACGAGTTTTGCCAGCGCTACCACACCCCCTTTAACAAGATTGGCAAGCTCATCGTCGCACAGTCTGAGCAGCTATCGCAGCTACAGGCACTACACCAACACGGCCAAAAGGCCGGCGTTGAACTGTATTGGTTGCAGGCTGCGGAGCTAAAGCAACGCGAGCCAGCGGTTAGTGCAGCGGCCGCATTGTACTCACCCAGCACCGGCATTATCGATAGCCATGCGTTGCTACAACAGTTGGAAGCACTGGCCGTCAATGAGGGCGCCTTAGTGCAATATCGCAGTGAGCTCATGGCAGCCCAGGCACAAGACGTCGGCTGGCAGCTGACCATAGCAACCGCAGACGGGCCGTTCGAGCTGAACTGCCATACTCTGATCAATAGCGCTGGTTTGGGGGCCCAAAGCGTGGCTCAAGCGTGTTCTGGCAACAATCAGCCCCGTCATATCCCTCCCCTTTACCCATGCCGCGGCCAGTATTTCCGCTACCACGGTCGCAACCCAGTACAGCACCTTATCTACCCTATTCCAGATGCCAATCTTACTGGGCTGGGCATTCATACCACTGTCGATTTGGCGGGACAGTTAAAGCTGGGGCCTGATACACACTATCAAAACCAGACCGATGACTATCATGTCGACGAGCATGCTCGCAGCCAGTTTGCACAAGCGGCACAGCGTTACCTACCTGATTTGGAAGAGCATCGTTTGCAGCCGGATTACAGTGGCATTCGTCCTAAGTTATCTGGACCAAGTATGCCTGCACGTGACTTTTTCCCTTGGTTCAGTGAGTTCGGTAGCCCGAATCCATTCTTACACCTGTTCGGTATCGAGAGCCCGGGCTTAACGGCTAGCCTTGCCATTGCCGAAGCTGTTACAAACTGGTTACAAACGGGAGAAAACCACTACCTAATGCCTTAAAAGTCACGAAATTTATTTATGTCACACCTCTGTCCGTGGTTCATTTGGCTCAATTAGCCCTGATTTGTTCCTTTTTGTTACGTGTGTACTACACTCAGCTTACTAAACAGAGTCATAGGCGACAGGCATACTACAAAAAGTCACCATAAAATAGGGAGATACAACAAGTTTATGGCGTGTGCCTGCTACTCTATTAACATCTGTTTAGTCAACCAGACATCCGGCAGGGAAATCGTCGAATATGAATCATCCATTGCGCGCTGAATGCATCAACCAGGAAGAACAAATCAGCACTATTTTGTCTGAACAGGTGTTAGTTCCTATCACCTGCAATCACTGCAAAATGGATACTGATGTGAGTCTTGCAATGTTGAAGCAAGCGCAACCGTTTTTGTGTGAACATTGCTACCAGGTGAACCGCCTTAGTGATGCTGAGCTGCAAGTCTTGCTCAATGTACTAGGGCGCTTCGGCTACCGCACTAGTCGCTGATAAAGTCCCGCACTAATAGCATCAAGTAGCGTTTGAGCGTGGCTTCAATAATGTCGTAGTCCGGCTCATCGCTAAGCAAAGTTCCGTATTCCAACGTCTGAAACATGCCGAGCAGGATGATGGCATCCTGTTCTGGCGACTCAGAATTAACCAACTGCAAAAACTCTACTGCCTTGTTGTAAAGTGCACGCCGATGCATTTGTGCCAGCTGGCGTATGCGCGGGTTGAGCACAGCCTCATAGCGAAACGCCTGCTCGACAATCAACATATCTCGCTCGGCGCCAGTCTGATTGGCGATGTAAGCACGTAGCTGACCAGCCAATGAGGTAACAATACGATGAGCCCCTTCTCGGGTACGCAAATCAATACTGGATACTCCCTGCAAAAAAGGCTGGTAAAACTGATCTGTAAAGTGATTGACCACTAACAGGGCCTTTTCAGTGTAGAGGGTAAAGGTATCGACGATGAGCTCATCAATATCTTTGAAATAGTAGGTGGTTGCTGCCAGCGGGACACCAGCTTCTTTCGCCACAGCACGATGCCGAATACCGCGCACACCGTCAGAGATAACGATTCTCAGCGCCGCCTCCAAAATTAGCCGCCGCCGTTGCTCACTTTTCGCGCGACTGGCTTTGCGTCCTTGGTACTGAAGTGTTTTTCCATTGGCCAAGGCGACGTTGTCAGTCACGCCCATACATTAGCTCCTGAATAGTTATTTTGTCTGACAATTATCCGCAAAGTCAGCGGAATAGAAACTGCTAACCCAGGTACATTTGTACCATTTCGTCAATGATGGTGAGTAACAAACGGATACCAAAATGCAGCGGCAAACACCTGCCGCTATTAACTGCTTCAAATACCGCTAAATAAAGCGATGGTGCCCATGAAATGGTGATTCGGCGCAGCTGGCACGGCTTCTGCTTAGGTCTGTTACAGCAGACAACTATGTAGGAAGGTGCTATGCAACTGGGTGCACTGACCAGTTATCTTCAAAACCAGCCCGCCGCTTCATCAGCTGCGCCGCAGGCGCCTGACTCGGCAACAGGCAAAGATGAGCCCAAACCCGGGGATTACCAGTTCTCAACTAGGGC
The DNA here is from genome assembly GCF_014652515.1 of Bacterioplanes sanyensis. Taxonomy (GTDB): domain Bacteria; phylum Pseudomonadota; class Gammaproteobacteria; order Pseudomonadales; family Oceanobacteraceae; genus Bacterioplanes; species Bacterioplanes sanyensis. The sequence continues at coordinate 372,976 of NZ_BMYY01000002.1, read as the reverse complement.
GCTGATGGTCAGCGCCGTTGCTCAAGAATTCGACGTGGAAGCCATTCCGCGCGATCAACTCGGCCAATTTCAGGCGCGGTTACAGCAATACGGCTTGCTACAAGGCAGCAACTTAAACGCCATGGCCGTTATCAGTGCCGGATCACCGACCAACGACGCGGAAGCAGGAACGCCAACAAGCTCTGTCGACGCCCTCCAGCGTGTCACTGAGGCGCGCCAGCAATTTGAACTCAATCAAACCCCTTACAGCGACCGTCAGCGCATCAATCAGTTACATACCTTGCTACAAAACATGAAATCAGCGCGTGCTGGTATTTAGGCCAGCGCTGCAGCCGACCACTCTTTCAGCCAAAATACGGCGTCATCATCCGGTGTGACGGTTTCTGTAGCATCGATGGTGACTTTGGGAACGGGGGCAACCGCTTGCAGCTCATACAAACGCTCTTCCATTTTTTCGCCAGCACCGCAAAAGTTCATGTAAGAGCTATCTCCCAAGGCAATAACGCCAAAGGGCTTACCCGTTTGCAGCGGCATGGTATCGCCTAACTCGGCATAGAATGGCAATAAGTTATCGGGAATATCACCTTGGCCCGTTGTCGCTGTAACGACCAAAATGGCATCAAAATCCTGCTGGGTCAGTGCTGCCACCGACGCTTGTGAATCTAGCTGCACCTCATGACCCAAATCTTTCAGTTCTAGCGCTACTCGCTCTGCCACCGCCGTCGCGGTTCCTGTCACGCTGCCCACAGCCAAATATATCTGTTTCATAATTGCCCCATTACTGTTTGCTTGATCCCTGTTGGTCATCAGCTGAAAAATAATGCCGCAGTATAACGGTCAACTACTGCCGCGTCAGTGGTCCGAGAGCCTTTGCACAGTTCGGCGTCCGTAGGGTGTAGGTCGCGGCTTTGCTGGTGTCGTTTTCAAGGTCGAGAAGGCAGCCCAGTGAATGGCTGTTTAATTGCACAGACTATAGAACAGGCGTGTCCAGCCGAAATATACTAATGAATGCGGAAGCCTTTGCCTCAGGCCACTTTAATGGAGATTAAAATGAGCAGTGAAACCCAAGGCTTTGACCTTGAAGCTTGGCTCAACCGCTTGTTACAGCGCCTGTTCCCTATCTGGTATGCCACTCAGGCAGTCAGAGAGTTACCATTAGAAGCCATGGGACCACTTAATCCCAGCAGCCATCTGCGCTCTCACTGGCTCAGCCTCAACGACGCCATTCAAGCCGCACAAACATCCTTGGCCGATGCCGGAGAAGACTGGCAAGCCCTGCACCAATTGCTGGGACAGCTGCTGGTAGAGCAGGAAGTCAAACGCAGTTGGCTAATCAGCGCGATTCAGGGAGTCGATCAAGGGGACAGCAGCCAAGAGTGGCCATCGCTGCTGAGCTATGCCGAGAGCTGCTGCTATAACCACGAGTGGCAGACCAATGATGACTTCGAACGCTTGGTCACAACAGCCTTCCCACAATCAGAAGCCCCGCATCGGTTGGTCTATCGCGAATGGGATGGTCGCTGCTATTGGATCAATCAGGGCCATAGCGATGAGTTGGCGCTGGCGCAATTGCATGCCACCCACAAACAGCGCGACATGCATATTGATGCGCTGATGCTGGTTGAGCAAGTGAATCAAGCAGCGCTAGAAAAGCTGCGGCAAACCTACTGGGTACTGTTGATGACCCGCCGCCGTGCCTATCAGGTGTTAGACTTATTATTGCAAGCAAACTTACCCGCAGTGTTAGCCGAGTTTGAACCGCGCCGCAGTGACTTGGTCCTTCTCACTGCGGGCAAAGGCAATAAAGCCATCAACAAGATATTGCTCAGCCTAATGCACAATCGCTCAAGCCAGCAAATCATTGACTTTGGTCGATTGGTAGGACGCCAGCACTTTCCACTTCCTGCTATTGGTAAAGCTCCCACCGATGCCATCGCAGCGGGGTAAAACGGCTGTCGACTCGTGCTCACTATGGCGGCCGTTGTTGGCGGGTGCCATCCGCTGGATACCTACAGCCTCCCCCACTCTTAGGGGCGGCTATCGACTGAGCCAAGCCAGATGCTAGGCGCTTTTTTACAGCCACTTCAAGGCCACCAAATCAGGCCAGAGACGCCTTAATGATGGGTTGATTTACGACAAAACCCTGTCATGCTTGGCCAACACGGCAGCTGCCTGCGTACCACCGGTGGCGACCGTCCGACTATAACAATAAGTGGTAACAGCATGATTAGAGGTACTTGGAGCCTGACCGAGCCACTGGTGCCGGTCAACATTCCTGCGACTCTGGTTCGCGTCGGCGAAAGCAAAGGCATCGGCACAGCAGCGCTGTTGCACAACACTGGGCTAGACTGCCAAATTTTTGCCGATCCGAGCGCTCGTTTGACCTATCAGCAAGTACTGATCTTGGCAGAAAACCTGATTAAATCCTGCCCTGATGACAGCCTCGGCATGGACATCGGTGAAGCCATCAAGATTAACCAGTTCGGCATGTTAGGCTATGCCATTATGAGCTGCGCCGACATTCGCAGCGCCTTGCAACTGGGGCTTAAATATCACCCTCTGGTGGACCCGGCGTTTACCTTCGAAGTGGTCGAGCTAGAGCAGCATGCTGCTGTTCGCTTAACAACTCACATCCCCATCGACCATATCTATCGCATGTTATGCGACTTGTTTGTGGTGAACTTCACGTGTTTGGCACGTTTTTTAACTGGTCGCCAACTGCAGCCAACAGCGGTCCACCTCAACCATCCCAAGCCCAGTTATGCTGATCGCTATCAAGATTATTTTGCTTGCCCGGTGCTGTTTGATCAGCCACGTACCGAACTGGTGTTCGACAGCAGCATTCTGGATGAGCCAGTACAAATGGCCGACCAGGCCACAGCCGCCATGGCAGAGAATCAGTGTGAAGAAATTCTTGCGCGCTTAGGCCCCAAAGAAGGCATCGTCGCCAAAGTTCGACGCATCTTATTACGCAATCCCGGCCAGTTCCCGCCGGTGGATGTGGTGGCCGGCCAACTGGCCACTTCGACGCGAACGTTGAGCCGCAGTTTGCAAGAAATCGGTACCTCCTACCAGCGCATATTGGACGAAGTGCGCAAAGAAATGGCCATCGAATACTTGCGTACCTCAAGTTTACCCATCGAGGAGATTGCAGCACTGGTGGGCTACAGCGACCCGTCTAACTTTCGTAAGGCCTTTCGGCGCTGGACCCAACATGCGCCTTCTTATTACCGCGAGGATCGTCATTAGTCCTGCTAAGCAGGGCTATTCGCGCCGTCACTGGACTGTCACCCAGCTGCAAGAGAACTGTCACAGTCACAGCCGACAGTAGGGGTATATCGAATAAAGCCGGTACCCCTATGCCTCTCCCGATCAGCCGAATTAGCATTATTACCGAAACCTTTGCCCCCGAAATCAATGGCGTCGCCAACACGCTAAGCCATCTGGTCAATGGGCTGATGGAGCGCGGCGTGCAAGTGCAGGTGATCCGGCCCCGACAAGCAGGGGAAACACCGCAGACGCTCACTTCATTGCCGTGGCAAACCGTCACACTGCCCGGCTTGCCTATTCCCGGTTATCAGGGATTGCGCTTTGGTTTGCCTTGGCAAGGGCGAATTCGCAAGGCATTGCAAGACTTTCAACCCCAAGCTGTGTACGTCGCTACCGAAGGTCCGATGGGCTGGGCCGCTATTCGTGCCGCGCAAACCATTCCAGCGCCGGTCATCAGCGGTTTTCATACAAATTTCCATCAGTACATCGAGCATTACCGGCTCGGTGCCTTGGAACCTTGGGTTTACGCCTATTTGCGCCGTTTCCACAACCGCACACACGCCACACTGGTGCCAACCCACAGCCAACGCGATGAACTGGAGCAGCATGGTTTTCGCCATGTCCAAGTCATGTCTCGTGGCGTTGATAGCCAGCGCTTTCATCCCGCCAAACGCGATGCGGAACTGCGGCGGCAATGGCAAGCACGAGATGATGATCTGGTGCTGCTTTACGTAGGTCGCATCGCCAGCGAGAAAAACCTGCAACTGGCGATACGTACTTACCAACATCTAAAAGCACTGGATGAGCGCGTAAAACTGGTGTTGGTGGGAGATGGCCCGGAGTTGCACAGCCTGCGAGAGCAACATGCCGATGTTATTTGCTGTGGCATGCAAACCGGTGAGGCATTAGCGCGCCACTACGCCAGTGGCGATGTGTTTTTGTTTCCTAGCAAGACTGACACCTTTGGCAATGTCGTCACCGAGGCCATGGCCAGCGGTCTGGCAGTGGTAAGTTTCGATTACGCCGCCGCCCACCAGCATATTCGTCACGGTAGCAATGGCCTGCTAGCACCCTTTGGTGATGAGGACGCCTTTATCCAGCAAGCCAGCATTGTGCCAGACAGCCCGAACTTACTTCGCGGTTTACGACAAAACGCCCGACAACATGCCGAAGGCATCAGCTGGGACAGCATCGTCGATGACTTTCTCCAACGCTTATCACTGGCCAGTTACGAGGCAAATCACCATGCAACTGAACAAGACCGCCCTACCAAGGATCGCCCACCTGTTCAGCAAAGCGGATCGCTATGAGCTGCGCCTGTGCCAGTCACTTAATGATTACGGCAGCCATCGCGCCATTCGCTTATTTTTCAAAGGCATCAGTCGTTTAGGCGATGGGGTCTTTTGGTACAGCTTGATGCTGGCCGTTATCGCCGTTCAAGGGCTTCCGGGACTTAAAGTCGTTGGTCATATCGCCGTGTGTGGCCTGCTGTGCGTGGCAGTCTATAGCCAGTTAAAGAACCGTTTAGTACGCCAGCGCCCTTATATTTCTTGGCAGCATATTCGAGCCCACATTGCACCGCTCGATGTTTACAGCTTTCCTTCGGGCCACACCATGAACGCGGTGAACTTTGCCGTGTTGTTCAGCATTTTTGTGCCAGCACTGATTTGGCTGGTGGTGCCGTTTGCCATATTAGTGGCGTTATCGCGGGTGGTACTGGGCATGCATTACCCTACTGACGTGCTGGTTGGCGCACTGTTAGGGCTGTGCATTAGCCTAGGTTCACTGGCGCTCTGGCCAGAAGGCCTGTTTGGTTAGGGCCTGCTGGGTTAAGGGACCTCAAACAACGTCAACTGACGCTCATCGCCAGCAGCCATACGACCGCCAATGCCAAGCAAACGCACCGGTTGCTGATCGCGTTTTAAGGCTCGCGCCAACAGTACTGCAAAGCCATCGGCGCTGGCGTCTTGTTGATGGTCCGCCAATGTGGTTTGGTGAAAGTCGGCGAACTTCACCTTGACAAACGGCGCTAGCGAGCGCGCATCCACCTGCGCGTGCATCAGTCGCTGCTGCCAGCGTTGGAGCAAGTCCGGCAGCACTTCCAAGCAGGCCTCTAGGCCCGTTAAGTCATTCAGAAAAGTTTTTTCAACACTGATGGTTTTACGCACCCGCTCACTGCGTAAGGGGCGTTCGTCCAAACCGCGACAGCGCTCAAACAAGGTTGCACCGCTACGGCCAAAGCGCCGTACGAGTTCTGTCAGCGACCAGGCTTGGGCATCGGCACAGGTGTGAATACCGTGCTGCTGCAGTTTTTGCTCTAAGGCCGGCCCGACACCTGGGATGCGCCTGACCGGCAATGGCGCGACAAAAGCCGCCACATCATTGGGGCCGACCAGATACTGGCCATTGGGCTTATTCCAGTCGCTCGCCACTTTGGCCAAAAATTTGTTAACCGAAATGCCCGCCGATACCGTAATGCCTACCTGCTGCCAAATTTGGTCACGGAGCTGCTGTGCCAGCTGAGTTGCAGAGTGACGCTCATCCACTTGTAAAAACGCCTCATCAATCGAGACTTGCTCAAACTGCTCAGCGGGTGCGCGTAAAATGGCCATCACCTGAGCCGACACCTGTTTATAAACCGACATGCGTCCTGGCATAAGCACCAGATGCGGGCACAGTTTGAGCGCTTGCGCCACCGGCATGGCCGAGCGCACGCCAAATTCACGCGCTGGATAGTTGCAGGTCGAAATCACGCCACGACGCTCACGACCACCAATGGCCATGGGCACTTGCGCCAGCGCCGGATTATCGCGCATTTCTACCGCGGCAAAGAAACAGTCGCAATCGACATGAATAATCTTGCGCATAAGTCGATTAATAGCTGTATATAAAAACAGTATGGTAGCGCGTTTCTGACAACTGGGACAGTCGCCAGCAGCATGGTAGCCTTAAGCAATCCTGTAAATAGTTCGTCTGAGCAGCCCCTGCACAGTACTATTTGGAGACTCCCTAGCGTAGCCATAAGGAACGCGTCATGACGGATTTCGCCCATGCCCATAAGGCATTACTGACCAGTTTGCAATCGGGTCAGCATGAGTTTGCTACCACCTTGACCTTTATTGATCACTGGTACGAGTTTACCCCTACGGCCTTCGATAATGGCCCAGTCCACAATACCAAGTTACAAAACCAAGGCAGTTGCAAGGTGCTAGCGTTGGCTGAATTACTGCAGCTATCCGATGAACAAACCCTCCTATGCTTTGGCGAGCACTATCGTGACGTGCTAGACACGCCTGATGTCGACAATCACCACAACTTACGTCGTCTGTTACGCGATGGCCGTACCGACGTGCGGTTCGACCAGTTTCCGCTGCAAGCCAAACCGGAGGCCCTATGACAGCAGCCGCCGTTTCTCTAAAGGCCGGTAGCGTCGCTCTAACCACTCTTAGCTTCAGCCAACGCGATTTAACCGCCATAGAAGCGGAGCTGGCGCGCAAACAACAAGAAGCGCCGGCCCTGTTTTGTCGCTTACCCTGCGCCTTGGATTTAGAGCCATTGCAGCCAGGCGATGACCTCGCCAGTCTTGTCGAGCTGTGTCAAAGCTACGGTGTTTTGCCTATTGCGGTGCGCAATGCCGGCCCCGACTGGCAACCACAGCTACAAGCATTGGGTTTGGCCGATTTAGGCCGCCAGCCGGCTAAAACCTCCCACCATCAGACCAAGGCAAGACAAGTCAAAATTCACCGAGGTAATATTCGCTCCGGCCAGCAAGTATTTTCAGACGGTGATTTAATTGTGTTGGGCATGGTCAGTGCAGGCGCAGAAATTCTAGCGGCCGGCGATATTCATGTGTACGGCACCCTACGCGGGCGCGCCTTGGCAGGCGTAAAAGGCGAGCAAAATGCCGTCATTGGCTGCCAGCAATTTGATGCCGAACTGGTCGCCATTGCCGGCCAATATCGCTTATTTGATGAGGCACCGAAGCAGGCAGAAGGTGCAGTAGTCGTCACCCTTGACGCCGGTAACTTGAACATCACCCATGTTTAGGAAATACTGCCAAAAACCTGATCGCTCCCGTACCTGAAAGGAACAAACCCTTGGCCAAAGTAATTGTAATCACCTCCGGCAAAGGAGGCGTCGGCAAAACCACCACCAGCGCAGCGGTTGCAACCGCCTTGGCACTGCGTGGCCATCGCACCGTGGTGATTGATTTTGATGTGGGTCTGCGCAACCTCGATCTGGTCATGGGCTGTGAGCGCCGCGTGGTATATGACTTTGTTAACGTGGTGCAGCAAGAGGCCAATCTAAAGCAGGCACTCATTAAGGACAAAAAACTCGACAACCTATTTATTCTGCCGGCATCACAAACGCGCGATAAAGACGCCCTCACCATTGATGGCGTAGAGCGCGTACTCAACGAGCTGAAAGAAACCTTTGACTATATCGTGTGTGACTCTCCCGCTGGCATTGAACATGGCGCCCATATGGCGCTGTATTTCGCCGAAGAAGCCATTGTTGTGACCAACCCAGAGGTTTCATCAGTGCGCGACTCAGACCGAATCATCGGTATTTTGCAGAGCAAGTCTCGCATCGCCGAGCAAGGCGGCACTGTTAAAGAGCATTTACTCCTTACTCGCTACAACCCAGAACGTGTCGCACGTGGTGAGATGTTATCAGTTACCGATGTCGAAGAAATTCTGGCGGTGCCGCTACTCGGCGTTATTCCAGAATCGGAAGCCGTGTTAAAAGCGTCGAATCAGGGGGTTCCTGTGGTTCATGATAGCGATAGCGATGCTGGCCAAGCCTATGAGGATGCCGTAGCACGTTACTTGGGCGAAGATCGCCCGCACCGCTTCCTCGAACGGCAGAAAAAAGGCTTTTTGCAGCGCGTATTTGGGGGCTGATATGAGTTTAATGGATCTATTCCGCAAGGAGGAGCCCTCAACGGCCAGCGTTGCCAAGGAGCGCTTGCGGGTATTGGTGGCTCACGATCGGCTGCGTCATAACGGCCCAGATTACCTGCCCCAGTTACAGCAAGAAATTCTCGCTGTTATTCGCAAATACGTTCACATTGATGACCAAGATGTCAACGTACAATTGGAGCATCAGGGCAATACTTCGGTGTTAGAGCTCAATGTCACACTGCCGGAAGAAGCGCAGGATTAGGTCTATCTTTATAGAGTCCGCTGGCGCGGGCTTGTTGACCTTAACCGGAGTTCGCTATGTCCATCGCCCTACATCATATTTTATTGCGCAGTGAATGGCTGGCACGTGATCTACTGCAAGAGTTGCATTTAGGCGCCAACTTTGAAGATTTAGCCGTTGAGCATTCGGTCTGCCCCAGTAGCAACAATCAAGGCTTTGCTGGTTACCACGATCCCGACCAGCTACCCGTTACGCTAGCAAACGCTTTGCATCAATGGGATGGCGAGACAGTGATTATAGGGCCGATTCCCACGGACTTCGGCTTTCATTTGCTCAAGCCCACCACCTTACCCCCACGCCCGCTCATTAACGACGATGCTACTCTGAGCGAATAATCCTTATGTGCCGTGGCTGGTTCGCACTCCTGGCATGGCTGTGCCTTCTCTGGTACAGCGCTGTCGGCCATGCACACCCCACCCTGCCACAAAGAGTACTGATCCTACATTCCTACCATCAACAATTTATCTGGACTCAGCAAATCAATGACGCTGTTATTCAGCGTTTGGAAAATTACTTACCACGCGCCAACATTCATATTGAATATCTGGATGACCGTCGCTTTATTGATGATCCGACATTACGCCAACACATGGTGACGGTGCTCAACCATAAATATCAGCGTACTCCACCAGATCTAATCATTACCACCGACGACAGCGCCTTGGCTCTGGTGTTAAACGAACTATCGCCCTGGGCGGCGAATGTGCCTTTAGTATTCGGCGGTGTGAATATCCCTGAGCAGCATGATTTATCAGGCCAAGCTCAATACACAGGTGTGTACGAAGGCATGGCTATAGAAGAAAACCTAGCTTTGATTCAGCATGTTTTACCGCAAACTCGTCGCATCATTATCATTGCTGATGAGGCTTCAACATTAGGGCAATTAATGGCCAGCAAAGCCAAAGCTTTGCAAAGTGAACAGCTGGAGGTGTGGTCATATTTCACTCTATCTGAGCTTAACCAACGCCTACGCCAGCTACCCGCACAAAGTGCCGTATTATTATTGGCTTTACATAAGGACGCTCGTGGTAAATATTTTTCTTATCAAAGTTCGGTACCAGATTTAACGGCTTCCAGTCGTGCTCCTGTCTTTGCCATGTGGGGCAGTTTGATGCTCGGCCACGGAGTTGTGGGTGGCGCCATGAATGATGGAACTCGCCATGGCCATCATATAGCCGATCAAGCACTGCAGATTTTGCAAGGCAAACCAGCCAGCAATATTCCGGTACGCCAGGGTGAGTACCTGCCTGCTTTCGATTATCGCCAACTACGGCGCTTTAATATTCCAATGACTAGGCTGCCTGCTGATGCTACCTTGCTATTTGAGCCCGTTCCCTTTTTGCAGCGACACCAAACCGGCTTATTGATTTTGGCTGTGGTAGTGGTGATTTTATCGGCCATTATTTCGATATTATCCATCAATATTCGTCGTCGAGCACGGGCGGAAGAACGATGGCAGACCTTGCGCATAGAGTTGGAGCAAAAAGTAAGCGAGCGCACGGAGGAGTTAGCCGAGCGTAACCGTCAACTTTCTCAGCTCACAGACAACCTGAAACGACAAGTGAACACCGACCCGCTCACCGGCATTGCCAACCGCCGCTTGGGCAAAAAGCGGCTGCTGCGGTTGTGTGAATCCCACAGTAAAAACGATGCTCCACTGACACTGGCCATCGTCGACATCGATCACTTTAAACGCATTAACGATTTGCATGGCCATGCGGTCGGTGATTTAGCCTTGGTCGAAGTGGCCAGCTTTTTAACCGGCCATATGCGGCCCACGGATACCGTTGCACGCTGGGGCGGCGAAGAATTTTTACTACTGATGCCAGCTACCACACTGGATGAAGCCGAAGCCGTCTGTGAACGCCTGCGCAGCCTGGCACGTCAAATGGCGGTACAAGACAACCACAACATCAGCATCAGTGTTGGCGTTGCTGCTCACCAACCCGGTGAGTCCGATGAAGCCTTGCTAGAGCGCGCAGACCGATGCTTGTATTTAGCCAAATCCAACGGTCGCGATCGCGTGACCACTGAACTTGAGTTATCTCATTTGTAACCACTGTGCCAATGCCTGGTGCGCATCACTGGCATTGAGGGTCGTGACCCAATCACATCGATGACAAATCCACTGTAAGCCCTCATCACCTTGTGACCACTGCCAGCTTTGCTGATCGTCGCCATAATCGTCATCGGCCAACCATTGGCAGTCTATTGCTGCAGCGCTGGGCTCTGGGTTGATATCAACGGCGCGGCTGTCACGAGCGACGATATTTAACACCGCAAAACGCCTCGGTGCCGACAGAAAGTCGCGCTCAATTTCATACACCAAAATATGTGGCGCGATATCGTCACCGCGAGAAACCACCAGGGCATAATCGCCCTGGTGCAAAGGTAGAGGCCAACGTGAGATGTCAGGCAGAGTCATGATTCTGGTGTCGCAATTGCCAGCAAGTTAGCCAGTAAAACAAGACTGGCAACACCAGTAAAGTCAGCAACAAGGCACTGGCGGTACCACCCACCATAGGGGCGGCAATGCGGCTCATCACTTCAGAACCGGTGCCCTGCCCTAACATAACGGGCAATAAACCAATGGCAATGGTGGCGACGGTCATAGCAATAGGACGCAAGCGCTGTCCGGCGCCTTGCAATACCGCTGCGCGAACATCACTGGGCGTTAAGCGTTGCTGTCGCGCCTGCTGCTGTTCCACTTGTTGTTGCCAAGCTTGCTGCAAATACACCAGCATGATCACGCCAATTTCCACCGCCACGCCGGCTAGGGCAATAAAACCAACGCCCACCGCCACCGACAGATGAAAATCCAATGCCCACAACAACCAAACGCTGCCGACTAAGGACAAAGGCACGGTAAGCAAAATCAAAGCAACATCGCGTAACCGCTGAAAAGCCAAATACAGCAATACCGCTACGATCACTAAAGTTAACGGTACGGCTAATTGCAGCTTATTTTGCGCACGCAATAAATATTCATACTGGCCAGACCAGTTTAACGAATAGCCAGCGGGCATTTGCAGCCGTCCATCAGCCAGTGCGGTTTGCACATGCTGTTGTGCTTGCTCGACATAACGTCCCAAATCAACGCCTGCAATGTCGATAAAAACCCAGCCATTAATGCGTGCATTTTCGCTTTTTATCATGGCAGGGCCAGCAGCAATGTTAATCTCGGCAATATCCGCCAGCGCTAACAATTGACCGTTGGGCGCATAAAACATCAGCTGTTTCAGGGCTTCGGGCGAATCACGATAACGCTGCGGCAAACGTACCGATACTGGGTAACGGCGCAGACCATCAACGGCTTGTGTGACGGCTTTTCCCCCAACCGCCGTTGCCAACAGTTGCTGCGCTTGCTGCACCGTTAAGCCAAAGCGTGCCAACTGCTCACGTCGCAGACGAATATCCAAATAGCGACCACTGACCGTGCGCTCAGCGTAAACCGATGTTGTCCCGGGTACATCCATCATCAGTGCTTCTAGCTGCTGGCCTATGGCCTGAATCTGATTTAAATCATCGCCGGCTATCTTAATGCCGACCGGGGTTTTGATACCGGTGGCGAGCATATCGATGCGAGTTCGAATCGGCATGACCCAAGCATTACTTAACCCCGGAAACTGCACCTTGCGATCCAGCTCCTGTTTAATATCATCCAAAGTGACGCCATCTCGCCACTGTTCCCTTGGCTTAAGCTGAATAAAGCTCTCGATCATGGTCAAAGGTGCAGGGTCGGTAGCGCTATCGGCGCGGCCAATTTTACCCAGTACATTGGCGACTTCTGGTACTGAGCCAATCAGGCGGTCGGTTTGCTGCAATATTTGCCGCGCTTCAGCCACCGATAAGCCCGGATAGGTGGTGGGCATATACATTAAGTCGCCTTCATCCAGTGGCGGCATAAATTCCGACCCTAATTGTTTCATTGGCCACCAAGCTGACAGTGCCATAACAACCACCAGTAACAAGGTGGTTTTAGGATAATGCAATGCCTGTTTTAACACCGGTGTATAAAGTGCCGTTAATACTCGATTCAGCGGATTACTTTTTTCTGCCTTAATTGGCCCGCGCACTAAATAACCTATTAATACCGGCACTAAGGTAATGGCCAACATCGCCGCAGCAGCCATAGCATAGGTTTTGGTATAGGCTAAGGGAGCAAACAAACGCCCTTCTTGGGCTTCCAGCATAAATACCGGAATAAAACTTAAGGTAATAATCAGCAAGCTGAAAAACAGCGCCGGGCCTACTTGTTGTGCACTGCTAATTACGCCTTGCCAACGATCAGCGTCCGTTTTGGGCGGGTAGCGCTCCAGGTATTTGTGATAATTTTCAATCATCACAATGGCACCATCCACCATGGCCCCGATAGCAATGGCGATGCCCCCAAGAGACATGATATTGGCATTAATACCTTGCCAGCGCATAAACACAAAGGCCGCCAAAATCCCCAGTGGCAAACTTAATACAATCACCAATGACGAACGCAAATGAAATAAAAACAGCGCGCACACCAGCGCCACCATCACAAATTCCATGCTGAGTTTGTTCCATAAGTTATTCACCGCCCGATCGATAAGCGCAGTGCGATCGTACACTGGCACAACCTCTACGCCCTCTGGCAAAGACGATTTAAGCTGCTGCAGCTTGTCTTTTACCGCGCTAATAACGGCCCTAGCATTTTCACCCGAACGCATCACAATAATGCCGCCGACCACTTCGCCTTGGCCGCTTAGCTCGGCAATGCCACGGCGCATTTGCGGCACTTCCAACACGTCGGCAATATCACGCACCAGCACAGGTAAACCCTGATTATTATGGCTAATACCGATATTTAATAAGTCGTCGGCGGTGCGAATCAGACCATGACTGCGCAACATGTATTCTGCTTCGGCCAGCTCAACAACGGACGCCCCAGTATCCTGATTAGCCTGCTGTAATGCCGAGACCACCTCAGCCACCGACAAACCGTGGGCCATCAGCCGCTGTGGTTTGAGTCGCAATTGAAACTGGCGCTGCATACCGCCCAGAGCCGCCACTTCTGAAACTCCCGCCACGGTTTGCAGCTCGTAGCGTAAAAACCAATCTTGCAGATCGCGTAAATCCGCCAGATCATGCTGACCACTGGTGTCTTGCAGTGCATATAAATACACCCAACCAACACCACTGGCATCCGGACCTAAGGCCGGTTTTACCCCGTCAGGCAAAGCATCATTAGCTTGGTTTAAATACTCCAGCACCCGCGAACGCGCCCAATACAAGTCGGTATTGTCATCAAAAATAACGTAAACAAAGGAGTCACCAAAAAACGAATACCCACGTACGGTTTTGGCACCCGGCACCGACATTAATGCCGAGGTTAACGGGTAAGTCACCTGTTCTTGCACCACCTCGGGCGCTTGCCCTGGATACGGCGTGCGCACTATGACCTGCACATCGGATAAATCAGGAATGGCATCCACCGGTGTGGTGCGCAGCGCCTGTAGACCAATCACCACCAAAATCGCACTTAATAGCAGCACCAATACCCGTTGCTGCACCGAGGCCTCAATGATGCGCTGAATCATGCTTTGCTCCTTGATCTTTTGCTGGCTGAGCCGCGTGATTCATATTCGAATGATCCATGTTCGAATGATCCATGTTCGAATGATCCATGTTCGAGTGATCCATGTTCGAGTGATCCATGTTCGAATGATCCATGTTCGAATGATCCATGCCCGAATGATCCATGCCTGAGTGATCCTGCTTGGCGTAGCGCAATAAATCCGAATCAATCATGGATTCTGAATCAATCAGGAACTGCGCCGAGGTCACCACCACATCGTTTGCACTGAGGCCTTGCAGCACCTCCACGACTGTATGGCTGCGCCGGCCAGCCACTACAGCCACCGATTTGAAGGTATCGTCAGCCAGCCTTACCACAGCGCGCGTTTGCACACCGTCGTCAATCAATGCTTGGGCCGGAATCTGCAACACTGGCTCACTCTCAGAAACCCAACGGGCCTCAACCCAATCACCGGGCATCAAACCATGCTCGCCAGCAATACTGGCTTGAATGCGTTGCCGTCCTTGCTGGTTGGCCAGCGGCGCAAGGGAGTGCAGCTTGGTAGTTTGCCAATCGCCCGATGCACTGCGTACCTGCAACTCGGCTTGGCTCAAGTCCGTTGCCAATGCTTGGCCAGCCACCTGAACCTGGAGCCACACTCGGCTCGGGTCGGTAATGCGCAGTAAGGTCTGGCCCGGGCGAATTTGCTGCCCTAACGCCAGCGGCATATCCAACAGCAAACCCGCTTGCGGCGCTGTAATGGCTACCTGCTGCTGAATCTTGCCCGCACGGCGTACGTTTTGAATCCATTCGCTGCTCATGCCCAACGCCCGCAGGCGTTCACGCGCGCCTTTCAGCATGGCTCCGCGCGCACTCAACAGCTCCTGCTGGGCAGTCACCAACTCAGGGCTATAAATGCTCAGCAGTGGCTGACCTTCGCTGACGCCATCGCCTGCAGCATTGACCGCTAACGACTCAACCCAACCAGAAAAACGCACTTGCACCGCTTGGGTGGCTTGCGGATGCGGCAGTACTTCAGCCGCTAATAAGCGCTCGTCGCGCCAAGGTGCACGCTTAACCGGTTGCTGCGTTAGCGCCAACTGATTGGCCAACTGAGCAGAAATCTTTACGCTACCAGCGGAGTTAGAGGCCGCATCATCTGGGTAAACAGGCACTAACTCCATGCCCATCGGCGATAAGCCCGGCTGATCGCGGCGGAAGTTTGGATCCATGGGCGCCACCCAATACAAAGGCTGCGGCTCCGATGGCGCACTGTCGGCTTGGGTCGCAGTTGGAGTTACGAGTTGTGGATAAAAGCGCTGCACCGTCATGGCTAAGGCAGCTCCCACCACCATGGCTAATGTGGTGCGTACAAGGGTACGTTTTTTCATGGCAAGCGCTCCTTATTAGCGTCAGTCGATGGCCGGGCAAACGAAAGGGGTTGGGCATCAGACGACGCCTGAGCCGGTGCAATGGGATAGTTGCTGTGGAAGTAATTGAGATCGTTGCGGCTGAGCCAGATATCGCGCAATAAGGCCAACGACTGCAATTCGGCATTGCTTAGCTCCAGTGCTGATTGCACCAGTTCGGCCAGCTCGCTGCGGCCCTGACCATAGCTCGCTAAGTGCAGCTGATATTGCTGGCGCAAACTCGGCAACAGCTGTTGCTGCAGGTGCTGCCAGCGTTGCATGAAACCGCTGGCATCGGCCTGACGCGTGGCATAAGCCAAACTTAGGCTGCGCTCGCTGTCTTGCAAGGCTGCACTGTCGGCGGCTTGGCGAGCGATGGCGGCACGCACTTGGCGACTGCTGCGCTCGCCCATCGGCAAGGCCAAGGCCACACCGACGGAGGCAAAGTCACTGCGTGGCATATCGTTGTTACTGGAGCTGTTACTGCGCCAGCCGTAGCTAGCATCCAAACGCCAACGCGGCCCTTGCTGTTGCTGTTCAAAAGCCACGCGATTGGCACTACTGCGCTCAGCCAACTGTGCCAGTTGCCACTGTGGATGCTGACGCCAATCAGGCTGTTCTGCCTCGCTGTGAAACGCCTCTAATGAGCTTTGCAACGGCGCTAACTCGCCCACATCAGCTTGCAGCCAGTTAGCCAGCTGCGCCTGCAACTGTTGCTGCTGTTGGCGCAAGGTCAATAAACGCTGCTGCAAACGCTGCAGCTGCACATCAATGGCCACCACATCCTGCTGACGTGCTTGGCTGCGGCCGCTTTCATAACGCTGCAGTACCACTTGGCGTAATTGCTGCCAACTTTGCTTCTGCTCAGTCAGCTGTTGCTGCGCTTGCCACGCCCAACTGGCTTTGATCCATAAGCGTCCTACTTCGCGGCTTAGCCATAACCGCCGCAACTGTTGCTGCCACTGAGCTTGCTCGGACTGAAGCTGAAAAAACTGCTGCTGCAAGCTAAGGCTATCGCCGCGCGGCAACCACTGCTGTACACCGAGCATAACTTGCGTCATGGGCTCTTGATCTAACGCCCAATCATCCACCGGCACGTTGGCCAGTTTGAGTGACAGCATGGGGTCATCCCAGCTATCAGCGCCGTGCGCCTGTTGCAACGCCGCATCGCTGAGCGCCTGCCAGCGCTGCGCTTGAAAATCTTGTTGCAGGGCGCGGTTAAGCGCCTGCGCATAGCTCAAAGGAGCGGCCTGAGCGCTTAAAGCGCTCAGTAATAGCCAGGCGGTCGTTAGCCACCGGCTGATATTTTGAAGTGTCATCATTGGTCTCTGACCCGTTTGAACTCAAACTGAAATAAAACAAACAGGCAGGCGCATAAGCACTATGACAGCGGCCTGTACCTACAGGCACAAGTCACGGCAAAAAACACCTGCAGCAGGTCAGAGAATGGGAGGTCGGTAAAGGCTGGCTAAAGCGCCTTTGGGCAGCGCTTGAGACTGGAACAAAGGAGACATGCGTTTGCCAGGCCAGTTTGAAGACAGTGGCATGGCGGTGGCCATCGCGCTGGAGCACAAACCATGGCAATGGGGGCAGTCGGCCTGGCAATCATGGTCACTGCCGCAGTGGTCAGACATCATCGAAGTGTCTGCTTGCTGCTCCATATTATGGCAAGGAGCCGCCTCATCAGTGTTTTGCACGCCACTATTGAGATCAGCAGCAGGCAATGGCGGCATCGACCAAGCCACCAGCGCCTGCGCGTTAAACGCCAGCGCCAGCAAGATCAGTAGCAGCAACTGCATGCCTGTCTGTCTGAAATGGGCACAGTGCAAAGCACAGTCTCCGAAATAACGTCGTTATAGGATACGCAGCGGCTGCATTAAGTTCCAGCCAGTTGCGATGCCTGCTACGAGGCAAACCATGGCGCTAGCCATGACAGTGCCGAGTGCGTTTTTGCTGCACCAAAGATGTAGGCAAACACCAAAATGGCTAAACCGTAAGCCACCAGGCGCTGGCGTTTAATAGCCACGGTGGCGATGCCAATGTAGGCGATCAAACCCAGCACTTTGGCCGTTAACCAATGCTGCTGCAGCGGGTACTGATCAATCACAAAGCACAGCCAGATGGCAAATACCAACAGCGCGCTGTCGACCAGATGCGGCGGAATGCGCAGCCACAATTTCTGCGCCAACGACGGTCGCCAATAAAACAGCCAGAAACGCAAGTTAAGCAGGATAAAGCTTAAGTAGGCCAGCCCCATATGGCTGGCTTTGATGGCGGTGTAATCCATAGTCCGAGTCAAACCTTTTATTGTTGCAGTGACAGTAAGCGGAAGTGGCATAGTGTAAACCTTGGCTGCCGCAAACCCTATGACCATGGCATTTTCTAACAGCGCATTACACTTCCAACCAAAATGTGACTGGACCGTCGTTAGTGAGTGAGACTTTCATATCAGCGCCAAAACATCCACTGGCAGTGCTCACTTCATGCTTGGCTAGCTCAACAAATTCATCGTACAGGGCCTCCGCCAGAGCTGGCGCTGCACCTTTAGAAAAACCAGGGCGGGTGCCTTTGCGGGTATCTGCCGCCAAGGTGAATTGCGACACCACCAATAGCTCACCGTTAATATCCCGCAGGCTGCGATTCATGCGCCCTTCATCATCAGAGAAAATGCGATAGCTCAGAACTTTGTCCAGCAGCTTTTTTGCCTTATCGCTGTCGTCGTCTTTTTGCACCCCAAGCAACAACAAGATGCCATGGCCAACAGCACCGACGGTTTTACCTTCTACCACCACTTGCGCTTGGCTAACGCGCTGGATTAAAGCAATCATGTCACGCCTCCTGAAACAGTGAGCGCAGCATAATTAAATTCGTGAGCGACGCAAGCGCAGCGCCATACAGCGCCGACAGCCAGCCATTGATCGTACTTTTGTGGGCCAGTCGCTAGAGCCTGGCCTAAACTCTGTGACACACTGCCGCAAGCAATAGATAGGAGCATATTGATGGCCATTCAGGCATGTTGGAAATCGGCATTAGCCACTTTATTGGCGCTGTGGTTAGTGCCCGCCAGCGCGGCTACCGAGGTGTATGTTTCACGCGATGAAAACGGCAACTTGATCTTTAGCGACCGGCCCAGCAAAAACTCTGAAAAGCACGAAGTGAAAGAGCTGCCCACCATGCCGGCGATGAAAGTGCCCGAAAAAGAGCCAAAGCCAGAGCCGAAAAAAGAGCCAGCGTTTGAGTACACCAGCCTAGCCATTGTCTCGCCCAGTGAAGGCACGAACATTCCACGCGGCATGGGTGGCAATATCAGCGTGAATGGTGTGCTCAGCCCAGGCTTGCAAGCCGGCCACTCGGTGGTGCTACTGCAAGGCAGCAGCGTGGTTAAGCGTGGCCGCCAAACCTCGTTCAGCCTAAGCAACTTATCGCGCGGGGAGTATCAGTTTCAGTTGCAAGTTCGCGATAAAGACGATGAAGCCCTAATTTCCAGCCAGCCAGTGACCGTTTACGTGCAACGCCCTACGGCCAACTAATCTACCGCCCCCTTCGCCAGCACGACATTGTGCTGGCAATGCACCAATAAAAAACACCCCTCCACTCCATCTGCACCAACTTAGTGCAGATAACAACAGCGTTCCTTGCTATTGTTCTTCTCTGTGGCATCCAGGCCAGGCTTGAGCGCTATGATTGTGCACTTAAAAACAGATGCTTTTAAGCTGGCTCGCTTTTTGCTGATGCCCTAAATCAAAGGGGGAACATTCATGCTAGCCAGTCCTGTCATCAGCCAACGCCTACTGGAACACCTAAATACCGGGGTGCTGTTGCTGGATGCGGACCTCACCGTCACCTACATGAACCCAGCAGCCGAAGCTTTGCTGGAGATGAGTGGTAAGCGCGGTTTGGGCATTCATTTTTGGGAAATGGTGGTCGAAGACGATAAAGACCGCCAGGCCTTAGAAGACGCCGTCGTGACCGGCCACAGCTTTACCAAGCGCGAAGCCACCATCCTGCTGCACAATCAGCAACAAGTCACCATGGACTACAGCGTGAGTCCGGTTTCCCACCCAGAAACCCGCCTGCCCACCTTGTTAATTGAACTGCAGGGGCGTGATCGTTTAATGCGCATCAGTCGCGAAGAGCAGTTAATTGCCAAGCAAGAAACCACGCGCTCACTAGTACGCGGCTTAGCCCATGAAATCAAAAACCCGTTGGGCGGTATTCGCGGAGCAGCGCAACTGCTGGAGCGAGAGCTGCCTTCAGAAGGCCTGCGCGAATATACCCAAATCATTATTGAAGAAGCCGACCGTTTGCGTGATTTGGTGGATCGCTTATTGGGGCCACGACAAATCCCCAAACAAGAAGAAGTAAATATTCACGAAGTGCTGGAGCGGGTATGCCAGCTGATTGGTGTGGAATCGCACAATCGCATTCTTTTTCAACGCGATTATGACCCATCCATTCCGGAACTGCTGGCCGACAAAGATCAAATGATCCAGGCGCTGCTGAATATTTGTCGCAATGCCATGCAAGCCATGCTGGAAAGCCATATTTTTCAGCCAACCCTAAGCTTGCGCACACGCACGGTACGCCAGTTCACCATCGGCCATAAGCGCCACCGTTTGGTGGTGCAAATTGATATTCAGGATAACGGCCCTGGCATTCCCGCCGATATTCAGGAAGATTTATTTTACCCTATGGTCAGCGGTCGAGCCGACGGCACCGGCCTGGGGCTTTCTATTGCGCAATCTATTATTAATCAATGCAACGGCATTATCGAATTCGATAGCGAGCCGGGCAGCACTATTTTCTCTATTTACTTACCGTTGGAAAACTTATGAGCACTGTTTGGATTATTGATGACGATAAATCCATCCGCTGGGTACTGGAAAAAGCCCTGTCGCAGGCCAATCTCACCACCCGAGTGTTCGAGCAAGCCGAACCGGCATTGCGCCAGCTTCAGCACGAGCACCCGGATGCGATTATTTCTGATATTCGCATGCCCGGCATGGACGGTTTGGAGCTGTTACGTCGCGCACACGAGGCCCATCCAGATTTGCCCGTGATTATTATGACTGCGCACTCAGATCTCGAAAGCGCTGTGTCGTCTTACCGCCAAGGTGCCTTTGAGTATTTACCCAAACCCTTTGACGTCGACGATGCCGTTGAACTGATTCAACGCGCCATTGCCCATTTTGCTGAGCTCAATGCCCAGCAACCGGCCATGGTGGCCGAGCAAGACAACACCGAAATCATCGGCGAAGCACCGGCCATGCAGGAAGTGTTTCGCGCCATTGGTCGCTTGTCACAATCCAACATCACGGTATTGATTAATGGCGAATCCGGCACTGGCAAAGAGCTGGTCGCCCATGCGCTGCACAAGCACAGCCCACGTGCCGGCAATCCCTTTATTGCGTTGAACATGGCCGCCATTCCTAAAGATTTAATTGAATCCGAACTGTTTGGTCATGAAAAGGGCTCGTTCACCGGCGCTGGTGGCCAGCGCCGTGGACGCTTTGAGCAAGCCGATGGCGGCACGCTATTTTTAGATGAAATTGGCGATATGCCGTCAGAGACACAAACACGGCTGCTGCGGGTTTTGGCCGATGGCGAATTTTACCGCGTTGGCGGTACCACTCCCATTAAAGTCAACGTACGCATCATCGCCGCCACTCACCAAAATCTAGAAACACTGGTCAAAGAAGGCCGCTTTCGCGAAGACTTATTTCACCGCTTAAATGTTATTCGCGTGCATCTGCCACGTTTGGCCGACCGACGCGAAGACATTCCACGTTTGCTCAGTCACTTTTTAAAGCGTGCCGCCGACGAGTTAGACAGCGAAGTCAAAGTATTAAAACCGGAAACCGAGGAGTTTTTGTCCGCCCTCGACTGGCCTGGCAATGTGCGTCAGCTAGAGAATACCTGCCGCTGGATTACCGTGATGGCATCCGGCCGTGAAGTCATGGTCAGCGATTTACCGCCCGAATTATTAGAGCAAAAAGGCAGCAGCCAAACATCGGGAAACTGGGAGCAAGCGCTGCGCTACTGGGCCGACCAACAGCTCAGCCATGGCACCACGCAATTATTGGATCGAGCTGTGCCCGTGTTCGAGCGCATTATGATTGAAACGGCGTTAAAGCATACCGCCGGTCGCCGCCGGGATGCCGCCAACTTGCTCGGCTGGGGGCGCAATACCTTAACGCGCAAAATCAAAGAACTGGATATGGAACATTCCAGCGATGACGATGAGCACGACGAATAATCCACAGCTGCGCTGATCGCGGTGCTCTTATCAACGTGTTTCTATCACGGTACTTCACGCCAATAAATGACGCGATCATGGCCACGGTAGATTCCAAACGTCGCTGTGCCGCTTGGATTATCTAAGTTGCCATCGTCGTCATAGTCGTCCTGCAACCAGGGCAATACAGTGGCGGCATCGTAAGTTACGTCAACACTGCCTTGATTCGGTGTCGAGGCGTTTAAAATGAAAGCCGTGGCATCGCGGCCAGTCACTAGGGTGCCTGCTGTGGCCTGTAAACTGGTAAAGCCCGCTGGCGCCAAAGCGGCTGACGTTGAGGCAAACACCGTGCAGCTGTCATCGATATTTTGCTCAAAGCGCCCAGCAGCGCTGAAAAACTCAGTGCGCATTGGCATCGCCAAGTCTTGAGTTTCTGGGCCATAGGTATCTTCCAGCCATAAGCGACCATAGCGCATTTCAAAATTGGCTTGTGGATTAAAGCTTAATTCCGATATTGGCTGTGTATGACCAACGCCGTCATCGTCTTGAAAGTCTGCTAGGGTAATCGTCAAATCGGGATTAAAAGGGGCAACCCTGGCTAGCAGGCTTTTGTTGTAACTCAGGGCATCAGTATTAGAAAACACATACTCCAACCGCCCAGACGGCAGGCTGCCAATATCCGATAGCGTACCGGCATTAAATGTCTCACTCACAGCCAAGGTATTGCCATCGGTGCCCAAATTAGAGTTATCGGTACCGATGGTTTCAGGTTCAAAATTATCTACTTCTAGCCTATTAAAACCCGTAAACGAATAATTGAGCGTAGTATCGCCCTGAGCATTGACTGCGATTAGACCAATGCTGGGTGGCGTTAACCACGACAGTGGCTCACCAATGTAACTAAAGCCACCGCAAGCCGGCGCCAGTTCACCTGGGTTAACGGACGTCGCAAAGCGGTAGGGAATTTGCCGCCCAAAGGGCAAGCTGGTGACACCCGGCTCAAAGCTGCTGCCAGGGGACACATCCACGCCTAAATAACTGCCGCCATCAATGGCGGTATCCAACTGGAACACCCCGACCTCAGAAATACGCACATCAGTTAAGGTCAGCGCTCCGCCCAAGCTATGACCGTAACTGACGGGCGATAAAGTGCCAGGCGCTCCGCCACTGGGGGCGATTAACGCATGATTTAACGTCATGTTAGATGCAAAATTTTCCGTAACACTGTTGCCACTGCAATAATCACTGTCGCCATCATAAGCTACGGGAGTAATGGTTAGCGGAAAGTTCTCGCCAGCAGTGCCAAATATTGGGCAACTGCTGTCTGCTGCTGCGCAGCTGGAACTGGTCGCCATGCAAAAACCTGCCGGCACACTGACAAACTGATCGCTACCATCCATTATCAAGCCAGCATCGTCGCCGCTGCCAGTGTAACGCGCTGATAAGCTCATCAAACCGGCATCCTGGTAATTCAGCAGGATGTCCGCTTCACCAGTGCCATCAAAGCTTAAGGTAACGTTGGTAGCCGCCGCTTCGCTGCCGCTAATACTGCTAAAGCCAGAGCCATCATCCAGTTGAACCGGCAAGGTGCCGCTATTCGGGTTCACATAACCCGACCAGAACGCCACGGTTTTATCCACATTCGCAAACGCAGGGATACAGACTTTGCTGTCCGTGGCTGTTTCTACCGCAGCAATGGTGGCTGTCACCGGCAAATTAGCCGTCATATTGGGCACAGTGACCAGCAAGCCAGAATCTAAAAATGACAGCGAGCAATTAGTCGTTAATGCACCACCATTAATACTGCATAAATTCTGGGTAAAGGCTTGAGTGAGCGGATCAGAGCTAATGACTTCTAAATCCACCGTCGAAGCTGTAGTGACCGCTAGACTTACCGTAGCCTCTCCCCCCGTAATGGTAAAGGTATCGCCACCAACCCAACCACTGGGACCTAAAGTGACTTCCACTGGGTCGGTAAACAACGCACTGCAATCCGCATTGGCGCAGGCACGAATGAGGATGTTTTCTTTGGGGGTACAGGTCAGGCCATTGCCGGAATAATAAAATTCAAAGTGATGCACCAAGGAGCCCACTGGGTTTAACTCGGCTGCACATACCTCTAAATTATCGATTTCGTGTACGTTGCGCGAGCCACCGGTAGAGCCGGTAAAGGATAACAATAAATTCTGTGGAATAGCGGCCTGGCCTGGCTGAGTTTCAACATCTACAGGGCCTATCACATTGGCAAAGCCCGGCCCAGTATTACGTTGCACTGTGACCCAAGTTTGACCATCGGTACGCGCATCAATAACAAAACGGTAGCGATGATTAGGCCCACCAGTATT
Source organism: Bacterioplanes sanyensis (assembly GCF_014652515.1). GTDB lineage: Bacteria > Pseudomonadota > Gammaproteobacteria > Pseudomonadales > Oceanobacteraceae > Bacterioplanes > Bacterioplanes sanyensis. Next base: position 348,964 of record NZ_BMYY01000002.1, on the reverse strand, counting down.
AGCTGACGCATTGCGCTGATCAATGCCTGGATTTAAGCCACCGCTATTGGCAATAAACCGGTAGCCAGCCTGGCCAACGCCACTGCCACGTAATGTCACACTGTCTGGCGTACGCCCGATGCCGCCCTGACGACCCTCTGATGGATTGGCAAAGTTGCCGTATTCATCAATACCAATACCGACCCAACCACCAGCAAAACCATCATCGCCATTATTGCGTTGCGCATACCCCAATGAACCACCAAAGCTACCAGCCTGTGGCGTAATCGCCGCATCAGAAAACACCACCGCAATGCCATCGGCACCCGAGCCGCCCAAAGTTGACCAAGCATAGTGATCGTATTCAATGGTAACGATGTTGCTATCGGCAGGAAACAAGCGTTGCAGCGAGGCAGCCGTAGACTGGTTATTAGTGTCTTGAGTTAAGCGCAACCGGCTATTAACAATTTGCGGAGCAAAGCCACCTGCCACCGCTGATGTCACCCAATCATTACCGATATTGCCGCGATTAAAGTCATCAAAAAAGCATTGTAATGATGCTTCAGCAGTTAGGCGCACATTATCTATATGATAGTAATCTAGTGGCTCTCCGGTATTCCGCCTTTGGCCACGCTCCTGGTAAAACCTGAGCTGAAAATCACTGACTAAGGCGTTTACCGGCAGTATTAATTGTTGGCTTTCGCTAAATCCTGGCGAGCCATTGCCATTCAATCTATCTAACTCGACCCAACCACCTGAGCCAGTACGATACTCAAGCACAAGATCTTCATTGCCTTCGGGGTTTTCACTGGGATCCCAAGCGTCGTTACCACGTGCCCACCAGTATTCCAAAGTGACCGAACTGTAACTGCTCAAATCGAGTGTTTTTAATTGAGCACTCACTTCGCCCGCATAAGTGCTCAATGAACGACGACCACTGCTAGATACAGCACTTGTAATAGCCGCGCCACCTTCAGCTGTAGCAATAGACCAATCATTTCCAATGCTGGCACGCTCAAACTCGTCACAGAAGATGATGCCACTTTGCGTACAATAGCCACTAGGCGGAATGCCAGCTTCTTCGATTACCACATCATCAATATGCCAATAGTCAAACCCTTGCGCACTAAAGCCACCTTCAAAGCGAAAGCGAATAGCACCGCCTAAAAACAAAGCATCCGCGGGTAAAGAATAAGCAGCTAAACCTATTTCTCCTCGATTACCTCCGCCCGGAAAGCGGTCTATCTCGATCCAAGTGCCGCTGCTATTTAAATACTCTACCACTAAGTCTTCTTGATTATCTGGATATTCACTAAAGCTATCATCACCGCGACGCCACCAAAAACTTAGCTCAGCTTCTGGCACATTTAAATCGAGCGCCAACGTACGCACACTGACATCTTGCCAATGCAAAAATAGGCTTAAATTGCCTGAGTTGGATGTCATACCATTTATGCCGGAAGCAAAGGCATCTGAGGTACTCCAGTTGGGCGCCAGGCTGCCACTTTCAAAGTCATCGCTAAAAATAATATCGCCTGGTGCTGCCCATACCGGCGCAATAAAGAAACAACACAACAGCCACCACACGTATTTCATTGTGCCCGCACCTCAATAACACGCCGCGCTTGGCTGGCGCCATTGCCGCAGCTGCCCGTTGAGCGCAAGGTAAAAACGCTATCAGCACCGGCCGTTACCGCCGTGCATTGCACACTGGCCTGACAGCCAGCGAGGCCTGTGGCGGTAAAATTCTGGCTATAAAAAGGCGTCGTTGCACAGGCAAGTCCTGCGCTGCCGTCGGGTGGAAACAGCACATTCATCGCTAATTGCGCGCCAGACTCAGCGGCATAAAACGCCCGTTGCGAATTAAGTTGCAAAGCCACGCTGGCACTGGAGCTGGATTGCAATTGCGACATGGCAGTAATAATTAACGCCAATGCAGTCACAATAAAAATCGCCAGCGGCAAACCCGCTCCGCGCTGCTGAGCATAGTCATTAAGGTACATTGCGATATTGCACCTCCTGCACCACGTTCAAGGTTTCCTGATTGGCAGCATCCTGCAGTTGATATTCAAACGTTACCACGCCGTTGCGCTGTAAAGTGGGTGGCGTGACTCGAAAAGTTAACGAATCTACCGTAAGCCCCGCACCCATTACCCGACGGCCAGCGGCTTCAGTGCTGGGTAACGCAGCAACCACATTGCCGCTGTTGGCGAGGGTGCCGTAATTTTGGTAGTGGTACAAAAAGCTACCTTGCTGGCAAAAGGTTTGCGGCGTTGCCACCAAAAAGAAGCGCCGACTCGGGGAATCAACAGGAAAGGTATGCGCCGCGGCCAAATTCACCACCACCTCATTGCCCGCAGGCAAGGTAGCAATGGCGTTGGTAAGCGGCCCAGGATTATTCAGCGCATATAAGTTGCCCCCCGGCAATGGATACACCGCCACTCGCCCGGCCTGCTCGGTGCCGTAGGAAAAAGCCGAAAACTGGGTAATGGCATCGCCGACACTGAGCTGGGTATAACGACTGGCGGCCACAATGGGCATAAATTCAATGCAACTGTTGCCGGCAAATACTCGAATACTGCCTGGCAAGGCTTCTCGCAAGGCGCGACTTACTTGTTGATTAATTAAACCGGCATTGGTCGCCAGCCGCTGGCGGGCGCCAGAATCCACCAGGCTTTGCGCTGACTGGCGAACAATCACCACACTGATGGCGGCCACAATGGCTAAAATCACCACCACTATTACCATCTCAACCAAGGTAAAACCGCGTTGCCGTGGCATTAAAAATTCCCCCGATAGGCACTAAAGGGGCTTTGACTGCCATCTGGAGCTGTAATGGTGACGGTGATGCGCTTAGCAGCGCCATTGGTGCCCACGCCGTTATCACAAACGACAGCCACATCCACGCGAAAACCGCTGTAATCCGCCTCGGCGGGCAAATCGATTAACGCCGGTGGCGATTCACTAAGGCCATGAAAATCATCAACATCGTCGTACTGGCCGCGATTTTCGCCATCGTCGGTAATGCGACACGCGCCGGTATAAGTGGGTATGCCAGTGGGGTCACTGGCTTCATCAAAGCGCCGGGCCAGAATTTCATCCAAATATAATTGTGCCAGTTCCAACGAGCGCGTTTGCACCATGGCATTGGCAGTGCGACCTGTGATGACAGAAAAGCTCGATACGCTGGCGACCATGGCAATACTGATAATCACAATGGTAATCACCAGTTCGACCAAGGTAATGCCACGCATTAGCCGCTTCATGGGGATAACAACTCAGGGCTGGCAATTGCCAGAATAGGCATAGCCGGATGATGCCAAGCACAGGGCATGACTGTTTGACGAGGTAAACACCAAGCGTTGCTGACTGGCAATCGCGCCTTGGTTAGTAAACGTTTGGCTCCAATTAGCGCCGTTGCTGAGGGCTGAGCCGTTAATGGCCACGGTGGCTTGCTGACGTTCATAAACCTGACGTTGCACCTCCAGCGCTTGTGGCGTGCCTGGTGCGGCAGTGAGCACCAGTGTCCAATCAGAGGCAGATTGGCTCAACACCAATTGCACCGGCTGACCGGTTGATAGAGCTTTCAGCTGCGCCTGGTTTAATGCCGACAACAGCTGATCACGCACCGCCAGCGCAGACAGCGCCGACGGATTAAAAAACAAGGCACTGGCCGAGACGCTTAAAATACCCATTAAAATAATGGTAATAATCAGCTCGACCAGGGTGAAGCCTTGTGTTTGTTTCAAAATAGATTAATTACAGTTTGCTGCATCGGCATCAATCGAGTACTCCGGACTAGAATTTGCTGCCGCTTGGGTATAAACCATTTCGCAAGTGCCACTGGCACCTTTAGCCGCAATGGTGACTGTTCCCGTTCCATACGAAATATCGAAGTCATCCGAAGTGATACCTGCTGACTCGATAATACCGGCAGTCGTTGCATCGCCAGCAGCAGGATATCCATTAACCATGTTGATAGTCAGCCCTTCCAACGTCACTGTTGAATCGCCGTCGGCTTCAGCCAAGTGCTTTGCATGAGCAATATTGGCTGCCGACTTAACCGCACCCAGAGCACCTTGAACCGTAGAACTACGCGCCTCACCACCCAAATCCGCAAAACGCGGCAGCGCAAAGGCAGCCAAAACGCCGAGAATCACAATCACCATGATCAGTTCGATCAAAGTAAAACCTGCTTGCTTTTTCATAGAGTCCGACTCCTGTGTTATCGGAAGTGCCAAGTTATACGCCCGGATTGGACGTTATAAACAATCAAACCTTGCTGTCCGTCGCGGTTAAGCCAAGCGTCCATCACCTGACTTTCTTCGGTGGTGGGAGGCTGTGCGCTATTAAGCACAACTGCCTGCCCTGTATTGTTTTGGTTGCCAAGCTGCGGCGGCGACTGTAACAAACCTTCCGCCATGGGTTCTGCCGCCAGCAGGTAAAAACAGCCTTGCTGTGAGGCCAACGCCTGCTGCATTTGCAGCCGGTAATTTAGCCCTGCAGCTCGAATCAATCTTGCCCAGCTGCCGGCGACCGCCTGCTCACTTGCTCTGTCGCCTTCACTTTTATGTTGGCCTTCACTTTGCCCTTTGGCGCCCTCAGCTTGCAGCCCATGCCATAGGCGCTGACAACCGCCATTGGTTAGCCTAGCCGGTTGCTGAGGCAACGCGTCATTGGCGTCAAAAAATCGCCAATCGATCGGCCAACCTGAAGGTGTCATGGCAACGGCGTCAAATTTTGTCGTATTCTGCCATTCTCTTTTACCTTCAAGGGTCGTGCTTTGTGCTGTCACAGACGACTCTGTCGCATTTGGTCTAATGGTATCAGCGCGTATCAAGGCTTCGCTAGCAGCGCCGACCAGCGGCAACTGCAGCCAGACCGGGCGTTGCCCGCTACTCCACCAACTGGCTCTAAGCGCCAATACGGCGGCGCGAAAGCGACTGGTTTCTGCCATTACCTGCAAACGCTGTGCCTCTTCTAACAAAAGCGTCGCGCGCGGTATAAAAAAAGCCAATAACGCCGCCAGCAATGCCAGGCCCACAGCCACTTGCAACTGGCTGTAGCCAGAGCATCTATGGCCAGCATAATGGCTATGGCGAGCTTGGTATTGACGGCAATCAAGGGGCATATCAGTCACCGCTAGCCTCTGCCCAAAGCGGCACCGGCCAAATCCCAAATGGGCAGGAATACGCCCAATGCCAGCACCAATACCAATGCACCTAAAAACACCAGCAATATCGGCTCAATGGCATCCGCCAAACGCTTAAGCTCGTAGTCCACCTCTTGTTCGTAAAAGTCGGCCACTTCGTTTAACAGCCGCTCGATGGCGCCGGTTTCTTCACCCACCGCCAGCATTTGCAGCACCAAGGGGGTAAACATGCCCGTGGCGGCGGCGGTACTGGTAAGGCGCTCGCCTCTTTCGATGCCGCTGCGCATTCCGCGAATGGCTTGGCCGATATAGCGATTGCCGACGCTGTCGGCCACCACCGTCATGCATTGCAAAATAGGCACACCGGCGGCCATCATCATGGCAAAAGAGCGCGAAAAGCGGCCCAAAGCAATGCGTTCGAAAATGCTGCCAATTAACGGCATACGCAGGCGCTTTTGATCCCACCAAATACCGCCCGTTTCGGTCTGGGCGTACCAGCGCAACCAGGCGATACCGCCAATCAAACCGGCCAACATATACGGCCAATAAGCCTGAAAAAAACTCGACGTCGCCATGAGTACCCGCGTCGGCCAGGGCAAATCGGCACCGAGTTTGGCGAACACATTGTCAAACGCGGGAATGACGAACAGATTAATCACCACCATGGCAATGCTGATGGCACCGATCACCAGCGTTGGATAGCGCAGTGCCGATTTCACCCGCTTGCGAGTTTCACGCTCCATTTCCAGGTGATCGACCAGACGCAGCAGGGCGTCATCCAGTTGACCGGTGTTTTCGCCGACTTGAATCAAGTTGACGTAAATTGGTGAAAATAGCGCCGTATGACGACGAAACGCCGTGGATAGCTCAGAGCCGGATACCAGTGAATCGCTGACATCGCGCAAAGTGGCTTGCAGCAAGCGATTGTGCGACGACTCCGCCAAGCCATTTAATGCGCGAATGATGGGAATGCCGGCTTTGGTCAAGGCATAGAGTTGGCGGGTAAATAAAATCAGCTCGTCCATGCTGACGTGCTGGCGCCACTGTATGCCACCGGCATGATTAGATTGCGCCTCCACCACCGCCGTCGACAGCCCTGTCACTGTGATGCCGCGATCACTGAGGGTATTGAGGGCAACGGTTTCGCTCGGTGCTTGCAGCTGCCCTTCTACTTTATTGCCGCTGGCATCGCGCCCTTGGTAGCTAAATTCCATTGTTAGTCGTCCAAGGTTGCCGCCACACGGAAGACTTCTTCCAGCGAGGTAATACCTTCACGGGCATAATCCAGCGCACAGTGGGAAAGTGAACGAAAGTTCGGTGCCTGCGCTGCTGCCATGGCAAAGCCGTGACTGTCTTTGCGCCGCAAGGCAGCAATTAAATCGCTGTTCATCTCCAACAACTCGTAAATGCCAATGCGACCCTGATAGCCAGTGTTGTGGCAATGATGGCAGCCACGACCTTCAATAAACGGATGCTCGATCGCACTTTCGTCCAAGCTGCTGAGCCAAGCTTTCTCTTGCTCACTGGTCTCGTGTGGTTGCTGGCAGTGCGGGCACAGACGCTTCACCAGCCGCTGCGCTAATACCGCGCGCAAGGAAGACGCTACCAGGTAGTGATCGAGGCCCATATCTAACAGGCGATCGGCAGCCGACAGCGCATCGTTGGTGTGCAAGGTCGACAACACCATGTGGCCCGTCATGGAGGCACGCAGACCAATTTCAGCGGTTTCATGGTCACGCATCTCCCCCACCAATACGATGTCTGGGTCCTGGCGCAGAGCCGAGCGCAGCACGGTGGCGAAATCCAGCCCAACGCGGCTGTTAATTTGCACCTGATTAATGCGCGGCAAACGATATTCGATTGGATCTTCGGCGGTAATGATCTTTTTTTGCGGCTGATTTAGGCGCGTTAACGCGGCATACAGTGTGGTGGTTTTACCGCTACCGGTTGGCCCGGTAACCAAGATCAAACCGTGAGGCCGAGTAATTAAATGCTCAAAGTGGCGCTGAATCGTCGCCGGCATGCCCAATGCCGACATATCCAAAATGCCGGCGCTTTGGTCGAGCAAACGCATGACCACCGACTCACCAAACTGCACTGGCATGGTCGACAAACGCACGTCGATGTTGCGGTTTTTTACCCGGATATTAAAGCGGCCGTCCTGCGGCAAGCGCTTTTCTGAAATATCCAAGCCAGACATGATTTTGAGGCGTGACACCAACGCCGAGGCAACACGTTTTTCTTTCATGACCTGTTCTTGCAGCTCACCATCGACCCGCAAGCGAATGCGTAGCTGGCTTTCTTCGGGCTCAATGTGCACGTCGGAGGCTTTGATTTGCACCGCATCTTCAAACAGGCTTTGCAGTAAGCGCACCACCGGGGCGTCGCTGGTGTCTGGGCCGACACCGAGCTCGTTGATGTCAAAATCACTGCTGCTCAGCTCGCCTTCCAATTCACCGGCGATGCTGGCCATTTGCTCCTGGCGGCGATAGCTCGAATCGAGAATCGACAGCAGTTCACGTTCGCGCACAAACGCCGGATACACAGGCCGCTTCAAAATACGCTGCAAGTCATCGATGACCATCAAATCTGTTGGGTCAGACATGCCGACCAGCAGGCCATCCTGCTCTTCCGCTAACACCAAGCAGCGATACCGCCGCGCCTGAGACTCTGGCAACAGGCCAATCAACTCGCTGTTCAGGCGAAAGCGTGCCAGCTCGACAAAGGGGTAAGAAAAATAGTCGGCCAGGGTTTGCAGCAGTTGGTCTTCGCTGACAAAGCCCAAGTCGGCCAAGGCACGGCCCAGTTTTTTGCCCGTGCGTTTTTGCTCGGCCAGTGCTGCCAGAAGTTGCTCTTCACTGATCAGGCCTTTTTCCTGCAATAAGTCGCCAACGCGTACACGTTTTTTCGGCCCGGAGGCGGTTGTTTGCATCATGAGGACGTTAACTCCTGTGCCTGCTGCTGCAGCCAACGCCGTTGCTGCGCATTCAAATTGGGGTAGCGTGCCAATTGTGGCAACAGTTGACGCGCGGCCTCTGGCTGCTGCATTTGTCGGTACAGCCATAACAGCGCTAGCGGCCAGCTGGCCTGCTGCGGCTGCTGGCGCATCAGCTGTCGATAGGCGGGTGCCGCCAACCGATGCTCACCGGCCATGTGCAAACCCGGTGCGGCGACCGCCAACCAACTGGCGGCTGTGATGCTTTGGTGCTGGCGATAAAACTGCAGCATCTCAGTCCATAACTGCTGCTCTACTAGGGTGCGCAAATATGCCGTGCGATAGCGCACCAGCGCGGTGTCGTTCTGACTTTCCAGTAGCGGCTGCAGCTGTTGTTGCGCCGCCGACCATTGACCGTTTTGCATCTGCTGCAGGGCTTTGGCAAATTGCTCACGCTCGCCATCACCCCGCCGCGTCACTCTGGCGGGCGCTGGGTTCATAGCCTTGGCGGTGGCCTCGACTTGAGCCGCTGGCGGCGAGGGCTCATTACTAAAATCATTGCTTTCTTTCACTTCGGCGATGGCTCGCTCCGGTGCCAGATCGACCACTGCTTTGGTAGCACTGGGCGATGCAGAAAGCTCGTCAGACTTATGCTCATTCACCGCCGCCGGTACAGCAGGTACTTTCACGGTCGATTGGCTGATGACCGGCTCTGCCGATACATCTGGCTCACCTTCTAATGTGGGTGACTCGTCTTCCAATGTAAGCGACTCATCTTGCAGTGAGTCCGGCTCAACTCGATCATTAACGGCAGCCGATGGCGCAGTAGACAAATTGGCAACATGAGCAGGTTCTCTAGATTCACTTGGAGTTGCCAGCGATGGTTGCGTCGCCTCAGTGTCGGCCGGCTGCGCCAAGGTTGGCGCAGGTCGCTCTGCTTCGACTGTCGGCGTAACCAGCAAGCGCCAAGCCACTACCAAGACCACCAACAACAGTAACGCCGCCATCGCCAGCGCCGGCCATATCGACCGTTGAGGCTCCTTGGCTTGCAGGCCTGGCGGTAACGACGGCGCATCGCCCTGACGCTGATCGATATCCTGCAACACTTTATGTACCAGGCTCATAGCATCACCATACAAGCCGCTAATACAGCTGCGGACCACCACAGCGGCGCGCGCTTGGGCGCACGAGCCGACTCAGTATCCGCCGCCGCCAGTGCCACATGGGTGCGCTGAATCTGAGCAACGCCCTGGCCATAGCCCGCCAACAGCGCTTTGCCAGCCAGAACATTCACCAAACGCGGAACGCCACCGCTGACTTGCCATAAATAGTCTACCGCGTCACGGCTGAACACCTGCATGCCGCGATGGCCTGCCGCACTCAGCCTTTGTTGCAGATAATCGGCCAGCATCTCGGTACTGGCCAGCGGGCTCAGGCGGGCAGTGGTGGTGATGCGCTGCTGCAGCTGGCGCAACCCAGGCTGCTGCAATAACTCATCCAGTTCTGGCTGACCAAACAACACGATTTGCAGCAGTTTTTGCTGCTCTGTCTCCAGATTTGAGACCAATCTCAGCGCTTCCAAGGTTGCTTTCGGCATGCTTTGCGCTTCATCCACCAGCAACACTACTTGGCGCCCCTGCTGCGCATGTTGCAATAATTGTTGCTGCAGCGCCTGCTGCACTGTAGCCAAGGATCTTCCTTTAACACTTAACTCCAGCTCGCGCGCCAGAGCTAGCCATAAGCCATCAGCACTCAGTTGAGGGTTGGGTAGGTACAGGGTGACACACTCTTGCTGTTGCAACTGGTTGAGCAAGCGACGGCACAGCATGGTTTTGCCAGTGCCCACCTCGCCCACGACTTTGACAAAGCCTTCACCGGAGGCCAATGCATAGTGCACTTGCTCATAAGCCTGACGTTGCGCCGGCAAATCCACGTAAAAGCGGGTGTTGGGCGTTAACGTAAAAGGTGGCTGTTGCAGACCAAAATGCTGCTGACACCCTTCATTGAGCCGAGCCAGGGCCTCCATCAGTCCTCCGCTGGCACCAGGCCTGAATAACGGCGATTGAGCTGCTCAACTTGCTCAGGCTGAAGCGCGCCACCAACGATGCGCGGCTGCAGCAAAATCACCAGCTCACTTTGGCGCATCTCCGAGCGGGTTTGGCGGAACAACCAGCCCAATACCGGGATATCACCCAACAGCGGCACGCTGGCGACCTTAGTCAACTCACGGTTTTGCATCAAGCCACCAATAATCACCACTTGGCCCGACCGAGCACGAATAATGGAGTCGGTTTCGCGCACCGTACTAAAGGCCAGCGGCAGTTTGAATTCATCCTGACTCAGCTCGATGGTTTTGGTGCGTGACTCGACCTCGGTAATGGTCGGGTGAACGTGCAAAATGATTTCATCCTGTTCGCCAATTTGCGGCGTCACATCCAAAGCAATGCCGGAGAAAAACGGCGTCAGCTCGATGTCTGGGGTTTGAGTGTTACCCGTGGTGGTGGTGGTGGTGGAATTGCTGACATCGGTCACAAAGTATTCGTCGGTGCCGACTTTGATCACTGCCTTTTGGTTGTTGACCGTGGCAATGCGTGGGCTGGAGAGCACATTAACATCACCTTGGGTCTCTAACAGCTGCAAGGTACCAGTGAAATCACCCACATCCAGGTTGAGTGAAAAAATGCCTTCAATAAAGTCTGGGTTTCTCAGTGCCGCTGAGCTAAGTGAGCCGCTCCAAGAATCCGCGTTGCCTTGTGCTGCCAAGGTTGACCAGTTGATGCCCGATTGAAAGCCATCATTTAGAGTCACTTCCACCACTTTGGCTTCAATCAACACCTGTTTGCGTACGCTGAGTTCGGCTTTTTCTAGGTAATGCTGAATGTGTGCCAAGGTGGATGGCATGGCCTTGACCACCACCATGCCGGCATGGGCGTCGACCACCACTCGGGCCCCTTCTTCATCCGCCGCCAACAGCTGCAGGGTTGACTGTAAGTTGGTCCAAAAATCTGTGCCGCTGCTGGTTTCTACCTCGCTGCTATTGACCGTACTGCTACGACGAGCGGAGGTGGTGCTGCTATCGTCGGCCCGCTGGGTGTCGGTAGACGACACCTGGCCACTGCTGACACTCATGCCAGAGCGTCCAGAGCGCTGCACGTTCAAATAGTTGATGGGGAAAATTCGGGTTTGCTGAGTCGGCGGCAGAATACGAATGCCATAGGTGCCTTGCACAAAATCAAAGCCATACACATCGCGCACGGCTTCTAACGTTTGCTCCAATGTCACATTGCTCAGATTCAGACTGATCTCACCTTGCACATCCGGATGCACAATCAGATTCTGGCCGCTGCCATCAATTAGGCTATTAAAAAATGCCTGTGCCGGGGTGCGGTCGGCCACCACATCGAAACGCGGTGCTTCCTCAGCCAGGTTCTCTATGGGGGGCAACAATTGCTCCAGCGCTAATGGCTCGGCCTCGGCTTGGGGCTCCGTGGTCAACAATGGCGTGTGATTGACCTTTTCCACAGGCGCTTGGGTGGGTTGCATGGCGCAGCCAGACAAGCCCAAGCACAGCAGGCCAACCCAAGTGTGATACAAAAAATAGCCCTTAGCTGTCATGCGTTACTGCACCTTTGTTTTGGTTGTTGCCAGCAAGTCCAGACGGCGCGACTGGCCGTTCTGAACCACCACCACATGGGTGCGGCCAATATGTTGAAGGGTAGCACCGTCGACACTATCGCCCGGCGCCAGCACTTGTTGGTTAATCACCGCCAGCGGCGCGTCGGAACGCCATATCACCTGCTGCAGTACCAACTCTGAGCGCACTACTGCCTCGCTGCCGACAGACCATTGAGGCGGACGTGTTGGGTCGGCAGCCACCGCCGTCAGGCTAACTAAAGACAGCGCTACCAGCGATAAAAGCACAAGCTGCTTAGCCACCAATGACCTCCTCTTGGGTGCTCAAGGTATACACTTTTAACGTCACCTGACCGCGCGGATATTGATCAACTTCATAGTCGAGTAGCTGCCAATACAGTTGCCAAGGGGCTTGATCGAGCTGATTGAGGTAGTCCACCAAACCTGGGTAGGTAGCGGTCATGGTCAGCTCCAAGCCATGGCGATAGAGGCGCACATCTTGATAGGCCTCCCCTAACTCAACGCGCTCGCGTGTGCTGTTGCTGAGTGCAACCAGCTGTAAGCGCTGATCGGCCTGCAGCAGGCTGCGCAACACCGCCAACATCTGCTGTGGACTAACGAGGGCATCGGTCAGCTGGCCAATGCGCTGACGCAGTTGCTGCAGCTGTTGCTGCTCATCTGCAATAATGCGTTGCAATTCGGCATTGGGGTCGCGTCTTGGCTGCTGTTCTAACGCTTGCAACTGCTGGTGCAATTGTTGGGTTTCACTGCGCAACTGTTGCTGCTCAGCAGCGGCTGATCGATGTTGCTGCCAGCTGGGCTCAAACCATAACCACACACAAAGCAAAATGACGCCTATGTACAAGGTCACCTGCAGCAGTAACCGCTCGCGTTGAGATAACTTTAAGTAGGCCTGAATCAGTTTTTGCGCCTGGGGATGCTGCCACCAGCTCATCCGTTATCCCCCTGCTCATCATCCACGCCGTCACTGGCGAGCTCAAACTGTAACCAGTTTTGCTCTTCCACTTCTTGCAGCTGGATATGACGGAACGCTCGGCCTCGATAACCCGGCAACTGCAGCAGCGACTCAACGTAGGTCGACAGTTGCTCCGGACGCTGTAAATAGCCTTTTAAAGTCAAGGCTTCGCCACCCCGCTCAATGCGCACCCCAGCTAACCACACGCCTTGGCCAGACAGCTGTGTCAGACCTTGCAGCAAACGTGAAAAGCTTTGGCTTTGCTCTAACTTGCCCTGAGTCAGATAGGACAGCACCGCTTGTGCACCACGGCGCTGGCTTTGCAAACGCTGCTGTTGAGCCAGCAGGTCAGCATCCTGTTGCAGCGGAGGCAGGCTATCGCGCAGTTGCTGTAGCTGAGTCGATGCCTGTTCGCGCTGCTGCTGCCAATGATCGCGTTGCTGCTGCTGTTGTTGCGCCTGCCAGCTCAGCACGCTGCCAATCATCAGCAGTACGATGCTCACCGCGGCCAGCCCCAGTAACAAACGCGCCACCGGCGCTGGTAAGCGTGGCGGGTGAAACTCAGCCGTATAAAAATTGATGCGTTGTTTAACGTCAGGACTCATGCGACAAGCACCCTCCTAACGCAGTTAATAACGAGGCTGATAAGCCGGTATCGCCAGGCATTTGGTTGTAAAGACTGTCGAGGCTAATTTGCCGTACCGGTATGTTTAGAACGTCTTCCAAGCGTGGTAATGGCTCGTCTAAATCACCTTGATCAGGCTTAAGCACCCAAATTTGGCCAATGCTGCCCATACCGATCTGGCTTTCGTAGAAGTCCATTGAGCGTTGCAACTCCAAAGCCAAGCGTTCAAGTTGCTCATTGCTGTCTAGGGCCAGCGCCTCAGAAGCGTTGCTGGATTGCAAATCTGCATAACCAATGGCCAATGACCGCACCAGATACAAGGCACCGTCGTAATACACATAAAGCGCACCGGAGTGCTCATCCAAACGCAGCAAAGCAACACTGTGCTCGACCAGTTGCGCCGTCACCAAATTCAACAAGCTGAACTCTGGCAAGCTAATTTGCTGCAGTTCCAAGTCGCGGTTATGACACCATTTCACCAGTTTGCGAATATGATCGCGGCGAACGGCACTGACAAAGGCCATGTCTTGGCGGCCACGGTAAGCATCGGCGGGAAGGCGCGTGGCCTGCACGATGGCATCCTCCAGCGGCATGCTGAGCATGTCTTTTACCCGAAAACGCATGGCATCGCTGAGTTCCTCATCCGGCACGGGTGCAGCTTCAACCATATGCAGTTCATAATCTTGATGGTCCAGCATCATGTGCACCGGCGCATTCACCGCAGGCAACTGCTGCAGCCATTGGCTCAGGCCTTCCAAACCGCTCTCACCATCAGCCGGACGGTAGCATTGGGTGACGCCGCTGCCGTTAAAATGCACGCCAAATGCCTGCCCCTGATGCAGTGCGATTCCGATACAGCCTTTGGCTGCGTGTGATTTACCTGGCCAGCGCCAGCCTGTTTTCCAGCTCACTCGTAACTCACTGTTTGTTGCCTGCGCCTACCACCCGTTATAGGCGAGGACGATACTGGCACGATACGACAAAAAAATTCCAACAAAACTGTGGCTAAGTTTAGACCAGTTGGCTGACTCGTATGGTCTTATATCCAGAACATGACTATTGTGTCAGCCACACAAGTCAAGACTAAGCACGACAGTGTGTTTTTTTGTGTAACCTCACGAAACTCTGAGACCAAGGTACCGCCTAACGAGCCCAAACTATGTTCAATATTGTGCTGTTTGAACCCGAAATCCCGCCCAATACGGGCAACATCATTCGCTTGTGTGCCAACACTGGCTGCCATCTGCATTTAATCGAACCACTGGGGTTCTCGCTGGAAGAAAAAGCCCTGCGCCGTGCTGGGCTGGATTACCACGAATGGGCGCAAGTGAAGGTCTATGCTGACTGGCCGACCTTTGTGGCGCAGCAAGCCCCAGAGCGTGTCTTTGCACTGACCACCAAAGGCTCGACGGGCTACAGTGATGTTCGCTTTCAGGCCGGCGACTATTTGCTGTTTGGCCCAGAAACCCGCGGCTTGCCCATTTCGATCCGCGAGCAAATCCCGCGTCAGCAGTGGCTGCGCTTGCCGATGCTGGCGGCAAGCCGCAGTATGAATCTTTCTAACTGTGTTGCTGTCATGGTCTACGAGGCATGGCGCCAGCAAGGATTTGATGGTGCCAGCTTCGCGCCCAACCCGGAGACTTAATATGCGTTGGTTATGTGTGCTGATGATGTGCTTTAGCGCGACCATTAACGCCAAACCTCAGCCAGTGGCCGATGGTTTTGGCGTGGTGTGGTCGCTACTGCCCATAAATGAAGAGCAAGTGTTGGTGGCTGAACGTCACGGCCAGTTAAGTTTGCTGACACTCAGTAGCGGCAATAAACAAGTGATCAGCGCCGTACCCAGCGTGCATGCCGAAGGCCAAGGTGGTTTATTGGATCTGGCACTGCTGCCCGCCAAGCCACACCCTTGGCTGTATTTTACCTACGCCCAGCCAGATACCAGCGGCGCCTCAACGGCGCTGGCACGAGCACGCCTGAACCTAGATGCAATGCAGCTGCAAGCGACCGAAGTGTTGCTGACATCCAACTCTGCCTTTGACAGCAATCGCCACTTCGGCAGCCGCATCGCCTTTCATGGCGACTATGTATTTATGTCGATTGGTGATCGCGGCGAGCGGGCTACCGGTCAGCGGCTAGATACCCATGCCGGCAAAATTCTGCGCCTGCATTTAAATGGCTCGGTGCCAACCGATAACCCGTTCGTCGACCAAGAGGGGGCATTACCTGAAATCTGGAGCTATGGCCATCGCAATCCGCAGGGCCTGATCTTTGATGCCGCCAACGACACCCTGTGGGCCATTGAACATGGGCCGCGTGGCGGCGATGAACTCAATCGCATTGTCAAAGGCGGCAACTATGGCTGGGCAGAGGTGTCATTGGGCAAAGAATACTGGAACCCGATGTACGTCGGTGAGCATCGCCAGCACCCAGATATGATCGACCCTGTGTATAGCTTTACGCCTTCCATTGCTCCCGGCTCATTGCTGTTATGGCACAGCGATGATGAACACACGGTGTTGCTGTCTGGCGCCTTAAAGCTGCGTCATTTAAATCAACTGAGTATTCGCCATGATACGCAGCAAATCAGCGAAAAACGCTGGCTAGAAGAACTAGACCAACGCATTCGCGCGCTCGCCAAGCTCGAGACAGGAGAGCTGCTGTTCGCCACCGATAACGGCACTATTTATCGCTGGTCTCTTCCTTCAAGCGATTAATACCGAGGGCTTTGAGGGTGTATTTTTCATAAACAGGCTCGCTGGAACCGGTTTTCATTTTGCGCAAAAAGTACTTTTCGAAGGCGACTTTGGCCAAGTGAACCCACTTGCCCTTTTTAAACCAGGTGACGTTGCGCGGCGGAATTTGCGGAATAGCCACAAAGGCGGCGCCGGTATTGCCCATATCTGCCAGGCAAATCGCACTCCAGGTGCCGCGGTGATTCGCTTCGCCTTTACCGTCCAAATCAGCGGCTAAATTGTGGGCGATGGCCGTCATCATGGATTCAATCATGTAACCGGTTTTTGGCGTGCCTGTTGGCACGGGTGTGTCCTCCACCGGTGGTATGGCCACACAAACACCCGCAGAATAAATATTGTTGAAGGTTGGATTGCGCTGAAACTCGTCGATGATGACAAAGCCTTTGGGGTTTACCAAGCCATCCACTGCCGCCACTGGGTCAACACCGGCAAAAGACGGCAGCATCATGGAATGGCGAAAAGGCAGTTCGTGCTGTTTTTTCAGTTCGCCTTCGTCGTTTAACTCATCCACGTACATAACGCCATCCGCCACGCGCGTGACTTTAGCATTGGTGATCCACTGAATGTGGCGGTTGCGCAATTCACTTTCGAGCATGGATTTGGAATCCCCCACGCCCCCCAAACCAAGGTGGCCAATGTAGGGCTCGCTAGTAACGTAGGTCATGGGCACACGGTCGCGAACTTTTTGCTTGCACAGCTCACGGTCAAGAACAAAGGCATATTCGTAGGCTGGGCCAAAGCAGGATGCGCCCGGCATCGCCCCTACGATCACAGGGCCAGGCTCATCAACCAGAGCTTTGACATCGTCGTAGCAAGATTCCGCATGATCCAGACTGCAAATGGATTGGGTAAAACCATCGTGCGGCCCGGCGCCTTCAATGGCAGCAAAGTTGAGCTTGGGCCCAGTGCAAATCACCAGATAGTCATAATCTTCAACATCACCGTTCGCCAGCGTCAAGCGGTTATTGGCAGCATCCAGTTCCGTGACCGCTTGGGCGATAAACTCGATGCCTTTTTGTTCCAGGTGGGGACGAATTGGAAAACTGATGTCTGGCCGCTGACGCCAGCCGACGGCAATCCAGGGGTTGGATGGCACAAACTGGAAGTCTTCCCGCTCATTAATCACAGTGACCTTATGGTCTGAACTGAGCAGTTCACGAATTTCGTAAGCCCCGGCCATGCCGCCAGTGCCTGCTCCTAACACAATCACTCTAGCCATGATTTATCCTCTCCGCCCATACGTGCACTGCAGCGCAGCACCTTGTTGTTAAGCATTAACCTTAGCAACAATGCGGGAAGGCATAACCAAATAAGCATAAAGTATTACAACAAGAACACCACATCGACCCACTCAGAGACAGGTTCGCGCAGCTGACTGAGACGCCTGTGAGACGAGACGCCAGATTTACCGGCCACAATCCTCGCAGTCTGGCTGACGCTGCAATTGCCAGCGTCGCCAGTCACTGCTGAGTGCGTCATAAGTCAGCAAGCTGCCAACGGGCAACGGCAAAGACAGCAGCACTTTCAGTGTCTCTACCGCCTGTAGACTACCGACGGTGCCGACCACAGGGGCCAAAATACCGCTGTCGGCACACTGGCCCGGCTGATCGGGAAGTTGCGCATACAAACAGCGGTAACAAGGAGAATCGGCCTGGCGTGGATCAAACACCACCAGTTGGCCATTCATCGCCACGGCAGCGCCCGATACCCAAGGCGTTTGCCTCGCCAAGCAAGCGCGGTTAATGGCATAGCGCACACCGGCGTTATCGCTGCAATCGACCACCACATCGACCTGCTGCAGGTGCTCCAGCAACCAGGCTTCATCGGCGGCCACTGCAAAGGTCTGCAGCGCGACGTCTGGATTAATCCCCTGCAGCGACTGGCGCGCAGAGTCTACCTTGTTCTGGCCGAGGGTCTGGTCGCTGTGCACCAGCTGGCGCTGCAGGTTCGACAACTCGACTTGATCCGGATCGACCAACGACAGGCGCCCAACACCGCTGGCGGCCAAATATTGCGCCACCGGGCTACCCAAACCGCCAAGGCCAATGATCATGACATGAGAGCTCAGCAGCTGTTGCTGACCTTCGACATCGACCTGTGGCAATAAGATATGGCGCGCATAGCGCAGCAGTTGTTGATCCTTCATGGCTGCCAGCAACCTCCACTGATGCGCGGCTGACCGGCCAAATCACAGCGGTTTTCTACCTGAGAAAAGCCTTGCTGACGCAGACGCTGCTGCACCGCTTCGGCTTGCTGAAAACCATGTTCCAGCAATAACCAACCGCCATCCACCAGCCAATGTGGCGCGTTATCAATCAAGTAAAACAGATCTGCTAGGCCGCTTTGCTCGGCTACCAGCGCTGACGCTGGCTCAAAGCGCACATCGCCTTGCTGCAAGTGCTCATCGTCGGCGTCAATGTAAGGCGGGTTGCTCACTAGCACATCAAAGCGGCCGTTAACGGCGCTGAACCAATGGGAGGCATAAACCCGTACATCGAGTTGCAGCGCTTGGGCGTTGTATTGTGCCAGTTGCACGGCTTGCACTTGTGCATCCACGGCTTCCACCTGCCACTGGGAGCGCTCGCTCGCCAAGGCCAGAGCAATGGCGCCGGTGCCGGTGCCCAAATCCAGCACCCTGGCCTGATCTCTAACCGGCAGCTGCAGCGCCCATTCCACTAGGGTTTCGGTATCTGGGCGCGGTATTAAGGTGCTGGCATTCACCCGCAGCGGCAGCGACCAGAACTCGCGCTGCCCTAATAAATGTGCCACGGGCACGCCCTGCTGGCGCTGCTGCAGCAAGGTATCGACGGCCTGTAGCTGCCCATCGCTCAGCTCGCGATCCGACCAGGTGTACAGCCAGGTGCGATCTTTCTCTAACACCTGTGCGAGCAACAGCTCGGCGTCTAACCGGGCGCTGTCAGAAGTGCTCAGCCGAGCCGTCGCTTGGCGCAGCCACTGCTCGATTTGCATCAGTTGGCGCCAGCCATTTCCGCCAGCAAATTGGCCTGGTGCTCTTGAATCAGCGGCTGTACCACCGGGTTCAGATCACCTTGCATGATCTCTTCCAGCTTGTACAAAGTCAGGTTAATACGGTGATCCGTCACCCGTCCCTGTGGGTAGTTGTAGGTGCGAATGCGCTCTGAACGATCGCCCGAGCCTACCAAACTCTTACGCGCAGCGGCTTGCTCCGCCTGAGCGGCTTGGGTTTGTGCATCGCGCAAGCGTGTGGCCAGCAAGGCCATGGCTTTGGCGCGGTTCTTGTGTTGCGAACGCTCATCCTGACATTCCACCACCATGCCGGTGGGCAAATGAGTGATGCGAATGGCGGAGTCGGTTTTGTTGACGTGCTGACCACCGGCACCCGACGCGCGAAAGGTATCGATGCGCAAATCGTTTTTGTTGATGTCGATGTCTTCTTCTTCACCCACTTCGGGCATCACCGCCACGGTACAAGCGGAGGTATGAATGCGCCCTTGGCTTTCCGTCTCAGGCACGCGCTGAACGCGGTGAGCGCCAGATTCAAACTTCAGTTGTGAGTACACATCTTCGCCACTGATACGGCTGATGATTTCTTTATAGCCACCGTGCTCGCCTTCGCTGGCACTCAGCACTTCCATGCGCCAGCCTCGCAATTCGGCGTAGCGGCCGTACATGCGGTGCAGGTCGCCGGCAAAAATGGCCGCTTCATCACCGCCCGTACCGGCACGCACTTCGACCACCACGTTGCGGCTATCGTCTGGGTCTTTCGGCAGCAACAGGATTTCGATTTCCTGTGCCAACTGCTCTAGGGTCTCGGTTGCCACTTGCTGCTCTTCTTCGCCCATGGCACGCATATCTGGATCGCTGTCATTGGCGAGCTTTTCCGCCTCTGCCAGGTCAGCCTGGGCTTGTTGATAGGCACCAAAGGTTTGGGCGATGGTTTCCAGTTCGGCGTATTCTTTTGACAAGCTGCGAAAACGGTTTTGATCGTTGGCAGCATCGGGCTCAGACAACAAATGACCCACTTCTTCATAGCGGTCACGCAGGTGTTCGAGCTTACTGATAATTGAGCTTTTCATGGGGCTATTTTTCTTCCACGGAGGTCACTGCACGGTCGAGTTGAAACAACTCACGCGTCCAGTCGAGAACTTCAAGCCGACCTTCGGCGCCGGCTTTGCGGAGCGCCACGGTCGGCGCGTGCAATAGTTTATTGCTGTAGCTGTGAGCAAACTGGCGCAATACGCGCTCAGGATCGCCACCAGACTGCAACTGCTTTAGGGCTTTTTCCAGCATATCTTGCTGCACTGCCGTGCTGTAATCGCGTAAGTCACGGACAGTGGTCACGGCATCGAGGGTTTTGAGCTCACGCATGAAATGCTCGACGCCGGCCAAGATCAGCTCTTCAGCCTGCTGCGCAGCATCTTCACGCGAACGTACATTTTCTTCAATGATGTCACGTAAATCATCCACCGTGTACAGATACACATCGGCCAGCTCGGCGACTTCGGCTTCGATGTCACGCGGTACCGCAATATCGACCATAAACATCGGCCGGTGGCGGCGCTGGCGTAGGGCTTTTTCGACCGCCCCCTTACCTAAAATCGGCAGTGGGCTGGCGGTGGATGAGATAACAATGTCTGCCGTCGGCAACACCTGAGGAATGTCTTCCAGCAGCACCGCATCGGCATGAAACTCTTCCGCCAAGTGCTGGGCTCGTGCCAAGGTGCGATTGGCTAGGGTTATGTTCTTAACCCCAGCTTGCGCCAAGTGACGCGCCACCAACTCGATGGTTTCACCCGCGCCAATGAGCAGCGCATGGCTGCGCCCTAAATCGGCAAAAATATGCTGCGCCATGCGCACCGCGGCAAAGGCCACAGACACCGGATTTTGGCCAATGGCGGTATCGGTTCGCACCCGCTTAGCGATGGAGAACGTTTGGCGAAATAAGCGTCCCAGCTCAGAGCCCACAGCGCCATGCTCCTGGGCGACGGCGTAGGCCGATTTCATCTGCCCTAAAATTTGCGGCTCGCCCAACACCAGTGAATCCAAGCCGCTGGCCACTCGCATGGTGTGCTGCACGGCTTGATCTTGCTGCAAGCAATAAAGTGCCGGGGCGAGATCCTGCACTGGAATTTGGTGATAACTTGCCAGCCATTCAGCAATCTGTTGTTGCTGCAGCTCCGCAGCGCTGCAATACAACTCGGTGCGATTACAGGTCGACAGCACCACCGCCTCAGAGATCGGATGCAGTGACGTCAGCTGGCCCAGTACGTCCGGCATGCGCGCAGGATCAAACGCCACCCGCTCGCGCACCGATACGGGTGCAGTCTTGTGATTGATGCCCACTGCCCAGATCGCCATACTGCCGCCGGTTGCTCCGTCTCAAAAGGCGCCGATTATAAAGTAGCCGTGGCACAATGCCCACGACGAAAACTTTGACTTAAATCGGCATCTAACTCTAAATACACTCACCACTCACTGAATGCGGAAGTCTATGGCCAGTTTGTTTTTGCGCCCAGTTTGCAACCTACAGCGATGGATAGCAGGGCTGGCAGCACCATTGTGGCTGGCTGGCTGTGCCACTCTCACAGCAGACAGCACGCCGCCTAGCGAAGACCCTAGCGCAGCAACAACGGCGATTGAAGAAGTGGTCGAGCAACCAGACGTTCACTATCGCCCCATTCCCACAGACACTTTATATGCCTTGCTGGTGGCTGAGTTTGCCGGTCAGCGACAGCGCTTTGACGTGTCCTTGCGCAACTATATGTTGCAAGCACGACAAACAGGTGACCCAGACATTGCTGAGCGCGCCAGTCGTATTGCCAGCTATGTAGGCGCCGACAACTTAGCAGCAGAGGCTAACGGCATCTGGTTGTCGGGGGCGCCAGAGGACCCATCCGCCCATCACGCTGCAGCTCAAACCGCCATTCAGCAAGGTCGCTATCATGCGGCTCTGAATCATCTGCAAGATTTACTGCGCTTGTCTGGCATCAGCCAGTTTGATTACCTTGCTGCGAACAGCGGCCAATTAAGTCCAGATCAGCAGCAACAGTTATTGCAGCGCTTACGTGACTTACAACAGCAATACCCTAACAATGCCAACTTGGCCTATGCCATCGCCATCATGCACCAGCATCTCAAGCAGTATGATGAAGCTCTGGCGGGCATCGAACGAGCGCTAGAGATGCAGCCAGACTACCTCAGTGCCGGCATGCAAAAAGCCCGCTTGCTGGCACAGCTGCAGCGAACTGAAGAAGCGGTCAACTGGCTGGAAGATCTGCAACCTCAGCACCCGAACAATAAAGGCATGAGCGTATTGTATGCTCGCCTGCTGTTAGATCTGCGGCGCATGGAAGATGCCCGCGAGGCCTTTCGCGACCTGCATCAACGCTACCCAGATGACCATGCCCTAACGTTATCGCTGGCATTGCTGGAGCAAGAACTCAATGCGCACACCCATGCTCGTAACTTGCTGCAATCACTGATCAATACACGCCGCTACGCCAATGAAGCCCACTTCTATCTCGGCAAGCTGGCCTATGCCGAACAGCAATCTGATGAAGCTTTGGCGCATTTTCGGCAGGTGAACGATGGCCGTGAGTTTCTGCCCGCTCAGCTGCGCGCCGCAGAGATCATTCTGCAGCGCGATGGCTTAGAAGCAGCACGCACTTATTTAGATGGGCGTCGCGCCGAATGGCCAGAGAAAACCGTTGATCTGGTGCGTATCGAAGCCGAGTTACTGGCGCAAAACAACGACACTCTAGGCGCCATCGACTTGATCGGCCAAGCATTGCAGTTGCAGCCTGACCATGTCGACCTGCGCTACACCCGCGCCATGCTGGCTGGCCAGCTCGACAACCTTGAACTGTTAGAAAGCGATCTACGCCATATTATCGCTCAGCAGCCTAACCATGCCGAGGCGCTTAATGCGCTCGGCTACACCCTGGCCGATAAAACTGAGCGCTGGGAAGAAGCCTATCCACTCATCAAAAAGGCGCTGGCTCTGTCGCCCAACAACCCAGCCATCATTGATAGTCTTGGTTGGGTGTACTTTCGCATGGGCGAAATCGACAAAGCGCGAACTTTGCTAGAACAGGCGTTCGAACTGATGCCGGATCATGAAATTGCTGCGCACTTAGGTGAGCTGCTGTGGCTCAGTGGAGAAACCCGCGAAGCACGCGAGATATGGCGCCAGGGTTTAGAGCAAACCCCAGACAGCCACTTTATTGAAGAAACCCTGCAACGTCTGAATGTTGAACTAGAACCATGACTCGCCTGCTATTTATGTTTTTGGCACTGCTCACCGGCTGCGCCAGCTTAGGGCCATCTCCAAATGGAGGTGCCCACAATGATCAAAACTGGTTGGTGCGCGGCAAGTTGTCCGTAACCACCCCAGAAGACACCGTCACTGGTTACTTGAGCTGGGAACAACAGCAGCAGGCCTATGACTTGTTTATTTCTGGCCCACTGGGGCAAGGCGCCTCACGCTTAACCGGCAACGACCGTTTTGCTGAGCTCACGCTCCCAGGTTGGGAACGACCCCAACGCGCTCCGTCCGCTGAACACCTGTTACAACATTACATGGGCTGGACCTTTCCAGTGCAAAACGTGCGCTATTGGGTACAAGGCCAGCCCAGCCCAGGCGAGCAAACAAAAGTGCAACGTGATGAGCAAGGTCGCTTGATCTCATTACAGCAGCACGGCTGGCTGATTCGCTACAGCCGCTACAGTCGCCAAGGTCAGCGCTGGCTACCTGGCCTGATTAAAGTCAGCGGCCACAATCATCGCTTTGTTTTTGCAATTAAGGAGTGGACCCTGCGTGGCTGATTGGTTAACCGTACCGGCACCGGCCAAGTTAAATCTGATGCTGCACATTCTTGGACAACGAGAAGACGGCTATCACGAGCTACAAACCCTGTTTCAGTTTCTCGATTACGGCGACGAGCTGTCGTTTCGCATCCGCGGCGACGATCAGCTCACGCTAAGCCCCGACATCAAGGGGGTAGATTTTGAAGACAACCTCATCATTCGCGCCGCGCGCGCTCTGCAAGCCCTAAGCGATAAACCTTGTGGTGTGGATATCCAGCTAAACAAGGTGTTGCCTATGGGCGGTGGCCTAGGTGGCGGCAGCTCAGATGCAGCCACTACCCTATTAGCGCTCAACCAATTATGGCAATTGCAGCTGTCTGAAGATGCGTTGGCCGACATCGGCTTGCGCCTCGGCGCCGATGTGCCGGTGTTTGTTCGCGGCCAGGCCGCCTTCGCCGAAGGGGTTGGTGAAAAGCTTACCCCCACGCCTGAGCTCGATGAACCCTGGTATTTGGTGGTGGTTCCGCAAGTGCATGTTAATACAGGGAAAATTTTTTCAAATAAATGTTTGACACGTGATACGCCCGCCACTAATATACGCACCGCGCTGAGGCGAGAGGGAAACAACGACTGCCAAGCAGTTGTCTCGATGCTCTACCCTGAAGTTGGTAAAGCATTGAATTTGCTAAATAATTTCTCTCCTGCTAAGCTGACGGGCACTGGAGCTTGCATATTTTCAAGCTTCGGTTCTGAGGCAGAAGCTACCACAGTTTCTGGCCAGTTACCGGCTGAGTATGTGACCTTTGTAGCGAAAGGTATTAACCAATCGCCAGCACACAAGGTATTATTCAGACCGTCTTAAAAGTTGGGGTGTCGCCAAGTGGTAAGGCAACGGGTTTTGATCCCGTCATGCGCAGGTTCGAGTCCTGCCACCCCAGCCATCTTCTTCTAAGCTTTCCATCATATAAATCATTACATCAAAGAGGCTGCCTGTGTCTAAGTTGATGGTATTTACCGGTAACGCCAACCCGGAACTGGCAAAACTCGTGGTCGAGCGTCTGGATATTCCTCTGGGTGAAGCCACCGTGGGTAAATTCAGCGACGGCGAAACCACCGTCGAACTCGACGAGAACGTACGTGGTAAAGACGTTTTTATCCTGCAACCGACGTGCGCTCCCACAAACGATAATCTGATGGAAGTTTTGCTGCTGGCCGACTCTTTGCGCCGCGCATCTGCCAGCCGTATTACCGCTGTGGTACCTTACTTCGGCTATGCTCGCCAAGATCGTCGCCCACGCTCTGCGCGTGTACCTATCAGCGCTCGCGCTGTCGCCGACATGATGTCTGGCGCTGGCATCGACCGTGTTTTAACCGTCGATTTGCACGCCGATCAAATCCAAGGCTTCTTTGATATTCCAGTCGATAACGTTTACGGCTCACCAGTTTTGCTGGACGACCTAGAGCGCCAGAACTACGAGAATATGACCATTGTTTCACCGGACATCGGTGGCGTGGTACGTGCTCGTGCCTTCGCTAAACAGCTGAACGTTGATCTGGCCATCATCGACAAACGCCGCCCGAAAGCGAACGTCTCTGAAGTGATGAACATCATCGGTGATGTCAACGACCGTACCTGCGTATTGGTCGACGATATGGTCGATACCGCTGGTACTCTGTGCCAGGCCGCCAAAGCCTTGAAAAACTTTGGGGCAAAAAAGGTTGTCGCTTACTGTACACATCCTGTACTATCCGGCCCCGCTGTCGAGCGTCTGTCGGACACTGAGCTGGACGAGCTGGTGGTTAGCGATACCATCCCGCTGTCAGAAGCCGCCAAAGCCACCGGCGTCATTCGTCAATTGACGATTGCTGGTCTGCTGGCTGAATCGATTCGCCGCGTGAATAACGAGGAATCGATCAGCGCCATGTTCCGCTGATTCGCAGCCTAAATAGATTTCTATAAAACCGCCTGAGCTGGTCGCAAGCTCAGGCGGTTTTTTATCCAACCATTGAGGAAAACACCATGTCAGAATTTACTCTGAACGCTGAACTGCGCGAAGACTCAGGGAAAGGTGCGAGCCGCCGCCTGCGTCGCAACAAAGGTGTACCCGCCATCGTATATGGCGGTAAAGCCGGCAACAACGATCGCAAACCACAAGCGATCACTCTGCAAGCCAAAGAACTGTTCCGTGCACTGGATGAAGAGGCTTTCTACAGCTCAATCATCACCCTGAACATTGGCGACAAGTCTGAGCAAGTTATCTTGAAAGACCTGCAGCGTCACCCGGCCAAAGAACTGATCTGGCATGCTGACTTCCAACGTGTTAGCAAAACCACCAAGATCAAAGCACACGTTCCACTGCACTTCATCAACGAAGACAACTGTGTTGGCGTTAAGCAAGGTGGCGGTAAGATCGCTCACCAGCTGACCAGCCTGGACATCATCTGTGCAGCAGGCGACTTGCCTGAGTTCATCGAAATCGACATGGCAAACGTTGAAGTGGGCACCGTTATCCACTTGAGCGACCTGAAACTGCCTAAAGGTGTTGAGTCTCTGGCGCTGTCTCACGGTGCAGACCATGACACCTCTGTTGTAACTGTTATCGCTCCTAAAGGCGGTGCAGCTGAAGAAGAAGGTGAAGAAGCGGCTGAATAAGCCCCATCTCACCGATAAAAAGCGGGGCTGGTCCCCGCTTTTTTGTGTCTGAAATAAAGGTAACACTCTGATGGCAAACCCGATTCAGCTGATCGTTGGCCTGGGCAACCCTGGTGCCGAATACGAGCACACCCGTCATAACGCTGGCGCTTGGATGGTAGAGCGCTTGGCGCGTGCCAACGGCATTTCCTTGAGTGCGGATAAAAAATTCTTTGGCTTGTGCGGCAAAGGACGCATTGGCAAGCAAGATTGCTTTCTGCTGCTGCCCACCACCTTTATGAACCGCAGCGGCCAAGCCGTAGCGGCGCTGGCCAATTTTTATAAGCTAAAGCCCGAGCACATATTAGTTGTTCACGATGAGCTTGACCTCCCCCCAGGTGTTGCCCGCTTTAAGCAAGGCGGCGGCCACGGTGGTCAAAATGGCTTGCGCGACATCATCTCCAGCCTGGGTAACAACAAAGATTTTCATCGCTTACGTATTGGCATAGGCCACCCTGGCGACAAGAGCCGCGTCACTGGTTACGTGCTCGGCCGCGCCAGCAAAGCAGAGCAGCAGAGCATAGACAATGCCATTGAAGAAGCCATGTGCGTACTTCCCGACGCCATGACAGGTGACATGGCCAAAGCCATGAATCGACTTCACTCCTATAAAGGGTAAAATACCGGCAATTTTTCGCCGTACTTCAGATTCGACACAGGATACAACTATGGGTTTTAAATGTGGCATCGTTGGTTTGCCCAACGTCGGCAAGTCCACCTTGTTTAACGCACTGACAAAAGCAGGCATTGATGCAGAAAACTTCCCCTTCTGTACCATTGAACCCAATGCTGGCGTGGTGAACATGCCAGACAAACGCCTGGATGAACTGGCGGCCATCGTCAATCCTGAGCGCGTGGTGCCGACGGCGATGGAATTTGTCGATATTGCAGGTTTGGTCGCCGGTGCATCCAAAGGTGAAGGCCTGGGCAACCAGTTCCTGGCCAACATTCGGGAAACCGACGCCATCGCCCACGTGGTACGGTGCTTTGAAAACGATCAGGTGATTCACGTCGCCAACCATGTTGACCCAGCCGCCGATATTGATGTGATCAATACCGAGCTGATTTTGGCCGACCTGGAGTCGTGCGAGAAGCAACTGCAACGCGTTGTCCGCGTTGCCAAAGGCGGCGATAAAGACGCCATTGCCCAAAAAGCTCTGTTGGAGCGCCTGATTCCGCATTTTGAAGAAGGCAAAACCGCACGCATGTTAGACATGAGCGATGACGAGCTGAAGCTGTCACGCCAGTTCCACCTGCTCACCACCAAGCCCACTATGTACATTGCCAACGTCGATGAAGACGGCCTAGAAGGCAATGCCTACGTCGATAAAGTGCGTGAAATCGCTGACAGCGAAGGCGCTTCTGTGGTGGTGGTATGTAACAAGATCGAAGCCGAAATCGCCGAACTGGATGACGACGATAAAGCGGAGTTCTTAGCAGATTTAGGCATGGAAGAAGCCGGCCTCGACCGCGTAATTCGCGCTGGCTACGAGCTGCTAGGTCTGCAAACCTACTTCACTGCGGGCGTAAAAGAAGTGCGCGCCTGGACCATTAAAATTGGCTCCACCGCACCACGTGCAGCAGCAGCCATTCACACCGACTTTGAGCGCGGCTTTATTCGTGCAGAAGTGATTGCTTACGACGACTTTATTGCTCACAACGGCGAAGCGGGTGCCCGCGATGCTGGTAAATGGCGCTTGGAAGGCAAAGACTACATCGTTAAGGATGGCGATGTAATTCACTTCCGCTTCAACGTCTAATTGCTTTTGCAGCACAATGTTTTGCGCTGCACGACCTCGATTAAGCCGCATCATCAGGGTATGATGCGGCTTTTTATTGACCCATATGCCATTACCTCTTCTACTCGCTCTGCTCACAGCCATCGCGCCCCTCGCCATCGATATGTATTTGCCCGCCATGGCAGCCATGGCGGCAGACTTAAATACCGACATCCACCACGTCGAACTGTCGGTGAGCGCCTTTTTAGTTGGTTATGCCGTCGGGCAGCTCACCGGTGGGCCGCTGTCGGATCGCTTTGGCCGTCGCCCGATTATTTTGCTGGGGCTGGTGCTGTACTTCATCGCCTCGGTGATGCTTATCCAGGTCGATCAGCTCGATGGCTTGCTGCTCTGGCGCGCGATTCAGGCCATTGGCGGTGGTTTGGCAACGGTGAACAGCCCTGCCGTGGTGCGTGATCGCTTTCAAGGCGATGACATTGCCCGGACATTGTCCATGGTGGCCATGATCATGATGGTGGCACCACTACTGGCACCGGCTCTGGGTGCTGTGATTATTCATTTCGGCGACTGGCGCGATATTTTCGTGATTTTGGCAGGCTACAGCTTGGTGGTCATTGCCATTGTGATGTTTGTTTTAGACGAGAGTCATCCGCCTGAGCGTCGTAGCAGGCAGTCGCCTTGGCGCAACTATTGGCAGGTCATCAGTCATACTGAGGCAAGGCCTTATATTGTTGCCCTGGCGTTTGCTTTCTCGACCATGTTCGTTTTTATCACCGCCGCTCCATTTCTGTATCTGGAATACTATCAACGGCCACCGTCGCAATTTGCCTGGCTGTTTGGTGCCAATATCATTGTGATGATGTCGCTGAACCGTCTAAACGTCCGATTATTGCCGCGCTTTGGCAGCAAACACTTACTGCAAGTGGGCACCTTGCTGCAACTGGCAGCCACCGTTAGCTTGGTGGTGCTCACTCAAACCATGGAGAAACCATCCCTGTGGTTGGTATTGCCGCTGATTATGCTCAGCGTCGGAGCCATTGGCTTAATTGCCGCCAATGCCATCAGCTCGGTACTGCAGCATTTTCACACCATCAGTGGCTCGGCCACCGCCTTGATTGGTGTCACCGAGTTTTTAGCCGGTGCACTGCTGGGGTGGTTCTGGACCCAAGTGCATGATTTCAGCGCTCGCCCCATGATGCTGGTGATGATGTTTTCCGCCGCAATGGGCTGTTTGTGTGTCTGGATTGCTAATCAGCGCAGCCAACGTTCCACTCATGCAACAAGCTGATCCCAAACGATGTGCAACGCATCTTTTGCATTCTGACCGCCGCAAGAGCAGAATGAACGTTCAGTCACAACTAAGCAGTACAGATGGATAAACGCCAGTGCATTTTGGAGGCGACCGCTGAGCTCATTGCTGAGCATGGTCTGCAATCTTGCCCAATGTCAGCCGTGGCCCGTCAGGCCGGTTGCGGTGCCGGTACTATCTATCGCTACTTCGAGACCAAAGATGAATTGGTACAAGAGCTGTATTTAGAACTGATGAAACGCATGACCGAGCATTGCCTGACCGACTACGACGGCAGTGCGTGTGTAAAACTGCGCTTTTTCCAGTTCTGGGGCAACTTTTATCGTTATATGCGTACCAACCCTAGGGATTGTGCCCTACTAGAGCAGATGTCGGCATGCCCTGCCATCACTGATGGCACCATGGAGCGGGCTGCTACGGCACTGCATGAGGTAGTGTTTGGTATCTTGCAAGATGGACAAGCACAGCAGGTATTGAAAGCCTGCCCCGAAAAAGTACTCAGTACCTTTGTTTACGGCGCGCTGTCGACACTGGCAAAAAAGTACAACTGCGCTCCAGAACTGATGGGCGAGGAGCTAGAAGCTCAACAATTGCTGGCGCTGTGCTGGGATGGCATCAAGGCCTAACGGCAACACCCAACAGTTAATCGATGTGACACTAAAAACAGAATGAACATTCACTCAAGCAAGGTGGGATTATTATGGCAACAACTCAGACTGCCCAGCTGAACGAGCAATCAGCTCCGCATCCTGCAACGTCGGTAAAAGGCGGTGCACGCCTGACCACTGGCTATTTCGATGTGCTGGCAGGCTTGGCCCTAGCGCAAAAGCGCGAGCGTCAACGCCAACGCGATAGCGAATAAGCACCAAGAGAGGTAGGAAAACACCCCGCTACTGATAGCGGGGCCATTAAGATCAGTGGCGAACTTCAGAGTCGCCCTGATCCGAGTTGGCAAAATACGACGGTAAAACGTTGAGACGACTTATAACCAGCACGCTGTGATCAGGCACGATGTCGCCGGTGAGCGTTTCAATGCTGTCCAACAATATGCAGGTGGCATCGACGGAATCCAGCGCCACCACCACCGCCATAGGAAAGCCAGCGCTGGTGTTGAGGGCCACCAAGTCACCGATTTCTAACTCCTGACGCGGTGCATTCAGCTCATCTGCCTCCAGCTCTTCGCCCGGCCAAGGTGTGCGAAAACGTGCCAACGCCACCAAATGAATAATGCCCTGCACCACATCGTCAGTAAGATCGAGCACCATTTCCGCTTCATCGGATAAGTCCATAACGCGATCAACCAACGTCATAAACAGGTCATTGTCGTCATCTGACCAGCGCACATCGACCGGGTCCGGCGAGCGCCGGCGTGACTGAATGGTAACATCGGTAGGGAACTCGGCTGGCACTTCACCAGAGTCATCGGGCATGAGCAGACTGATGGCATCCATTCCGCTGTGTTGTCCGCTGATGCGCCAGAACAGGGGTTGCATCGCTGTGTTCATGAGCAGGCTCCTTGTCCGTTGTCGGAATACTGGGGTGGCCTGAGCGGCCGCGATGAATCGACCTCCTCGCAACGACACTTTGCCAGTATATAGCAGTGCTGACCAGCGCTGACAAGCTAGGCAGACTGCGACGCCGACACGATTGAAGCCAGAAAGCACTGACAAGTCTGGCGAATGCTGGCGAAGAAGTAGGCAGAAACCGTATAATGGCGCGCCTTTTTGTTGGCGCAACCACGATTTACTCAGCACGATGACAGGTGTTATGACAACCACGAGCAAGAAACTCTACATCAAAACCCATGGCTGCCAGATGAACGAGTACGATTCATCCCGCATGGCCGATATGCTGGGCGAAAGTCACGCCATGGAAATCACGGATAACCCGGAAGAAGCCGATGTTATTCTGCTCAACACCTGCTCGATCCGCGAGAAGGCGCAGGAAAAGGTCTTCCATGAGCTGGGCCGTTGGAAGCATTTGAAGAGCAAAAACCCCGACTTGCGCATTGGCGTCGGCGGCTGCGTTGCTAGCCAAGAAGGCGATGCCATCATTCAACGAGCCCCCCATGTCGATATGGTGTTTGGTCCGCAAACCCTGCACCGCTTGCCCGACATGGTGAACAAAGCCAGCAATGCCATCCAAGTGGTGGACGTGACCTTCCCAGAAATCGAGAAGTTCGATCACTTACCCAAGCCCAAAGTCGAAGGCAGCAGCGCCTTTGTGTCAGTGATGGAAGGCTGTTCCAAATACTGCACCTTCTGCGTTGTACCCTACACGCGCGGCGAAGAAGTCAGCCGGCCGCTGGCCGATGTGCTGGAAGAAATCGAAGCACTGGCCGAGCAAGGCGTGCGTGAGGTCAACCTGCTGGGTCAGAACGTAAACGCCTATCAGGGCGATACCGGCGATGGCGACTTCGCCGATTTGGCCGAGTTGATCACTCAGGCGGCTGAAATCGATGGCATTGACCGCATTCGCTTCACCACCTCACACCCAGTCGAATTCAGCGACAGTTTGATCGATGTCTATGCCGAAGTGCCAGAGCTGGTGAGTCACCTACATTTGCCGGTGCAAAGCGGCTCTAATAAAATTTTGGCAGCAATGAAGCGTGGCCATGAAGTCGACCTCTACATCGACAAGATTGAACGCCTGCGCAAGTTGCGCCCAGATATCTCGATTTCGTCCGACTTCATCATTGGCTTCCCCGGCGAAACCGAAGACGATTTTGCCGACACCATGAAGCTGATCGAGCACATTGGCTTCGATACCTCGTTCAGCTTTATTTACAGCCAGCGCCCGGGCACCCCGGCCTCCAACCTAGATGACGACACTCCGGAAGAAGTGAAAAAGCAACGCCTGCAGATTTTGCAAAGTCGTATCGTGCAAAATGCCCAGCAAATTAGCCGCCGCATGGTCGGCCGTGAAGAAGTAATTCTGGTCAACGGCGTATCGAAAAAAGATCTAGGTGATTTGCAAGGCCGCACCGAGAATAACCGCGTGGTCAACTTCCGCAGCAGCGATCACAGCCTGATTGGCAAGTTCGTGAAGGTGCGCATTGTCGACGCCTACGCCAACAGTTTGCGCGGCGAAGTCATCGACCCGTCGACCGCCTATTAATTTTCCTGCCTACGCCGAGGATACTTTTGAGCGAGCAAGCAGCTAACGAAACCGCCGTCACCCGTTTCACTCTGGAGCCGGATGACGCTTTGCGGCTGGCCAACCTGTGTGGCCACCTGGATGGCCACCTGCATCAAATTGCCGAGCACTTTCGCTTGGAAATCTACAACCGTGGCAACCAGTTCAGTCTGGAAGGCCCTGCTGGCGCGGCTAAACGCGCTGCACGCCTGATTCAGCGACTGTATAAGGAAACCCACAAGGGAACCGAAATCAGTCCGGATCTAATCCATCTGTTTTTGCAAGAAGACGCCAGCCACGCAGCTCAAGCTCGCAGTGGCCGCTCGCGCGAGCACAACACCGTGCGTACGCCGCAGCTGGAGGTAAAAGCGCGCAGCCCATCGCAAATCGACTATTTAGAGCGCATTCGCAACCACGATCTGAACTTCGGCATTGGCCCCGCCGGCACCGGCAAGACTTTTCTGGCTGTCGCCGCCGCCGTGGAAGCCCTAACTCGTGATGAAGTCAAACGCCTGCTGCTGGTGCGTCCAGCGGTCGAAGCGGGCGAGAAACTGGGCTTTTTGCCCGGTGACTTAGCGCAAAAAATCGACCCTTACCTGCGCCCTCTGTACGACGCCTTGTATGAAATGCTGGGCTTTGATCAGGTGGCCAAGCTGATGGAGCGCAACGTTATTGAAGTGGCCCCCTTGGCCTATATGCGTGGTCGTACCCTGAGCCACTCGTTTGTCATTTTGGACGAAAGCCAAAACACCACCAAGGAGCAGATGAAGATGTTCCTGACGCGCATTGGTTTTGGTTCAAAAGCCGTGATTACCGGTGACGTCACCCAGGTCGATTTACCACGCGGCGTTTACTCTGGCCTAAAACATGGCCTAGAAGTATTGGATGGCGTTGATGGCATCGGTATTACCCGCTTTGGCAACCAAGACGTGGTTCGCCACCCGCTAGTACAGCGCATTGTTGATGCCTATGACCGCCATGAAAGCCAAGAGCAACAACAACAGCGTGAACGTCGTCGCGCAGAAAAAGGTGACGACGCATGACACCCTTTGTCGATCTGCAACTCGGCGACGACTTGCCCTCTGACCACGAGCTACCGAGCGAAGCTCAGTTTAATCTCTGGGTCAGTGCTGCATTAGCGCGTGATTGTAAGCTGGACGAACCTGAACTGACCATTCGCTTAGTGACGTCCGACGAGAGCCAGCAACTCAATGCTGAGTATCGCGGCAAAGACAAGCCGACCAATGTGCTGTCGTTTCCGTTTGAAGCGCCGCCACAGGTACCGATTCCACTGCTGGGCGATTTAATCGTCTGTGTTGCTGTGGTAGAGCAGGAAGCTCGCGAACAGGGTAAAACCACGACGGCCCATTGGGCCCATATGATCGTACATGGCTGCTTGCATTTACTGGGGTACGACCATATAAAGGATGACGAAGCGGAGATAATGGAAGGTCTGGAGCGTGAGATTATGGCGCAGCTGGGCTTTTCCGATCCTTATTCTGATGAGGCCTCATGAGCGAAGACCGATCGAGCAGCCAGCCTAAGAGCTGGCTGGAAAAACTGACCGACTTATTTTCTGACGACCCACAAAGCCGTCAGGACATCAAAGAAATTGTTCGCGAAGCTGCCCAGCGCAGCATTGTCGACACCGAAACCCTGACCATCGTTGAAGGCGCCCTGCAAGTCTCAGATATGCAGGTGCGGGATATTATGATTCCGCGGGCGCAGATGATTTCCATTGGCATAGATGAGCCCCTCAGCGACGCCCTTGGCAAAATCACGTCATCGGCGCACTCGCGCTTCCCTGTGATGGGTGATGACCAAGACGAAGTGGTCGGTATTTTATTGGCCAAAGACCTGCTGCCTTTGATCCTCAACGACCAACGCGATGATTTTCGCCTCAAGGACGTACTACGCCCAGCGACCTTCGTGCCCGAGAGCAAGCGTCTGAACGTGCTGTTGCAAGAGTTCCGTGCCACCCGCAACCACATGGCCCTGGTGGTCGATGAGTTTGGTGGCGTTGCCGGCTTGGTGACGATTGAAGATGTACTCGAGCAGATTGTTGGCGAAATTGAAGACGAGCACGACTTCAACGATGAGGACAGCCTGATCAAAGAAGTCGACGACGGCACCAGCATGGTCAAAGCCCTGACGCCCATCGACGACTTCAATGAGCACTTTGGTGCCGAATTTAGCGACAGTGAGTTCGATACTATTGGCGGCATCGTGGTGCATCACTTTGGCCGCGTGCCCGAGTGCAATGAAGCCATTCGCATCGACCAATGGGAATTTAAAGTCGTTAACGGCTGTAGCCGACGCATTAACTTGCTACAAGTTACAGCGGCGGAGTCTGAGGCTGAAGCAGACTCAGATAGCGCGCACTAGTCACCCTTCTATTCGGATCCTCACATGATACGCGGCTGGCACCACTCCCCTTGGTTTGCATACTTGGTGCTGGCCGCCGCCGGTGCCCTGTTCCCGCTGGCCTTGGCGCCATTCTTCTGGTGGCCGCTGGGGCTGGTCAGCATTGGCGTGCTGTTTGTCAGCCTTGAACGGTGTCATAGCGGACGCCAGGCCTTCATACACACTTGGTGGTACAGCCTGGGGCAGTTCGGTGCTGGTGTATCTTGGGTCTACGTTAGCATGCACGACCATGGTGGTACTCCAGCCTGGCTGGCGGTTCCCATGGTGGCAGTGTTTGCCGGCTTCTTAGCCACCTTTCCCGCCATTTGGATGGCGTTGCGCCAACGCTGGCTAGGCCAACACCTCGCTTGGCTGACCTTCCCAGTATTCTGGTTTTTACACGAGTGGTTTCGCAGCTGGTTTATGACTGGCTTCCCTTGGTTATTTGCCGGCGATGCACATTTGTTTACCTGGCTTGCGGGCTGGGCACCCATTATTGGCAGCTACGGGCTGTCATTTTTGTTGGTATTGACCGCCACCGCCATGATGGTTGCCGTTCGCCAACGCCAGCCGCTGCTGTTGATGGTGCTACTGGCTTGGCCAATCGGCTGGTGGCTGCAGCAGCAGGAATGGACGCAACCCACAGGAGAGCTAAAAGTCAGCGCGGTGCAGGGCAATGTGCCCCAGCATTTAAAATGGCGGCGCGAGCAAATCCAGCCAACCATCGATACCTACTTCAGCGTCACTAGGGAGCATTGGGACTCAGATCTGATTCTGTGGCCAGAAACCGCCATGACTCTGCTGTACGATCGCTTTAAGCCATATATGGAAGCGCTCGCCAATGAAGCGCGCCATCACAACAGTACGGTGATCACTGGCATTCCTTATCGCTATCCACGGAGTCATATGAATGCTGGCGAGTACCACAACAGCGTGGTGGCCATTGGCAGCGGTGAAGGCATGTACCACAAACAGCGCTTGGTGCCGTTTGGCGAATACGTGCCACTAGAAAAGCTGATACGCGGCTGGATTCCCTTTTTTGATCTAGAGATGTCGAGCTTTTTATCTGGCCCAGCTCATCAAGCGCCCTTAAAAGTACGCCAGCAGCGTGGCGAGCAAGAGCAACTGTTCTTACTCGCGCCCTACATTTGTTACGAGATTGCCTACGCCGATCTAGTCAATGCCAGCGCTCGTCACGCCGACATGCTGATCACTGTCAGCAATGACGCCTGGTTTGGCGACTCCCTTGGCCCCAAACAGCATTTAGCCTTGGCACAGATGCGCGCGCTGGAAACTCAGCGCTATGTGCTACGGGCGACCAATACTGGCATTACCGCCTTGATTGACGAACGCGGCAATATCGTTGAGCGCTTGCCCTACGAGCAAACAGCCACCCTCACGGGAAGCGCTCAGATGCGCCAAGGCCTAACGCCCTACATGATGTGGGGACTGTGGCCGCTTTATGGCATCAGCGCATTGATTCTGGCACTGGCATGGTGGCGCCGTCGCTCTGCAGCAAGGCCTGCAGGCTCATAATCTGGCGACCATTTTGCAGCGGCGAGCTCAATAGCTTAGGGGCTGTGGGCCGCTGTAATAAGTCCTCACGCAGGGGCTGTGTCAGCTCATCAATGTAGTGTTGATAGTCATCAATCAAAGCGTCCATGTCTGGCGCAGTGCTGGCACTGCGCAATAAAAACCCCATCATGCGCCGCAGGTGAGCGGACACATCAATCAGTTCATACATGCGCGTTACCAGCTGAATGCGAATGCGGTGCGAGCTAATGGCCGAGGCCTGCAATACCTGATTACCCGTCGCCGCCATAAGCTGATCGATCAGCGCCACTTCCAAACGCGCTAGCTCACTGGCGGGACGCCCCTCTTCTGCTTGGTCGAAGAGTTGCTGAGCCAGCGCCGTGATGCGCTCATCGTCTTGGTCATGCTGATAGCGCTTTTCCAGCGCCAAACGCAGTGCCGTGGGCAATGCACGATTAAACAGCTCCAGCCCGGCTAACAGCAGCTCACTGCCTAGCTCCAGTTCGGGTATGCGATACAGATTGTCGAGAAAATCCAGCCCTGCCGCGGTGCGGTAATCGGTGATCACAATGCCTGAGCCTTGGATGCTGGTAAGTATTTGCATGCGCCCCAGAATGCGCAAAGCCATCCGCAATGAGGTACGGTCTACATCGAGCAGCTGCGCCAATTGACGCTCAGGGGGTAGTTTATCGCCGGCGCGTAAGTCGCCGATAAAAACCAATGCGATCAAGAGATCGGCAATTTGATCCGGTAAGGTTTTTGCCATGGTGAGATTTTTATCATTATTGTTTTATTACTCCAGTGTCGATAAACACACACTGTAAAGCAAGGCCATTTCAGATATTCTGGCCCGTCTGCAACAGCAAACCAATATCGGAGCTGGCCGTGGCCAAATTACTTTTCCGCCTCAATGGCGTGGATGATGACGAAGCGGATGAAGTGCGCGAGCTGTTACGCGACTTTGACACCTACGAAACTCAAGCCGGCCGTTGGGGCTTATCGGTTGCCGCCATTTGGCTACGCCACGATGAGGATTTTGACGCTGCACGGCAGACCCTCGATGCCTATCAACAGGCTCGCAGCCAGCGCTTACGAGCCGAGTTTGAACAGCAGCCTATGCCCGATTTTTGGCAGCGTCTACGCCAACGCCCCGTCGATCATATCGCTGTAGCCTTGGCGGTAGTGCTCATTATTACGCTGTTGCTATGGCCCTTTAGTGGCTGGCATTGAGCGCCAAGCGCTCGCTAATCGCCGTTAAAATGGGCGCGTTGGCGGCGGGAAACTCAAACTGCATCAGCTGCTCTGCTTTTACCCAGCGTACTTCTTGACCTTCAGCGCCGTGAGCCAGCAAGGCGTCATTGATGCCGACTTCGACCCAATAAACGTCCAGCAGAACGTGTTTGTCGGGATACTCATACGGAATTTGCAGCAACGGCGTCATCGCTTGCTCGCGGCAGGGCAGTGCCACTTCTTCATCTAACTCACGCACCAGCGCAGCCGCCACACTTTCGTTGGCTTCGACCTTGCCTCCCGGAAACTCCCACAAGCCGCCTTGGTGCTTATCATCCGGGCGACGGGCAATCAAAATTTCACCGCTATTCACACAGGCCACGGCGACGGCCACATGCACTTGCTTCATTAAGAACGATAATCCGCGTTGATAGAGACGTATTCGTGCGACAGGTCGGATGTCCACAGCGTGTCACTGCACTCACCGCGCCCCAGTTCAATACGCACACAAAACTCGCTTTGAGCCAATACTGCAGCGCCAGCTTGCTCGGTGTAGCTGGCACAGCGACCGCCATTTTCGACGATTTGCACATCATCCAAATAAATCTGCACTTGATCCAACTGCAAATCTTGCAGCCCTGCACGGCCTACTGCAGCCAGAATACGGCCCCAGTTGGCGTCCGAGGCATACATGGCGGTTTTCACCAGCGGAGAGTGTGCGACCGTGTAAGCGACATCCAGCGCTTCCTGCGGCTTGGCCGCACCGTTGACTTGCAGAGTAACAAACTTGGTCGCCCCTTCGCCGTCACGCACAATGGCCTGAGCCAGCTGCTGAAACACCTGTTGCAGCTCAGAGAACAAGGCATCCGCCGCTGGGCTTTGCT
The DNA here is from genome assembly GCF_014652515.1 of Bacterioplanes sanyensis. Lineage (GTDB taxonomy): Bacteria > Pseudomonadota > Gammaproteobacteria > Pseudomonadales > Oceanobacteraceae > Bacterioplanes > Bacterioplanes sanyensis. Next base: position 310,195 of record NZ_BMYY01000002.1, on the reverse strand, counting down.
CATCATCGATGACCACACCGCTGCGACCGGTTGCAATCAGCATGCAACAGTCGTTAGTTGACGTGTCACCATCGATGGTGATGCGATTAAACGACGCATCCGCCAACTGCTTGCACCAACGCTGCAAAATGGCTTCAGAGACCTCGGCATCGGTGGCAATAAAGCCCAGCATGGTCGCCATATCTGGCTTAATCATGCCCGAACCTTTAGAAATACCAGTGATGCGCACCGGCTGCCCGGCAATCATCACCTCGCGGCTGGCGCCTTTGGGCACGGTGTCTGTGGTCATGATGCCGGCGGCGGCACGATCCCAGTTATCCGCACGGAGATCGGCCAAGGCCAAAGGAATACCACGCTCAAACGCGGCCATATTCAGCGGCTCACCGATAACACCGGTAGAGAACGGCAATACTTGCTGTGGGCTGGCTTGTGTCTGACTGGCCAACAGCTGGCAGCTGGCCAGCGCGTCGGCATCGCCTTGCTGCCCCATACCGGCATTAGCATTACCGGTATTGATCAGCAAATAGCGTGGCTGATCGGCTTGCAAATGTTGGCGACACAGCACCACCGGCGCTGCACAAAACGCATTACGGGTAAACACCCCGGCACAGCGGCTGCCTTCTGCCAGCTCCATGATGACCAGGTCGTCACGATTGGCGTAGCGCACGCCGGCTTGAGCCACGCCCAGACGCACGCCGTCCACCGCAAGATAATCACGAAAACGCTGAATATTAACCGCCATGCTCTTTCCTTAAGATAACTTGCCGTGACAGTGCTTGTATTTCTTGCCCGAGCCGCAGGGGCATGGCTCATTGCGACCGACCTTGCGTTCATCGCGCACAAAGGTTTGCGCTGATGCCTCATCGGCTTCGGCCGGTTCTTCAGTGCCCATGGCGTTGGCGCTGTCATGTTGATACTGAGCCGCCGCGGCTTGCGCTTGTGCTTCCGCACGACGGCGCTCTTCCATTTCCCGCACGTCTTCCTCTTGGCGGACTTTGACGTGAGAAAGCACGCGAATGGTCTCGTGCTTGATGTTGTTTAACAGCTCCTGGAACAACTGGAAGGATTCACGCTTATATTCCTGCTTGGGGTTCTTCTGGCCATAACCGCGCAAATGAATGCCCTGGCGCAGGTGATCCATGGTCGCCAAATGCTCTTTCCACAAGTTATCGACGATCTGCAGCATTACCTGTTTCTCGAAGGTGCGAATAACCTCGCTGCCGACGGCCTGCTCTTTCTCACGGTAGGCCTGAGTGATGGCCTCTAAAATGCGCTCACGCAGAGTTTCTTCGTACAGTTTGTCTTCATTATCGAGCCAAGACTGCACCGGCAGCTCAACATCGAACTCGGCTTTTAGCTGGGCTTCAAGACCGGCGATATCCCATTGGTCTTCCAGGCTTTGCGGCGGGATATACGAATCGATGGCACGGTTGACCACATCCGCACGAACATTGTTGATCACTTCCGAAATATCTTCGGCTTCCATCAACTCATTGCGCTGATCATAAATCACGCGACGCTGATCATTGGCGACATCATCGTACTCGAGCAATTGCTTACGAATATCGAAGTTACGGCCCTCAACCTTGCGCTGAGCTTTTTCCACCGCATTGGAGACCATCTTATGCTCGATAGATTCACCATCTTTCATGCCTAACGCCTGCATCATGCCGCGCATGCGCTCCGACATGAAGATCCGCATCAGGTTGTCTTCCAGCGACAAGAAGAAACGGGTTGAGCCCGGATCCCCCTGACGGCCCGCACGGCCACGCAACTGGTTATCGATACGACGTGATTCATGACGCTCGGTGCCAATGATGTGCAGACCACCGGCTTCCAACACCGCATCGTGGCGCTTTTGCCAGTCGGCTTTGACCGCCGCTACTTGCTCGTCGGTTGGATTTTCCAGCGCAGCGACTTCCGCCTCCCAGCTACCACCCAGCACGATATCGGTACCACGACCGGCCATGTTAGTGGCGATGGTCACCGTACCTGGTCGACCGGCATCAGCAATGATTTGCGCCTCACGATCGTTCTCTTTGGCATTGAGAACGTTGTGCGCTACTTTGGCTTTTTGCAGCACCTGAGAAATGTACTCAGACGACTCAATCGATGCCGTACCCACCAATACGGGACGTTTCTCCGCCACCACTTGGCGGATTTCTTCCACCACCGCGTCGTATTTTTCACGCTGCGTGGCATAAATCACATCGTTGTAGTCGATACGCTGGACGGTGCGATTGGGTGGAATCACCACCACATCCAGACCATAAATTTGCTGGAACTCAAAGGCTTCGGTATCGGCGGTGCCCGTCATACCCGCCAGCTTGCCATAAAGACGGAAGTAGTTCTGGAAGGTGGTCGAGGCCAGAGTTTGGCTTTCAGGCTGAATTTGCACACCTTCTTTAGCTTCAATGGCTTGGTGCAAGCCTTCGCTCCAGCGACGGCCCGGCATGGTGCGGCCAGTATGCTCGTCAACAATAACGATTTGACCGCCTTGCACGATGTAATCGACGTTCTTCTGATAAACGGCATGGGCTTTTAACGCCGCGTGCACATGGTGCAGCAAGGTTAGGTTGGAGGTGGCATACAAGCTTTCACCTTCTTTTAAGGCACCGGCTTCGCTGAGCATCTCTTCCACCACCTCGTGACCTTCTTCGGTCAGTTCGATGGAGCGCTGTTTTTCATCAACGATAAAGTGACCGCTGACCGATTCATCTTCTTCGTTGACTTGCCCCTGCTCCAACCGCGGTACCAGCTGGTTGATCAGCTTGTACATTTCTGAGCTGTCTTCCGCTGGGCCTGAAATGATTAGCGGCGTACGGGCTTCGTCAATCAAGATGGAGTCCACCTCGTCGACGATGGCAAAGCTCAGATCGCGCTGCATTTTATCGTCGGCGGAAAACGCCATATTGTCGCGCAAGTAGTCAAAACCAAACTCGTTGTTGGTGCCGTAAACAATGTCACACTGGTAAGCGCTGCGCTTTTCTTCGCCACTCTGACCCGGCACCACGACCCCTACCGTCAGACCTAAAAATTCAAACAGCGGGCGCATCCAATTGGCATCGCGGCGTGCCAGGTAATCATTCACCGTCACCACATGCACACTGTTGCCCGTCAAAGCATTCAGATAACTTGGCAAGGTGGCGACCAAGGTTTTACCCTCACCGGTGCGCATCTCTGCGATACGGCCTTCGTGCAAGGTCAAGCCGCCGATCAACTGCACGTCAAAGTGACGCATACCCATCACTCGCTGACTGGCTTCACGGCAGACAGCAAAAGCTTCTGGGATCAGATTTTCGAGCTTTTCACCGCCCTCTAAGCGCTGTTTAAACTCAGCAGTTTTGGCAGACAAAGCCGCGTCATCTAGGCTTTGCAGAGTCTCTTCCAGTGCATTGATACGAGCAACCACTTTGCCCATGCGCTTTAGTTCACGATTATTTTTGCTCCCGACCAGGGTGCGTAAGAGTTTACCGATCATGGTGTTGTTGTAATCCAAACAATAAAAATGCGTACTGGGTCAGGCGGCTGATCAAAGCGCGCTCGGCGGCCCTGCCAAAAACTGGCTAAGGCTACTGATAACCCAGAATGATGACAAGCGTATTGAAAGCAGCCGTATCAGCGTGGACGGCGGTGAATATAAGCGGCGGGATCGACGGTACGACCGTTTTTGTAGACTTCGAAGTGAACATGCGGGCCAGTAGAGCGACCCGTGCTGCCCATCAAGGCAACCACATCGCCTTTGCGCACCACATCACCAACGTTAACCTTCAGCTCTTTGCAGTGTGCGTAACGGGTTTTGTATCCGTTGCCATGGTTGATCTCGACTAGGTTGCCATAGCCATAGCGATCGCCTGACCAAGTAACAACACCGGCGGCCACGGCGACGATGTCAGAGCCGTCTTTACCAGCAAAGTCGACTCCTGCGTGCCAAGCGGGACGCCCAGTAAAAGGGTCTGTGCGCTTGCCATAACGGGAGGACATCCAACCTCGAGTAATGGGACGACCAGCAACAAAGGTGTCTTTGCTGAGTTTATCTGCCGCCATCAGGTCATCGAGCACCTGTAGCTGCTGCTCCCGACTATCGATGCTCTCGGCTAGGCGGTCTAATACCTCGTTAATCTCTGGTGCTTGATAGGACGCTCCCAACTGGCCCGGCCCACCCACTGCGGGTGCCATACCGAAGTCAAACTCTTCGCTGTGGAGGTCAGCAACGTCTACCAAGCGTTCGCCTAATGCATCCAGCCGAACCAAGCGCGCTTGCAACTCGGCTAAGCGCAGAGTGAGCGCGTCTAACTCCTGATCGGTTTGCTGACGAATTTGCTGCAATTGCTGGCGCTGATGGTCGAGATCTCGCTCCCACGCTTTGGCAGTATTAAGATCTAGAATGCCTTCGTCGGCTAAGTGTTGGGCTAACCAGTAGCCACCGGCCCCCATAGCAAATGGCATAGCAAACAAAAACCCGAGCATGATGGCTTTCGCCGATGTGCTCAGGGTTAAGGTCTTGGATTCTCCATGCCGGCGGCCGACGATAATGATGTTCATAACATCTGGGTCAGGGTTGCTGACGCTTCCTCTTATACTGGGAGTAATTCGCTGCACTCAGATACAACAAAGGCCATCTTTCAGTATGGCCTTTGTGTGAGAATACTCAAATCAGCGTTGATTGCAATGCATTAGCCAGCGGCAGCAGGGCGCATGTAAGCAATCGGCACCTCTTGTTCGTCAAACTCAACAAACTCCCATGCGTCTTCACAAGCGATTAACTCGCGCAGTAACTGGTTGTTAAGGCCATGACCGGACTTATAACCTACGAACTCTCCGATCAAGCTATGTCCTAATAAATACAAATCGCCGACGGCATCGAGAATCTTATGTTTGACAAACTCGTCATCGTAGCGCAGCCCATCTTCGTTCAGGACTCGGTAGTCGTCGACAACGATGGCATTTTTAACGCTGCCTCCTAGGGCCAGATTCTTTGAGCGCATGTACTCGAGGTCTTTGGTAAAGCCAAAGGTGCGTGCGCGACTGACTTCTTTAACATAAGAGGTGGAAGAAAAATCTAGGCTGGCTTTCTGCACACTTTGGCGCAGTACTGGGTGGTCGAAGTCGATTTCAAAGCTGACTTTAAAACCATCGTAAGGCAAAAAGCTCACTGACTTATCACCTTCGGTAACTTCTACCTTCTTCTTAATGCGGATAAAACGTTTGGGCGCGTCTTGCTCTTGGATACCCGCTGACTGCAGCAAAAACACGAAGGGGCCAGAGCTGCCATCCATAATCGGCACTTCTTGAGCGCTCAATTCCACTACCGCATTGTCAATGCCCATACCGGCAATCGCCGACAACAAGTGCTCAACGGTGTCCACTCGAGCACCGTCCTTTACCAAGGTGGTGGACAGTGTGGTTTCGCCAACATTGAGCGCATGCGCTGGGATGTCGACCACAGGGTCCAGATCGACACGACGAAACACCACGCCGCTATTCACCGGCGCCGGCTTTAACGTCAGGTAAACTTTTTCACCCGAGTGCAAGCCCACCCCAGTGGCGCGGATGGTGTTTTTCAAGGTTCGTTGTCGGATCATACGGACATTCCTGCCATTACTGAGTATTCTTTGTACAGTTCAAAACGGCTGGCATTATAGCAACTATGTCGCTTTGCGCTAGTGCGCACCGTCAGTCTGCCTGACGGCGCAAAAATGCCGGAATATCCAAATAATCCATGTCTGGCTTGGAGTTAACCTCTGCTTGGCGTGCCGTATTGCCACTGGCATGGCCATGTGCAACAGTGCGTTCCGCTCGGCGAGTCTCAGCAGCCACAGGTTCTGCTTGGCGTTGCGTGTTGTCGACAACGACTTCCGTCGGCGCTGGCTCCGCCGCTTGCTTAACCGCGCCAAGACCCGTAGCGACAACAGTTACTCGCAATTCATCCGTCAGCTCAGGGTCAATCACAGTGCCCACGACAACGGTGGCGTTTTCAGAAGCAAACTCTTCTACCACTGTGCCTACTTCGGAGAACTCACCCAAAGACAAATCGAAGCCTGCGGTCACATTCACCAGAATGCCGCGAGCACCTTGCAAGTCGACATCTTCCAGCAGTGGGCTGCCAATGGCTGCTTCTGCTGCTTCGCGTGCACGGTTATCACCAGTTGCACACCCCGTCCCCATCATGGCTTGTCCCATTTCGGACATGACTGTGCGCACGTCGGCAAAGTCGACATTGATCATACCAGGGCGAGTGATTAACTCTGCAATCCCTTGAACAGCACCGTGCAGTACGTTGTTTGCTTCTTTAAAGGCGTCCAGCAACGAGGTATTTTTACCCAATACTGCCAACAGCTTTTCATTAGGAATGGTAATTAATGAATCGACATGCTCGCTCAGCTGCTTAAGGCCCTGATCAGCAATGTTCATGCGCTTACGGCCTTCAAACGGGAATGGCTTGGTCACCACTGCAACGGTCAGAATGCCCAGCTCTTTGGCCACCTCTGCAACCACGGGGGCGCCACCCGTGCCGGTACCACCGCCCATGCCCGCGGTAATAAAAACCATATCCGCACCGCTAATGGCTTCAGCAATGCGCTCACGATCTTCGATGGCAGCCTGGCGGCCAATGTCCGGATTAGCACCGGCACCCAGTCCTTTGGTTAAATCGCCGCCCAATTGAATAATGGAGCGGGAGTGCACATTACGCAGCGCCTGAGCGTCAGTGTTGGCACAAATAAAATCAACGCCATCAATGTGGTTGTCGACCATATGCTGCACAGCGTTGCCGCCGCCGCCACCCACACCTACGACTTTGATCACTGCTGATTGTTGAATGTCGTCCGCTAATTCGAACATATCCCCTTCTCTCTGAGACATTGCTGATCTCCTTCGCCGCGCGTTTCTAATTTAATCTTAAAAATTCACTTTAATCCATTCTTTCAGGCGCCAAAGCGCGCCTTTTTCACTGTCTTCCGTTTGACTGTTTGCCACTGGTATTTCTTGTTGTTTTGCCGCGTACAACAATAGCCCGACGGCGGTGGAATAAATAGGATTATTGATCACATCCGTCAGGCCACTAACGCCCTGAGGACGCGACAGACGCACAGGCATATGAAATATTTCTTCTGCCAGTTCCACCACACCTTCCATTTTGGCGGTACCACCAGTTAGAACAATACCGGCTGCGACTAAGTCCTCATAGCCACTGCGTCGCAATTCTGCCTGAATTAATGTAAATAACTCGTCATAACGAGGTTCAACCACCTCTGCCAATGCTTGACGCGATAAATCTCGCGGTGGTCGGTCGCCCACATCCGGCACCTTGATCATTTCGTCAGCTTTGGCCAACTGTGTCAAAGCACAGGCGTATTTGATCTTAATTTTTTCTGCATGCTGAGTCGGTGTGCGAACGGCCATCGCAATGTCGTTAGTGACCTGATCGCCAGCAATAGGAATCACTGCGGTATGGCGAATCGAACCTTCGGTGAAAATAGCAATGTCTGTGGTGCCACCGCCAATATCCACCATGCATACGCCCAGTTCGCGCTCATCGTCTGTTAGTACAGCATAGCTGGAGGCCAATTGTTCAAGAATAATGGCGTCTGTCTCCAGCTCACATTTGTGAATACAACGCTCGATGTTTTGTACAGCATTTTGCGAACCCGTGACCAAATGCACTTTTGCCTCCAAGCGCACCCCAGACATGCCAACAGGCTCTTTAATGCCCTCTTGGTTGTCGACCACATACTCTTGAGGCAACACATGCAAAATACGTTGGTCGCGTGGAATCGCCACTGCCTGAGCGGCTTCAATTACACGCTCGATATCGGTTTCCGTCACTTCGCGATCACGAATAGCAACGATGCCATTGGAGTTCATGGATTGAATATGCGACCCGGCAATACCAGCGTAAACACTGTGAATACGACAGCCAGCCATTAGCTCGGCTTCTTCTACCGCACGGCGAATCGACTGCACGGTGGAATCGATATTCACCACCACGCCTTTTTTCAAACCACGGCTGGGGCTGCTACCCAAACCAACAATTTCTATACCGCCGGAGCTATCCATCTGGCCCACGATCGCAACAATTTTGGACGTGCCTATGTCGAGACCAACCAGCATATTTTTTTCTGTTGTTTGACTCATTATCCCTTCTCCCCCTGACGCCAACCAATGGCTGCGCCTTTGCCATAGCGCAAATCCAAACGGGCCACCTGTTGCGCTGGCAATGTATCCAGCAAACGCGCCAGACGTTGTAATCGTTGTTCGATATAACCCTTACCCAAAGCGACTGACCAACCATTGCTTAATTGCGCATGGATGGAACCACTGCTGCTAACGCTGAGGTGCTCAACTGTGACCTGTCGCGATAACAGTATTTGTTGCACCAACCGGTAACTACGAGATGCAACATCGGCATAGCGTGACTGCGCTTTGATGTGCGGCAGCTCACTGGCATCAAACACTGCTGGTCGCTCCGTCACACGACCGCTAGAATCCAACAGTGAGTTTTCGTTCCAGCGTGCCACAGGCACCGACTCTCGCACATTGACTGTAATGCCCGATGGCCACTGCTTACTGACCACCACGCCTGCCACCAGTGGTAGCTGTTCAATTTGCTGCTGCACTCGATGCAAATCAGCACTAAAAAAAGATTCCTGCTTAAGCCATAACAATCGCCGCGCGATGTCCTCGGCCGAGTGCACCGCCATGCGACCCTCAACCACAACATCGGTAATCGGCCAATGGCGATAACTAAACTGCAGTGCCGCTACAACCAATACCGCGACACTGACTAAAAACAGTGCTCGCCACGGTACTTTAACAGCCGGCATCGCTGGCAGACGCAACCGTTTCGCTCTGGGTTTTTCCAGCGGTGTCGCACCCCGTTTTGGTGCGGGTGGTTTGCGCTTCAGCCAGCGTCGTTCAGCCATACTGTCGCTCCAGTGCTAACGTCAGCACTTGCTCGATTAATTCGCCAAATTCCATCTGTGCGGCACGCGCAGCCATAGGCACCAAACTATGATCTGTCATACCTGGGCTGGTGTTGGCTTCCAATAACCAGAATCTCTCTTGCTCATCCTGCATCACATCGATGCGCCCCCAGCCTTCGCAACCGAGCAACTCAAATGCTTGCAAACATAAGGTTTGCAACGCTTGTTCTTGCTCAGCATCCAACCCACAAGGCAGTAAATATTCGGTATCGTTGGCCTCATATTTGGCGTTGTAATCGTAAAATGCGTGCGGTGTTTTCAGCTGAATAACCGGTAATGCAGTGTTGCCGACAATGCCCACCGTAAACTCACGCCCTGTCACCCACTGCTCAGCCAACACCATGGCATCAAACTCACTGGCAAAGGCAAAACTGGCCGCTAGGCTTTCGCTGTCCGCTACTCGGCGCATGCCAATACTGGAGCCTTCACGTGACGGTTTAACGATGGCGTTAAAATTGAGTTTTTCGATCACAGCTTGCCAATCGCTGTTTGGAGTCAATATTTCCGCCGCAGGGGTTGGCAAACCCGCTGCCTGCCACAGCAACTTAGTGCGCCACTTATCCATTGCAATGGCCGATGCCATCACACCGCTGCCGCTGTAAGGTTTATCCAGCCACTCTAAAACGCCCTGAATGGTGCCGTCTTCACCACCACGTCCGTGCAATGCAATAAATGCGACGTCGAACTCAGCCTCTGCTAACTGACTGATCATGTGCCGCTGTATATCGATTTCGATCACGTCGTGACCGCGCTGACGTAACGCAGCAGCCACGGCTGCGCCGCTTTTTAACGACACTTCACGTTCAGCCGACATACCGCCTTTTAATACCGCAATGGTGCCCAGTTGAGTCACGCGCCGACCTCCTGCAACCATTGCGGCAGCGTTTGCGCTAACTGTTGTGCAATTGCACCAATATCTCCCGCCCCTTGGGTTAGCAGTAAATCCCCCGCTTTCAGGTGCGTGGTTAATACTTGCTGCAACGACTCACCCCGTTCAATAAAGACCGGGTCGAGTTGACCGCGCTGACGAATACTGCCGCACAAAGCGCGACCATCTGCACCTGGAATCGCTTTTTCACCGGCCGGATAAACATCCATCAATAACAACACATCCGCCTGCGATAAAATGCGCACAAAATCTTCGTACAGGTCTCGGGTACGACTGTAACGATGCGGTTGAAATAACATCACCAAGCGCCGCTCGGGAAAACCTTCACGAATCGCTGCCAGTGTTACTTCCAACTCCCGAGGGTGATGGCCATAATCATCCACCAACATGACGTCACCGTCGGCTACGGGAAATTCACCGCATACGGTAAAACGACGTCCAACACCGGCAAAGTTTTCCAATGCCGCTTGAATGGCACAATCGGTAACGCCCTCATCGTCTGCCACCGCCATCGCTGCCAGAGCGTTTAATACATTGTGTTTGCCTGGCATGCGCATGCGAATGGCCAGATCCTCACGATTGCCAGGACGGCGCACTTTAAACTGGGTATACAACCCTTCTTGGGTCAGGTCATAGGCCTGATAATCAGCGTCATCGGCAAAGCCGTAGGTCACAAACTGGCGGCCAATATGCGGCAAAATAGAGCGCACGTGCTCATCATCACTGCACACCACAGCCAACCCATAAAAGGGTAAGTTGTGCAAAAACTCGATAAAGGTATTTTTCAGCCGCTCAAAATCACCGTCGTAGGTCGACATGTGGTCCGCGTCGATATTGGTGACAATGGCAACCATGGGCTGCAAGTGTAAAAAGCTGGCATCACTTTCATCGGCTTCGGCCACCAAATAGCGGCTTCCTCCAAGACGCGCATTAGCGCCAGCGCTGTTTAACTTACCGCCGATCACAAAGGTCGGATCCAGCTCCGCTTGCGCCAAAATGCTGGTCACTAAACTGGTGGTGGTGGTTTTGCCATGGGTTCCCGCAACCGCGATGCCATGACGAAAACGCATTAACTCGGCCAGCATTTCAGCCCGTCTGACAATCGGCAAACGGCGCTGTAAGGCGGCCTGAATTTCTGGGTTATCGGTATCAATCGCCGTCGATACCACGAGCACATCGGCTTGATCAATATGGCTTTCTGCATGGCCGATAAAAATCGTCGCGCCGAGTTTTTCCAGCCGCTGCGTTACTGCGCCCTGCTTGAGGTCAGAGCCACTGATGCAGTACCCCTGGTTGAGCAAAACCTCTGCAATACCACACATACCTGCGCCACCGATACCGACAAAATGAATGGTCCGCACCCGGCGCATTTCTGGTACCGCAAAGTGGTCTGATTTATTGATCGGTTTGCATTCAACCACGAATCATTGTCTCCAAATGTTGTACTACTCGTGCCGTTGCATCTGGCACTGCGCATTGCCTAGCGCGCTTGGCCATTTGTTGTAACGCTGGCCTTTGCTGTTGATAAAACCGCCACCGCTGTTGTAACCATTGCGGCGTTAATTGTGACTGTTGGATTAACTCAGCCGCATCTCGCTGAACCAGTGCGTTGGCATTACTGGTTTGATGATCATCGACCGCATACGGAAAGGGCACAAAAATCGCCGCTCGACCAGCCGCAGCCACTTCCGAAACCGTCAATGCACCCGCTCGGCAGATAATTAAATCAGCCTGCGCAAATGCCGCTGGCATATCATCAATAAAATCCCGAACCTCAGCCTCTACACCCGCTTGTTGATACTGGGCTTGCATATCAGCCAAATGTTTTTTACCTACTTGGTGCACTAAGTTGGGCCGCTCGTTGACCGGTAATGCTTGCATCGCGCCCAACACCACTTGATTCAGTGCCAGAGCACCAAGGCTACCTCCTACCACTAATACGTTGAGCGCAGTGTGCTCATTAGTTGGTGGTGCAATGGTATTAAATTCTGCTCGCACCGGATTGCCCGTCGTCAAGGCACCGGGTAATGCACCATCAAATGCCTGCAAAACAGCATGGGCCAGTGGCCTTAAATATTTATTGGTCATACCCGGCAGTGCATTTTGCTCATGAATGGCCAAGCGACAGCCCGCCAAACGAGCAGCCATACCCGCAGGCCCGGTGACATAACCACCGAACCCGACCAGCGCCACAGGGTTTAACGCGCGAATGATTTTCCATGCTTGCCAAGTTGCTTTCAGCACTCGCCAAGGGGCCGCTAGCAAACCGCGCCAGCCGTTACCGCGCAAGCCTCGAATAGTAATGCTGTGCAAAGGAATGCCGGCTTTGGGTACTAATTGCTGCTCGATACCGTGAGGTGTGCCTAACCAATGCACTTCATAGCCGCGCTGCTTAAGCTCTTGAGCAACACTTAATGCCGGTATCACGTGGCCGCCGGTACCAGCTGCACTGATGACGATACAATCAGCCATCTTTACCTCCCGCAGCCATGTCTGTTTCATGTGCCACGCGCAAAACAATGCCGACCATGGCACAGCAGATTAATAAACTACTGCCGCCATAGCTGAAAAAAGGCAAGGTCAAACCTTTAGTGGGCAATAGGCCGGTATTCACACCTAAATTAATCACCATTTGCAGAGCTAACAAAGAGGCAATGCCAGCAACAATATAGGCGCCATACAGTTGCCCTCGACGCTGTGCTTGCCAAGCCACCTGCCAAACTAATGCAATAAAGGTCGCCAGCAGTAGCAAGGCTAAGGTAGCACCGACCAAACCCGTTTCTTCGGCCCAAATGGCAAACACAAAATCTGTGTGTGCTTCGGGCAAATAAAACAGTTTTTGCACACTTTCACCTAAGCCAACCCCTAGCCAATCACCGCGACCAAACGCGATCAAAGACTGTGTTAATTGATAGCCACTGCCATACACATGCTCAGGTGCCCATGGATCCATATAAGCGGTTAAGCGCTCAACTCGGTAGGGTTCCATCATCACCACCACCACACTGATAACACTGACACCAATCACCAGCAGAAAAAACTGACCGGCTTTTACGCCACCTAAAAACAGCATGATTAAGGCCGCGCCCATCAGTACCACCACGGCGCCAAAGTCCGGCTCCATTAACAGCAGAGCGACCATCAAACCTAAAATAATGAATGGCTTCATAAAGCCCTTCCAGGTTTGCTGGACTTCTACCTGACGCCTGACCAAATAACCTGCGAGGTAAAAAACTGCCGCTAGCTTGGCTATTTCTGAAGCCTGAATTTTGATCACACCCAAATTCAGCCAGCGCCGACTGCCGTTTACTTCATGGCCGATTCCGGGCACAAATACCAGCACTAGGGCCACCAACCCCAGTAACAGCAGTAACGGCTCTAGCCGCGACCAAAATGCTAGTGGTACTTGGCTCATCACGGCTACTGCACCCATCCCCAACATTGCATATACAGCGTGGCGAATACTGAAATAGGCGGCATTACCAGTGTAATAATCAGCAATGCCGGTCGAAGCGGAGGCCACCATGACCCAGCCTAACAACAGCAAGGCCAGCCAGGGCCAAAAAAGTGGCTGTTGCCATTGCCACTGCCAACTGAAGGTTTGCAGCCAGTCTTTCATTGGCTCACCTCCAGTTGCTCGACCGCCTGAACAAACGCATCACCGCGTTGCTCGAAATTTTTAAACTGATCAAAGCTGGCGCAAGCCGGTGATAACAGCACCACATCATCGCCTTGTAATTGCGGCGCCAGTGCTGTCAGTGCCTGAGCCATAGAGGTAAAAATCTGAGCATCGCAGGCATCGCCCAATTGCTGCGCGATCTGCTTCGCATCCTGGCCAAATAATAAGGCGCGCGTTACCCGTTGCTGGCAAATTTGTGCCAAAGGCGAAAAATCTTGGCCTTTAGCGACGCCTCCGGCCAACCAGAATAAGCGCCCGCCATTGCGTACACGCAAACCGTCAATGGCAGCCAGCGTCGAGCCCACATTGGTGCCTTTTGAATCGTTGATAAAACGCACACCTTGCTTAACGGCCACGGTTTGGCATCGGTGCGGTAAACCACAAAAATCACGCACATAGCGACGTACCGCAGTGCAATCTAGCTCAGCACCCAAACCTGCGGCATCGACCAACGCCAGTGCCGCAAGCACATTGGCAACATTATGATCGCCATTGATGCGCAGCTCATCGACAGCTAACCAAGGTTTCTGCTGCAGTTGAATCCAGTCACGACCCGCGTCTTGAGTCAGACAAACATCAGCTGGTTGCTGCAAAGAGAAAGTACACTCAGAAATCGCCCGATGAGGACGGCTGTAACCATCATCAAGATTCACAACCGCAGCTTTTGCGCCATTAAATATTCGCTGTTTGGCGTGCCAGTAATCTTCCATGCTGGCGTAGCGATCCATGTGGTCAGCGGTTAAGTTGAGCAGAGTTGCTGCCTGGGATGGCAGGCGCTGGCAGGTTTCCAACTGAAAGCTGGATAACTCCAACACATAAATATCGGCGTGCAGGGATTGCGTGATGGCATCCAGTACTGGCACACCGATATTGCCAATGGCCAGGGCGGATTTACCCAGTGCCTGTAAAATACCAGCCGCCAAAGTCGTGACCGTGCTTTTACCGTTGGAGCCGGTAATGCAAATAAACGGCTTATCAATGGCATCAACAAAGAGTTGCACGTCGCCGACAACCTCTACCCCAGCTGCACGAGCCGCTGCAATCGCTGGCTCTGATAAAGCAACCCCTGGGCTCACAATTAATGTTTCATAAGCCGACATCGACAGGTGTTGCCAATCACCACAAAACAGTTGGGCACCTTCAAATAGCTGCCATTGAGCCAACTCCGGGGGCCGCGCGCGACTGTCACAGGCATCAAATTCCCAGCCCTGCAAACGGCAAAAGTGAGCACAAGACAGACCCGTCTGCCCCATGCCCACAATTAATTTTTTGCCGTTATGCTGCCGTTTCATTGCCAGCTCCTAGCGAATTTTCAGTGTGGCTAGCCCGACCAGCACCAAAATAATGGTGACGATCCAGAAGCGCACAATCACGCGCGGCTCCGGCCAACCTTTTAATTCAAAGTGGTGATGCAAGGGCGCCATGCGAAAAATGCGTTTGCCTGTCATTTTGTAGGAGGCAACTTGCATGATCACAGACAGGGTTTCGGCCACAAACACGCCGCCCATAATGAACAGAACAACTTCCTGACGTACCACCACGGCAACCACGCCTAAAGCGGCGCCCAGTGCCAGCGAGCCAACATCGCCCATAAACACTTGAGCGGGATAGGTGTTAAACCATAAAAAACCAACACCAGCACCAACAATGGCGGCGCAAAATACCACCAGCTCGCCAGCACCAGCGATATAGGGAATGTGCAGATAATCGGCAAAATTCACGTTACCAGCCAAATAAGCGCATACGCCCAACGCCGCGCCCACCATCACCGTGGGCATAATGGCCAAGCCGTCCAAACCATCGGTTAAATTCACCGCATTACTGGAGCCGACAATGACGAAATAGGTGAGCACAATAAACATCAGCCCCAGTTGTGGCATTACGTCCTTCATAAAAGGCACCACCAACTGGGTTTCTTGCGGGCTTTGCGCGGTATAAAACAGAAAGGTTGCTGCAGCTAAGGCCAGCACCGATTGCCAGAAATATTTCCAGCGACCTGGCAGGCCACGGGAGTTTTTTTCTACCACTTTGCGGTAGTCATCAATCCAGCCAATGGCACCAAATAATAAGGTCACCAGCAATACCAACCACACAAAGCGGTTGTCTAAATCGCCCCACAATAAAGTGCTCACGGTAATCGACAATAAAATCAGTACACCGCCCATGGTCGGCGTGCCGGCTTTGCTTAAATGCGATTTTGGCCCGACTTCACGAATGGCTTGGCCTATTTGATACTCGCGTAATTTGCGAATCACCCACGGCCCTAATAACAGTGATACCAGCAATGCCGTTATCACAGAAAAAATGGCGCGCAAGGTCAGGTAGCTGACTACGCTAAATCCAGATTCAAATTGTGCCAGCCATTGCCCTAGCCACAGTAACATGTCAGTTATCCTCGTCCCCTAATTGCAGCGCCCGGACGACTTGGTCCATCGCAGCACTGCGCGACCCTTTGACCAGCACAACATCGCCGGCCTGGGTGTGTTGTTGTAAATACGTCAGCAGCTCTGTCTGGCTGTTAAAATGTTGGCTAGCGTCAGAATCCATCGCTGCCACCGCCGCTTTGCTCAGCTCACCACAGCCCAATAAGGCATGAATGCCACGCTGCTTGGCATAAGCGCCAATATTCTGGTGCGCCGCCAACGCTTGCTCGCCCAGCTCGCCCATATCACCCAGCACCAACCAGCCGCGCTCGGCATCGGCCAACACATCGATGGCGGCCCGCACGGATGCTGGATTGGCGTTATAGCTGTCGTCGAGCAAGCGAATGCCACCTTGCCCGCGGTGCCACTGCAAGCGGCCGTCAAAGGCCTGCGCCGAGTTGAGGCCCTGGCGAATTTCCTCTTGATTTAGGCCGACGGCAATGGCAGCTGCGGCCACTGCTAGGGCATTCAACACATTGTGTCGACCCAGCAAGGGCAGCTGAATCGCACAGCTGAAATCAGGTGTTTGCAGGGTAAATTGCACGCCATCGAGGCTGGTATGAATATCGCGAGCGCTGACATCGGCCTCTTCGCTCAAACCAAAGCTCAAAATCTCGCGGTCACGCGCACGCCATTGCCAGTCGTCAAAATGGGGATCATCGGCATTGAGTACCGCGGTACCCCATTCACTAATGTGATCCAGCAGCTCGCCTTTGGTACTGACCACGCCTTGCAGCGAGCCGAAACCTTGTAAGTGGGAATCGCTGGCATTGGTCAATATGGCAACACTGGGTTTTACCAGACGGGCAGTGGCATCGATTTCACCGACACCGCTGGCGCCCATTTCAATCACCGCCGCTTTATACTCGGGCGATAACCCCAGCAGTGTCAGTGGCACCCCAATATGGTTATTGAGATTGCCCTGAGTCATCCAGGTGCGATAGCGCTGCTCCAACACCGAGGCCATTAACTGTTTGACGGTGGTTTTGCCACTGCTGCCAGTAATCCCCACCACTGGACCTTCGAACTCGCGCCGCCGCCAAGCGGCCAAGCGACTCAATGCCTCCAGCGTATCGTTAACCAGCAACTGTGGCCCTGACACTTCTAACGGGTGATCGACCACCACGGCGACAGCGCCTTGCTGCAGTGCCTGAGCAGCAAAGGCATGGCCATCAAAGCGCTCGCCGCGCAACGCCACATACAGGTCACCGGGCTGCAAGCTGCGCGTGTCGGTACTAACACGCGTAATCAGGCGATAATTTTCTGGCCCCAACATGTCGGCATTCATAATATCGGCCACTTGTGGCAGTAGCAGCTCATACATCATGGCGAACCTCCGTTAACGGTACAAAACCCAGCTGACGCAGCACCTCGGCATCACTGTAGGGATGCTGGGTACCTTGAATATCTTGATACGGCTCATGGCCTTTGCCCGCGATGATGACGCCATCGCCAGGCAGTAGGCGGCTTATCGCATCACTGATGGCCAAACGCCGGTCATGTTGCTGAATAAAACTGTGCGCCTTGGGCTCGCTCAGTACATCGGTAAAAATCTGCTCTGGGTCTTCAAATCTGGGGTTATCGTCGGTCAGCCAAACACAATCCGCTTTAGCTGCCGCCGCCGCCATCAACGGGCGCTTGCCGCGATCACGATCGCCACCACAACCGAACACCAGAGATAACTTATTGAATTGGCCGGACACCGCCTGCAGCACCGTCGCCAGCGCTTCTGGCGTATGGGCAAAGTCGATAATGGCCTCGCGCCCCTGCAGATCGCGATAGCGCTCCATGCGGCCAGTAACTGGCTGCAACTGTGCGGCGGCGGCTACCAAAGCCTGCCAATCGGCTCCTCGTACCGCCAATGCCGTCATCGCCAACAATGCATTGCTGACGTTGAAGTCACCGGCCAGCGGCAGCCATAACTCAGCCTCGCCCCAAGGTGACTGCACCCATGCCTGCATGCCGTTATCGCACGGCTGTATCTGATAGCTCACATCGGCGTCATGACGCCCGACGGTGACGATGCGCTGGCAGCTGAGGTCTGCCTTAGCCAGCTGACGGCCATACTCGTCATCGACTCCAATTACCGCCGCCTGCAAATCAAACTCGGTGAACAAACGCTGCTTGGCGGCAAAATAGCTGTCCATATCGCCGTGATAATCGAGATGGTCTTGGGTCAGGTTGGTCATCACGGCCACCTCAAACGCCAAGCCTTGCACTCGCCCCTGATCTAGGCCATGAGACGATACTTCCATGGCCGCTAATGACGCCTCAGATGCCATGGCATCCAGGCTGCGCATAATCACACTCAAATCAGCGGTGGTATTGCGAGTTGGCTGCAGCTGTGGCCAGACGCCATTGCCCAAGGTGCCTAACACCCCACAGGGTTGCTGCAGCTGCTGACTGAGTTGGGCAATGTACTGGGTCACCGAGCTTTTGCCATTGGTGCCCGTCACCGCCAACAGCGCCATGTTTGACGCGCCAGAATAGCGCCGCTGCAGCCACTGCGGCAGCGCCTCCAGACTGTTCACACCGAAAACAGGCAACTGCTGGTGCAGTGCAAACACCGGCCCGCCTTCTTGCAGGGCACAAGCTGCGCCGCGCTCGGCGGCCATATCCAAATAGTCGCTACCATGTTGCCGACTGCCCGCCCGCGCGATAAAAACATCGCCAGCGCTAACATCGCGACTGTCGACCACCCAATGGTTTACATCACGATCCCACTCGGGCGGGATAAACAACTCAGGCGCGACGATCTGACTCAATTTCATGCCGGACCCTCCGCAACACGTAGATTTTTCAGCCAATCGGGGTTTTGCTCGTCTGGCGGCACCTGCCGCAACCTCAGCGCCTGCGCCATGATGCGCGAGAAGATCGGCGCCGCGACTTCACCGCCGTAATACTCTTGCCCCTGCGGCTCATCGACAAATACAACCAACACCAACTCAGGGTTGGATACCGGTGCCACGCCGGCAAACACCGCTGTGTATTGCGAGTCTTCGTAACCTGATTTGCCGACTTTATGTGCCGTACCGGTTTTGCCGCCCACCCGATAGCCAGCCACCCGAGCGCGACGGCCCGTGCCGCGGGCCGACGTAACGGTTTCCATCATGTCGATGACTTGGCGCGCGATATCGGCCGACATCACCCGCT
Organism: Bacterioplanes sanyensis; assembly: GCF_014652515.1. Lineage (GTDB taxonomy): Bacteria > Pseudomonadota > Gammaproteobacteria > Pseudomonadales > Oceanobacteraceae > Bacterioplanes > Bacterioplanes sanyensis. The sequence goes on along the minus strand of NZ_BMYY01000002.1, from coordinate 291,067 downwards.
TACAGACCTGGTCACGACGCTCCGGCATCACCAAATGCACCGGCAAGCGACAGCCATGTTCGGTAAAGGTGGTGTAGGCCTGGGCCAGCTGCAGGGGGGTAACGGACAGACCATAGCCGTAAGAAACGGTCGCCAAGCGCAAGTCATCGAGCTGTTCAGGGTAAGGCAAGCGGCCCAGCGCCTCGCCGGGAAAGCCCAATACCGTGCTTTCACCCACACCGGCGTCGGCCAGGAACGACCACATAGATTCAGCGCCCAAATCGTGCGCCAACTTGACCACACCCACGTTGCTCGACTTAGTGATAATGCCAGTAATATCGAGCACGCCGTAATTGCGATGATCGCGAATGGCCTTGTGTTTGACGCGAATAAAACCCGGTGAGGTGTCAATTTCACTGGAAGCGCGATAGCGCCCAGACTGCAACGCCGCCGCCACAGTAAATGGCTTCATGGTGGAGCCCGGTTCAATCAAATCAGCGATAGCGCGATTACGCATATGCTCGGGCTTCAGGGTGGCGCGATTATTAGGGTTGTACGATGGCTGATTCACCAATGCCAGCACATCGCCATTGCGTGCATCCAGCAGCACCGCCGCGCCGGCTTTGGCATGATGCGCGGCCACTGCGGCCTTGAGCTCGCGGTAGGCAATGTATTGCAGGCGCAAATCCATTGTCAGCTGTAAATCTCGCCCGGGCTCAGGAACCTGCGTCACCTGCACTTGTTTGACGACGTTGCCATACAAATCTTTGACCACTTCACGGGCGCCATCACGACCGGTTAAGTAGTCGTCATAGGCCATTTCTAGGCCTTCTTGGCCTTTGCCATCAACATTAACAATGCCCAGCAAATGCGCGGTCACCTCAGCAGCGGGATAGAAGCGACGGAAAGCATCGTCGCCATAAACGCCCGCCATCCCCAAATCTAAGATTTTCTGCGCCTGAGCCGGCGCCATTTGGCGGCGCAAGTACATAAACTCGCGCTCTTTTTCCAGCGCCATGGCCACTCGCTGAGCGAGCTTGGCGGGGGATAAATCCAACGCCCGAGCCAACTGTGGCAGTTGTTCTGCTTGCACTTGCTGTGGGTTCAGCCACAAAGTGACCACCGGCGTACTGACCGCCAGCGGTCGCCCATGGCGGTCAACAATAGAGCCGCGCATGGCTGGCTGCACTTCATGACGCACGGTACGTTGCTCGCCCTGCTCGTACAAAAATGGCTGCTTGACCGTATGCAGCATTACCAAGCGCCCCTGCACCAACATCAGCAGCAATACAAAACCACCCAGCACCAGCGCGATACGCCAGCGGGCAATGTGGTTTGTTTGAGGCTGAGGCTCGCCGCTCATGGGGTTAATACCTGTATTTGCTGTGGGTCCGTCATGTTCAATTGTTCACGCGCCAAGCGGTCAATGCGTCCGTGGGCCGTGAGGGTGCTTTTTTCTAACACCAGTCGTGTTTGCTCTTGCAACAGCTGCAAGCGCAAAGCGTCTTGTTGCTGCCAGACCACCAACCACTGGCGGTGATGATGACTACTGACCACTTGCGCTAAGGCGGTGACCAGCACCATCAGCCACAGCAGCAGGGCCACCGCCGGTAAGCGCATTAGGCCAAGCGCTCAGCAATGCGTAACACCGCACTGCGGGCGCGACTGTTGACCGCCACTTCCTCGGCATCCGGCATAATGGCTTTGCCAACGCGTTTCATGGTGCGACCTAGCTGATCATCCGTCAGCGGTATACCACGAGGCACGTCAATACCCTTCTCTTGACGTCGGATAAAACGCTTGACCATGCGGTCTTCCAGCGAGTGAAAGCTAATCACCGCTAAGCGGCCATGCGGGCGCAGCAGGTCAACACTGTCCGCCAGCACCTGCTCTAAATCACCCAACTCGTTATTGACGGCAATGCGAATGGCCTGAAAAGCACGCGTGGCTGGGTGCTTGTGCTTTTCCCATGCTGGATTCGCGACCTTGATCAACTCGGCCAGCTGGTGGGTGGTGGTGATTGCTTGCTCGCTGCGAGCCTTAATCAGCGCCCGTGCCATGCGTTTGGCAAAACGCTCTTCACCGTACTCTTTTAATACTCGGACAATTTCTTGTTCATCAGTGGTGGCCACCCATTCAGCGGCACTGATGCCGGAGGTTGGGTCCATACGCATGTCCAACGGACCATCACGCAAAAAACTAAACCCGCGGCTGGCATCATCTAACTGCGGCGACGACACGCCTAGGTCGAGCAAAATGCCGTCGACCTGCTCAATACCTAGACGCGCCAGTTCGACTTTCATGTCAGCAAAGCTGGCTTTTACAATTTGAAAGCGCGGGTCTTCGCTCGCCAGCGCTTCACCGGTGGCGATGGCCTGCGGGTCTTTATCAAAGCCAATCACCCGGCCCGCAGCGCTGAGTTTGCTCAGCAGCAAACGACTGTGACCGCCGCGACCAAAGGTGCCGTCGACGTACACACCGTCGGCGTTGGCGCAGCAACCGTTGACGGTTGGCTCCAGCAAAACGGTGGTGTGTTTAAACTCTTCCAGGTTCATAGCGACAGGCTCTGCATTTCTTCGGGCAGCTGTTCGGGCTGGCTGACCATTTCTAAGTATTCCTCACGGCGGCTATGCCAGAGAGCTTTGCTCCAAAGTTCGAGCTTTTTGCCCTGGCCAACCAGCACGCACTCTTTTTCTAACCCTGCGTATTCACGCAGATACTGGGGCAATAACACGCGGCCATTGTTATCGGGCTCAAGATCCGTGGCGTGACCTAACAGCAACCGCTGAATCCGGCGCGCTGCTGGGTTAAAACTCGGCAGCGCTTCGATCTTGGCCTGAATAACCTCCCACTCTGTCACTGGGTACACCAACAAACAGCGTTCTTCGGTATCGATAGTGGCCACTAACTGCGCAGCGCAAAGCGCCGACAAGGGCTCCCGATATTTGGTCGGGATTGCCAGTCGGCCCTTGGTGTCCAAGTTGATGGTGTGCAACCCCCGGAACATGCGCGCGTCCTGTATAGAGGTGGGTATTTACTATCCATGAAAATCCACTTTTACCCACTTTTATCCACTGAGCGACACTATAGGAAGGGGTATGCCCTTTTGCAAGCTAGGGCAGTGGCCTTTGTGAACTCAGTTTTATTAATAATGACAAGGACTTAGCTCGGAAATAGGCGCGAGTGGTAAAAAGTGGTTGGCAAAAAATGATGTGTCATTTATGAACTGCGGCACAAACTTCAAGTAAGTTGTGAAGTTAGTACCCACCAACCCCATCAAAGATCATTTTCTTCTAAGGAAGTGACCACTAACTAACAATATCAAGGAGTAGGCAATTCACGGTGCCGACAGTAGAATCGCCGCTTGCTGAAATGTCGGACCTAAAACTGCCATGAAGATTGAGCAAATCCAGCGCGCTTCCCAGCGCTTGCGTGACAACAAGGCGTTTGAACTGTTTGTTGTCACCATCATTATTCTGTCGGCGCTGTTGATCGGCGCTAAGACCTACAAGATCCCAGAATCGCTAATGACGCTGATTCTGTGGCTGGATGTCGCCATTACCCTGATCTTTTTGTTTGAGATCGTGATTCGCTTTATTGCCGAACCGAATAAAAAGCGCTTTTTCCACAGCGGCTGGAACGTGTTTGATACCCTAGTGGTGGTGATTAGCTTGATTCCGGTGGATGACACCGAAATGGCCCTAATCGGCCGGTTGGTGCGAATCTTCCGCGTGCTGCGGATGGTGTCGATTATCCCAGAGCTGCGAACCTTGCTGAACTCACTGCTGCGCGCCTTGCCACAGCTGGGCTATGTGCTGCTGTTAATGTTTATTATCTTTTACATTTACGCCGCCGTCGGTGCGACTTTCTTTGCCCATATCAACCCGACACTGTGGGGCGATATTTCCATCTCCATGCTGACCTTGTTCCGGGTGATGACCTTCGAGGATTGGACCGATGTCATGTACGAAACCATGGCGGTGTATCCGCTGTCGTGGATCTTCTATCTGACCTTTATCTTTTTAACGGCGTTTGCCTTCCTCAACATGGTGATCGGTATTGTGGTCAATGTGTTGGAAGACGAGCACGCGCGTGAGCGCGCGGAACAGGATGAAGTCGACGGCAAAGCGACAATAGAAGATTTGCAAAGCGAAATACGCGAGCTTAAAGCCCTGATCCAGGCACAGCAGCGCTAGTCTCAACCAAGCAGACGTACGCCTGCTTAGCTCGGACCATTCCAGCCTCTAGCAAGCAACCGTAGGATGCAAGAGAGCTGGAAGGCCACCGTGCAAAACGTGCAATAGGTTCAACAAACCTGTTGCAGCGCTGCCACCATGCCGCCGGTGAGTTGTTGCAGCTGCTCGTCTGTCATCACAAACGGCGGCATCACATACACCAATTTGCCAAACGGACGCACCCAAATGCCTTGCTCAATGCAAGCGGGCTGTAGCCGTGCCATATCGACCTCCTGCTGCATTTCAATCACACCAATGGCACCGCGCACCCGCACCTGCGCTACTCCGGGCAATGCTTGTGCTGGCGCCAGCCCCTGTTGTAAGCCGGCATGAAGACGCTGCACCTGCGCTTGCCAGTCGTACTCAAGCAACAGATCAATGCTTTCACACGCCACCCGACACGCCAGCGGATTGCCCATAAAGGTCGGGCCATGCATAAAGCAGCCAGCCTCACCGGCGGAAATGGTTTCTGCCACCTGAGTGGTGGTTAGAGTTGCCGCCAAGGTCATGTAACCGCCGGTTAAAGCTTTGCCCAGACACATAATGTCAGGCGCGATATCAGCATGCTCACAGGCAAATAACTTGCCGCTGCGGCCAAAACCGGTGGCGATTTCATCGGCAATCAAAAGCACATCAAACTCATCGCACAGCGCGCGCGCACGGCGCAAATACTCGGGGTGATAGAAGCGCATGCCACCCGCGCCTTGCACGATGGGCTCCAAGATCAGCGCGGCAATCTCCTGGTGGTGCTGCTCCAGACGATGGCGCAGCGGTGCGATATCGTTGTCGTCCCAGTCATCGTCAAAGCCACACTGAGGCGCAGGCACAAACAACTGTTGCGGCAATAAGCCCGTGAACAAACTGTGCATGCCACGGGTCGGATCACACACAGACATGGCGCCTAAGGTGTCGCCGTGATAACCGCGCTCCAACGCCAGCAGCCGGGTTTTGCCAGTCAAGCCACGCGCCTGCTGATATTGAATGGCCATTTTGATGGCCACTTCCACCGACACAGAGCCAGAATCGGCAATAAAGACTTTTTGCAGCGGCTCCGGCGTTAATGCCACCAAACGCTTGCTCAGCTCCACCGCCGGCGCGTGTGTCAGGCCGCCAAACATCACGTGGCTCATGTGCTGCAACTGCTCCGTTGCCGCTTGGTTGAGCCTGGGGTGATTGTAGCCGTGCACCGCACACCACCAGGACGCCATGCCGTCAATCAGCTCACGGCCATCGGCTAAGCGAATATGAACACCTGTAGCAGACGCCACTGGCCACACGGGCGCTGGCTGAGTCATGGAGCTGTAAGGGTGCCAGATATGCTGGCGATCAAAGTCCAGATCCACTTGATCAGCGATGGGGGCAGAAAACGTCATGATCACTCCTTAACGGCATAGATGGCCTGTAAACTTGTAAACCTAAATGCCATTGACCGGTTAACGGCGCTCATTATGATGAGCCACTCTGCGACTGTCGATGACACATCAAAGCCGCAGTTTACCAACGGCTAGGCGACGACATCATGATCTGGCAGCAACGCGTTACCACCGCTCTGCAACAGCGACGACAACAACATTTATGGCGCCAATGTGCGCAACTCGACAGTGCGCAAGGCGCCTTAGTCGAGCGCGATGGCAAGCGCGTGATTAACTTTTGTGCCAACGACTATCTTGGCTTGGCCAGCTTTGGCGGTGCGGCACTGGCCCGAGCCGCTCAGCAATGGCAACTCGGCAGTGGTGCATCGCATTTGGTGTGTGGCCATAGCCGTGCCCATGCCGAACTGGAACACGCCCTAGCCATGCACACCGGCTATCCGCGTGCCGTGCTGTTCTCTACCGGCTATATGGCCAACTTAGGGGTGATCAGTGCGCTGGCACAGCGCGGTGATCATATTTGGCAAGACAAACTCAATCACGCCTCGCTGCTCGACGGCGCTCAGCTCAGTCGCGGACGCCTGCATCGCTATCGCCACGACGACTGCGAGCATTTGCAGCAGTTATTGGCAGACCACAATGACGCTGGTGCGCACTTAATTGTCAGCGACAGTATTTTCAGCATGGACGGCGACTGCGCCGATGTGCCGCGTTTAGCCAACATTGCGCAGCAGCACGACGCGCTGCTGATGATTGATGATGCACACGGTTTTGGCACCCTAGGTGTTCACGGTGAAGGCGCCAAAATCGCCTTCAATCTCAGCAGCAGCGAGTTGCCAGTGTATGTAGGCACACTGGGCAAAGCCCTGGGTGGCTTTGGTGCCTTTGTCGCCTGTGATGACGCCATGGCCGATTATTTAGTGCAGTTCGCTCGCTCCTACATTTATACCACCGCCCTGCCACCGGCCCTGGCCGACGCCATGCTGAGTCAACTGGCGCGCTTACAGCAAGGCGATTTGCAAACCCAGTTAAATGCCAATATCGCCTTGTTCCAACGCTTGGCCGCTGGCGCCGAGTTGCCGTTAATGCCGTCACAATCCGCCATTCAGCCGCTCACCGTCGGTGACAGCGAGCGTGCGCTGTGGCTTAGCCAGCAACTGCTGCAACAAGGCTTTTGGGTCAGTGCCATTCGCCCGCCGACCGTGCCTGCCGGCAGTGCGCGTTTGCGCATTACCTTAAGCGCGGCCCACCAGCCCGAACAGATCAGCGCACTGGTAGAGAGTCTTTGTACCTTGCTGGAGGCACAACCATGAGTTGGCACTGTCTGCAGCACAACCCAGGCCCGCAGCAATGGCTCTGGTGGCCGGGTTGGAGCTTTTCGCCACAGGTCTTTGAAGACTTGTATCAGAAGCTGCCGGGCCAGCATTACGCCATGAGCTACCCCAATGAGGCCGTCAGCGTCGATGAGTTTTTACAGCACTTGATCACCACCCTGCCCGCCAGCGGCCTGTGGGTGGGTTGGTCACTGGGCGGCGCATTGGCTTGCCAAGCGGCCTTATTGACTGCGCAGCAACAGAGCCAGATCCAACCTAAACACCTCGTCACCCTCGCTACCGGGCGGCAATTTGTAGGGCCTTGCATGCCAGCGTCCGATTACCAAGCCTTTAAAGAAAACCTGGCACAGCACCCGCAGCGCACGGCACAGCGCTTTTTGGCCCTTGCTTGTCGCGGCGCCCGTGATGCCCGTCAACGCGCGCGCCAGCTAGCCCACTACCAACTGAACGATGCGGCGATACTGCAGCACACTTTGCCTTGGCTGGAGCACGCTGCATTGACCGATGTGGCAGCAGCTGAGCACTGGTGCGGCGCCAACGATGCGCTGCAGCCGACGGGGTTCGACTATCAAACCTGCGGCAGCAGTCATGCCCTGTTTGCCGGAGAGGATCACCCAACACTGCTGCAACGACTGCAACAGCTGGCGGAGGCGGTGTATGACACGCGATAAACGTCTCGTTGCCCGCCAGTTCAGCCGCGCCGCCGCCAGCTACGACGCTGCTGCCGCCGTGCAGCAGTATGCCCTGCAACAACTACTGGCGCTGCTGCCCCAGCGACTACAGGGCCATTGGCTCGATATTGGCTGCGGCACAGGCGCAGCGGTGGCACCGCTGTTAGAAAAAGGCACACGCCAATTAACCGGCATCGATATGGCCGCTGGCATGTTGCAGCAAGCGCAACACAAGTATCACAACCCGCAGCTGCACTGGCTGCAGGCGGATGCGGATCAGCTCCCCTTGGCCAGCAATTGTGCCGCGGGCATTGTTTCCAGCCTGATGCTGCAATGGAGTGAAAACCCCGCCGCGACGCTACGCGAATGGCAGCGTGTGCTGCAACCCGGCGGCTGCATTGCCGTCGCCAGCTTATTGCCCGGCACCCACCAAGAAATGCAACAGGCCTGGCACGCCATCGACCAGCGCCCACACGTCAATCGCTTCAGCAGCCAGGCCGATATTTGCCAGGCCATCGACGCTGCCGGCCTGGTATTAACGCAACAACAACAGCAATGCTTTACCCAGCAGTTTGCCGACATGAGCACACTGCTGCGCAGCCTCAAAGCCATTGGCGCCACCAACGTCAACCCTGGCCGCGCCAGTGGCCTTGGCGGGCGCAAAGCACTGCAGCAGTTGCAACATCACTACCCCAAAGATGCCCAAGACCAGTACCCATTGAGCTACCAGCTGCACTGGTGGCTGGCCCACAAACCGGACGAGTAACTCACCATGGCCCGCTATTTTGTTACCGGCACAGATACCGACGCCGGCAAAACTCTGGTATCCGCCGCCCTACTGCACAAAGCCCATCAGCAAGGTTTGAGCACCTTTGGCCTGAAACCCGTCGCCGCCGGTTGCGAACAGCGCTCAGGCGAGTGGCAAAACGACGATGCTCGCCTGCTGCGCCATTACAGCAGCTTGCAGCACGCTTACCATGTGCATAACCCGGTTGCGCTGCAAGCCGCCATTGCCCCGCACATTGCCGCCGCGCAGGAGCAACGCTCGCTTTCGGTCAGCCAGCTATTAAACGCTTGCCAGCCATCCCTCGAGATCAACGCCGACTTGCACTTAACCGAGGGCGCAGGCGGCTGGTTGGTGCCGCTCAATGATGGCAGCCAAGGCGACATAGAGACGCTGGCGGACTTTGCCATACGCTTGGATATACCAGTGATATTGGTCGTTGGTCTAAAACTGGGGGCCATTAACCATGCACTGCTGACGGCACAAATGCTGCTGGCCCATGGCCGCCAAGTCGCCGGTTGGGTCGCCAACGCCATTCAGCCAGACATGCAGGTACAAGCGGAAAACGTTCAGTTTTTACGGCGCTGGTTCAGCCAGAACAACATTCCTTGCCTAGGCGAGGTGCCGCATTGCGCTGGCATTGATGCTTTCGATAGCCAACAACTGGACGCCGTGGCAGCGGCACTGACGCTGCCGGAAGGATAGCGGGCTTCTTGAATCAGGAGGCTCCTGCCTTGAGTCAGGGCTCTGGGGCTTTGCTATGCTTGCGGTAGCGAATAAAAACAGGCTTGGCAGTCATGACCACACCCTCGGCACCCAATTCAACAGCACTGGTATCCCGGTTGCAGCACTTTGTGCCGTTTGATGATCTTTCAGCGGATGCCGTTGCCGAGTTGTTGCCGCATTTTCAAATCAGCAAGTGGCCTTCGAAAAAAATCCTGTTTAAACGTGGCCAAGAAGACAGTAACTGCCACTTTTTGCTGGCTGGTGCTGTCGATTTGGCTGACGAGCAGTTTCATGTCGAAACCCTGCAAGCCGACGATGACGAAAACTTTCTCGCCCTCGATGGCAGCCACCCGATTCACCGCTGCGCTGGCATCACCCATACCGACAGCACCGTCGCCTCCGTGCCTAGGCAATATCTGGAGCTGATCACCACTTGGGCAGAGTTGCGCCAGTCCTATGAGCATGATGATCAAGACGACGAAGATACCGACTGGCTGGAAACACTGCTGACTTCGGCGCTGTTTAACCGCATTCCACCCGCCAACATTCAGCAATTGCTGAGCCGCTTTGAAGAGCGCAGCGTGCAGCTGGGTGAGGTCATTGTGCGTGAAGGTGAACCCGGCGACTGTTGCTATGTCATTCGCCACGGCAATGCCATCGTCAGCCGCGGCCAAGGCGCGCAGCAAGAAACCCTAGCGGCGCTCGATCGCGGCGCGCTATTTGGTGAAGATGCCCTGATCAGCGACTTGCCCCGCAACGCCACCGTCACCATGAGTTCGGCGGGTGAACTCATGGTCTTAAGCAAAGAAGACTTTACCACCCTGCTCAAACAGCCAGTGCTGGAGTACGTCAATGAAGCCGATATCCCGGCCCTACAGGAGGAAAGCGATACCGGGATCGTGCTGCTCGACGTGCGTAGCGAGCGCGAAGCAACGATTCAACCGCTGCAAAAAGCACGGTTGCTACCCCTCAGCCAATTACGCAAACGCGCCAGTGAGCTGGCACCGGATTTTATCTACTTGCTACACGACGACAGCCGTGGCGAGGCCGCCGCCTATCTGCTGAGTGAAGCCGGCTTGCAAACCCGCATTATTCGCCGCGCTGAAAGCGATACCTAACCTAAGGCATCGAATTATTCAGAAGCATCCTAACGTTTAAATAGGCACAAAAAAGCCCGCGTAGCGCGGGCTTTTTCACGTCAAACCGTGCTTACAGCTTGTCGCTCTCGGTTGCCAGGTACTTGGCCACACCTTCTGGTGATGCGTCCATACCTTTGTCGCCTTTGCTCCAGCCAGCTGGGCATACTTCGCCGTGCTCTTCGTGGAACTGCAGTGCTTCAACCAGACGCACCAGCTCATCGATGTTACGACCCAGTGGCAGGTCGTTGATGTTAGCCGCGCGTACCAGACCTTCTTTGTCGATCAAGAAAGCGCCACGCAGAGCAACACCGCCAGCAGTTTCAACGTCGTAAGCTTTACAAATGCCGTGATCAACGTCAGCTGCCATGGTGTACTTAACTTCACCGATGCCGCCTTTGTCGATTGGCGTGTTGCGCCATGCGTTGTGAGTGAAGTGCGAGTCGATAGACACAGAAATCACTTCTACGCCCAGCTCTTTGAACTTATCCATGCGGTGATCCAGAGCGATCAACTCAGATGGGCACACGAAGGTGAAGTCCAGTGGGTAGAAGAATACCAATGCATACTTGCCCTTGGTGGCTTCAGCAAAGTTGTACGAATCTACGATGGTGCCATCGCCCAGTACCGCAGGTACGGTAAAATCTGGGGCTTGCTTACCTACTAATACGCTCATATCAATAGCTCCTTGTGGGGTTTAATCGTTGCGACTCACCGGTAACACAGTCACCGCTTACTGCAAAGACTGGCTATCATACAATGCGTTTTGGGCTAATCCCACCACCACTATCAGAATCAGGGGTTTTGATTAGTTTTGCCAATACAACTCATAGTACAGAGCTATAAAGAACAGAAACACAAGACCGGCTTCAGGTCTGCAACAAGGGACTGATATGTCATTGCGTCGTCGCATTGCTGCCCGCCAACCCTGGCACCGACGCTTGCGTGTGCTGCTGCTCATTGGCATATCGGCGGCGCTGCATGTCTGGCTTTTGGCCAGCATCGACAGTGATATCGACGTTACCGCCACCGAACACGCCCAAGTACAAATACAGCTGCAAACGCGCACCCAACCACCCATACTGCACCAGCCCGCGCATACATTGCGCGGTCAGCCGATGAACGTACCTGCACGGCCAGTCCAACCGGCTACGCCTACAAAACCGGCCAGCCCCAAGCAACCCGCACAGCCTGCTACCATCGCCAGTGCTAAAGTACCGAGCTCGCCATCAACTAGCCCATCGCCCCAACCGATCCGCACCGCCAAGCCTACTCAGTCAGCGAACCCACCGGTTAAACCCGCCAGCGCTGCGAGCCCCGCAACACCCCGCCCAGCAACACAACGGCCGCTGGCTAACGAGGGGGAGCAACAATGGAGCAGTGATCCGCGTGAGCGCAGCTATCAGCAACAAATCATGGCGCACTTGCGCCAACACTTGCTGGCACCAAGCGGCTTGCAGGGCAAAGTGCGATTGGAGTTGCACATTCGCTACCGCAGCATCGCCACGCACGTGCAAGTCATCGTCAGCTCGGGCTCACGCCAGTTAGACGATTGGGCCGTGCGCGCAGTATTGGCTGCCAACCCGTTTCCGCCACTGCCAGATGACCTAGAGGAGCCCTTTGTTTTTCGCCCAACGCTTAAGATGGCAGCGGCGGATAAGGATCGCGGATGATCTGATACGGATCACCTTGACCGCAAATAGCGGCCCATTCCTCGGCATTGAGCCAGTCCTGCGGATCACGATCACTTAAACGTGCCAGCGCCGCCACGGCATCGGCCCAGGTGCAGCGATTAGCGAATAACATACCGTCGCTGTCGAGGGTGCCGCCTTGGTTAACGTAACCCAGTGCCAGCGTGTGCTGCGGCCCCAGATCCAACATGCGAGCGTGGCCCAGCAGTACTTCTGGGCGGGTATGGCACAAAAATACGCGCTGTTGTACCCGCGCTGGGAACAAGGACTCAAACACCGCTTCGCTGGCTAAAACCTGCGCTTCGAACTCGTCGCGCGCCACCCGAAAGCGGCCAGGCTCAAGCAAATAAATCAGCGAGTGCGCCACTTCTAGCTCACGCAGCCGATCACTGGCCAACAGCGCCTGTTGCAACTGGTAAGCACCGCAAGCGACCAGCTGTAACTCGGCAGCACAGTGACCGCGCAGGCAAATCGCACCATCCTGCACCAGAGCCTCGGCCTGGCGCGCATCCATCACAGCGGGCATGGTGGATTTAGGCACCACCAAATTCCAAACCGTGCCTAAATCGCCGTAACACGCTTTTAACGCCGCCATGGCGCTGTTGGCATCGGCCGGAAACACCACCCGCGCCATATCAGACATCTCGCCCAGCAGGCTTTCCGCCAGCGATGGATCTTGATGGCTTTGCTCGTTTTTGCCGTTTTCCCACACATGAGAGGTTGATATCACCGGCAGGCCCAACCAACTTGCTGGGTCGTCGACTTCTTTTTGATGACGGGCAAAGATAATCGCTTGGCGCAAAGCCCCCAGCATTTTATTGGCGAAGGCCTCATACGACACCACCAGGTTGAGACCAGCCTGATTGGCCAGGCAAGCACTGACTACGGCCTCCTCGTTTAGCGCGGTAATGACCGCACCATCGGTGGATTCAGCGGCGCCCTGCTCTGGTTCAGTCACCCTATGATGTAGATGATCCAAGGTTTGATTCATACGGTTTGAGCGCAGCTCATCTGGGTTGCCCACTCGCACCCGCAGCTGTGGGTTGACCTCCACCAGATCAACAAAGTACTGGTCGATGGCAGCCATAGGTGACACAGGCTTATCGCGCCACTGCGGCTCATGACGGTTGATGGTGACGGCCGCTGGGCGCCAGATCGGCCTAGGTTGGCTCAGCTCAGCGCAGGCAGCTTGCCACTTTTCTACAGGCTGAAATAAAGCTCTGGCACCTTGATGGAAATAACGCAGCGCATCAGCATCTTGGCGAGGGTTACTGCCCAGCGGTAAACCATGAGCAGCGTTAGTGCCGGCACCGGGAAAACCAAAGCCTTTTTCAGTATCGGCAATGCAATAAGGCATAGGCACTGGGTAGCTGGCTTTGCCGGCTTGCACACTGTCGCCGGCATGCTGCAAATGCTGCTCCATAAAATAAATGGCACAGACAAACGCCGCCGGATCACGTCCATCGATCACAAAGGGGTTGAAGCCTTGATGATGCAGATGCTGTACAAACCAATCCACACCGCCCTGCTGCGCCACGGTGGTACGCTGATCAATACGGCGGCCATTGGCAATCATGATAGGGCTAACCAAGCCGCAGTCTTCTGCCCGCCACCAGCGCGCAGCCCAATCGCTACCGCGTTGCTCTTCAAAAGCACCGTCGCTTAAAAAGGCCACCAAGCGCTCACCCGGCAGTGGCTGATGCACGTACTGCAGACCAGCAAAACCTAAATAACCGCCTTCCAGTCTCGCACCCGCGGTGTGCACGTTGACGTGCGAGCCTAAAGGCGACAACGGTTTGCCATCTGGGCGAATGCGATAGTTATAAAAATCGGCAATAAACTGACTCAGGCCGTCGTCATTGAGGGCATACTGCTGGCGGCGCTCAGGCAACGCCGTGCCGGTCAACAACTGCAACGCATCCACCGCCGCCACGCAATGTCCCTGTCCCATCAGCCAATCGCGGTGGGTCTGAGTTAAGTGATTGATGGCCAGCATGCCGGCATAGGCCGGCACCATGTTAAGTGATCCACCTGTGTGACCTTGCGGATCACGTTTAAAATGCTCCGCTGCCAAATCGCGGCCATCGAGAAATAGCTGTTTGGCGTAGGTCATGTGCACCACCAGCCACATGGCTTGGTTGCACAGCTGATCCAGCGCCTCCAGTTTGCGATAACAGTCTTCTCGCTTTGCCATGTGGCCGCTTTCGACCAGCGCCGTGGCCAGCTCGTAGACCTGTAATTGAGTGCGATCACTGTGCTCGATCACACCACAACCTGCCGCCCAACGGGCAAAATGAGGGTCGTACTGACGATGTTGCAGGGCCTGAGCAGCGATTTCTTCCTGCTGATAACACTGTTCAGCGCTCATAGTTAACGGCATAGGGTTGGTCTGAGTCATATTGACCTCCTGATCTGGTCCATCAGATCGTTAATGGCCGGCGCCAGCAAACCGGCGGTGGCGATACGATTGCTTGGGTGAGGGATGCAATCACAGCTGACGATATCGGCGATGGGGCCGGCACGCATTTCTTGCTCAGCTCCTTCGGCAAAGACCGCATGCACGGCGATGCACAGCGGCTTGGGCAAGCCTTGCTGCACCAACTGCTCAGCCGTGCGCAACATGGTACGGCCGGTAGACACAATGTCATCCACCAACACCGGCGTGTGCTGTTGATAATGGCGAATATCAGGCACATCTATGGCCACCTCGCGATCGCCACTGCGTTGCTTATTAAGAACCAAATAATCACAGCCGGCCGCATTGGCCACCGCTGTCGCCCACTGCTCACTTTCGGCATCTGGGCCTATCACCAACGGCTTTGCCAAGGTACGCAAATAATCACCAATGGCGTCTGTCGCGTGCAATACTCGGCTGGGAATGCGGTAGATCTCATCCAAGCTGTTGTAGCGATGTAAATGCGGGTCGATGGTGGTCAAACCATCCACGGCTTGGCTGATCAGCTCGGCAAAATACTTAGAAGTCAGGCACTCACCAGGCTGAAAGCGAATATCCTGACGCATATACGCCAGATACGGCGCCACCAGAATGATGTTGCCGGCGCCCATATCGCGCAGATGACGAGCCAAAAACCAGATCGCCATGGCCGGATCATTGGGCTGATGCAAGTGACACAGCAGCACAATGTCTTCACCGCTGACGTCAGCCGGCAAATTGAAATACAGCTCACCATCGGGAAAGTGCCTCTGCTCCAACGGCAGCTGCTCTGCCCCTAGCGCGCTGCTGAGCGCAGTCGCCATGGCTTGGTGCTGATCGAGACACAGCAACTTCATCACACCAGCTCCTCTTCAATACGGATCACGTCGGTATGACCATCGAGAAAATCCAGCGCATAAGCCAGCTCGCCCGCAGCTTGGGCATACAAGGTAAACAAAGGGGCACCGGCGCGCACTTCATCGCCCAGACGCACGTGCAGCTCGATGCCAGCGCCAGGCGCATTCGGCGCCCCTGCCAGTGATGCCAAGCGCGCCAAAAAGCGGTTGTTGAAATAGGCCACGACGCCGCCGTGAGAAGCATAAATACAGTGACTGAAAGCACCCGGCTGGGGTTGCTTAAGCCCCCCCTGAGCCTGACAAATGCGCTCAAATTGCTGCCAGGCAGCGCCGCTGAGCAAGGTGCGTTCGGCCAACTGATGGCCACTGCCTGGCTCAGCAGCAGCGCCCATTTCCAGCAGTGCTGCCGCCAGTTGCAGCGATTTTTGCCGTAAATCCTGCGGGGCATGTAAATCGTTCTGCAACACTTGCAGCACGTCTCTGGCTTCCAGTGCTGGGCCTATGCCGCGACCAATGGGCTGGCTGCCATCGCTGATGACGGTGCGCACTTGCAGGCCCATGGCCGCCGCGGTGGTCTCTAACAACTGTCTGAGCTTGTGGGCTTTTTCTTCGCTGCGCACTTTGGCCGTTGGCCCGACGGGAATATCAATCAACACGTGGGTGGCACCCGCCGCCACTTTTTTGGAGATAACGGAGGCCACCAGCTGGCCTTCGCTGTCGAGATCTAACGCTCGTTCTATACGAATGATCATATCGTCTGTGGGGCTGAGGCTGACCGAGCCGCCCCAAGCCAAACAGGCGCCGGTTTTCTCAACCACCTGCTGCATTTGCTCAAAGCCAAGCTGGACATGGGTGAGCGTCTCCATGGTGTCAGCGGTGCCCGCCGGCGAGGTAATGGCGCGGCTAGAAGTCTTGGGCATAAGCAAACCATTGGCGGCCACAATGGCGACCACAATGGGGGTGGTGCGATTGGCCGGCAAACCACCGACGCAGTGTTTATCCAACACCACGTCGTTGTCCCACTCTAAACGCAGGCCACTGTCGACCATGGCACGGGTAATGGCGATGGTTTCATCGGTATCTAGGCGATCACCGGCACAAGCGGTGACATAGGCCGACAATTGAATGTCACTGTAAAGGCCAGCATGGATATCATTAATAATGGCGCGGGCGCGCTGTTGATCGAAGCGTTCGCCGTAGAGCTTACCGCGCACGTACGACATCGACTCCACCGGATGCGCATGATGCAACCAAGCTTTTTCGCCTTCCGGCGGGCAGCCCAAGCGTCGCCAAGCTGCTTCTGATAGCGCCGCCTGCTCACACGGCAAGCGATCGTTGGTTACCAGCACCAACTGCGCGACCAACCGCTGATCCGTGGTGTGTATTTCAACTTGGGCATTGGCGTTAAAGCCTTCAGCAATGGCAACGTGGCAATCGCTGCGAATAAACACCACAGGTTGTTGGTGCGTGTCGATGCCCATGCGCACAAGATGCAAATAATCCGCTGCCGGAGAGGTGCTGCTGTTCATGGTGACTCGTACATTAATCTGTTATGCCAGCCAGTGTAGGGATTCACTCCTGCGCCGTTATTGCCTTGCATCAACACTGTTGCTGCCGCCTGTCTTTATCCTGATCAAAGTCATGAAAAGGAGAGTCACATGAGCAGTTCCTTCCGTGTGCAGTTTATTGGTGCCACCGGCACCGTCACCGGTTCCAAGTACTTGCTTAGCTATGGCCGTCATCGTGTATTGCTGGATTGCGGCTTATTCCAAGGCATTAAAAACGTGCGCCGGCGCAACTGGGCCGAGCTGCCGTTTCAACCATCCGAACTGGATGCCGTTTTGCTCACCCACGCTCATATCGATCATTCGGGTTACTTGCCGGCCTTGATGAAGCAGGGTTATCACAAAGAGATTTATTGCTCCGAGGGCACCAAAGCACTGTGCAAGGTACTGCTGCCGGATGCCGGCTACTTGCAGGAAGAAGACGCCAAGTACGCCAACAAAAAAAAGTTCAGCCGCCACCAGCCAGCCGAGCCGCTGTATACCGAAGAAGACGCCCGCAAGGTACTGCGCCAGTTCAAAGCTCAGTCCTTTGCTGAGCCAGTGCAACTGCCCGGCGGCATGACGGCTGAATTCTTCCCAGTCGGGCACATTCTGGGAGCCAGCGCCATTCGCCTCACTTACGAGGGCAAACGCATTACCTTCAGTGGCGATGTCGGCCGCAGTGACGATTTGATCATGTATCCACCTAAGCCCCTGCCAGCAAGCGATTATTTGGTGGTGGAGTCGACCTATGGCGATCGCCGCCATGAAGACGTCGATGAGCACCAAGTCATCGCCGATATTATCAATCGCACGGCTGCCCGCGGCGGCATTGTGCTGATGCCCGCGTTTGCCGTTGGTCGGGCACAAATGGTGCTGCACATACTGGAGCAACTGCGCCAGCAGCAGCGCATTCCCACCATGCCGATTTACCTGAATAGCCCCATGGCCATTCGCGCCACCGAGATCTTTTTTGATCTGCATGAGCAACACAAACTCAGCCGCGAAGATTGCCAACGCATGGATGACATCACCACCTATGTGAAAACGGTGGAAGAATCAATAGAACTAAATAACCGCAAGTATCCGGCGGTGATTATTTCT
This sequence comes from Bacterioplanes sanyensis, assembly GCF_014652515.1. Classification (GTDB taxonomy): domain Bacteria; phylum Pseudomonadota; class Gammaproteobacteria; order Pseudomonadales; family Oceanobacteraceae; genus Bacterioplanes; species Bacterioplanes sanyensis. Next base: position 273,202 of record NZ_BMYY01000002.1, on the reverse strand, counting down.
GCCAGTGGCATGGCCAGCGGCGGGCGAGTGTTACACCATTTGAAAACCCTGATCGGTGACCCTCGCAACAGCGTATTGTTTCTCGGCTATCAGGCCGCCGGCACACGCGGTGATGCCCTCACCCACGGCGCTGACCACGTTAAAATCCACGGCCAATATTTTCCTGTGCGGGCGGAGGTACACAACCTGCAAGCACTCTCCAGTCATGGCGACTATGTAGAAATTATTGATTGGCTAAGGCACTCATCGTGTCAGCCCAAGCAGGTGTTTATCACCCACGGTGAAGACTGCGCCGCCGATGCCATGCGCTTAAAAATCGAAGATGAGCTCGGCTGGCGCGCACAAGTGCCTGAGTATTTGCAAAGCGTCGAGCTGTAGGCGCTACCTGCCAAAGGTAGCGTTCTGTAAGTAATGGGTTCGCAGGCTCAGATGCAGGCTTCTATAGTAGCCAAACAGTCGCTGTGAAATGCTGTTATGGACGTATCGAGCCTGACCTATTTGCCCACCATACCCAACCGGCCGAATAGCCCCGGCGGCGCTGTTGTACCCTCTTCCAACTACAATAACCCTCCGCCAAGCAGTGACGACCGCGTCGGTGCGGTGGAGTACATTGCCAAAACCGACCCGGAGCAGCCACCGCCACAGCGACAACGCGGTCGCAATGCCGTTGAAGACACTTTTTTACAAGTCGAGCAAGGCGACAGCGCCCCTCGCCCGGGCCAATTGCTGAACATTCAGGCATAAAAAAACCGCTGCTAGGCAGCGGTTTTTGGTTTCAAGCCGTTCGCTCTTATTGCTCAACGCCTTTCATGGTCAGCTTAACGCGACCTTTAGGATCAACGTCCATGACGTGAACCTTCACCTTCTGACCTTCGCTCAGGTGGTCGGCCACATTCTCAACACGCTCTTCGCTGATTTGCGAGATGTGCAGCAGGCCATCTTTGCCTGGCAGAACGTTAATGAAGGCACCGAAGTCAACGATCTTGCTGACGGTACCCTCATAGGTCACGCCTACTTCGATTTCAGCCGTGATGGCTTCAATCATCGCCTTAGCGGCATCAGAGCCGGCTTTATCGACGGCAAAAATATTGATTTCACCGTTGTCGTTGATGTCGACGGAAGCACCGGTTTTTTCCGTGATGTCACGGATGGTGGCGCCGCCTTTACCGATCACGTCACGAATCTTGTCAGAATCGATCTTGATGGTGGTCATGGTTGGCGCGTTTTCCGACAGCTCTTTACGCGGCTCGGCAATCACTCGGTTCATGCCTTCCAGAATGTGCAGACGCGCCGCTTTGGCTTTCTCCAGCGCGATCTCCATGATCTGCTCAGTAATGCCTTCGATCTTGATGTCCATTTGCAGCGCGGTGATGCCTTCGTCGGTACCCGCTACTTTAAAGTCCATGTCACCGAGGTGATCTTCATCGCCCAAGATGTCGGTCAACACGGCAAACTTGTCGGCTTCTTTCACCAGACCCATGGCAATACCGGCCACTGGCGCTTTGATCGGTACACCGGCATCCATCAGTGCCAAAGAGGCACCACACACAGACGCCATCGATGAAGAACCGTTAGATTCGGTGATTTCTGATACCACGCGAATGGTGTATGGGAACTCTTCTTGGGTTGGCATCATGGCTTGAATACCACGACGGGCCAGACGACCGTGACCAATTTCACGACGACCCGGAGAGCCCATGCGACCAGCTTCACCGACAGAGAATGGAGGGAAGTTGTAGTGAAACAGGAAGGGATCGTCTTTGGTGCCGTGCAGGAAGTCAATCATCTGTGCATCGCGTGCAGAGCCCAGCGTGGTGGCAACGATGGCCTGAGTTTCACCACGGGTGAACAAGGCAGAACCGTGTGCACTGGTCAATACGCCAGTTTCAATGGTCAAAGGGCGCACGGTGTCGTTGTCACGACCGTCAATACGAGGCTGACCGTCGATGACACGCTGACGTACCACTTCGTATTTCAGCTCACCGACCATAGAAGCCACTTCGTCAGCCGTTGGGCCCTCTTCGCCTTCTGCTGCTGCCAATTTTTCAACCGCAGCAGCTTTGATTTCATCGATGCGACCGTAACGTGCCATCTTATCAGAGATGGTGTAAGCCTCGCTCAGCGCGTCAAACACTTCGCCTTTAACGGCATTGTACAGAGTTTCGTTGCGTGGCTCGGCTTGCCAATCCCACTTTTCAACGCCCAGCTCAGCGGTCCACTCATTGATGGCGTCGATGGCAGACTGGAAAGACTTATGAGCAAATAATACCGCGCCCAGCATTTCGTCTTCGGTCAGCTCATCAGCTTCGGATTCAACCATCAGTACCGCGTCTTTGGTACCGGCAACCACCATGTCCAGCAGCGAGTCTTCCAACTGGCTGTGGGTAGGATTCAATAGGTAGCCGTCTTCATCGGTAAAGCCCACACGCGCCGCACCAATTGGACCATTAAACGGTACGCCGGAAATCGCCAAGGCGGCAGATACAGCGATCATCGCCAAGATATCTGGATCAACGTCTTTTTCAGAACCGATCACGGTTGGAATGACCTGAACTTCGTTCATAAAGCCATCGGCAAACAGTGGGCGAATTGGACGGTCAATCAGGCGTGAGGTCAGGGTTTCTTTTTCAGAAGGACGGCCTTCGCGCTTCAGGTAGCCACCAGGAATACGGCCCGCGGCATACATCTTTTCTTGGTAATGAACGGACAGCGGGAAAAAGTCCTGACCCGGCTTGGTGCTCTTCGCAGCCACAACCGTTGCCAGCACCTGGGTTTTGCCCATGGTCGCCAGTACCGCACCGTCAGCCTGACGGGCGATACGACCGGTTTCTAAGGTGACGGTTTGACCGCCGAAGTCGAAGGTTTTGATTTTAGCAGCAGGAATGATGCTCATAATGTTTCGGTTTCCTTAAACAAATTGACGTCCTGCATACTGCCGGTGCTTCTAAGCATTCGCCCTCACCACTCAAGGCAAAGACACATGCTTAGAAGCACCACCGCACACACGCGGGGTTGGCACCACAGTAGGGGCAGGAATTGGAAAAACAAACGGCAGGCAGTGTTCAGATACAACAAAAGCCCCGAAGGGCTTTTGCTGCACAGCGAGATCTTAGCGACGCAGACCCAGGCGCTTGATCAGCTCCAGGTAACGGTTTGCATCTTTACGCTTCAGGTAGTCCAGCAGCTTACGGCGCTGGTTAACCATGCGAATCAGACCACGACGAGAGTGGTGATCTTTACCGTGCTCTTTGAAGTGACCTTGCAGGCCCACAATGTTGTGAGTCAGCAGGGCAACTTGAACTTCTGGAGAGCCAGTATCGCCTTCAGCGGTTTGGTACTCTTTTACGATCTCAGCTTTTTGAGCAGCTGTTAATGCCATTGTTATTACTCCACAATGAATGTGCATAAAAATTGGCATCACCACCGTGCACATTAACAGTGGCATGCGTTGTCACCTGCGGTGACGGTTAACTCTCGAACTGCAACAGGCGCTGCGGGCGTATGCCGCGGCGTTCGATCCGACCAATGCCGATCAGCTGTCGCTGCCCTGAATCAACGGCCCATAATTGTACTGAAGGACAATCGGCAAGACCAGTACTGATCGCCTGACCTTGGCGGATTTTCGCGCTTTGTTGCGCATCCAGTTCAACCACCGGCCAACTGTCTGGTATTGCCAGCGCCATGGGCAGCAATAGCGCATCTAAAGCGTGGGTATCAGCTTGCTCCGCCAGTTGCTCCAACTGCTCCAGCGTCACCGCCTGAGTCAAATTGAACGGGCCTGAATGCGTGCGGCGCAAATGCCCCACATAAGCACCACAGCCAAGGCCATTGCCGATGTCTTCCACTAGGCTGCGAATGTAAGTGCCTTTAGAGCAACGTACCGACAGGTCTAGCTCCGTCGCACGCTGGGCATTGAGAGTGAGCTCATGAATGTTCACCGTGCGACGCTTTTTGTCGGCAATGGCTTGCGCTTGCTCAGCCGTCATGCCCTGACGAGCCAGCTCATACAGAGGCTTGCCATCAAGCTTGAGCGCGGAAAACATCGGCGGTACCTGCTCAATCGGTCCGCGCCATTGCTCTAACACCTGTTCTACCTGAGCCTCGGTCAGTTCCGGGACAGGATGCGTTTCTATCACTTCGCCTTCCACATCACCGGTAGAGCGAATTTCACCCAACACGGCGGTGGTGTCGTAGGCTTTGTCAGCGTCCAGCAGCACTTGTGAAAACTTGGTGGCCTCTCCCAGGCAAATCGGCAATACACCACTGGCTTGGGGGTCCAGGGCACCGGTGTGACCGGCTTTGCGCGCATTGTAAAAACGCTTCACCCGCTGCAGTACCTGATTGGAAGTCAGCCCCAGCGGCTTATCAATCACCACAATGCCGTGCACCGCACGGCCTTTGTTACGTCGCGCCAAGGTTAATCCTCGTCGCTGTCGTCTTGATGGCGCTCATCATCCTGCTGACGCGCCTGGCGAATCAGGCCGGTCAGATGATGGCCGCGCTCCAGGGTTTCATCGTAATGAAAGCGCAGCATCGGCGTCACTCGAGTGGTCAAAATACGCGCCAGTTGCGAACGCAAATAGCCGGCGGCATCGTTCAAAATGGCTTCGGTTTGCGAGCGAATTTCGGCGTCAGTTTCGCCTTTGGCACCCATCACGGTGAAATAGATGTCGGCGTAGCCCAGATCCTTCGCTACCTTCACCAGGTTAAGGGTCACCATGCCCAAGCGCGGATCTTTCATTTCGAACTGAATCATTTGTGCCAGCTCGCGCTGGATTTGCTCACCCAAGCGCGAGGTACGACTGTAATCTTTTGGCATAGTTTATTCCTCAAAAACGAGCCGCCCAGAGACGGCAAAGCCCGGCTATCAGAGCCGGGCTTCTTGCAGCAACAAGCGCTGGTTACAGTGTACGTGCAACTTCGCGCACGTCGAAGACTTCGATCTGATCGCCGGGGCGAACGTCCTGATAGTTCTTCACACCGATACCACATTCCATGCCCTGGCGAACGTCTTGTACGTCGTCTTTGAAGCGACGCAGAGATTCCAGTTCACCTTCGTAAACCACGACGTTGTCACGCAGTACACGGATTTTCTTATTACGATAAACCGTACCGTCAATCACCATACAGCCAGCGATCTGACCAAACTTAGGCGACTTAAATACGTCACGTACTTCCGCCACACCGACAATTTCTTCGCGCAGCTCAGGGGCCAACAGGCCAGCCATGGCTTGCTTCACGTCGTCGATCAAGTCGTAGATCACGCTGTAGTAGCGCATATCGACGTTGTTGTTTTCGACCACTTTCTTCGCCGCATTGTCGGCACGTACGTTAAAGCCGAAGACAACGGCACCTGAAGCAACCGCCAAGGTGGTATCGGTTTCGGTGATACCACCGACGCCAGACGACACCACGTTTACTTTTACTTCATCGGTGGCCAGTTTCTGCAGTGATGCCACGATGGCTTCCAACGAGCCACGTACGTCGGCTTTCAGAACCACGTTGAGGCTAGAGACTTCACCTTCGGCCATGTTGTTAAACAGGGCATCCAGTTTCGCCGCTTGCTGACGCTGCTGTACTTGCTCTTTCATCTTGGTTTCACGGAATTCAGCCACTTCGCGGGCCTTCTTCTCGCTTTCCACCACCATGAAATTATCACCCGCATCCGGCGTGCCGTTCAGGCCGAGAATCTCAACCGGGATAGACGGACCAGCGCCTTCGGTTTGCTTGCCGTTTTCATCCAGCAACGCACGAGCACGACCGTAACAGGTACCAGCCAGTACGATATCGCCTTTATTCAGCATACCGTTTTGTACCAGCAAGGTAGCAACCGGGCCACGACCTTTATCCAAACGCGACTCAACAACAACACCCTGTGCTGGGCCGTCAAAGTGCGCTTTCAGCTCCAACAGCTCAGCTTGCAGCAGCACGGCTTCTAACAGCTCGTCGATGCCTTGACCTGTGTGTGCAGAAACCGGAATGAATGGCACATCGCCGCCCCAATCTTCTGGAATCACGTCACGCGCAGACAGCTCGTTTTTCACACGATCTGGATCAGCGGTTTCTTTGTCCATCTTGTTGACGGCCACCACGATCGGTACACCGGCTGCTTTGGCATGCTGTACCGCTTCTTCGGTCTGCGGCATCACACCATCGTCAGCAGCGACCACCAGAATCACCACGTCCGTCGATTGCGCACCACGGGCACGCATGGAGGTAAACGCGGCGTGTCCAGGAGTATCCAAGAAGGACACCATGCCATGGTCGGTATTAACGTGATAGGCACCGATGTGCTGGGTAATACCGCCCGCTTCACCCGACACCACGCGCGATTTACGAATGTAGTCCAGCAGTGAGGTTTTACCATGGTCAACGTGACCCATCACGGTCACCACAGGTGCACGCGTGGTTTCTTCACCGTCGTAATTGACCGATTCTGTTACCGCTTCTTCTAACTCGTTGTCAGAAATCAGTTTAGAAACTTTATGGCCCATTTCTTCAACCACTAGGGTTGCAGTGTCCTGATCCAGAGTCTGGTTAATGGTCGCCATCACGCCCAATTTCATCAGCTCTTTGATCACTTCACCGGCTTTTACGGCCATTTTCTGTGCCAGATCACCGACGGTAATCGCTTCTGGCAACTCAATTTCTTTAATCACTGGCGCAGTCGGCTTAGTGAACGCGTGCTCATTCGCCTGCTTAGATGCACGGCGATTGCCACCCTTCAGCTTAACCTTGGCTTTGCGGTTGCCACGGTTGCCGCTGTTGTCTCGATCCATAAAGCGGCTGTCGTCATCACGATCACGCTTTTTATCGGTTTTGCCTTTTTTACGGCCAGCACCTTCTTCCTGACGCTTGGCTGCCAGCTCTGCTTCCGCACGCTTTTGTGCCAGCTCTTCTTCAGCTGTTTTAGGCTTGGCGGCTTCTTTTTTACCGGCATCAGCAGCTTTGGCTGCAGGTTTAGCTGCTGCTTTTTCCGCACTGGCCTTTTCAGCCGCGGCTTTTTCTGCCGCCGCTTTTTCTGCGGCCGCTTTTGCAGCTGCGGCTTTTTCCGCTGCTTCACGTTCAGCCGCTAAGCGAGCTTCTTCTTCCTGACGCGCTTTTTCAGCGCTATTGTCAACTTCTTCACGTTTTACGTAAGTGCGCTTTTTACGCACTTCGATGGTAACGGCCTTGCGACCGCCTTGACCCGTTTTTAACGTGGTCGTTGCTTTACGCTTCAAAGTAATCTTTTTCGGTGCTTCAGCTGCTTCACCGTGACTTTTTTTCAGGAAGCTCAGCAGCGTTTGTTTTTGCTCATCGGTCACTGTTTGTTCTGCAGAAGTCTGCGGCAAACCCGCTTCTTTCATCTGCGACAGCAAGCGATCAACGCTGGTTTTGACCACGTCGGCGAGTTCTTTAACTGTTACATCTGCCATACGTTTCTCCTATGCCGAGCGAATGGTTTATTGAGAACCCTCAAACCAGGGCTTACGGGCCGTCATAATCAACTCGGCCGCTTTCTCTTCTGTCATGTCGTCAATATCGAGCAAGTCATCCACCGATTGCTCTGCTAGGTCTTCCATGGTGCAAATACCTTTGCTGGCTAATACCAGCGCCAAGTGCTTGTCCATGCCATCCATACCCAGCAAATCGTCGGCCGGCTGTGCCTCCTCGAGCTGCTCTTCGGAAGCAATGGCCTGGGTCAGCAACACGTCTTTCGCACGGTTACGCAACTCACCAGCCACTTCCTCATCCAGCCCCTCAATCGACAGCAGTTCTTCCATCGGCACGTAGGCAATTTCTTCCAACGTGGTAAAACCCTCTTCCACCAACAAGGTGGCAAAGTCTTCATCGATATCGAGGCTTTTAATAAAGCCGTCAATGAAACCTGAGGCTTCTGCATTTTGCTTTTCAGCCGCATCTGCTTCGGTCATGACGTTAATTTCCCAACCCGTCAGCTCGGACGCTAAGCGCACGTTCTGACCACCACGGCCAATGGCTTGGGCAAGGTTTTCTTCCACCACAGCAACGTCCATGGTGTTGGTTTCTTCATCCATAATAATGGAGGCCACTTCAGCAGGTGCCATGGCATTGATCACCAGTTGTGCTGGGTTGTCATCCCACAACACGATGTCAATGCGCTCATTACCGCCTAGTTCATTGGTTACAGCTTGCACACGTGCGCCGCGCATACCCACGCAGGCACCCACAGGATCGATGCGCTTGTCGCTGCTTTTTACCGCAATTTTTGCACGCGAACCCGGATCTCGGGCAGCGCCTTTAATTTCGATAACGTCTTCAGCAATTTCTGGCACTTCAATGCGGAACAGCTCAATCAACATGGCTGGACGAGCGCGGCTCAGCATTAATTGTGGGCCACGATTTTCCGGACGCACATCGAATAAAATGGCGCGCACACGGTCACCCATGCGCATAATTTCGCGGCCGATTAGCTCTTCTTTAGGCAATAAACCTTCGGCATTATTACCCAAATCGACGATGACATTGTCACGTGTCACTTTTTTAACCGTGCCGCTGATCAGTTCGCCAATACGATGCTCGTATTGCTCAACCACTTGTGCGCGCTCGGCTTCACGAACTTTTTGCACAATAATCTGCTTAGCAGCTTGGGCCGCAATACGACCAAACTCAGGGTTTTCAATCTGGGTTTCGTAGGTGTCACCGGGCTGCAGATTGGTATCGATTTCGTGCGCTTCTTCTAGGGTCAGCTCATCGCCGAGTCCTGGAACTACATCGTTGCTGACCACTAACCAACTGCGGAAAGTTTCGTAATCGCCGGTTTTGCGATCGATGTCAACGCGAATCGTGGCGTTTTCATCTTCATAACGTTTTTTCGCTGCAGCGGCCAAGGCCGATTCGATGGCTTCAAAGATAATTTCTTTGGAGACGCCTTTTTCGTTGGATACCGCTTCTGCGACCAGGAGAATTTCTTTGCTCATCTTCTAGCCTCGCTGTGCAACTTAGTCCTTAAACTGTGGAACGACACGTGCCTTTTCGATCAGTTCAATGGGCAATAAATATTCATGCCCATCAACGAACAGCACGACATCTTCCTGCTCCGTACCAATCAATTGGCCCTTAAATTTACGACGACCGTCGAATGGCATACGCAAACGCACATCAATAATGTGATTGGCATACGCCTGAAACTGCTCCAGGGTAAATAAAGGACGGTCCATACCGGGTGAGGAAACTTCCAAGGTATAGTCTTGGGAGATTGGATCTTCTACATCCAGCACACTGCTCAGCTGGCGGCTGACATCGGCGCAATGGTCGACGGTAATACCATCTTCATGGTCGATAAACACTCGCAATACGGTGTGTTTACCCTGCACCAGGTATTCCAGCCCCCAGTAAGTGAATCCCATAGATTCAACCACTGGAGCCAGCATCTCTGTCAACTGTGCTTCTTTTGCCAACCGTTTACCCTCGTTACAAACAAAAACTGGGCATAAATGCCCAGTCCGCTAAAAATTTCTGCAGACCGAAGGCCTAAAAAGCCTTCGTCAGGAGCTGCCTGCTACCGCCAAACGGTGGCAAACAGCTACTAAAAAGCCCCTGACTTGAGGGGCTTTTCAACTCACTCGGTGTCTGACACCAGACTGCCTGATCAAAGCGCGCACATTATAAGGCATATTGAGCTCAAATTGCGAGCTGCGTGATCACACGACAGTTCAGCTGAGTGTTGGTGCGGATGGCGAGACTCGAACTCGCACGAGCGTAAGCTCACCACCCCCTCAAGATGGCGTGTCTACCAATTCCACCACATCCGCACTTCTGTGGGCATGTTAGCCCAGCCGTCAGCCTTCGTCTTCAACTACCGGTTGTTCGGTATTAGAAGCGTCCAGCTCAGGAGCATCTGAAGAAGGCGCGTATTGTTCCACAACTGGGGCCTCTTGCTCAAGCATTTCTAATGCTTCTTCGCTAGGAATCCCCAAATCTGACGCAGAAGTGGCTTTTTGCTTGGCATAAACCGCCAAACCCAAGCTAGTGACAAAAAATGCAGTCGCCAGAATGGCCGTTGAACGGCTTAAAAAGTTAGCACTGCCTTGGCTACCAAAAACGGTTTGCGAAGCACCGCCTCCAAAAGAAGCGCCAGCATCTGCACCCTTACCCTGCTGCATCATGACAAACGCGATGATGCCGACAGCCAGCAGAATGTGAACGATTAAAATTACCTGTTCCATATATAAGGACCTATGAACGACAAATGGCCAAAAATTCTTGGGCGTCTAATGAGGCGCCGCCTACCAAGCCGCCGTCGATATCCGGCTGGCTAAATAATTCTTCTGCATTGGCAGCTTTCACACTACCACCGTAGAGAATGGGCGTACGCTCAGCGACCTCAGCAGACACCTGCTGCAGTTGCGAGCGAATAAAAGCATGCATCGCTTGAGCTTGGGCCGGCGTTGCCGTTTCTCCCGTGCCGATCGCCCAGACGGGCTCATACGCAATAACAATGTGTTGCCAGTCAGCGGGAGCCAACTCCGTCACCAGACGACGCAACTGTTGCGCAACAACCGCCTGCTCATCGCCAACTTGACGCTGGGCTAGAGTTTCCCCGACACACACGTACGCGGTCAGCCCAACGGCCAGTGCCTGTTGAGTTTTCGCCAACACGGCATCGTCATTTTCAGCAAACAGCGAGCGACGCTCGGAATGCCCCACCAGAACGTGCCGTGCGCCGATGTCATGCACCATACTGGCGGCAACTTCACCGGTGTAAGCGCCGGATTCATAAGCGGCACACGTTTGCGCACCCACACCAATTTGACTCTGCTTCGTCAACTCGACGGCCAGTGCCAAGTAAGGCGCAGGTGGGAAGACCACCACGTCTTTGCTGTCATCTTGAAACTCGCTCAGCGCTCGTAACAGTGTGCGAACACTGTCAACACTGGCGTTCATTTTCCAGTTGCCAGCAATCAGGCGACGCCGCATAACCCATCCCCAAACTTAAAGAGCGCAGATACTATCCAAGTTGCGCCGCTGGCACAACCAACAACGCAGCTGAGTATGGTCTGCATCACGGCTGTCAATTGAGCTCTTGCTCGACCACGCGAGCTAAGTCTGACGCTAGAACCTTAACCAAATCGACATCTTCGCCTTCCACCATCACTCTTACCAAGGGCTCGGTACCCGATGGTCGTAACAATACTCGACCACGCTGAGCCAGACGCGCCTCCGTCGCCGCAACCACCTGTTGAATCGCGGCATTAGTATGAATATCGATATCGCGGTGGCGCGGCACATTGATCATGGTTTGCGGCATTTTGCTCATACGCTGCGACCAATCGTGCAACGACGCACCGCTATCACGCAAAGCCACCATGACTTGCAAGGCCGATACAATGCCGTCGCCCGTAGTGTTAGCATCTAGGCACAGCAAATGACCGGAAGACTCGCCGCCATAGCGCCAACCTAGCTCACTCAGCATCTGCATCACATAGCGATCACCGACCTTAGCGCGACGAAACTCGATACCCGCATCCTTTAACGCCAACTCCAGCCCCAAGTTGCTCATCAAGGTACCCACCACACCGCCATTTAAGCGCTGTTGCTGCTGAGCATGGCGGGCAACAATAAACAACAGCTGATCGCCATCAATCAACTCGCCGCAGTGATCCACCATCATCACTCGATCGCCGTCGCCATCAAAGGCAATGCCCAAATCTGCTTGCTCGGCCAACACCCGCTGACGTAATGCTTCGGGCTCGGTTGAGCCAACATCAGCATTGATGTTTAAACCGTCGGGTTGGTTACCCATGGCAATGACTTGCGCGCCCAACTCGCGAAACACCGCCGGCGCAATCTGGTAGGTTGCCCCGTGAGCACAATCCAGAACCACTTTGAGCCCGCGCAAGTTCAATGAATTGGCCGTGCCTTTGCAAAACTCGATGTAGCGCCCGGCGGCGTCATCGATACGCTGCGCTTTACCCAGCTGGTCTGATTCGACACAGGTCATTTCTTGGTCAAGCCAGTGCTCAATCGCCAGCTCGGTTTCGTCGGGCAGTTTTTGGCCATCGGCCGAGAAGAACTTGATGCCGTTGTCATAAAACGGGTTGTGCGAGGCACTGATCACAATGCCAGCTTGGGCACGAAAAGTACGGGTTAAATACGCGATGCCAGGCGTAGGAATAGGCCCCAGCAAACCGATGTCCACACCCGCCGCCGATAGGCCGGCTTCCAGTGCGGACTCAAACATATAGCCAGATATACGCGTATCCTTGCCGATTAAAATGCGGCTTTTACCCTGCTGAGCAAATACCTTGCCCGCAGCCCAACCCAGTTTCATCACAAACTCTGGTGTGATCGGCGCCGTGCCGACACGACCGCGAATACCGTCGGTACCAAAATAGCGTCTAGCCATGTGTCATCCTGTTGTTCATTGCCAGCTCGAAGGGTGCTGGCTGGCGTTCCATACCGCCAAGGCATCGGCGGTCGCACGCACATCGTGTACTCGTAAAATGCGTGCGCCATTCATAGCGCACAATAATGCCCCAGCGACACTGCCAGCGATGCGTTGATCGGCCTGGCGTTGTCCAGTGACTTCACCAATCATGCGCTTACGCGACAAGCCTGTCAGCAACGGCAACTGCAAGCGTTGCTGCAGCTCTTGCAAACGTTGAATCAGCTCGTAGTTGTGGCGAGTTGTTTTACCAAAACCAAAGCCGGGGTCAATCAACATACGTGAACGTGTGATGCCGGCACGTTCACAAACCTCGACCCGTTCTGCTAGAAAGTCACTGACATCATCCAGTACCGATGTGTAACTGGGGTCGAACTGCATGGTTTGTGGCTCGCCCTGCATATGCATCAAGCAAATGAGCATATCGCTCGCCGCTGCTGCCTCCAGCGCGCCATCACGGCGCAAAGCCCGCACATCATTGACCATATGTGCGCCTAGCGCAGAGGCTTCACCAATCACTGAGGCTGTGCTGGTATCAACCGATACCATGGCATCCGTCTTGGCCAGCAAAGCTTCAACCACAGGCAGCACACGATCTAGTTCTTGTTGTTCGCCGACCGGCTCAGCGCCTGGGCGAGTCGACTCGCCGCCAACGTCAATGACAGTTGCGCCATCTGCCAGCATCTGTTCTGCATGTTGGAGAGCGGCATCCAAATGGTTGAAACGCCCTCCATCCGAAAATGAATCCGGCGTGACATTCAGGATGCCCATTATGCGCACCTGAGATAAATCCAGCGTACGGCCAGCACCAGTTACAATCATGAAGTTTTTCTCAAACAGAAAAAGCGGCCCTTAGGCCGCCTTTGTTAATCAAGATAGGATTATTGGCGTTCCCCAGCTGGGTCACCGACGATGTCATCATCGCCATCTTGGGCCATGTCGCGGCTGTCTTCAGCTGGCGCTGAAGGGCCTGAGGAGTCATCACCACTCCAAGCTTTAGGCGGACGTGGTTTGCGGCCCTCCATGATGTCGTCAATTTGATCTGCGTCGATGGTTTCGTACTCCATCAAGGCATCTTTCATCAGCTCAAGTTTGTCACGATTATCTTCCAGAATCTGGTAGGCGCGCTGGTAGCAGCCATCCAGCAATTGCTTGACCTCAGCGTCAATCAAGCGAGCCGTTTCATCAGAAAGATGGGACAACTGACCTCCGCCAGCTGCACCCAAGTAGCTTTGCTGCTCTTCTTCGGTATACAGCTGTGGTCCAAGCTTCTCTGACAAGCCCCACTTGGTGACATAGTTACGCGCATATTTGGTCGCACGTTCAATGTCATTGGAGGCACCGGTCGTTACACCGTCTTTGCCTAAGGTCATTTCTTCAGCAATACGGCCGCCGTACAGCGAGCAAATATTGCTTTCGATACCGCGCTTGCTGATGGAGTTACGGTCTTCTTCCGGCAAAAACATGGTCACACCTAACGCGCGGCCACGCGGAATAATCGACACCTTGTACACAGGATCATGCTCCGGCACCAAGCGACCGACAATCGCATGACCCGCCTCGTGATACGCAGTGTTGGTTTTTTCTTTCTCCGACATCACCATGGTCTTGCGCTCGGCGCCCATCAGGATTTTATCCTTAGCTTGCTCGAACTCTTCCATGGTGACTAGGTTACGATTGGCACGCGCCGCAAACAGCGAGGCCTCATTGACTAAGTTGGCCAAGTCCGCACCTGAGAAACCTGGAGTACCACGGGCAATCAACGATGGTTTTACATCGTCGGCTATCGGTACTTTGCGCATGTGCACTTTCAGAATCTGCTCACGACCACGAATATCCGGCAAACCAACAGTCACCTGACGGTCAAAGCGGCCTGGACGCAGCAACGCTGGATCAAGTACATCCGGGCGGTTAGTTGCAGCAATCACAATAATGCCGTCGTTCACCTCGAAGCCATCCATTTCAACCAGAAGTTGGTTCAGGGTTTGCTCACGCTCATCGTTGCCACCACCGATGCCCACGCCACGGGAACGACCGACAGCATCGATTTCGTCAATAAAGATGATACAAGGCGCTTGCTTCTTAGCCTGATCGAACATGTCGCGTACCCGCGAGGCACCAACACCGACAAACATTTCAACAAAATCAGAACCAGAGATGGAGAAATACGGCACTTTAGCTTCGCCGGCAATGGCTTTTGCTAGCAGGGTTTTACCCGTACCTGGCTGACCCACCATCAATACACCGCGAGGAATCTTACCGCCCAGGCGCTGATACTTGCCCGGATCACGCAGAAACTCGACCAGCTCTTTCACGTCTTCTTTGGCTTCATCACAGCCAGCAACGTCGTCGAAAGTGGTTTTGATTTGGTCTTCGCTGAGCAGCTTGGCCTTGCTTTTACCGAATGCCATTGGCCCACCACGACCACTGCTGCCGCCTTGCATCTGACGCATAAACAGCATGAAGACAGCGATGATGATCAAAATCGGCAGCGACGCTAGCAGCAACTGAGAAAGAAAGCCTTGCTTCTCGGGCTTTTCACCAACCACCTGCACACGGTTTTCCAGCAAGGTGTCCATAAGCTTGTCATCGTAAACCGGCAATACGGTTTCAAATGACTCGCCACTGGAGCTGATGCCTTTGATCGATTGACCGGATATGGTCACCTTCTCGACCTGGCCGCTTTGCACAGCGGTTATGAACTCAGAATAGGAGTAACTGGCTCCTTGTCCGACGTTCTGAAAATTGTTGAACACCATCATCAGGACAGCAGCAATCACTGCCCATAGAATGAAATTTTTGGCCATATCAGGCACCACCTCAATTAACTGCCAGTCCCACAGGGACGGTTGCCAGGGGCTTTAGCTTAGCAAGCTAGCTCAGGTCCGAAAACCTTTTGCTACTAGGTAGACCTCCCGCGAACGGGCACGAGAAGCCTTGGGCTTGCGGATCAGGACCTTTGTAAAGGATTGTTTGACCTCAGCAAGATAGTCGTCAAACCCTTCACCTTGAAACACTTTGGCAACAAACTCGCCGTTCGGTTTCAGCACCTGGCGGGCCATATCCAACGCCAGTTCGACCAGATACATGGCGCTAGGTTGATCAATCGACGCCATACCACTCATATTGGGGGCCATATCGGAAATTACAAGATCCACTGGCCTGCCATTGATGGCGGCCATCAACTGATCAAACACCGCTTCTTCGGTAAAATCGCCTTGAATGAACTCGACATCGGCGATGTTATCCATGGGCAAAATGTCTGATGCGATGACCAGGCCTTGACCATTGAGCCGCTTCGCCACCACCTGCGACCAGCCACCTGGAGCACTGCCTAAATCCACCACGGTCATACCTGGCCGTAGCAGTTTATCGCGCTCGTCTAACTCCAACAGCTTGTAACTGGCACGTGTGCGATAGCCATCTTGCTGGGCGCGTTGCACGTATTCGTCATCGACGTGTTCTTTCAGCCAACCGGCACTGCTTTTTGAACGCGCCATAGGGGGTTTTTCTCCTCATTCAGGTATACTGGTAGTTTACCATCGAAAACCTGAGTAACCGACACCGCATGACACTAAGCAACGAGCAAAAGAAAGCCTACCGCGCTATTGGCCACCGTTTGAACCCCATCGTCACCGTCGCAGGCAATGGCTTGTCTGAGGGGGTTATGGATGAGCTCAACCGCGCCTTGGACGACCATGAGCTAATCAAAGTCAAACTGGCGGTAGGTGACCGTGAGATCAAAAAGGCCGTCATTGCAGAAATGGTTAAGGCCTGCTCCGCTCAGCTGGTACAGCAAATCGGCAACACCGCACTGCTGCTGCGCCGCAACCCAAAGGCCAACCCCAAGCTATCTAACCTGAGCTAATCGACCCGATGAGAACTAGGCTGGCGCCGCACCACATCCAGTGGCGCCAACCACAGCCACACCAAACCTAAAACGCACATGGCGTGCAACACCATCATTTGCAGCTTCCACCAAGGCAGCAGAGCAAAATAGCCAGCGGACAGCGCCAGCATGATCAACAGCATCCGCGACGGCAACTGACGCCAATCAAAGACTCGCCGTACCAACGCCATCAACAACAGTAATGTGCCCGCCACTGCACCGATGCCGACCATGGCATTCATCACTTCAACACCGTGATGAGGAAAGTACCCCTTATGCTCCAGCAAAGGCCGCACAACGTAGGCGCAACTCCACAAACCACCAAGCCAGAAAGTACGCAGTAAAATCAAATAATGTCGCATCGCATCCTCTGGGGAACAGTGCATTCACTGAGGCAGCTACGTTAGGCCACCACAGCAACGACCGCAATGATCGGTATCAGAACACAGTTGCGACTAATGGGGTGTTGGAAGGGGCCACCGTTCTAGGGATAATGGAGAAATTTTCCGTCTTCGGCATTGATCAAAATTTAAGGTTGCGCAGCGCATGTCAGATATTGTTATTTCCGGAACCGGCTTGTTTGTTCCTCCTCACCAGATCACCAACGACGAGCTGGTGGCGGCCTACAACGCCTATGTAGAGCGCCACAACGAGCAACATGCCGAGGCCATTGCCGCTGGCGAGCGCCAAGCATTGTCGCCGTCAAGCTCGGAATTTATCGAGAAAGCATCTGGCATTAAAGCACGCTATGCCATGTATAAAGACGGCATTATAAACCCTGACATCATGCATCCGGTGTTTGAGCCAACCCAAAAAGGTCGCACCCCGGAGATGGTGACCATGGGCATTGCGGCTGCCAAAGAAGCCATGGCACAAGCCAACAAAAAACCCGAAGACATCGACCTGGTCATTGTCTCCAGCACCTTTCGCCAGCGCGACTACCCCGGCATGGCGGTAGAGATTCAGCGTGATCTGGGCATCCAAGGCTCAGCTTACGACATGGGCATCGCCTGTTCATCCGCCACCTTCGGCATGATCAACGCATTTGCGGCTCTCAAGGCCGGCATCGCACGCTGCGTATTGTTTGTGAACCCAGAATTCACCACACCAGGCCTAAACTTTAAGTCGCGCGACAGCCACTTTATTTTTGGCGACGTCGCCACCGCTGCCGTCCTTGAGCCTGCTGACACATGCACCAGCGAGCAGGCCTTCCGCATTGTTGATACCAAGCAGTTCACCCAGTACTCCGACAATATTCGCAGCGACGCTTCCTACGCCGACTATTGCTTTGAAGACCTGCCAGAAGATCGCCCTTTCTTTAAACAAGAAGGTCGCAAGGTGTTCAAAGAGCTGCTGCCGCTGGTCACACGCTTTATCACTGAGCAATTAGCCGAAAATCAACTGGAGCCGCAGTCACTGAAGCGCATGTGGTTGCATCAGGCCAATATCAATATGAATAACTTTGCGGTGAAAAAACTGCTCGGCCGCGACCCCGTTGGTGATGAAGCGCCGATTGTGCTGGATGAATTTGCCAACACCGCCTCCTCGGGGTCGGTGATCGCCTTCCATCGCTACAAGCAAGACTTCGAGCAAGGTGATAAGGGCCTGATTTGCTCGTTTGGCGCCGGCTACTCCATCGGCAGCTTGTTGGTTGAAAAGCTTTGATCTGATCGTTCCAGGCCACATTGCATAGGCCCAAAACGACTTTATTGCCTTTTTTTCAAAAAACCTTCATTAGGCGAACGCTATCTCATGTGTCAGTCTGTGATTAAAAACTGACACATGAGGAACCTCAATGACTCAGCCCGCTTCCTTCGATCGCGAACAACTACTGGCCTGTGGCCACGGCGAGATGTTCGGAGAAGGCAACGCCCGCTTGCCGCTACCCAATATGCTGATGATGGACCGCATCGTCCATATCAGCTCTGAAGGCGGTGCCTACGGCAAAGGCGAAATCGTCGCCGAACTCGACATCAACCCAGACTTATGGTTTTTCGACTGCCATTTTGAAGGCGACCCAGTCATGCCCGGCTGCTTAGGCCTAGATGCCATGTGGCAACTGGTCGGCTTCTTTCTTGGCTGGCGCGGCAACCCAGGACGCGGGCGCGCACTGGGCTGTGGCGAAGTGAAATTCCGCGGCCAAGTATTGCCCAAGGCACAAAAGGTCACTTACCGCATCGACATGAAACGCGTCATGGAGCAAAAACTGGTCATGGGCATTGCCGATGCGCGCATGGAAGTGGACGGCCGTGAGATTTATCAGGCCAAAGACTTGCGAGTGGGCTTGTTTACCTCAACCGACGATTTTTAAACGCGCCTGAGCAACCACAAAAAAAGCCGGCAAACGCCGGCTTTTTTTACATCAGGCTAGAATCAAACGTGCTTAACTTCGTCGATTTCGTACTCAACCGCACCGGCTGGTACCTGCACAACGACAATGTCGCCTTCTTCTTTACCAATCAGCGCACGCGCAATCGGAGATGAGATCGAGATGCGGTTATTTTTAATATCCGCCTCATCGTCTCCCACGA
This sequence comes from Bacterioplanes sanyensis, assembly GCF_014652515.1. Taxonomy (GTDB): domain Bacteria; phylum Pseudomonadota; class Gammaproteobacteria; order Pseudomonadales; family Oceanobacteraceae; genus Bacterioplanes; species Bacterioplanes sanyensis. The sequence continues at coordinate 254,373 of NZ_BMYY01000002.1, read as the reverse complement.
TTTTGTATTCAACGCTTTCATCGGTATCACAATTAATGATGCTTACCGTGGTACCAAACAGCACTTTGCCGCTGTGCGGAATGCTGGTGATATCAATCACCTGAGCATTGGACAGCTTGCCTTCAATGTCTTGAATGCGACCTTCAATAAAGCCTTGCTGCTCACGCGCGGCATGGTATTCCGCATTTTCTTTCAGATCGCCATGTTCACGAGCTTCGGCAATGGCCTCGATGACCTTGGGGCGCTCTACGCCTTTGAGCTGTTGCAGCTCATCGCGCAAGGCCTGCTCCCCTTCTTTGGTCATAGGGTACTTTTGCATAAATCACTCCTTTTAGACGCGCCCATTAAATGGACGCGTGCAGTTCTTGTAAACGACGAACGTCGGCTGAGCCTTCGGACTTCAATGCCTCTACCACGGCTTCGGCACCGGCCAGCGTGGTGGTGTAATACACCTTGTGCTGCAGCGCGCTGCGACGAATATCCGCCGAGTCAGCAATGGCCTGCGCACCTTCGGTGGTATTCACGATCAAGGCAATTTCATCGTTCTTAATCATATCAACAATGTGCGGGCGGCCTTCAGTCACTTTATTGACTTTATCCACCGCCACACCGGCTTGTTGCAATACGTGGCAAGTCCCTTGAGTAGACACCAGAGTAAAGCCACATTCAATCAGGCCACGGGCAACGTCAACCACACCGGCTTTATCGGCATCGCGTACTGACACAAAAGCAATGCCCGAATGCGGAATGCTCGCGCCCGCACCCAGTTGAGCTTTGTAGAACGCCTCGCCAAAGCTGGTACCCGCGCCCATGACCTCACCGGTGGACTTCATTTCAGGGCCCAAAATCGGATCCACACCTTGGAACTTGTTGAACGGGAACACCGCTTCTTTCACCGAGTAGTAACTCGGAATGATTTCCTCGGTAAAGCCCAGCTCGGCCAGTGTTTTGCCCGCCATGACTTTGGCCGCAATCGCCGCCAACGAGGTGCCAATGCACTTAGACACAAACGGCACGGTGCGTGATGCACGCGGGTTGACCTCGATGACGTAGATTTCACCATCTTGCCAGGCCAACTGAGTGTTCATCAAACCAACCACACCCAGCTCCAGCGCCATCTTGCGCACCATGTCGCGCATTTCGTCCTGCACATCGGCAGGCAAGCTGTAGGGTGGCAGCGAGCAGGCCGAGTCACCCGAGTGAATACCCGCCTGCTCAATGTGCTGCATAATGCCGCCGATCACTACTTGCTCACCGTCACACACGGCGTCGATATCGACCTCTACCGCACGGTTCAGGAAGTAGTCGAGCAAGACTGGTGAATCGTTAGACACCTGCACGGCTTCGCGCATATAGCGGCGCAACGACTCTTCATCGTTAACAATTTCCATCGCCCGACCGCCCAACACGTAGGAAGGACGCACCACCAGCGGGTAACCAATATCATTGGCCTTGTTAATCGCCTCTTCGGTCGAGGTCACGGTAGCATTGACCGGCTGCTTCAGACCCAAGCGCTGAATCATTTGCTGAAAGCGCTCACGGTCTTCTGCGCGGTCAATCGCCTCTGGCGAGGTACCAATAATGGGTACGCCTGCAGCTTCCAGCTCGTTGGCCAGTTTCAGTGGTGTTTGGCCACCGTACTGCACAATGACGCCTTTCGGTTGCTCTTTGTCGACGATTTCCAGCACGTCTTCCAGCGTCAATGGCTCGAAGTACAAACGGTCAGACGTGTCGTAATCGGTAGAGACGGTTTCCGGGTTACAGTTGACCATGATGGCCTCGTACCCTTCCTCTTTCGCGGCAAAGGCAGCGTGCACACAGCAGTAGTCAAACTCAATGCCTTGACCAATACGGTTAGGACCGCCACCCAGCACGATGATTTTATCGCGCTCAGACGGTGCCGCTTCGCACTCTTCTTCATACGTTGAGTACATGTAAGCCGTGTCGGTCGCAAACTCCGCCGCGCAGGTATCAACGCGCTTATACACAGGGCGCACGCCCAGCTTTTGGCGCTGCTTGCGGAAGGCTTTTTCACTCACACCCAGCAGGGTTGCCAAGCGCGCATCGGAGAAGCCTTTGCGCTTTAAGCGATAAATGCGATCGGCATCCAGTGCCATCAGGCTGCTGGCGGCAATTTCGGCTTCTTCTTTGATCAGGTCTTCGATTTGCACCAGGAACCAAGGATCGACGGCACAGTGGCTAAACACTTCTTCGACCGTCATGCCCAAACGGAAGGCATCGGCGATGTACCAGATGCGCTCAGCTCCTGGGGTGTTCAGCTCCGCTAATACTTTTTCGCGCGCGTGCTCATGAGTTGCGTCCACTTTCGGATCAAAACCACTGGCACCCACTTCTAGGCCGCGCAAGGCTTTTTGCAGCGATTCTTGCTGGGTACGGCCCATGGCCATGACTTCACCGACCGACTTCATTTGCGTAGTCAGACGAGCATCCGCTTGCGGGAACTTCTCGAAGGTAAAGCGTGGAATTTTAGTCACGACGTAGTCGATCGACGGCTCGAACGATGCCGGTGTGGCACCGCCGGTGATGTCGTTTTGCAGCTCATCCAGGGTGTAACCCACTGCCAACTTGGCCGCCACTTTCGCAATCGGGAAGCCCGTGGCTTTCGACGCCAGCGCCGATGAACGTGACACCCGCGGGTTCATTTCGATCACCACCATGCGCCCAGTTTTAGGATCAACACCAAACTGCACGTTAGAGCCACCGGTTTCAACACCGATCTCACGCAGCACCGCCAAGGAGGCATCACGCATCAGTTGGTATTCTTTGTCGGTCAGGGTTTGCGCAGGCGCGACGGTAATGGAGTCGCCAGTGTGCACGCCCATCGGATCGAAGTTTTCGATCGAGCAAACGATGATGCAGTTGTCGTTTTTGTCCCGCACCACTTCCATTTCATATTCTTTCCAACCGATCAGGGACTCATCGATCAACAACTCGTTGGTGGGCGATAAATCCAAGCCGCGCTGGCAGATTTCTTCAAACTCTTCCTTGTTGTAGGCAATACCGCCACCGCTGCCGCCCATGGTAAAGGACGGACGAATGATGCACGGAAAGCCCAAGTCTTGTTGCACTTCGCGTGCTTCTTCCATGCTGTGGGCAATGCCCGCGCGCGGACATTCTAGACCGATGTTTTTCATCGCCTGATCAAAGCGGTCACGGTCTTCGGCTTTGTCGATGGTGTCGGCGTTGGCGCCGATCATTTCAACGCCAAACTTCTCTAACACGCCCGCTTGCTCTAGGCCCAGCGCACAGTTAAGTGCCGTTTGGCCACCCATGGTTGGCAGCAATGCATCTGGGCGCTCTTTTTCAATAATTTTGGCCACCGTATCAACGGTGATCGGCTCGATGTAGGTCGCATCAGCCATCACCGGGTCGGTCATGATGGTGGCTGGGTTGGAGTTCACCAAAATGACACGGTAACCCTCTTCACGCAGCGCTTTACACGCCTGCGCACCTGAGTAGTCGAACTCACAGGCCTGACCGATCACAATCGGACCAGCGCCAATAATCAAAATACTGCTGATATCGCTACGTTTTGGCATGGCTGAATCCTTAGTTACGGGCTTTTTCAATCAATTCGATAAACTGGTCAAACAGCGGTGCCACATCGCGCGGGCCAGGGCTCGCCTCTGGGTGCCCCTGAAAGCTAAAGGCCGGCTTATCTGTGCGCGCAATGCCCTGCAAAGTACCATCAAACAGCGACTTATGCGTTGCCTTGAGGTTGGCTGGCAGGGTGCTTTCGTCGACGGCAAAACCGTGGTTTTGCGAGGTAATCATCACCACACCCGTGTCTAAATCTTGCACTGGATGGTTAGCACCGTGATGGCCGTGACCCATTTTCACCGTCTTGGCCCCAGACGCCAGCGCGAGCAGCTGATGCCCCAAGCAAATGCCAAACACAGGGATATTGGTTTCCAAGATTTCTTTAATGGCATTAATGGCGTAATCACATGGCTCCGGGTCACCCGGGCCGTTGGATAAAAATACGCCATCAGGATTCATCGCCAGCACGTCACTGGCTGGGGTTTGCGCCGGCACCACAGTTAACTCACAACCGCGCTCCGCCAGCATGCGCAAGATGTTGCGTTTAACACCGAAGTCGTAGGCCACAACTTTGTACTTGGGTGCGGTTTGAACGCCATAGCCGCGACCCAGCGTCCATTCACTTTCAGTCCAGCGATAGGCTTCTTTCGTGCAGACTTCTTTCGCCAAGTCCATGCCTTTCAGGCCAGGAAACGCTTTGGCTTGCTGCAACGCTTCATCAATGCGCGCCTGCTCGTAAGCATCGTCAGCGGCCAGCAAGCAACCGTTGAGCGAGCCCTTTTCACGCAACACGCGCGTTAAACGACGCGTGTCGATGTCGGCGATGCCGAGGATGTTGTGCTGTTCGAGGTAGCTATCCAGCGCCTGCTCACTGCGAAAGTTAGAAGCCACCAGCGGTAAATCACGAATCACCAGACCTTTGGCAAAAACCCCGCGCGACTCTTCGTCTTCACGGCAGGTGCCGTAGTTGCCGATGTGCGGGTAGGTCAGGGTAACAATCTGGTTGGCATAGGATGGGTCAGTCAGAATTTCCTGATAACCCGTCATGGAGGTGTTAAAAACTACCTCTCCGACCGACAACCCGGTGGCACCAAAACTGGTGCCTTTAAACAGGCTGCCGTCCTCAAGAGCAAGAATGGCTGGCGTAGGCAAGGCTCAATCCCCGAAAAGATACATTGAACAGAATGGTCAGCATGCAACTGGAGTGCGCCGTGGCCGGCGGCTAATCGTAAAAAAGCGGAATGGCGACTGAGAGACACCATTCCGCTTTTTAAAACTGGTTCGGTGCCCCACTGCTGGGCTGCACCTCTGTACATGCTGGACTTAACCCTAAATGATACTCAAAAGTGCTTTCTCTGTCCACGCCAGCAGCCGATGAAGACGCAACGCAGGGACATAGTTACAAAAATAACAACATGATCTGCTCATCATCGGATTCGGTAATGACAGATGAAGCAGAGGATTACATAATGTAACAATCATGTAAGACAAACTTACACTCAATTTTACTTAACAACCCCCCCCTATCGTTCTTTATCATTATTGACTGCTTTAACTACTGACACTGTTTTCACTAGCGTCGTATGCTAAAGCAGCTCCATGGCCCGACCATGCTGTAGGCTGGCCATGTAGAAACACAATAAACAGCACCCGAGGATGACGTGAGGACCTTATTATGCCTGTAGCCGTAGACGGACGCCGTCGACTGCAACCCGAAGAGCGCAAACGCCTATTGCTCTCACACGCCGTGGAAGTATTTGCTCAGCGTGGCATTGGCCGTGGCGGCCATACCGAGATCGCCGAGCTGGGCGGTGTTTCTGTTGCCACCGTATTTAACTACTTCAAAACACGCGAAGCATTGGTGAGCAATGTACTGGCGGAAGTTGAGCAGTTTTTACTGCAACTCGCCGAAGATATTTATAAAGAGTATGACGACCCGGTTGAAGCCGTACGCGCTCACATCAAAGCTTTTATGCAAGCCTGCGATGAGCATCCCGCTTACATCAAGGTGTGGCTGGAGTGGAGTGCATCCGTACGTGATGAAATCTGGCCTAGCTACCTAGAGTTTCAAAATAAGCTGCTGGACTTAATCGCCAAGCAAATAGACAAAGGTGTTAAAAAAGGCCAACTTGAGCCAGGCTTGCCCCCCAAAGAGCGGGCTCGCTGGGCACTGGGCAATGCACAAATGCTGGTCTCTATGGTGTTCGACCCGAGTGGCAAACCACGCGGCATGGAGCGCATGGTAGAACGCGGCTTCGATCACTTATTGGGCGTCAAGGCCTAACAAGCCTGACGATTATACTTGGCACCGAACTGTTCAAAGGTGCCTGCAATAAAAAACGGGCTTGCGCCCGTTTTTTTATGCTCAACCGCATGAGTTAAAAGCCCAACACGTCTTGCATATCATACAAACCATGAGGCTGATCAACCGCCCACAGGGCAGCACGAAGAGCGCCCTTGGCAAAAGTCATACGACTTTGTGCCTTGTGAGTGATTTCCACCCGCTCGCCATCAGCTGCAAACATCACGGTGTGATCTCCAACGACATCGCCACCGCGTATGGTTTCAAAGCCAATCTGCTTTTGCGGTCGCTCACCGGTATGACCTTCACGGCCATACACAGCGACTTCGTTTAAATCCCAGCCCATGGTGTCGGCCACGACCTCACCCATACGCAATGCAGTGCCTGAGGGCGCATCGACCTTGTGGCGATGGTGCATTTCCACCACCTCGATATCACTGTCTTCGCCCATCACTGACGACGCCATGCGCAGCAAGTTCAAACACAGGTTCACACCCACCGAATAATTGGGTGCAAATACCACAGCATGATCCGCCGCTGCCGTTTGTAGCTGGGCTTTCTGGCTGTCGCTTAAGCCAGTGGTGCCAATCACAATGGCTTTACCCGCGGCGCGACATAGTTCGACATTGGCCATGGTGGCGGCAGGCGCAGTGAAATCGATCAGCACGTCAAAGGTATCTCGTGCTTGCTCGATGTCCGCTCGAGTTGCTACTCCAAGCTCGCGCCCAAGGCCCGCCAGAGCACCTACATCGACCCCCAGCATCGGGTCATTTGGCAGCACAAACGCTGCGCCCAGTTCGGCTTGCGCGTGATTGGCAACCGCTTCGACCAGCACTCGCCCCATGCGACCGGCCGCACCGGCTATGGCTATTCGCGTCATGTTTTATCCTGCTTTTGCAGCAACAGCGTGGTCACCGTTGCGGATTAGATTTCTTCAAAAAACTTTTTCACGCCGTCAAACCAGCCGGTCTTTTTCGGCGAGTGTTTTTCACCCGTCAAGGAGGCTTGGAACTGGCGCAGCAGATCTTTTTGCTCACCGGTTAGATTCACCGGTGTTTCCACCTGCACCCGACACAACAAGTCACCCGGCGCACCGCCACGCACCGGCGTGACGCCTTTACCGCGCAAACGGAACAACTTGCCACTTTGGGTTTCGGCTGGAATCTTCAGCTTCACACGACCATCCAAGGTAGGCACTTCGAGTTCACCGCCCAGTGCTGCGTCGACAATACTGATCGGCACATCACAGTAGAGGTTACGACCATCGCGCTGGAACAGATCGTGCTCGCGCACACTGACCTGCACATACAAATCACCGGCCGGACCACCCATGGCACCCGCTTCACCTTCACCGGACAAGCGAATGCGATCACCGGTATCCACACCGGGTGGAATTTTCACCGACAGTGTTTTGGTTTCTTCCTTCACGCCACGACCGTGACAACTGGCGCACGGATCATCAATGATGGTGCCCTGACCGCGACAACTCGGACACGTTTGCTGCACCGAGAAGAACCCTTGCTGCATACGCACTTGGCCATGACCACCACAGGTATTACAGGTTTTGGGCGAAGTACCCGGCTTAGCGCCGCTGCCACCACAAGGCTCACACCCCACTAGAGTTGGCACCTTGATGGTTTTTTCAATACCGCGAACAGCCTCTTCCAGCGTTAGCTCCAAGGTGTAGCGCAAATCCGATCCACGCTGCGGACCGCCACGGCCACCACGACCGCCGCCACCACCAAAGATATCGCCAAACACATCGCCGAAAATGTCGCTAAAGCTAGCGCCACCACCGCCAAAGCCACCGGCAGAGTTGGGGTCAACACCGGCATGGCCGTATTGATCGTAAGCCGCACGCTTTTGCTCATCGCCTAACACTTCGTAGGCTTCGGTGGCTTCTTTAAACTTGGCATCCGCTTCCGGATCGTCTGGGTTGCGGTCTGGGTGATACTTCATCGCCAGCTTGCGGTAAGCACGCTTCAGCTCTTTGGTATCCGCATCACGGCCAACACCCAGAATTTCGTAATAATCTCGTTTCGACATATTTCAGTATCCTGCAGATACACAAAACGCGGCCCCCAGGAGACCTGTGGCGCCGCGTCGCGTTCAATCAGAGCGGGCCCTGATTATTTGTCTTTGACTTCCTCAAACTCGGCGTCGACAACGTCGTCATCCTGAGCAGACTTTTGCTCGCCATCAGCACCGGCCTGACCTTGCTGCGCTTGTTCAGCATACAGCTTTTGCGCCAGCGAGCTGGAGGCTTCGGTCAGCGCTTGAGTTTTCTGCTCAATGGCTGCTTTATCGTCGCCTTTCAGCGCTTCCTCCAGCTCAGTAATGGCTTTTTCAATCGCCTGCTTCTCGTCTTCAGTCGCCTTATCACCGGCTTCTTCCAACGTTTTCTTAGTGGCGTGAATCAAACCATCGGCGGTGTTACGCACCTGGATCATTTCTTCAAACTGCTTATCCGCTTCGGCATTGGCCTCGGCATCCGCTACCATTTTCTCGATTTCGTCATCGCTCAGGCCAGACGACGCTTTAATCACGATCGACTGCTCTTTGCCAGTGGCCTTGTCTTTGGCGCTCACGTTCAAAATGCCGTTGGCATCGATATCGAACGTCACCTCAATTTGCGGCACACCGCGCGATGCCGGTGGAATATCGCTCAAGTCAAAACGACCCAAGGATTTGTTTTGCGCCGCTTGCTTACGCTCACCTTGAACCACGTGAATGGTCACCGCAGTCTGGTTGTCTTCCGCTGTTGAGAACACCTGCGACTTTTTGGTCGGAATGGTGGTGTTCTTATCGATCAGCGGCGTGGCCACGCCACCCATGGTTTCAATGCCCAGGGTCAGAGGCGTTACGTCCAGCAGCAATACGTCTTTAACGTCACCCGACAGTACCGCGCCTTGAATCGCCGCACCCACAGCGACTGCTTCGTCTGGGTTAACGTCTTTACGTGGGTCTTTGCCGAAGAAGGCCGCGACTTTTTGCTGCACCATTGGCATACGGGTTTGGCCACCGACCAGGATTACTTCATCCACTTCGCCCGAGCTAACACCGGCATCTTTCAGTGCGATGCGGCATGGCTCCAGTGAGCGCTCAACCAAATCTTCTACCAGGCTTTCCAGCTTGGCGCGGGTCACTTTCACGTTTAAGTGCTTAGGCCCAGTCGCATCCGCTGTGATGTACGGCAGGTTCACGTCGGTTTGCTGCGCTGAAGACAGTTCAACCTTGGCTTTTTCTGCCGCTTCTTTCAGACGCTGCAGTGCCAGCGGATCGTTGTGCAAATCGATGCCGCTTTCTTTCTTAAATTCTTCTGCCAGGTACTCGATCAAACGCAGGTCAAAGTCTTCACCGCCCAAGAAGGTGTCACCGTTGGTGGCCAGTACTTCAAACTGCTTTTCACCGTCGACGTCGGCCACTTCGATGATGGAAATATCGAAAGTACCACCGCCCAAGTCGTAGACCGCGATGGTGCGGTCACCGCCTTCTTTGTCGATGCCGTAGGCCAGCGCAGCCGCCGTTGGCTCGTTGATGATGCGTTTAACATCCAAACCAGCGATTTTACCGGCGTCTTTGGTCGCCTGACGCTGCGAATCGTTGAAGTACGCAGGCACGGTAATCACAGCCTCAGTGACTGCTTCGCCCAGGTAATCTTCGGCGGTCTTTTTCATTTTCTTCAGCACTTCGGCTGAAATCTGTGGTGGTGCAAATTTTTCACCGTTGACCTGTACCCAGGCATCGCCATTGTCGGCTTCGATAATTTTGTACGGCACCATAGAGATGTCTTTTTGCACCACATCGTCACCAAAGCGACGGCCAATCAGGCGCTTGATGGCGAACAGGGTGTTGTCAGGGTTGGTCACTGCCTGACGCTTGGCTGGCTGACCCACCAAGGTCTCACCGTCGGTGTACGCAATAATCGACGGGGTGGTGCGATCACCCTCAGCGTTTTCAATGACTTTGGCTTTGTCGCCATCCTGAACCGCCACACAAGAGTTCGTGGTGCCCAGGTCGATACCAATAATTTTACCCATAGCTATTGTCTCCGATCACCGCTCTGGGGCGGTTAACTCAATTGTTCAATGACTCGTTTGCTGTCGGCCTGAAACCGCGATATTCAGCGTTAACCTTTATGTAAGTGCGTAAATTCGCTTTTCAAGGCCTGTTTCTGGCTTTTTACGCCTGCTCGTCGACTTTGCCGGCGCCTTTACTCACCATCACCATGGCTGGGCGCAATAAGCGGCCGCTAATGGTGTAGCCCTTTTGCATCACGGCAATCACGGTGTTGGCGTCGACTTCAGGGTTTTCCACCATCGACATGGCCTGATGCAATTCAGGGTCAAATGGCTCGCCTTGCGGGTCAACTGGGTGCACTTGGAATTTCTCCAGCGCTGCCAGCAAACCGCTTAGCGTCATTTCAACACCCTCGCGCAATGCCTTGGTCGCTTCATCTTCACCGGCAGCGGCCAAGGCGCGCTCCAAGTTATCGACCACAGTGAGCATTTCACTGGCGAACTTTTCCAGGCCAAACTTGTGGGCCTTTTCAACGTCCAGCTCTGCACGGCGGCGAACGTTTTGCATTTCCGCCTGAATGCGCAGTTGCTGCTCTTTCAGCTCAGCAATTTCCTCTTGTGCCTGGCTCAGCGCATCGCTCTCAGGCAAGTCAGCGGCGTCGGTCTCTACCTCTTCGTCTACCGGTTGCAGAGATTCCTCTACCAAGGCTTCATCTTGCTTGTGCTCATCAGACATCTAACTCTTCCTCAGTCTCGCTTCAGCTCGGCTGTATATGGGACCGGTTGCTGATCTTTCAAGGGCTAACGTGACCTTCACTTGACACAAACCCACACTGTATATAAAAACACTGTATATTCATTCAGGTAGGAGCAGGAGCATGCTCAGTCATCTGTCTATTCACCAGTTCGCTCTAGTCGAACAACTGGAGCTGGAGTTTCGCCACGGCATGGTGGTCATCACCGGTGAAACCGGTGCCGGTAAATCCATCTTGCTCGATGCCTTAGGCTTGGCCCTTGGGCAACGCGCAGAGGCGGGTTGTGTGCGCCAAGGAGCACAGCGAGCCGAGGTCTGCGCGACTTTCCGCCTTAATCCAGCAGCACGCCAGTGGCTTAACGAGCGTGATCTCCCCCAAGACGATGACGAAGTACTACTGCGCCGTGTGGTCTCGCGCGAGGGTCGCTCACGCGCCTACATCAATGGTCGCAGCAGCACCTTAAATGAGCTGCGCGAGTTAGCAGCTCAGCTGATCGATATCCATGCTCAACACGCCCATCAACGTCTATTGCAACCTGATACCGCCCGCCAGCTGATCGACAACTTTGCTGATTTAACCCCCTTGTGTAGCCAAGTACGCCAACTGCACCGTCAATGGCAAAAAGCGGCTCAGCATTTGCGCCAGCTGCGCGAACATAGCCAGGAGAGCGAAGCGCAAAAGCAGCTACTGAGCTATCAGGTAGAAGAACTGCGCGAGCTGCAGCTGGGCGGCGACGAGTTGGAACAACTAGAAAACGAACATAAGCGCTTGGCCGGCGCCGAAACCATGCTGCTCAGCGGTCAGCAAGCACTGGTGTTGTGCCAAGGCGACGAGCACAGCCACACCAGTGCAGTGCAGCTGGCGTTTCAGGCGATCCAGCAACTGCAGGCCATTGACGATGAGCACAGCGACTTAAACGACGCCCGCGAGTTATTGCAACAAGGCCATATTCAACTAGAAGAAGCGGGCAACTCACTGCAACGCTACATGGATACCGTCGACATCAACCCCCACCGCTTGCAACAAGTCGAAAGTCGCCTCAGCGATATTTTTTCCATGGCGCGCAAACATCAAGTACAACCACAAAGTTTGTATGAACACTGGCAATCACTGGAGCAACAACTGCAACAGCTGAGTTTGTCCGATGACGATTTGGAGCAACTGCAACAACAAGTCGATGAACTACAACAACAGTTTGAGCAACAAGCCTCCAGCCTATCTCAGCAGCGCCAACAAGCAGCTCAGCAACTCGACCAACAAGTCGCCGAGCAGCTGCAGGCATTGGCGCTGGGGCAGGTCCAGTTAGAAACCCGCTTCACCACCACCAAGCCCAATCCATCCGGTATCGACCACGTTGAACTGTACGTGCAGACCAACCCAGGCATGCCCATGGGGCCGCTAGCCAAAGTCGCCTCCGGCGGTGAACTGGCACGCATCAGCCTGGCCATTCAAGTAGTGACGGCACAGAGTAACGACATTGGCAGCATTATTTTCGATGAAGTGGATGTCGGCATCGGTGGCGGTACAGCCGAGCGCGTGGGCCGGCTAATGCGCCGTTTAGGCGAGCAAGTGCAGGTCATGTGTGTGACCCACCAACCCCAAGTGGCTGCTCAGGCACACCAGCATTTTCAAGTGAGCAAAATCAGCGGTGACCAAGCCACACACACTCAAATTCGTTTACTCAGCAATGAACAGCGCTGTGAGGAAGTAGCGCGCATGCTGGGCGGCATTGATATTACCCAGCAAACCTTAGCCCACGCGCAAGAAATGCTGAAACTGGCACGCTAATGCCGACTTTAAAAAGCACTCGCGCACAAAAAAGCCCGGCTAATTAGCCGGGCTTTTTTGTGCATTCGCCTTAATCTTGCTTTTTGCGCACATACAGCACCAAGCTATGATCGACCAAGTCGTAGCCATGTGCTTCAGCAATTTCATGCTGCAGGCGCTCAATTTCATCGTTGGTAAACTCAATCACCGTACCATCATCGACGCAGACCATGTGGTCGTGGTGCTCACCGCGCGCCAATTCAAACACCGAGTGGCCGCCATCAAAGTTATGACGCGCTACCAGGCCAGCACTTTCAAACTGAGTTAACACACGATATACAGTGGCCAGCCCGACATCCTCACCGTTATCGATCAGTGAGCGATAAACGTCTTCCGCACTGAGGTGAGCGTCTGGATTGTTCTCCAGAATGCTCAGAATTTTGACCCGTGGCAAAGTGACTTTAAGGCCCGCTTTGCGCAGCTCGACGTTTTGCTCGGACATTGCTTTCCTCGAATATTTCACAGCATTGGAACTTATCAGGTATCATCGCCAGCCACGTCGCAAGCCCTACTGACGAGATACACCGCATGCGAGCTCTAATTCTGACTGTTTCACTTGGTATTGCAACCCTTTCCGGTTGCACCTTTCCCGGCGTTTATAAACTGAACGTACAGCAGGGAAATATCGTAACCGCCGACATGCTGGCGCAACTGGAGCCCGGCATGACACCGCGCCAGGTCATCTATGTGATGGGCACCCCGGTGCTCGGCAACCCCTTCGAGCAACAGCGCTGGGATTACTTCTACTCACTGGAAAAACGTGATGAAGTGGTGAAGTCATACCAGATCAGCGTATTTTTTGACGACAGCGGACGCTTCAGCCACTACGAGGGCGAGCTGCCAGACGCTGAGTTCAGTGAAGAAAGCCAGCTGAACAGCGTACCGCAGCAAGAAGAGTCGGCTGATACGATCAAGGTCACTGAGTAAGCGTTGCTATCGCCCAGCGGTCATTGAGATTTGGCCGCTGCCTTGGCCGCACGATTAGCGCGGGCCTGTTTGGGGTCAATAAGTAGCGGACGGTAGATTTCTACCCGATCACCGGAGCGCACCGTGTCTTTATCGGGCGCGCGTGAGGCCTTGCCAAAAATCCCAAATTTCGCCTGTTCGATATCCAGCTCGGGGAACTCGCGCTCAATGCCAGAAGCGCGCACAGCGTCTAGCAACGTTGCCCCTTCTTCTACCTGAACCGTCAATATTCTTTGCTTATGCGGTAGCGCGTAAGCCACTTCGACTTCAATCAACTCAGCCATAAATGTGTTTTGCCCGTTGTACGAAGGAATCGACCATGGTGTTGGCAATTTGCTTAAATACCGCTCCTACCGCGGCACCGGCGATGCGATTTGCGATCTCGAAATCCAGCTCCAGCGACACCTTACAAGCATCCTCCGCTAACGGCGTAAACAGCCACACTCCATGAAAATGCGAAAATGGTCCATCGACCAATTGCATATCCATGCGCGTTGGGCGTTCTAAAGTATTGCGGGTACTAAAGCTTTGATTAAAGCCCGCCTTGGCAATGGTTAGACGGGCTTCAATGAAGTCCTCACCTTGATCGAGGACCTCGGTGTGTTCACAGCCGCTGAGGAACTCGGGGTAACGACTAACGTCATTGACCAGTTCGAACATTTCCTCAGCGCTGTGCATTACCAGCGCACTGCGGGTAATTGTGGTCATACGGCTTCCTGGTTACAGCAGGCCGTTCACAAAGATGAAGAGAACAGCCAAGGGTGATACAAAGCGCAACATAACGCGCCAAATATTGTACACCATCTCGCTTTGCACGTTGGCCTCCTTCGCCACCGCACGCTCCTTCATAAACCAGCCGACAAACAGCGCAATCAACAGACCACCCAGTGGCAGCATGATATTTGACGTCAGGAAGTCGAGGTTGTCGAAGAAAGTCCCCTTCAAGAAGGTAAAGTCAGACAACTCATTAAATGACAGCACCGTCAGCATACCCAAGGCCCATGCAGCACCACAGACGATCATGGTGGCCACCAAACGCGTCGCACCTTTTTCTACCGCCCAAGCCACCGCGGGTTCAGCGATCGAAATGGCGGAACTCCAAGCTGCAATCGCCACCAAGATAAAGAAAGCTGTACCGATAAATGCACCGCCCGGCAGACTACCAAACGCTACGGGTAAGGTTTGGAACATCAAACCAGGACCAGCACCCGGCTCCAGGCCTTGGCTAAACACAATCGGGAAAATCACCAAACCGGCCGTTAGCGCCACCAGGGTATCCAGAATACCGACGGTGATTACAGTTTTGCCCAGCGAAGCTTGCTGCGGCATATACGCGCCGTACGCCATGATGGCGCCCATACCCAATGACAAAGTAAAGAAGGAGTGGCCCAGCGCCACCACCACGCTATCGGCAGTGAGTTTGCTAGCGTCAAAGCTAAACAAAAACTTAAAGCCGTCAGCAAAACCCGGGGTGGTCATGCTGTAGCCCATTAGCAATACCAGCATAATGAACAGCAGCGGCATTAACACACGAACGGTTTTTTCCAGGCCTTCGTTGACACCACGCGCAATAACAACACCGGTCAGGATGATAAAAATGGTGTGGTACATGGTCAGCGACACAGGGTCGGCCAACAAATCACCAAAAATTTTGCCAGCCATTTCACCCGTAGCACCGGTAAAGTCGCCACTGATCATCTTGCCGGTGTAAGACAGCGTCCAGCCAGCAATCACACTGTAAAACGACAAAATAAAGAAGCCAGCCAGCGCTCCCAGCCAACCAATACTGCGGAAGAACTTAGGCGCGTTATACTCCGCCGATAAGTGACTCATGGTGTTAATCGGGCTCAGACGCGCTTTACGCCCCAGTAGCACCTCCGCCATCATCACCGGAATACCAGCCACTAAAATGCACGCCAAGTACATGAGCACAAAGGCACCGCCGCCGTTTTCTCCCGTAATGTATGGGAACTTCCAGATATTACCTAAGCCCACCGCCGACCCGGTGGCCGCCAAGATAAAGGTCCAGCGACTTGCCCAGACGCCGTGCATACCGCGCTTATCTGCTGCCATTAGTCTTCCTCTCTTTTTTCCGTTGTAGTTGTTTTTTCAGCATTGTCAGGAAATAACTTCCAGCCCTCAAGGCGAAAAACTACCGTATGGTGAGCGGAAACGCACATTTTCTTTCATCATTGGCCCGTCAGATACTGACTGGTACGTCATTAACACGTAAGCAACGCACAAACACTGCCCAAGCGCGACCGCCTCAGATATACTGCGCGCCATGAGCAAAAAGAAAAAACCCAAGGTTAGCGGCAACACCATTGCCCTCAACAAAAAAGCCCGTCACGACTTCTTCCTAGAAGACAAGACCGAAGCGGGCGTGAGCTTGCTGGGCTGGGAAGTAAAATCCCTGCGTGCCGGCAAATGTCAGCTGTTGGACTCTTATATCGTTTTTCATAAAGGCGAAGCTTGGCTGACCGGTGCCTTGATCACACCACTAGATCAAGCATCAACACACGTGGTCGCCAACCCAAGGCGTGAGCGCAAGCTGCTGCTACACCGTCGTGAAATCGAACGCCTGATGCAGAAAGTCCAGGCCAAGGGTTATACCTGCGTCTGCACCGCCCTGTATTGGAAAAACCATCGCGTCAAAGCGGAAATCGCACTGGCTAAGGGTAAGCAAACCCATGACAAGCGCGCCACCGCGAAAGACAAAGATTGGGCCAAGCAAAAAGAACGCGTGATGAAGCATTCAGTTCGCTGAGTGAATATGGTATCTTGCGTGAACTTGAGCGGAACTTTTGGCGAAGGCTTCCGTCTCACTGATTGCCGATAGCGGCAACACCGGATTCGGGGATGATCTGGATTCGACGTTGATTACGAAGCTATGGGTGCATGCCGAGAGCGTACGACGATCTCGTTAATAAACGTTGTACACTAGTTATAGTCGCAAACGACGAAAACTACGCACTAGCAGCTTAAGCCTGCTTACCTCTGAACTCAGGTGCCTGTAACTGGGGGACGAGGGCATCGCCCTACAGGATCGCCTGGATGCTTCGCTCGGAGCTGAACGGTTAAACTTAAATCGAGCTCGCTAGCTACGCCCTGTCTCTCGGGCCGTAGTCGGCTAAATTAATAGAGAAGACTAAGCATGTAGATCCTCTAGTGGAGGATTGGCGGACGCGGGTTCAACTCCCGCCATCTCCACCAAACACCACAAAGGCCCTGCCCAACTTGGGCAGGGCCTTTTTTATTAATAAAGCCCCTGCGTTGTAGTGCTTACGGACTTAGTCACCACTAAAGTCGCTGACTTCCACTGACAATTTTTCTCTCAATGGCCAAACCGAGGTCTATAGACTCAAAGCAGAGACTCTTTTAGAGTCAGTGGCTTATTATCGGACTTAACGAAGGAGTTCCATTGGTAAGTTGGGTAGTCGATCGCACCAGTAATACCGCTTTTATAGGATCATCATTGAGAAGCGATTCACTACTCGCGCGACAGAAACCCAAATCACCAGACTCCACAATCAGGCGATTTTTCGATATCAGAGGATGATAAATGTCTCAAGCAATCCGCAGCGTATTTATTGAAGCCCCAAAACACACCAAATCTCCTGGCAAAGACAAACCAGAAGACACCGTCGATGGCACAGAGTTGGCATTGCAAGTAGAGCAAGCCTGCAATGATTTAGTCACAGCTGGATACTCTGTGCTTCAGATTGTTCCTGTCACTTCTGGCGGCAACAACTACAAGAACGGTATGGGGTATGGCTATGGGTACGGTTATACATCTGGCGTGATGATAGTTGCGGGCAAGTAATAGAGAATGCCATGACACCGCACACAACCATTCAATACAAAAGGCCACACCCGTAGAAAACGCTTACACCCCAGATATGACAAAGCCGTGACAAGTAAGTAGAATGCGAATTGTTTTTATTTATAGAGGAATACGCAATGCGCATTTTGCTGCTGGCTGCGGCCACCGCGGCGCTGAGTTTTAACGCTCAAGCCCATAATGACCATCATGGCGCTCATCACGGTGATCAGCATGGCCATCACGGCGAAGGTCATGGCCGGCACATGAGCCATGATCCGGCGCTGCGCCATTATCATCAGCATGCCAAGCATTTACTGCTGCAATTGCAGCAGCAAAACGGTGACGATATTGGTGCTCAGGCAAAAGCGCTGGTGGAGCTGAGCAAGCCACTGCTGAGCCGTTTTGAGCAGCAGTACCCACAGTGCGATGAGTATTTAACCGCTCTGAATAATGTCGCCGACACCCTGGCAGATCTGCCATTAGAGGAAATCGAATCTGGCTATCATGCCGATGGCAAGCTGCCACCTCTGCCCACGGCAGAGTGCTACCACGCAAAAGATTTGCTGGTTCACCCAGCCACTGTGCAGGCGATGGCACGTATTGGCATGAAGCAAGCCGATGATTGGCGCGACGCCGCTCACGAAATTGAAGAAGTGCTGGAGCATTTCACTCAGGTGCAATCCGCCATTGGTCAGGTAGCTGCGCAGTAAAGCGCCCTGGTCACACCAGTCGTTACCAAAAGCCAACGTAGTAACTGCGCTTGGCTTTGCTAACCTAAGCAGGCTTTGTTATCGCCACGAGAGCCGCACCATGCGTGACCACTCCCCAACCTATTTAGACGAACTCATCGGCATGCTGGCCGAATGCAACATGTTCGATGCCTTTTCTAGTACTGAGCTGCGCAGTGCAGCGCCTTTTTTTCACTTGGAAGACATCGAAGCCGGCAACACCCTGTTTCGCGAAGGCGATAGCGGTACTTATATGGGCATTATTCACAGCGGCAAAATTTCTGTGATGAAGGCCGATGGCAATAATCGAAAAGTGCAGGTGGCATTATTGGGGGCCAATAAAACCTTTGGTGAAATGGCGGTGCTCGATGGCGAGCGGCGCTCGGCGACCTGCGTCGCCAAATCAAACTGTACCCTGCTCACCCTATCGCGGGAGGCACTTGATCGCATGAGCGAGGAGTCACCCAAGATTGCTGCCAAGGTCATTCGTGCCGTCGCCGTGTCGTTATCGCGGCGTTTGCGCATCATGGACTTTCAACTAGTCAATAGTTTGGGCTAACAACCCGGCCTGACTGCGCTGCGCCAAATAATCCAATAGCAAACGCACCTTCTGGCTGCGGCCACTGCCGGGTGGAAATACCGCGTATAGCTCGATGTCTTGCAGCTCGTAATCCGCCAATACCTGATCTAAACGCCCGTCCTGCAAGCAGGGCTGAGCGTCGTACCAGGGAATGCGAGCCAGACCATGACCTGCCAATACCAGCGCGGTGCGCGCAGCAGCGTTATTGGTGCGAACCGGCCCCTGCAAATCAATGCTGAAACTGCGCCGCCCTTGCGTTAAGTGCAAGCGCTGATGCTGCTTATAAAGCACCCAATCATGCTCGGCCAAATCCGCCGGCGCCGTTGGTCTGCCTCGATGGCGAAGGTAGGCCGGTGCAGCGCACAAACAGGTCGGCATACTGGCCAGCTTACGCGCCTGCAAGCCAGAATCCGGCAACGGTGCTCCGCGAATGGCAACATCCAAGCCGGTGCCAATGATGTCCACCACCTCATCGCTCAAAGCAATGTCCAACTCAATGCCAGGGTAGCGATGGCGAAAATCACTGAGCAAAGGAATCAGCCATTGCAGCCCTAAATTGACCGGGGCCGATAACCTCAGCGTGCCACTGGGTGCATCGCGTAATTGCTCCCACTCCCGTTGCGCTTGCTGCACATGCTCGCGCACGGCCACGCAATGCTGATAATAGCGTTGACCAGCTTCAGTTAAGGTTTGCGAGCGCGTAGTGCGATTCAACAACATCAGCCCAGCGGCCTGTTCGAGCTTGTTAAGGTGATAGCTGACCACCGCCCGACTAACACCCATGTCACGCGCCGCCGCCGCCAAACTGCCGCATTCAACAATACGAGCGAATAACTGCATGGCGTGCAGGTGTTCGTTACTGTTTTCCATCATTGTCAAAAATATTAAGACATTGAGTTAAACCATACCCTGATTGTTAGATTTAGGGCCAGTATTTACTCTGCTCCCCACATTGATACAGGAGCTCAAACATGCCAAATATTTTGATGGTATTAACCTCACACGATCAGCTCGGTGACACAGGCGCCAAGACCGGCTTCTGGATCGAAGAGTTTGCTGCCCCCTATTACGTCTTTAAAGACGCCGGCTGCCATATCACTCTGGCTTCGCCTGCCGGAGGCCAGCCGCCCATCGATCCCAACAGTGCAGCCGATGAGGCGCAAACCGATGCCACTCGCCGCTTTGAGCAAGACGACAGCGCCAAAGCTGAACTGGCCAATACCCGAGTGTTGGCGGATGTGAATGCCAGTGATTACGACGCCGTGTTTTATCCCGGCGGCCATGGCCCACTGTGGGATTTAACCGACAACGCCCACTCCATTGCGCTGCTGGAAGATTTTCTGCAGCAGAGCAAGCCGGTAGCGACGGTCTGCCACGCGACTTGTGCACTGGCCAATGTCAAACAAGACGGTGCCTACGCCGTTACCGGTAAAGCCATCACC
The DNA here is from genome assembly GCF_014652515.1 of Bacterioplanes sanyensis. GTDB lineage: Bacteria > Pseudomonadota > Gammaproteobacteria > Pseudomonadales > Oceanobacteraceae > Bacterioplanes > Bacterioplanes sanyensis. The sequence goes on along the minus strand of NZ_BMYY01000002.1, from coordinate 234,370 downwards.
GGCTTTAGCAACAGCGAAGAAGCCCTGGTACAGCTCACCGAGGTGGTGCCCTTCCTGTTAGAGGATGTATTAAAGGAGCGTGGTGCCGACTACCAAGCCGTAGGCGACTTCCAGGCCTTTGCCATTCAAGATGGTCTGCTGATCAGCGGCCAAAACCCCGCCAGCTCTGCCCCAGCGGCGGAAAAACTACTGGCGGCGTTGAGCGCATAACGTGCCATACAGCGCCCGTAACGGCGGGCGCTTTGTCTTGCCCTGCGAGACCCACCGGAATTCTGCCTTTACCATAAATTGCACCCTCTCCACTTGCAGCGCGCACACTTCACGGCAATCATAATCAGCCCATTCAACAGACGAGGCTGTTATGTCTGACACCACTGCCATCGAAGCCGCCGTATTACGCCGCTTACTGCAACACCTGGACGACAACAAACAGGTACAAAACATCGAGCTGATGAACCTAGCGGGATTTTGCCGTAACTGCCTGGCCAAATGGTACGTCGCCGCCGCGGCTGAGCAGGGCGAAACCCTCGATTATGAAGAGGCCCGCGAACGCATCTACGGCATGCCCTACAGTGAGTGGAAAGAAAAACATCAGCAGCCGGCCACGGCTGAGCAACTGGCTCAATTTGAGCAAGCCGCCAAAAAATAAGGACTCCCCTATGATCAGGACATCAATACTGCTCAGTGCCGCACTGGCCTTGGCGCCCGCCGCTTATGCCGACGATTACATCGAAGTCTCCGGCCACGGTGCGGTGGAAGTCATGCCCGATTACGCCGAGCTACACCTCACTCTCAAGGCCACGGCCAAAACCCTGCCTGACGCCAAGCAGCAGGTCGACAGCGCCATGATGCAACTGCTGGCCACCAGCAAAAACCTAGGAATCAGCAAAGACGACATCGAAGCGGCACAAATTCGTAATTACCCACAATACGAATGGCGCAAGCAAGAGCGTGTGTTTGTCGGCGAGCAAGTCACCCGCCCTGTCACCATCAGCTTGCGCGAGTTAGAGCGCCATGCCCGCTTGGTGCATGAACTGATGCAAATCGACGGCATGCACATCAATCACACGCAACTGCGCTTTAACGACCGCGACGCCTTGCAACGCCAAGCGCTGGCCAAAGCCGTTGAGCAAGCACGCAGCAAGGCCGATGCCATGGCCAATGCCGCTGGCGCCCGCATCGAACGAGTGATCCGCATGGTAGAGGGCGGCGGCAGCTATCACCCACCCATGCTGCAAGCTCGCACCATGATGGAAAGCGCCAAGGCGCCCGCGCCAGCGCCAACGCTGTTTCAGGAACAAAAAATCGAAGCCCAAATTAACGTGCGTTACGAGATCGACTCATGAAACCGACCTTAGCCAAAGGCCGCTACCGCCACTATAAAGGCAATGACTATCGAGTGATCGACTTGGTGCGTCACAGCGAAACCGAAGAATGGCTGGTGCTCTATCAGCCGTTATATGGCGAGCAAGACTTGTGGGTGCGGCCCTATGACATGTTTGTCGAAACCGTCGACATCAACGGCCACCCCCAGCCTCGCTTCGCCTTTGTTGGCGATGATGAGGGCGAATTTGCCTTGTGAGCTAAGCGATGACACCGGCGATTAACTTGGCTAAGAAAAAAGGCATTCAACACCGCATTCACCAGTATGAGCACGACCCCAGCTGCCAGGCCTATGGCCTGGAGGCGGTGGAAAAGCTGAGCTTACCAGCCGAACAGGTGTTCAAAACCCTGCTGATCGAGCTTAGTGGTGGCAAAACAGGACTGGCCGTTGCAGTCATTCCGGTGGCGCAAAGCTTGAATATGAAGCGTGTGGCAAAAGCACTGGGCGCCAAAAAAGCCGATATGGCCAACCCAGACGATGCGCAGCGCGTTACCGGCTATTTACTCGGCGGTATCAGTCCACTGGGGCAGAAAAAAGCTTTGCCGACCGTCATCGATGACAGTGCTCAGCAGTTTGACAGCATTTACGTCAGCGCTGGCCGGCGCGGGTTAGAAATCGAGTTGGCCCCGGCCGATTTGGTTAACCTAACACGGGGCCAAGTTGCTGCGATTCAGGACGGCGCTTAAGCCGGCTCAACCAGTAACTGGGCAATGGGGTAGCCAGTAAACGCCTTGCTTTGCTTAAGCACCACATGGGTACTGATGTTGCCAATTTCCGGGCACAGGCGGATCAGCTCGTCCGTTAGCTCCATGTAGCGACTCATGCGCGCACAAGCAAAGTGCACAATAAAGTCGCAGCCGCCGCTCACCGTATAGGCGGCGGTTGCTTCCGCCAAGTCATCAATGTGTTGCTCTAGTTGGCGAAAGGTATCGGGCGCATGACTGGCCATGCAAATAGTGGCGATGCACTGCACCGGCTCGCACAGGCGCTCAATATTCACCCGCCCCATAAAGCCTTCGATCCAGCCTTGATCCATCAGGCGTTGCAAGCGCTGATGACAGGCACTGGCAGATAGGTTCACGGCCGCTGCTAAGGCTTTATTGGTGATGCGGCCATCTGACTGCAATATGCGCAACATGCGCAAATCCAAACGATCCAGCGAACCAGCACGAGCCGGCAGCGGCGGCTCATCTCTCAGGGTATGCATGGTTTGGCCTCCTGTTATGACCAAATAAGATTCGGCTCAATTTAGGTATCACCTTTTTGGGGTGGACCTCAAAGGCCGCTTTAGGGGCATGGTTTTTGTGAATCCACGCCCCTTGATTGGCGCATATTATGCCATTTTCCAACGGCGGATGGATAGCATACAACAGCCTCCGAATAATATTCGACGAAAAAAGCTGAGAAGCGCAGCACATTCTTACAACACTGAGCCAGACTGAGCACAACGCGATTTTGTGAGTAACTTCATATGCTGATTATTCGCCCCATAGCCGAGCAGGACATCGATCAGTTGCTGCTATTGGCCAAGGCGGCTGGCAAGGGTATGACCTCCCTGCCACCGGATCGAGAGGCGTTACTGGAGCGCATTCGACAGTCAGAGGCGAGCTTTGCCCGTACTGAAAAGCACCCAGACGACAGCTTTATGCTGGTGATGGAAGACACCGAGCAACAACGACTGGCCGGCTGTGCCGGGGTCTCAGCGTTGACGGGCTATCGCCAGGCATTTTATGCCTACCGTTTGATGCCCATGACGCACCATTCGCATTCATTGGGTAAGCAAGTTGCGAGTCAGCTATTACACCTGACCAACGACTACACCGGTTGCTCTGAGGTCGGCTCGCTGTTTTTACTGCCCGATTACCGCGGCAACGGCCATTGGCTGGCGCGCTCACGTTATTTACTCATGGGCCTATTCCGCCAACGCTTTGAGCAAGCGGTGATTGCCGAGCTGCGTGGTTGGAGTGATAGCGAAGGCCACAGCCCGTTCTGGGACGCCATTGGCCACCACTTCTTTGAAATGAGTTTTGAAGAAGCCGACACCTTGTGTGGGCTGGGCTCTAACCAGTTTATTACCGAACTGATGCCCAAGTACCCGATTTACACCACCTTGCTGCCCGAAGATGCGCAAGCCGTGATCGGCCAGCCCGCCGACGCCGGCCGCCCAGCAATGGAGCTGCTGAAACGCGAAGGCTTCCGCTACGATAACGTAGTCGACATCTTTGATGCTGGGCCTTTGATGTACGCCAACATTGACGACATTGCCAGCGTGCGAGCCATTCGCCACCTGCCTCTGGCCAATGAAGGCGAGACCGACAGCCAAGTCATTGCCGCCAACACCGATTGGCAGCACTTTCGCGTCATGCTAACTGAGGCTCAGGTGGGCGAAGAACAGATTTACATTCCTGCCGAGCAGCGCCAGGCGCTTGAACTGCAGGATACAGATTCACTGGCGTTTATCGCCCTGTAATGTGACGAGGTTATGCCCATGCAATATTTTGAAGTGAACTTTGACGGCCTGATTGGCCCGTCTCATCATTACGGTGGCCTCGCCAGTGGTAACCTGGCTTCGCACCGCAATGCATTAAAAACCTCAAGCCCCAAGCAGGCGGCCTTGCAAGGTCTGGAAAAGATGCGCACCGTGCTGCGTCTAGGTTATCGCCAGGGCTTTATTCCACCGCAGCCGCGCCCAGGCCTGAGCACCTTGCGCCAGCTGGGCTTCAGCGGCAGCGACGAAGACATCATCAACACCGCCGGCAGTGATGCCCCCGAGCTGCTGTCGATGGTGTATTCCGCGTCTTCCATGTGGGCCGCCAATGCCGCCACGGTTACGCCCTCTCTCGATAGCGCCGACGGCAAAGTGCACCTAACGCCTGCCAACCTGGTGACCACCGCCCACCGTGCCATCGAACACCCGTACACCTTTGCCGCGTTGCAGCGTATTTTCCACAACCCGGCGGTGTTCAATGTGCACCCTGCCCTGCCCGGCACCGGCGCTTTTGCCGATGAAGGTGCCGCCAACCACAGCCGCCTGTGTGCCAGTCATGGCAGTGCCGGCACCGGCCTGTTTGTGTGGGGACGCCAGCGCGGCACAGATACCACCAGGTTGCAGTTCCCAGCACGCCAAACTCTGGAAGCCAGCCAAGCCATCGCCCGCCAACACGGCGTGCGCCAGGCGGTGTATTTGCAGCAAAGCGCTAGAGCCATCAATGCCGGTGCTTTCCATAATGATGTGGTGGCCGTGGCTAATGGCCCTGTGCTGTTCTTCCACGAACAGGCGTATGAAGCAGAGTCGCAGCAAACTGCATTTGCGCAGCTGAGCGAGCTGGGTGAGTTCACACCGGTGTGCGTACCGGCCGCCGAAGTCAGTCTGGACGAGGCCATTCGCAGTTATTTGTTTAACAGCCAACTGCTGTCAGGCCCGGATGGCGACATGAGCGCCATGACCTTGATCGCGCCGACCGAGTGCCAAGAAGTGGAAGCCGTCGCCCGCTACCTAGAAAAACTCACCACCGACGACAGTCAGCCGATTCGCCGGGTGGAGTTTGTGGACGTGCGCCAAAGCATGAGCAACGGCGGCGGACCTGCGTGCTTGCGCCTGCGCGTGATGCTGAGCGAGCAAGAAATTGCCGCCGTTAACCCAGCCTTTATGCTGGATGAAGCAAAAATCGACGCCCTGCAGCAGTGGGTCAGCGAGCATTATCGTGACAGCCTGCATCCATTGGACTTGTTAGAGCCTGAGTTTATGCATGAGTGCAAGCGAGCGATGGCCGCATTGACCGAGTGGCTGGGTTGCCCAGATTTGTACGACGGCTTGGTGTAAACCAGCACTGCACACGAAAAAGCGGACATTCAGTCCGCTTTTTTATTGCTAACTCACACGCTAACCAGCAAACGAGCGGGCTTTTTGTACAAACTCTCGCACTGAGTGGTAGGCAACGCCATCAGGGTGTTCTTTATCAACTTGGCACTGGACATAGCCATGTTGCTGACCGTCGGTAATATCTAGGTAGATGTCATACTTGTGTTTGGTTTCGCGCGTCGACAGGCGATCAATGCTGACACCAGTTAACTCTGGAATGCGCTCACGGGTGTAGCGGCGGCACTCATTCATAGCATCGCCCATATCACGAATACTGACTTCGCGCTGGTCAGTTTGCGAATGCATGCAGCCAGAGAGGATAATTGCAGCAGTGATCAGGATTGAAGCGGCTATTTTCATGAATGCTCCATAAGGGAACCTCTAAAAACCTCTTTTTCTCATTGTGACTTCGTTAAAAATCGCCTCAAAATGCTCATTTACTACTGTAAACTCCGCTTTCTCATCGATTTTTGCCTAGTCAGAATTTCGCCTCTGAGGTTTTCAAAAGCTCCCATAACGTTGAGAGCTGCATGATACGCAGGCCATAGCCGTATTTCCTGAGCATTCGAGTTTAAAAACGTAACATTAGAGGTAACATGGCCCGCCAGCCCACGCATCAACACTGCCAACTGTGCCAGCGCCAGGTCGACCTGACCTTTCACCATCTGATTCCGCGCAAGATGCATCGCCGCACTTACTTTCGCAAGCATTTCAGCCGTGAGGAACGGAACTTAGGTATTTGGATATGCCGCCGCTGTCACAGTGGCATTCATCGGCTATACGATGAAATGACGCTGGCCAAGCAACTGTGTACTTTGCCAGCCTTGCTCAACGACCCAGCGGTGCAAAAACACATTGCCTGGGTCGCCAAACAAAAAGAGGATTAAAGACAACATTGTGGATGCCTGCTGCACTCGCTCAGAGCGGTACAGCATGATTCAAACGTTGCTTAACCGTTATTGGTGCTCTCAAAGATTTTATCCGCTGAGGCGGCAACAAAACCTGTGTAGTAGCGACCATCTGCTTGCTTATAGCGGCGGGCAAATTCATAAAAACAGCTAGGAATGGTGTAAGTACCGTCGCTGAACTGCACTTCTACCTTGTCGGCCATGGTTGAGCTTTGCTCCAGCAGCACGTCTGGCGAGCCTTTAATTTCGCCACCTGAGGCATTCAAGGTATAACCCGCTTGCTTAAGCTTATCGTTGACCGACTCCAGGGTTTCAAACGCCGATAACGCATTCACATCAACGGTGAAATGATTGGCGCGATAACCCCAGGCTGCCATCCAAGCGGCATATTCGCTTTCTTGCAGCAGTTTTTGGTAAGTGTCGTGGCTGACTTGCCAATGCGTGCCTGAGTATAAAAAGTCAGGACGATCAACCGCAGCAGGATCAACATTAGCGACCAGCTCAGTAATGACCTGCTGTAACTCAGGCGAGCATTGCTCGACCAACAGCTCAGAGATAAATACCTTAGGCGCCGTTGCGTCTGGGTGTTCAAAGTGGCGAGCAAATAATTTCTTTTGCTCAAAGTGGTATTCGCCGCAAGGCTCGTAACCGATATTAATAAAGTGCTGGGCGAGTTTATCCAGACCGACCTTATCTAAATTAAAGGTACGCAAGGCGATATGATCATTAATGATATCGTCCGCCTGGGTATTGCCCAGCAACTGATGAATATTTTCCGCTGATGGTGTCACCTTGACATAGTTCTGCCATAGCGCGTCAAACAATTGATGCACTGCATCCGACATAAATACCTCCTGGTTAAAAAGAAGCCCACCGCTAAAGTCGATGGGCTAATGCGAATTAAATCGCCAATCCAGGAGCCAATTTTTCTGGCAGCTGGATTTTTTCTGCTTCCACGGACGCTACCGGGTAAGCGCAGTAGTCCGCGGCATAATAAGCGCTGGCGCGGTGGTTACCGCTTTCGCCAATACCGCCAAACGGTGCGGCACTGGATGCACCGGTAATCGGTTTATTCCAGTTAACAATGCCAGCACGAATATCACGGAAGAACTGGTCATATTGCTGACGGCTATCACTCAAAAGGCCGGCCGATAAACCAAAGCGCGTGTTATTGCCCTGATCAATGGCTTCGACTAAATCGTTATAGCGAATAACCTGCAACAACGGCCCGAAGTATTCTTCATCTGGCAACTCGGCAATGGCACTGACATCGATAATGCCTGGCGTCACAAAGCCCAGCTCGGCATCTTTTTGAGTCAGCTCCAATAAGGTTTCACCACCCAGCGACTGCAAACGCTGTTGCGCTGCCACCATGCCTTGTGCCGCCTTGGCAGAAATCATGGCGCCCATAAAGTTATCCGCCAGTGGGTCACCAACCTGAATATTGCGAGCGGCACTGATCAGCTGCTGTAACAGGGCATCGCCTTCGCTGCCTTTAGGAATAAACAAACGACGAGCACAGGTGCAGCGCTGACCTGACGTAACAAACGCCGACTGAATAATATCGTGCACAGCAGCGCGTTGATCACTGATTTCACCGACGATCAATGGGTTGTTACCGCCCATTTCCAACGCCAAAATTTTGCCCGGGTGACCGGCGAATTGCTCATGTAATAATTTGCCAGTGGTGGAGCTGCCAGTGAAGAACAAACCGTCGATTTGCGGGTGTGACGCCAGCGCTTTGCCGGTCTCGACTTCGCCTTGCACCAGGTTTAATACGCCATCGGGCAAGCCAGCTTGCTGCCACAATTTGACGGTGTATTCCGCCACTTTTGGCGTCAGCTCAGAGGGCTTAAACACCACGCAGTTACCCGCCAACAATGCAGGAACAATATGGCCATTGGGCAGGTGACCTGGGAAGTTATAGGGGCCAAATACCGCCACCACGCCGTGTGGTTTGTGGCGAATAAAAGCACGCGCCCCTGGCATCGGATTTTCAGTGGTACCCGTGCGTTCTTCATAAGCACGCACCGAAATATCGATTTTGCCCATCATGGCGGTCACTTCGGTGCGCGACTCCCATAATGGCTTGCCAGTTTCTTCACAAATAACCGCTGCCAGAGTTTCTTGGTGCTCGCTTAATTGCTGCTTAAACGCCTGCATTAATTCCAAGCGTTGCTCAAAACTCAAGCCAGACCAGTAGGCAAAAGCTTCACGAGCAGCACTGATGGCAGCATCCACGTCTGCCTGGCTGGCACTCGTGCCTTGCCAAATGGTTTGTCCAGTCGCTGGGTTTAGCGACGCCATGGCAGAGCCTTGGCCGCTGCTCCAGCTACCGTTAATAAATTGTGTCGGAGTCATGCAGACATCCTCCCCATATCGAGAAAACGCACGGCATCGCCGTTGTTTATTTTTAAATGTGGTTGTACCGATTGCGGCAAAATCAAGCATTGATCCTGCGCATTAAAATCGGCGTGCTCGCAAATTAAAGCGCGAAAATCCGTTAAACCTGTGTTGCTGACCATAACGCTGGTTTGGCCTTGGCACTCAGGCACAAATTCCACCCGCGCTAACTGGCTGTCGCGCACACTTTTAATGCTGCTAAGCGGTGCTTCTACCGTGGGGCCGGCATCGAATAAATCAATGTAGCCGCGGTGGTTAAAGCCTTCGTTTTTCAGCATGCGCAGCGCCGGCTCAGTATTGCTGTGCACCTGGCCAATAACGGCCTGGGCTTCTTCGCTGAGCAGGTTGCTGTAAATCGGATGACGCGGCATTAACTCAGGTACAAAAGCTTTATTACCCGAGCCCACCATGCGGCTGGCAGTTGAGAAGTCGAGCTTAACAAAGTGCTGCTCTAACCAGCTCCAAAATGGAGACACACCTTGCTCGTCCGCCACGCCTAACATTTGCGCAATGACAAAATCTGAAAAGCGCTGCGGGTGCTGCGCCATTAATAAAAAACGCACCTTCGACAACAACCGACCGGCCATGCCGCGGCGGTGGTTGGCGAGCAAGTACAGGCTGCACAACTCACTGCAGCCCATATAGTTGTTGCACACCGTCAAGGTGGTGACGATGCTTTGGATACCCAATTGCGCCGACTGGTGCACCGACTTGCCCACATGGTAGTGGTAGAGCGGCGTTTTTTGCCCCACCGCCGCTTCGATGGCGGTGGTGCCGACGACTTCGCCGCTGTCGGTGTCTTCCAACACCAGCAGGTAGCCTTCGTCACCCGGTGCGGTGACGTCAGCTGCCAAACTGCGCTGGGTGCGCTCGATCTTGCCCTCTAACAGCTCAGGCTCATCCACTAACGAGGTAAAACCTGGGCCTGATTCAATGGCAATATGGCGCAGCGATTGGTAATCCGACGCTTGTATCGGGCGTACGACCAGCATGAAGCCTCCCCGGGCTTAGCCCGCCACCTTGGCGACGGCACGCTCAAAGCGCTGCAGGCCTTCGTCGATGTCTTGCTCTGGGATCACCAGCGACGGTGCAAAACGCACCACGTCAGCACCAGCAACCAGCACCATCAGGTTTTCCGCCAGTGACGCTTGCAAGAAGTCGCGCGCACGGCCTTTGTATTGCTCATTCAAAGCCGCACCGATCAGCAAGCCCTGGCCGCGAACTTCGCTGAACACAGAGTACTTTTCGTTGATGGCGTTAAGACCATCGACGTAGCGCTGATGACGCGTTTTAACGCCTTCTAGCACCTCAGGCTGATTCACGGTATCCAGCGCTGCTTCCGCCACCGCGCACGCTAACGGGTTACCGCCGTAAGTCGAACCGTGGGTACCGATTTTCAGGTGATCGCCAATGGCTTTGGTGGTCAACATGGCACCAATTGGGAAGCCACCGCCCAGCGCTTTGGCTGTGCTTAAGATGTCTGGTGTAACGCCCAGGCCCATGTAGGCATACAGGTGACCCGTACGACCAACGCCGGTTTGCACTTCGTCAAAAATCAGCAGCGCATTGTGCTGGTCACACAGCTCACGTACGCCTTGAGCAAATTCTTGCGTCGGCGGAATGATGCCGCCCTCGCCTTGCAGTGGCTCCATCATCACCGCACAGGTGTTGTCAGAAATCAGCTCACGCAGGCTATCTAGGTTGTTGTACTCGGCGTGCACAATGTCGCCCGGCTTAGGACCAAAGCCGTCGGAGTAGGCCGCTTGGCCGCCCACGGTTACGGTAAAGAAGGTGCGACCGTGAAAGCCTTTATGGAAAGAAATGATTTGGCTTTTGTGCTCGCCGTAGTTATCCAACGCCCAGCGACGCGCCAGCTTCAGGGCCGCTTCGTTGGCTTCTGCGCCCGAGTTGGCGTAGTAAACCTGATCGGCAAAGGTGGCGTCGGTCAGTTTTTTCGCCAGGCGTAAAGCTGGCTCGTTGGTCATAACATTGGCCAAATGCCAGATCTTTTCGCTCTGTTCCTGCAGGGCTTTCACCAGTGCTGGATGACAGTGCCCCAGGCAGTTCACCGCGATGCCACCGGCAAAGTCGATGTATTCCTGGCCTTGTTGGTCCCAGACGCGTGAGCCTTCACCACGTACCGGAATCACTTTTGCCGGCGCGTAGTTTGGCACCATGACCTGATCAAAAAGTTCGCGTGTTACCTGCACAGCCCTATCCTCTTCAGCAAAAAGGTTGATACTAAATCAGCCAGTGGTCAGACGGAAACACCACTGGCTTATACATTCTTCTATTCTGGCCAGCTGTAACGCCAAACTGTAGCGACATTTATGGCGGATTAGTGTACAAATACGCGCAATCTGACGAAGCACAAAGACAATATGACCATACACAACCTGTCTCCGGCCGATCAGCGCCTGCTCGCCTTGCTGCGTGACGATGCCCGCGCCAGTGTCTCAGAGCTGGCACGCAAGCTGTCTTTATCGCGTTCCACGGTGCAGAGCCGACTGAAAAAACTGGAAGAAAGCGGCGTCATCAGTGGCTATCGGGTCGAGTTGGGTGAGCAATTTCGCGCTCAGCAGGTCGAAGCCCACGTATTGATCAAGCTGGTACAAAAGCTGACCCACAGCACTGAGCGTGCGCTGCAGCAAATTCCTAACATCGTGCAGTTATTGTCGGTCAGTGGCGAATACGACCTGATTGCCATGGTCGAAGCCGACTCCCTGCAACAACTCAGCAACTTATTAGACGACATTGGCGCCCTGTCGGGCGTTGAACGCACCACTTCCTCGGTGGTGCTGGAAGCCCGTTTCCGCCGTTGACCCAGACTGGACTCTGATATGACAGACTTGCAAATAGACCCTGACTTTTTAGCACTTAGCCGCCACCATCCTGAGCAATTAACCACCGGCACGTTCCATCTCAGCAATGGCACGCGTGTCAGTGTCATCGCACCAGGCATCATTCAGTTTGAGCCTGAACAGCCGGCCAGCGCTGACATTGTGTTGTCCTGTGGCGTGCACGGCAACGAAACAGCGCCCATCGAAATTTGCGATGCCCTGGTGCAGCGCCTCCTCAAAGGCGAGCAACAGGTCAGCCAGCGAGTGTTGTTTATTTTCGGCAACCTGGAAGCCATGAACATCGGTGAGCGCTTTGTCGAAGAAAACATGAACCGCTTGTTCAGCGGCGAGCATTCGCGCGGCCCAGGCTTAGTGAACACCGAGCGCCAGCGCGCCCAACAGCTGGAGCAAGCCGTCGCCGACTTTTTTGCCAAAGGTTCAGGCCAGCGTCATCACTACGATTTGCACACCGCCATCAAACCCTCGCAGCACGAGAAGTTTGCTGTTTACCCGTATCGGGCCAACGGCGATTACAGCCCCGAATGGCTGCGCTTTTTGGCCGCCTGCGAGGTACATGCGGTGCTGCTCTCCAATGCGCCGACCACCACCTTTAGCTATTTTTCTGCCGATCAATTCGATGCCATCGCCTTTACCGTCGAGCTGGGCAAGGTGCGCCCATTTGGTGAAAACGATATGACTCGCTTTGCCGCTGCAGACAAAGCCATCAACCAATTGGTGAGTGAACCGCAGCCACAATGGCCAGAGTACCGAGCAGAAGATTTCAGTATTTATCGGGTCAATCAGGTGATTCTGCGTCAGCAGGAGGATTTCAGCCTCGGCTTTGGCGATGACGTGCCCAACTTTACTGCCTTTAAAGAAGGCGAGGTATTGGCGCAAGAAAGCGGCGCCACGTATACGGCACAACAAGATGGCGAGGCGATTGTCTTCCCCAATGCCAAGGTGGCACTGGGGCAACGCGCCTTACTGACCTTGGTACCGGCTCAGTTGTGAGCCGGCCCAGACTGCAGCATTTGCTGCACTTGAGACAGCAGTGACTGATAATCGCTGCTGCCCCAACTGGCGTAGTTAAGGTTTTTCAACAGGCCGGTGAGGCGAGTGTAGAAGTCACGCACCGAGGCCTTGTCGTCGGCATCGCCGTCAGCCGCTGGTTGGTGCTCCACCACGGCTTCGATCAACCCTAACAGCGCCTGCTGACGTTCCATTGGCACGGAGACATCCACGTCATCAAAGGCGTCTTGCTGCAAGTACACCATATCTAACAGCTGTGCTTTTTGGCTGATGATAAAGTCGTCGCGGGTGACGCCCTCTTCGCCAGTCACCTGCATCATGCGATTAATTTCTTCGCCCTTTTCCAGCAAGGACTGCAACTGCGCCACTCGCTCGGTCCAGTGCGGATCTAGGTTGTCATCAAACCAGGGCTTGAGTTGCTGCAAGTAGCGCGACCAGGACAGCAAAGGGTCCACCGCCGGATAAAAGCGCTTGTAAGCACGTTCGGCGGACAAGCCCAAAAAGGTTTTCACCGTGCCTAAGGTCGATTGCGTGACCGGCTCTTCAAAGTTACCGCCCGCCGGCGACACCGTGCCGATCATGGTAAAGGTGCCAGTGGTTTGCTGATCGTCGTAGCGTTGCAAGACGCCAGCGCGCTCGTAAACATTTTTGATGGCAGAGTCGAGATAAGCCGGAAAGGCCTCCTCGCCTGGGATTTCCTCCAACCGGCCAGAAGTTTCACGCATCGCCTGTGCCCAGCGCGAGGTAGAGTCGGCGATCAATAACACGTCGTAGCCCATGCTCTGGTAATACTCGGCCAGGGTAATGCCCATATAAATCGAGGCCTCACGGGCTGCCACTGGCATTGACGAGGTGTTGCACAAAATAATGGTGCGATCCATCAAGGTGCCGCCGGTTTTCGGGTCCGGCATATTGGGAAACTCCTGAATGGTTTCCACCACTTCACCTGCACGCTCACCACAGGCCACCACGATGACAATATCGACATCCGAGTAGCGAGCAATCAAGCCTTGCAGCACGGTTTTACCGGCGCCAAACGGCCCAGGAATACAGCCGGTGCCGCCTTTAGCGATGGGAAAAAACGTGTCGATCAAACGCATGGTGGTCGATAACGGCACACTTGGGTATTGCCGCTCGGCCTGGCCTTGAGCCAGCAAGGCGCGGCTAATCGGTTGGCGAATCGGCCAGCGCTGGCGCATATGGATCTGCCGCTGTTGCTGGCCATTAGAGACCTGAGCTACGCTGTCGACCACAGTAAAGCTGCCTTCCATAATCCAGTCGATGGTCCAATCGCTGTTGAGATCAAACGGCACCATGATGCTGTGACGAAAACGCCCCTCGGCCACACTGCCGATCACGTCACCCGCCCGCACCCGGTCGCCTTCTTTGCGACACGGTTTAAACGGCCACAGCTTTTCTTCATCTAGGGCCGGCAAATCGACGCCCCGCGGTAAAAAGGTGCCGTGCTGCACGGCCAACAGCTCCAATGGGTTTTGCAAGCCGTCATAGACCATACCCAACAGGCCCGGGCCCAAATCGGCCGACAGCATATCGGCACTTTGCACCACCGGATCACCGACGCCGACGCCGCCGGTGCTTTCGTACACCTGAGCATCAGCGCGGCGACCATTAACCCGTAGCACTTCCGCTTTTAACCACTCCTGACGATCACCGGCCAAGCGGGTTGGCAAAATGTAGACCACTTCGTTTTTCATCAATGGCCGATATTGCTCATCGACGGCCATGGCTTCGATGGTGACTAGGTCATCTTGCACCGCCACCACGCGGGCACTGGCGTTGTCATTCATGTTCATGGGCTGTATTTCCTGCGCTCTTGAGAGTGGAGCGGATTAACTGATTAAAACGTTGCCGGGCAATGTCACCATCGCGGCGATTCCAGCGCTCGACCAAGTGCCATTTCATCACATACAGCACTACCGCCATAAAGCCAAACTCCTGCTCCGGTTGATGACGGTGCAGAGTTTGCCAAGCCTGACGCATGATCAGCTGCTCCAGCTTTAACGTGTGTTGTTGGCGCATCAGCGCCAGCGCTTCGCTCAGCCAAGGAAACGCCTGACTGAGGTGAAAATCATCCTCGTGCCAATGACGCACAATCACATCGCGATAGCGGCTCACCGCCCAATCGCCTTGCGGTGGCTGCGATGGCTCACGCAAGCGATAGCGCAGCGCCCCCACCAAGGTGCGTAAATCGAGCTTTTCATGAATCAGCTCGCGCACATCGGCATCTTCGATATACAGCATGTGCTGGCGAATGCGCTGTACTACCTCGCTGTGTGGCATGGCTGCCGGCCAGGTGTCCCAATGCAACACCTGCTCAACCCGCTGTAACTGCTCACGGTGATGATCCGTAAGCATGAGCAAACGCTGATTGAGCTTGATGCGTGATAACGGCGTTTGCTGCTCATCAAACAGCACATCGTGACGCGGCAGGCTGCTGATTAAAGCGACGTAGGGGTCGGTGGCTAACATCAGCGAATTACACCGTCCAACATGGCCTGAAAGCGTGGCTGCAAATAGGACAGCAGCAGCTCAGCAATGGCTTTGTCGGAAATATCGATTTGCACCTGGCCTTGCTCGCTGGCAACCCGAAAGCCACCTTCGGCCACCCGCCCGCCTTTGCTTAGCGGGCGAAATTGAATGCCGTCCTTTAACACTTCTTCGCGCAGCGCAAACGCCAGCTCGGCCAGCGGCCCTTCGGTGGCCTTACCTGGGTCCTGACGAATTTCCTGCACATTGAGCAGTGCGTCTGGCACCAGCACGGTCAGTGACTGCTCAGACTTCAGGGGCGCTGGCGCGGCGATGGCAATGACGGCTTCACGAATCAGGTTTTGCAGCAACTCAGGTTGTTGCATGGCGTCGTGCACCTGATGCTCAAAAGTCTCAGATAAGCGCATCAATAGGCGATTTTTCATATCCAGCACCAGATCGCGAAACGCCACTTGCAAGGCATCCTCCGCCGCCTGGCGCTCTGTGGCCATGGTGCGACGCGCCTGTTCGAGTAACTGCTCCGCCTGTTGCTGAGCTTTGCTACGAATGGCCTCGGCTTCGGCCTCGGCTTTAGCAATAATATCGTCTGCTTGACGCTGACCGGCTTCTAAACCGTCGCTTTGCAAACGCTGAACCAGAGCATCAATGCCAGATGAAATGACTTCTGGGTCGTGTGAACTCATGCACCACCTCCCAAGCCACCGGACAGCACCAAGGCAAAGATAAAGACGAACACCCCAAAGCCTTCAACAATGGCTGCTGGAGCGATGGTTAAAGCAAAAATTTCTGGTTTTTCTTTCGACGCATTGATGGCCGAAGCGCAGGCACGGCCTTGCCATAGCCCTGTCATCAACAGAGCGAGGCCTGCCAACACACCGATGCCAAACAAGCCGCCAGAGTTCTCCACCACAACAGGGCGCTGTAAGGTAAACATCAACACAATGCCGTAAATCACAAACGAGGATGGCAACACCGACAGGCCAATAAAACGCCCGTAACCGGAATCAGTTTGCATCATCGCACCAATGGCCGCTTGTCCGGCCAGCGCACAGCCAATCACACTGCCAATTGACCCCAGCGCCACTGGAGCAAAAATGCCCAACCAACCCAGCGCTAATACCCATTCATTCATCTGCTTGCTCCTTAATTTTCCCGCAACCGGAAGGGCTGATAGGCGTAGCCTTCGCCCGGCTCGCCCCAGTTATAAAATTCGATAAAGTTAAGCCGCAGGCCATGCACCACACCGCTCATAATGGCCAACGCCAAGTTAATGCTGTGCCCCAACAAAAAGATCAGCGCCGCACTGACAATGCCGACGCCCGGGCTGGAGGCTGCCGCACCGGCGGCCAAATCATTAAAGGTCAAACCCAGCGAGGCACTGGCTAACCCCAGAGCAAACAAGCGCATGTAGCTCAATACATCACCAAATAATTTGGTGACGTTGGCCAATGCCAATGCGCCCTTGCCCAGTGAGATGGCGCGCTGTTTTAAACCCCCTTGCGAAGGCCAGGCGGCAAACAGCAAAATGGCGGCTGCGGCGACGCCAGCCAGTATCAACATGTGCGTTTGCTGCGCTGGCAACAACCAAGCGCCCAAACCGGCCGCCGTCATAACGACCCAAGCTAGGCGGGTGACCACTTGCGACCATTGTCGCCGCCGCGCCCAAGCTAGGCTTAAGTTGGCAACAATGACATGGCCAACACCGGCAATCACAGAAATCTTCATCATGGCGTCGTAGTTGCTAAGGTCGATCACCTTTAACCCCGCCAGCCAATAGTCTGGTGCCACTTGAGCAATGTCATAGCCCAGGTAGCTGCCGGCAGCGACGCCCCAGCACAAAGCCCCACCCAGCAGCGATACCATCAGCTGTCGCAGGGTGCGTCCAGAATCATTGCGCCCCAGCGAGCGCCAAAACACCCCTAATGCCAGTAACAGCACCAAGCTGTAGCCTGCGTCGGATAAAATCATGGCGAAAAACAGCACAAACGACAGATACAAATGCCCGGACGGGTCCCAGCTGCGATAGGCCGGTAACTGATAAACACTGGCCAGCATGGCACCTGGACGCAGCGCTTTGGCAGGCTGCAGCAAGGTCGGCGGCTGCTCTTCTGGTAGCGGGTCGGCGGCGCTCCAAGCAAAGCCCAACTCGGTGGCCATGGTGTCTAGCTCGGCTAATGCCTCTTCCGGCACCCAGGCACTGAGGGAAAACAGCTGCTGATGCTGCTCGGTTTGCGCCATTACATAGCGATACACGGCTTCGTTGTCGGCGGCGACCAAATGGCGCCGCAGCAGTTCTCGAAAACGCGTTAAGCGCTCACGCTCCAGTTGCAAATCTTCTAGGCGGCTTTCGCTGGCCTCCAGCTCCAGTTCTAACTGTTGCAACGAGCGTGAACCCAAATGCTCTCGTGGTACTGGCAGTAAATCCACCGGCGGCTCGGTGGCGCTGACCACAATCAAATAATAAAAACGACTGCTGCGGCCTGCGATTTGCCAGGGCAGTTCTAACTCATCAAGGGCATCACGCTGGTTGACCGGCAAGCGATAAAACCACAGTCGGAATTTATCCACACTGCTGTCTGGCGGCAGGCGAAAATCGCCCCACGGACGCAAGGCGTTAATGCGCTCACGCAGACTGTCGGCCTCATCGCCGACCTGGCGAATCTGATTGGCATTGTCGAGGACATCGTCCACCAGCTGATTGGCCGCTTCGACCACATTGTGTTGTTGCAGCAAGGTTTTGGGCCAGTGTTGCAACGGCCGACGGGCATTAGCGCTGAGCTGCAAATGCTTCATGGCTTCGTAAGCACGTTTATCGCGTGGGGATAACTGGCGCTCAAAGCCCTGACTGCCATCGCGGCTGATGATGTGCAAACGGCCAAACGCTTGCCAGCTGCGCAGCAGTCGCTGACGCTCAGACAGCGGCCCAGCTAATAAGATTTTACGGAAGCGTGCAATGCTCATAAGGCCGCCTCCTTGCGTTTGTTTTTGGCAATTTTTGAGGTCACGACGGCTTCACGGGCTTTGTCATCCAGATAAATCTGAATGCGGCGAATGTTTTTCTGGCTCTGGGGAATGAGCACCTTGTCGAACAGGTTCATGCGCTGCGTCACCTTGATGAGCGCCGCCTGCAGTGCTGCCAAGACTTGCTGCTCGGCATCGATGCGCAACTGCCACTCAATCGCCTGCTGCAGCCGTTGCTGAACCACATCTACCCAGTGTGGTCGTGACAACATAGAGACCGGCGTTTGCTCAAACAGCACCTCGGCGACGCGCTCTATGGCAACGCCAGCAATGTTTTCACGCTGGTAACGCACTTTCTTGACCGTTAACAATGGCTGCAGATGAATATCCTTGTTGGCCAGCATGGGCACATCATCGGCAATGACATCTCCGATTTGATCCAGTTCCTGCTGCATCTGTTGCAACTGCTGTTCGCTGGCTTTGACCGCCAGCATGAGTTGCTGGCGCTTCATTTCCAGCGACGGTAAAAAGCGCTGATAAGCCGCCAACTGACGGCGTTCTTTCAGCAAGGTGGCCTTAGAAAGCAGCAGCTGTGCCATGCTTAGCTCACTTGTGGGTAATATTTCTGAATCAGTGACTGCTTCATCAGCAGCTGCTCTGGCCGAAAACACTGCGCCATGATTTGCCAGCCCAAATCTAACGCTTGCTCCAGCGTCATGTCCGACTCCAGCGACATAAAGTGCTGCCGAAACTGCTCACCAAAACGCAACAGCTGCTGATCGTAATCGCTGAGTTCAAACGCCATGGCCTGTTTTTGCTGGGCATCGCGAGCGCCGGAATACAAGCGAATCATGGTATTCATGACTTGGCCATGATCCTCACGGGTTTGCTTACCAATCACCTGCTGTTTCAGCCGCGATAGCGAGCCAAACGGGTCCAACTCGCCATCGTGTAAATAAAACTGGCCTTCGGTGATATAGCCGGTGTTGTCCGGTACCGGGTGAGAAACATCATTACCTGGCATGGTGGTCACAGATAAAATCGTGACAGAACCGCCTTTGGCGTAATCACAGGCTTTTTCGTAGCGCCGTGCCAACTGCGAATATAAATCGCCCATATAGCCGCGGTTAGACGGCACCCGCTCATTGGCGATACCGATTTCTTTTAGTGCATCGGCATAGGCCGTCATATCGGTTAACAGCACCAACACGCGCTTGCCTTCTTCCACCGCGAAGCGCTCGGCCACTGCCAGCGCCATATCGGGTACCAGCAAGCGCTCAACGATGGAATCCGAGGCCTGATTAACAAACATCACCGTGCGGGCAAAGGCACCCGAGTCTTCAAAACTTTTGCGGAACGAATAAAAATCATCAAAGCCCAAACCCATGCCGCCAAACACAACAATGTCGGCATCCGCCTGGTTGCCAATGCGCGCTAAAAAAGCGTTATAGGGCTCGCCAGACACTGAAAAAATCGGAATTTTCTGGCTTTCTACCAGACAATTAAATACATCGATCATGGGCACATTGGTGCGAATCATGCGCGATGCCAGCACTCGACGCATCGGATTGACCGTCGGACCACCGATATCGACCTTGCTATCAAACTGCAGCGAAGGGCCGTTATCCGCCGGCTCACCTTTGCCGTTAAAAATACGCCCCAGCACATGGTCGGAAAACGTCACTTGCATGGGGTGGCCCAGAAATGCAACCTCGGCGTCCGTTGCCAGACCTTTGGTGCCGTCGAACACCTGCATAGAAACTTGCTGGTCACGCACATCAATGACCTGTGCCAACCGCACAATATCGCCCTGCCGTACCACGGCTAAATCATTCAGTCGCACCAGCGGTGGCTGCCCTTCAGGTGGTACCGGCACCGTTAAGCGCACCAAGTCGCCAACCAGTTCAGTGATGGAGTGATATGCGGTGTTGGCTGAACCCATGTTCGGTCCTCTGGTCGTAGAAGCTCTGCAGACGTCATCAATAGCATTGCTGATCTGTCAGCGTCATTGCGTTAGGTCAGTCTTTGGAACGGCTTAACGCGTCTGTAAAATAGCTGAGGCGGACAGCACTGCCGCCTTCAGGCACTCATTTTCATACCGGAGGTTTAGCATGAACTCGGCCCTCTCGCTGACGGTTTTTATTGATGGTCGCTGCCCGTTGTGTACCCGTGAAATGCGCTATTTAAAGCAGCTTGATCGACACAACAAGCTGCGCTTGGTAGATATTCATAGCGCAGAACTCAACATAGAGTTCCCCGACATTGATGCCAAACACGCCAACCAAATTCTTACCGCCATTGACGAAAACGGGCGCTACCTTTTTGGGCTAGATGCCACCTACGCTAGCTGGCGCGCAGTGGGCAAAGGACGTTGGATTGCGCCACTGCGCTGGCCGGGCATTCGCTGGTTAGCAGACCTTGGCTATTTATTTTTTGCTCGCCATCGACATCGTATTTCCCGGCTACTCACTGGCCAGTCACGTTGTGACTCCTGTCAATTGTGAATAACAGGCCTTCTCACAGTGTGTGTGGAGGTTTTCCTACAACGTTTGCACTAGTCAGACCAAGTCAGTAATTCCCTTTAGCGCTACGCTGGAGCTCTATCCCGATGGGAGCCTCGAAAAAGGAGCTTGGCTATGCGCTTATTTTCATTAATCAGTTTACTGCTCATGGTCAACTTGGCTTGGTCAGAAACACCAGCCGTTATCCACATCACTGCCGAAAACCGTGACAAAGCCACCCATACCGATGGCACTGGCTTGTACTGGGATATGCTACGCGCCGTGTTCGAGCCACAAGGCATTGAAGTCAAAACTGAAACCGCTCCCTACACCCGCGCTCTGGGCCTAGTACGTTACCGTCAGGCAGATGCCGTCGTGGGTGTTTATCAGCGCGAAGCTGAAGAGCACGGCCTCGTCTTGCCAGAATGGCATCTCGATAGCGATGTCATTTCCGTGGTGTTCCGTAAAGGCCAGTTGCAGTGGCAAGGATGGCAAGCACTCAAAGGGCTGCATGTTGGTAAAGTCCGAGGCTATCGCATTGATGGCGCTGAGGATGAAAGCCTACGTCCGCATCGCTTGCGCCACCAGCAACAATTATTACACCACCTGAAACAAGGCGATCTGGACGTCGTCATCAATGCCCGCAACAGCTTGTGGGGTGAGGTTGAGCAAGGCGAGTTAGACCCACAGCAATGGTCCGTGTTTACCGTTGACGCTCACCCTGTTTATATTACTTTTGCTGATACAGAGCGCGGCAGGCTGCTGGCACAACGCTTTGACCAGGGCATGAGCCAGCTGATTGGCAGCGCGCAACTCAGTGAGCTGTTTGATCACTGGCAGTGGGATACTTTCGAATACGACAGCCGTCACAGCACTTTAGTAGCCGACCGCGACTGAGCTTTCCCCAGCGTGCTGAGCCAGAAGTTCGCATGCTTTCAGCCGGCCATCCAAGTTCTCTGGTGAGGTGTGCCTCGCAAGCCATGGTGATTCCATTGGCAAGAGGCAGAACGAAACCAGAGACTCCCCTCTGCGGGGTTTGCCAACGCAACGACAATCTTACTTGCGACGTTTTGCCAGCTCGGCATGACACTCGGCATCATGGTATTCTTGTGTCTGATTGCATCACCGTGCTTAGAGGTATCCACAGACTTCATGAGTAAAGACTCCGCGCCCATTCGCAGTGGCAGCAAGTTTCAAAGCGAACATGGCTTCAGCGCCATCAAAGACGGCATCAAAGCCCGCAAAGACAGCGAGGAAATGCCCGCCGGTCGCAAGCCCAAATGGCTACGCGCTAAGATCCCAGGCGGGCAACGCTTTGAAGAAGTTAAAGCCAATGTGCGCGAGCATCGCTTAAGCACCGTGTGCGAAGAATCCCACTGCCCGAATATGGGCGAATGTTGGAATAACGGCACTGCCACCATCATGGTGATGGGCTCGGTTTGTACTCGTGCGTGTAAATTCTGTGCCGTCGATACGGGCAACCCCAACGGCTGGTTAGATAAAGACGAACCGGCCAACGTCGCTGAGTCTGTTGAACTGATGGGGCTGCGCTACATCGTATTGACCTCGGTAGATCGTGATGACCTAGACGATGGCGGCGCAGCTCACTACGCCGCCTGCGTGAACGCGATTAAACAGCGCACGCCGAACGTCAAAGTCGAAGCGCTGACTCCGGATTTTGATGGCATCGAAGCACACGTGGCTAAAGTGGTGGACTCAGGTTTGGATGTGTTTGCCCAAAACGTCGAAACCGTTGAGCGCCTCACCCATGTGGTGCGTGACCCGCGTGCTGGCTATGAGCAAACCCTGAATGTGTTGGCCTTTGCCAAACGGCACAACCCAAACGTATTGGTAAAAACCAGTTTGATGGTGGGCATCGGCGAGACCGACGAAGAAATCTATCAAACCATGGACGAGCTCAGAGCCATCGGTGTGGATATTTTGACCTTGGGTCAATATTTACGCCCGACCAAAAACCACCTGCCGGTAGATCGTTACGTCACCCCAGAGCAGTTCAATCATTACCGTGATGTGGGGCTGGAAAAAGGCTTTATGGAAGTCGCCTCCGGTCCTATGGTGCGCTCGAGTTACCGCGCCGACAAAGTGTTTGAACAAAACAACCTAGGCATTGAACTGCCAGAGGTACCCGCAGCACGTATTCCGCTAAAAACCGTCAGTTAAATAATAAAGCGCACGACCTGTGTTCGTGCGCTGTTGTTTTAAACCCCTACTTTCCTGTATTTCCCCGCTAAAACTCAGCCGTTGTCATTATTTCCGGCGGCAAAATTGGAAAAGCCCACTCTGCGCTCCATGACTGAATGTTTGCCAGTTCATCGAACTATTCCAGTTGATCGAATTATGGATGGAGTTTCCAATGACTATTACTCGCACACGCATGTCACTTTTAACGGCATTATTATCCTTGCCTGTTATCAACACGGCACAGGCGAATTGTGTTCCGGAGCCTTACATTGGCTCTGTATGTATGACAGCGGCGACCTTTTGCCCCAGAGGATTTGCCGAAGCAAACGGACAATTATTGGCAATTTCTAGCAACTCAGCACTGTTCTCTCTGCTCGGTACTAACTATGGTGGCGACGGGCGCACCACCTTTGGCCTGCCGGATTTAAGGGGGCGCACACCGGTAGGAATCGGCACCGGCCCAGGTTTGCAAAATATTCGCCAAGGTGCCATGCCCGGCCGGGAGTTCATTACGCTTAATATCCTCAACCTACCTAGCCATACCCACAGCGCTACGGTTTCAAGCCCAGTAACGGTCAATGTGTCCATCCCAGTGGTGCCCAACTCAGGCTCAAACGTAACGACCCCCAGCGACAGCCAGAATTATCTGGCAGCCTCGCCAGGTGGCCCGAATGCCGCAGCCATCTGGGCTGCAAAAAATACCGAAACCGTGGCGCAAGTGGGTGGCGTCAGTGCCAGCGGTGCCGTGACCGGCGCGGTGACGGTTGGCAATACTGGTGGCAGCCAGTCTTTTGAAAGCCGCCCGCCACAGACGGGGATGCGCTATTGCGTTGCTCTAGTAGGCGTCTTCCCACCCCGAGACTAACCCTACACATAACAGAGATCGATAGCCGATCTCTGTACTCCTGACGCCTGCAACGCGCTTAAAACTCTTTTTCGGATGTCATTATGCGACAACTAAAATAGTAAAGTCTGACTACACTCTAACGACCTACGTCAATTGCTGTCGCTAAAAGCTTCAGGAGTCCGTTGCAATGCAGAGTGTGAAATCACCCCTTGCGGTGATCGACCCGCGTTTAACAGATGCAAACATTATTGCTAGCGCCGCCAGCTCAAACGGCCTAGTTCCAGTTTATCTCACTCAAGATGGCGATAGTCTGAAGGGCTTAATCCAGCAGTTACAGGCGCTGGGAGGTACACCGCATCTGCATATTTTTTGCCACGGTGGGCCTGGGCAGTTGCACATGGGCAACAGCAAAATTGATCTAGCCTCGTTAACCGATTTAGCTACACCACTTCAGCAATTAGGTGAGCAGATTCATCATGGTGTTTTGCTGTATGGCTGTGAAGTCGCACGAGGCGGTACTGGTCAGTTATTTATTCAGCAATTATCACAACTCTTACAGCGCCCAGTTGCGGCAGCGAGCGAGATTATCGGACTGTCAGAAAATGGATCGAACTGGCGGTTGGACCATGGGCCCATCGAGTTAACCAGCCAGGCCATTGCCGCTGATCACTATCACCACCCCTTAGCTGCTACCACGCTGACCTTTTCCTCCGACGATGGCAACTGGGACACTGACCATATTGCCGAAGATGGCGAAGGCGGCAGTAGCGATATTGCCGGCATCACGATTCAAATACTGAATATCGACGACTCTAGCGGCACCAAAACCAACAGTATGAACTGGTTTAGCAGCGCTAACCTGGCCAGCAGTGATGGCTTTAGCGGACTGACCGTCGATTACAACTCGTACGTCACCGAATGGGGCGGAATGGCCGTCAAAAGCAGTGACGGTTCGGAGTTTAAGTTTAATGGCTTCGATTTTTACGATTGGGGTAATCAAACCGGCGAAGCCATGAGCATCGTTGCTTACCGTGACGGCGCTATGGTGGCCAGCAGTACTGTCAGTTTTAATGCCAATAGCAACACGTCTCGTGTTAACCAAGATTTATCCGCCAATTCGTATTATCAATATGTAGATGAAGTGCGGATATATTTTAACGATGGCTCAGGCTACGCCTCCATCAACAATATCATCATTGATACTGCAGTTCCGCCGAATAACCCACCCAGCCTAGGAGGCGCACCCGCCGACGATACCGCCACCGAAGACGTCGCCACGGCGGTTGATTTATCCGCCTATAACATTTCCGACGCTGAGCTGGACGACCCCATTACTCTGACGTTAAGCGTTGATCGCGGCACCATCGCAGCACTGGGCGGTAATGGCACCGCCGATGGCGTCACCGTGGCAGGCTCGGGCACCAACAGCATGACACTGGCGGGAGGCGAGGCAGATTTAAATATCTTTCTCGATAATACCAGCAACATCCTGTTTACCTCCGATGCCAACGACACCACCGCCGCCACGCTGACAGTGACGCCGAACGATGGCAATTCCAATGGCACGGCCGATACCGTCACCATTAACATCTCTACAGTTAACGATGCACCAAGCTTGGATGCCGGTCAGTCGCCGGTATTAACCGCCATCGACGAAGACGCCGGTGACGACGATGGCTCTGGTGCCGATGGCGATGACGACAGTGCTAATAACGCCAATAACCCGGGCACCAGTGTGGCCGCCATGGTGGTCGATGGCTCGATTACCGACGTCGATGGCGGCGCGGTGGAAGCCATCGCCGTGACCCAAGTCGATAACACCAACGGCGTATGGCAATACAGCACCGACAACGGCAGCAGTTGGAATAACTTTTCCGGCACAGCCGGCAGCAGTGTCGATCTTACCGCCACCGCACGGCTGCTCGATGGTAGTCTGGGCGGCGGCAGTACTCAGCTAATTCGCTTTGTGCCTGATGCTAACTACAGCGGCACGGCCACCATTACTTTTCACGCCTGGGATAAATCCTCTGGCAGCGCTGGCGGCACCGCCAATGCCTCAACAACTGGCAACGCAACGGCGTTTTCTAACGCCTCAGATACCGCCAGTGTGACCATTAACGCCGTAAATGATGCTCCAGTTTTCACTGGTCTGGATGGCACGCCAAGCTACACCGAAGGCGCGGCGACGGTGCAGTTGGATGCCAATGCCACCATTTCAGATCAGGAGCTAGATGCTTTAAACGGCGGCAACGGTGATTATTCTGGCGCCAGTTTGACCCTGGTGCGTAATGGCGGCACCGATGCGTCGGACTTGTTCAGTGTGCTCACAGGCGGCAACTTGACCGTTGCCGGTGGCCCCAATGGTGGTGGCACCGTTTCGGCTGGTGGTAACGTGATCGCCACCATCGTCAATACCGGCAACGGCCAGTTACAACTGAGCTTTGCCGACAATGGCACTACGCCGACCACGGCGCTGGTAAATGAAGTGCTGCAAGCGATTCGCTACAGCAACAGCAGCAATGACCCAGCTGGCAACGTTCAGCTGGATTACACCTTCAGTGATGGCGCGGCCAACGGCACGGGTTCCATTACGGCGACCCTCACCGATGTCAACGATGCCCCCAGCGTCACCGCCACCGGCGGCAACCCCACCTTTGTTGAAGGCGACGCTGCGCAGGATCTGTTTAACACGGTCAGCACGGATACCGTCGAAACCGGGCAGACCTTCAGCGGGCTGACCCTGACCGTCACCAATGTCGCCGACGGCAGTAGCGAAATCCTGTCATTCGATGGCTCTGATGTGGCTCTGACCAACGGCAACTCGGTCAACACCGCCACCAATGGACTAACGACCAATGTGTCAGTGACTGGCAGTACCGCCACGGTCTCGTTCACGGGTGCCACGCTGTCAGAAGCGCAGCTGCAAACCCTGATCGACGGGCTGACCTACCGTAACAGCTCAGACAACCCCACCACCGCTGGCAATCGTGTCGTCACCATCACCAGTGTTACCGACAGTGGCGGCACGGCCAATGGCGGCAACAACGCGGCCACGCCTAACTTAACCTCCACGGTGTCGCTGACAGGAGTGAATGATGCGCCGGTGGTGAGCAATGTGTATACCGAGACCAGCCAAGTGGTGGCG
Organism: Bacterioplanes sanyensis; assembly: GCF_014652515.1. GTDB lineage: Bacteria > Pseudomonadota > Gammaproteobacteria > Pseudomonadales > Oceanobacteraceae > Bacterioplanes > Bacterioplanes sanyensis. The sequence continues at coordinate 207,780 of NZ_BMYY01000002.1, read as the reverse complement.
GGCAATGGTGCCCAGGCGTTGAGTGGCTTTGCCGACGCCGCCGTCGCCAACAGCGACAGTGCCGATTACAACGGCGGCTTTCTCACCCTGGCGCAAACCGCTGGCACCGCCAACGGCAATTGGTTTGTTGACGGCACCACGGTGTCGTCAGGCGGCGATGCCACCGTCAGCGCAGGGGAAACCATTCTGGTATCAGGCACCTCGATTGGTACCGTAGACGTCACCGATGACGGCCAAGGTGGCAATGATGTCACCATAAACTTCGGCGCCAATGCCAGCAGTGCGCGGATACAGACACTACTGCAGAATTTGCTCTACGAGGCACCGTCGGCGTTGGGTAATCGTGATTTCACCCTAACGTTGAACGATGCCGATGGCATCGCTAACGGCGGGGATGCCGACGACAGCGGCAGCTTTACCATCAGCGTGACACCCAATCCGCCGGTGATTGGCAACCTAGACAGCGACAGCGTTAACGCCTCCGAAGGCGGCGGTACTGTGTTACTGGATGCTGGCAGCAACGCCACCCTCACCGATGCCGACTCTGTCGATCTCAATGGCGGCACAATAACCGTGAGTGTTACCAACAATGCCGATGCCGCAAGCGACGTCTTATCGGTGGACACCAGCGGTGTGGTCAGCCTGGCTGGCACCACCGCAGGTTCCAATGTGTCGGTGTCCGGCACCGTGATTGGTACCTTGGCTAATAATATTGCCGCAGGCAATGACTTTGCCGTTAATTTGAGCGCGCTCTCGACCCCAGCCTTGGTGCAGTCGCTGCTGCGGGCTTTAACCTTTGAAGCGACCGGCGAGAACCCAGCAGAGTCCACCCGCACCGTCAACATTACGGTCTCTGATAGCCAGGCCAGCGGTAGCGCGGATGTCAGCGTGGTGGTGACAGCCGTCAACGACGCGCCGCAGTTGGTTGGCTTAATCAACGATGTCAGCTTTACCGAAGACACCGCCGCCAACCTGGATTTATCCGCCGCGACCCTGTCGGATGTCGACACCACAGGGAGCGTTACCCTGACCTTAACCGCCAGCGCCGGCACGCTATCGGCCACCAGCGGTGGTGGCGTGACCATCGGCGGCAGTGCCTCTGCGGCACTCACCTTGACCGGCACCATCGCCGATATCGACTCTTATTTAGGCGGCGCCAACATCACCCATACACCGGGCGAAAACCTGGCCGGCAACGATGCCGCTACCGTGAGCTTGAGCGTGAACGACGGCGGTACCAACACCGCCTTGGGCAGCGTGAACATCGACATTACACCGGTCAATGATGCCCCTACCGCCGCCGATGATACGGTCGATATCAGCTACAACGGTACCCATACCTTTACCGCCGCCGACTTTGGTTTTAGCGACGTTGACCTTGGCGATACTTTGCAATCCGTGCGCATCGATACCGTGCCAGCCGCTGGCATACTGACACTCAACGGCATGGACGTTAACAATGGTGATGTCGTCAGCGTCGCGGACATCAACGCTACCTTGTTGCAGTTTTCACCCACCAGTGGAGAAAGCGGTGCGGCCTACGCCACGCTGGCCTTTAGCGTGAATGACGGCACTGTGTTTGCCGCAGCGAGCAATACCCTGACCTTTGATGTCGCCGCAGCGCCACCACCGCCATCCCCCAACCCAACACCGACCACACCGCCCACTACAGTGATCGACGGCACGCCAGTGCAACAGCAAACAGAGACGGAAAACGGTCAAAGCGTTAGCAAGGTCACCATATCTCCGGTACCAAGCAACCGTCAGGACACAGATAACAGCAGCAATCTGGCCGATATTCCGCTGCATTTTGATGGCGACAACCAGCCGGTAACCACGCTGCGCTTACCCGGGGGCATTGGCGCCAGTGCCCGCGCTAATGAAACCGCCATCGACCAAACCTCGTTCCGCGACGGCTTGTATTTGCTGCGCGACTCCGCGCCGGCCTCGGATTGGTTCTCGATGATCAATGGCATGGATCAATGGCTCAATGGCATTGGTGCGGGTTGGCTCAACCAAGTGACCTTTACCAGCAATGGCAGCGAAGCGCCGTCCGAGCCGATCAAAGTCAGCGGCGTCGAGGGTGATAAAACCGAGGTTATGATATTGGATGCCAGTCAGCTGCCCGCAGGTACCGTGCTCGACCTGGATAACATCGAGTTCGCCATTATTGTTGGCGATGTCGCCGTGCGCGGCGGCGCCGGCAGCAACATCGTGTTTGCTGGTAGCGGTAACCAAAACATCGTACTCGGCGCCGATGATGATGAACTACATGGCGGCGATGGCGACGACACCATCGGCTCCGAAGGCGGCGATGATAAGCTGTTCGGCGATGATGGTAACGATACCCTATTTGGTGGCAGCGGCAGCGATACCCTGCACGGCGGCCAAGACAACGACACCATACTGATCAGCGGCAAACGCGATGATTTTTTGGTGGAGCGCGATAATGCCGTCACTCGTATTAGTCACCTCAACAACCCCGACGATACCGATACCCTGATCAACGTTGAAACGCTGCGCTTTAACGATCAAGACCTGTTAATTACCTACGACCAAGACCACGACTGGTTGGCGGCACTGTATATGCAACTGTTAGGGCGTCAGGCGGATGTGGAAGGGTTCCAATACTGGGCCAACCTAATCGATCAAGGTGCCAGTATCGGTGATATCGTTAATGGCTTTTTGCACTCACAGGAGTTTGTTGAGCGCTGGGAGATCAACCCCGGTACGTTAAATAGCGATGAAACCCTAGAGCTGTACTACAACACCTTGTTAGGCCGTGATTCTGATCAGGCCGGTTTTGCTGGCTGGCAGCAATATCTGCAAGCCGGTGCAACCGAGGACGACGTTCTCTACGGCTTTGTTATGTCGCCAGAAATGCAGCAGCACTACCAAACCAGCGAGCAGTGGGATTTTCTAATCTGATCACGCTTTGTCAACGCTCATTCCCTAATCACATCCCGTGTCGGTATACTCGCCACGGGATGTTTTTTATTGAGAGAGACTCATGTCCAGCGATGTTAGCCGCAAACCCAATCACGGCTTTTGGCCCAACCTTATCTTCAACATTGTTATTCCCACTTTTATTCTGACCAAAGGCAGCGGTGACGACTGGCTCGGCCCCACCTTGGGTGTGGTAGTCGCTCTCGCCTTTCCAGTGTGTTATGGCCTGTGGGATCTAAAAGCCGCAGGCAAGGTTAATGGTTTTTCGGTGTTAGGCATTGTCAGTGTGTTGCTCACCGGCGGCATCAGCTTGCTGAAGTTGCCGGCGGAATACATCGCCATCAAAGAAGCCGCCATACCAGCATTGATTGGCATCGCCGTGCTACTCACCGTGAATACGCGATTTTCACTGGTACGGCTGATTATTCTTAACGATGAAGTGCTTGATGTAGAGCGCTTGCAGCAGCTGATTGAACAGCGTGGCGAGCAGCGCAACTTTAATCGTCACCTAGCCGTGGCCAATAAAATCGTGGCCGCCTCCTTTTTCTTATCAGCCACCCTGAACTACGCTCTGGCGCGCTATATAGTGACCAGCCCAGCGGGCACGACAGAGTACAACGAGCAACTAGGCACCATGACCGCCATGAGCTATCCAGTGATTGTCTTGCCCAGCATGATAGTATTGGGCACTGCCATCTGGTATCTGTTCCGCCAGATCAAAAAAGCCACTGGGCACAGCCTTGAGGACTTTGTTCGCCAATAATCACAGGTGGGCCAGGCACGGCCCTGGCCCTAACTGCCCTCATCGCAGCAGCACTTCTCTTCTACCTCTGCAGCAATATCGGCTTTATCACGCCTGTCTGATACTGACCTGTTAGCAATGCGCGACTGGAGATCGTGACCTTAACCCCCTATACCTATACAATATATGTACAAATGGGACAGGGTTATACACGATGACACCACGCCTAGTCGTTTTGCTGGGGGATCAACTGCATGACGCCATCAGCAGCCTGCGTGCCGCTGAGGCAGGTCGTGACCATGTGTTGCTGGCCGAGGTGGACGACGAGGCCCGCTATGTGCCTCACCATCCACAGAAAATCGCCCTGTTGTTTAGCGCCATGCGCCACTTCGCACAGCAACTACGACAACAGGGCTGGCATGTTCACTACCATGCCTATCAACCCAACACTGAGCAGCGCTCGCTGTTAGACGTTATTCAGGCGTTACATAAGCAGCATGGCTATGAGTCGGTGCTGATCACCCAGTGCGGTGAATACCGGCTGCAGCAGCTGATTGAGCACCAATGGCCTACAACGTTAGGCGTTGCAGTCACCTGCTTTAACGACGACCGCTTTATCGCCACGCCCGAGCAATTTGCCCAGTGGGCTCAGGGGCGTAAGCAACTGCGCATGGAATATTTTTACCGTGACATGCGCCGTCAAACCGGCTTGTTGATGGAGGGCGATGAGCCCACGGGCGGGCAGTGGAACTTCGATGCCGATAACCGCCAGAAATATCGCGGTGAGGTACCGCTCCCACCGGCTTTGACATTTGAGCGCGACGACATCGATGCGGAGGTGCTGGCGCTAGTGCAAACGCACTTCAGTGAACATGCTGGCAGCCTAGAACACTTTAACTGGGCAACGACCAGAAACGATGCGCTCAAAGCATTGCAGCATTTCATTGACCATCGCCTGCCCTGGTTTGGTGACTACCAAGACGCCATGGTGATGGACGAGCCTTTGATGTTTCACAGCCTGATTGCTCCCTATTTAAACTGCGGTCTGTTGTTGCCGATGGAAGTGTGCCGGGCAGCTGAGCAGGCGTATCTGGATGGCCATGCACCGCTTAATGCCGTTGAGGGCTTTATTCGCCAAATCATTGGCTGGCGCGAATACGTGCGCGGTATTTATTGGTTAAAAATGCCTGACTACGCCACCTTAAATGCCCAAGGAAATCAGCGCGCCTTGCCCAGTTTTTACTGGCATGGTGAGACCAAAATGCAGTGCATGAAGCAATGCTTTAACAGCACTTTCAAATACGCCTACGCCCATCATATTCAACGCTTAATGGTCACCGGCAATTTTGCTTTACTGGCCGGCATTAAACCGCAAGACATTTGCGACTGGTATTTAGCCGTGTATGCCGATGCTTACGACTGGGTCGAGTTACCCAATACTTTGGGCATGGTGATGCATGCCGATGGCGGCTATTTAGTTAGTAAACCCTATGCCGCCTCTGGCAATTACATTAACAAAATGTCCGATTATTGCTCGCATTGCCATTATTCCGTGAAAACGGCCACCGACGATGACAGCTGCCCTTTCAACAGCCTGTACTGGCACTTTATGCAACGCCATCGTGAGCAATTTGCGCGCAACCCACGCATGGGCATGATTTACCGCAGCTTTGATCGCATGAAGGCGGAAAAACAACACGCCATTATTGCCCGCGCCGAACACCTACTCGACCACATCGAGGAGTTGTGATGGCACATAAAAAGCCACATTTGCCAGAGAAAAACTGCCAGCACTGCGGCCGCCCATTTAGCTGGCGCAAAAAATGGCGCAGCGTTTGGACCGAAGTGCGCTACTGCAGCGAGCGCTGCCGCCGCAGCAAAAACAATACCCCCAAAAATCTCTGTGCCGCCAGCATGGTGGAAGATGAGTTTTAAGCTGGCCACGCAGCAGGAGAGACAATGAACCTAATTTGGCTACGCAACGATTTACGTCTGCATGACCACCCAGGTTTTGCCATGGCACAACAACAGCAACAACCGGTGGCGGTGGTTTACATATTGCCGCAACACTGGCTGCAAGCTGATCAATTTGGTTTAGACCGGTTAGCCAAGGCGAAAGCACGCTTTTTGCGAGCTTGCCTGATTGATTTGCATCGCAACCTATATTTGCAAAACATTCCACTGCAAATCCTCCACGGCGACCCAGTAGAACTGTTGCAGCGCTGGCATAAAAAGCAGCCATATAACTTGCTGACCCACAGTGTGCAAGCACCAGAGGAGAGCCAGTGGCTCACTGAGTTAGACGCAACGGGAATCGAAGTTACGACCTACGAAAACCAGACGCTATTTAGCCAACAGCAAATGCAGCCCTTGCTGCAGCAATGGCCCGCCAGCTTCAGTCAGTTTCGCCGCCAAATCGAAAAACGCTTACAGCCAGAAGTTGCCACGCCGCAACCACCGGTACCCCTCACTCAACCCGGCCAAGAAGCCCCTTATATTACTCATGTACCTTGGCCGGCGGATTTTTCCTCTGCTCGTGAACCGTCGGGCTTTCACTTACGCGGCGGCGAAAGCTCGGCCGAAAACTGGCTGACTCATTATTTATGGCAGAGTCGAGCCATTGCTCACTACAAAACAACGCGCAACCAGCTGTGTGGACGCGAATACTCCAGCCAGTTATCGGCGTTTTTAGCTTGGGGCTGTTTGTCCGTGCGCAAGGTCTGGCATGCCATTAAGGACTATGAAAAAACCCACGGTGCCGATGAACACAGTTATTGGCTGGGCTTCGAGCTGCTGTGGCGAGAATATTTTCATTGGTCGTTGCGAGTACATGGCCATCGCTATTTTCGCTATCAGGGCTTGAGCGATCAGCCCTTAAGCCCTCCACCGTTAAACAACCGCCACTGGCAAGCTTGGCAACAAGCGGCTACCGGTGTGCCCATGATTGATGCCGGCCTAATTGAGCTAAAGCAGACTGGCTTTTGCTCCAACCGCATGCGCCAGTGGCTGGCCAGTTTTTTCATTAATGATTTAAAGCTGGATTGGCGCTTGGGCGCGCGCTTTTTTGAACAACATTTAATTGATTTTGATGTCGCCAGCAACTGGGGTAACTGGGCCTATTTAGCCGGTATGGGCCATGACCCTAGGGGCCAGCCAGGCCAAGGGCGTTACTTTGCGTTAAATAAACAGCTGCGCCAATACGACCCAGAGCTGCAACACATTCATCAGTGGTTACCACAGTTAAAGTCGCATTCACTGGAGCATATTCTGACCCACCAAAGCGGTGAACACTGCCTGCCAGAGTATTCAGCACCCATACACTGCAGCCATACGGTGGCATAAATGCACGTCGCCGTCGTTTGGTTTAAACGCGATTTAAGGTTGGTGGATCACCCGCCACTGCAGCAGGCGCTGGATTATTGCCGCCGCTATGATTGCCCGTTGGTAGGGCTATATGCCCTGGAACATGACTATTGGCAATTACCAGATACCAGTCAGCGTCAGTGGGCCTTCATTTATGAAAGCCTGCAAGCGCTCAATCAACATTGGCGGCAGCTGGGCGGCGCTGGGCTGTGTTTTATTAGCACTGATTTGGCCGAGCAATTAGAAAAGTGGCAACAGCAGGGGCATCAATTAGCATTATTTAGCCATCAAGAAACCGGTAATTTCTGGACCTATCAACGCGATATAAAAGTCGAGAATAAATGCCGACAGCTAAATGTTCACTGGCAGCAGTCACCGCAGTTTGGGGTTTTACGCCCCAACCCTGATCGCGACCAATGGGCCGAACATTGGCAAGTATTTATGCAACAAGCGCTAACCTCTGCGCCTAAGCACTTGCTAGCAAACGCCAATGCCTGCCTGCTGCCGGGCAGCCACCCCATTGGCGATTTACCCGCCGATATCAGACCTAACCATGCCAGCCACGATCATTGGCCCTGCCCAGGCCGCCAGCTAGGTGGTCGGGAGCAGGCACTGGCATTATGGCAAAGCTTTATTGACCAGCGCGGGCGCTTTTATCGCTCATCCATCAGCTCGCCATTAACCGCCGAGCAAGCTTGCTCACGCCTTAGCCCCTATTTAGCCATGGGCTGCATCAGCGTGCGGGAGTTAGTACATGCTGTACGCTGGCAAAAACAGCAGTGCACAGACAAGTATTTCAAACGCAGCCTGACTGCCTTTGAAAGCCGTTTGTGGTGGCATTGCCATTTTATTCAGAAATTAGAAGACCAGCCGGATATGGAGTGGCAAGCGCTGCATCCAGCTTATCGCCAGCTGCGCAGCGACATAAATTCCGACTGGCAACAGGCCTGGCGGCAAGGCCGAACGGGCTGGCCGTTAGTGGATGCTTGCATGCGCTATTTGCATCATCACGGTTGGCTCAATTTCCGTATGCGCGCCATGTTGATGTCGATCATCAGCTATCCACTGTGGCAGCCCTGGCAACCAGCAGCACAGTTTTTGGCAGCACAGTTTGTTGATTACGAGCCGGGGATTCATTATCCGCAAGTGCAAATGCAAGCCGGCACCACCGGCATTAACATACCGCGCATTTATAACCCCACCCTGCAAGCGCAAAAGCTCGACCCCAAGGGGGAGTTTATTCGTCGCTGGCTACCCGAGCTGCGCAGCGTCAGCAATGCCTGGATTCACCAGCCTTGGTTAATGCCGGCCAGCCAGCAGCGCCAAAGCGGCGTGATTTTGGGCCAGCACTACCCAGAGCCCTTGGTCGACTTTGCCCAAGCCAGTCGCCGTGCCAAAGCACACATCACCCAGTTGCGCGACGCTGAATTTATGGCCACCGCGCGCGATATTGGCCATAAACACGGCTCGCGCAAACGCAGCCGTCGTGCGAATAAAAAGTCGACACACAGCCAGCAATTAAGTTTATTTTAGTTTCGATACTGCTGCGCTAATGCAAAAATCAAATACTCGGTGGCTTGCGGATCATGTTTCTCCATGGCTTCAAAAACTGGGCGGAAGCGCCGCTGTTTGTTTTCTGCAAATACCCAACGCGGTTTATCAAATGTTTGCGCAAAGGCTTGAGCTTGCTCCAGTGTTTCATCCGCCCCTTCAATGGCTTGCTCGATCACACCCGCCTGCAACAGCGTGGTGGCATCCTGGCGCTCGCCTGTGTGCAGCATGCGATTAAACAAACGACTCGGCATGACCCGCTCGATCAGTTCAAACATGCTGGGAAAAAACGGCACGCCTACATTTATCTCTGGAAAGCAGAAAAAGCCACGATCAGCACGCATAAAGCGAAAATCACAGGCGCACGCCAGCACGGCACCGTTGCCATAAGTGTGACCATTGAGCGCTGCAATCACAGGCACAGGAAAGCTCAATAAACGCTTAAACAGCTGAATCAAGCCATTTAATAGCTGGCGAATGTCATCATCTTGTTGTGCCTTGCAGGCATTGAATAGCCAGTCCGTATCCAGCCCCAAGCTCCAGTTTTTATCGTCGCTAGACGCCAGCACCAAAGCGCGATAATCATGGTCGGCTTCAACTTCGTCGAGCACTTGATTAAAAGCCGCCAAAAAAGCCGGATTATGACGATTCTCACCTTGGTTCATGCTGACCACTGCCACACGGTGGCGCTTTTCCAGCTCGATGATGGCCATCGATGATCTCCTTAAATTACTTTAAATACGGCACACTAATAGCCAACCTGATGGCTTGAACAGAGGCAGATGTGCAGACACTCACTGTGCTTACGACGCCCGCCAGCACAGGTATACTGCCATAGTTTTTCGCTGCGGAGTGTTGCTTGTGATTTATCGCTGTGTGTTATTGCTGTGGCTACTGGCCAGTCAGAGCCTGATGGCAGAGCCGATTCGCATCGCTGTTGCGGCTAACTTTAGCGCCCCATTGCAGGCGCTGGTTGAGGCCTATCAACATCAGCATCCGCAAGCGGATATTCGTATCAGCAGTGGCTCCTCGGGCAAGCTTTACGCCCAAATTCAACACGGTGCACCGTTTGATGTGCTGTTGTCTGCCGATCGCCACAAGCCAGAAGCACTGGTAAAACAGGGGCTGGCCAGCCGTGCCCACACTTATGCCATCGGGCGTTTGGCATTGTGGTCTGCGCAGGAAGACATTGATGTGCTGGCCCGCCTCAAGCAAGGCCATGTCGAACGCCTGGCAATGGCCAACCCACGGCTTGCGCCCTATGGCCTGGCGGCACAGCAAACCTTGCTGGCACTCAACTTACCGGCGGCCATTAGCCAAGGCATTCGTGAGCGCACGGTGCTGGGCGAGAACGTCAGCCAAACCCATCAATTTGTGGCCACCGCCAATGCCGATATGGGCTTTGTGGCGGTATCGCATATCCACCGTGCGCAGCAAACGGCTATGCAATGGCCAGGCAGTGTGTGGCTGGTGCCAGACGTATTGCACCAACCCATCCGCCAAGACTTGGCCATCATTCGCCATCGCCGCCAGAGCCAACAGCAATACCAACAGGCTCAGCAGCTGGTGCAGTTTTTGTTATCCGCCAAAGCCCAACCACTGTTAACTGCTTACGGTTATCGCTCGCCCCATGCTGACTGAATCAGATCTCACCGCCATTGGGCTAACCGTTAAACTCGCCGCGCTGGTTACCTTTATTTTATTGCTCATCGGCTTGCCACTGGCTTGGTGGCTGGCACGTACCCAGTCACGCTGGCAGGCACCCGTGTCTGCTTTGGTGGCCATGCCACTGGTGTTACCGCCAACGGTGTTGGGGTTTTATTTGCTGGTGGGGCTGGGGCCCAACAGTCCTCTCGGACAAGCGTTAGAAGCCATAGGCATTGGTCCTTTGCCCTTTACCTTTGCAGGCCTGGTGGTGGCATCTGTGTTGTATTCACTGCCGTTTGTGGTGCAACCGCTGCAGGCGGCGATGCAGACCCTAGACGAACGAGCGTTAGAGGTAGCGGCAACACTGGGCGCAGGTCCGCTCGATCGCTTTATGACTGTGGTATTGCCGCTATGTTGGCGCGGTTTGCTAACGGCCGCCGTTTTGGGCTTTGCCCATACCTTGGGCGAGTTTGGCGTGGTATTGATGATCGGCGGCAATATTGAGGGCGAAACCCGAGTGATTGCGGTGCAAATTTATGACCACGTTGAGGCATTAAACTACGGCCAGGCCCATCGCTTATCTGCCGTTATGCTGGTGTTTTCTTTTATCGTGCTGGTGTTGATGTACAGCCTCAACCGCGGGGCGAAGCGATGAGCCAACTGGAGTTCGATCTGCAGCTGTCACGCCCAGGCTTTCATCTCAGCGCCCAAGCAGGCATCGACGGTGGCGGCATTACCGCCTTGTTTGGGCCTTCCGGCAGCGGTAAAACGACCTTATTGCGCTGCTTAGCTGGCCTAGAGCCAGCCCAAGGCACCATTACCGTCAACGGTCAGCCTTGGCTTAGCCCACAGCAACAGCGCCCGCCTCACCAGCGCAGGCTCGGCTACGTTTTTCAAGAAGCCAGCCTGCTGCCGCACCTGAGCGTGCAAGGCAACTTGGATTATGCCCGTAAACGCGCGCCGCAACCGTTAACCAACGATGAGCTGTCCGCTTTGCTGCCGGTGCTGCAAGTCGAACACCTGCTCGATAAGCACGCAGCGCAACTGTCAGGCGGTGAGCGCCAGCGCATTGCCTTGCTGCGTGCCTTACTGACTCGTCCACAGCTGTTGCTATTGGATGAGCCATTAGCAGCCCTAGATAACCGCCGCCGCCAAGCCATCTTGCCTATGTTGGAGCGCTTGCCCGAGCTATTCACAGGCCCGGTACTGTACGTCAGTCACTCAGTGGATGAGGTTACCCGTCTGGCGCAGCAAGTTATTTTGATCGACGAAGGCCAAAGTCAGCCGCCGCAACCTCTTACTCAGGCTTTTGGCCATCATCAAACCTTGCTGCCTTTTGAGCAGTCTCTCGATCAGCCTTTGGGCACTGCTGTTCGCGCCACGGTGAGTCAGATCAGCGACGACGGTTTGGCACAGATAACAGGCGATGGCTTCTCACTGTGGATGGAGCAACAAGAGGCTCAGCCTGGCCAACGCTTGCAACTGCGCTTGCTGGCCCGAGATATCAGCCTGAGTCTACAGCCGCTGAGTGACAGCAGCTTGCTCAATCAGCTGGCCGCCACCATCGAGCATGTACGCCCTTACAATGCCAGCCAGCAGTGTCTGACCTTGCGCTTGCACCATCGCGATGACTCGCCCGCGCAGGCCATTTTGGCACTGATTACCCAGCGCTCCTGTCAGCAGTTGCAACTGCAGCCAGGAAAGCGCGTGTGGGCACAGATTAAAGCCAGCGCGGTGCAGCGCTTTTGATGCGACAAATTGCCTCGGCGCTGTTTTCCCCGCCAAGCCTCAAGATATACTGCGGCGATGAATCAACATTTGAATTTTCTGATGCCGCGTCTGGCCGCTCTGCGGCTGGCCATCGCCACCGTCTGGTTATTGTTTTTGACCTACTTGCAATGGCAGGGCTTTCATAAGCTGGCACCGGCCTGGGGCTTATTAGCGCTGTATATGCCCTTGCTGCTGGTGAACCTGTGGCAAGGCCAACGGGGCCAAGCACAAGACTGGCACCTGCTGCTGCACCTAGCGTTTGAAGTGCAGCTGCTGACCGGCTTGCTGTTTTTTACCGGCGGCGCCACCAACCCATTTATTTCCTATTTTCTGGTGTTATTGGTGGTCGGTGCTTATGCCTTACCGCGCGCCTATTTATTGTCGCTGGGCGTCTTATGCATCGCCGATTACAGCCTGCTCAGCCAGTGGTATCAGCCACTGTTAACCCGGCCCGCTGCCAGCGATAACATGAGCCATGCCATGGGCCATACGCTGTTCGACTGGCACCTGGCCGGCATGTGGCTGACCTTTATTATCAGTGCTCTGATTGTGGTGGTGTTTATTCCGCAACTGCGCCAGCGCCAACAGCAGCAACAGGATGAAATCCGGCGCCTGCGCGAGCAGCAATTAAAAAATGAGCAGCTAATCGGCATCGCCACGCTGGCTGCTGGCACCGCCCATGAAATGGGAACGCCACTGATGACCATGCAAATGCTGCTGAACGAACTGACGGAAGACGCACAAGACCAGCCCCAGGTCACAGTGCCTCGCCATGACTGGCATATATTGCGCGAGCAGGTGGCCCTATGTCGCCAGTCCCTGCAGCATTTGGCCGCCGCCGGTCGTCACGCCTATGAAGAAGGCACACAAGCAGCCTACCCCTGGCTGTGCCAGTTATTGCATCGCTGGCGCCTGTCGCAGCCCAATGCCCTGTGGGAAGATCACGGCATAGAATCCGCAGCTTGGGTGCCGTCTTCGCCACTGCTAGACCAAGCACTGTTAAACCTACTCGACAACGCCGCTGAAGCCGGCAGCTTGCCGGTGCAGCTGGAAGCCAGAGTGCAACAACAGCAATGGCAGCTGGATATTATTCAGCCCGATCCAGAAGCCAGTCGCCATATTCAACAGCAGCCGTTGTTTAACAGCAGTAAGCAACAAGGCATGGGCATCGGGCTGTATTTGAGCAATGCCAGTGTTGAGCAATTTGGCGGCCGTATTGAGCTAATCGCCAGCCCCAGCGGCGCCAGCATCAGCCGTTTATTCCTTCCCTTACGAGCGCAACGAGGCTAACCCATGTCGACCCGCTTGCTGATTGTTGACGATGATCCGCACTTTACTGAAGTACTGGCTCGCGGCCTTAGCCGTCGTGGCTATGAGGTTGCTACCGCCAGTGATGGCGAGCAAGCGTTGCTGCAAGCACGCGAGTTTGAGCCTCACTGGATCGCCCTGGATTTGCGCTTGGCCGAGGCCTCCGGCCTGCAACTGATTCAGCCACTGCGCCAACTGCTACCAGGCTGTCGCATCGTCATGCTGACGGGCTATGCCAGCATTGCCACGGCCGTTGAGGCGGTTAAACAAGGCGCGCACAACTACTTGCACAAGCCCGCCACCATTCACGAGTTGCTGCGCGCGTTTGCTGATGATGACAACGAGGAGCTGGCCGAAACAGAGCCAGGCGAAGTGATGTCGGTGGATCGCATGGAGTGGGAGCATATTCAACGGGTGTTAAATGAGCACGAGGGCAATATTTCAGCCACAGCTCGGGCACTCAACATGCACCGTCGCACTTTGCAGCGCAAGTTACAGAAATACGCGCCGCGCTAACGAAAATACGACTCCTCATCGAAGGTACTCAGCCACAGCGGATGAAACGCCACCATGCCCGCGATAAACATGCCGTTTACAATGCCCTCCGGGAACATCGTCAGCGGAAAATAACGCAGGTAGTCGTGCCAGATTTGCTCGGCGCTATAGACTCCCAGCGCCCACAAGGCACCGCCATTCAGTAAGTCCGCCACGGCATGGGTAAAGCCGGCATTGAAAAAGCCCGCCACCAGCATATAAATGAACGGGTTATGCGCCATGCGCAAATACACCCAACGATAAAACCCATAGCTAAACAGCATGGGCAGCGCGATTTGCACCAGATAGCGATAACCCAACATCGGCCAGGCAGCATCGCCTTGCAACCAAGCCACCATAATGGAATTGAGCAGCAACGCCAGCAAGCCCGCCACCAGTGCCAAACGCAGCCCCATCATCAATACCGCAGCGGTATAGCCGAGCAAATAAAAATCTAGACCGGGGCGAACACCGGCACTGCCGGCCCACATAGTGGCCATCACCAGCACACTGCCAGCAAACAAATGTTGCGCCGTACTGTGCTCACGCAACGCTTGCCAGTTGCTGCCCAGCAATGCCCACGCCGCCACCGCCAAGCCACTAACAGCCGTTAGAATTTGCACCAGCGTGGGAATAGTATCGTACCAAGGCGTCATGCACTCAGGTCCAAGCAGTAGATCCAAGCGTCTTCACGCCCTTGGGCGCAGGGGTAATAGTCTTTGCGTACACCAGCACAGGCAAAGCCGAGTTTTTCATACAACTGAATCGCACTGTGGTTGCTGGCACGCACTTCTAAAAAACATTGCTCCGCCCCTTGCTGAGCAAACTGCTGCAATATGGCTTGCAGCAACTGCAGCCCCAAGCCTTGCCCTTGTTGTTCGGGGTGAATGGCAATGGTCAATAGCTCGCCCTCGCCGGCAATAACACGAATAACGGCATGGCCGACCAGCTCGCCTTGCTGCTCCAGCACCCAAGCACTGCCTGGGCGTTGCAAGAACTGCTGCATCACTTGCTCACTCCAGGGGAAGGCGTGAGCTCGTCGTTCGATGTGCATGATGGCGGCTAAGTCTTGTGGCTGTGCGGCCCGAATCATTACAGCGACTCCAATGACACCAGGGCTTGCCACAACGCTCGCTTATGTGCCGCCGACGTCAGGCATTGCTGCAAATCGTCGATGTGAAAAAACACATCGGCCTCAATGGCGGCCAGCCAGTCACGGCTATCTGAGCCCACACTGATGACGTAACCGACGCCTTGCTGCTGCACAAACTGCCACTGTGCCTGCAACGCCTGCAACGCCACCGGACGACTTTGGTCGTGCTGGCGCGATTCAATAAAGGGCCAACGAAACTGCACTGGCTCAGCGCTTAAATCGGGCTCAGCGCCCATCGCCGTGACCACCCGCAGCATAAAGCGCCGCAGCAAGGTCAGATCTTGCTGGCCATCAACCACCCAGACACCACGCGCCGTGGCGCGCGCGAACCAAAGCTCGAAGCGCGGCGGAGTTAAATCAACTGGCGCTGCATCGGCTGGGGCGTCGCTGTCCGTCGCTACGGGGGCCGGTGCCGGAGCAGGCGTTGGTTGGTGCGAGCGCTGCTCCAGCTCCAGCAGCTCACTGGCGACCACGGGCGGAATGTGATGTTGCTCCGCCAGCTGCTCAACCTCGTCATGGCTCGGTGCGTTGGAGACATCTGGCAGCCAGCGCGATGGCGCGGCATGAGGCAAGGGCTGTCTGGGCATCCACTGAGTGATGCCCATGGCGGCGAGATAATCGAGCCGGCGCTGCTCTAACATCGGCTTTACACGCCCTCAACTTGTGGGTGCTGGCGATCAGCGCCCGACACTAGCTGATTCAACGCATGAATATAGGCCTTGGCCGACGCCGTGATGATGTCAGTGTCAGCGCCCTGACCGTTCACAATGCGCCCGCCTTTTTCTAACCGCACCGTTACCTCGCCTTGGGAGTCGGTGCCTTGGGTAATGGCGTTGACTGAATACAGCAGCTGGTTCGCGCCCGACTGCGCCACCATTTCAATGGCTTTCAGCGCCGCATCCACTGGACCACTGCCCTGAGATTTGCAACGGTGTTCTTCGCCATTAAAGCTAACCACCACCTCTGTTACCGGTGTTTCTCCGGTGGCGCAGTGGCTTTCTAACGAGATTAAACGGTAGGTATCGGCGACCGCCGCTTGCTTGGTTTCAGAGACCAGCGCTTGCAAATCTTCATCAAAGATTTCGTGCTTTTTATCGGCCAGATCTTTAAAGCGGGCAAAGGCTTTGTTCAGCAGCTCATCGGTTTCAAAAGTCACACCCAGCTCTTCTAAACGGCTGCGAAACGCCGCTCGGCCAGAGTGCTTGCCCATCACCATTTTGTTGGCGCCCCAACCAACGTCTTCGGCCTGCATAATTTCGTAGGTTTCACGGTGCTTGAGCACGCCATCTTGGTGAATGCCCGACTCATGTGCAAAGGCATTGGCGCCAACAATGGCTTTATTAGGCTGCACCGGAAAGCCGGTAATCGATGATACCAAGCGCGAAGTCGGTACGATTTGGGTGGCATCGATGCCGGTTTCCAAATCGAGCAAATCGGCGCGTGTGCGCGTGGCCATAACGATTTCTTCCAGCGCGGCGTTACCGGCACGCTCGCCCAGGCCATTGATGGTGCATTCCACCTGACGCGCGCCATTGGCCACCGCCGCCAGCGAGTTGGCCACCGCTAAGCCCAAATCGTTGTGGCAGTGCACCGAGAAGATGGCTTTATCGGCGTTGGGAATGCGCTCCAATAGAATGCGGATCTTGTCGCCAAACTCCGCTGGAATGGCATAGCCCACAGTATCGGGAATGTTGATGGTGCGCGCACCGGCATCGATGGTGGCTTCAATAATGCGACACAAGAAGTCGATATCACTGCGGCCTGCGTCTTCGCAGGAGAACTCCACATCGTCGACAAAGCCACGGGCTTTTTTCACCGCATACACGGCTTGCTCGACCACCTGGTCCGGCGACATGCGCAGCTTGTGCTCCATATGAATGGGCGAGGTGGCGATAAAGGTGTGAATGCGCGCCCGCTCGGCTTGCTTTAATGCCGCCGCTGCTTGCTCCAAATCGCGATCTACCGCCCGCGCCAGCGAGCAAATGGTGCTTTCTCGCACATTGGCCGCCACCGCCTGGATGGACTCAAAATCACCGCCACTGGCAGCAGCGAAGCCAGCCTCAATGACGTCAACCCGCATCTTCTCTAGGGCTTTACCAATCCGTATTTTTTCTTGTTTTGTCATGGATGCGCCGGGGCTTTGCTCGCCGTCGCGCATGGTGGTATCGAAGATGACCAGACGGTCTTTCATGGGCTTCTCCACTGCCGTGAAATTCGAGCGCCTAGTATACGCCCGAAGGGGAATTCACGGCCAGTGATGCCAAAGTAGGGAGGTTAGCGAATCGGCGTCGCGGTGAGATTGGTGGTGATGTCCATGTTTTGCATCACTACGCCCGAAAACACGGTTTGCGTGCCGCCGGTTGGGTGGCCCAGTCTGACTTGGTCAATTTGAAAGTCTTTAAACGACACGTTGCCCTGCACTGCAAAGCCCAGCGGGCGCAGCTGTTTTTGTGCCGCCGTTGGGGTTTCAACGTAGCTGTAAGTGGTGCGCGAACTGTCGTCATAAATCAGCTCGTCGCCCTTTTTACCATCAACGTTCTGGCTGTCTTCACCATCGCTCTTTTTCACCACCTTGGTTTCATAGACGTCGATGTTCAAATCCGCGCGAAAGCCATAATCGTTGCTGTCACTTTTGCCCAAACCATCGTTGGTGCTGATGCCATCAAACTCAATGCGAGTGCCAGTACCATTCACATAGCCGCCGTTGCCGTCGGAGTTGCGGTTGTTTTCCCAAGTCAAGCGGTTGCGCGCGATGGTGCCATCGCTGGTGAGGCCCTCAGGCTCAAAGGCGGCTTTTAAAGCGACAGTTAGACCCTCTTCGCCGCGATCCTCCCAGCGCCCACCGGCAGCATCACAGGCGGATTGGCTGCCCGCACTGGCGCCGACGCACACAGCGCCCGCACCGCCGGGTAGAATTTCCAGTGAGGAGCCGCGTTCAAAGCGCTCCAGTGTGACGCGGCCCAAACTGCGCCCTGCCAGCTTATCGCCCCAGCGCAAATCGTCGATGTTCATGGTGCTCCATTGCTCACCGCGATTCACACTGATGCCACGATTGCTGACATCAAATTGGAACTGGCGCATGTGAATGTCGTAGGTCACACCCGTGGCCCAAATACCCTGCCCCTGGTCGTCCACCGACAGGCCAATATTGGTATCACTGAATAAATAATCACCATCAACCTGTATGCCGCCGCCACTCACACCACCCGCCGTGATGTAGGTGTAGGCATCGAGGTTAAAGTCCATCGCCTGAAACACCTCCAGCGACAGCAATAACTCAGCGCCGCCCTGCAGGGGCGCATTTTTATTGCCCACTCGTAGGCCTTCGATGCTGTAACTGCCGTTAAAATCATTCAGACCAATGGCAACGGCGGTTTTATCCGCCGTGGCGCTGTTGTTGTCATGATCAAAACCGCGAACATCAAAAGTAATATCGCCAGAGCCGTAGCTTTTAATGCCGCTGACGACCACCAAGCGATTATCATCAATGTAGCTGGCGTTAGCGCTGGTTAAGTTCCAATCAATACCCGCAGATAGCCCGTCGCTGGCGGCATTAAGCGGCTGATAAAACTGACTGGAATAAGGGCGGATATCTGTCGGTAGCGCTGCCAGCACGGGTTGGCGAACACCGGGATACAAACGCAAGCGATTGAAGCGACCATTGGTACCGTCATCCGCCAATAGAAAATCAAACTGCACTGCCCCTAATGGCCGGGTGCTGTCACCAATTAAAATACGATTGGCATTAAAAGCACCGTCTAACTGGTCGACGCCCACGGCTAAATGATCATTGGCCACATCGATGGTTAAACCCGTGACATTTAACGCGCCATTAAAGTCGCCCATATAAAGCGCATTGCCATCGTCGACAAACTGCACATAGTTGCTGCTGTCGTTAACGATGCTAATGGCCGCATCCAGTTGTAGGCCCTGGTTACCCAAGCGACCGCCGGCATAGAGTTGAGCGCTACCAGATAACGCCAGTTCACCCGATAGCGTACCCAAAGAAACACCACCCAGCTTTAAACCGCCGGTAGAAAAATCGTAGGCAAATTGATTGAGCTCAAAATCCAGCCCTTGCTTTGTACCTTTATAGGCATCGCCAATGCTGAACTGATCAATATCGGCGCGAAACAAAATGTCGTCAAAACTGATGGAATGGCCGTTCGTGGTCCAGATTAATTCTGCGTCCGAGATCGAGGTATCCACCTGGCCTTCAATATAGCGGCCATTGCTCGGCCTGAGCTGTAGGTGGGTATTGCCACTGTAATTCAGACGAAAAGCGCCCGTGCTGGCCAAAGAATCATTAATACGAACACCCCCGATGGCTAGGGCCGTCGGCGCCACCGTGGTATTAATGGACAGCGTGCCATCCGCCGCTACATCGGTGACATGCTTAACGGCAGAAGGCAAAGCAATAGTGCTTTGCTCACCGCGTTCTATGTTTTGTATTTGCAGGCGATTGCCATCGTCGGTGTAGCTAATTTCACCCACACTGACATGGCCGCTTTGCTCTAATGTGATGCCGGCTTGGCCGGTAACGGCGCCTAAGCTTTGATCCGACAAAGGCTGCAATGCCTGCGTCGCTGCTGGAGAGACCAAGAGCAAAAAAGCGAGGCGAGCCGGATTCATTAGGGTGCTCCTGTCGGGAATAGCAACACATTACCTTGCTGGTTCACAGTACCGTTAATGTTCAACGTCATAATATCGGTTTGCTGAAAGCCGGCATCGGTTGGCCTGGGTGCATTGCTGTTAGCAATGGTAAAAGACACGTCGTTGTAATCGAGTTGATCCGGTAAGCCAATTTCCATCACATCGCGATTAAAATTGGCGCCATCGCCATCAAACCCAGAATCGATGCGGCGCGTGGTCAGTGTTAAACCTTCAAAGGCAAAGCGCCCACGAATATTATCCAGCACCAACCAGCCACCGCTTTGGTCGGTGTTCACAGCAATACGGCCACCGCAGCGCTTGTCTGTGGTATTCACGCCACAGGCGGTTTGCCAGCTGTAGCCGTTTTGCGACGGCCCATCCCGATTCAGCGGCCCACCGGTGTCATTGATGGTTAAGTCACCGGATAAATACACCCCACCTTGGCCTGTCACTTCGGCCAGTGCCTGGCTATCAAGCGGCTCTAAAGCCAATGCAGGCAGGATGAGTAATGCACAAGAAAGAATCAGTGCTTTCATTACAAGTCCCTGCTGGTGGCTTTTAAGTACTGAATTTGCAAGTTCGATATGGTCGTACTGCCGAAGCTCTGTCCAGCGACGGTGACATCGCCAATATAAACATCCGTACGCGGACCATTGTTGTAGTAGTTTTGATAAAAGCTGTTGCTCTTGCCCGCGATGCTGCCCACCTCAACGGTAAAGTTGCCACTGGCATCGACCTCAAAGGTCACCGGTTGGTCTTCACCTGAACCTAATTCACTTTCAATAATAAAATCGGTAAATACGACGTTGTCGCCACAATTATTGCCGTCTTCATTGCAGGCAAAAAACGTAAGGCTATCGGCCACGGCTTTAATGCCCAAATTGCCGATCATTTCATTATTGTCGCCCCACAAGCGCACATAGCTGCCATCTACTGCCAACCCGGTGATATGGCTTTGCAGTGACTGAGTGGTGGTACCGCTAACGTTGACATCAAAGCGTACGCCCATATCTGGGCGCTCGCCTTCACGGCTGGTTAATACGCTGGTATCTATGCCGGTCACGCGATCAACTCGGCTGCCCGTTGCCACAGGTAACCCAGGAAAACGACGTTCCGTACGATTTTCTGTGGCCAACACCAACATGCTGTCATTGCCAGAGCTTTGGCCGATCAAGCGGCTGGGTGCGGTAAATTCAAAAATGGCTTTATCGCTAATGCCTAAGACATCCCCGTTTACCAACTCGAGATTAAACGGATAGGCCAAGCGCCCTAAATTGACCGGGTTGCCGATGACATTCGCGCCCTGGTTACTGCCGCTGCCGGCAATATAAAACTGACTAACCCCCAGCACTACCGGCTGACCAGAAGAATTGGTGATACCACTGATATCCAAGCGGTTGCCAGCAGATACAGATTCTCCAGCCTCAAAGGCAAAGTTTTCAAATACCACACCTAAGCCAGCGCCCTGCACTTCCCCCAGAGCGGCATCATCAACAGGCACTAAATCGGCTTGTGCCGAAATACAACACCCCAATACCAGCAGCGGCAGCCATTTAGTCATAGTAAGGGTCCAGGAACTTAGTGCGAACGCGTTCGGTGCCATCGAAGGCTTCTTGAAAGCTGGTTCGAATACCGCCGTTTGGAATATTCATAAAAGCGCCCTGCGTCGCATTGGTGCCATTCCCACCGTCATACCAGGTCACGGTTTTGGTTTGAAACGACATAAACATCCCCTGAGCAGGCGCTCCTGTATCCCTGTTACCAATATCCAGCGTACGGTAGATACTTAAAGGAAAGCAGGTCTGGACGTTTAACAACTCACAGTTGCTAGAGCTAAATATTCCCAACAGGAAATTAGTAAAGCCACTTCCATTGGGAATCGACAACGTCTGCCCATCTTGCATACCGACATGGGTGGCACGAATACCATCGGGTTCGCCATTACTCGGGTTGATCAATACGGCTTGCGCCGAAAAATCGTCATTTGCCCACGTACCGCCAACCAAACCTTTTGCACCGGCACATACCAAATCCCACCAACTGCAGCTCATTTGACTCGCCAGATAGCTGCCTTTGCCGTAGATTTCTACTTCGATATTACCGGTCAAATATTCTATATTGCCGGTTAATTTACCAAATGCCTCACCAAACCCTAAGCGAACGCCTACCAAGTTTTCCTGTGCATTGGCACCGCTGCCTACGGTTTCATAGGCCAGCTCAACAAAGGGGTCGCGAATTTTAAACGGATTAATAGAGCCATCGGCATTGATAGACCCCAAGGCAAAATCATTGATACGAATATCACTGGAGCCTGCCGGCTCACCACTGCGCTCATAACGACCCAGCTCCACCAAATCGCTGGTCAGCAGGGTTTCCACATCCATACCAAAGGTAAAGCGGGTGAAGTCCATGTTACCGACATTATTGTTATCAATCTGTAAAAATGCCTGGCCTGTGTACTGGCTCAGCTCTTCGTCGGCGATGGGTTCGAGCTTGGCATGGGTGTGCGCTGCCAACAGGGTCAGAGCGATGCCAACTACAACTGCTTTCATAGGCCTTCCGTATCCGCGATGCACTGGTTTAGAGGCAGCGGTAGCGTGCCGAGGTGCTGCGGTGAGTGATTATTATCGTTTGGCTTTGAGGGTAAGGATTTTGTCTATCTCAGCAAGAATTATTAGTTGTACGACCGTGCAGCTTACTGACGGCGCATTAGGGCCAAGCCCGCCAGCTCTGACATTTATCCAGATAGGACAATACAAGCCAAAATTTCTAGTTTGCCACAGAGGTCAGCGACCACTCACCAATCGGGCCAGGCAACCTGTCTAATCGGGCCAGTCAAGACGGCAGTGCGAATCTATCGCTAAAGTACCAATAATGGTCTTACCAAATCTGGACTCACCTTACTCGCCTGCGAGGGTTGTTATGTCGATTCGTTTTCGCCTGATGCTGGCATTGTTGTCAGCCGTGATACTGCCGTTACTCATCATTGCCTTGCTGGTCACAATGCAAATCCGTGAGCAGGCAGAGCAGCAGTTTGAACAGCAAGCCAGCGCTGAAATCAGCCATATTGATACGGCTTTTACTCTTTACCTCAACGGTCTGGCAGAAGACGCGACCTTCTTGGCGCACACCAATGCCGTTAAACGTCTGACGGCAGACACGACGACCTACATGGGCATTGAACGTAAAACGCGGGCACAACGTGAAGGCGATGCCGAAGCCGAGGTATTTGCGCTGTTCGATGATTTTGGCCAAGCACGCCCAGATTTGGCTTATGTATTTTTAGGGTTAGATACGGGCGGGTACGTTCAATGGCCCTCCACCTCCACCAGCGACTACGACCCGCGACAGCGCCCTTGGTATCAAGCCACCATGAATTCGGCGACACAACCCGTACGTCCTCCCGCCTATGAGGATTCCAATACAGGTGCACCGCTCATTGACTTTCTTCATACCTTCACCACAGCGTCCGGTATAAAAGGGGTTGTGGGCGTCGATGTGACCTTGGCCAAGCTGACCGATATGGTCAAAGCGGTTAAATTTGGCGAAGAGGGCTACCTTATTTTGATCGAAGAAACCGGCACCATTTTGGCGGACAGTAACAACAGTGAAAATAACTTTAAGAAAGTCGGTGATTTAGGCGGCCCTTATCAGGATTTCTTCCGCAATGATGGTTTATCCATAGTTCAGCTGCATGACCGCAACTGGTACGCCAAAACCATGACCTCACCCGAGCTGGGTTGGAAGTTTATTGGCTTGATTCCTGAGCAAGAGGTCTATGCCACAGCCAACAGTCTAAGAAATACCATTATTCTATTAAGTTTGGTGCTGGTCGCCGTCTTTGCCGTAATCGGCTACTGGATCAGTAAGCTGATTGCCGGCCCGATTGCTGCGGTCACCAAAGGTTTAGAAGAAGTGGCCAGCGGCGAAGGCGATTTAACCAAGCGATTAGAAGTCCGCAGCCATGACGAATCCGGCAAGATGGCTGCAGCCTTTAACCGTTTTATCAGTATGATTCATGCGCTGGTCAGTGATATTAAGCAAGGCGCGGGCAGCGTCAAACAGCAGGCAGAAAATACGTTAAATTCCTCGGAAAACATCAGCAGCGGGGTAGACCAACAGCGCAACGCCATCGAGCAAGTCTCTACCGCCTTTAACGAAATGGTGGCCACCGCCAACGAAGTCTCACGTAATTGCAATGACACCGCCAGCGCCGCCGATGAAAGCCAACAGCACGTGCAACAAGGGCGCGAGTACATCGACCACACCTCCGATGCTGTGCAGCAGTTACAAGCGGTGATTGAATCATCCAACCAAGCGATGCTGGCCTTAGCGGATGAATCCAAAAACATCACCACGATTCTCGATACCATTCGCGGTATTGCCGAGCAAACCAACTTGCTGGCGTTAAATGCCGCCATTGAAGCAGCACGCGCCGGTGAGCAAGGACGCGGATTTGCCGTAGTCGCCGATGAGGTTCGTACTTTGGCCGCCAGAACGGCTGAATCCACGGAAGAAATTGATGCCTTGATCAACTCACTGGTAGAGCGCACCGGCGACGTTTCTGGCAAACTTTCCAGCAGTTTGGAGCACGCCCAGGCAACCAGTGCGGCGACCGAGCAAACCCGCCAAGTATTCGGCCACATTCAAGATTCAGTCACCGCCATTCGCGATATGGCCACACAGATTGCTGCAGCAGCCGAGGAGCAGCATCAGGTTGCAGAAGAAATCAACCAGAATATTATTCATATTAATACTCAGGCCAATAACAGCGCCGATAGCGCTCAGCAACTGCAACATAATTCTGCCGCCACGGGCGATGTCGCAGCAGAGCTCAACCAACTGGTGGCACGTTTTAAGTTATAAAAACGGCGCAGTCAGTTCATTGGTTGGCCGCAGCGAATGCGGTAGGCCCAAGGTGTGTAAGGGCTGACAAATGCTAAAGCGGGAACGGCGTAGCTTAAGGCAGTCTCACCGACAAAGGCTACCAAGCCATTGGAAAAAGTATATTCAGTTTTAATGCTTGCCCAGGGTTTGCCCTGACACTCCAGATATAAATTCACTGGCTCGCTGATTTCGACCATGCCATCCAATGTGGTGTCATGCCATTGCTCTGAGCCATAGCTGCCAACGTAATAATTATCCGGCAAATCTTGCGTGAAGCTGAGGGTGCCACAGCCCGTTAAGCACAAGATGCTGACCAAGAAAAACCAACGACTAACCACCTGAGGCCTCCTCACCATAGGGATGCTCACACCAAACCTTGGCGGTGCGTGGCGTGTAAATCAAGATGGAGGCAAAACTCACAACCATGTCATACAAGCTATTGACTGTCTGCATTTGCATGACCCTTCGTTCGCCACAAATATCACTGACATTGACATTGTGCTCACCCAAAAGCCACGCTAGGTAGTAATCTTTGCTTTCTTTGTAATCTGGCTCGGTGGTCACTTTTTCACCACCATAAGGGCGGATCGTCACGCTTGAACACGCCGTTAAAAACAGCAGTGTGCACAGCATTAATACCCGTATGAGTTTATTATTATCTGCCATGCTGATCCGGCTGACCTCCCTCCCATCGTACTTCAAAACACGCACCGCCCAGAGAAGACGGTGAAATTTTTAGCTCTGCCTGGCACGCATCAATGATTTCTTTGACCAACGCCAAGCCGAAACCTTGGCCGGGCGTGTGTCGATCGAGGCGCACGCCACGCTGCAGTATTTGCTGATACTGCTGCGGCGGCACGCCCGGACCATCGTCTTCAATGCGCAAACAACAGAATTTTCGCTGTCGATACAAGCAAATGTGCACTTGTTGATGGCCATATTTGCAAGCATTGTCGGCTAGGTTACCGATGATCTCCATAAGATCATGGTCGTCTCCATAAAAGAAACAGTCTTTCTCCAGCTCTAGCTGCCAGTGAATCGCTTTATCGATATACACTTTTTTTAACGCCGACACCACCGATTGCAAAACCGGCTCCACCGCAATGCGCTGAGCGGCACTCACCCGCTGGCCCGTCATGGCACGCTGCAACTGATATTGCACCGTATCAGACATGCGTTGCAGTTGCTGCTCAATTTCGCGCTGCTGCTCAGCCGGCAGTGTCAGCTGAGGAAGCATTCCTTGCAGTACCGTCAACGGGGTTTTCAAGCTGTGCGACACATCGGCGACGGTATTGCGGTAGCGCTCGCGCTGACCGTGCTCTGCCGCCAGCACACGATTAAAACTGGACGTCAGTGGCAGCAGCTCGCGTGGGTAATTATCTGCTAGCTGATCACTCTGGCCTTGCTGCAGCATGTTTAATTCTGCCGTCATCCGCCGCAGTGGCCGTAGCCCTAAATACAGCACTAGCATTTGCAGCAGCATGAGCACAATAATGATCTCAGCCAGCATCCACCACAATTGCTGCCGAAACGCTTGGCTGGCAGCGGCCTGGCGCTCGCCCGTGCTGGCCAACACCAAATTGAAGGTGCGCAGTTCACCGCCTTGGCTCAATAACTGCCACTCAAAGCCAAAGCGAGCAATCAGAATTTCTTGCTCGCCGTTGCTGGCGCGGCTGTAATCCCAATCGCCTGGTTCACTCCAACCATGACTAAAGCGCTCTAATCCGCGCGCAGAAATCGATTGCCACAACACTTCGTCCGGCTGCTCTAACACGGCGTATAAGCCAGCACTGGCGTTATTAAAGCGTTGATCTGGCAGTTGTTGCGGCAGCTCAATGCTGGCCCCTTGCTCCTCGATCATGGCCAGCAGGTTGTAGCTGTGGATTTGCATGCGCTCTTTCCAATCTTCTAACTGTCGCTGCTGATACGCGGTATCTAACACGTAGCCGACGGCCGCCATCACTACCAGTAGGAATAGCAAGGTAAACGCCAACAAACGTACCAGTAGCGACTGCTGCATTAATCGGCAAACCGATATCCACGACCGCGCAACGTCGTGATGGGTGCAAAGCCATCGGCTTGGGCTAATTTGCGCCGCAAACGCCCGACCAACACTTCAATAACATTGCTGTCACGGTCAAAGTCTTGTTCATACAGGTAGTCGGTTAACACCGCTTTTGATACCACCTCACCTCGATGACGCATCAAGTACTCCAGAATGCGATGCTCATAAGCGGTTAGCTCCAACGCTTGGCCAGCCAATGAAAACTGTTCTGAGGTCAGGTTAAGCGTCAACGGCCCTGCGGTTAACTCACTGCTGTAACCGCTGGCTCGGCGCAGCAAGGCACGCAAACGAGCCTGCAGCTCTTCAATGTGGAAAGGCTTTTCCATGTAGTCATCGGCGCCAGCTTCTAAGCCCTCCACTTTGGATTTCCAACCGCCGCGAGCCGTCAAAATCAGCACCGGCAACGTGGATTGGCCAGCCCGTAAGCGACGAATCAGCTCGGTACCTTCCAGCTTCGGCAGCCCCAAATCGACCACGGCCACATCAAACGGCAATTCTTGCGCCTGAAACAAACCGTCCACACCGTCATAACACACGGTGACGTCTGCTCCGCTGGCAACCAGTCCCGTCTGCAGCTGTGTTGCCAGCGCCGTGTCATCTTCAACGATCAGTACTTTCATGCACTTCTCCATCTTCAGGCTCAGTCACCGTGGGAGGGGTATCCAGCAAGGTTCCATCCCTGGCATTCATATAAAACACGCGCACACGCCCATTGGCAGACAGCATGCGCAACACATAAACTGGAGGTTTAGAGCTCAGCCACTGCACTTTTAGCAACTGGCCGGATTCCAACAAGGCTAACAGACGGGCCGCTTCTTCAGGGCTGATGATGCCAGCGGGTAAGGGCTGAGGAACTTCGCTGACAAAGTCTTGCTGGCGCTGTTTGGCGGGCTCCTGAATGGACTTCTCCATCCAGCGAGTAAAAGGCACGACGGCGCGCTCAAGCCATTCGGTGGTGGGTGAAATCTGCTCTTCCACCCAGGTGGGCTTATTGTCTTTTGGCTCCGCCTGCGCGCCAACAGCCACACAGCAAAGCAATAGCGTCGCCAAGCCCGAGCGCCAGCGGGCGCTAAGGCGAATGACATGACAGTTGTCATATGGGCAACAGAGAAAAAAACAGCGCACAATCTCAATCCAGTACACAGAGGGCTGCAGCATACCAGCCTGCGACTGAATCGGAACTGAATGTGAACCACCACACCAACATCGAAGCTT
This sequence comes from Bacterioplanes sanyensis, assembly GCF_014652515.1. Lineage (GTDB taxonomy): Bacteria > Pseudomonadota > Gammaproteobacteria > Pseudomonadales > Oceanobacteraceae > Bacterioplanes > Bacterioplanes sanyensis. Next base: position 179,946 of record NZ_BMYY01000002.1, on the reverse strand, counting down.
TCAACAATCCGATTCAGCCTTCGTTCAGCCAGCGACCGTAAACTGCGGCGCTATAGATAAAAAAACCATGGAGCTCGATATGTCATCTGCCTACTTAGAACAGTTGCAACAGCTGGTCCAGACCAACCGCCAGGTGATGCATAAAAATCGCACAGGGAAGCGCATGTTAAAGCCAACAACCGTTAAACCAGCGGCCATCATTGCACGCCCAGTTGCTGCCAGCCAAGCCGCATGAACAACCTGTATCTATTAGCTTTGGCGTTTCTGAGCTGCGCCTGCAGTTACAGTCAAATGCAAGAGAGCCAACGCTCACATTGCATGAGCGAGTATCCTCCTGAGCAATATGAAGAATGCATGGGCAGTTATCAGATGTCTGAGGAGGAATATTTACGCCAGCGACAGCAGGTGTTGCAAGCCCCAAAAAATGACGCTTCAACACCCTTATCGTTCTGACGTTTAGTTCAGCGCAGCGCCTGAATCAATTGTGCGCGCTGCTCCTCGGTCATGCCACTGGCATTGCCCAACGGCATATAACCGGTACGCAATGCCGGAATAATGCGTGCTGCATTGGCCGTCACTTGTGACCACTGCTCCAACTCAATGCCACCTGGTGGCGCATTAAATGCCGCATGGGAAGGCTTAGCAGCATGGCAAGCCGAGCAATGTGCCGTCACTAACGCCATCGCCTGTTGCTGCGATACGCGCTCACTGCTCTCGGGCAGGGGTTGAGCCGGCTTTGGCAGCATCCAGCCAATCAAGGCAAACAAGGCCAACGCGGCTGCCACCAAAATCCAGGGTTGATGGTTGTCTTGATGCTTTAAATTAAAATAATGACGAGCAAAAGCACTGATGGCGCCGATGAAAGCCAGCACCAGCCAACCTTGCTCATGGCCATAGGTCATAGGGTAATGATTGCTGATCATGATAAAAATCAGCGGCAGGGTGAAATAGTTATTATGGGTGGAGCGCAGCTTGGCTAGCTCGGCAAAATGCGCCTGAGGTGTTTCCCCTGCGGTGACTGCACGCACCAATTCACGCTGCGCCGGCATAATGCCAAACAACACATTGCCCGCCATAATCGAGCCAATCAGTGCTCCGACATGCAAGTACGCCGCCCGATCGCTGAAGATTTGATCCAGCGCCCAAGCAGCCAGCACCAACGCGCTGTACAACAAGGCCGCAAACAGCTTTGGCATCTGCCGTAATGGGCTTTTAAGCAAGGCTTCATACACAGCAAAGCCGCCCGCGAGAAACGCCAAGCTAATGCCAATGGCCTGCCACTGCCCTAAAGCGACTTTTTGTGGGTCAATTAAATACTGCTCAGCGCCCCAATAATACATCACCGACAGCAACGCAAAGCCTGTGAGCCAGGTGGTGTAGGCCTCCCATTTAAACCAATGCAAGGTGCTTGGCATTTGTGGTGGCCCCGCCTGATATTTGGCCACTTCGTAAAACCCGCCGCCATGAATGGCCCACAGGTCTCCTTTAATGCCCTGCTCTTTTTTATGCTCCGGCGGCTCGCGCAGACTTAAATCTAGCCAGATAAAATAAAAAGAAGCGCCGATCCAGGCCACGCCAGCAATGACATGAAACCAGCGAAAAAATAAGTTTAGCCAGTCAAATAAATAGGCTTCCATCAGCTGGCCTCATGTTTGCTGTAGGCTTTTTTACCTGCCACCCAGGTTTCTGCCACACTGCGGTCATCGCCAAGCATGGTCAGACAAAACAAGGTTTCATCTAAGGTATTGCAGCTGGCCTGACGACGTTGCATTAACTCAGTTGCGGCTAAATCCAGCACCACAAAATCGGCTTCTTTACCGGCGGTAAAGTTGCCCAAGCGATCATCCAGCTGCAGCGATTTGGCATTGCCCAACGTCATCATGTAAAACGCCTGCTGTGGTGCTAAACGACTGCCGCGCAGTTGGCACACCTTGTAGGCCTCATTCATCGTCTGCAACATAGAAAAGCTGGTGCCCCCACCCACATCCGTCGCCACACTGACCTCAACCGAGTAAGGTTGATTATCCAGTGGCAATAAGCCACTGCCTAAAAACAAGTTAGAAGTCGGGCAAAACGCAATTTTGCTGCCGGTTTCACTCAGGCGTTGATACTCACTGTCTTCCAGGTGTACCCCATGAGCAAAAGTGCTGTACTCACCCAATAAACCGTAATGGTCGTAAACATCCAGGTAGTTTTTGTGTTCAGGAAACAGCTCTTTCACAAACGCAATTTCATCCAGGTTTTCCGATAAATGCGTTTGCATGTAAACGCCAGGATTGTCTGCCAGCAACTCGCCCGCCGCGGCTAACTGCTCGGGCGTGGAGGTAATGGCGAAACGCGGGGTAACGGCATACAGCTGTCGTCCTTTGCCATGCCAACGATCAATCAAAGCCTGGCTGTCTGCTTTAGAGCGGGCAGCGTCATCACATAAAAAGTCCGGGGCGTTGCGATCCATCATGACTTTGCCACAAATCATGCGGGTATTGAGCGCTTCACTGGCGTGGAAAAAAGCATCGACGGATTGCGGATGTACCGTGCCAAACACCAATCCCGTGGTGGTACCGTTTTTTAACAGCTCACGCAAAAAAAAGTCTGCCGTTTCCGCGGCGTGTTGTGGGTCGGCAAATTTGCCTTCTTGTGGAAAGGTGTAGTTGTTTAACCAGTCAAGCAACTGCTCGCCATACGAAGCAATGACGTCGACCTGAGGGTAATGAATATGGGTATCGATAAACCCTGGGCAAATCAGTGCCTGCTCGTGCTGCGTGACCTCTAGCTGGGGAAATTGCGCCAATATGGCTTCAGCCTCGCCCACAGCCACGACTGTCCCCTGTTCGCTGTCCGTGACCAAAATGCCGTCGGCAAAATACTCGGGCGTATTTTGATCTAAAAAATGCAATATGGCGCCGCGCTGAGCTTGGTAGTTCATTAAATATTCTCTCATCAAAAATCCGAGGCATAGCCTGCCTCAGCCGATCCGCTCACCGCGCGGATCGGGTAGTTCAATTATCGTGTCCGCATCAAACCAGGATTCTTCCAGGTTATTGCCATCGCCCCGGCGGTCGACCACCCAAAAATCACAGACTTTGTCTAACGCCAACAGCGGGTGGTGCCAACAGTTCGGGCGGTAGTTTACGCCAACGCCTTGCGCCACAAACAGCTGCAAGGTGCTTGGGTCTGGCTCGGTCTTTCCCTCGCATACCAGCACCAAATAGGGCGTATTGTCCGCCGGCAAAAATGCCTGACTGCCCAATGGGTGGCGCTCCATCATGGTGATGCGCATTGGCAAGGTGCGCGGCTGGGCGCGAAAAATATTAATAATGCCCTCGCCGTCACCCACACTGACGCTTGCCAACGCATGGTGGCGCTCGGTGGTGCCTTCATTAATCATCAGCGGCGTGGCTTGCGCGGCAATTAAGTCGCCGAAAGGCGCAAAAGCCGCTGCAGTCAGTGGCTGTGGCGTTAACACCCGATGCACAACTAGGACCCCCGATAAGTGGAGTAGCCATTGGCACTGAGCAGCAACGGAATATGGTAGTGCTCATCGGCATTTTCAATTTGAAAATGAATGTCCACCTGGGGGTATAAGCTGATCACACCCTGGTGGCTAAAATACTCAGCCGTGGCGAACGTCAGCCGATACAAGCCCTGCTCACGCTGGCGATCACCGAGCCAGTCAGTAATGCGACCGTCATCGTCGGTTTGAGCGCTCGCCATGTGTTGCCAGCCGTCTTGCTGCCATTGATACAGGCTGACCTCAACATTGGCCGCCGGGCGACCTTTGTGAGTATCCAGAATGTGCGTGGTAATCACACTTTTCATATCCAACCTCTGTTTTATAAGACTCTGTTGCGACTCGTGTGCTACTTCTCTTGGATAAGCTTTTTAAGCCGCAAGTCTGTTATTTGCATTTGATTCGCCGCAGCATTTGCCACCTCTTGATCGCGCTCATTGTCAATGCGCTGCTCTAGTAGGGCCAGCATTTGTTGCGCACTTTTACCGGTGGCAAAGACAATAAAAATAAAGCCGAACTTCTGTTCATAGCTATGGTTCAGCTCACTCAAGCGTTGCAAGGTTTGTTCAGACGCTTGCTGCGCACCACTTTGCTCATTGGCAGCAATCGCCTTGGTATTGGCATACTTTTCACGCAGCGAACTGACATCACCAATTTTGGGATGCGCCTCAAATGCCTGTAAATAATCCGCTTCAGTCAGATGCTGCCAAATGCTTTCTGCCTGCTCACAAAGGGTATGCAGCGAAGCAAAAGGTCGCTGCGCCAACATGGCATCGGCCCAACGTTCGGCCGCACAGCAGCTCAATAACTGCACACGGGCTTGTTCGTCCGTCAGCTGGTTAAATTCATCCAGCGTCATGCTTCAAGCTCCTGATCAGGGTAGCCGTACACCCGCAAGCGACTGATGCCACCGTCGGGGTACATGGCAATTTTAACGTGTGTGAAGCACTGTTGCTGCGTTAACACTTGTTGGCGATAAAAATGCTCAGCATCCGCCGTTAATGGCTGGCGCGAGATAACGGTTTGCCAATCGGCGTTTTCATCCGGGTCGGCATCTGGGCTGTCGATGGCAAATAAGGCAAAGCCATCTGGGTAGTTGCCTTTAAAGTGGGCCGTGTCGACCAATACCTTGGCGATATTGCCACGCGTCGCTAGCTTAATGATCATCCAATCACTGTCACGACCGCCGCGCCGGCGCTTGGTTTCCCAACCATCCCCCATATTGACGCCGCGCCCTGGCATAATGAGATTGCTCATATCACTGAAAAACATATCACTGCAGGCCAGTGGACGAGCGCCATTTTTCACATACGCTAAATCAATGGGCTCACCTGGCAAGCGCCAGTCGCTATTCATTTGCGCCTGTCCATAAGCACGCAAACGGGCAATGCCACCGTCAGGAAACATGGTTAAACGCAGATGGCTATAAAGGCCATCATGGTGGCAGTCGATGTAATTATCGCTATCCGGTTGGACGTCTTGTCGCTCCACCAACGTATGCCACTCGGTATTATCATCCGGTGCCTGGTGACTGATGCAGCCTTCAATTTTTACCTGCTGAGGCGCATTGCCGGCAAAAAAGCGCGTGCACACATTAAAACCACGCAAACGCCCAGCGGCTCCCAGTTTAAGCACGGCCCAGTCAGAGCCATCTTCCAGCTCACCATTTTCTAGGGTGGCTAAGCGCTTGCGCCGACTTTCCCAGCCATCCATCCATTTGCCACGATCTGTGTATTTATCGGCAATAAATACCGGCTCGCTGGCTTTGATAAGATTTTCCATTTCGGCAAAAAAATCATCATTGCAAGCCAGCACCTGTCCACCTAAGCGACGGCTGGCCAAGTCGACCCATTGTTGATAGGGATGTTGCTTTACGGCAGTTGCCATTCGTTATTCTCCTGATTTAACCGGACTCGAGGTATCGCCCTGCAACACCTGCTTTAACTGTTTCCAATGCAGCCCCTGGCGGCGCTGGCGATCTTGGCTGTGTGGTGCAGATATGACTGGCTGCTGCAACAATTGCGCAGCAATGGCAACAGCCACAGCCATGGGTTCTTTGCCCGCCACATCCGGATGGCCAATCGGCATGGTCAGTTGCTGTATATCGGTTTGTGAAAAGCCATCGCGCTGCAAACGCAGCTTGAAACGTTCGGTTTTGGTGGCAGAACCGATACAGCCGACATAGCCCAACTGGCCATGATGCAGTGCCGCTCGAATTAAGTCGTAATCTAATTGGTGATTATGCGTCACGATGACCAGCCGAGCCTGAGCGGGCAAATCGGCCACCTGAGCGACAGGGTCCGCCAGCCATTGGCATGGCGCGCCCGCTTCTTGCGCCAATTTCTGACGGTTATCCAGCCATAGGACAGGTATGGGCAACTGAGCCAAAATGGTCATTAATGCGTGCGCCACGTGGCCAGCACCGAAAATCACCACAGGTGCGGCGCTGGCGATACAGCATTCCAGCAACACACTCACACTGCCACCACAGCACTGACCGGCTTTTGCCGCCAGTGGAACTTGCACCAATTGTTGGCTGTTTTGCCCTTGAGCCAATAATTGTCGCGCCTGCGATATCAGCTGAAATTCAAGCTCACCGCCACCGATGGTGTCGTACTGCTGCTCCGCTGTGACCAGCATTTTACTGCCAGGGTTACGCGGTACCGAACCTGCTGTGCCCATGACCGTCAGCAACACATAGCTGTGCCCTTGTTGCTCGCAGTCCGCTAGGGCTTCAAACCAGCGCACGTTCACGCGCCATGCTCCTGACAATATTGCACGGCATTTAATACTTGCTCAGGGGTCGCGGGCGTATTCAACGGTGGATTTACACGGTAATTCGCCACACTGGCGGCGGCATCGCGCAGGGCGCACCAGACAGAAATGCCGTGCATTAACGGTGGCTCACCCACGGCTTTGGAGCGATAAATGGTTTCTTCGCTGTTGGCTTTATCCCACAAGGTGACCGACATAGCTGGCACATCAATCGACGTAGGAATTTTATAATTGGCTGCCGCATTAGACGCTAGCCGACCTTGCTCATCCCAACTCAGTTCTTCACTGGTCAGCCAGCCCATGCCTTGCACAAAGCCGCCTTCAATTTGGCCGATATCAATGGCAGGGTTTAAAGAGCGCCCAACGTCGTGCAGGATGTCGGTGCGCAATACTTTGTATTCGCCTGTCAGCGTATCCACTTCCACCTCAGAGCATGAAGCGCCTAGGGCATAATAAAAAAATGGACGCCCATTGGCCTGGTCGCGGTTATAGTGAATTTTGGGCGTGCTGTAATAACCCGTTGATGACAAAGATACCCGGTTCTGATAAGCGAGCTGAATAAAATCAGCAAACGTCACCCAGGTTTCTTGCTCGGCTGAGACCACTAAATGGTTATTACAAAAACGCAACGCCTCGCGACTGACACCATAGTGTTGCTGGGCAAAATCCAGCAATCTGGATTTGATGGTTAAGCAGGCATTTTGTGCCGCTTTGGCGTTTAAATCCGTACCGGAAGACGCCGCGGTGGGCGACGTATTGGGTACTTTATCCGTCGCCGTCGCAGACACTTGAATCGTGTCGATATCGACATCAAATTCATTGGCGACCACCTGCGCCACTTTGGTAAATAAACCCTGACCCATCTCCGTGCCACCGTGATTGAGGTGAATCGAGCCATCGGTATAAATATGCACCAAAGCGCCAGCTTGGTTTAAAAACTGGATGGTAAAGGAAATACCAAACTTCACTGGCGTTAAGGCCAAACCACGTTTTTTAAAGCGATGCTGCTGGTTAAAATCGGCAATTGCCCGGCGCCGCGAATAATATTCACACTGGCTAGCCAGGTTCGTCATCAATTCCGCCATAGGAAAGTCTTCTATTTCCTGGCCGTAATGGGTGCTGTCACCGAGTTGGTATAAGTTTTCTAAGCGCACATCCAGTGGGTCGCGCCCCACGGCTCGTGCTACGTCGTCTAATATGCCCTCGCCGATCAACATGCCTTGTGGGCCGCCAAAACCACGAAAGGCGGTGTTCGACACAGTATTGGTTTTACAGCGCTGCCCCAGCACACGCATCGCGGGGTAATGATAGGCATTGTCGATATGAAACATGGCGCGATCGACAATGGCATCGGATAAATCGGGCGAATAGCCACATTTACCCGCCAGCTCAATGTCTGCTGCACACAGTTTGCCCTGCGCATCGAAGCCCACCCGATAACGACCATAAAAGTCATGGCGCTTACCGGTTAATTGCATGTCGTCTTGACGATCAAGGCGCATTTTTATCGGTCGTTTTAAGCGCTTGGCAAATACTGCTGCCAGACACGCCCACTGTGCCGCTTGCGTTTCTTTGCCACCAAAACCGCCGCCCATGCGCCGTACTTCGGTTTGCACATAGTTAATCGGTACATCCAACACCTCAGCCACCAGTTTTTGCACCTCGGTGGGATGCTGGCTGGAGGTATACACCTTCATGCCGCCATCTTCCGTTGGCACCACGTAACTGACCTGACCTTCGAGATAAAAATGCTCTTGTCCTTTGTTATACAGCTCACCGGTTAACATTTTTGGGGCTTGCTGCAAGGCCGCTTCAACATCGCCTTTTTGCATCACATGGGCAGGGCGTACAAACGCATTTTGTTGCAATGCCGCAGCGATGGTTAATATCGGGGTATCGGTCTGATAATCGACTTTTGCCAGCGCCACGGCGCGCTTAGCTTGTTCAAAGCTCTCTGCCGCCACGGCAAAAATGGGCTGGCCATGAAATTCGATGCGCCCATCCGCCAACAAGGGGTCGCCTTTAAATACTGGGCCTATGTCTTTTTCACCGGGCACGTCATCGAGGGTAATGACATCGATCACGCCTTCGGCGCTGCGTACTGCCGTTAAATCTAGCTGGGTAATCTGGCCACAGGTAATGCTGCTTTTGCCCACCGCCACATGCAGTGTGCGCGCCAGCTCCGGCATGTCATCCACATACACCGCCTCACCACTGACGTGTTTGTGTGCACTGTCGTGGGCCAGTGATTGACCACTGCGACCCTTGGCCGGGCGCTGGCGACGTTCGCTGTAAGGCGCCAGTAACGACGACTGATAACTCATATCACTGTCTCCTTCATGCTACCGTCTCCTTCATGCCACCACCTCTTGCTGTGCCCAAGTTTTTAATAACAAGTTACGCACCAACTGTAAGCGATAACCTTGGCTGGCGCGCACATCGTCGATCGGTTGATAGTCTTGCTCCACTTGCTGTGCTGCAGCGAGCACAGTGGCCTCACACCAAGGCTGGCCGGTTAAAGCCTGCTCCACCGTGTAAGCGCGCAGCGGTGTTGCCGCCATGCCACCGCAAGCAATGCGTGCCTGAATAATTTGCTGATCGTCAATCTCCAACCAAGCGGCATACATCACCGCAGAAATGTCGTCGTCGTAGCGCTTTGACACCTTAAAGCAGTGCAGGGTTTGACTCGGGGACAGTTTGGGCAGTATCACCGCACGCAAATATTCGCCGGTGCGCAAGCGGGTTTGCTTATAGCCGGTGAAAAAATCTTGCGCTGCGATTTGATGGCGGCCGTGTATGCCGTCAATTTCCAACTGCGCTCCTAAAGCCAATAACACGGGCGGCGTGTCACCGATGGGCGAGGCATTGGCAATATTGCCGCCCAAGGTACCTAGGTTACGAATTTGGCGAGAGCCGATGCGGTGCAACAGCTCAGCAAAGCTGGGGAAATCTTTTGCAAGTACAGGCTCCAACTGGGTGTACGTCATGCCTGCACCTAACACCAACTGCCCTGACGGCTCATCCGATTGATGTTGCCAGTGCTGCAGCGAGTCGATTTGATGCAGGCAAATCACCGTGTCGAACTGGCTAAAACGCTGGGAAATTTCCAACCCTAGGTCAGTGCCACCGGCCCACAAGGTCGCTTGCGGATATTGTTGCAATAAGGCTTTTAATTGCTCTTCCGTCGCCGGCAAAAACAGCTGCCGTTGCTGTTTTTTAAGAAGTGGTTGCAGCCCATTTTCTTGGCTGACATTTATCTCTTTCGGATCAAAGCTGACAACTGCGTCAGCATTTTTAGCCGGATATTCCCCCATCGCCCGCGCGGCATCGATAATCGGTCGATAGCCGGTGCAGCGGCATAAGTTGCCGGAAATCGCCGCATGAATGGCCTCGTCCTCAGGCACCGGCCATGCATTCAATCGATCAGCTGGTCGATTACTGACCGTCTGGCCAGCAGCGTCAGAATCAGCCTGACTGAATTGCTGCTGATACAGCGCCGCCATCGACATCACAAAGCCGGGTGTGCAATAGCCGCATTGCGAGCCGTGATGGTCAATCAGAGCCTGCTGCGCCGGATGCAATTCGCCATCACTGGCCAGCCCCTGCGGGGTAATCACATAAGCACCATGCACACTGGCCAACAAGGCGATGCAAGCGTTAACAGTGTGGTATTGCAGCCCCTGCTCCGTCACCTGGCCGACCATGACAGTGCAGGCACCGCAGTCGCCGCCAGCACAACCTTCTTTCACATCCACCTGCGCCATTTGAGTGCGCAGGTAACGCAAAATGGTCGATTGCGGATCAGCCTGAGCGTCTTCTACCCAGCGGCCATTTAGATTAAATCGCATCACGGTATCCCCATTTTTTGCCGCTTAGCCCAGGAAATAGCGTATCATGGCGGCCGTTTTTCGGGCCCGCTTGCAGCCCAGACACTTCCGGTTTGCAGCGGTCTTCCGGACAAGACCCTGCAAAAATCTGACCATTTGGTCAAGTGTATAACCATCATATCCTAATGGGTGGATTTTTCGCAGTGGCAAACTAATTGCTAAGACTGTCCAACTGGTCAGCTTTATCAACTGAGGTTTCACTGTGAGTTCCAGCGAACGCTTGCACCTGCAAGGCATCACCAAAGCCTACCCCGGGTGCATCGCCAATGACGCCGTTGAACTGCGCGTTAATAGTGGCGAAATTCACGCCCTACTGGGCGAAAACGGCGCCGGCAAAAGCACCTTGATGAAAATTATTTACGGTGTGATTGCGCCCGATGCCGGCCAACTGTTGTGGCATGGCCAGCCGCAAGTCATCAGCGGCCCCAGCCATGCCCGCCAGCTTGGCATTGGCATGGTGTTTCAACACTTCTCGTTATTTGAAACGCTGACGGTGGCAGAAAACATCGCCCTCGGCTTGCCCGCCGACCAAGCCAAAGACATGGCGGCGCTCGAAGCGCGTATCCGTGAGGTGTCCGAGCACTACGGCATGGCGCTGGATCCTAAACGCCTGGTGTATACCCTATCGGTAGGTGAGCAGCAGCGCGTCGAGATCGTGCGCTGCTTGCTGCAAGACATTGAGCTGCTCATCTTGGATGAGCCAACCTCGGTGCTCACCCCTCAAGAAGTGCAGCAACTGTTTAGAACGCTGAAAACCCTGGCCAGCGAAGGCTGCTCCATCCTGTTTATTTCGCACAAGCTGGATGAGGTAGTAGAGCTGTGCAATGCCGCCACAGTGCTGCGCCACGGCCAGGTTACCGGGCATTGCAACCCACAGCACACCACCAGCGGTGAGCTGGCACGCATGATGGTAGGGGACGACACGCCGCTGAGCGAAAACTACAGCAAAGCCCAAGGCACCCGCGTCGCATTAGACGCCAAGGACTTATGCTACCAACCTGAAGACCCCTTTGGCGTGCGCCTAGAGCAGTTAGCACTGCAGGTCAAAGCCGGTGAAATTCTCGGCATTGCCGGTGTAGCGGGCAATGGCCAAGACGAGCTGATGGGGCTGCTATCCGGTGAAGAGCGCCAAGACAGTGGCAGCATCCAGCTCAATGGCACAGCCATCGAACACCTCAGCCCAGATCAGCGCCGCCAACTCGGCTTTGCCTTTGTACCGGAGGAGCGCTTAGGTCGCGGTGCCGTGCCCGATATGTCGCTGGTCGATAACGCCCTGTTAAGTGCTAGCCATACCGGGTTAAAGCGCAAAGGTTGGATTCGTTATCCAGCCGTGCGCCAGTTCGCTCGCCATATTATTGACCGCTACAACGTCAAATGCGCCGACGAAGACGCCCAAGCCAAAAGTTTATCGGGCGGCAACTTGCAAAAATTCATTATTGGCCGCGAAATCGAGCAACAACCTAAGTTTTTGGTGTGTTCCCACCCGACCTGGGGCGTCGATATTGGCGCTGCCATTTTAATTCGCCACTCGCTGATTCATTTGCGCGATCAAGGCGCCGCGATTTTGGTGATTTCCGAAGATATTGACGAGCTGTATCAGATCAGTGACCGCATTGGTGCTATTTGTGACGGCCGTTTATCCCCCATCGCGCCAACACAAAGTGTTTCTATTGAACAACTGGGCCAGTGGATGGCCGGTCAGTTTTCTGACCCACAGCCACAACAACCCGAGGTAAGTCATGCTTAAACTGGAAAAGCGCCCGTCCGACTCGCGCTTAATGGCTTATTTATCGCCATTGATTGCCATCCTGCTCACCCTGCTCTGCGGTGGCATTTTGTTTGTCTTTTTAGGGCACGATCCATTCGCGGCCTTACATACATTTTTTATTGCCCCATTGACCAGTGTGTATGGCTGGACCGAGCTGGGGATCAAAGTCGCACCGTTATTGCTGTGTGCCATGGGACTCACATTGTGCTTTCGCGCCAAAATTTGGAACATCGGCGCCGAGGGTCAGTTCATTATGGGCGCTTTGGGTGGCAGCATTGCCGCACTGCAGTTCCTCGATGCCGACAGTCGCTGGGCACTGGTGCCTATTTTATTAGCCGGCACCTTAAGTGGCTTGGGCTGGGCTGCGTTGGCCGCGTGGCTAAAAACCCGCTTTAACGCCAATGAAATTTTAACCACCATCATGCTCAACTATGTAGCGCTAAATGCGCTGCTATACGGTGTGCATGGGCCATTAAAAGACCCTGAAGGCTTTAACTTTCCAGAATCTGCGCTGTTTGCCGACGCCACCTTGCTGCCGGTATTTAGCGACGATTATCGCTTAAATATTTCCATCTTATTTGCCCTGCTGGCGATGGTGGCTATCTGGACACTGATGGCACGCAGCTGGGTTGGCTATCAAATTCGCGTGCTCGGTGAAGATGCCAAAGCCGCACGCTACGCCGGTTTTAAAGACAAGCAACTGACCTGGTTTGCCTTGCTGGCCTGCGGTGCACTGGCCGGTTTAGCCGGTGTTTCCGAAGTCACGGGGCCGCTCGGGCAACTGGTGCCACAAGTGTCACCTGGCTATGGCTACGCCGCCATTATTGTGGTGTTTTTAGGCCGAATGCAGCCGCTGGGCATTTTATTCGCCTCCATGTTATTGGCACTGACCTACATGGGCGGTGAAATGGTGCAAATGGAAATGACCTTGCCCAAATCCCTTACCGGGCTGTTCCAGGGCATGTTGCTGTTTTTCTTGCTGGCAACGGATTTTCTGATTGCCTATCGACTGGTCTGGCGCCGCCAGCCCGCTTCCCATTCGACCACCGCAAGCCAGGCCTGAGTCATGGATATTGATCTAATTACCAATATTTTATACGCCACCATTCGCACCGGCACACCGTTAATTCTGATCGCCCTAGGCGAAATGGTGTGTGAGAAATCCGGTGTGTTAAACCTCGGCCAAGAGGGCATGCTGCTGGTGGGCGCTGTGATTGGCTTTATCGCCGCCACCGTCACCGGCAACTTATTTATTGCCGTTTGGTTTGCCATATTTGCTGGCATGTTGATGGCCTTGCTGTTTGGCTTTTTGGCCATTTCACTGGCCTCTAACCAAGTGGCCACCGGTTTGGCGCTGACCATCTTTGGTACTGGCCTGAGCGCGTTTTTGGGCAGCAACTATGTTGGCATTGGCTTGGATGGCATGCAGCCGCTGGCCATTCCATTGCTCAGCGACCTCCCAGTTATTGGCAAGGTTCTATTCCAGCACGATCCTCTGGTGTACGTGGCGCTAACCCTATTTGCCTTGGTGTTTTGGCTGTTTAAGTACAGCCGCTTGGGGTTAAAAATTCGCGCTGTTGGTGAAAACCCAGAAGCCGCCAATGCCATTGGCATTAACGTGCAGCTGCTGCGCTACGCCGCGGTGCTATTTGGCGGTGCCATGACAGGCTTAGCCGGGGCTTATTTATCGCTGGCGTACACGCCTATGTGGTCAGAGGGCATGTCAGCCGGGCGCGGCTGGATTGCACTGGCACTGGTGGTGTTTGCCAGCTGGAAAGCCGAGCGCATTTTGTTAGGTGCGTACTTATTTGGTTTTGCCAGTATTTTGCATTTGGTGCTGCAAGGCACGCGCTTTGAAGTACCGCCCAATATTATGGCCATGTTGCCGTATGTTGCGACCATTGTGGTGTTGGTATGGCTATCCAGCGATGCCGTTAAAACCCGTTTGAGCGCACCTAAATCCATCGGCCGCCCCTACCGGCCAATGAGTTAATCTGGAAGGAGAGAGACATGACAATTAAAAAACTGATGGTCGCCGCCGGCCTGGCCTTTGCGGCTAGCGCCAGCCAGGCAGAACCGCTCAACATCGGCTTTGTTTACGTTGGCCCAGTCGGCGATGCCGGTTGGACTTACGGCCATGATGCAGCGCGTAAAGCGGTAGAAGAAAAATTTGGTGATAAAGTCAAAACCACCTACGTCGAGAGCGTGGCAGAAGGTGCTGACTCGGCCCGAGTGATTCGCAACCTGGCACAAAAAGGCAACGAGCTGATTTTTACCACCTCGTTTGGCTACATGAACCCAACCCTAAAAGTGGCGCGCAAGTTCCCCAAAGTTAAATTTGAACACGCTACCGGTTACAAGCAGGGTAAAAACGTCGGCAACTACATGGCCCGTGCGTATCAAGGCCGTTATTTAACGGGTTTAGTTGCTGGCAGCATGACCGAAAGCAATACCCTGGGTTACGTTGCCTCTTTCCCTATTCCTGAAGTGGTGCGCGGCATTAATGCCTTTACCAAAGGCGCGCGTGAAGTGAACCCAGATGTAAAAGTAAAAGTCATCTGGATCAGCAGCTGGTACGATCCAGCCAAAGAGCGCGAAGCGGCCGAAACCTTGATGCTGCAAGGCGCTGATGTACTTACTCAGCACACAGACTCTGCGGCAGTTATTCAAGCCGCCGAAGCCAAAGGCAAATACGCCATCGGTTATCACACCGATATGTCGGCCTACGGTAAAAGTGCTCACCTGACCTCCACCATTCACAATTGGGCGCCGCTCTATATTGCCAAAGCCGAAGCCGTGATGAATGGCACTTGGGAATCACAAAGCCTGTGGTATGGCCTGAAAGAAGGCGTTACCGATATCGCGCCGTTTAACGCTGCGGTACCGGCCGAGGTACGTACCTTGGTAGAAGAGAAAAAAGCGCAAATTAAGGCCGGTGAACTGCAAGTGTTCGCAGGCCCGATCAAAGATCAGCAAGGCACAGAGCGCGTTAAAGTCAATGAAAGCCTGGCAGATGACGATCTCAAAGGCATGAACTGGCACGTCGAAGGTGTCGATAGCAAATTACCCGAAGCTTGATAAAGAGAGAAAGCAGTCATGAAAAAAGTAGTCATTGGCACCTTGTTAAGCGCCGCCATTGCGGTCCCCGCTCAAGCAGAGCAATACTGGGCAGATAACAGTGTGTCTGTGTTGTATGGCGAAGATTACAAGCTGGTACCCGAAGAAAAACTCACCACCATGACACTGGAGCACGCCTCTGGTCATAGCTGGGGCGGCTTGTTTTTCTTCGTCGATCGCCATGTTGGCGAAACGCCAGAAGGCGGCACTCAGTTTAAAGAAACCTACGGTGAGTTTTCACCCAAGGTTCACCTGGTGAAAATGGACGGTTTTGTCAGCGCCATTAACGCTGCCTTTACCTACGAGTTTGGCTCGACCAGCGACGCCTCTGGCCAGCAGGACAACTACCTGTACGGTGTTGGCGCTGACCTGGCGGTGCCGGGCCTAAACTACGCCAGCGCCACCTATTTCTACGCCAACAACGAAAATGTTGAAAACGACCATCAGCTGACATTGACCTATGGCTGGAACCAGGGCAATTTCAATATTGATGGTTACATCGACTATTCCACCGCAACCGAAGACCTGGACGCCCAGTTCCACTTCAACCCACAAATCACCTATAACGTTGGCCCGGCACTGGGGATCAGCAACAAGGTGAAAGTCGGTGTGGAATACAGCTACTGGAACAACAAGTTTGGTTTGAAATTCATCGATGATGAAGACAAGGACCAAAATGCAGTAAGCTTTATCATCAAAGCGCATTTGTAAGCGTTAATGATAACCTAGGGGCCTCTAAAAACCTCAGAGTCGAAATTTTGGCTAGGCAAAAATCGTCAACAAAGCGGAGTTTACTGCAGTAAATGAGCACTGCTTGGCGATTTTTAACGACACCAAAATGATAAAAAGGGGTTTTTAGGTTCCCCTAGGGCAGCACTGGCTGCCCTTTGTGATTACCAGCTGTTGTAGGAAGTTGATCATGACCACACAGAAGTATAAGCCGGGCAAAATCCGTGAGCGCAATGAGGAAAACATCCTCGCCGCCGCTGAGCGTGAGTTTGTTCGCAACGGTTTTAAAGGCACCAGTATGCAGGCCATCGCCGATCGTGCGGAGGTTCCCAAGGCCAATGTGCATTATTACTTTAAGAGCAAAGCCAATCTGTATAAGGCTTTATTAAGTCATATTATGCAGAGCTGGAACGAAGTGCTGGAAGACATTAGCCCAGCCGATGACCCAGCAGAAGTGCTGAGCCGCTTTATTGCCGTTAAAGTTCAACAGTCCTACCTCAACCCCAACGGCTCCAAAATCTTTGCCATGGAAATTATCCAGGGTGCACCGCACTTAAAAGAACATTTAAGCCAAGAAATGCGCCATTGGGTAAAAGACAAAAGCGCCGTGATTCAAAGCTGGATAGACCAGGGCAAGCTGCGTCCAGTGGACCCCATGCATTTGATTTTTATGATCTGGTCCACCACCCAGCACTACGCCGACTTTGAAACTCAGGTATTGGAGGTGTCGAATAAGCGCCAATACGAGCTCGAAGACATCGAGCGCATTACCCACTTTTTGCAAGACATGATTTTGACCGGTTGCGGTCTTAAGCCCAGCCCTCAGTAACAGCGCCTACCTAGCAGAGTCCGATTCTGAGGAGCCCTTCGCTAAGGTTTGCTCCTCACGCGTCACATCCACCGGAATCGTCAGCACCAAATGTGCACCTCGAGTGCTGTTTTCCGCGCGTATCTGGCCGGCCAGAATCTGGCTGACCAGGTTATACACCAAATGTAACCCTAAGCCGGTGCTGCCTTGTGAACGGCGGGTGGTATAAAACGGGTCAAAGGCGTGCGCACGAATTTCCTCAGACATGCCGATGCCATCGTCGATAAATTCCAGCGTTAGCCAATCTTCCTCATCACAACGCGCGGTAATGCTAATCTGCATTGGCCCGCCTTCAGGGTAACCATGCTCAATGCTGTTAGCCAAAATCGAGCGAACCACGGTAATAAAACTGCTTTGATAGGTGTTGAGCCAAACATCGGCCAGCTGTACATCCAGCTGCAGCCGATCAGCCACGCCATAATCTGCCACCAGGTCAAACAACTCCACACCAACGTCAGCCAAGCGAAAGCGTCGTCGAGCTTCTTGCTGCGGCTGTACCGCCAAACGTTTAAAGGTATTAACGATGGCAATCGCACGCTGCAAGTTGTTTTCCAGCAAAACCAGTGCCTCGCGCATATCGTCGTCGCTTTGTGCTTGTTGCAGCTGCTCTTTTAAAAAGCTGTGTGCTGTTAAAGCCGTGCCCAGCGGGGTATTTAACTCATGAGCAACGCCGGCAATCAAACCACCCAGCTGCGCCATTTTTTCTGACGTGACGAGTTGCTGCTGGGTACTGCGCAGCTCCTCCATCGATTGTTGCAAACTCTGAAACGCCTGGCTTAAGCGCCGCGTGCGATTTTCAACTTGCTGCTCCAGAGTGTTGTTCAGTTCTTGCAAGCGGGCGCTGGCCAAATCACGCTCCGCCAGTGTTTGCAGCACACGCTGGCGTTGCCGATCGATCGCCTGCACCAAACGGGTCAGCTCATCCGGTCGTCCACGACGTTGCAACGTCGGCCCAACGCTTAAATCATCGCGATCCGCCCAGGCGGCTAAGCTATCTAGGTGGCGAGTGATCATGCGGTTCACCAGCAGTAAGATCACAGCCGAGATCAATAATGTGCGCACAAACTGGGAAACCAAAATCGTCACGGCCTTACCGTACACCGCCGCCAAGATGCGCTCATGATCCACCTGCAGGGTCAGCACGCCCAGCTGATGATGACGTTGTTTGGCCGTATACAGAAGCTCAAAATCTTGCGCTTCTAGCTGCTGACCAGCGCTTACTTCTCCTACCTCGATCACCACGCCAAATTCATCACTAACTGTCGCTTTTTCGACATAAGGCAGGTTGACCATACCCTGCAGCTGAGCTTCGAGTTGGGTTTCATCCATGTTCCACAAGCTGATGGCAACGCTATCCAAATAGGTCAGTTGAATGTGCTCCAGCGCTTGGCGCGCATCCGACACCTCGCTTTGATAATCGCGCCAAAGAATAAAACCCGTCATGAGCAAAGTAACCAGGGAGCTGCTGAGCAAGATCGCCAGCAGCAGTTTGCGGCTTAGAACGCCAGCTTTGGACATGCATCAGCTCCACCTAACCAGCCGCCCCAGCGACCCCTGCTGTGAGCCTAGCAGTGACCCACTTGAACCGCTATAGCCGCCTCAAGTGCGCGACAGTACTGACGTGGAAGCATTCTCATCGCTGACAGGTTCATCACGACTGCGCCCAGGTAACAAGCTGTTAAGCAATAACGCCGATAAACCACTCACCGTTACTGCCGAGCCTGACTCTGATAAACTGCGCTGAGCAGATTAACACGCAAGTCACTGCTGTTGATGGCGCTTATGCGCCCTACAGAAACAGAGTGCGGCGTGTCAGTGCGTCGCACGATTAACGGAGACGCCTGTGACCACCATCTGGATCAAACACCCCCGCGCCTGCTATACCGCCAATGCACAAAATGCCGACAACGGCATCGTCATTTGCAACGACCGCATTGTGGAACTGGTGGCCAGCGGCCAACAACCTAACACCGTGATCGATCAAACCTGGGATGCCAGCGAGCACGTATTGTTGCCCGGCTTAATTAATAGCCATCACCATTTTTATCAAACCCTCACCCGTGCTTGCCCAGTGGCATTAAATAAAAAGCTATTTCCCTGGTTACAAAGTTTATATCCCGTCTGGGCCGGGCTGACGCCAGAGTGGCATGCCGTCGCCACGGAGTTGGCGCTGGTCGAACTGCTGCTTTCGGGCTGCACCACGGCTGCAGACCATCACTATTTATTTCCCCAAGCGCTCAATGCCGCCATCGACCAGCAAGCAGAAATCGCCCTGCGATTGGGCATGCGCGCCACTTTGACCCGTGGCTCAATGTCGCTCAGCCAAGAAGACGGCGGCTTGCCTCCCAAAGAGGTGGTGCAAACGGAGCAACACATTCTGGATGACAGTGAGCGCTTGATCCGCCGCTGGCATCAACAAGATGAGCATGGCTTGTTGGAAATCGCATTGGCGCCTTGCTCACCGTTTTCGGTCACGCAGGAGCTGATGTCGGCAACAGCCGAATTAGCGCAACAATATCGGGTAGGCTTACATACCCATTTGGCCGAAACCGAGGATGAAAACGCGTTTTGTATCGCCCAGTTTGGTCAGCGGCCGCTGGATTACCTTGAATCCGTCGGCTGGTTAGGCGCACACACCTGGTTAGCGCATGGCATTCATTTTAATCGTGAGGAAATCCAGCGTTTAGGCCAAACAGGCACAGGGATCTGCCATTGCCCATCCTCCAATATGGTGCTGGCCTCGGGCATTTGTCCGGTGAATGAACTGCAACAAGCTGGCAGCCCGGTGGGGTTAGGCGTCGATGGCAGTGCATCCAATGACCACAGCAATTTAATGCAGGAAGTGCGACAAGCCTTATTAATTCAACGTTTACGCTATCCAGCCGATGCCTTCAGCCATTTGGATGCATTGCAGCTGGCCACCAAAGGCTCTGCAAGTGTGCTTAATCGCGACGATATTGGTGAGCTGGCCGTCGGCAAAAAAGCCGATATCGCGCTATTTAAGTTGGACGAGCCGCGCTTCAGCGGTGCCCATGATGCCTTGGCGGCCTTGGTTCTATGCGGCGCTCAGCGCGCCGATGCCGTGATGGTTAATGGCAGTTGGAAAGTGCAGCAAGGACAGTGGTTGGGTGGTGATATCAAGGAGCTAATGCAGCGTCACCAAAGCGCTGCCGAGCAACTATTGAGCGCTACATAAGGCGCAAGGGCTGGCCATTTGCTGCCATCACTGCCTTGCTCTGAAAGCCCGCAGCACTCGCGCAGAGCTGTGTGGAGTTAGTCAGAAGTGCCCTAGCGCACAAGTCAGGGCGGACCTTGTTCACACTCATGGCTGAACAGCGTTGTTAGCACTGGCCAGCCATACACTGGCGGCTTAGGATAGCGCCTTTCAAAAAACCAACCTTCAGGGATATCGCGTTATGACCATTGTTCGCCGTTCAGCTTGGTTAGGGTTGGCCGCCAGTTGCTTGCTCTCTTTTCCTCTGCAAGCTGCCGAGCCGGTAGTCACCGAGCAATATCGCTGTACCCATAAAGACCAGCAGCGCCTTATTTGGGTTGCCTACGAGCAAGTAGGGCAGCAAATTCCTTGTGCGGTGTATTATCAAAAAGATGGCCAACAGCAAACCTTGTGGCAAGCCAGTAAAACCGTCGGCTATTGCGAGCGTAAAGCGGCTGAATTTGTTGCCAAACAAGAAAGTTGGGGCTGGCAGTGCCAAATAGAAACTGTCGCAGCAAAAGCTGCAGAAAAAGACGCGACACCCCCTATGGACGAGCAAGATCAAACTTTTTTAAACCATCAAGAGCGTTACCGTCACAGCGCTCGCTTTGCCGGTTTGCTGCAAGCGCTCACCCCCATCAAACTCGAGGTCGATCAATACGCCAACCTGCACGGTGAGTTTCCATCAGACTTGACCGATTTAGGTCGGCAAGCACCCGTGCAGAGTAAGGAGTATGATGCTGTCAAAATCAGTCATGGCATTATCGCTGCCCAAGCCAACGCAGGCTGGCCAACACCTGCCATTGTGCGTCTGACACCGACATTCAGCTCTGTTGGAGGGAAAATTGACTGGGATTGCAACACCAATGTAGAGCTAATTGACCAGTCAGTCTGTGATTTTTACCCTAACTTGGTGTACTGATTTTTATGCCACGTCCTCGCCTCTTATGCTTAGAAGCCACACCCTTGTAGATCAACATAAAGCATGAGATTGTTCTTTAACCATAGGTGAAGGCTGGCTTGCCGAGCATGTTCCTATCTGAGTAGTGCCCCGTAATCCCTCACTCGACAAAAAATAATCGAGATATCAACACCTTAGATAAAGCCCATAGGGTCTTAATGCATATCTATGGTGTTGAAACTTGTATCGGTGGCGTATTTTTCATCATTCTTAAGACGTATTTTCAAGTGCCAATAGGCGTCAAAATCGGACGCATTGCGAGTATTTTGTATAACCTCTGAGACAGCCATGCATCTCTGTCCTCCGATCAAAACGGATATATGGTAATCGCATATGGATATCTCAATCAGAACCCGACTGCACCTGCTCGCTGTTGTTCCCGTCGTGTTGTTAGCCTCAGTACTGGCTGGCGTTGCTTATATTCAAATTGGCCAGTTATCACAACAGCAAACCGCCCAAGCCGAGGATAATTTAATCCAACTCAAGCGCGACCAGTTGCAAAGCTATGTGCGCATGGCTACCACCGCTGTCACCCATCTTTATGACAGCGGCGCTTCACTGCAACAGGCGCTGCCCATCCTCAAGGCACTAGAGTATGGCAACAACGGTTATATGTTTGGCTATCACAGCGATGGAACGCGGGTATTACTCGGCTCAATGGATAAAGGGCTGGGGGAAAATCACTGGAATTTACAAGACGTCAAGGGGAACTACCTGATTCGTGAGCTCGTCACTGCCGCTCAACAAGGCGGTGATTATGTAACTTACTACTTTCCTAAACCGGGTGAAACCGTCGCCTCACCCAAACTTTCCTATGCCATTTATCTCGAACGCTGGGATCTGGTACTGGGAACGGGCTTTTACCTTGAAGACATCGACGCCATTGTCGACGGCCTACACGCCACAGCCGACGCGGGCCTTATGCAGCTGGAGTCGATACTGGCACTGGTCGCCCTAGGCTTGCTGGTGATAGTCATTCTGTCAGCCGTCTGGGTTAGCCGTAGCATTATCTTCCCCATCAACCGTGCTTTGTCGTTTGCCAAGGTGCTAGCAAAGGGCAACCTCAGTCAAAATATTCGGGTGACAGGCAACAATGAAATGGCGCAGTTACTGCACGCACTGCAGGATATGAACGATCACTTGCGAGACACAGTGGACAACGTCAAAGGCGGTGCGCAATCACTGGCCAGCGCCTCTGAACAACTCAACGCCACCTCGCAAGCACTCAGCACCTCCTCTACCGAGCAAGCGTCCAGCATTGAACAAATCACTTCATCGGTAGAAGAAATGGCATCATCGATTACCCGCAATGCCGACAATGCCCGACAAACCGAAGCCATCGCTATTGAGTCGGCAAAAAAAGCTCGCCAAGGCGGTGAGGCCGTTACCAACACAGTAACCGCCATGTCCAATATCGCAGAAAACATCACCATCATTGACGACATTGCCTATCAAACCAACCTGCTTGCCCTTAACGCCGCCATCGAATCCGCCCGAGCTGGTGAGAGTGGCAAAAGCTTTGCCGTGGTCGCCACCGAAGTACGCAAGCTCGCCGCCCGCAGTCAGGAAGCCTCACGCACTATTGGTGAGCAAGCTAGCAATAGCGTCGCCATTGCCCAACAGGCTGGCCAACTTTTAGAAGAAATTGTCCCCAGCATTGAGCGCACCGCCGAGCTGGTGCAACAAATATCATCCGTCTCCGCCGAGCAAGCCAGTAACGCTCAAATGATGAGCCGCTCCATGTCAGAAATGGACAGCGTTACCCAACAAAATGCTTCGGCGTCGGAGCAATTATCTGCCACTGCCGAAGACATCAGCCAACAAGCCCAAGCGTTGCAGCAAACCACAGAGTTTTTTCACACTTAAGGCGAGTGACAGTTTCTTTATCCACTCGCCATCTGGTGAAGTGCTATACCAATGCCAACAGCAAGAATACCAGTAAACCGCCCGCACTCAGCGCCAAGGTTTTGTTCTTTAACATCGGCGATTGCAAGCCCAATACCAGCCCCGACACCATAATAAATAGCAGGCCTACGGCGAATAATTTTTCAAACCATTTAAACCAGCCCGGACCATGGCCTTTGTGCAACTCCATCACCATGGCTTGTAAATTTGGCTCAGCGCGGCTGATCACAACGAGATCATCTTGCATTTGCAAGCGAAAATGCTCACGACTGGTAGGCCGCGTGTACCACTGATCGCCTTTGATTTTCACATACTCAAAGTCACTGTCCAGCTGCTGGCTTTGCAATAGAGCTTTTACCTGCTGCTGGCGCTCATCGGACTGCTGTGACCATTCGGGGGCTGTAACCTCGGCCACCTGCTGGTAATTCATTTGGCCTTTGATCCCAAATAGATACAAGCCACCGGAAATGGCCATGATAATCACCATGGGGGCAAAGAAAGCGGCCAGATAAAGGTGAATCGAAACAAGAAGTTTTCTCGACATTGTTGACTACTCATCGAATAAGGATTGAAGTAAGTTACCCAAGTCACTTTGCAGTTTTGCGAAAACGGCAGCTGTGCTCTCTGGATCATGGGTTAAAGACTATCAGGTGCTGTTTAAATGAACCTTAAAAAAGCAAGCCATCATGCACAGGCTGTTGCTGGACTGGCTTACTTTCCCTTTGACCCAAAGTCTGCTGGCTGAACTGCAGCGGTGGAAGTGATTGGCATTCCTGCGCTCTGAGCAAATGGCAACAGAATCGGAACGCAGTGCGCTGATCTTGCAGCGTCGCTTGGGGTGAAGGTTGTCATCATCAACAGCTGGTGGAGCAACCAAGGCGCAAGCGCTCGGTAATTGTTCGGCTATTGTTGCTCGGTTGTGGCGCCTTAAGTGTTCACACCGTCAGTCGCTTATTGGGCTACAGTGACCCGGCCAATTTCAGCCGGGCCTGTCGCCAATGGTTTGGCTTATCGCCCCGGGCCATGCGCGCCTGAGTAATTCAGCCTCAGAAAACGATGGTTTTATTACCGTGACGCAATACCCGATCTTCTAGGTGGCTGCGCACACCACGGGCCAACACCATTTTTTCAACGTCTTTGCCAAGGCGCACCATGTCTTCAACGGTGTCTTTGTGCGACACACGAATTACATCCTGATCAATGATGGGGCCAGCATCCAGCTCTTCAGTCACGTAGTGACAGGTCGCACCAATAAGTTTTACACCGCGCTCAGCGGCTTGATGATAAGGTTTGGCACCGACGAAAGACGGCAAAAAACTGTGGTGAATATTAATCACCTGGCCGACATAGCGCTGGCATAAATCCGCCGGTAATATTTGCATGTAACGAGCCAGCACAATGGTATCGGCGTTATGCTCATCCACAATGGCACTCACGCGGCGAAAGTGCTCTTCTTTATTATTTTTATCCACCGGCACATGAAAAAATGGAATGCCGTGCCATTCAACCATCGAACGCAAAGTATCATGGTTGGAAATCACACAAGGAATATCGCAGTCGAGTTCCTTGCTGTGCCAGCGGTGCAATAAATCCGCCAGGCAGTGACTTTCGCGGCTGGCCATTAAAATAACTTTTTTAGCCACGCCAGAGTCTTTCACATCCCATTGCATATCAAACTCTGCCGCAATCGGTGCAAACTCTTGTTTAAACTCTTCCAGCCCTAGTGGCATGGAATCCGCTTTGATGCAGTGGCGCATAAAAAACTGGCCACTGGCGAGGTCGGAATAGTGATTCGCCTCCAAAATCCAGCCGCCGTGGCCGGACAAAAACTGCCCGACTTTGGCAACGATGCCAACACGATCCGGACAGGAAATGGTCAAACGGTACACACGTTCCATAAATATAACTTCTTCTTAAGCTGCTAACGCCAGACCACGATGCCGCCCTACCACAGGGGAAATCAAAGCCCGGCCAATGAAATGGCCGGCTATCATAGCAGCTGCGGCCGTGAGGGGCTGCGGCAAGTGTTATTTTTCAGCCTGTCACTAATGGCCGTGCTTGGGGGCCAGCACGCTCTACCGCCTGATTGAGCATGCGATCCGCGACCACAGGCCCCAGGCATTCACACAAACCGATATAAATCAGGTTGAGTAAGGCGCGCAATTGATGGGTATCCGCCGCCGTTGTTAGCCGCTCGCCATTTTTTGCACAGCGAGCGAAATCTTCCATCAAGGCTGGGGATATCAGCGTCCGGGACAGTCGCCGACGCCCGGCTTGCTCCATCACATAATGCGTCACTGTCACGGCGGTATCTGAGCGCAGGTCGTAAAACAGTGACGCCAGGATTTCATTAAAGACCGCCAGTTCTGCGTCATCTCGGGCTTCAGTAGCGGGCTGCAGCGCCTGTTGATAACGCTGCATGGCGGGCCAAGGATCAGGTTTGAGCTTGGCGGCATCATCCATCAGTAGCGCTATCAACTGGCGATACAAAGACGCGCGATGCTGCTTTACCACAGGAAAGTGGCTGCAAGCGGTAAAAAACGCATTCAGCTCAAACGGCGAGCGATCTGCAAATTCACGTTGCCATAACCACATCACTGGCCATAACTGCAGTTCTGGCAAATATTCAGACATCACGGTGTACACAGCACGACGGTTTCTTGCTTCGCTCATCCGCGTTACTCCCGAATAATGCTATGGCGGTGAAACTCCGGATACCCCACTTCATCGTGCTCGGTAAAATCCAAACCTTGTTGCTCGTGTTGGGTTGAGGCGCGCAATCCCAGCGTGCGATCAATGGCAAAAAACAGCAGCAAAGACAGCGGGAACGCCCATAAAAATGCTGCCCCGATTCCCGCCAGCTGCACCATTATTTGTGTTGGATTGAATAAATCTCCGTGCACAAACATGCCGGCTGCCAAGGTCCCCCAAGCACCTGCAAAGCCATGCACAGGAATGGCACCCACCACATCGTCCAATTGCCAGCGCTCCAATAAGCGCGCACCCGCCACGGCGATGGCGCCTGCGATTAACCCGGTAAAGGCCGCCAGTTCAGGCGCCATCACCGCACAGCCTGCGGTAATACCTACCAGCCCCGCCAAGCTGCCATTCACCGTTGCGGTTAACAACACAGGTTGACGCGTTAAGCGGCTAAACAACAATGCTCCACAGGCGCCTGCCGCCGCGGCCAACTGGGTATTCAGCACAATTTTGCCAATATCGCTGCCTGCCGCTAACGTGCTACCGCCGTTAAAACCAAACCAGCCCAACCATAAAATAAAGCCGCCCAGCGCCACCAAGGATAAATTATGGCCAGGTATGGCGCGCACCTCGCCACTGCGTTTATCAAAGCGACCGCTGCGTGGCCCCAGCACCATAATGCCGGCTAAAGCACACCAAGCACCGATGGAATGCACCACGGTAGAACCGGCGAAATCAATAAAACCTAAATCGGCCAGCCAACCGCTGCCGCCGTATAAACCGCCCCAAACCCAGCTGCCGAACAGCGGATAAATCAACACAATAATGCCAGCTGCGGCCAATAAATAGGCATCGTATCGAGTGCGTTCCGCCATGGCGCCGCTGCAAATGGTGATGGCGGTGGCAGCAAACATGGTTTGAAATAGCAGCAGGGTAAAATCCCAATCGCTGGCATCGGATAAAGCAAAATGACTGGTGCCCATAAAGCCTGTGAGGTTTTCACCAAACATAAGGCCATAGCCGACCAGCCAGAATAATAAACTGCCCAGGCAAACATCCATGTAGTTTTTCATCATTACATTCACAGCATTTTTACTGCGTGACATACCGCTTTCTAATAATGCAAAGCCCGCCTGCATAAAAAATACCAGCGCCGATGCCATCACCAGCCACACGGTATTCATAGACAACACCCATTCCGACACCGATGGCGGTGCGGCCCAGGTCATAGGAGAAAAAGCGATTCCAAATAACAACCAAACAGTCGATTTCATCAGCACACTCCTTGAAGTCAACGCGGCGTTTAAGCCGGTGGATATCAAATGGAGCAAGGCATATGCCATAGCGTCTGAATGCGTGCTGGGCGCTGCACATTGCGAGCAGCGCAGGATGCTTCTAAGCGCTGTCTACCTTGAAAATACCCATGCCAGCGGCCACTAAAGCCCTAAAGCAGTGCATTCACGCAATAGTGCACCATTGTTGGTTAAATTATGCGACTATGATGACACTGTAACAGTCAGGCAGAGGTGACGCGTATGTCGTTAGTGGTGTTTGATATGGGTCGTCGGGTTGAAACACCGGTTCAGCCGGATCGCTTGCGCACTCAAAAAACCACCGCTACCTCACCGGTGCAGGACGATCACCCTGCCACGCACAGCTATGAAGCCACCGCCGACTCAGCCTACCAGCACCCAGAGCAACGCCCACCTCAGCCAGTCGCTTATGTGCAAGACATTATGTCGCAGCAGGTTGAGGCCCTAAGTCCCAACGACAGTTTGGGGTTGGCGTTACGGCGCTTCCGGCACAACAGTTTTCATCACTTCCCAGTGGTGGATGACAATCTGCAAGTGCATGCAATTTTATCCGATCGCGATGTACTGAATGCACTGATAGAAAACAACGATATTCAACACCACCCGGTGAGCCGCTATGCCAGCCGGCCGGTGGTGTGCATTCGGCCCCAGGCCGATATTCGTCAGGCTGCGCAAACGCTGTACCAATACAACATCGGCGCGCTGCCGGTGGTAGATGACCAGCAACAGTTGTGTGGCATTTTGACGCCATCCGATATTTTGCGCACCCTGAGTCATTACGGCCCAATGGAGCTTTGGGCCTGATCATCTAGGAGTTGTTCATGATCAAAAATTATCAACTGGTACACCCCAAAACCCATCTGCGAGTCTTATCCCGCTACGAAATTCAACAATTAACCGATACCAATAGCGCAACTCATGAGCTCTTTCGGCGCTGCTGCTATGCGGTGTTAAATGCTGGCAATGGTACCGATGACTACCTCGATTTAGAGCAGGATTATCGTCATTTTGATATCGAGGTATTGCAACAAGACCGTGGCATCGTACTCAACCTAAAAAATCCGCCAGCGTCTGCCTTTGTCGACGATGACATGATTCGCGGTGTGCGCGAACAACTGTTTTCGGTGCTGCGCGATGTGCTTTACGCTCAAGATTCCATTTTGCGCGCCCATCGCTTTGACCTCAACAACCCAGAAGACATCACCAACGCGGTGTTTCACCTGCTGCGTAACGCCGGTGTTTTAAAACCCGACACCGAGCCCAATTTGGTCGTTTGCTGGGGTGGCCACTCCATTCCTCGGCATGAATACGAATACACCAAAAAAGTCGGCTACCAGTTAGGCTTGCGTGGCCTTAACGTAGGCACAGGGTGTGGCCCAGGTGCCATGAAGGGCCCTATGAAAGGCGCTGCCATTGGCCACGCCAAACAACATATTTGCGATGGTCGCTACATTGGCATTACTGAGCCGGGCATCATTGCCACAGAAGCGCCCAACCCCATCGTTAATGAGCTAGTGATTCTGCCGGATATTGAAAAGCGCCTAGAAGCCTTTGTGCGCATGGCTCATGCCATTGTGATTTTCCCTGGTGGCCCAGGCACAGCCGAAGAATTGCTGTTTTTATTGGGTGTTTTGTCCCATCCAGATAACCGTAACATGCCTTTTCCTGTGGTCATTACTGGGCCACAAGAAGCTGGTGACTATTTAAAAGCCATTGATAGGTTTATCGGCGACAGTTTAGGCGAAGAAGCACAGTCGCGTTATCAGCTAATTATTGATGAGCCGACTACCGTTGCCCGCACCATTAAAGAAGGCTTACGCAAAGTACAAGACTATCGCCGCCAAGAGAACGACGCCTATTTCTTTAATTGGCGCTTAACCATCGACCCGGATTTTCAGCATCCGTTTGAACCGACGCACGAAGCCATGGCCGCCCTCAGCTTAAGCAAGCAACTGCCTGAGCACGAACTGGCGGCCAATTTACGCCGCGCATTTTCTGGCATTGTCGCCGGCAATGTGAAGGAATCTGGCGTGTTGCGAGTGCGAGAACATGGGCCGTTTCAACTCAGCGGCGATGCCGGCATCATGGCCGGCATGGATCAGCTATTAAAAGCGATGGTTGATCATGGCCGCATGAAAATCAGCGGCCAATACACGCCTTGCTATCAAATCAATAATAGCTAAGTACATTGTCAATGCCGGTGCTGCCGTCCAATTCCACTTGCTTATGCACTGTGGTTAACGGCGCCAGCACCGCATCACGGCCCTCGGCAAAGCTTTGTTCTTTCACCACCAGCTGATAAGCCTTATTTAACTGCAAAGCACGTTGTGGTGACGGCATCAGCAGCAGAGAGATGTCCGTTTCTAGCTGGGCAAACGCCTGCGTTTTAGGGCTCATATCGCTATGAAAGAAGGTATTTAATACCTCCATATTGTTGCGATATTCATTACCCGTCGGATTATTTTGCAAGTAGAACGCATACTCGCCTTGGCCATCTTCACGTTTAGGGTCTGCAATACCTTGCAGGCCTTTTTCCAACCAGTGATACCAGCCATCGCGAAAAGTGCCGTGGTCAAACTTACGCTCCAGCGACACAATGGTGTCGTTACTGGCGCCCATGCCACCGTGGCAGCCCGCGCAAAAATAGGTTTCTTCGTAGGTTTGTGGACGCAGCTGGCCTTTATCATCTTCAATAAAGCCTTGGTATGTCCAGCCATGCGCTAAAGTCAGGCCCTCTTCGGCATTGCCAGTGACCTGCTTGGTGCGATCAGGGAAGTCGTGACGCTCTTTGACTTCATTGTCGACAATGGTGCGCAGCTGGTGATAATTGCGCCAGAAGGATTTTTTACCGTAGCGAAATTCTTTCATCCGCTGGGCCATGGCGGTTCCGTTTTCGGTCACGTCGAGATAGCGCACACTGTGGGCAAACTCAGTGCCGACGGGCAACAGCCGCGCTGCGGCTTTTACTTCGCCCGCTTTTTGTAGCTCACCGGCCAAGCCAACATAATACATATGGCGATTTTCTAACGGCGCCCAATCGTAGCGAATAACAGAGCTGATGCTCAGCACGCCATCTTTATTTAAATCAACGCCGACCTTGCTCTCATCCACCGGCCCGAAGGGTACGTCTTTTTCACGGGCAATGGCTTCAGCGATGGCCAGGTTGAGCTTATAAATTTCTTTGTCAAACTCACCGTCGCGGTTTTGACGAAAAGGCTCTGGCAAACGCATCATAACGTCATCGGTAGAGCCGTTAGTCGGCATAAAAGTGCCGGGAAATGGATAATATGCGTACACACGCCAGCCAGTTAGGCTGCCATCTGGAGCGCGATCAAAGCCTTCTTCATCAAAATTAAAATACACATCCGGCACATAGCCATCCCACTCACCATTGCCGTTGCGATCCCACTCTGCGGGTAGCTGATGCAGCTTTTGCGCTAGGGTAATCTGGCCATGCTTATCTTTATAATTATCTTGTCGCACGTAATTTAAAATCGCGTCATCACTGATGGCAGCGACGGCCTCACGGCGGTCTTTAAATAGGTTTGACCAGTAGTTTTTTAACCCTGGTTCAGGAAAGGTGTAGGTTTGCTGAACGTCGGTATCGTTCAAGAAATTAGGCCGCTTGCTGTCGGTATGACACACATAGCACGGGTTCTGTGCGCCCTGCTCCGTCACTGGGTCGGTGTAACATTGTGGCGGTATGTAGGCGACGGGGTTGTGGCTAACATCATGGCTTAGGTCGATTAAGCTGCCATATTCTAAGTTATTGTCAGCGACTGACGATGTGTTATCAGGTACTTCGGTGCTGGCCTGTTGAGGGTTGTCTTCCTGACCATTAAAACAGCCACTGAGCAGCGCAGCGGCCAGTAACCAGATGGATTTGTTCATGATTTTCTCCCAACAAAAAAGGACGGCCGCAGCCGTCCTTTGCAGGTTACCCCGCCAATGTGACTACTGTTTTACAGCCGGGAAAGGCCCGATGTAGCCGGTGTAGGCACGCGCTTCACCCGCGCCGGTGTCTTTATCGCTGTCGGATTCACCGTATGGGTGCTGCACCACAGAGGTCAGGTAAGCCCAACCATTAATATTGGGGTACCAATAAGGTGAAGTGGTTTCGGCACCGTAGGGAGTAGTCTGAATGCGAGTCAGTGACTGATCCGCAAAGTCGTACGCCCAGATCACATCGTTCTGGTGGCCGCTGCCGGTATCTTCACCAATGATCAGCTTGTCGTAGCCTGACATATAGGTAACGTTATCCGGGTTGGCAATGCCATCGATATGGCAGCTGTTGTTTTCTTCAAAACCTGCCACTTGTGGATCTTGCTCAGACACTGGGCGACCTAATACCAAGCCCGACATATTTTGCGCCACATAGTCAGAGCCCATGGCGGTATTTTGGGCCAGGTCCAACTGATACACAGCGCCACACTTGTTGTAGCTGTTCAGGCGAATGTGGTTAGGGCCACCGATGTCGTAAGAGTTTTTCGACGCGCCATTTTTCTTAAAGTCTTCCATGCCACGTTCAACCGACGACATGGCAATATAGAGCTTGTTACGCTTGCTATCGAAAGTCACGCCTTCTTCTTTGCGAAACTCGGTGGTTGCACCCAGCATGGCCGCGTAGCGACGGGTTTCCAAACGCGAGGCGACGGTTTCCATACCAGGTTTAACTTTCAAGCATTCCTGACCATTGCCACCGGCGTTGATGGAGGTGTAACCCACTGGGCAAACGTTGGCCTCTGGCTCAACGGCATCAAAAATATCGGCAAACTTCACCTGTGGCTTGCCGTTGCTGCCGTGCACATAGTCTTTGATGTCTGCGCCATTGGCATGCCCTAAGCTCACCCATTCTAAGTTGGCCGCACCCACGCCCTCAGCTGAGGTTTGACGCCATTTAGCGGCATAGGTGGTACCTGAGCTTAAGTCACCTTTATTGTCAGCGACGAACATATATAAACCAACGTTGGTGCCATCGTCTGTCATGTAGACGGTTTTTTCGTCTGGCATTACATACGACAGCTCGTAGGCTAAACGGCCCATGGCGTAGTGCTTGGTTGACGTCACTGTGGCATCTTCATCGACGGCCACTTCGATGTTCCAGCCATAATAATAAGGGTTCCACTCGCTAGGGTTAGCGTAATAATCCAGCATTGGGGCCGAGTAACCATTATCAGCGGCATCATCGCCAGTAACCTGGCTGCGTGCATCCGGCTCATATTCTTCTGACGCCAAGTGAGTGGTCCAAGGCGTCACAGAGCCAGCACAGTGTACCCACCCACCGTCAACGCCAGACTGATCAATTTGTTGCAGCGATTTAACCGACAACACGCCATCGTCGGCTTGATCCAGTTCCATTAGGAACATAGCGCCAGGGCGGTCTTCAAACTGTGACACCGAAAACAGCTTATCGCCCACAGGTAAAATCGAGGTGAATTCATTAGAGTCAGAAATGCGTACAGAGCCATCTTCAGCTTGCAGCACGCTGCCGGTTTTATCCACCAGCTGACCAAACATAATGCCGTCTTTCTCATCGCCCGAGCGCAAGAAAGTGCGGTACTCACCACCGTAGGTTTTCTCTTCTACCGTAGCGCTGGAGGCCAAAATAGCGCGCTTGTCGGCGTCGGTGGCAGGCGCATTGACACCGGCAAACGTAATCTCACGGGTGGCAGGTGTGCTATCGCTATCGTTATCACTGCCACATCCAGTTACCGCAGCAGCGGTAGCTGCGATCATCAGCGCCTGAGCCAGACGCGACTTCATCATCGTTTCCATGGTTATTCTCTCTTTATCAAACCGTGTACGGTCAGGAGAGGGCAGCCTAGCGATGCTTAATGACAATTCAGATAAGAAAATATGACAGTAACAAGTCACATCCGTGACAAGAGATGCGGGTAGAAGAAATCCGTTACCCTAAACGGACAGGCGGCCTAGCCGCCTGCCGGTTTGGTTTCACACCAATGCCTCACACAGTTCAGCCAGGCGCACATCGCGCTCGCTGACACCATTTACATCATGGGACCACCACAGCACCTCGACATGGCCGTAGGTAATGGTTAACTGTGGGTGATGGTCGTGTTCATCCGCCAATGTCGCCACCTTTTGAGCAAACGCCATGGCCCCGGCGAAATCGTTAAAGCGGAAGTCTTTTTGCAACGCAGCCACCCCATCTAGCAGCTGTTTTTGCCACTGCGGTAACGTCGACAACGCCGTAACGATGGCCTCATCATTTAATTTATCACTCATGCTAATGCTCCTTCGCTGAGATTCCCCATCACCTTAATGGCAGCCAACACAGGTTTAAAGAGCAGCGTGCGGGTTGGCCCATTACTGGCGCCCCCATCTGCACACAGCAGACCGGTCGCCACTGTCTTAGCCTTAAGCCCTAACCTTGGTGTAGCCAGTAGCGGTTGCCCTAAGCACAGCTGAACAAACACTGAACATCGCTCAGAAAAATCGCCCTAAAACCCAGCGTTCCAGAGCTTTGCTTTTCTCTACAGCGCATTTCACGGCCGATATAATCACCTTGATCGCCACAAGGAATCAGCATGCGCCAAGGAATGCTAACGCTAGTAGTCATTGCCATCAGCACAGTGTGTAGCAGCGGCTGTGCGACCTTCAGAGCACATGACCTACCTACCGTGCCGCAACACGCCTTGCACACTGCCAAGCCGGACAAGACCAGAGTGTATAGCGAGTGGCGCATGGCAGCAGCCAATGATGCTTTCAGCCAAGACTATTACGCCGATTTTCATAGAACCGCATTTGAAACGGCGTTAATAGAGTCGGGTTGCTGTCAGATTGTGGCCACCAAAGCCCAAGCGCAGGTCACCATACGCGGCGTGGTCAATAGCCAAAGCAATGTGCTGGACTTATTCATTCACCCCATGCCCGCCCTGCTTTTTCTGCTACCTGGGTGGAAAACCGGTGCAATCAACCTGCACATTACCGCGCAAAATCACAGCGACCAAAATCTGTACAAGCTGCAGGATTCATTTACCGTCGTGCATTGGCTGCCTTTAATATTACTGCACCCATTTAATGACGACCCAGCCAGAGCGGCCCATGAGATGGAAAGAAACGCTTACCGCTATCTCGTGCTGACACTGAAAAACGACAGGCTTATTTAAAAGGCCCTACTTTTCTAGGGCCTTAAGGCTTAGGCTTATTCGCCAATCAATGCCTTAATCATTTTCTGACCAACATCGGTATGATGCTGCATGGTAGAAAACTGCTTGGTGATGGCTTCTGGGCCAAAAGCATATACCGGCACAGGTGCTGCGGTATGGGTGCCATTGCCCCAGGTCACGCTTTGCTTGTGCGCAATTTCACGCGCAATCAAAGCACCGGTGTCTTCATCTGCATACACGTAGAAGTCTGAAAAATCGTTAAATTTTGGGATATTGGTCGCACTCAGATACTTGTGCTCAGGGTGCACATCTTCTGCTGGCACTTCGTAGCGCGCCGCAATGCGCTCACCTGATTCGGTATCAATGTGGAAGTCTTGATGCAAGCTGGCATTCACTTCCGCTACCCAATCAGCCGCCTGGCTATTGGAAAAATCCCAATCGCCATTGACAGCGCTCAAAATGTCATAAAACGAGCGCTCCTGGGCGTAGATCTTATCCAGCGTTGCCAAGGCACCAAAGTTGTATTGCGGCTGGTAATCGCGCGCACTGCCATCGCCATTCACCATGCCATCACCTGGCAGAGTTTTCGCCGCTGGAATATCGTGCTTGTGATACGCCATACCAAAGCCACCGGTTTCATGGTCTGCCGTGACCACCACCAAGGTGTCATCACGCTCTGCCGCCCACTCATGTACCGCCTGTACGGCCTCATCAAACTTCAGCATTTCATGCAGCAACCAACCGGTGTCATTAATATGACCCGCCCAGTCGATTTGGCCACCTTCAACCATCAAGAAGAAGCCATCAGGGTCTTGCGAGAGAATATCCAACGCTTTTTTGGTCATTTCTTTCAGCGATGGCTCATCAGCACATTTGCTACCCGCTTCTGCCGTGCCTGCCTTTTTGCACTGAGTGTATTCAATACCATCGTTCATCGCCGAATCATCAAACAGGCCCAACAGTTTGCCTGAAGTAACGGCGTTCATTTGGGCGCGATCAAATGCCAGCGCGTAGCCCGCGCTTTTTGCTTCCATAAATAGATTGCGATCGTCATCAGCGCTGCGCTTGGATTTTTTGATGACATGAGTCGGTGCATTCAATTCTGCCGCCAGTGCAGCAAAATCATCCACAGCCGGTGCCCAATGGCGCGAGCCACCGCCCAACAAAACGTCTACGCCGGCATCTAATAAATCTTCAGCGATTTCATTTTCCATCGAGCGATGCGGGCGATGCGAGGCAAAGCCTGCTGGCGTGGCGTGAGTTAAGCGCGTATCGGTAATCAGGCCCGTAGCCTTACCCATTTTTTTGGCTTTTTCCAAAATGGTTTCGACTTTATTGCCTTGGTCATCCAAACCCACGGCTTCAGAAATCGAACCTTGGCCCGTCGCCAGTTGCGTGGCCGAGCAAGCAGAGTCCACTACCAAGCCAGGGTTCGCCCCCATGGGCGCTGTCATGGATAGACCCAACGCACCGCCCTCAGCCAAACGCTGCAAGCCAGTCACCTGACCCACTTGAGCAGCATTGGCTGGCGCACGACGCGCATATTCTTCCAACAAACCGACTTGCTGAGCGCCCATGCCATCGCCAATCATCAAAATCAGATTTTTCACCTGACCTTGCTGCGCTGTCGTTTCGCTATCCGAGCTGGAATCTGAATCACTGCCACAGGCAACGAGCAGAGTCGACGTAACAATCGCCGCCGATAATTTGCTGAGGGTTTTCATGAAATAAGTAACCTTCGATAGTGCGAATGACTTTTGCCCCAAACAGGTCCGGGGCACATTGGGCGTGCACGCTACAAAGGTAATATAAAAGTTTTATGACAAAGTTGATTGAATGTTCAATCAGTGAGCAAACTGTCCCCAAAGGACTCTATTCGGGCTGCCAACGGGTTAATGAATGCGCAAAAAGCTGCGTTGCGTTTAACCGCCAAGCCCTATGCCATTATTGAAGGAGCTTGCTCTCACGTCGGCGGGAGAACTCCCTGCTTTGCGCTGCTATCTGGGCCCCCCCCTGCGGGCACAGGCACTGCCAACTCAGGCGGCCTGCTAAGGCGTGGAAAACCTAGCCGCGAGAGCGAGTTCAAAGCTTGAAACAGACATCCCGAGAATAGCCGGTAGTGCCCGAGCTCACACATCACAAAGGCCACACTTGCAATATATGCAGCTAGCCTTAACCTAATGCTTCTATTGTCATCAAGGAAGACAGCAAGGAGAACCCATGCTAAAACCCCATTACTTCCTGGACCCAAACGCTCAAAACCGTGCCCGTGAGGCTGAAAGGGACGCGGCGACGTACCATGAAAATTACGTTGCATGGAAACAACACGCTTTGGAACAGGAACGCTCCGCCAAGCGCCTAGCTCGCGAAAATAGTGGACTACTTACCCGCGCCAAAAACGCCGAGAGCTATCTCCGCATAACGCGGGATCGCTTGCTGGATGCCAGTAATGGCTTGGCCGTGGCCGGTTACACCAACAACCTGGCGCAAGAGCTCATGCTGTACCGGGCTCAGTTGGTCTTTGCTGCCTTGGGGCTGGACCCGAATGACGAGCGCTTTAAGCGCGTACCACCGGAGTTGTGCCTTGGCTTGCAAGGCAAGCATACGCCAGAAACCCTCGGTGAACGCGCACTGAACGATGGCGAAATCCGCGAGATCAACTTGCGCTTGTTGTGCCGCATGGAGTGGTACGACTGGTGTTTGCATGACCGGGTGTTATCCAAGGCGGAGAACCTGGTGCTCAACGCCCTGTTGAACCCTAGCAATGCTAACGCGCATTTGCGTGGCCGCGCCTTTTGCGATGCTTTAAAAGGTGAAGTGGACACCTACCACCAACTGAAAGACCGTGCCATGACGGTGGAAGACGCCCACAATGGTCCTAACTCGACCAGCGCCATCATGCGCCGCCAGTTTGAGCAGGAGCGCTATCGGTTCTGGCAGCAAAACCGCATTCAGTTTGGCTATTACGAGGGCAAGCCGTTTCCGTCGTCCAAAGAAACCTTGAAGGTCAACCCTAAGGCTCGCTTTGACCTGCACTTGCCCGCCGGCCGCTTGGCGCGGGATTTTGGTATTGATATTGAAACTGGCCGCAAGGTCAGCAATTACCGCGGCACAACCGCAGCCTGCGTCCTATCTGGTGTGCATGGCGGTAATTCTGGAGAATACTACTTCGTTTAGAGCAGGCCACCTTTGCCTCCTCCCAACGGTTGATTTACCGACGCGCCCGCATCGCTCTGGGCGCCTTGGTCGGTTTCTGTCGGCGCAGTAGCACTTGATTGGCTGTCACCACCGGTGGTGCTGCCGCCAGTACCACCTTGGTCGCCATCGCCTAGCAAAAAACAGACAGTCACGCGAAGAGAAGCATGGCTGTTTACTGCCAAAAAACAGACAGTCACGCGAAGAGAGGTCTTGGTGATCTTGCACACCCATCCAACGCAAAATAGCGTTTGGCAACTCCCAGCTCAGGCCAAAGGACTTCCAGCAGGCGTAAAAATGAAGGCCGGTGAAAATCCACATAAGGGGTCAGAGCTTAAGCTCTGACCCCAGCTAGCACACAATGCAAAGCCGCTCTTAGCTCAAAATGCGCTCTCGCATTCAGGTTTCCGCGCCTTAGCAAACAAAAATAGACAGTCATCAAAGAGAAGCATGGCTGTTTACTGCTGCACCCAGTCACTGACAGCCTTGAGCACCGTCTATCAATGAGTCAAAAAGTGATTTAGCTACCGAGAGAGAGTTTCAGACAAAGCTAACCCCTGCTTGTTGAACAAACAGGTTTTTGATGCAGAGATTTTGCTGACTTCTGTTAAGTCAGCAGCTGCTGACAAGCTCCAATGCCAGCCGTTCGGTGTTGCTTGTTATCTTGAAAGAAGCAGCTCAGTTTGGCTTTTAGCCAGGCAAAAAACAGACAGTCACGCGAAGAGAAGCATGGCTGTTTACTGCTGCACCCAGCCACTGGCGGCCTTGAGCACCGTCTATCAATGAATCAAAAAGTGATTTAGCTACCGAGAGAGAGTTTCAGACAAAGTTAACCCATGCTTGTTGAACAAACAGGTTTTTGATGCAGAGATTTTATTGACTTCTGTTAAGTCAGCAGCTGCTGGCAAGCACCAATGCCAGCCGTTCTATGTTGTTTGCTGTCGCGGAAAAAGCAGCTCAGTTTGGCCTTTAGCTGCTGAGCACTGCCCACTAGGCCTTTAAATTGGCTTTCAAATTGCTGCGTCATCACCAGCCAGTGTTGTGGATCAATGCCCAGCCTGAGCAACGCGGGTGGTAAGCTTTGATCGATATGACCGCGTTTATCATCGCGTATTTGTCTGCCTGTCCAGTCCACCAAGTCGATGTAGTCGGTTAACTGCATTGGAATGCCTTCCGGCATTTTTTCACGAGGGTTACCAGCGAAGTTAAATAGCTCGGGGACTTGTTGAAACGGGTGATTGGGTGAACTGGCTTGCTGTGCTTTACGGCTGCGTTTTTTGATCGAGGTATAATCAGACGTTTCAGGTGTTTTCGCCATGCCTGCTCTAACAGGGTTTAAATCCACGTAGGCCATGCAGGCAGCCAGTGCTTTTTCAAAAAACAGACAGTCACGCGAAGAGAAGCATGGCTGTTTACTGCTGCAC
>NZ_BMYY01000002.1:0-141299 GCF_014652515.1 Bacterioplanes sanyensis | reverse complement strand
TCGTTGGCGTACTTTTCAACTAATTGCTCTTCCACCGAGCTCAGCGCTTCACCTAACAAATAGCGTTGCGTAAAAGCATTGCCTTTGTATAGCTGGTGCCAGCGCTCAATTACTTCACGTACAGACCAGCTCGCAGCCTGATCCTGTGCAACATGCAGCACCACATGAAAGTGATTCGACATCACTGCATAGGCAGCGATGTCGATGGCAAAGACTTGGGCTTGCTCTAGCAGTAATGACTCAATCCAGCCTCGGCGATGCTCAAAGCTGCGCCCTTCCTGATCAAAGCCGCATAAAAACGCCCGCCGCACACAGCGTGAAACGCAGTGATAATACGGCGTGGCTTCCAGAGAAACGAGTTCTTTGCGCGGTTTAGGCATGGCCGACTCCCCGTGAATAGGATCTGCTCAGAGCCTAGCCAGCAGATTTAGGCGCTGCCATCAGGCAGCTTTCTTATGATGACTGTCCTGTTTATATGTCCTGTTTATATGCCCCCCATCGCCAGTTTCACCCGAACCTGTAGAGCCCTGAGGCTTGTCCTTATCTGACTTCGGCAGCCTCGCACCCCCAGCCAGTGCCCGACCACCGGACGTACCCACCGCCATCAGCGTTTCCTTACCTTCGCGCTCACCGAGGTCTTGGTGATCTTGCACACCCATCCAACGCAAAATAGCGTTTGGCAACTCCCAGCTCAGACCAAAGGACTTCCAGCAAGCGTAAAAATGAAGGCCGGTGTAAATCCACATAAGGGGTCAGAGCTTAAGCTCTGACCCCAGCTAGCACACAATACAAAGCCGCTCTTAGCTCAAAATGCGCTCTCGCATACAGGTTTTGCGCGACTTAGCATGCCACCTAATTTTGCACAGAACTTGGCAGTTAAAAACAACCAAGAGTCACACTCCTCATATAATCCGGCCAATAAAAAAGGGCCTTGCGGCCCTTTAAAGTCGAACAATAATTACCCTACACTCTCAGCATTAATGCGCTGATACCACTCCTGTGGTCCGGTTTGGTGAACCGATTCGCCTTTGCTGTCGACGGCAACGGTCACTGGCATATCTTCCAGTTCAAATTCATAAATCGCTTCCATGCCCAGGTCTTCAAAGCCCACCACTTTGGCGCCTTTAATCGCTTGCGACACCAAATAAGCGGCACCGCCTACCGCCATTAAATACACGGCTTCGTTGTCTTTAATGGCTTCAATCGCCATTGGGCCGCGCTCGGCTTTACCGATCATGCCCAGCAGGCCGGTTTTTTCCAGCACGGTGCGGGTGAATTTATCCATCCGCGTGGCAGTGGTTGGGCCGGCAGGGCCAACCACTTCTTCGCGTACTGGGTCGACTGGGCCAACGTAATAAATAAAGCGGCCTTTTAAATCCACCGGCAGCTCTTCGCCTTTGGCGATCATATCCACCATGCGCTTATGAGCAGCGTCGCGACCGGTGAGCATTTTGCCCGACAGCAAAATGGTTTCGCCTGGCTGCCAGTCTTTTACATCTTCTGGCGTGACGGTATCCAAGTTCACGCGGCGTACGTTATCGCCCACTTCCCAGCTAATTTCTGGCCAATCTTCTAATTTTGGCACTTCTAATTGTGCAGGTCCCGAGCCATCCAATACAAAGTGGGTATGACG
The DNA here is from genome assembly GCF_014652515.1 of Bacterioplanes sanyensis. Taxonomy (GTDB): domain Bacteria; phylum Pseudomonadota; class Gammaproteobacteria; order Pseudomonadales; family Oceanobacteraceae; genus Bacterioplanes; species Bacterioplanes sanyensis. The sequence goes on along the minus strand of NZ_BMYY01000002.1, from coordinate 139,666 downwards.
CGTGGCCGCACAGTTAGGAATAATCGCCACGGGCTTGTTGGCGGCATGGGTTGGGTAGTCGGCAACTTTAACGTCCAACACTGTGGTTAAACCACCGAGACCCTGGGCGCCAATGCCCAATTTATTCACTTTTTCGAACAGCTCTAAGCGCAGCTCTTCTGAGCGATTAGAAGCACCGCGTGCTTGCAGCTCGTGAATATCAATCGGGTCGAGCAGAGCTTCTTTGGCGATTTGCATGGCTTTTTCTGCCGTGCCACCAATGCCAATGCCGAGCATGCCAGGCGGGCACCAGCCAGCACCCATTTTGGGAATTTGTTCCAGTACCCAATCCACCACAGAATCCGATGGATTCAGCATGGCGAATTTGCTTTTTGCCTCAGAACCACCGCCTTTGGCCGCTACGTGCACGTCAACGGTATTGCCCGGCACCAGCTTCATATGAATCACGGCAGGCGTGTTGTCTTTGGTGTTGGCGCGCTTGCCATCTGGGTCGGCCAGCACCGAGGCGCGCAATACGTTATCTGGGTGGGTGTAAGCACGGCGCACGCCTTCGTTGGCCATGTCTTCCACACTCATATCGCCTTCGAACTTAACGTCCATGCCGATGGTGAGGAACACGGTGACAATGCCGGTGTCTTGGCAGATCGGGCGCTTGCCCATGGCACACATGCGCGAGTTGATCAGAATCTGCGCCATGGCGTCTTTGGCGGCCTTAGACTCTTCTTTTTGATACGCCTCGTGCACGGCGTCGATAAAGTCTTTCGGATGGTAATAAGAAATGTACTGCAGCGCGTCTGCCACGCTTTGGATCAGGTCTTCTTGCTTGATCACCGTCATGGGAGGTCTCTCTCTGGCTAGGTAACAACACACCCGGCATGGCCGGAGGTGTTCAGGGCCAGCCCGCTGACTGGACCCCGGTCGGTTGGCTCGGATTGTACCGCAAGCCGAGTAAGGCTAAAACGGCCACCACCAACTGCCTTCTTCCTCAGACTCGTCTACCTGCCCTTCAAACACCTGCTCTAGCTCTGGGTCGCTTTCCAGCTGCAAAGCGCTGAGCTTTTGCATGCCGTCATCGAGCATGCGGGTTTGGCTCATTTCTTTAAACGCCAGATTGGGTGCCACCAGCTGCAACGGGCCATCGCCCAGCGGTGTGCGCTCTAAATCCGGGGTAATGGGGGCGGGGTCGATTTCGGAATAGCGCCAGTAATAGATTTGCCCGGCTTGAGCGCTAAAGCTGATTTCGCTGAGGCGGTGGATTTCAAAACTTTCGATGCCTTCAAAACCAAATAAGCCACGACGAATCACCAGGTCGTACTCGCCCGGCTCCAGCTCATACCAGGTATAACCACCGCCTTTGATGTTGAACAAGCGCTCGCCATTGACGTTAAAGCTGGGCGCTTCGATTTCATCCATGGCCCACTGGCTGGGCGGGCGGTAGATGTACATAAAGGCCGACTGGCCCCGCTTGCACATATGGCCGGTGCCAACAAACTCCGCCCCGTCGGGCTCACTTAAATAGGCGCCAAAGTTATGACCAATCGATTGATGGACCGTGCAACCGCTCACCAGGAGCAGTGCGGCCAATGAGATGCCTGCTTTTATCATTATTGTTGTGCCTGCAGCAGCGACCACGAATTGGGCCAGTCAGTGTACAAGAAAAAAACGCATTGCTATCATGCCACACTTACACAAAATAACAAAAACAGCGAGGTCAGCTCAATGGACAGACCCTCGACCTTTTCACCTAGCGCTCTAGCAACTTTGGCATTTGGCCTGCTATTAAGTGCTGGCTCGGTATATTCCAGTGATGCTGGCTACTACACCACGGAAATCGACCAGGCCGTTGAGCACGCGCAACGCCATCCGGTGCGCACAGATATGGTCGGCGATACTTGGTACGACCGCTCCACTTACAACAGCTTTGCCTTGCCCTCGCTGCCCAATGAGGTGATGGACAGCCAAGTCATTGAAGGGGCAATGGGGCCTACCGCCGCTGGTGAAGCTGCTGCAGCCGAAGCCGCTCGTCCAGTGCGACAAGCGGCCCTAGGGCGCAAAGATCGCAATGTCGACGACAACACCGACGAGCAAAGCGATAGCAGCGCCAACACCGAAGTAGAGCAAGACACCAACGAAGTGGTCATCGATGAAATATCGTATGAAAGCGAGGCCTTTACTGGCCGCGTGCGCGGTGTGCGCTCCAGTGTCAGCATTCAAGCCACTTCAAGGCCTTAAGCGGGGAAATGGCCATGCGATTATCGATGCTGTGCCTGACATTGTTGGCCACCACCAGCTGGGCCAATCAGGACAACTACTATTCCGACGATTTATTTGAAGCCATTGAGGCGGCGCGCCAGTACACCCATCATTACGACTACAGCCAGCCCTATCGCTATAACCGCACCACCTCACTCAGCATTGAATTACCGCGTCTGCTGAATCAGGAAATGGCGCAAAAGTACGTGATGACGCCAGACCAAGTCGATTTACAGGGCAACCCGAAAAACACCCACGCCTTACCGGCCGACAAAGCCAATACCAACACCACGCCGGCACAAAGTAGCAGCGTGGCCACCAGTGTCAGCCAGCCTGTGTCGGTGCGAGTGAGCACTCGCTAGCAGGCTAGCCATACTGCAACAGCTTTTGCCTGAGCCGCTGGCGCACTTTGGCGGCCAACTGCAGCAAAGTTGCATCCCGCTGCCACTGCTGTGCTGCCTGATCTTTCAAGCCTTTGGCTGCCTCTGTCATCGCCGCCAGCAACGCCTCTGTAGCTTGCAAGCCGGTGGCACCATAGCCGTCTGCATGGCCGGCAAAATGCTGTATTAAGCCATTGGCCGCTGGCGCCAGAGTGTCATCCGCTTGCTCTAAGTGAGTACCTAGCCAGCCGGCAAAAGCCAAGCTGACGTGTACGTCTTCCCAGTAGCGAAACGGTTTATTAAAGCGCTCATGGGCATCGGCCTGGATAAAGTCGGCCTCGACCTGAACCTGCTGAAATTCAACCGCACTGTGCTGCACCTCGGGCACCATGGGCTGCGATTTAGGAGCACTGGCGTTAATGCCAGGCGCATCAGCTGCGACTTTGAGCAATAGCAACTGCTGTTGCTGACGCGCCAGCACATACAGCCAATCCAGCTGGCGCGGCTGCATCAACATAACGTGGCTTTTGCTGCCAGTTAGCACATTGCCCTCCAACTGACACGACATCGCTCGCAGCGAGGTCATGCCCTTTTCTGACACGCAAAACGCACCCAGCTCACCGGCCGCCAGCTTTGGGTCCACATAGCGGCACGCCAGTTGATAACCGAGCAAAAAAGCCGCTGACAAAGATGGCTGCTGCGCCCCCAACTGCCAAGCCAACAAAGCAGAGTTGGCGATGTCACTGGCAGCCGGTAGCTGATCACGAATAGCGCGGATCATGGTTGCAATTGCGGTCTGAGTGCGGCCATTTGCTGGCGCAGTGAGGTAATCACCACTTGTTGATCGCGCAGTTGTTGCGCTTGTTGCTTAACCTGCTGCTCCAGCATTTGCAGCGCTTCGCTGTTTTGGTTGGCGCGCAGCTCGGCGGCATTAACCCCCGCCAAGCTGGCCTTGTGCTGTGCCAGTTGCTGCTGCATCTGCGTCCATTGCTGCTGCAATGCCGGCGGCAGTTTGCCCTGATTACCTTGCAACTGTTTTACCTGTTGCTCGGCACTGGCCAGGCTTTTTTCTAGCGCTTGCAGGGATTTTTTCAGCTGCTGTTGCTGACCCTGCACTTGCTGCTGTTGTTGCTTCAGCTGCTTGAAGCCATCGCTGTTGCTCTCGATGTTGGCTTTGTTGCGCTTATTGGAAACATCCCACAGCTTGCGGATCTCACTCATGTGCATTTTTTGCGTGGCGCGCACCGCCTGCAACGACACATTGGCGTCTTCGTCCGTCGCACTGAGCTGTTGCTGCAGGGTTTGCAAACTTTGCTGTTGTTGCTGCAACTGTTGTTGGGCTTGCTGCAGTTGCTGGAACTGCCAATAACTGAATGCCCCCAACCCTGCAGCTGCTAACAAAGCCAAACCGGCAATCATACTGGCGGCTGACGAAGATTGGCTGCTCGCAGCCGGCGCTGGCCGCCTCGGGGGCTCGTCAGCGCTGAGTTGAATATCAGTAACAATGGGCTCTTGGCGATCTGACATACACTACTTCCTGCTTACCATTTGCTGCTCAGTCTTGCGCGCCAGTATACCGGCTTGCCAAGCGGTAGCGAGCGCCTCGATACCGGCAATTCCCCTGTAAAGGCAAATAACCGTACATTTTGCGTGAATAGCACGCCCTTGGGGGCGGTGCTATCATGCCGGCGACAATGACATCGGGCCTTGAAAACCTCAGCGCCCGACCACACATTGAAGATAACAGGCTCAGTAAAGAGCCTCGCGCTAAGCAACCTGACTCAGCTAAGAATGGAGACCTATCATGGCGTTCGAATTACCGGCACTGCCTTATGAAAAAAATGCTCTGGAGCCACACATCTCACAAGAGACTCTGGAGTACCATCACGGCAAGCACCACAACACCTATGTTCAGAAGCTGAATGGCCTGATCGAAGGTACTGAATTCGCTGATAAGTCTCTGGAAGAGATCATCAAAGCTTCTTCTGGCGGCGTATTTAACAACGCAGCGCAAATCTGGAACCACACCTTCTACTGGCACAGCCTGAGCCCCAACGGTGGCGGCGAGCCTACCGGTGCGATTGCAGAAGCGATCAACGCGTCTTTCGGTTCATTCGCTGACTTCCAAGCCAAGTTCAACGATATGGCGGTAAACAACTTCGGTTCTAGCTGGACCTGGTTGGTGAAGAAAGCCGACGGCACTCTGGACATCGTTAACACTTCTAACGCAGCCACCCCGCTGACAGAAGAAGGCCTGACGCCACTGCTGACCGTTGACCTGTGGGAGCACGCCTACTACATCGACTACCGCAACGTTCGCCCTGACTACCTGAAAGGTTTCTGGGCACTGGTTAACTGGGACTTTGCTAACCAGAACCTGGCGGCTTAATTCAGCCGTGTTCATGAGCCGGGCGCTGCCCGGCTTTTTTGTGTCTGCTTGTTGGAAAATCTGATGAAATTACTGCTCGCCTCCAGTTCGCCCTACCGCCAGCAACTGCTCAAACAACTGCGCATCGATTTTGACAGCGCCAGTCCAGATATCGACGAAACCCCTTTACCAGGTGAAAACCCTACCAGCTATGTACAACGCTTAGCAGCAAACAAAGCCGCAGCACTGGCGAGCGATTACCCACAGCATTGGATCATCGGCAGCGATCAAACCTGCGTATTAAACGGCAGCATCTGTGGTAAACCCGGCAGCGTCGACCAAGCCGAAGCACAACTGATGGCCGCCAGCGGGCAACGTGTTGAGTTTTTAACCGGCCTTTGCCTGCGCGCACCAGACGGCCGCCAGTGGTCGCTGGTGGAGCCTTTTGCGGTGCAATTCAGGCCGCTGACGCCGGCATTAGTAAAGCGCTACGTGGCGCTGGAGCAGCCGCTCAATTGCGCCGGCAGCTTCAAGGTAGAAGGCTTGGGTATTAGCTTGTTTGAGGCACTGGAGGGGCGGGACTTTAACAGCCTGATTGGCTTGCCGCTGATTGGCCTGCGCGAACTGTTGGCACAAGCCGACGTGGAACTCTTGCAGCTGGCGCACTGAGCGCCAACTGCAATCTAACGCGCTTAGCGCTGCAGCGGATAGCCCTCAAACAAGTTTTGCATGCGGGCATCAACGTCGTCTTGCCCTAACTTATCCGACAGGGTGAACTCCCAAATGCCTTCAAACTTTTCACGCGCCAGCTCGGCGCTCTTGCCTTGGGAGGTCACAATGGTAGGGCGCAGGAACACCATCAAATTGCTCTTCACATGCTCTTCTTTGGTCGAGCGGAACAACCAACCCAGCAGTGGAATATCGCCCAGCAGCGGCACCTTGCTTTCGGTTTCACGCACTTCATCGCGAATCAGACCGCCTAGAACGATGGTTTCTTCATCTTCGGATAAGATCATGGTTTTGATCGAGCGTTTGTTGGTAATTAGGTCAGCGCTACCGTCGATGGTGGTCGGCGACACAGATTCCTGCGCCACCTCCACCTCTAAGCGCACATCATTGCCTTCATGAATGTGTGGCTTCACCTTTAAGGTAATGCCCACATCTTCACGCGTAATGGTGGTGAAAGGGTTGGAGTTATCACTGCCGGTGGTGGAGCCGGTGCGGAACGGCACGGTCTGACCGACGATGATTTCCGCTTCCTGGTTATCCAGCGTCATTACACTGGGGGTCGACAGCAGGTTGGTGTTGGTTTCACTTTCCAACGCCTGAATAATCACACCAAAATCAAACTCGCCATTGATCTCGCTAAAGCCACCCAGGTTCAAACCATTGGCAACGGCGCTGGCGGCATCGCCCTTTATCACCGAGCTGGCGATGCTGCTGATGGATGGGCCAGCATTGTTAAAGTTGGTGCCCGCAACCGGCGCATCCAGGTTGCCCGTTGCCCACTGCACGCCCAAGGCGTCGTTGACATCACCGGTCACTTCCACGATGGCGGACTCAATCAATACCTGCGCGCGGCGCACGTCGAGAGAGTTGACCAGCTCTTCGATTTCTTTCATCAACGAAGGCTCAGCACGCACCACCAAGGCGTTCAGTTCTTCATCGGCGTGAATACCGGCTTTGCCTTTGGCTTGGTTTTCACCTTCGGCCGCTGGCGCATCAGCCAACAGGCCCTTTAATAGCTCGGACAACTTCTTGGCATCGGCGTACTTCAAGCGTAAAACCCGAGCACTGCCCGAGAAGTAGGACGGTTGATCCAGCTCTTCGATCAGTTTGCGAATGCGCTCACGAGCACTTTTTTCACCCTTGATGATCAGCCGGTTACTGCGCTCATCGGCGACCACGCGAATGCTGCCGGAGGTGTTGTCTTGGCTGTTGTTGCCCTGGCTGACTTTAGACGGGTCCAGGCTTTGCAGCATGGTCACGACGTTGCCGACCCAGGCTTCTTTTAGCTGAATGACTTCCAGCTCTTCACTGCCGGATTTATCCAGGCGCTGAATGATTTGCTCTATACGGCGAATGTTGGTGGCGTGGTCAGAGATAATCAGCGAGTTAGCCGATTTCACCCCAGCCAAATGGCCATACTTGGCAACGAGCGGGCGCAAAATAGGCACCAGATCCAACGCCGGGGTATTTTTAATGCTGATGACTTTGGTCAGCATTTCCTGGCTTTCGTCCGGGATCGACACGGCCATGTCGCGGCCTTGCTGTTTGATCTCGTTCTGCTGCACCACCAACGTCACGTCGCCCGCAGGCACGGCCGCAAAACCGTGCACCTGCAGCACCGACAAGAACAACTCGTAAACGGCCTGCTCATCCATGGGCTCACTGCTGAGCACATTGACCTTGCCCTTGACCCGTGGATCGACCACAAAGCTCTTGCCGGTAATGTCTGCTACCTGACTGATAAAGGCACTGATATCGGCCTCTTTCAGGTTGATTTGCCAGCTGTCTTGGGCGTGGGCGGTGGCCATCATCAGTGCCAGCGCTCCCGCCATTAACCATTGCTTCAACACACTGTGTTCCTTTAGTTCAAACTGTGATTGACCACGAATCTTTGATTGCCGCGCTGCACTTCAATGCGCGCCTGCCCGGAATCCTGCACTTGCTGCAAAATCATTTGATCGGCACTGGCATCACCCAGGCGCTGACCATTGACCGACAGCACGATATCACCTGGACGTAAATTCAGCGCCGTTAACATCGAGCCAGGTTGCACCCGATAGCCCTGCCCTGGGCCATTGCTTTGCAGCCCGAGCTGGCGAATGGCATCCTCAGGATCTTGAGATGCAGCATCGGTTGTCATCTGTAAGAAATCTGATGGTGAGCGCACTTCGCGGAAGCGCTCACGCAGAGAAACCGACGGTGCGCTGGGCCGACTGACCGTGCGGGCACTCACACCGCGGCGGTTTTGCTCTTCAAACTTCAGGGTTTCCAACTTGCCGTTGGTATCAAGAATGACCTTATCGGCGTAAACACCCGCCAACTTGGTGCGGCCTTGGATGCGATCACCGAGGCGGTAAAACTCACCATCGCCATTTTTGGGCGCGATGATGGCGCCGGAGCCTTGCTCCTGGCTGGCGACGGTGACGCCGAGCAGCTCCAGTCGCAATTTGGTATCTGGCGCATCGACGGTCTGCTTAACCGGCTCCACCGGCTCGGCACCGGCTTCACCGAACAGGTGATAGTCGGAGGTGCCGGCGACTTGCACGATGTTTTGCCCTGCACCGGAGCTCTGGGTCGGTGTCGGCAATACCACAGGGGCTGGGGCCACCAGCAGCCAAAACAAATGCGCCAGCTGCAGGGCAATGACAATGGTGAACACCAGCTTACCGAGTCGCAAACACCAGCGCTGCCAAGCGGGCTGGGCGACACCTTCCGTGGAAGCTGCTGTTGAGGGTTGCATCATGTAGACATTCCGTTACTGCTTTAAACGGGCACACACCCGCCACTAAAGGCGCTCAAGGTTATAGAATCTTTTCAGACACTTCAAAAATTACCGTATCGGCTTCTGCTTGCGCGGGCCATGGCTGACCTAACACATCTAAGAAGCGACGGCGAATGCGCGTCCCTCCCCAACCATCTGCTTGCAAATACAGCTGGCCCAAGGCGTCACCTTCGGTGGTGTTGAGGTCAACAACTGTCCGCTGCTCTTGCTGGGCAATGTCGCCAATTACCATAGGTAAGGTGGCAGAGATGGGTTTGCCATCGACCGGAAAGGACACATCACCACCGCTAAACACCAGCCGGCCACGGGCATCCAGCAGCTGTGGCGTCGCCAAGTCGATGTGGGCATGCAGCTGGCTCAGCTCAAATTCACCGGCCAAGCTGGCTCTACCTCGACGCAGCAAAGGTTGCAGCAATGACGAATCGAGAAAACCACTGACCTGTTGCAACTGCACCTGCTGATCAAGGCCAACGGCCACTTCACCATCAAGACGTGCGGCATTGGCTTTGACTTGCAGGGTTGATGACAGCTGCCCCAACAATAACGCCGACGGCGCGATCTGCCAGCGGGCGTCTACTCGCCCTAAGGTGGCGTCGCGCAGTTGCACTTGGCCCTGCCATAACGTACCCGTGACGCTATCCACCTGCACTGGCAAAGGGCCAAGTTGAGGCTTCAGGTAAGGCCAGATGAAGTGCAACGGCGTTTGCAGTGCGCCGGCGATCAAAAAAACGAACAGCCCGAGAATCCAATACCAACGGGCGGCCCAAAGTGCTTGCAGCATGATGTTTTGTCTGTCCGTAAATGAAAACGACGGCCATTCTACTCAACCGGGCGGGCGAGTGTAACGACGTGTTATGACAGCTTTGTAAAAAATGCTGCCTTGTTTGCATTCTTTGCTGCTTAACGCCGGACGCTAAATGGCTCGGAGATCAACGCCGCTTGATTACCTCGCGCCGCGATCACCAGCCGATATTGACCACCGGCCAGCGGCTCATACCAGCGCAGTTGGTAATGGGCCATGCCTTGCTCTGCGTTTTCTAGCCAACGAACTTCCAAGTCGTAGCCGTCATCGGACACAGGCACATATTGTCGATACAGCCGTTGCCATTGGCCATCGCGCCAAACTTCGACATGCGCCAAAGGGCGATGAAAATCGATGTGAGACGGCCCGACGTCCTGCCATTGCCAGCTTAGGTAGTCTTGCTCGTGCGAGGCATCCGCCAGCGTCCATTGCTGCTGTTGCAACCATTGGCGCTGCCCTTCAACAGGCGTACTTGGTGGGAGAAAGCGATTGGTCTTCAACGCATAGCGCCAGTTCGGCAGCAACTGTTGCAATGACCCCTGCTGGCGCAGGTCGGCTGCCAACTGCTGCAGCTGAGCACGAATATAAGGCGTGGTATGGCGGCCATACAGGGTATGCCCGCCCTCATAGTTTTGGCGGGCGTATTCTTCCACCGTGGTGCTGTAACCGAAGTAGCCATTGCTGGTGCTGGTCACCCAGGCATGGCGCACAGGCTGTTCATCAACCTCCAACTCCTTCAGCACCGCCTGACTGATGCGCCGTCCAGCTTCCGTGGTGACTTCAAAGGGCAGCGGCAATATCGCGGTGTCGTTAATGCGCAACAACTGGAACAGCACGATGTGAGGAAAGCTGTCTTTCGGCTCCAGCAGTGGCTGTAAAAAAGAGAACCCCAAGTGGCGCTTATTGCCTTGGCAGCCATCGGTGTTAAACCACCAACGCCGTGACATAACATTGCCACCTTTTAACAACGGCACCGCCGCCAACCACGGCGTGCGGCGCTCATAAGCCCCGGCGGCGACTGGATTACCTACTGCAGCATCCTGGCATAAGACGACATCGCCTACGCGGTTATTGCGGCGAATATCGACTTCACGCGCGGCACTGGCCAAGCTCAACTGCGGACTCAGCTCTGAGCCCAGCTGTTCAAACAAATCGATGGCGTAGCGCCCCAGGCGACGCCCTAACTGCTCCGCCTCACGCCAATTCACGTCATGATGGCCAAAGGTATTGTCGCCACGGTCTGGCAGCGCTGGCGCCATATCGCCTTGAGTGCCCGTGGTCATGGCATGCACGACAGGCCAAGGCGTTTCGTGACGACTGCGCATCTGCCACTCCAGATCTTTTTGTGCGTAAGCGAACAAATCCGCGTTATAGACCTCAACGGGCACAGCCAAGGTCGTGGCATGCACGGAGAAGCTGGAAAATGCCGCCAACGGATAATACCGACCGTCATCGCCCTCGGCATCGACACGGACCATGTACAAGTTCGGGTTTACGGCACGGAATTTGGCCTGGGGGTCATTGAGATCGATGCCGTCAATGTTGTCATTCAGCACATAAGCACTGAGCGAGCGGTTACGGTTAATGCCGTACACCTGTTTCACACCCGTGGCCACCTGAGCGGGGCGCTGCCGCTGATAAGCCTCTTCAATGCCGGTACTGATGCGCTCAGTAATAAATGCCAAGAAGTCAGGTTCCAGCCACTGGCCGCTGGACATGTGTTTGTTGTAAAAATCGTTGTGGAAAAAGTTCACCGGCGCCGAGTGACTGTGAGAACCAGTAATGACGATATCCCCAGGGTTCAGCCCAGTAACCTTGGCCACACGGGAGGCCACTTGGTGATGCACCAGCAGCGAGCCAGCCGCTAAATCCGTCTGCACCAGCGCCAGCGCTTGTCCCTTGCCATCATTTAAATACACCACTCGCGCTTTTAAACGTGTACGAAAGCCTTCGCCACGGTTGGCCATCACCGAATAACCGCCCATTGGCATACCTGGGGGCGGGGTAATGTCGATACTGACTGCAGCCGCCGTCGCCTGATCTGCTGCGACCGGTACCGCTGGTTCAGGTTGGTTAATTCGAATCTCTTGGCTAGCGACACAGCCCGTCAGCCAAGGCAAGCATAAGGGAACCAAGATGCGCCAAACCATGGCAGCGCAATGACGTTGGAAAGACATAGTGAGATACCAATGTTGTCGTTATTGTTTTGCACATTAGTACCATAATGATAAAAAAAGACCACTGTGAAATTCATACCTCGGCATTAGCCGGTGCCAGCAATACCGAGTGCACTGGCAGGCTACTAATTTATATATCACCAAGAGTCAAACCAGACTGCATTAGAACAAAATCGCCTTAGTCATATGCCTCGTGCGTCACATTGCTCGACTAACCTTGCTGTTAAACCCGAGAGCAAAAGTGAAGCCACCATGTCTTTGAATAGCCTGTTGCTGAAGACGATTCTGCAAATCGTTGCCGGCATTACTTTGATACTGGTGCTATTAGGCGCCTTCAATTACTCGCAGACAGAACAACGGCTATTAAACGAAGTGCAAGCGGACGCCCAAAACGTCATTAAGCGCTTGCAAGGCAGTTTGCCGTTACCTATCTGGAACTTCGATCAGGACACGGTGGTTAAAAACATCGAAGCAGAGTTAGCAGCCGATTTCGTCAATCGCATCACAGTGGTGGTAAATGAAGATATTTTTGCTACGCGCGCCAAAAACGCCGCCGGTGAGATTGTCGACAGTCAGACCAGCGCCAACACCGATGCTCTCGAGTTTTCTGAACCACTCATTTACAGCGCCGATGGCGATGAAAGCGAAGTCGGTAAGTTGGTGATTGGCATCAACAAAGATCGCGTTACCGCCGCACTGGATTCAGCATTGCAGCTAGAGATATTCCGCGTTGTATTGTTGGCGGTCATCGCTTCGGTACTGATCACCATTATCATCCGCGGCTCGGTGATTGCTCCACTAAATAAAGTGCGCAAAGCCATTCACGACATTGCCGAAGGAGATGGCGATCTCACCAAGCGTCTGAGCGACTCAGGTGCGGTAGAACTGGCTAATGTAGCGCGGGAATTTAACGGCTTTGTCGCCAAACTAGCAGACCTAATTGAAGATATAGGCCAAACCGGCTCGGCGATGGCATCGAAATCACAGGAAAGTCAAGGCTACGTTGAGGACATTCGTGGCGAGCTGCAAAGCCAGCGCTCAGAAATTGACCTAGTGGTGTCCGCCAGCACAGAGCTCTCCAGCAGCACCGACATGGTGGCGCAAAATGCACGTCAAGCCGCGGATGCCGCAATCAACGCCAATAAAAATGCCCAAGATAGCCACTCCATCGTTAATACCGCTGTTGATAGCATCAATGCTTTATCCAGTGAAATCGGCCAGATCGCCGACGTTATTCAAAATCTCGTGAAAGAAGGCGAAAACATCGGCGCCGTTAGTGATGTGATTCAGGGGATTGCTGAGCAAACCAACTTATTAGCATTAAACGCCGCCATTGAAGCAGCCCGCGCTGGTGAACAAGGTCGTGGCTTTGCTGTGGTCGCCGACGAAGTGCGCACTCTGGCACAGCGTACTCAGCAATCCACCGAAGAAATTAACCAGATGATTGAACGCCTGCAAAAATCCACCGAAGACGCCGGCGCCGCCATTCAAAAAGGCACAGAAAACGCCCAGACCAGTGTGCAAAAAATCACTCGTGCTGGTGAAGCCATCAGCGAGGTGGCCACCAATATGGACCAAATCAACACCATGAACTCACAAATTTCTCAGGCTGCCTCCGAGCAAAGCTCGGTCATCGCTGAGCTAAATCAAAACATCGTTAATATTTCCCATAACGCCGACAGCACCGAGCAACTAGCCAACCAAACCGCTGGTGTCAGCTCAGGCACGATGGAAATTGCCCTTGAGCTGCAGGAAAAAATGCAGCGTTTTAAAACCTCGTAAGACCATTAATCCGTTAAGGAGTCGCTATGATTAAGCGCTTTGCTTTATTACTGACATTGACGTTGCTAACCAGCTTCAGCTGGGCCGAAAAAACCGTGCATTTGACCTCGCTCGGGTGGCCACCCTATTCGGGTAAAGAGTTGCCCAACCAAGGGGCGTCCGTTGCCGTAGCCAAAGCCGCTTTTGAAGCCATGGGCTACACTTTAAAAGTCGATTTTTTCCCTTGGAGCCGCGCCGTCGCCTTGGCGCAAGATGGCAGCAGCAAGTACGCTGGCTACTTCCCAGAATACTACTCAGATGCCGTCGCCCAAGAGTTCACTTACTCTGACTCCCTAGGTAAAAGCCCGGTGGGTTTTGTGGAGCAATCAGCCAATCCTGTGACTTGGACCAGCCACGAGGACCTCAAACAGTTCTCCATTGGCGTGGTACAGGATTACGTGAACGAGGCCAAGTTTGATGCCATGGTGGCCGATGGCACCTTAAAAGTGGAGCCGGTAATCAGTGATAAGAACAACCTACTTAAAGTGATTAACGGTCGCTTGGATATGGCTGTGATTGATAAAAACGTCATGAACTACTTATTTGCTAACGACAAATCACTGCAAGGCAAGGCCAGCAAAGCCAGCTTTAACAGCAAGCTATTAGACGATAAAGACATTCATATTTGCTTTAAGAAAACCGCCGAGGGTGAAGAGTTGGCCAAGATTTTCAACGAAGGCCTAACCAAAATTGATGTCGATGCCATTCTGGCGGAGAACATGTAACTCATTTCCGGCAACAATAAGGCTCAGACCCTGTCTGGGCCTTTTTTATGTCAACTCCAACAACTGCTGCTCCAACTCAGACAATTGCCAATGTCCCTCCACCAGCGCTTGCTTGCGCGACTTTGGTAAACGCTTTAACCGATACTCCAGCTGCATGGCTGAGCGCTTACTCTGTGCTTGGAAGTGATACACCAGTTGCAATGGCCCGCGGCCACGCAATGCTTTCGCTGCTCGCGCATTACCGCTGCAGTGCTCTGCAAAGCGCCGCTTAACATCGGTGCTGACGCCACAATAAAGCTTGCCGTCTGCGGTTTGCACCAGATACACACTCCAGCTCTGCACGCCCTACCCTTGTAACACCTCTTAAAAACCGTATGGTATCTGACCTTGGTGGCCCTGAAGAAGAGTAATATGCATCAAGTGTTTCGCGACCCTATCAGTGGCCTGACCCACTTAGCCGGCGCTATTTTTGCCGTAGTGGCGTTGTGCATTTTATCGGTTCAGGCAGCCTTGCATGGCAGCATTTGGCACAGTGTTTCGTTTGCCGTATTTGGCGCCTGTATGCTGATCATGTTTGTCAGCAGTACCGTGTATCACCTGGTGCATGGCAGCCAGCAAATGATTGCCTGGCTGAAACGCTTGGACCATATGGCGATATTTTTAATGATCGCCGGCTCCTACACTCCGGTGTGTTTGATTCCACTGAATGGCCCTTTGGGTTGGGGGCTGCTGGCTTTCATTTGGCTGCTGGCACTGGCCGGTGTCATGCTTAAACTGGTGTGGCTGGATGCGCCGCGTTGGTTATCGACCGTGTTGTATGTATTGATGGGCTGGTCTGTGGTGTTTATCTACCCTGCACTGGAGCGCATCCCAGACGACACCTTGAATTGGTTGTTATACGGCGGCATCAGTTACAGCGTGGGCGCGGTGGTGTATGCCTTACGCTGGCCAGACCCTTGGCCACGTTGGTTTGGTTTTCATGAGATCTGGCATTTATTTGTCATTGGCGGCGCCTTTTGCCATTTTTGGGCAATGGCGTTTTCGTTAACAACTGTGGTGGTGTAATGGCTCAAGCTGAGTTATCTGATCCGTTAATTATTTCCCGCGCTGTGCAAATTCCTTGGCGCGAAATCGACATGCACGCCATTCGTGCTCAAGGTGCAGGTGGGCAAAACGTCAACAAAGTCGCCAGTGCCATTCATTTGCGCTTTGATATTCGCGCCTCGTCTTTGCCGGATAGCTACAAAGAGCAACTGCTAGCGCGCAGCGATCAACGCATCACCGCCGACGGTGTGGTGGTCATTAAAGCGCAACAGTTCCGCACCCAGGAACAAAACCGTGAAGACGCCCTAAGGCGCCTGCAAAGCCTGTTGCGCAGTGCCAATGTGGTGCGCAAAAAACGCATTGCCACCAAGCCCAGCAAAGCCGCTCAACGGCGACGGGTGGATAAAAAGGTCAAGCAAGGGCAGATCAAAAAAATGCGTGGCAAGGTTGGGATGGAGTAAACCGGGTAACGCCGCAACCTAGCGCCTTGCTTTGCGGACCTGATCGTACGCTTCTTGTATTTGCTGGGTTTTCTCTTTCGCCAACCGTAGCATTTCTTCCGGCAACCCTTTCGCTACCAGCTTGTCCGGATGATGTTGGCTCATCAGGCGGCGGTAAGCTTGTTTTAGCTCTGCATCGGTGACATCCGGTTTAACCCCGAGAATGTCGTAGGCCGCACGCAAGTTTTGGCGGCTGGTGCGGCTTTGCTGCTGGCGACCACGACCCGACATGGCCGCCTTTACCCGGCTGTGAATCCATTCAAACTGAAATGCACTGATGCCCAACGCCCGGCATAAGCGCTCAAACAAGCGTCGCTCTGCCGTCGACAACTGGCCATCGGCGTAGGCGACGCTGAGCTGAATTTCGAGAAACATCTGCGCCAAGCTGGTGTGTGCCGACAAAGCCGATTTAAGCCGGCTCAAATCGTCACTCAAATCAAAGTCAGCTTGCTTGCCCTGATTAAAGCAATCGATCGCTGCCTGACGCTGAGCACCACTGAGCTGCATTTGCTCCATCACATGGGTGGCGGCGGCAATTTCGGCTTCGCTAACGCGGCCATCGACCTTCGCCAAACGCCCCATGGTGCGGAAAGTGGCCTGAAAGAATATCTGCTGAATGGTGGCACGCGAGGCAGCGCTGCCATTGGTAAAGGGAGCATTAGTACGCCCTAATAAGGCTTGGCCCAAGGCTTTATCGAACAGGTGGCCCGCCAGGCTGCCAATCAAAGCCCCTACCGGTCCGCCCGTGACCAACCCCACCATGGCGCCCGACAGCTTACCTAGCCAAAACATGCCCATTCTCCCTGGTTAACCACACAGTGCGCGTGCCTGCTGTAAACGCTCAGGCGTACCAACATCTAACCAAGCATTTTGCCAATACTCACCGCTGACACGGCCTGAGTTGATGGCCTCCTGCAACACAGGAGCTAAGCGTTGCGGCCCAGGCGCCATGCCTGCAAACAAATCCGGATGCAACAGACTGACACCGGAAAACGTCAGTCGATCGATCTCAGTGCTCACCACTCGGCCTTGGCGCAAGCCAAAATCCCCTTCGGGGTGATGCTCAGGGTTATCAACCAGCCATAAGTGTGCCAAGTCTCCCGCCGCCAGCGGCTCAACCTGAGGGTGCCCCTGAGCCAGAAAGACATCGCCGTTGACCAACAGAAACGGCTCACTGCCCAACAGAGGCAATGCTTTTACAATGCCGCCGGCGGTTTCTAAGGCTTCGGGCTCGTAGGAATAATGCAGCCGCAGGCTCCAGCGCTCGCCAGCGCCCAGGTGCTGGCGAATACGGTCGGCGAGGTAAGAAATGTTAATGACGACATCATTGATGCCCATCGCCGCCAAAGCTGCGATGTGATGCTCGATCAGCGTTTGCTGACCGACGGAGAGCAACGGCTTGGGGCAGTGATCGGTCAAACTGCCCATGCGAGTACCGCGCCCAGCGGCTAGAATCATCGCTTTCAAGCGCTTTCCCCAACCTCCTTGGGTAATACTGGCATCACCCGGCTGTGCAACCACTGGTGGAAGTCGGCCAGCTCGTCGTAACGCTGACTAACCGCCAGCAAATAACGGCAAGTATTGGGAATATCGTTAAGGTAGTCGTGCTTGCCATCGCGCAGCGACAGGCGTGCAAAAATCCCCGCCGCTTTCAAATGACGCTGCAGCCCCATCCAGTCGAAATCCTGTCGAAAACGGCTCCAATCGCCCAAATAAATGCCCAAAGGCCGCGCTGCCTCCCAGTATTCACCGGCCAGCTCCTCCACCCAAGCCTCAGGCCAATGCACATAGCAGTCACGCAGCAGCGACACCAAATCGTACGTCGGCGGCCCGGCGACGGCATCTTGAAAGTCCAAAATACCAAGGGTTCCGTCGTCTAACACCATCAAATTGCGGGAGTGATAATCACGGTGCACGACCACTTGCGGCTGTGCCAGCGCCCGCTCGGCCAAGGCATCAAAGGTGCGCTGCAACATGGCCAGTTCCGCCTCGCTCAGCGCTAACTGCAAGTGTTGCTGGCACAACCAATCACGGAACAGCGCCATTTCGCGCTGCAACAGTGTGTTGTCATACGCTGCTAGCTCACGGGTGGGTAGCTGCTGCAGCGCCAACAATTGCTCAATGGCTTGGCGATACCAGCCACTGATGCCTTCTTGGGCATGCGGCTCTTCGCGCAGTGCATGCCACAGCCAGGTATCCCCCATGTCTTCGAGCAACATAAAGCCGCGCTCGGTATCTGCGGCCAGAGGCTGCGGTACGCGCACGCCCTGGCTGTACCATTGCTTGGCTAGCTGCATAAACAGTTGGCTGTCTTCATGCTCGGGCGGGGCATCGACCACGATCCAACTGTGATTTCGATAACGTAAACGATAATAACGCCGAAAGCTGGCATCCCCTGCCACGGCTTCCAGATCTGCCACAACATTGACAGAAGAATGCTGCCTTAAAGCATCGGCAGCCCACTCGGCGACGGCTTGTAGTCGCGGATCCATGCTGGCCTCTCAGGTTCAGTCGTTCTAGAATTGGCGCCGCGCTGTCTTAGGCGACGACTTTTGCGCGCTAATGTAGCACACATCGCCGACATTCATCAGACACAGGACCGGCCCATCCTCACTCATGATCAGTAATATTGCCAAAGGTTCATCATTGGTGTGGTTGCTACTGGCTGGCAGCGCCATGGCAGCGCCTGCACCCGCCGAACAGCCGTTATCCTGGTACCCGCGCGCGTTGCTCAGCAGCGAGCAGCAAGCTCAGTTACCTGCGTTCTGCAGCGGTATGTATGTCACACCGAACTTGCCCAGCATTGACGGTGATCAAATCGAGCTCGAAGCCGACAGTTCCAGCTCCGATGCCGCGGGTGCCGTGTACTTTCGCGGCGACGTGGTTTTCAGCCGCCAAGGCCAGCGCTTGACCGCCGATGAGGCCGACTGGTTTCGCTCCCTCAATGAAGGTGAATTCCGCGGTCAGGTGCGCTACGACAGCAAAGACCTAGTGTTGCAAGGCGAGCGCGCCACCCTAAGTCAAGCTGACGGCCAGCGCCGTACCGACATTATCGCCGCAGAATATGCACTGCCCAGCCAGCACCTGCGAGGTCAGGCAGAGCAAATTCGGCTGCAGACCGACGGTACGCTGAAGCTCGACCAGGCCAGTTTTACCTACTGCGAACCGGGCCAAAACGATTGGGATATTCGTGCCAGCGAACTCACCCTGGATCAGCAATCAGGCATGGGCAGCGCCTGGCATACACGCTTGCGCCTGGCCGGCGTGCCGGTGTTTTATTTGCCTTATTATCGCTTTCCCATCGACGATCGCCGCATGACCGGCTTTCTTAACCCAGAGTTCAGCCTCAACGAGAACCTGCAAGCAGAAGAAATTCGCCTGCCGTTTTACCTCAACTTGGCGCCCAACCTGGATGCCACCATTACACCGCACCACATTCTCGACCGTGGCCTGCTGTGGGAAAGTCAGCTGCGCCACAAAACCGAATCGCTGGGCGATGGCGAACTGAATTACGCTTACCTCAATAAAGACGCCACCGAGAAACAGGAGCGCTGGGGCATCAACTATCGCCAAAGCGGCACACTGGGCGAGCATTGGCGCCATAGCTGGGTCTATAACAACGTCAGCGATGGCGACTACCTCAAAGACATGAACCCGGGCGGCGCCATTGACCGCACCACCCACCTGCCACGCCGTGGTGAAATCAATTATCAGCGCGGCGATGTCAGCTTTCGAGCGCTGGGCGAGAGCTTTCAAACGCTGGATGACAACATCGCCCTGCGCAATCGCCCCTATCGTCGCCTGCCGCAATTAGAGCTCAATTACGAACCGCTGCGTTTTAACCAATGGCAGTGGCAAGGACGTGTGCAGTACAGCCACTTCCACCGTGATCAAGAGGCCGTCATTAATGAGCAAACGCAGTCACTGAGCGGTGCTGATGCGCTGAACGCTCACCGCTGGGTGGCCGACACTGCCCTGAGCTATCCACTGTTTTGGCCCTATGCCGTGATTGAGCCTAAGGCTGAATTTCGTTACCGCTACTACCGCTTCAGCGGCCCAGAAGAAGAATGGTTGGCCACTGCAGAGGCACCCGATGAGGTACTGAACTATGGCGTCGCGCGCTACTCGCTGGATGCTGAAATGTTCTTCGAACGGCCGTTCGACTGGTTCAGCAAGCGCCACCTGCAAACGCTGGAGCCACGCTTGCTGTGGGTTAAAAGCCCCTACCAGAACGATCAGCTGCAGGTACCTAACTTCGACACCGCCGCCACCACCGTCTCTTACGCCAGTTTATTCAGCGGTGATCGCTTTACCGGCGACGACCGTTTGGCCGACCTCGATCAGTTAAGCCTAGGGCTGACCAGCCGCTGGCTCAATCACCAGGGTGAAGAGCGGTTACGCGCCAGCCTTGGGCGAATTTACTACCAGCAAGACCGCCGCGTGCAACTGACGGCCAGCGAGGCCGCCGAGCGCGCGACCTCCAGCACACTGGCCGAAGTGGAGTGGTCTCCTCTGTCTGAGTTGCGCCTCTACAGCACCCTAGAATGGGACCCTTACCAGGACTTTGCCCGCCAACAGCGCTTTGGCCTGCGCCTACGACCCAGCCCCAACCGCTTATTTAACCTCGGTTGGAACACGGATAAATCCTACCGGTCAGACAGCGATGAAGTGATCACTAACAGCCGTCAGTTAGACGCCGGCCTATTTTGGTCAGTCAACGATCGTTGGGCGCTAGTTGGCCGTTTGCTACGTGATCTGAGAGACTATGACGACGGTGAACTGCGCCCCGTTAACCCAGTACTGGAAGCCATTGCTGGCGTTGAATACCAGAACTGCTGCTGGCGGGTGCAACTGCTGTACCGTGAAACCTCACCCACTCGCGATGACTTCAGTGACGGCTTCAGCACGGACAAAGACTACAGCTTTATGCTGCGCCTGCAGTTAAAAGGCCTGGGCGCCTTTGGCAGCGGCACCGACGACTTGTTAACAGACAGCATACTCGGATACTCAAGACGACAATATCATGACTACTAAGCGCTTATTTCTTTGCCTAAGCCTGCTGCTGACCACCCTGGTCGGCACCCCGAGCTGGGCCAAACCCCAACCGATTGACCGCGTTGTCGCGGTGGTCGATGAAGGCATCATTATGGCCAGTGAACTGCAGCAGCGTCTGGCCATGCTCAAACAACAAAACGCCGGCGCTCAACTGCCACCGGACGAGGTGCTGAGAAAGCAAGTGCTGGAACGTATGGTGGTAGAAAGCATTCAATTGCAAATGGCCGACCGCGCCGGTATTCGCATCAGCGATGCGCAGTTGAACGATGCGCTGCAACGCATTGCCGCGCAAAATGGCATGAGCCTGGCGCAGTTTCGCCAAGCCATGGCGGCGGAAGGCACGCCCTTCTCTCTGGCACGTGAGCAAATCCGCGATGAAATGCGCGTCAGCCGCGTGCAGCGCTTCCAAGTGGGTGAGCGGGTGCAAATTTCAGAGCAAGACATCGACTACTTTCTTGCCTCCGAACTGGGCAAAATGACCTCGGCGGCTGAGTATGAGCTCAGTCATATTCTGGTGTCTGTACCAGAAGCCGCCAGCCCGGCCGACATTCAAGCCGCCGAAGAAAAAGCGCAAAACCTGATTAGCCAACTCAATCAGGGCGCTGACTTCCGCCAGCTGGCCATTGCAGAGTCCGCCGGTCGTAACGCCCTCAACGGTGGTGAGTTGGGCTGGCGTAAAGAAGCCCAACTGCCTGGGATTTTTGCCCAAGTCGTGCCCAAGTTAAGCATCGGTGAAGTCTCTCAGCCGGTGCGCTCCAGCAGCGGTTTTCATCTGGTGAAGCTGACCGACAAACGCGGTGGCAGCACGCGCATTATTACCCAAAGCAAAACCCGCCATATTCTGGTGAAAGCCAACGAGCTGCGTGACGCCGAAGAGACCAAAGCTCTGATCAATGATCTGTACCAACGCGCCAAAGCTGGCGCTGACTTTATCGCTCTGGCGAAAGAGTACAGTGATGACCCCGGCAGCGGTGCCAATGGCGGCGATCTCGGCTGGGTTAGTCCTGGCGACATGGTTCCAGCCTTCGACCAAACCATGCAAGAAATCACGCCAGGAACGGTAAGCGCACCCTTCCGCAGCCAATTTGGCTGGCATATTTTGCTGGTTGAAGAGCGCCGCGACACCGACGTGGGTGAGCAACTGCAACGCCAGCAAGTGCGGCAAATGCTGTACAGCCGCCGCTTTGAAGAAGAGTTGCCGATCTGGTTGCGAAAAATCCGCGCCGAAGCCTACGTCGACATCAAGGCACTGTAATGACAATACGTCTGGCCCTAACCTGTGGCGAGCCAGCGGGCATCGGCCCAGACCTGATCATTCAGCTAGCCCAGCATCCCCAGGCTCAGCAGTGGGTGGTGCTGGGTTGCCAGCGCACCTTACAGCAGCGCGCGCAACAGCTGGGCCTGCCGTTAACGTTGCGGCCCTATGATCACCATCATCATGCCCCGAATAAACCCGGCGAGTTGACCTTGGTCGATGTGCCGACCGCCAACCCAGTGCAGCCGGGCAAGCTCGACCCAGTCAATGCAGGTCATGTGTTGCGCCTGCTGCAGGTGGCTGGCGAGGGGTGTCTGGATGGACGTTGGCAGGGCATTGTCACCGCCCCGGTGCATAAGGGCGTGATCAATGATGCCGGTAATGTATTTAGTGGCCACACAGAGTTCTTTCGCGACTTTTGCGGCGTGGAAGAAGTGGTGATGATGCTGGCCACGCAAGATTTGCGCGTTGCCTTAGTGACCACCCACTTGCCGCTGCGCCAGGTCGCCGATGCCATCACCAGTGAGCGTTTAACCCGTGTGATCCGTATTCTGCATCATGACTTACAACGCTTCTTTGGCCTGCCGCAGCCACGCATTCTGGTCGCAGGGTTAAACCCACATGCCGGTGAAGACGGGCACTTGGGGCGCGAAGAACTCGATATCATCGAACCCACCTTGGCACAATTGCGCGCCGACGGTATGCAACTGATCGGCCCACTACCGGCCGACACTCTCTATACTCCCAAGCACCTGCAACAGGCAGATGCGACCCTAGCGATGTACCACGACCAAGGTCTGCCGGTGTTGAAGTTTCACGGCTTTGGCCGCGCAGCCAACATTACTTTGGGGCTGCCATTGGTTCGCACCTCGGTAGACCATGGTACCGCACTGGATTTAGCCGGCAGCGGTCAGGCCGATACAGGTAGCCTGGCCACTGCCATCGACGTAGCCGCACACATGGCGCAATAACGCATGGCAAAACACATTCCCAAGGCCCATGGCCACAAAGCCCGTAAACGCTTCGGGCAAAACTTTCTGCACGATCAGCATGTTATCGACAAGATCATTCGTGCCATTCATCCACAGCCACAGGACCGGCTGGTGGAAATCGGGCCAGGTATTGGCGCCATTACCGAGCCGTTACTGGAAGAAACCGGACGCTTAGACGTGGTTGAGCTAGACCGCGACTTGATCCCGATCCTGCGCACCAAGTTCTTCAACTACC
Source organism: Bacterioplanes sanyensis (assembly GCF_014652515.1). Taxonomy (GTDB): domain Bacteria; phylum Pseudomonadota; class Gammaproteobacteria; order Pseudomonadales; family Oceanobacteraceae; genus Bacterioplanes; species Bacterioplanes sanyensis. The sequence continues at coordinate 116,548 of NZ_BMYY01000002.1, read as the reverse complement.
CGGATTTCACCATTCACGAAGGCGACGCGCTGAAGTTTGATTTCGGAACGATCGCAGGCAAAGAGCAGCCATTGCGCATCGTCGGCAACCTGCCTTACAACATTTCAACGCCGCTGATTTTTCATCTGCTCAGCCATCACCAGCAAGTGCAAGATATGCACTTTATGCTGCAAAAAGAGGTGGTGGATCGCCTAGCCGCCGCCCCCGGCAGTTCAGATTACGGCCGCTTGGGCATCATGGCGCAGTACTATTGCCGGGTAGAGCCATTATTTATCGTCGGACCTGGCTCGTTTAACCCACCGCCCAAGGTCGACTCAGCCATTGTTCGGCTGGTGCCGCACCAGCAACTGCCGCACCCAGCGCAAGACGTAAAAGTGCTGGAGCAAGTGGTGCGCAACGCATTTGGCATGCGCCGCAAAACCCTACGTAATACACTGAAGACATTGATCGACGCTGAACGCATCAGCGCTCTGGGCATCGACCCCAGTTTGCGCCCGGAGCGCATTACACTGGAAGAATATGTACGCATCGCCGATGCCATCAGCGCCAACGGAGAAGTTCATGAGCAATGACGGCAATAACATTGAAATTGAGGTAGAAGTCGAATTTCTAGCCGACCAGTCTGAAGAAGATGAGCAACGCTACGTGTTTGCCTACCATATCGCCATCAGCAACCACGGCGATCAAGCCGCCACCTTGCGTAGCCGCCACTGGTTTATCGCCGACGGCAATGCCGATGTACAGGAAGTCAGCGGCGAAGGCGTGGTTGGCGAGCAACCGACCATCGAGCCTGGCGAAACCTACCACTACTCCTCCGGTGCCGTACTCAGCACCGAAGTTGGCAGTATGCGCGGCTATTATGTCATGGAAGCCGACGACGGTGAGCTGTTTCATGCCACCATTCCGGTCTTCACCCTTGCCATGCCACACGCACTGAACTGAGGGCACTATGGCCACCTATGCAATTGGTGATATTCAAGGCTGCTACAACTCGTTACAGCGGTTACTGGAGCTAACTCAATTCGACCCAGCTCACGACCGTCTATGGCTGGCGGGCGACTTGGTTAATCGCGGCCCAGATTCGTTGTCTGTGCTGCGTTATATCCGCCAGTTAGGAGATAGCGCGATTACGGTGTTGGGCAACCATGATTTGCACCTACTCGCCGTACACTTGGGCGGCCATACTCTGAAGAGCAAGGACACGCTGCAAGCCATTTTCGATGCTGACGACGGCGAGCAACTGCTGCTGTGGCTTCGTCAGCAGCCGCTGCTGCATTGTGAGCAAAACTGGTGCATGACCCATGCAGGTTTGCCCCCACAATGGAGCATTGAACAAGCACAGCAACTGGCTCGTGAGGTTGAGCACGTATTGCGCGGCGATGACGCAGCGAGCTTTTTAGCCGCCATGTACGGCAATCAGCCTGACTGCTGGCAAAACGACCTAGAAGGCATTGATCGCCAGCGCTCGATCGTCAACTATCTCACCCGCATGCGCTTTATTGATGCCCAAGGGCGCCTTAATTTGGACGCTAAAGAAGGCGTTGGTAAAGCGCCCGCTGGCTTTGCCCCTTGGTTTAGTTACCCGCGCCAGAGTGCAGGTACTCGCTTGTTATTCGGCCATTGGGCCGCCTTAGAAGGCCGTACCGACTGCCAAGATGTTTTTGCACTGGACACTGGCTGCGTCTGGGGCGGCCAGCTATCCGCTTTGCGCCTGGACGACCAGCAATGGTTCCGGGTCAGTGCGCACCCGCTTCACCAACGGAGACCTGAATGAATCAATTTCGCCATCTAAGCATTAGCGATGCCCGCCCTATGATTGAAGGTAAGCAAGCAGTTGTGGTGGATATCCGCGATGCCATGAGTTACGCCGCCGGTCACATCACAGGTGCGCAACCCTTGCACAACGACAATCTCAACGACTTTTTGGCGCAAGCCGACAAAACTAAGCCCGTGATTGTCTGCTGTTACCACGGTAACTCCAGCCAAGGCGCCGCTCAGTACCTGGCCGGACAAGGCTTCAATGAAGCCTACAGCCTCGATGGTGGCTATGAAATGTGGAAACTTAGCCACTCAGATCTATGCGAAAAAGGCTGACGTAAACCGCCAAGAATTATCCTCATAAACCGGCACACTTTGTGCCGTTTTTTTTGTGCCCCACAACTCTGACTCTATTCTTTTCGTAATTTTTGCCGTTGCGGCACGTTCGATGCATTGCGATGTATTGTGTCGTTAGGCCATAGACCATAACTGAACACATGTTACCTGAGCGATATTCAATTTATTTATAAATTACTGGTCGTTCAGGGAAAAACTGAACCATACTGATGGTAGGCAATCGAATTTTTGAACAGAGCCTTTGTATAAAAACGTGACTACATCGTCATCGAGAGAGGTGGACCATGAGCGTATTCAATCGCTATCAGGAGAGGTACCAATCCACACAGGAAGAGGTAATGTCTCTCCAACAGTACCTTGAACTATGCAAGCAAGACCCTTCGGTGTACGCCACCGCAGCTGAACGCATGTTAGCTGCCATTGGCGAGCCAGAGGTGATCGATACCTCCCGAGACTTGCGCCTCAGTCGCATTTTTATGAATAAGGTGATCAAGCGCTACCCAGCATTTTCTGAGTTTTACGGTATGGAAGAAGCGGTAGAAAATATCGTCTCTTACTTTCGCCATGCCGCTCAGGGGCTGGAAGAGCGTAAGCAAATTCTTTATTTGTTGGGACCTGTAGGCGGTGGTAAATCATCATTAGCTGAACGTCTCAAGCAGCTAATGGAAAAGATTCCTTTTTATGCCATTAAAGGCTCGCCTGTATTTGAGTCACCACTCGGGCTGTTTGATCCTGATGAAGACGGCCAGATTCTAGAAGAAGACTACGGCATTCCTAAACGCTATCTAGGGCGCGTTATGTCCCCTTGGGCAGTCAAGCGCTTGCACGAGTATGGTGGCGATATCAGCAAGTTTGAAGTGGTCAAACTTTATCCTTCAATTCTGGATCAGGTGGGGGTCGCCAAAACTGAGCCTGGTGATGAAAACAACCAAGACATTTCATCATTGGTCGGTAAGGTTGATATCCGTAAGTTAGAGGAGTATGCCCAGGATGATCCTGATGCCTATGCCTATTCCGGTGCCCTGTGCCGCGCTAACCAGGGGCTGATGGAATTTGTGGAAATGTTTAAAGCACCCATCAAGGTGCTGCACCCATTGCTGACGGCGACCCAAGAAGGCAACTACAACGGCACCGAGGGCATGGGCGCCATGCCTTATGAAGGCATTATTCTGGCGCACTCGAATGAATCTGAGTGGCAGTCGTTTAAAAACAACAAAAACAATGAGGCCTTCTTAGATCGTGTCTACATCGTTAAAGTACCGTATTGTTTGCGCGTTGACGAAGAAGTCAAAATTTACGAGAAGTTGCTAGCCAACAGCTCTCTAGCAGAAGCTCACTGTGCTCCAGACACATTGAAAATGCTGGCTAAGTTTACAGTTTTATCACGACTAAAAGTGCCGGAGAATTCCAGCATCTATTCTAAGATGCGCATTTACAATGGTGAAAATCTTAAAGATACCGACCCCAAAGCAAAATCCATTCAGGAGTATCGCGATGGGGCTGGCGTCGATGAAGGTATGAATGGTATTTCTACCCGTTTTGCTTTCAAAATTCTGTCACGGGTCTTTAATTTTGATTCTACTGAAGTGGCAGCCAACCCAGTGCACTTGCTGTATGTACTAGAACAAGCCATTGAACAAGAGCAGTTCCCAGAAGAAGTACACAACCGCTACTTAAACTTTATCAAAGAATACCTAGCCACCGAGTATGTGAACTTCATCGGCAAAGAAATTCAGACAGCATACCTGGAGTCTTATGCTGAGTACGGCCAAAACATTTTTGACCGCTACGTCACCTATGCCGACTTCTGGATACAAGACCAAGAATACCGTGACCCAGAAACTGGCGAAATGCTCGATCGCAGCGCTATCAATGAAGAACTGGAAAAAATTGAGAAGTCTGCCGGCATCAGTAACCCTAAAGACTTCCGCAATGAGATTGTGAACTTCGTACTGCGTGCGCGCGCCAATAACAATGGTCAAAATCCATCATGGCAGTCGTATGAGAAAATGCGCTCTGTGATTGAGAAGAAAATGTTCTCCAACACAGAAGACCTGCTGCCCGTCATCTCATTCTCGGCTAAATCCTCATCTGAGGATCAGAAAAAACATGATGATTTTGTCGCTCGTATGACAGAGCGTGGCTACACCGAAAAACAAGTACGCTTACTGTCAGAATGGTATTTACGCGTGCGCAAATCGCAATAAACGCTAGGACAACAGTCCTGACGCAGGCCTGCTTCCTACTGGAGGCAGGCCTTAAGGGGGAGTCGATGTCGTACATCATTGATCGCCGGTTGAACGGCAAGAACAAAAGCATGGTCAACCGCCAGCGTTTTTTAAAGCGCTACCGTGAGCATATCAAAGGCGCCGTATCGGACGCCGTCAATAAGCGCTCGATTACAGACATGGAGCGCGGCGAAGATATCAGCATTCCAACCCGCAGCATTAACGAGCCCATGATTACCCATGGCCAAGGCGGCAAACAACACCGCGTTTTTCCCGGTAACAAAGAGTTTAATACCGGTGATGAACTAGAAAAGCCCAATCAAGGGGGGGGTTCTGGTAGCGGTAGCGGCCAAGCCAGCAACCAAGGTGACGGTGAAGATGACTTTACTTTTTTTATCACCAAAGAAGAATTTCTGAATTATCTATTCGATGATCTCGAACTGCCTAATATGGTGAAAAAAACTCTGAGCCAATCCAAAGAGTTTAAGCCCATGCGGGCTGGCTTTGTTTCTGAAGGCACGCCTAACAATTTGGCGATTGTGCGCTCGTTACGCAACGCCCATGCACGCCGCATTGGCATGGGCGCAGGAAAACGTCGAAAAATACGCCAACTGGAGGAAGAGAAGCAAACATTGCTGGAGCAAGGCAACGACGACCCCGCTTTGATAAGCGCACTCGATGAGCAAATCACTGAGCTGCAAAAACGCTTAAAAGCTTTGCCATTTATCGACGAACTGGACCTACGCTATCGCAACCAGGTCAAAGTACCAGTCCCTAGCAGCAAAGCAGTGATGTTTTGCTTGATGGATGTTTCTGGCTCCATGACTCAGGATGTCAAAGACATTGCCAAGCGCTTTTACATTTTATTGTATCTATTCCTAGAGAAAAATTACGACCACATAGAACTGGTATTTATTCGCCACCACACCAGTGCCAAAGAGGTCGATGAGCAAGAGTTTTTCTATTCACGCGAGACCGGTGGCACCATCGTTTCCAGCGCACTCAAGCTGATGCAGAAAGTCGTCGCAGAACGCTATAACAGCAGCGAATGGAATATTTATGCCGCTCAAGCCTCCGATGGCGACAACTGGGATGACGATTCGCCACTGTGCTCACAGATTCTCGAACAGCAATTATTGCCCGAAGTCCAATACTTCGCTTACATCGAGATCACTCCCAATCACCATCAAGCGCTGTGGGAAGCTTACAAAGGCGTGCAAGCGCAACATGGTGATCAGTTTGCTATGGCTCAGATTCGTGACGCTGGAGATATTTATCCGGTGTTTCGTGAGCTATTCGCACGCAAAGAATATCAGCAGGCGAGTTAGGAGTGAGACATGAGCGACTATATCTCTACCGAATCTGACTGGACCTTCGAGCTGCTGGAGCGTTACGACGCGGAAATTGCCAAAGCTGCCGAGCATTTTGGACTGGATACCTACCCTAACCAAATTGAGGTCATCAGTGCCGAGCAAATGATGGATGCCTATTCATCCGTGGGCATGCCTATTGGCTACAACCACTGGTCTTACGGCAAGCAGTTTTTGTCCACCCAAAAAGGCTACCAGCGTGGGCAAATGGGTCTAGCATACGAAATCGTGATCAACTCAGACCCCTGTATTGCCTATCTGATGGAAGAGAACACCCTGCCCATGCAGGCACTCGTTATTGCCCATGCGTGCTATGGCCACAACTCCTTTTTTAAAGGCAATTATCTGTTTCGTACCTGGACGGATGCCGGCTCCATCATCGACTATCTATTGTTTGCTAAACATTATGTTCGTCAATGCGAGGAGCGCCATGGCCAAGAGGAGGTCGAGCGCATTCTCGATGCTTGCCATGCTCTACAAAACTACGGCGTGGATCGCTACCGCAGACCTAAACCCATTTCTGCAGCAGAAGAAAAAGCACGCCAGCAAGAGCGAGAGAGCATTCTGCAGCAACAAGTGAATGATTTGTGGCGCACCTTGCCGCAAAAACAAACCGACGATGCTCCCGAAAAGCGACGTCGATTCCCAGAGGAACCCCAAGAAAACCTGTTGTACTTTTTGGAAAAAAACGCTCCGTTACTAGAGCCGTGGCAACGCGAGCTGATACGCATTGTGCGTAAAATTTCGCAATATTTTTATCCACAAAGGCAAACTCAGGTGATGAACGAGGGTTGGGCCACCTTCTGGCACTACACACTGCTGAATTACTTGTACGACCAAGGTAAAGTCACCGATGGTTTTATCATGGAGTTTTTAACGTCACATACCAATGTGGTCTTTCAGCCAGATTTTGACTCGCCTTACTTTAGTGGCATCAACCCCTACGCCCTCGGGTTCAACATGTTCCGGGACTTACAACGCATTTGCCAGAACCCCACCGATGAAGATAAAGAGTGGTTCCCTGATATTGCCGGCAGCGATTGGCTACAAACCCTAGATTTTGCCATGCGCAATTTTAAGGACGAGAGCTTTATTCAGCAGTTTTTATCACCCCGTTTAATTCGTGAGTTTCACTTGTTTAGCCTGTATGACGATGATGAAAAACCTCACTATAAAGTCGAAGCAATCCATAATGACGGCGGCTATCGTACCGTGCGTGATATGCTGGCGCGTCAATACGACTTATCTGTGCGTGAGCCGAACATTCAGGTAGTGTCAGTGGATATTCAGGGTGATCGTTCGATGACCTTACGTCACACCATGTTGGATAATCGGCCGCTATCGTCAGATGTGCATGAAGTGCTCAAGCACCTGCATTTTCTTTGGGGCTTTGATATCCATTTAGAAAGCTACCAAGATGATCGCATGATCAAGCGCTTTAGCTGCCCAGCGATGAGCGTGGATGATATTTGATCTCTTCATCAACACCAAAAACGGCCTCATTCAGAGGCCGTTTTTTATTACCAAGCTATCACCATATCATCGCGCTGGATGGCCAAGTGCTCAGCAGTTAATTGCATTTCTGCCACCACAAACTGCGGTTGAACCTGTTTAACTACCACTTCCGTCGCCATGTCGGTTAACTCAGTACGCGGTTCAAGGTCGAGATTGTAAAACGTACCAGTGCGATACACTTTAAAAGTATCTCCTGGGCGAATTCCAGCGCCGGCGCTGGCTTCGATGTGCAGACGGTGGCCGCGTGCTTTGACGATGCGCGCCATAAAGGGCTGGCAACGCAGCACTTCATCAATGTCATCGATAACGCCGCTCAGCAAATTACGTACTTCGCCGCCATAAGGTGTTTGCCAGAACTTCGGCGATGCAAAGCCTGGGCGGGCAGTTCTGGCAGCCGTCCATTCCCCTTCCGTAGAATAAGAGCGCTGAAACAACATCGCCCCGCTTAAACCATCGTGGACAAACACATCGACAACAAACTGGCGCCGGCGATCGTCATCATCGAAGCCCATCAGGGTCAGCCAACTGTCTCCTTGGCGAGCATAGTCACCGGCTTCTCCAACCATCGCCAGGCTGCGCACCACACCTGACACCACATACTGAGCACCGAGCTGGGTTGCCAATGCAACGGAAGTGGTTAGGCGCTGCTGGGCGGTTTCCGTCGACGGTGCTCGACGCGGGTTTTGATACAAGCTGACGCGAGTCGCATCAAAGGCATGAATCGCGCCACGGTCATTCAAGCTATTGACCAGTACCCTGGGCAATGCCTGTTCGACGTTGTGCAAATCCCCCATTGAGGCCTCGGTGGGATTCGCCAAGCCAAAGCCCGCCACGGCGATCGCCTTGCGGTAACGCTGGGTACTGGCCGGACACATAGCCTGGGGTGAAACATCCGCCTTGATGGCGACTTCATAAAGGCCATCGCGTTGATCTTCCCACAACACTTCGACATTGCTTAACCGCGAGCTACTGGCAATGCGCACATCGTCTTGTTCCACCACGCCCTTGCTCATCAGCTGGGTGCTGCTGACCTGCGCACCAGCGCGCAAGCTGGCACGTTGCATGGCATCTTCCAGCGCCATGGTGCGACTGTAAGAAACGGAATTACCAATCTCCGCCCGGCCAACCACTTCAACCGATAAGGCCTGAACGGTGCTGGCTGCCGCCCACAGTAGGATGATTATCAGCTGTGAAGACATGGCTCAGCCTCCTATTCAATAAAGTAAAAGCCGCTATCCGGGCTGCTGTTTTCTTGTTCAATGCGCCGCTTCTGCATGCCGGCGTACTGATTATTGTTGGCCAGCGGTACTCGGCAATCGACGTGAAAGCGCTGCCGGTCGGTGGTCTGCAAGCAGTTACGAAAGCCCTGATCGATGGTCATCTCCAACACGGTTTCAACACTGCCGTCTGGCAAGATATCGCTGGAGATCACCCGCGCGCCATGCATGTAGGCATCGACATAGGTACGAAAGCGATCATTCTGCACCACCATATCGCGCACCGTGGTCGAGCCTGATAACTGCATGCCATAAACCCGCTCTGCCATCGATCGAAAGGCATCTATTTTGGAAGCGCGAATACCCATCAGCCGACGCTGTACCGCGCTTTGTTTTTTGTTGTGCTCAATTGCGCCGTAGCCCACCACACGCAGCGTCATGGGCGCAATCGGATCGGCTTGCTGTTCCACCGGCTGAAAAAAAGCATTCGGACCCTGCTGTTGTTGATCGCTCATCAACAACCCAGAGCAACCCGTCAGCGCGACCGTGGTCGCCGATAACAGTGCAAGGGGCCATTTCATCGGGTTTCTCCTAACGTCATCTCATCTGCACTAGCTATCGGCGGCAAACCATAAATATTGAGCGATCTTTCGATTTCTTCCGAGCCAGACTGCCACGCTGTGAGCTAGCCAACTGACAGCCACCGCGTTCAGCGACTAAGCTGACAGCAGGATAAAACACCAAGGATCATCACCATGCTTCGACCCTCGCTCCTGACCACCGCTATTGTGCTCGCCACTCCCATTGCCCAAGCAGCGCCATTCATGCCGCTGGATGCCCGTGGTATGGCCATGGGACAAACGGGCGTGGCCAGTGCCCAGCGTGCTCACGCGCCGGCCTACAACCCGTCGTTGCTGTCCCAAGCAAACGCCGAAGACGATTTCGCCCTGATTTTCCCGCAGCTGGGAGTACAGGTTAGAGATGAAGAAGAACTGGCCTCAACCGCCGAAGACATCAGTGATGAGCTGCAACCGGAGCTGGAGCGCTTATTGGATGGCGAGAGCCAAATGGTCGGTTTTGAAGAACATATCGATGCTTTGGATCAAGCCGTGCGCGCCTTTGACGTCGCCGTTCAACAGGCCCTCAATGGCAACCTGGATGTCGATGAACGACTGGATGACTTGGCAACGGCCAGCACCAACTTGGATAACGCCCTGAATGATGTGCAAGCCAGCCTCAACGATGTCGATGACGTCGCCGGCCAGCTCAGCAGTGCGCTGCGTTCTATCTCCGGCCACCCAGTGAGTGGACGCCTAGGCGCCTCGGCAGCAATGGCCTTTCCCGGTAAGGAATTTGCTGCTGCCGTTAGCGTTCGCGGTCATGCGCTGTTTTCCGGCCGAGCGCTGTTCTCTGACAATGACCTCGGTTTAATCGATGCCTACGCACCAGCGGGACTGAAATACTCTCAGCTTGCGCGTGATATCAACGCCGATGTCGGGCGCACCGTCGAGCGCGCTCAGGGCAGTGCAACGCCAGAAGTGATTTTGCTCGCCGAGCTGAATCGCGATGACGATAACAATGGTGTGCCCGATCTGGAGCAAGACTTAGAAGCAGTATTGGGGTTTGATTACACCTCGGATCAAGGCGTTGAAATCTTCCGCAATGGCCAGCTCACCGATAACGCCGCCGACCCAGACCTGGACTCACGCGTAGAAATCATTGCCGCCACCATCGCCGAAGTCGGCGTGTCCTTTGCACGCGAGTTCACCTTGGCAGAGCGCCCTGTCGCCATTGGCATCACGCCTAAGTTACAAAAAATCTCGACCTACCATTATGTGTCTGAAGTCGACAACGAAGAAGAAATCGAGATCGATGACTTTGAAGACACACGTGAAGACTACTCCTCCTTCAATCTGGACGTCGGTGCCTCCATGCGCTTTGGCCCAGACGACAGCCTGACCGCCGGCTTAGTCATCAAAAACCTATTAGGCGGCGACTATGACTATCAAAGTGCGCCGGTACGCACCGGCATTATTGGCGATGAGTTGGCCGTGGTAGAGGGAGGCAGTGTCAGCCTCGATCCGCAGTACCGAGCGGGCCTAGCCTACAGCGACGACACCACCACCTTAGCGCTGGATCTGGACTTACTCGAAAACGACCCCGTCGCCTACGAAGACCCCACCCAGTACATCGCCTTTGGTGCCGAGTTTGACCTGTGGGATACCGTACAACTGCGTGGCGGCTACCGCGCCAACATAGCGGCCACGGATTCCGATGTGGTCTCATTCGGTTTTGGTATTTCACCCTTTGGCATTCACCTGGATGTCGCCGCCATGGCCAACCCCTCCAAACTGGAAAAAGAAGCCGGCGTCGCGTTGGAAACCGGTTTCTACTTCTAGCGCTCGCCGCTACACTGCCACGGCCGCATCTGCGGCCGTTTTTATGAGTACAAAGAGAGTGCTATGCAGATTTATCTGGTCGGCGGTGCCGTGCGTGACCGCCTGTTGCAACGTGCGGTAAAAGACCGTGATTGGGTCGTGGTGGGTGCCACCGTCGACGACATGCTCAGCGCTGGCTATCAGCAAGTAGGGGCCGACTTTCCGGTGTTCCTGCACCCCGAAACGCACGAGGAATACGCCCTAGCGCGCACCGAGCGCAAAACCGGCCAGGGCTATCAAGGCTTTGATTGTCGCTTTAGTCCTGACATCACCCTTGAGCAAGACCTGCTGCGCCGCGACCTCACCATCAACGCCATGGCCCTCGATGACCAGCAGCAACTCATCGACCCTTACGGCGGCGAGCGCGACCTACACAATAAAGTGCTGCGCCATGTATCCGATGCGTTTGCCGAAGACCCATTGCGTGTGTTGCGCGTTGCGCGCTTTGCCGCCCGCTTACAGCCCCTGGGCTTTACCATCGCCGCAGAAACCCAAGCGCTGATGCAACACATGTGTGCCAATGGCGAGCTGGAGCACCTCGTCGCCGAGCGCGTGTGGCAAGAAACCCAGCGCGCCCTGCTCGACCAGCACCCACCGACCTATTTTCAGGTGCTGCACGACTGTGGTGCCCTAAGCGTTTGGTTTACTGAGCTGGCGCGTTTATTTGGCGTACCCCAGCCGGAGCAACACCATCCGGAAATCGACTGCGGCATTCACGCCTTGCTGTGCTTGCAAGCCGCCGTCGATGCAGACGCCAGCCTGGCAGTGCGCTGGGCGGCCTTGACCCATGATGTTGGCAAGGCGCTCACACCAGCGAGCGAATGGCCCAAGCACCACGGTCACGAGAAGCGCGGTTTAAAACCGCTGAAAGCATTGCAGCAACGGTTAAAGGTACCGAACGAGCTGAAAAAACTGGCGGAACTCACCACCGAGTTTCACACCCATGTGCATCGCGCTTTTGAACTGAGGCCTGAGACTTTATTGAAGCTGTTTCAACAAACCGACGCTTGGCGTCGGCCAGAGCGCTTTGCCGAGTTTTTACTGGCTTGCCAGTGTGACGCCCGCGGCCGTACTGGGCTGGAGCAATGCGATTATCCACAGCGCGATTACTGCCAGCAGGCATTGGATTGCGCCAGTGCGATTAAGACCCAAGATGTCATTACGCCAGAAATGAAAGGCCCAGAGATTGGCCAAGCGGTGCAGCAAGCGCGCCTACAGGCGTTAAAGGCGTGGCGCGCTCAAGCCTGAGCGCTGCAGGGCTGCCAGGCCGGCGTCAGCTGCCGCAACGGCTGCTCGCTCAGGGCGGGCCAATCCAAGCTCAAAGGCTGTTGACGCAATGGACAGTGCGCGTGTGGGGCAATGTCTAACAGCGGACGCAACACAAAGGCATAACGCCAAATGTCATCGCGTGGCAGCGTCAGGGTGCCGTAGTCGGTGGGCCAGCTGCCACACAGATCGTCGATCAACAAGATGTCGATATCCAGGGCGCGCGAGGAGTATTTGCTGGCGTTTTTGGGGCGACCAAAATCGAACTCTATCTGCTTTAGCGCCTTAGCCAAAGCCGCCGGTGAATCGCTCGCCTCTATGACCACCACCAAGTTGATAAACTCAGGGCCATCAAACCCCACCGCAGGTGAGGCGTACCAAGGTGATTCCTGTATTAAGCGGTAGCGTTGCGCCAATGTATCAATGCCTTGGCGCAAGTGGCGCTCGGCATCAATGTTGGAGCCCAGGCCGAGAAAAATGCGCTGACTCATGGCTTGTCTCCACGCTCTATTTTTAGCCCCACGGCTCGCGCCTGCGGGACTACCGCCGGTTTTTGCACCTGAATGCTCAGCCAGGGAATGGCAAATTGCTGGCGCAACCCCGCCGCCAACTGCTCCAGTAAGGTTTCCAACAACTCAAACTGCTGGCTGCCAACAAAGTGTTCGATGAACTCAGTGACCGCCTGATAATTGAGCGCGTATTGCAAATCATCGGTGGCGGCCGCCTGGCGAATATCCCAGGCCATTTCCAAATCAAAAATCAGCGGCTGCTGCAGCTGTTTTTCCCACTCAAATACGCCAATCACCGCATCCACGCTTAAGCCGTGAATAAACACGCTGTCCATCAGTTCACCGCCGGCAAATCGGTCAGCGGCCAACGCGGTACCACTTGTACCGCCAAATCGCTGTACTGGCCCGCCAGCAGTCGTTGCGTGCCGGCGTAGGCAATCATGGCGCCGTTGTCCGTACACAGCTCCGGCCGCGGATAATAGACCCGCCCGCCCATCTGCTGCGCCGTCGTTTGCAACTTAGCGCGCAGCTGACGGTTAGCGCCGACACCACCGGCGATGATTAAGCGATTTACACCGGTTTGCTGCATCGCACGCTTGCATTTAATCGCCAGGGTATCGACCACGGCGGCCTGAAAACCAGCGGCAATGTCGATTTTATCCTGCTCGGCCAATACACCGTCGACGGCGCAATTGAGAATGGTGGTGCGGGCAAAGGTTTTCAGACCACTGAAGCTGAAATCCAGCCCCGGGCGGTCGGTCATGGGTCGCGGGAAGGCAAAGCGCTGCGCATCGCCCTGATCGGCCAAGGCACTCAGTGCAGGCCCCCCAGGGTAAGGCAAATTCATCATTTTGGCGGCTTTATCGAAGGCTTCGCCGGCGGCATCATCCAGCGATTCACCCAGCAACTCGTAGCGGCCAATGCCTGCTACTTTGACCAATTGGGTGTGGCCACCCGAGACTAGCAGCGCAATGAAAGGAAAGTCAGGTTGTTCTTCTTCCAGCATGGGCGCCAATAAATGGCCTTCCATGTGGTGCACACCAATGGCAGGAATATTCAGTGCCCAAGCCAAGCTGTTGCCAATGCAAGCGCCCACCAACAGGGCGCCGACCAAGCCAGGGCCAGAGGTAAAGGCGATGCCATCTACCTGCTGCAGCGTTAAGCCAACTTCGGCCAACACTTCATTAATCAGCGGCCGTGCTTTGCGAATGTGGTCACGCGAGGCCAACTCTGGCACCACGCCACCGTATTCGGCGTGCACGTGAATCTGCGAATACACGCGATGGCCCAGCAGGCCATGTTCGCTGTCGTACAGCGCAATTCCTGTTTCATCACAGGAGGTTTCCAGCCCCAATACCCGCATACAGGCCCCCGATATCTGCAAGGGCGGCAATGATACGCGGCCAAGCGGTTAAAATCCACGCAGAGGTTTTGCAATCCTTAGCCAAACTCTTTAGAATGCCCGCCCTCTAACTGGGGGTCGTGGTTCCCCCAATGAACGAACACTTATAGATAAGGTGATTGGATGCCAGCTGTAAAAGTGAAAGAAAACGAGCCATTCGACGTAGCACTGCGTCGTTTCAAGCGTTCTTGTGAAAAAGCCGGTGTACTGTCTGAAGTACGTCGTCGTGAGCACTATGAGAAGCCAACTTGGGTACGTAAGCGCAAAGCAGCCGCTGCTGTTAAGCGTCACCTGAAGAAGTTGCAGCGCGAACAGCGCAAGATGACTCGCCTGTACTAATCAGTTTTTTGCCTGAACTGAGAACAGGGAGACGCTCATGAGTACTTTGGTTCAAACCATTAAAGACGCAGTCAAAGACGCCATGCGGGCGAAAGACAAGCCCCGCTTGAGTGCTTTGCGTCTGATCACAGCTGAGTTCAAACGCGTCGAAGTGGATGAACGAGTTGAGATCACCGATGAACGCGCGCTGGCCATTCTTGATAAAATGGTCAAACAACGTCGTGATTCGATTGCTCAATATCAAGAGGCAGGTCGTGAAGAACTGGCCGCTGCTGAGCAACAAGAAATTGATGTCATCGCCGAGTATTTGCCAGAGTCTCTGAGCGAACAAGAGTTGGCCAAACTGGTGGCTGATGCCGTTGCACAGTCCGGTGCTGCAGGAATGCAGGACATGGGCAAAGTCATGGGCATCCTCAAACCACAAGTGCAAGGTCGTGCCGATATGGCGCAGGTCAGCCAACTGGTTAAGTCGCAACTGGGATAAATCCTGTCCCTGTGCAGGCTATCAAAAGCGTTAGCGGTTTACCGCTAGCGCTTTTGTCGTTTGTCTTGCCGTCATAAAATCAAGGGCACCCCAGCATCATTCGGCGCCCAAGCTTTGCCGACACTCGCCAAGCACCGTATTCTGTTTAACCTTGTGTCTCAGTAAGCATTCTTTATGGCCGGTCGCATACCGCAATCTTTTATTGATGAGCTGCTTGCCCGCGTCGACGTGATCGATGTGGTCGATAGCCGCGTTAAATTAAAAAAGACCGGCAAAAACTACTCAGCCTGCTGCCCATTTCACAACGAAAACACGCCTTCCTTTACCGTCAGCCCAGACAAACAGTTTTATTATTGCTTTGGCTGCGGCGCCTCCGGCAGCGCCCTCAAATTTGTGATGGAATTTGACGGCCTAAGCTTTCCCGATGCGGTGGAAAAACTGGCCGAGCAAACCGGCCTGCAAGTACCGCGCGAGCAAAATGATCAGCTGGTACGCCAACAGCAGCAAAACCAACCGCTGTACGAGCGCCTGCAAGACGCCAGTCAGTTTTTTCAGCAAATGCTGCGTCAGCACCCAGAGCGCCAGCGCGCCATCGACTATCTGCAACAACGTGGCTTATCTGGCAAAGCCGCCAAGTTTTTTGCCATTGGCTACGCCCCACCCGGTTGGGACAACCTGATGCAAGCCCTGGTCAATGGCGACAAAGAACGCCAGCGCCAACTGATTAGCAACGGCATGTTGATCGAAAAAGAAGACGGACGCTGCTACGACCGCTTTCGCGATCGCATTATGTTTCCTATTCGCGATCAGCGCGGCCGCACCATCGCCTTTGGCGGACGGGTGTTGGGCGATGAAAAACCCAAATACCTGAACTCACCAGAGACGCCGGTATTCCAGAAAAATCGCGAGCTGTATGGGCTATTTGAAGCCCGAAAAATACGTCAAAAGCTGACTCGCTTCGTGATTGTGGAAGGTTACATGGACGTTGTGGCACTGGCCGAATACGGCATTCATTACGCCGTGGCCACCTTGGGTACCGCCACCAGCGAGCACCATTTATTGCGTTTGTTTCGCATCGTGCCGGAAGTGATTTTTTGCTTTGACGGCGACGAAGCCGGACGCAACGCCGCTGCCCGCGCCATGGAAACTGTATTGCCGGTATTAGAAGACGGTCGCCAGGCGCGCTTTTTGTTTTTGCCAGATGGCGAAGACCCAGATTCACTGGTCAGACGAGAAGGCAAAAACGCCTTTGAACAACGCTTAAATGAGTCCGATCACTTACCGGAGTTTTTGTTTAAACACCTTAAGCAACAGGTCGACTTTGACACTCTGGATGGCAAAGCCCGCTTTGACCAACTCGCTGCACCTCTGATTGCCCGCCTGCCACAAGGCGCACTGCGCGATTTAATGAAACAGCAGCTGCAAAATGAAACCGGCGTCGCCAGCCATGCCTTGCAAAAGCTGGAGCAGCAAGCCGCTCAGCAGCCGACGGAAGAGCCGCTACCCATGGAGCACGAAGCGCACGCCATGCCGCCAGAGCCGCCCGCCATGAGTCGGCCACAAGATGTTGGTGCCCGCCAAGCCTTGTGCAGCCTACTGGTGCAGCCAGCACTGGCTAACGGCTTGACCCTGCCCGACACCGAGGCACAAAGCGAATATGAACGCCTGCTGATTGAAGTGATTCGCAAGCTGCAGCAGTCGCCGCAAAAAGACAGCATCGGTGTGATTATTCAATGGACCGGCTCGCCCTACCAACAAGAGCTCAAACAGCTGGCCGAGCAAGCGGAGCAACAGCAACAACTGGCCAGCGCCAGCGCTGTCAAACACGTGTTAGAAAGAATGGATACCCGCCGCCTAGATGATGAATGGCAGCAACTGCAGGCCAAGCTGACCAACCACACGCCACTCAGCGATGACGAAAAACAGCGCTTACGCCAGCTCAGCAAAGAGCGCCACCAGCGCCACCGCAAACGTACGTCGATTTATCAGCGCTAGCGCTTCGCCACCTTGAAATCTCTTTCAGCGCCCCTATATTTCACTGGCCGGCAGCAAAAGCCGGACAACACCGACGACCTGACAGCCACCAACCGCACCCGAACCGATACGATCGAGCCTCGCGCCCTTTATGACAGGGCAATAGTCGGGAACATTCCTCAGGCACGGCTGGCCTAAAGAGCGGTTAAAAGTTATACTTCCGCGCTTTTCTGCGCCTCACAATACGGAACACAGGGCTTCTATGTCAGCGAACACCCAACAATCCCGTTTGAAAGAACTGATTGCCAAAGGTAAGGAGCAAGGCTACCTCACTTTTGCACAGGTTAACGACCATTTGCCGGATGATATTGCCAATCCGGATCAGGTGGAAGACATCATCCGTATGATTAACGACATCGGTATTCCGGTGTCCGAAAACGCACCCGATGGCGAATCACTGTTTAATGAAGCCGCCGACGACGCCGCCGCCGAAGAAGCCGCTGCCGCGCTGGCATCGGTAGAATCTGACGTTGGCCGCACCACCGACCCAGTGCGCATGTACATGCGTGAAATGGGTACCGTTGAGCTGCTGACCCGTGAAGGCGAAATTGTTATCGCCAAACGTATTGAAGAAGGCATTCGTGAAGTCATGTCGGCCTTGGCTTACTACCCAGGCGCCGTACGCATTGTATTGAACGCTTTCCAAGAAGCAGAAGAAGACCCGAACCGAGTCAGCGACATCTTCAGTGGTTTTATCGACCCATCAGATGAAACTCCAGCACCTGGCCCGCAGTCTGGCCCAGAAGCGGAAGCCGCTGAAAAACTGTCCGACGATGACGAAGAAAGCGACAATGAAGAAGAAGACAGCGGTATCGACCTGACCGAAGTCATTCGTCGCTTTGATGAAATCAAAGACGCGCACACCGCTGTAGACGCCGCTATCGAAAAACATGGTCGCGCCAGCAAGCAAGCAGAAGAAGCATTGGCATTGCTAGCAGAACGCTTTGCACCCATTAAGCTAACGCCTAAGTATTTCGATCAGTTGGTGAACGATGCCCGCGAAGCACTCGACCAAATCCGCGCGCAAGAGCGCCAGATCATGGTCATGATGACGCGCAAATGTGGCATGGATCGCAAAGACTTTATCGGCAACTTCCCTGGCAATGAAGTTAACAATCAGTGGATTGAAGAACTGATCGCTGGTGGCCATAAGTATTCTGACAAGCTCGACACCTACAAGCTGGAAATTTTCCGTGCGCAGAAGAAAATCAAAGCTGTTGAAGAGCGCGTGGGCCTGACCATCCCAGACATTAAAGAAGTAAACCGTCGCGTCTCCATTGGCGAAGCCCGTGCTCGTCGCGCCAAAAAAGAAATGGTGGAAGCCAACCTGCGTCTGGTAATTTCGATTGCGAAAAAATACACCAACCGTGGTTTGCAGTTCCTGGATCTGATTCAAGAAGGCAACATCGGCTTGATGAAAGCGGTGGACAAATTCGAATACCGTCGTGGTTATAAGTTCTCAACTTACGCCACTTGGTGGATTCGTCAGGCCATCACCCGCTCCATTGCGGACCAAGCGCGCACCATCCGTATTCCAGTGCACATGATCGAAACCATTAACAAGCTGAACCGTATTTCACGGCAAATGCTGCAGGAAATGGGTCGTGAGCCAACGCCAGAAGAACTGGCCGAGCGCATGGACATGCCGGAAGACAAAATCCGCAAAGTGCTGAAAATTGCCAAAGAACCGATCTCGATGGAAACCCCCATCGGCGACGACGAAGATTCGCACCTGGGCGACTTTATCGAGGACACTCAATCTGAGTCACCACTCGATACCGCCACCGTTGAAGGCCTGACCGATGCCACTCGCTCGGTATTGTCTGGCTTAACGGCACGTGAAGCCAAGGTTCTGCGCATGCGTTTCGGTATCGACATGAATACCGACCACACGCTAGAAGAAGTCGGCAAACAATTCGACGTAACGCGTGAGCGTATTCGTCAGATCGAAGCTAAGGCCCTGCGCAAATTGCGCCACCCTAGCCGCTCTGACCACTTGCGAAGCTTTATTGATGAGTAAATAAAAAAGCCCGGCTCAGCCGGGCTTTTTTATTTGAAATCAAAGGGGTAGCGTCGTTCGCGCAAGGCCCCTATAATGCCCACTGGCTATCACAGCCACCTTTCTTTAAGGGCCCGTAGCTCAGTTGGTTAGAGCATCCGACTCATAATCGGCAGGTCCCCAGTTCAAGTCTGGGCGGGCCCACCATTTAAACCTTTAAAATCAGCGAGTTAGCAATGCCTTCCAGTTTTCCCCGGGGTTACACTGGGGTTACATTGAAAGCGGCGTGACGATAGATAGCGTAAAGAAAATCTCCGTTTTTCTTACTTGCTGAATAAACGTGGTAGCTTGCTGAATTGAAAGTTAGAATGTAGAGATTGATAGAATTTGAAAGTTGGGTGGCTTAGCAATCTCCCTGCCACCCATATATTGGAGTTAAGCCCGTGGCCACAGCGGATCAATTAAAAGCACTCTTGAAAAGTCATGCAGATCGTGATGATGAGCGCTTTTATTCTATTGCTCTGCAAGTTGCAGCCAAAGAAGCGCGACAGGGTCACAGTAAGCTTGCAAGTGATATAAAGACCCTTGTTGAAAAGTCTCAAAAGAATTCAAAGTTAGGTGTCGCATCTTCGAAGCCTCTCCCGTTCGCTCACCAACCAAAAAGTGAGCTAAAAGGGCTTCTAGAGCTTACCCCGGCAAACGCCAGAATTAGTGAGCTCGTCTACTCAGTGGACATTAAGGAGCGCCTAGAACAAGTCTTAGTTGAACAGCGACAAAAGGATAAACTCAACCGCTTTGGGCTACACCCTAGGAGAAAACTGCTTTTTACTGGATCTCCAGGAACAGGGAAAACCATGTCAGCCGCAATGTTGGCTACAGAGCTAAAACTGCCGCTATACACCATAGTATTAGACAACCTCATTACCAGATACATGGGAGAAACTGCAGCCAAGCTTCGATTGATTTTTGATCACATCAAGCAGACTCGTGCGGTTTATCTCTTTGACGAGTTTGATGCGATTGGGACCCAGCGAGGCGCGCCCAATGACGTAGGAGAAATCAGGCGCGTTCTGAACTCCTTTCTATTGTTTGTCGAGCAGGATTACTCAGAGAGCATTATTATTGCAGCAACAAATCATCCTGAGCTTCTAGACCAAGCTCTTTACAGACGATTTGACGATATTATTCCATTCGAAAAACCTCAACTGGAGCAAATTTCTCTTCTCATAAAGAACCGATTGTCAATTTTTGATACCACCAAACTTGACTGGGAAGAAATTTCAAAATCTGCCTTAGGGCTGAGTTCGGCAGAAATCACCAGATCATGTGAAGATGCTGCCAAAGAAGCTGTTCTAAACTTCAAGGAAAAAATATCCACTGAGATTTTATTAAAGGCCCTTAATAGGCGCCGCTCAGGAAGCTCCTCTACAAGCAAAGAATAATAAGGACAGATATGGCTAGCAACAGGAAGCATGTAAATGTTGGCCGGTTTTTTCAAGAAGAACCATTTAAATCCAAACGAACAGGCCGCGGCTCTAGTGTCCCAGTACACAATAGAAACTCTCACGGGGCAGGCCTTCAAGGGCAGTATCAAGCTGTTTTAAATCAATATGAGCATATTGAAAAAAACAGGCCCGCTCCCATCACAGAAGACATTGGTATTTACGTCGAAATTCTGAGCGAAGCTGGATGCAAGCTCCCACTCGATAGTTTAGACAATAGAGACTTCAAGTTACGAGCCCATAAATTACAGGGAGACAGAGAGGTTGCGACTGTCTTTATTCCTGAATCACGAAGGGCTGCTTTCCTTAAAAAAATTCGCCAGTACTTAGACCCAAGCAAAGATGGCAAGCCAACCAAAGATGGTGAGGTGTTCCCTAAAAACCATACCTTGCTTGACAGTATTTCAGAGATAAAACTCGCCAATTTAAAGTCGTTTTGGACGGATCCTGATGAATTCTATCCTGAAGATCTTGACGCGAAATTTTGGTGGGAGATCTGGTTGAAAGAAACTAGTAACCGAAATGCTAATGAAATCGCAGTTCAGCTTTCAGAGCGTTTAAACGCCACTCTAAGCAACTCCTCACTTACCTTCTTTAATACCGTAGTTTTTCTAATCCACTGTTCTGCAAATGACTTAAAGAAAGCCCCTGATCTGATTGGTAACTTAGAGGAACTACGCAAGGCTAAAGAAACCCCAAACCCAATTGTGGAATCATCCCCAGTTGAACAAGCCCAGTGGGCAGAAAACATCGCTCAGAGAATTCAAATTTCTAAAGAGGTGACAAGTGCCGTATCTATTTTAGATACAGGAGTGAATTACACCCATGCACTTTTGCAACACGTATGTAGCGAGGAATACTCGGTTTCCTGGGAGCCTGACTGGCCAAATTATGATAATTACAACCACTTTGCTCCCTACAATGATCACGGCTCCTTGCAGGCGGGCTTGGCTGCATTTGGTAATTTGATGGAAATAGCGTCACATGAAGAACCAATTCATATTTCCCACATTCTAGAATCAGCGAGAATTTTGCCCCCTATAGGAGAAAACGAGCCTCGACTCTATGGGGCTATCACCGTGGGCGCAGCATATAAGCTTGAAACTGACAGGCCAAACCTCAATCGAGTTTATAGTTTGGCTGTAACATCAGATCATGAAAGGGAAAGCGGCCAACCATCATCTTGGTCTGCCGAAATCGATAAATTTTGCTCAGGCATGGAGGATGGACACCGCCGCTTATTTGTAGTTTCGGCAGGTAACAACCGAAACGTCCAGCCATCACCAGATTATTGGGATCAGGTTTGTCTCGCCGAAATCGAAGACCCAGCTCAAGCCTGGAATGCACTAACAGTTGGTGCTTACACAGAAATGACCACCAATGACGACCCTCGTCTTGTTGGCTGGTCACCCTTCGCAAGCCCAGGAGATGTTGCACCATCGAGCCGCTCCTCCGTTAATTGGCGCTGGAAAAAGCACGCCCCACTTAAACCAGAGGTGGTTGCCGAAGGGGGTAATAAGTTACTGTCCTCGGACAAAACAGAAGTAAGTACTGAAGACGTAGTTTCATTGCTTACTACATCAGGAAGAACCGAAGGGCAGCTTTTTGAGCGAAATGGAGATACCAGTGCTGCGTGCGCGTTGATTTCTCGGCAGGCAGCAATACTCCGATCTGAGTATCCGAACCTATGGCCTGAGACCATTCGAGGACTCATTGTTCATTCTTCAGAATGGACTCCTAGAATGATGGAGCGATTTGGACTTCTTAGTGGTATGCATAGCCCAAAGATTGCAAAAGAAAATCTTCTACGTACTGTTGGATACGGCGTTCCTTCTCTCCAGAAGGCTCGATATAGCACAGATAATGCTCTTACTTTGGTAGCTGAAGGAGAGTTACAGCCCTTTACCATGAAAGATGGGGCCACAGCTTCTACTGACCCTAAACTAAATCAGATGAAGCTCTACCAGTTACCTTGGCCTAAAGAATCACTTCGCCAACTGCCACTGGAAACAGAGGTAAAGCTCAAAGTCACATTATCCTACTTCATTGAACCAAACCCGGGAAGACGAGGTTATCGATCTCGATATAGCTACCAATCTCATGGTTTAAGATTTGAAACAATTCGCCCAGGACAAGAATTAGATAACTTCCGGGCATACATTAATGGATTAGTAGAGCTTGAAGAATATGATGGTCCTGAGGGCGATAATGATGGCTGGTTCTTAGGAAGCCAGTTACGTACCCGAGGTTCTATCCATTCTGATACCTGGATAGGCACTGTTAGAGACTTGCTCGATATGCACACGATAGCCATCTTCCCTGTAGGGGGATGGTGGAAATATAGAACAGCTGAAGATCGATGGAGAAATGAAGTTAAGTTCAGCCTGCTTGTAAGCATCGAAGCGCCAGAGCAAGAAATCGACATCTATTCCGAAGTAGAGAATTTGGTAAACATTTCTATTGAAACTTAAAATGACCAATAAACATGCAATGAAATTTCGCCCAAGGTTCTTGGTCACACAAGCCGAATTTGATGCCCGCTACTTTGAGTGCATTGGGCTTGAGAGAAGCGTTCCGGAAAAACAGGCACGCACACTGTTAAAGTGTTAGAACCGAGCAGGTTCTGTAACGGCAAAACCGAGGAGGCCATCATGTTATTTATGGTGGGAATAGAGAGACCCGCGCAAGCGGATGAAGCCTACGGCATCATCGTACCTGTATTCGAGCAAGTGGCAGGCTATGGCTGCGTGTCGGCAGCCGATCACGAAAGCGACATCCTGCATCAAGCCAGAAACGCCATCTTAACCATGGCTGAGCAAATGGCCGAAGATGGTCAGGATTTAACCCAGCTCGATCAGGGCTTTGAAGACTACTCAGCCCTGGCTGACTACGCCGACTATCAGCAATGGCTGGCACTAGAGGTCGATGTATCCGGTGTGAGTAAGCAGCAGCGCGTTAACATCAGCCTGTCAGGCGGCCTACTGGCTCGTATCGATGCTTTTGTGCAACGCCACCCTAACTACAAAGACCGCTCCCACTTTTTAAGCCAAGCGGCCAACCATGAAATGGCATTGGCTGAAGCTGATTAAAGCACCCTGCCGCCTTCCTTGGCGGCTTCCTTTCTCTACATTTTCCCACACCATACTGCACAACCCTGAGCGTGAGCGGACGTAGTTTCACGAATACTGGTGCTTGCCAGAGCTTTGCTAAAATCCGCCGCCCAAAAAACAACAAGGCTTTCGACAATGGATATTCGAAGCACGATTTTGATCGGCTCTTTTACTTTGGCAAGTTCAATGGCTCTGGCTGAGCCCTGTGAGGTGTTATTACCGGATGCCTCACGCTATACCGGCAACTGCGAAAATGGCTTATTTGAGGGCCAAGGGCGGATTGATTACCAACCGACTGGCCATTATGAAGGCAGCTTTGAAAAGGGTTTGTTCCACGGGCCTGGCACTCTCACCTACGCTACTGGCGGAACGCTTACCGGTACCTTTCACCGCGGCATGGTGCGAGGTAAAGGCACCTTTACCGACCCCAAGTGGGGCACGTATGAGGGTGAGTTTAAAAACAGTCGCTTTAATGGCCATGGCGTATTTACCTACGTAACAGGCACTGTGTGTGAGGGCGAGTTTAAAAACGCTGCCAAAAATGGCCAAGTCACCTGCAGTTATAGCGATGGCACCTTAGTAAAAGCGGAATACCAGGACGACGTATTGCACGGGCATGGTCAAACCATCTTCCCGACGGGCGAGGTCTATACCGGTGAATATGCCAATGGCTATTTAAACGGCCAGGGCATGCTGGAATATCCCGATGGCTCCAGCCACATCGGCGCGTTTGCTAACGGCATGATTCACGGTCACGGCACATTATACGATGCGTCTGGCGAGGTCATGCTGCAGGGTATTTGGTGCGATGGCGCCTATCATGGTGACGAGCCCTGCGATAGCAGCAATTAAAATCCCATTGAATCATCCATAAAAAAGCCCCTGATTTTTCAGGGGCCTTATCGGCTTACAGCTGAGTCGCAGGTGCCGCCAGCGACTTCAGGTGATCCATATAGGCGTTTTCGCTAAAGGGACGTCCAAGGAAGTTTTCCACCATCTCGGCCGCTGGCATGCTGCCACCCACGGCCAATACTTTGTGGCGATAAGCATTGGCAATGTCACGATTATTCATGCCCTTTTCTTTAAAGCGCGAGAATAAATCCGTGGCAATGGCCAGTGACCACTGATAGGTATAGTAGTTTGAGCTATAGCCGTACAGATGACCAAAGCTGGTGTAGAAATACGTATCTTCCGTGTAGGGGTAAGGCGAATATTTCTCTTGCAGCTCGACCATCGTCGGTTGCAGTTCAAACTTAGCAGGGTCTTGCATGTAGTACTGCAGCGACATTTGTGAATAAAAGATTTGCACAGCGGTACCGGTGGCTTTGCCATAGTCACGCGCACTGTTCATCTTTTTCACCAGGCTTTTAGGAATGACTTCACCGTCTTCATTGAAGGCAAAGGTTTTTAGCGTGTCGTAATCCCAAATCCATTCTTCCAGCATTTGTGACGGCGCTTCAACAAAATCCCACTCCATGTCCATGCCGGCATTGTCGAGCCAGCGTTGATTTTGGCCGGCAAACACACTGTGCAGTAAATGGCCAAATTCGTGCAAGAAGGTTTCTACCTGGCCATGCTCCATCAGCCCTTTAGGGAAGTTTTGTGCCAGTGCAGACAGGGGAACTTGCTTGTCTTTAATGCCATCGCGCAAGCCCCAGTGAGCGGCGTGTTGGAACTTGCCATCGCGCGGATGGTTGTCCATGTAAAAGCGGCCAATCAGTTTGCCATTTTCCAAAATCTCGTAGGCTTCAACATCTTCATGCCAAACTTCCGTTTTCCAGGGCTGAATTTTCACCCCAAATAAGTTTTCGGACAGTGCAAAAATACCGTCGCGTACACGTTCGTATTGGAAGTATTGGCGCACTTCTTTGGCATCAACCGCGTATTCTTCCTGGCGAATCAGGTTGCCAATATAAGAGGCTTGCCACAGGTTGACCTGTTTGGCATCCGGGTCAATTTGCTGCAGGCGTGCCAAGTCACGCTCGATTTCACGCTTTACCGGCTCTTTCAGCGCCTCGTTAATGCGCTGTAAAAACGCATCAGCATGCTCGGGTGAGCCGATCATTTGCGTTTCCATGTTGTATTCAGCAAAGCTGCTGTAACCCAGTGTTTGTGCCAGCTCATGACGACGCTGCAGTATGTTTTCTAACACTTCCTGGTTTTGTGGATAACCACGCTGCAGCGCCGCTTTGCGCAGGCGATAGCGCAGGTCATCACTGTGAGCGTAGGTAAGCACCGGATACAGGTCTGGGTAGTTGGTGGTCAAGGTCACTGTTTTTTGACCTTCTTCAACTCGCTCGTCAATAAAGTCTTGCGGCAAGCCATCCAACTCTTCAACGCTGACTTCAAGCGTGCGCACATCTTCTTGAATATTACGGCTAAAGGTATTGCCCAGCTCGCTGATTTGCTGCTGCAAAGCAAAGATGCGATCACGTGTTTCTTGGTCTTTATCCACACCAGAACGGCGCAAATCACGCACCAAACGGCTATAAACAAAGGCGGCATCCGCTGGCAACTTCTCAGCATCCACACTGGTTAAGCGCTGATAAAACGGCTTGGATAAATAAATGCTAGAAGCAAAATCAGACACTTTTTGCGAGCAATCTTCAGCCGCATCGCGCACGCTTTTTTCAGGGTGTACCGATTTAATGTACCAGGCCGGTGTTAATGGCTGCAGGCTGTATTGAATTTGTTCATAGTTTTCTAACACAGCCAGGGCAGTGGTGGCTCCCGTTTGTTGCTCCAACGCGCTGAACTGTTGTTTCGCTTTTTGCAATTGCTGATCACACAGCTGCTGCCACTGTTTGGCATCGGCTTTGGCATTGATGCCATCGGTTAATAATTCACCGGCACTTGCCCAGCTGGCGCTGAGTAAACCTGCCGCCAGCATGGCGGTACGAGAAAAACGCATGGCTATTTCCTTGTTCATTTATTGTTGTGTCCAGCACTGAGCCAGCAACGCACATAGCTGCTGCAGCGCTTGTTCATCTTGTTGGCTAAAATCCTGCGCACGAGCAGAGTCGATATCCAATACTGCGACCACTTTACCTTCGTGCAGCAGCGGCACCACAATTTCCGACAAGCTGTCGGCGCTGCAGGCGATATGGCCAGGGAAATCATGAACATTATCGACTCGCACAGTGGCGCCCTGCTGCCAGGCGCTGCCGCAAACGCCGCGGCCAAAGCCAATGCGCGTGCAGGCGGTTGGCCCTTGAAATGGACCCAGCACCAACTCGTCCTGGCGCACCAGGTAGAAGCCTACCCACCAAAACCCTAAGGTCTGGTACAGCAACGCCGCTACATTGGCCAGATTGGCGATCAAATCGTCTTCGTCGGCCACCAGAGCCTCGGCTTGGCGTAATAACAGGCGATAGTGCTCGGCCCGCTCAGGCGAGTCTGGCGCCGGGGTTATGGCACGTTGCCAGTGGTGTGCATCGCTCATTTAAAATCCTCACGCGCTGTCACGGGCTTTGCTGCCAGCTACTAGGCAGATCACCCAGGCAAAGAGTGGTTTGGACGGCAGTGGTTGCCGTCAATAAGGCATGGGATTGTACGTGATTTGGCTGAGCAGGGAAGCCACGCCAGATGCCAGCGTGGCGAATATTGAACGCTATTTGATCATCACGGTCCGCTATGACGCCGATTTGGCACTCTTTGCCTGACGGCCTTGCTGGCGCACAGCGGCAGTGAAAATACGCTGATAACTGGCGGGTAATAAACGCACTAATAGATCAAACAGTTTCGCATCTGGCCCAATTAAAACCCGACGCTTGTTTTTAACGATCCCAGCAATGATGGTGCGCGCAGCCTTTTCTGGCGTGTTGATAAACAAACGCTCGAAATCCGCGGTGGCATCGGCATTGCTCACACCGGTGGCTTGCTCGCAGCTATCGGTCATGCGCGCCGCTTTGGCGATGTTGGTTTTAATGCCACCTGGATGAACACTGGTCGCGCTAACGCCACTGCGGGTAAGCTCTAAATCCTGACGCAGAGATTCGGTAAAGCCGCGTACCGCGAATTTGCTGGCGTTATAACCACTCATCAGCGGTTGCGAGGCCAAACCAAAAATACTGGAGATATTGACAATATGGCCCTCGCCTGCGGCTTCGAGCTTGGGTAAAAAAGCCTTGCTGCCATACACAACGCCCCAAAAATTAACATCCATAATCCAGCGATAATCTTCCAGGCCTAGGCCGGCCACTGTGCCCGACAATGCCACACCGGCATTGTTAATGATCAAGTTGACCTGGCCATGATCGGCCACCACTTGCTCGGCCCAAGCGTAAACGGCTGTTTCATCCGCCACGTTGAGGGTTTGCAACGTCACTTTCACTGGCTGGTTGGCCAGCAGCTGCTGCGTTTGCTGTAACCCTTCTGCATCGATATCGGCCAGCGCCAAGTGGCAGCCTTCGTTGGCCAGCTGAATGGCCAATGCTCGGCCGATACCAGAACCTGCGCCGGTAACGGCGGCGACTTTGTTTCTCAGTGATTTCATCTGTCTCTCCGCGGTGATTATTATTGTTAGTCGATGCTGCTTAAAAACGCCTGATAGCGCTTTGCTGCCTGGCGCGGCACTTCCACCATCGGCATATGGCCGATGTCCTGCCAAATATGCACTTGCATATCGGGCAGTGCTTGCTGCCAACTTTCGACGGCACTGACGTGCAATAACCGGTCTTCTGCTCCCCACCACAACATGGCGGGTGCTTGTAACCGAGGTAATTTTTGTTGCAAGCCAATATCGCGGTTAAAGTCGGCGAATATTTTCGCCAACTCTTCGCGGCGGTTGATGTAGTCATGAGCCACCGCCTCCAACACCATGTCAGGCAAAAACGGAGGTTGAGCCATGGTCATGGCATAAAACTCATCAAACTCAGTGCGGCTATTCATTAAAAATGGATTGCGCCCTTGCGCCAACATTTTTTCTAGATCACTGGCCTGTGGTGAAGCCAAGCCAGCCGGGTCCACCATGGTGGCCGATAAGGTTTGCTGTGGGTAATACACGCTAAAAACAGCCGTCAGGTAGCCGCCCATCGAGTTACCAATGATGTGGGCCTGGTCGATTTCAAGCTCAGTTAACAGCTGTGATAAACGCTGTGCCTGAGCGACCATGCCATAATCCCATTCCATGCGAAAACCCGTATCGCCGTGGCCGGCCATATCCGGAATAAGCACCTGATACTCATCCGTTAAATGACGAGCAAACCTTGGCCAAACGTCTTTATCAGCACTGTAGCCATGCAGCATTACAATAACGGGCTTGCCAGGATTATGGTTGCGATACAACGCCAGCTGCATATCACCGATATCCACCTGCTGCTGCTGAAAACCATACAGGCTGGCTTCCCAATCGGTGGCATTTTCATAGAGCCATTGGCCTGTGGGCAAATAAGCGCCTTGTACAACACCCAACAAAGCGGCCAAGGTTAATAGCGAGAATAAAGCCACGACTTTTTTCATTGTAATACTCACTGTTAAGAGAGAATGTGATCAGCAGGGCGAAAGTTTTTCGTCCAACGTCGAAAAGTAAAGCTAAAGCCAGGAAACATGGCGATCACTTTTCCGCTTTTGCTTTTGTACCAGCTGTTGCAGCCGCCCTGGTGCCAAACGGTTTTTTCCATTTCATTATGAATGTGTTGGGTGTAGCGTTCTTCAGCCTCTGGACGCACTTCAATAACAGACTTAAAGCGCCGCCCTACCTGCTCTATGGCGGTCATGATGTAGTTCATTTGCGCTTCAATAATAAAAATGGCCGACGTATGGCCAATGCCTGTATTTGGTCCCGTCACAATAAATAAATTGGGAAAGCCAGGCACACAAGTGCCTAAGTAAGCTCTGGGGTAGTCGTGCCAAACATCTGCAAGCTTTTGACCATCACGCCCCATAACGGGATAAGAAATAACCCCATCGGTGGCGTCATAGCCCGTCGAGTAAATAATTAAATCCAGCTCTAACTCAGAACCCTGCTGAGTATGGATGCCAGCTGCGGTGATTTCTTCGATACCGTCGGTTTTATCGTGCAAAAAAACGTTGTCACGGCAAAGAGCGGGATAAAGCGTGTCAGATAAAATCACCCGCTTACAGCCGATGGTAAAGTCAGGGGTGACTTGTTGCCTGAGCTTTGGGTCGGCAATTTGTTTTTCAATGTGCTTGCGCGCGCGTTTTCCGGCCAATAGCTCCAGCATGAATTTCGAGTATTTAAAGCCAATCACACGGCTTTCTAGCCCCCAATAAATGGCTTCGCGCAATAACCGATAAATGGGTTTGCGTTTTAACAGTGCCCGCTGCCAGGGCTTAAATCGATAGTCAGGCCGGGGAATAACCCAATGCGGTGTGCGCTGAAAAACATGCAAGTGCTCAACATCTGCTGCTATCGCCGGAATCACCTGCGCCGCACTGGCACCGCTGCCAATAATAGCAACACGCTTGCCACGGTAGTCGAAGTCATGGTTCCAATGATTGGTATGAAACGACTCTCCTTTAAACCGCTCGCGCCCTTTAAAGTCAGGAATCACAGGCGTGCTGAGTGGCCCAGAGGCATTGATCACAAAGCGCGCTTCGAGTTGCTGCTCCCCGTGCTCAGGGTGGAGGGTGTCAATCTGCCAGCACTGCGACGCTTGTTGCCAAGCAATGCACTTTACCTCGGTGCGAGTACGGGTTTTTTCACGCAACCGGTGCTTGCTGATCACATGCTCGGTGTATTCGCGCAGCTCCTCTTGCTCAGCGAACATTTGCGACCAGTCGTAGGGTTCAGACTCGATGGAATACAACGGCGATTGCACGTCCACCGCCGCGCCTGGGTAACTGTTTTGCGCCCAGGTGCCGCCCATAAAATCGCGCCGCTCCAGGATGACAAAATCCTCGATACCACGCTGACGCAAGTTGATGGCGGCACATTGGCCGCCAAAGCCACTGCCGATGATGACAACGGTATGCATGCAGACTCCTATAAGTGCCACCTAGGATTAGTGCCGTCTGAGGTCTGTGCCAATGCACAGTGTCACCACTGCTTTGCAAAGATGTCAGCCGGCCCGTTTGTTATTATGTTGAGTACTTGGTGACAAAAAACTCACTCTATATCTGACCACTATCTGACTACTATAAAGGGGAGTCAAACACTTCATGGCCAGCGATGTGCTGGCATCGTCTTACCCAACAACCACGTTGCTGGTACTTGTAACGCGAACATGACCTCTTGCGGAGGTTATTGTGTGCCGTTTTATTGAACTGCGCGCCAATGCAGGCTGTTATACTGGCCGGCAAACGCAGGGGGTTCGCATGAAGTTTGATGATGTAAAAAAGCTGCAGCAAAAAAAATATCGCCAACAACTGCAGCATTTTCTGCTGGAAGGCGAGCACTTGGTGCAAGAGTTGGCGCTTGCCTGCCGGCATAATCCCGCCCTCACAGCAGCTGAGCTATGGGTCAGCGGCGACTATGAGCACTGGCAGCCCGCCCAGCCACAGCCTTGGCGCCGCCATCTCATCAACGAACGGCAAATGAAGCAACTGTCTGAGACTCGATCGCCCCAAGGCATTGTTGCTGTCGTGCCTATGTCCGCTTTGCAACCCCAGCAGCAAGCGCAGCGGGCTGTGTATTTGCACGAGATTCAAGACCCAGGCAATTTAGGGACAATTTTGCGCACGCTGGCCTGGTTTGGCGGCTATCGCTGCCTGCTCAGTCCGGGCAGTGTTGATCCTTTTAATGGCAAGGTGGTGCGCTCCAGCATGGGCGCCATTTTCCATACACCGATAGAGCAAGGCGTCACGTTGGAGCAAGTTGCACAGCGCTTTCATCATATTGCCTATTTGGATATGCAGGGCCAGCCCGTTGCCAGTGGCGATTTCCAGCAGTGTGACTGCCTGATCTTTGGCAATGAGGCACGCGGCGTGCCGAAACAAGCACTGAGTGAACTCTCCGCCCAGGCATACAGCATTGCTGGTCAAGGCGTCATCGAATCACTGAACTTGGCTTCGGTGGTGAATATATGTGTGTATGAGCAGCAGCGTTAACAACCATGTTTGAGGCACAAAAAAGCCGAGCACTCGGCTCGGCTTTTTTGTGTTCGAAGAATAATTAACGACCGTAAATGTTTTCGATGCTGCGGAAGGAGCCTTCTTCAATCAGTTTGCGCGCGGCTTGCTGCAAAACGCCAATAATTTTCGGATCCGTATCTTTATTGATCGCCAAGTACAGCGGCGTGGTTTTAAAGGTCAGCACTTTTTCGATTTCAATATCACCGGCATCGGATGCTGTGTATGGGCCAGCCAGTTCATCTGACACCCACAAATCGATCTGACCTACCTGCAAGCGGCGCGGGTTTTGTGCATCCTCGGTAATAATCGACATGTTGTAACCATTGTCGACCAAATAATTGGTCATCACATCACCTTTATAGCCACCAATTTCGTACTGCTTGGCATCTTCCAATGAATTGAGCTTAATGCCAGAGCCCGCTTTGGCGAATAACGTCCAGCCAATGTTGGTCAGTGGGCCTACCCATTCAAACCAATCTTCACGCTCTTCGGTACGGGCCGTGCAGAAAATACCGTGGTTGGCTTTGCGCTTTACGCGGTCCAAGCCAAAGCTCCAATTACGCAGTTTGATTTTAACGTCATACGGCACTTCCTCGACCAAGCGCTTCACCATTTGCGCGCATAAACCAGTAATTTCATCAGCGTCATGGGCAAATGGCCGACCGTCTAGGGTCATGTTGTAGGGTGGAAATTGCTCAGTGAAGAAGTAAAGCTTCTCTTCTGCCTGAACATGAAAGGCTAGGAACATGGCTGTGATGGCAAACAATTTTTTCATGCCGGTGTCGTCTCCGCTGTGCTGGGTGCTGGTAGTAACAGCCTAGCCGATTTGTAGCGCTAAGCAGTCACACAATGTTATGGATTGTTATCGTTGCGGATTGTACTAGCTGTACAGTATTTAGCCAGAGCTACGAAAAACCTTGTCGTATTTGTCGTACATAGCCAAAGACCGGAGACGCCACTCTGTTACAAATTGACGCAAATCAGCAGTGACTATCCTCTCAGCGCCTGCCTTCTAAGTCAGGATAAGCCCGCCATGCTCGCGTTGCCGCCAGCGGTGTTCTGAGAGACAATAGCGCGCCTTTAACAGGGGTTTTCGGTAGGTGCCGTAACAGCCTCTGCTTTTTTAACAGATTACCGTGATTGTAGGAGTCGTTACATGACCACCCGTTCCGAACTGGCTAACGCCATCCGCGCTCTGAGTATGGACGCCGTTCAGAAAGCCAAATCCGGCCACCCCGGCGCCCCCATGGGCATGGCTGATATTGCCGAAGTTCTGTGGAACGACTACCTCAAGCACAATCCGACGGATCCGGAGTGGAGCGACCGCGACCGTTTTGTGTTGTCGAATGGCCACGGCTCCATGCTGATCTATTCATTGCTGCACCTGAGCGGCTATGACCTGACCATTGATGATCTGAAGAACTTCCGCCAGCTGCATTCAAAAACGCCAGGCCACCCGGAATACGGTTATGCACCGGGCATCGAGACCACCACCGGGCCACTGGGCCAGGGCATTGCCAATGGCGTGGGCATGGCCGTGGCAGAAAAAGCACTGGCAGCGCAGTTTAACCGCGAAGGCCACGACATCGTCGATCACTACACCTATGTGTTTATGGGTGATGGCTGCATGATGGAAGGCATCTCCCATGAAGCTTGCTCGCTGGCCGGCACACTGGGCTTGGGCAAACTAATCGCCTTCTATGATGACAACGGCATTTCCATCGACGGCGAAGTCGAAGGCTGGTTCACCGACGACACGGTTAAACGTTTTGAATCTTATGGCTGGCAAGTGATTCCACGCGTGAACGGCCATGACCCAGAAGAAATCAAACAAGCCATCGAAACCGCACGCGCCAACACAGATCAGCCGACCCTGATCTGCTGCAAAACCATCATTGGCTTTGGTTCCCCCAATAAAGAAGGCAAAGAAGAGTGCCACGGCGCGCCCCTGGGTGACGATGAAATTGCCCTGACGCGTGAGCGCCTGGGCTGGCAGCACGGTGCTTTTGAAATCCCAGAAACGGTTTACGCCGGTTGGGATGCCAAGCAAAAAGGCCAAGCAGCGCAAGCGGCCTGGCAAGACAAGTTTGCCGCCTATCAGCAAGCACATCCAGAGCTGGCAGCAGAATATCAGCGCCGCATCAGCGGTGATTTGCCGGCCGATTTCGCTGCCAAAGCTCAGCAATTCATCGAAGAGTGCCAGCAAAAAGGTGAAGTCGTAGCCTCACGCAAGGCATCACAAAACACACTGAATGCCTTCGGCCCGCTGCTGCCTGAGTTCCTCGGCGGCTCCGCTGACTTGGCAGGTTCTAACCTGACTTTGTGGAAAGATGCCCAAGGCATCAGCCCAGTCGATGCTTCCGGTAACTACCTGTTCTACGGCGTGCGTGAATTTGCCATGAGCGCCATGATGAATGGCATCGCACTGCACAAAGGCTTTATTCCTTACGGCGCCACCTTCCTGATGTTTATGGAATACGCGCGCAATGCTGTGCGTATGGCGGCGTTGATGAAGCAGCGCGCGATCTTCGTTTATACCCACGACTCCATCGGTTTGGGCGAAGACGGTCCTACTCACCAGCCAGTGGAGCAAGTTGCCAACCTGCGCAACACCCCGAACCTGGAAACCTGGCGCCCGTGTGACACGGTCGAGTCTGCCACTGCTTGGAAAGCGGCCATTGAGCGCAAAGACGGTCCTTCCGCGTTGGTATTCTCGCGCCAAGGGCTGCCGCACCAGCAGCGCGATAGCGAGCAAGTCGCGGCCATCGCGCGCGGCGGTTACATCTTGCGTGATTGCAACGGCACACCCGACGCCATCATCATCGCCACCGGCTCAGAAGTGCAGCTGGCCATGGCAGCGGCAGAGCAGTTAAGCGATAAAAACATCCGCGTTGTCTCTATGCCCAGCGCCGAAGTGTTCTGCAAGCAAGGCGCAGAATACATGGAGCAAGTGCTGCCAGCGGCGGTGACGGCTCGCGTGGCGGTTGAAGCGCTGCACAAAGACTACTGGTACAAGTTTGTCGGCTTAAACGGCAAGATCGTTGGCATGGAAACCTTCGGTGAATCCGCACCTGCCGGTGAGCTGTTCGAAGAGTTTGGTATCACAGCAGACGCTGTGGTTAAGGCCGTTAAGAGCGTCATCTAAGCGCTTCTTTTGCCACACCCCATAAAAAAGCCGCAGTTTACTGCGGCTTTTTTTGGCTAAGAAATATCACTGGCTTTATGCCGCTCTGCCACCTGCTCGTGCGGCTCACCCCAAGTGCGGTTAACTTGGCGACCACGTTGCACCGCCGGGCGAGCCGAGATTTCATCCGCCCAACGCTGCACATGTTTATACTCATGAGCCGACAAAAACTCGGCCGCATCGTAGGCTTCACCTTTTACCAGCGCGCCATACCAAGGGTAAATGGCAATGTCGGCAATGCTGTAGTCATCACCGGCCATGTATTGACGCTGGGCCAAGTTGCGATCCAGCACGTCTAACTGGCGCTTCACTTCCATGGTGAAGCGATCAATGGGGTATTGGTATTTTTCTGGCGCGTAATGATAAAAATGCCCAAAGCCACCGCCCAAATAAGGGGCGGCACCCATTTGCCAAAAGAGCCAGTTCAATGTTTCTGTGCGCACCGCTAAATCGGCGGACAGCAATTCATCAAATTTTTCTGCCAAATAAAGCAAGATAGAGCCAGATTCAAACACCCGCACCGGCTCAGCGCCGGAGCGATCGAGCAAGGCTGGAATTTTCGAGTTGGGATTGATATCGACAAAGCCGCTGGCAAATTGATCACCTTCGGTAATATTGATCAGCCAAGCGTCGTACTCCGCACCAGTGTGCCCCAGCGCCAGCAGCTCCTCTAACATGATGGTGGCTTTGACGCCATTGGGCGTCGCCAATGAATAAAGTTGCAGTGGGTGCTCGCCCACTGGCATGTCTTTGTCGTGTGTGGCCCCCGCCACCGGGCGGTTAATGCTAGCAAACTGGCCACCGCTGGGCTGTTCCCAGGTCCAGACTTTGGGCGGGATGTAAGTATCAGTCATAACGGCTCCTGTTGATATTCTTCTGCGTGTGCGTTGGGCACCCAGCAAAGAAAGACTCCTAAATTAACATCCTTGACGACCCATGTCGGCGACGAAACCTTGTGTCTCACCTTGCCCTTCGCCATGCTCTTTGGATACCGCCAAAATGTCAGCCAATGCTCACAATTCCTTTTTTACTTCATACCAAGTTCCGAGTTCTGACGGCAAAAGCGGCCACACTGATTTACATCAATAGCACCCTGTCCAAGCCTCATTGACGGTCTCATTACCCCGAGGCCCTCAGTCGTGTCGTTCAACCCGTGCGGCACAAGTAACCAGCGAGCGCTGGGTCAGCCCCAACGCTCAATAAAAGACAGGAATAATTATGATTAAAAGGAATCGTCTGACTCCCCTAGCGGCGGTACTCCCTGCCTTATTACTTGCACCCGCAGCCTTGGCCGGGCCAGAACACTCGCACAGTATTGAAGCTCAGGAACTCCAAGCCCAAGGTCGAGCTGAGTATCAGGTCACCGCCCCCAGCGAGGAGCTGGCCATAAAAGCCAAAATCTCGTTTCATGCTCAGCTGTTATCCGAGGATAAGCAACAAGGCACGCTGCGCATGTTGTTAAACGCGGACGAGGTAGAAAAACTTAAAGCATTTGATTTTGACGTAACCCTGGCGCCAGAACCGGACCCGGCGCGTATGGCGCCATTATCTGAGCCTTTGTTTAGCACCAGCACCGTGCCCGGCTTTGGCTGCTATGCAACGGTTGAAGAAACCTTTACCGCTGCGGCCAGCTTTGCCCAGCAATATCCTGATTTGGCCGAATGGATTGACGTGGGCGACTCTTGGCAAAAGCAAAACAACGGCGCCGGCTATGACATGAAGGTGCTTAAGCTCACCAATAAAAACACCAGTGGCGATAAACCCGTACTGTTTGCTAACTCGGCGATTCATGCCCGCGAACTGGCTACCGCGCCCCTCAATCTCGACTTTGCGCGCTACTTGCTAGAAGGCTATGGCAGTGATGCCGACGCCACCTGGATTCTCGATCACCACGAAGTTCACCTGATGCTGCACGCCAACCCAGATGGGCGTAAACGTGCCGAGGCTCAAGCCAACTCGTCCATTCCCGACGGCTATATGTGGCGTAAAAACGACAACGACAACTACTGCAGCTCGTCCAGTCGCAGCCGTGGTGCCGACTTAAACCGCAACTTCACGTTTAGCTGGGGCAGTGTTGACGGTGGCTCCAGTGGCAACCAGTGTGACTTTACCTATCGCGGCCCATCACCTGGCTCGGAGCCAGAAATACAGGCGATTGAATCCTACATTCGCAATCTGTGGCCAGATCAGCGCGGCCCAGGCAACAACGACGCCGCACCGATCACCACCAGCGGTATTCATATTGATATTCACTCGTTTAGTGAACTGGTGCTGTGGCCCTGGGGCACCACAGAGCAGCCAGCCCCCAACGGAACTGCCCTACAGACGCTGGGGCGCAAGTTCGCCTTCTTTAATGGCTATATGCCACAGCAATCGGTTGGTTTGTATCCCACCGATGGCACCAGCGACAGCGTCAGCTATGGCGAGTTGGGGGTAGCAGCCTACACCTTTGAGCTGGGCACCGCCTTTCGTCAAAGTTGCAGCAGCTATGAAAACACCGTCAAGCCCGACAACTTACCAGCACTGATTTATGCCGCCAAAGTGGTGCGCACACCTTACATCACCCCAGCCGGTCCGGATATTGATGACATTACCCTGAGCGATAATGCCGCCACCACGGGTGTGATGGCCGGCACTCCAGTCACGCTGCGCGTAAATGCCCGCGATGACCGCTTCAGCAGCCGCAATGGCAATGAGCCGAAACAAGCCATTCAAGCGGTGGAATACTACATCGATCAGGCGCCATGGGAATCAGGTGCAACACCGGTAGCACTCAGCGCTGAAGACGGGCGTTTCAATAGCATCAACGAAGCCGCCATCGCCACCATCGATACCACTGGGCTTTCCATTGGCAAGCACATGATTTATACCCGCTCGCAAGACGCCAGCGGCACTTGGGGTGCGGTCACTGCCGAGTTCCTCAACATTGTTGATCAAGTCGACCCACAACCGACTTACTGCGAAGCCAGCGGTAATGACTTCAGCTATGAGTGGATCTCGGATGTACGCCTTGGCAGCTTTCGCAAAACGTCGGGCGCGGCAGGCTACAGCGACTTCACTGGCGATAAAATCGAACTGCCCACCGGTACCACCGATGTCACGCTAACACCGGGCTTTGCCAGCAGCAGCTACAACGAGGTGTGGAACATTTGGGCCGACCTCAATAACGACGGCGATTTTGATG
Organism: Bacterioplanes sanyensis; assembly: GCF_014652515.1. Classification (GTDB taxonomy): domain Bacteria; phylum Pseudomonadota; class Gammaproteobacteria; order Pseudomonadales; family Oceanobacteraceae; genus Bacterioplanes; species Bacterioplanes sanyensis. Next base: position 78,618 of record NZ_BMYY01000002.1, on the reverse strand, counting down.
ACAGCGGTGAAAACCTGTTTAACTCATCGCCGTCATCCTCGGCTGTTAATGGTCAAATCACCCTGCCCGCTGGTGTGGCCGGCACTACAACTCGCTTAAGAATTGCGATGAGCTATAACCAAGGCACCGGCCCATGTGGTTCCTTTAACTACGGTGAAGTCGAAGACTATATCCTGGTCATTGCTGGCGGCGATGATGGTGGCTCAGACACTGTGTTTGAAAACACCGAGCGCACCGCCATTCCAGATCAGGGCACAGCCACCAGCACCCTTGATGTGAGCAATGTGTCGTCAGCCAATACGATCAAGGTGACCGCCCAGGTAAACCACTCGTATTTGGGTGACCTGCGCATTCGACTGAGCAAAGGTGGTCAGAGCTTTACCATCAAAGAAAGCGACCGCAACGATGGCACCTCAGGCGAAAAAAGCTACAGCCTGAATTTATCAGCAGCGGATGTCAGCAGCTTAAACGGCAGTTGGCAGTTGTCGGTACAGGATCGTTATCGTCAAGACGATGGCGATTTAACCGGCTGGAGCTTGCGTTTTATCGATTGATCAAGAAAAGCACAAAATAATAGTGAATCATGAATTGCCCGGCACCATTGCCGGGCTTTTTTTGCACCAATGTCGCGCAGAAAAATCTAATTCTGAATAACCGAAAAACACCGAATTAAATACTTTTTTTTAAAATATTTAATTTGGATACAGAAACAAAACATTCGATAAACACATATCAAAGAAAGATAGTGATTATTTCTTATTACGCATTTTGGGGGCTCTTCTAGCCTGAAAAAGCTGATGTCAATCAGCGCCATTTCCGCTGCCAAAAGCAGCAGAAATACATAAAAATCCCAAAAGGAATACAATATGAAAAAACTCACTAAGGCGATTACGACAGCAGCCATTACGGCCTTGTCTGTCTCTGCTCACGCAAAGCTTGAAAACTTCCACATGGCCAGTACCAGCACTGGCATCGAAAACAGCTACATCGTTATTTATGACGATGATTCCATGTCCACCAATGCGGCAGACTTTGTTAGCCAGCAAACCCTGCGTTTGCAAACACAGTTTGGCGTCATGGTCGAAACCCAATGGCATGGGGCTGTTAACGGTGTGCTGATACAGGCGACGGAGCAACAAGCTGAGGCCATTGCTGCACAAGCGGGTGTTGCATTGGTCGAGCAAAACCAGCGTGTTCAAATCGATCCCATCGCAGAAACCATTCAGAACAACGCCACTTGGGGGCTGGATCGTATCGACCAGCGCAGTCTTCCATTGGATGGCAACTATGAGTACAACTTTGATGGTACCGGCGTCACGGCTTATGTGATCGACACCGGTGTGCGCAACAGCCACGCCGAGTTTGGTGGCCGTTCCGTGAATGGCTACGACTTTGTTGATAACGACGCTATTTCTGAGGACTGCAACGGTCACGGTACCCACGTCGCCGGCACCATTGGCGGCAGCACCTATGGTGTTGCCAAAAATGTGCAAATTGTTGGTGTCCGCGTACTCAGCTGTAGCGGCTCAGGCACCACAGCGGGCGTTATTAACGGTGTGAACTGGGTGGCCAATAATGCCTCTGGCCCCTCTGTTGCCAATATGAGCTTGGGCGGCGGTATTTCACAGGCCTTGGATTCTGCTGTGGAATCCGCAGTGCAATCTGGGGTGAGCTTTGTGGTGGCCGCGGGTAACTCCAATGCCGATGCTTGCAATGCTTCGCCAGCGCGTGCACCGAGTGCTGTGACCGTGGGCTCAACCACCAGCTCAGATGGTCGCTCTAGTTTCTCGAACTATGGCACCTGCTTGGATATTTTTGCTCCAGGTTCAAGCATTACCTCTGCTTGGTATGACAGTGACAGCAGTACCCGTACCATTAGCGGTACTTCCATGGCAGCCCCTCACGTAGCCGGTGTGGCGGCTCTGTTGCTGAGTGAAGACAGCAGCCAAACGCCCGCGGACATTACGGCTGCTTTGGTGAGCAAGTCGACCAAAAACAGCGTTTCCAATCCACGCAGTGGTAGCCCGAACCGCTTGCTGTTCTCTCTGGACGGTGACGATACCCCACCGATCGATCCGGTTACTGAGTTGAACAACGGCGAAACCGTACAAGCCAGCGGCCAACAAGGTGATGAAGTGTTCTACAAAATCACCGTACCAGCCGGTGCCGACCAACTGCAGGTCAGCACCACAGGTGGCAGCGGTGACGCAGACCTATATGTACGTCGCGGCGATAAGCCCAGCACAGGCTCGTTCGACTGCCGTCCATATGTGAACGGTAATGTGGAAAACTGCGATTTTGCCAACCCAGCGGCGGATGATTGGTACATCATGCTGCGCGGCTACAACAGCTTCAGCAATGTCAGCCTGACCGCTACTTACAGCGTCAGCCAGTGCACTGGCGATGACTGCTTAACCAACGGTGAAACCGTTTCTGGCTTAAGTGGCGCTCGCGGTGATGAGCTGCGCTATCGCATTCTGGTGCCAGCGAATCAAACGCTCACCGTCGATATTACTGGCAACAGCGGCGATGCTGATTTGTATGTCCGCCAAGCAACGGCTCCGACTCTGCAAGATTATGAGTGCCGTCCGTATCAAAGCGGTAGCAATGAGCGCTGCCAGGTCACACCCACCAGCGATACCATGGTGCACATCATGGTGCGCGGTTACAGCGCCTTCTCTGGCTTGTCTTTGCAAGTCAGCTACTAAGGTAAGAAGAAACTAAAAAAGGGGGTGACGTCGTCACCCCCTTTTTTTATGCTCATCATTAAACCGCGTGATTAATGGGTGAGAATTAACCGAAAGTGGCGCCAGTCCCGCCAGAACATCATAGGAAAACTGCTGACCGCCAGCATCAGCCACCACTCCAATGGCTGCTGCCAAGGCGAATGTAACATCACCGCCACCAACCACCACGCCAACAACAGCCATTGCAGCGATAGCATGCGTAGTTTCGCAGTTAAATTAAGCTCTCCTGGCCATTGCCGGCGTTTACGGTACAGCCAATAAATGACTCGGCTGTGTGCCCCCACCATGCCAATAAAAAACAGTGCCACCGCCGCACTTTGCCAACCCCACAGTATGTGGGTTTGCTCAGGCCGCAACAATGCCACGCTCACTAAAAGAGCGCTGCAGGCCACAGCTCCTAACAGCAAAATATGGCGTATCGTCCAAGCGGTCGGCTGCTTAATGGAGAGTAACAACCAAGCTTTTAGGCTGTACCACCAAAATAGCCACACCACTACGGCAGAGAATAAGCCGGCGCGAAATAAAAACGAAAGCGGGTCAGGCACGCCAATGCGCCAGTAGCCTAAGCACAAAGAAACATAAGGCATACAGGCGTCTACTGGGTTTAAATAATAAAGCCACGCCAGACACAGCCAGACCGTCAGCTGCGGCAACAAAAAGACAGCTACACAGAGTTTTTGTGCCAACGTCATGCGCTTTGCTCCAACCGAGTCAACCGAAAGTCACGCCAGTCCCACCAAGCGGATAAATAAAACAAACTGCTTAAAGTAGCCAGCCACCATTCAAAAAAGGCCACCATACCTTCGAACTCGTAGCCAACAATAGTCATGCCTATCAATACGGTTAAGAACAACAGCTGCAATAGTGCCAATACTTCCTTCACCACAATGTGGCTAAACGCAATGTTCATTTGCCGGCGCAGTTGTCGCATCCGCACCGTCATCATGATTTGGCAAATAGAGTTGGCCAGAAAAAACAGCCCGGCGGTGGTCGCATGAAAGCGCCATAAAAAGCGATGGTCACGGCTGGGCAATAAGTTTTCGCCCAAAACAACCATAGAAGCAATAATCAGCACACTGCCGATCGTCGCCACCCACACTACTGTATGAAACCAAGCCACCAGCTCAGCTTGGCGCACCGACTCCAACCATAAGCGCACGCAGTACCACCACAAAATAAACACCACGGCACTCATGGCAATGCCGGCACGCAATATATAAGCAGCCGGGTAATAAATGCCCGTGGCGGTAATGGTGGCACAACCTTCAATGTAGGGAATACATAACGGTTCATGCCCGCCTGCGACCGTTAAGGCGTAGCTAAGACCGATGGTAACAACAGGAATAAAAAAAGCAGCCAGCGCAATGCGCTGCGGTAGTGTCATCGAGAGGTTCGACATCCCTGTCTCCTGTGATCTGGAAGAGGCCTTAGCTAGATGTATGCACCAGCTTAATATCCTGCCAGTCCCAATAGGATGACAGGAAATACAAACCAATAAACAAGGTAGCCCACCACTCGATGATGCGCTTGCCCTGACTCATTTCAATGCCAACGGTTACGCCAGCAAAGGCGACAAACATAAACCAAAGAATCGCCATCAAGGCAGTTTTCATACGAAATGACGGTACACTTAGCCCTTTGTTACGAGCCTTTAAAATCAACACATAATTGATGGTTAAAGCCACCAGCATGCCCTGAAAAAACAAGTTGGCACCCTTCACATGCACCGCCCAGCGCGTGGCATCTTTTTCCGGAATTAACACCGCGGTGCCGACTAATAGCCCCAGCGCTGATAATGTGCCGAAAAATTGCATGCTATTGAGTGCTATTTTTCCTGCGTAGCGTGTCAGCCAAACACGCATATTGACCCACCAGACCACAAAAAAAGCGCAAGCTGCAATCATGCCGCCGCGAAAAATAAACCCCGCATCGCCTTTCATGCCAGTGTGAGTAATATCAGTACAGCCATCAATAAATGGGTTACAAATGGCTGCCGTTTGCTGCGCGGTGGCAACACCGTAGGTCACAGCAATTGTGCCCATGGAAAGAATAAAACTGATCAGAGCAATGCTTTGACCGAATGACATCGATATCTTCCTGCAAAATAGAGGGCGCCTGAGTTCAGCAGACGCCTGAGTTAGCGTGCAAGTTAACGGGCAGCCGCCAGTGCTTGTTCAATATCCGCGATAATATCGTCGGCATGTTCAATGCCAATCGACAAACGCACTAAGTCCTGACTCACACCAGCACTTTGCAGCTCTTCTTCGTTAAGCTGCCTGTGTGTGGTTGAGGCCGGATGGCAAGCCAGTGATTTAGCATCACCAATGTTCACCAGACGTTTAATCAGCTGCAAAGCATCGATAAACTTCGCACCGGCTTCAGCACCACCGCGAATGCCAAAGCTTAAAATCGCCGAGGGTTTGCCGCCCGTCATACGCTGCGCCAACTCGTGATAGCGGTTTTCTTTTAAACCGGCATAATTCACCCATTCCACTTGTTCATGCTGCTGCAAATATTCAGCCACACGCTGGGCATTTTCTACATGGCGATCCATACGCAGCGCCAGTGTTTCCAGCCCCTGCAGAATTAAAAAGGCATTCATCGGTGATAATGCTGCGCCCATGTTACGCAGCGGCACCACGCGCGCACGGCCAATAAAGGCCGCTTCGCCCAATGCCTCGGCATAGACCACACCATGGTAGGACGGATCCGGTTCGTTAAAGCGCGGAAAGCGCGGGTTGTCTTTCCATGCAAAGCGGCCTGAATCGACAATAATGCCGCCCACCGTCGTGCCATGACCGCCGATGTACTTGGTCAAGGAATGCACAACAATATCTGCACCGTGCTCAATCGGACGACATAGATAAGGCGTTCCCACGGTATTATCGACAATCAACGGCACATTGTGCTCGTGCGCCATATCCGCCAGCGCTTTCATATCCACAATGTTACCAGCTGGGTTACCGATGGATTCACAAAACACCGCTTTGGTGTTGTCGTCAATTAATGCCGCCAGTGCTGCAATGTCATCGCCCGAAGCCATGCGAACGTCAATGCCTTGCTGCGGGAAAGTGTGAGCAAATAAGTTGTAGGTGCCGCCATACAGCTGACTCACACTCACAATGTTGTCACCGGCGGCTGCCACTGTCTGGATGGCAGCGGTAATGGCCGCCATACCCGACGCCATCGCTAGGGCTGCTATGCCGCCTTCCATGGCCGCAATGCGCTGTTCCAGCACATCGTTAGTCGGGTTCATGATGCGGGTATAAATGTTGCCGGGTTCTTTTAAATCAAACAGATCGGCACCATGTTGCGTGTCGCGAAAACTATAAGACGTGGTTTGATAAATCGGCACAGCTACCGCGCGCGTGGTCGGATCTTCGGTAAAGCCAGCGTGAATCGCCTGGGTTTCCAGTTTCATAATGCACAGCCCTTGTAGTGAGAAACGATTGGCAAAGCGCCGACCAGTGTATCAAAGCTCTTAGAATTAAGAAGCGCTAAACAAGCAGGCGTGTCAAGGAAGGTATGGCTCACGTAAACTAATGGCTGCTGAAACCATTCGGTTGCGCTCGGTAGGAAGAAGTATCGCCCGCGAGCGTCTCCTCTGTGAATCTGCCAACTTCTCAGGAAAGCTAAGCATGGCCAAAAAGAAAACCGCCTACGTATGCAGCGATTGTGGCGCCGACCACAGCAAGTGGCAGGGGCAATGTGCAGGTTGCGGCGCCTGGAACACGCTACAAGAATTTGTGGTGTCGGCAGCGCGCAGCGCTACCAGCACGGCCCGAGGCGGCTATGCCGGTGCACCGCAACAGCTGACCCGGCTGGATCAAGTTGATTTAAATGAAGTGCCGCGCTTTGGCAGCGGTATGCAAGAGCTGGATCGCGTATTAGGCGGCGGCTTGGTACCCGGCTCAGCCATTTTAATTGGCGGCCACCCAGGGGCCGGTAAATCGACCTTACTGTTGCAGGTGATGTGTTATCTGGCTGGACAAATGCCAGCCTTATACGTCACGGGCGAAGAAAGCTTGCAACAAGTTGCACGGCGCGCCAAGCGCTTAGGCTTGCCCATGGATCGCTTGCACTTGCTCAGCGAAACCAACGTCGAGCAGCTGACCAGCACGTTGCAGCAACAACGGCCCAAAGTCGTGGTCATTGACTCGATTCAAGTCATGCACTTAGACGGCATTGAATCGGCGCCGGGCAGCGTGTCGCAAGTACGAGAAAGTGCCGCCCACTTAACCCGCTACGCCAAGCAAACCGACACCGTGTTGCTGCTGGTGGGTCATGTCACCAAAGATGGCACCCTTGCCGGCCCGAAGGTACTCGAGCATATGATTGACTGCTCCATCATGCTGGAAGGCGGCAACGACAGCCGCTTTCGCACCTTGCGCGGCATTAAAAACCGCTTTGGTGCCATTAACGAGTTGGGCGTATTCGCCATGCTCGACAGTGGCCTAAAAGAAGTCAAAAACCCCAGTTCTATTTTTCTTAGCCGTGGTGAAGACCCAGCCCCGGGCAGCGTGGTGATGGTGGTGTGGGAAGGCACACGGCCATTATTGGTAGAAATTCAGGCCCTGGTCGACGACAGTCATTTCGGTCATCCCAAACGCGTGGCCGTGGGCCTCGATCAAAACCGCTTAAACCTGTTGCTGGCGGCGATGCATCGCCACGGCGGCATTCATTTTGGCGACCAAGATGTGTACGTCAACGTGGTGGGCGGCGTTAAGGTCAGTGAAACCAGCGCCGATTTAGCGCTGCTGTTGGCGGCCTTGTCGAGCTTTCGCAATCAGCCACTGCCGCAGGAGTTGATCGTCTTTGGCGAGGTCGGGTTATCAGGTGAAATTCGCCCCGTGCCGTCTGGCCAGGAGCGCATTAAAGAAGCCGCGAAGCACGGTTTTCGCCGCGCCATTGTGCCCAAAGCCAACATGCCGAAACAACCGATTGAAGGCATGCAAGTGCAGGGCGTAGACACCCTGCAGCAGGCCATTGAACTGATTTAAGGCGCTTATTATTAAGGCACCGATCAAAAGGCACCTCTTTAAGGCACATCTGAATAATTCAGAGCCCGCTCTGGAGCGCCAGAGGTGCCTTAATCGGCGTCAGCGTCCAACTCAGCATCGCCAGGCAACTGGCGTGCAGCTTTATCGCGGTTGTGGCTAGAAAGGCTGCTTTGCAAATGCTCAACCCGACGGTGCAACGCCGCCTTCGACAACATATGCGCAGAAATAGGAGCGGTGATAAATAAAAACAGGCTGATCACCACCTCATGAATGCTCACACTGCCATCATTAATGGTGTGCACCACCATAGAGGCCATAAGCACCGAGCCAATGCCCAGCGTAGTGGCCTTGGTCGGAGCGTGCAAGCGGGTGTAAAAATCCGGCAGCTTGGCCAAGCCAAAGGAGCCGATAACGATAAAAGTACCGCCAATAATCAGCAGTACAGACACCAATATTTCAATCCACTCAGTCATACATTACTCGATGATATCGCCACGTAGCAGGTATTTGCACAGCGCGGCCGTGCTGACAAAACCGAGCATGGCAATCAGCAGCGCCCCCTCGTAATACAGCGCCGACAAGTTATAAATACCCAATAAAATAATCAGGGCGATGCTGTTGATGTACAGGGTATCGAGGGCCAGGATGCGATCCGGGATGCTCGGCCCTAGCAACAGCCGCCACACATTCAGGGCCATCGCCACCAACACCATGCCCGCCGTGATTTTCATGGCCAGTTCTAGCATGCAAAAATCTCCCGCAAGCGACGCTCGTACCCCTGTTTAATGGAAGCAATCAACTCGGCTTCATCATCCAAGTGCAGCACATGAATATACAACCAACGCCGATCGCTGGATAAATCCACACTGACCGTGCCCGGCGTTAATGAAATGGTACTGGCCAATGCCGTTTGGGGAAAATCGCCGGTAATATCCAACGGCAATGCCACAAAGCCCGGCCGCAGTGAGCGATTAGGACCCATGACCCGGCGAGCCACGTCCAAGTTTGAGATCAAGATATCCCACAACAGCACGGCAAAATACACCGGAATCAGCAGCGGTCGAACCACCTTGGTTTGCGCCGAAGTAAAAGGCGACGCCACCAAAGCAATGCCCCAAGCCAACAGCCCGCCAAGCACGATATGGCCGGCACTGAAGTCGTTTAATAACAACCACACCAACCACAACAACAAACTGTGCACCGGCATCGGAAATATGCGCCGAATCATGGTTGTACCTCCACTACCTGCGACAGCGTCAGGCCGTTAAACAGTTCTTCAGCGGCGCTGTTGCTCAACTCCGTAATAGGGCCAGCAAACACCACCATCAATACCGCCAACATTAATAAGCTCGACAACGCCAGCCACTGCAAGTTGTGGGCTTTAATCTCAGCCCCAGCTTGCCCTTGAACACGCCAGAAAATGCTGGTGCCGGCACGAGAGAACACCACCAAGGCCACCAAACCGGATAACAAAATCGCCGACCATACCCACGCCACATGAACGCTATCCGCCGACGCTTGCAACAGCCACACTTTGCCCAAAAAGCCAGATAAGGGAGGCATTCCCACCACGGCCATGGCCACGACGAAAAACGCAATGCCCAGAGGCACAGCTTGAGGCAATGGCTTAGCACGGACAAAGCGATCTTGAGCCTGACCGCGCTGCTCCTGAATCATACCGGCCAGTAAAAACAGCGCGGCCGTCATCAAGGTGCTGTGCAGCAAATAATAAATAGCCGCCCCCATTGCCTCGGGTGTGCCAATGGCGATGCTGATCAGCAACGTGCCTGCCGAGACCACCACCAAATTGGCGGTTAATGTTTTTAATGTCTGGCTAGCCAGTGCTGCGATCGCCCCCACGGCAATGGTTAAAATGCCTAATACCCACAGCCAATCCGACGCCAGCCCACTCAGAGCTCCGGCCTGATCGCCAAAAACAGCGGTGTGCACGCGCCATATGCTGTAAATCCCCACTTTGGTCATGATGGCAAACAAGGCTGCCACCGGCGCAGAGGTCATGGAGTAAGTCCGCACCAGCCAAAAATGCAGCGGCAACATGGCCGATTTGAGGCCAAACACCAACAGCAATAATAAGCCACCGGCCTTCGCTAAAATGACATTGTCTGGGCTTAGCTGGCTGGCTTTTTCTGCCATATCCGGCAGGTTCAAAGTACCAAAGCTGGCGTACAAAATGCCCAAGCCAATCAGGAAAAATGCCGAGCCAATTAAATTCAGCAGCACATAATGCACCGCGGCCTGAGTCCGGTGCTTACCGCCGCCATGAATCAGCAAGGCATACGAAGCGATCAGCAATACTTCAAAGAAAACGAACAAGTTAAAAGCATCGGCGGTTAAAAACGCGCCATTGATGCCCATCACCTGAAACATAAACAACGGCTGGAAAAACGGCCCGCGGCCGTCATCGCCTGCGCTCGCGTACCAGTGCGTGGTCATGGCCAAAATGGCGGTTAATACCAGCATCAAGCTGGCGAGCTGATCGGCTACCAATAAAATACCAAACGGTGGCTGCCAATTGCCTAACAGGTACACCGATGGCGCCTGCAACGCTTTGCCCAACAGCAGGGCAGCAACCAGCAGTAATGCTAAGTTAACCGCCATCACAAAGGGGCGTTGACGTTCCAGATTATCGTGGAACGGCGGCAGCAGCAGCACAATGCCTGCCAACAGCGGCAACAGCACGGGTAAAAAAATCAAATGATCTGCCAGTGCCACCGACTATTCTCCTTGCGACTTTTTACGCTTATTCAGTACGTCGTCACGTACTCGCCCATCCACTTGGTCATTGCCCAAGTCAGAACGCGCTCGCAGTGCCAAAATCAAGGCAAACGCGGTCATGGCAAACCCGATCACAATGGCGGTTAACACCAGCGCTTGCGGAAGTGGGTCAGCAGGGTTGGCACTCTGGCCCAAAATTGCAGGCTGATTGACCACCAAGCGCCCAGAGGCAAACAAAAATAAGTTCACCGCGTAGGACAGCAGCGTCAGCCCCAGCACCACAGAAAAGGTATGACTGCGCATCACTAAATAAACACCGCCGGTGGTCAGTACCCCGACGCAAATTGCATACACGGTTTCCATCAGTCAGAAACTCCTGCTTTCGGCCGCTCACTGGTCGTCAGCTTGCCGAGGTTTGCCAAAATTAACAGGGTGGCGCCGATCACGGTTAAATAAACGCCCAGATCGAACAGCATGGCGCTGGCCAGTTCAAATTTCCCCACCACCGGCCATTTAAAGTATTCAAACCAGGTGGTCATGAATGGCCGCTCAAACAACCAGCTGCCCATGCCGGTAAGCACCGCAATCAACAAACCGACGGCAATGATGCCGTGGTAACCAGAGACGCCGCGTTCTTTTACCCAATCCACACCATGAGCAATGTATTGCTGAATCAAAGCGATCGCGGTGACCAAGCCGGCGATGAAGCCACCGCCCGGCAAGTTATGACCGCGCAGGAAGATATACGCAGAAATCAGCAAAGCCAGCGGTAACAGTGCCTGCGACACTTTTTTCAGCATGATGGGATGCTTATCTTCTGACCAAGGGCGGCCACGATAATCACTGGCAGGCACAAACAAGCGCATCCCAGCCAGCAGCTTAAAGATGCCCAGCGCGGCAATACCCAGCACGGCAATTTCACCCAAGGTGTCGTAGCCACGGAAATCCACCAAAATGACGTTGACCACATTGGTGCCGCCGCCACCGGTCTTGCTGTTGGCAATAAAGAAGCTCGAAATGCTTTCAAATGGCCGGGTGATAATGGCGTAGCACAGCGTGCCCACTACCGCTCCCACCAATGACGCTATGGTTAGATCCCGCACGATGCGTTGCGGTGGTGAGTCGCGCAAGCTGGCGTGTTGCGGCAAAAAGAACAGCGCCAATAAGAACAAAATGATGGTCACCACTTCAACCGACAGCTGAGTGAGCGCCAAGTCCGGAGCGGAGAAATAAGCAAAGGTAATAGAAACAATCAAACCGACGATGGAAATCAACACCAGCGCCAATAAACGCCGGTGACTGAATACCACCGTCGTGATGGTGCCAATAATCAGCATGGCGGCAGCGGCAATTACCGCCCAGTTGAGCGGTTGCTCCGGCCTAGAACCTAACGCCACCTCCAGCTCTAACATTGGTGAACCGGCGAACACCAACGCCATAACGACCAAAGCAAAGGCGTAGCGTTGCAGCGAGCCGTTATCAAACCATTCAGTAAAGCGCGCTGCGGCGGTGGTGATGCGCTGAATGTTACGCTCAAACTCAAGTTTGGCGTCCCATTCGACAAACTGATCCTGAAACGCAAACAAATGGCCACGGTTGTAATACAACCAACCACCGCCAAGCACCGCCAGCGCACTCATCAGCAGCGGCAAATTAAAGCCATGCCAGATCGACAAACTAAAGGCTGGTAACGTTTGCCCTAACACAGCACCGGCCGCTGCGCGTAGCAACTCACCGACACTCCATTCAGGCACAATGCCAACCAACAAACACAGCACCACCAACACCTCAACTGGGACTCTCATGTAACGAGGTGGCTCATGCGGTGTTTTGGGTAAGTTAATGGGCTCACCGTTAAAAAACACGTCGTGAATAAAGCGCAGCGAATAGGCCACGGCCAACGCACCACCGATGGTGGCCATGATCGGAATCACCCAAGAAAGTGAGCCAAAGGTCGACTGATGCAAAGTCTCGGCAAACAGCATTTCTTTCGATAAAAAGCCGTTCAACAAGGGCACACCGGCCATCGACGCCGCAGCCACCATCGCCAGCGTGGCGGTGTAAGGCATGTACTTCCACAAGCCGTTGAGTTGGCGCATATCGCGCGAGCCGGATTCGTGATCGATGATACCCGCCGCCATAAACAATGATGCCTTAAACACGGCGTGGTTAATGATATGAAAGACGGCGGCAATGGCTGCCAGCTGGGTATTTAAACCAAACAGCAGCGTAATCAAACCCAGGTGACTGATGGTGGAGTAAGCCAACAAGCCCTTTAAATCGTGCTTAAACAGTGCCGTGTAAGCACCGACCAACAACGTCGATAAGCCTACCAGCGAGACCGTGATAAACCACAAATCCGACTGTGCCAGTACCGGATAAAAACGCGCCATCAAAAACACGCCGGCTTTGACCATGGTGGCCGAATGCAAATACGCGCTGACCGGAGTCGGCGCCGCCATGGCATGAGGCAGCCAGAAATGAAATGGAAACTGGGCCGACTTGGTGAAGGCGCCAATCAATACCAACACCATAATGGCCGGATAAGCATCGCTGGCACGAATCAAGTCACCGCGTTGCAGCACTTCGCTGAGGTTGTAGCTGCCAGCCACTTCGCCCAGCAAAATCAAACCGGCCAACAATGCCAGCCCGCCTGCGCCAGTGATGGTCAACGCCATGCGAGCGCCTTTACGGGCTTCGGTTTTATCGCTCCAGAAGCTGATCAGCAAGAAGGAGCTGATGCTGGTCAGCTCCCAAAAAAACCACAGCTGGATCAAATTATTGGACAGCACAATGCCCAGCATGGCGGTCATAAATAGGATCAAGTAGGCGTAAAAACGCCCCATATGATCTTTCTCAGATAAGTAATAGCGAGCGTACAAGATCACCAGCAAGCCAATGCCGAGAATCAGCAAGCTGAACAGCAGCCCCAAACCATCCAAATGGAAGGACAAGTTCAGCCCGAGTTGCGGCACCCACGGGTAACTCACTTGCAGCGTTTGCTGATTAAACACATCAGGAATGCACAGCAGCACCAATACCAAAGAAATAGCCGGCGCGACCGCGGTCAAAGCCGCTGATTGACTGCGCTCCCAGCGCGTTGTCAGCAACGGAACCAGCGTACCTAGCAAAGGCAAAAGGGGAATCCACAACAGATTCATGAACAAGCACCCAGAAACAAAAAGTGAACGGGCACTAGCGGCCCCTGTTTATAACTGACAATCATAATACACAGAATAATAGCGTCGCTTTATCTCACAGCAAGGGCAAGGCTACAAACAGTGTGATCAGCGATGCCACACAGACACCGCTGAACAAATGATCAGAAAGGGACTCAGCTCTGGCTGTGATAAGCCGGGCTAAGTTCAGTGACTGCCTCAACAAAGGCTTTGGCGTGCTCGGGGTCAACGAACTGGTGAATACCATGCCCCAAGTTAAACACATGGCCGCTACCCTGGCCGTAGCTCTCCAAAATGCGCTTCACTTCTGCGCGAATGGCCTGTGGTGATGCGTATAAAACCGATGGGTCCATGTTGCCTTGCAATGCGACCTGGTTACCAACGCGCTGACGAGCTTGACCTAGATCCGTGGTCCAATCCAGCCCCAAGGCGTCACAGCCAGTGGCTGCCATGCTTTCCAGCCACTGGCCGCCGCCCTTGGTGAACAATATGACCGGCACCTGCCGACCTTCGTGCTCACGCTTAAGGCCGGCCACGATCTGCTGCATGTACTTGAGTGAGAACTCTTGGTAACACACATCCGATAAACTGCCGCCCCAGGTGTCGAAGATCTGCACCGCCTGTGCACCGGCTTCAATTTGTGCGTTGAGATAATCAATCACCGAGCGTGCCAGTTTATCCAACACCAGGTGCATGACCTCAGGTTGGCTGTACATCATGGCTTTGACATGGCGAAAATCCTTCGACGAACCGCCTTCCACCATGTAAGTCGCCAGCGTCCAAGGGCTACCAGAGAAGCCAATCAAAGGCACGCGGCCATTGAGTTCGCGACGGATCGTGCTCACTGCATCGGTAACATAGCTGAGGTCTTGCGCAGTATTGACCACAGGCAATGCTTCGGCGTCTGCGGCGGTGCGCACGGTTTTGCGAAAACGCGGACCTTCGCCGGTTTCAAAATACAGGCCCAGGCCCATGGCATCAGGAATGGTGAGAATATCAGAGAACAAGATGGCAGCATCTAACGGGAAGCGATCCAGTGGTTGAATCGTCACTTCACAGGCCAGCTCAGGGTTCTTGCACAGCGACATGAAATCGCCGGCTTGGGCGCGTGTTGCCTTGTACTCAGGCAAATAACGCCCCGCCTGGCGCATCATCCAGACAGGGGTACGGTCTACCGGCTGCTTTAGCAGCGCACGCAGAAAACGGTCATTCTTCAGCTCGGCCATGTTGATCCTGCTTGTCGTTCAAAATGGCTGCCACTATAACAAAAGCCCAGTAAAAATCAGGCACAAAAAACCCGGCAGAAGCCGGGTTTGTTTCCCATTGGCGGTATCAAACTATGTCACGGGGTATTGTTGCCATCTTCGTCTTCTGGTGGTGGAACTGTACCATCTAAACGTTCTTTTGCTGTCAATCCGCCTGACCCAGAAGGGGCGGTGAATTCAATTTTCCGCTCTCCCTCAGCATCCGGCTCCGGCTTGTACCGAACAATATAAGCCGCACCATAGGCCGGCAAGCCAGGAACACTCAACTTACCAATCGTGTTTGGAACATCCCCTGAAGCACCAAACACCTCATAACCCTCACCGCTTACCGCCAAACTGGTGCCACTCTCAGGAATATTGCCGTTAGCATCTTGCAGCACAACATAAAACACACCGCGCTTAGACTCATCATCTAACTCATCTTCCAAGTTGATCTCCCTTGGTGATACCTCGGTCCAAGTGCCATTGCGTTGGAAAAAAAACCTTATAACGACGCTATCATAAACAGATTGCACTATACGCAAGCTATCGCGCACATGCACCAACCCCGGCGGGCAGTGGCCCTGATCACGCGCAGCTTGGGTACATTGAACCCCCTGATAGACTGTCGGCGCTTCATCATAACTTCCGACATTGCCGATATCGATAAAAGCTTCAACCGGCTTGCCGTTGGTACCTTTATCAATTTCTCCATTAAAGTTATCGTCAACATAGACTTCCGGCCACGAGACAAATGGCTCGCCCGGATCATACAAATAGTTGGCATTCTGATCAGTGAAACCACTTTCGCCCAGCGTATAAGCAACAATGGTTGTCATCGCAATACGTTCATTCACCGTTTGCAAGCCATCTGGATGACTTCCTTCAAAGAAAGGTCTGATACCACTACTACGCCAAGTAACCGAACAAGAGCCTGCCCCATTGCTGACCGTACAGCTACCAGAGTTGGAGTCACCACCAATGCGGCCATTTTCAGTAATGAAGTTGAATTGCGTACCATCCGGAACCGGATTACCCAATGCATCGGCGGCGGCGGCGGTAATACCCACCTCAACATTGTCTTTGTTGTACGCGCCAGGGTTAAGCACTTCTGCACTAATAGAAAACTTATCTTGGCGCGGCAGTCCGGTTGTAACAGAAATAGGTGCAGATTCAGTGCTGATTACAGTGCCATCATTCGTTGTAGTCGTTGCTTTGACTGACGTAATGGCGTGTGATGTTCCACTGCGCAAGATAGTGAAGGCTTCGCCAGCTTCATTAGTGACGGCACTGTCTAGGGAAAGAGTGATCCCACCAGATGCATTAGTCAGTTCAAAGTCAACCTGTTTACCTGAAATCGGATTGGCATTGTTATCTAGAACACGGAATGTGACACGGGAAAGCTTAGGCAGAGACGTGTTAGCGATACCAGAGACAGAGATGGAGCTCGGCTCAGCTGTAGCAAACTCAATAGCACCTGTTTCAGGTGGCTCAACAGTTAGCACTGTAGTAGCAGTATGAAGTGCATCTCCCGTACGACCGCCACCTTCTTCGCTTGTGTCATACAATCGGAATGTAACAACATCCTGATCGCGACAACCTCGTGCCTCGTAAGTTACAACAACTTCACCGCTAGACGTGATAATTTCGTCCTTACTAAAAACAGCCTGGGCGGGGTCTGCACCAGAGCAGCGGGAACTAAACACAACCGCATAAGGCTTAGAGACAATTTTCCGGTTTCCACTGTCTGAATCGACAATGTTCGCTTTGATCTGTGTAGTTCCACCAGCACTTAAGTTGGTGACTGTAGCTTCCAGCGCCCCTTCGTTGAAGCTGGAGCCAACCCCTGTACCGAGGCGTGGCGCGGCAATTTCAGTCCCAGTAGTAACGTCATCCGTACCACCGGTGTCCTCGCTCCCAGCCGTACCATCGCCCCCCTGGACAACCGATCCACCATCACTGCCACCGCAGGCCGTTAAAAAGCCGGCTAATAGCAGCGCCAGCAAAGTCATGGGCTTGTACATGCGTATACGCTCCATCTTATCTCGTCCCATCGGGTTGTATCGCTTTGCTCGAAAGAATAACACCGGATCGGGTAATCAGCCATAAAACAAAAGCGCAACCCTGTCCATACAGAGCTGCGCTTTCTACCTTCTGTCGGGAAGTTAGCGGGCTTTACTGAGAAGTTACATTAAACATCCAAATAGTCGAGAATGCCTTCTGCCGCTTGTCTGCCCTCCCAAATCGCGGTGACCACTAGGTCAGATCCGCGCACCATGTCTCCGCCCGCAAAAACCTTGGGGTTGGAGGTCTGGAATTTGAAAGTTTGCTCTTCCGGTGCCAC
Organism: Bacterioplanes sanyensis; assembly: GCF_014652515.1. Taxonomy (GTDB): domain Bacteria; phylum Pseudomonadota; class Gammaproteobacteria; order Pseudomonadales; family Oceanobacteraceae; genus Bacterioplanes; species Bacterioplanes sanyensis. The sequence goes on along the minus strand of NZ_BMYY01000002.1, from coordinate 61,368 downwards.
GACGCCATCCCAACTGTTTAGCTCAATACCAAACTGCTGGAACCAAGGTGCTGGGCTGGGGCGAAAACCAAACGCCACCAACACCGCATCTGCGGGCAGAATTTCTTCTGAGCCTTCAATCACCTGAGGCCGGCGACGACCATTTTCGTCGGGTTCGCCTAACTCTGTAGTGACGACCTTCACACCTTCGACCTTTTCCTCACCAATAATAGCTACTGGCTGACGATTGAAGAGAAATTTCACCCCTTCTTCACGAGCATTTTGTACTTCTCGCTTGGAACCTGGCATGTTTTCTTCATCTCGACGGTAGGCACAGGTCACGCTCGCCGCCTGCTGACGAATCGAGGTGCGGTTACAGTCCATGGCGGTATCGCCACCACCCAACACCACGACTTTTTTGCCTTTCATGTCGATGAAGTCCGCCGGATCCTGCTCGAACCCGAGGTTGCGATTCACATTCGCCACCAAGAAATCCAAGGCATCGTGAACGCCTGGCAGGTCTTCACCCGGAAAACCGCCTTTCATGTAGGTGTAGGTACCCATGCCCATAAAGACAGCGTCGAACTCATCCATGATGTTCTGGAAGTCCACATCCTTGCCAACCTCAGTATTCAAGCGGAACTCAACGCCCATGCCTTCGAATACTTCTCGGCGGTTGGCCATCACGCTTTTTTCGAGCTTGAACTCAGGAATGCCAAAGGTCAGCAAGCCGCCGATTTCTGGGTACTTATCAAACACCACAGGCGTCACACCATTGCGTGCCAGAATGTCAGCACACCCTAGGCCGGCTGGGCCTGCGCCAATGATGGCCACACGCTTGCCGGTAGGCACCACGTTGCTCATATCCGGTCGCCAGCCCATGGCGAAGGCGGTATCGGTAATGTACTTTTCGACATTGCCGATGGTCACGGCACCGAAACCATCGTTAAGGGTACAGGCGCCTTCGCACAAGCGGTCTTGCGGGCACACACGGCCACAGACCTCAGGCAGGGTATTGGTCTGGTGGCTGAGTTCAACCGCCTCCAAAATGTTGCCCTCACTGGCCAGCTTAAGCCAGTTGGGAATGTAGTTGTGCACTGGGCACTTCCATTCACAGTAAGGGTTGCCACAATCCAGACAGCGATGCGATTGCTCGGCTACCTGTTTGCTCTGGAACGGCTGGTAAATTTCAACAAATTGCTTCTTGCGCGTCGCGATGGACTTTTTATTCGGATCACGGCGGCCCACATCGACAAACTGGAAGTGGTTGTTCAGTCGCTGATTGGTACTTTTCATATCAAGCCTCTCTCTCTCACCCACGACGACCGTTACTCAGGACGAGCACGGGTGGCATTCAGCAATTGTTGTAAATCGGCAGCTTTCGGCTTCACCAGCCAGAACTTGTAGATAAAGCTGTCGTAGTCATCGAGAATCTCACGCGCCCAGTCACTGCCCGTTTCGGCATAGTGCTCACGAATGACGCTGCGCAAGTGGCTGCGATGCCCCTCAGTTTCTTCATTCACGATGCGGGTGATTTCCACCAGCTCGTGGTTGTATTTATCAACAAAGCTGTTGTCACGGTCGAGCACGTAGGCAAAACCGCCAGTCATGCCTGCGCCGAAGTTGTAGCCGGTTTCACCCAAGACACACACCATGCCGCCGGTCATGTATTCACAGCAGTGATCACCCGCGCCTTCCACCACGGCATGTGCACCTGAGTTGCGCACGGCAAAGCGCTCACCCGCGCGCCCCGCTGCCAGCAACTTACCGCCCGTCGCACCGTACAAACAGGTGTTACCAATGATGGCGGCTTGCTCACTGCGGAACTCAGAGCCTTGCGGCGGGCGAATGATCAGCTTGCCGCCGGTCATGCCTTTGCCCACGTAATCATTGGCGTCGCCATCCAGTACCATTTCAAGGCCGCCGGCATTCCATACACCAAATGACTGCCCAGCGACACCATTGAGGTGAATACGAATGGGGTACTTGGCCATGCCCTGGTTACCGTGACGCTTGGCGATTTCACCCGACAAACGTGCACCGATAGAGCGATCGCAGTTGGTGACGGTGTAACTCAGCTCACCGCCCTGCTTGCTTTCAATCAGTGGCAAAGCGTCTGCCACCATGCGCTCAGCCAGCAAGCCTTCGTCGTACGGGCGATTGCGCTCGACTTGAACGGTATGCGGTTTATCGGCCGGAATCTGATCGTTGTGGATAATCGGTGTCAGATCTAAATGACGCTGCTTGTCTGTGTTGCCATCTAATACCGCCAGTAGATCCGTTCGCCCAACCAGATCCTGCAGGCTGCGCACACCCAGCTTGGCTAGCCAGCCACGCACTTCTTCCGCCACAAAGCGGAAGTAGTTTTTCACCATGTCCGCTGTGCCAATGTAGTGCTGCTCACGCAGGCCGTCGTTTTGCGTCGCCACCCCGGTCGCACAGTTATTCAGGTGACAGATGCGCAAATACTTACAACCAACAGCGACCATCGGCATGGTGCCGAAGCCAAAGCTTTCTGCGCCTAAAATGGCCGCTTTGATCACATCCAAGCCGGTTTTCAGCCCGCCATCCGTTTGTACTCGCACATTGCCACGCAAATCATTGGCACGCAGTGCTTGGTGGGCTTCTGACAAGCCCAATTCCCAAGGCGAGCCAGCATACTTGATGGACGTGAGCGGTGACGCTGCGGTACCACCGTCGTAGCCAGAAATGGTAATCAAATCGGCATACGCTTTGGCAACACCCGCGGCAATGGTGCCAACACCTGGCTCGGAAACCAGCTTGACCGATACCAGCGCCTCAGGATTGACCTGCTTGAGGTCGTAAATCAGCTGCGCTAAATCTTCGATGGAATAGATGTCATGGTGCGGCGGTGGTGAAATCAAGGTCACACCGGGCACCGAATAGCGCAAAGTTGCAATCAAGTCGTTAACCTTGCCACCGGGTAGTTGGCCGCCTTCGCCCGGCTTAGCGCCTTGGGCCACCTTGATTTGCAGCACTTCCGCGCTGGACAAGTACTCAGGCGTGACCCCAAAGCGACCCGAGGCAATTTGCTTGATCTTAGAGTTTTTAGCAGTGCCGTAGCGTGCAGGGTCCTCACCGCCCTCACCCGAGTTGGAGCGACCGCCCAGCTCATTCATGGCTTCGGCCAACGCCTCGTGCGCTTCCGGCGATAACGCCCCCAGCGACATGGCCGCGGTATCAAAGCGTGGGTAAATCGCCTCCACCGGCTCAACTTCAGCCAGATCAATCGCCGCCACATCTTGGCGCAACGACAGCAAATCACGAATGGTCGCGACTGGCCGCTCATTCACCAGCTCAGCAAAGCGGTCGTAAGCCGCTTGGCTATTGGTTTGCACCGCCTCTTGGATATTTTTCACAACATCTGGGTTGTAAGCATGGTATTCACCGCCATGCACGTATTTAAGCAAGCCGCCTTGATCCAACGCTTTCCGCGTTTTCCAAGCGTGCTTGTGAATCAGCTTCAGGTCCTGCTCAAAGTCATCAAAGCCGGCACCTTGCAGGCGACTGGTGACCCCGCGGAAGCACAGGTCAACGACGTCCTCCGCCAAACCGATGGCTTCAAACAATTGTGCACCACGGTAAGAGGCGATGGTGGAAATGCCCATTTTCGACATCACCTTCATCAAACCCTTGCGAATCGCCTTGCGGAAGTTCTGGTGCGACTTCAGCGGGTCACCTAACAGCTCACCTTTATCGTGCAAGTCAGTAAGAATGTCATAAGCCAGCCAGGGGTAAACGGCGGTGGCGCCAAAGCCTAGCAAGACCGCAAAGTGGTGCGGATCACGCGCCGAGCCGGTTTCCACCACGATGTTGCTGCGGGTACGCAGACCTTTGCTTGCCAGACAATGATGCACGGCTCCCGTCGCCATGGCGGCAGGAATCACCAGTTGCTGCGGCTGAATTTCATAGTCGCTCAGAATCAGAATGACGCGACCATCTCGTACAGCTTGCTCTGCTTGAGCCGTCAGGTTTTCAACCGCCTGGCGCAATGAGGTATCGGCGTCAAAGCCGAGGGACAAAGTGATGTGGCTGAAATGCTCGCTGTTGGCTTTTTTCAAGCCAACAAACTTCAAAGGCGACAGCACTGGCGAGGTCAGAATGATGCGATTGGCATGATCGGCCGACTCTTCGAAGACGTTCTTCTCGGCACCAATGCAGGTTTCCAGCGACATCACAATGGATTCGCGCAGCGGGTCAATCGGTGGGTTGGTGACCTGAGCAAACTGCTGGCGGAAGTAATCCGCCACATGACGCACGCGCTGAGACAGCACCGCCATCGGCGTGTCATCGCCCATGGATCCTGTCGCTTCTTGGCCGCTTTCCGCCATCGGCCGCAACACTTGCGAGCGCTCTTCATTGGTCACTAAGTGCAGCTTCTGATGGCTATTTAGCTCATCACCGGACATATCATCGAGTCCGGCGTGGCGCAAATACAAGCTACTTTCAATGCGCGTGGCGTGTTCTTTCAGCCACTTTTTATAAGGGTGTGCTCTTTTCAGCTGATCATCGATGTCTTCGGTGTGCAGCAGCTTGCCCTCTTGGGTGTCGATAGCCAGAATCTGACCCGGCCCAACTCGACCCTTCGCGACCACATCTTCTGGCTGATAAGCATGCACACCGACCTCAGAGGCCACGGTGATCAAATCATCCTTCGTAATCACCCAGCGCGACGGCCGCAAACCATTGCGATCAAGCCCACATACGGCGTAACGGCCATCGGTAATCACCAAGCCTGCTGGACCATCCCAGGGCTCCATATGCATGGAGTTGTACTCATAAAAAGCACGCAAGTGTGAATCCATGGTCTCCACGTTCTGCCACGCGGGTGGAATCATCATGCGAATGGCGCGGAACATGTTCATGCCGCCAGTGGTCAGCAACTCCAACATGTTGTCCATCGAGGAGGAGTCGGAGCCGGTGGTGTTCACGATCGGCGTCAAATCCGACAAATCCGGCAGCAATGGACTGCTGAACTGCCCGGCACGAGCATTGGCCCAGTTGCGGTTACCCTGAATGGTGTTGATCTCACCATTATGAGCCAACATACGGAACGGCTGAGCCAGTGGCCACTTGGGCATGGTGTTGGTTGAGAAGCGCTGGTGAAAAACACAGATTGCCGTTTCCAGGCGCTCGTCACCTAAATCTGGGTAAAAGTTAGGCAGGTCCACCGGCATCATCAGACCTTTGTATGACAATACCGAGGTCGACAAGCTAGCAATGTAGAAATCAGGATGCTGAACTAATGCTTTTTCAGCATAGCGCCGAGCGTAGAATAATTTTACGTTCAGAGACTGGTCGTCTAGTTCCCCCTGGGGCGTAACAAACACCTGCTCAAAACGTGGCAGGCAATCGATCGCCATCGGGCCAAGATAATCGTTATTGGTGGGCACCGTGCGCCAACCAAGAACCGACAACTGCTGATCCTTCAAAGCCCGTTCTACCGCTTGCTTTTGCTCGGCATAAACTTGCTCGTCCAAATCCATAAACAGCATGCCCACGGCATATTGCTGGGGGAGCGTCATGCCGGCTTCTGTCGCAACGGCTCGCAGGAAGGAGTCCGGTTTCTGAATCAATAAGCCACAACCGTCGCCGGTTTTACCGTCAGCTGCGATACCGCCGCGGTGCGTCATGCAGGTCAAAGACTCAATTGCTGTCTTTAGTAAGCCATGGCTAGGTTGACCTTTAAGGTGCGCCAACAAACCAAAGCCGCAGTTGTCCTTGAATTCGCCTGGGGTGTACAGACCAGTCCGCATAGAACAGCCCTCATCAGTAAAAACGATTAAATATCAGGGGCTTAAAAAGCCAGGATGGTTAAAAATCAACCAACCTCAAGACAAAAAGGACGACCATTCTACACACGCAAACACTCCGCAACAAAGAGGTTACTTACGAAAAAATGGCAAAAAGAGGGCTTTTTTTGTTATTTCTACTTAATGGAAGGCCGAACCTGGTTGAGATTTCGAACCCAGGGCGAACCGGCCACAAAGCCTGAAGGAAAGGCTTCGGAAGCTTTTCGGGCTGCGGAGTTATCCGCAAAAATACCTACCACAACCACATACCATGGCTCACCTTGATAGGTACTTTGATAGAGATACAAGCGCTGTGGCACCCGCTCTTGCCAGCGAGCAATGAAGGCTTCAGCGGCGCTACGGTTTTTAACACCCAACACCTGAATAACAAATCCTTGCGCCGTCAGTAGCTGCCTCGCATCACTGTTTTGTGAATCACTAGCAGCCGCCTCTGCTTGACGGGTTTCAGGCTCCAGCGTCGATTGCGGCGCAGCGACCTTCGCGGCAGCGGCTTCACGCTGCGGAAGACTTGGCTCGACCGATGGTGCTTTGTTTGGATCAGCCGCTATGGTTGTCGACTGTGATTTGGCCGTCGGAGCAGGCTCTGTGGTTGCAACGGGTGGCACCTCTGCATCGACCACTGACATTTCAGCCGAATCAATAGGAGCATTGCCCTGTTCGCTGGCCGGATAGTTGAAATCGACGGCATTAGGCTCTGTTGAAATCCCGTTCAAGTTCGACAACTCAAGGTCTTGCAGAATTTGCTCAGCCGTTGGCTTAGCTGTCGCCTCGGGCTTACTTTGATAAAGAAAAGACATCACTGTGGCAGTGCCCACCAATGCAACAGCAACGATATGCCATAGCGGAAATCGAGCCCTAACAGAGGCAGACGGTTTAGCATCATCAGCTCGCAGCTCAGCCGCTTGAGAGGGCGACTGGTCAGGTACTCGTGCCAGCAAATCCGCCGGAAAGCCCGTCGAGGAGTTGTAAACCGCCTTGGCTTGGCAATCGGTCAGACCGGCAAATTTATGCTGCAACAGCGCGATGGCGTCGACCTCTGGCAACGGTTCCAGTTGAACCACATGCGTAGGCGCGGAGGTTGGTCCGGAACGCAACTGGCGTTCAAAGCCATCGCGCCCCAACAATACAAACGATAGTTGTTGAGGTGCCAGCAACGCCAAATAGCTGATGTCGTTGAGTGTTTCCGCTGATAACGCATCGGCGTCGTCCAGCATAACCACTAAGCCGCCGCCTTCCTTATAACGTTCTAACAGCAGGGCCTTGAGTTCATCTAATGCCTCCGCACGCTGTTGCGATAAGCCGGTGTACTCTAATGCCGATACAATTTGACCGAGCAACTGCTCCCAGCCCATGCCGGGATTCGCGATGAGCAGGAGCGTTTCTTCTAAACCTAAGCGCTGATGCTGCAGCATACGAGCGAGCGTCGTCTTACCGGCTCCGGCATCGCCACATACCAGTACCAACAACTCGCTGTAGGCGGATAAGTGAGATAACAGCTCTAGATGACTGCGTTGGCTTTGCAGAGGAAGTAACCCAGATGGAGCCGCAGGCTTTTCAGCCGCTGGGGCTGTTGGCGTATCCAAGTCGTACATCACCACCTCCTCTGTTACGCTGAACTAGCAGTCGCGATAGTCTGCCAGAGTTTCTAACAATGCGGCCTCTGGCACCTCGCCGGTCACTAGTGCCTGACCGATAGATTTCAATAACACCAAACGCAGGCGCCCATCCAGCACCTTCTTATCAACTTGCATGCGCGACACATAGTCATGGTCGGACATCTGCGCTGGGCCGACAATCGGCAAACGGGCTTTAGACAACAATCGCTGCAAACGCTCCACGTCTAGCGCCGAAATCCACCCCAATCGACGACTTAGATCAGCCGCCATCAACATGCCTGTGGCCACCGCTTCACCATGCAACCATTCGCCGTAGCCCTGATGAGTCTCAATGGCGTGACCAAAGGTGTGGCCGAGATTCAGAATGGCTCGAATACCTGACTCTTTTTCATCCTGCGCAACAATATGTGCTTTATCATGGCACGACTGCTCGATGGCGTACGCCAAAGCTTCAGGATCGCGAGCCATCAGCGACTCAATGTTGGTCTCCAGCCAATCAAAGAAAGGCTGATCACAAATCAGGCCGTACTTAATTACCTCCGCCAACCCCGCAGAAAGTTCACGCTCTGGCAGTGTTTCTAAGGTATCGGTATCAGCAATCACACAGCGTGGCTGGTGAAAAGCGCCGATCATATTTTTACCCAATGAGTGATTGACTGCGGTTTTACCACCCACGGATGAATCTACTTGCGATAGCAAGGTGGTAGGGACCTGAATAAAATCCACACCCCGCTGATAACAAGCGGCAGCAAACCCAGTCATATCACCAACCACACCACCACCCAAAGCCAGCAATGTAGTTGAGCGGTTGTGCTGATGCGATAACAGACCATCAAATACCTGATTTAAAACATCGAGTGTTTTATATTGCTCGCCATCGGGCAAGATGACCTCATCCAGCTTATATCCACTTAAAGCCTGGCGAACGGCATTGAGATACAAGGGTGCGACGGTTTCATTCGACACCACCAGCACTTGAGAACCACGAATATGGGAATGGTAGAATTGCGGCTCGGCCAGCAGTTGGCGGCCGATATAGATTGGGTAGCTACGCTCACCCAAATCTACATTTAACGTTTTCATGCGATTACCTTGAGACGCTTCTTAAGCTCTTGCACGACCCAACGTGGGTTGCGCTTGTCGGTTTCAATCACCAAATCGGCTACCTCTTTATACAGAGGGTCGCGCTTAGAAAAAAGGTCCCGAAGAATTTGCTCAGGATTTTCAGCCTGCAGTAAGGGGCGGTTTTTGTCTTTAGAAGTTCGCACCAGCTGCTGAGCCACTGTGGTACGCAAGTACACAACCGTGCCGCGACTGCTGAGGTGGCGACGATTTTCAGGCCGCATTACCACGCCGCCGCCAGTGGCAAGCACAATATCAGAATGACGGGTCAGCTCGTCTACAACTTGCTGCTCACGATCACGAAAGCCAACCTCCCCTTCAACATCAAAGATCCAAGGAATATTGGCGCCACAGCGCTCCTCAATCACCTTGTCGGTATCAAAGAACTCTAAGCCAAGCTCTGCAGACAGCAAACGGCCGATGGTGCTTTTACCAGCACCCATCGGCCCGACCAGAAAAATAGAACGGATGGTCATGTTAACGAGCGCTAAGCGTATCCTTCACCAGTTTAGGGGTGATAAAGACCAGCAGCTCAGTTTTTTCGTCTTCTACCTGCTTGTAGCGGAACAGGGCACCGATCAAAGGTAAATCACCGAAGAATGGTGTCTTGCGAATAGTTGTACGGTTTGAAGACTCAAAGATACCACCCAAAACAATGGTTTCACCATTATTCACCAGCACTTGGGTTTCAACGGCATTGGTGTCAATTGATGGTCCCGCCACTGTGCTCTCACCTACTGAGTCCTTTGTAACAACCAGATCCATAATGATGCGGTCATCTGGTGTGATCTGCGGAGTCACTTCCAGCTTAAGCACCGCGGACTTAAACGACACGCTGGTGGCACCACTGGATGCTGCTTCCTGATATGGAATCTCTGTACCGGACTCAATCATGGCAGTCTTGCCATCAGCAGTCATGACCCGAGGCTGTGAAATCACCTCCCCTTTACCGTCAGTCTCAATTGCCGCCAACTCCATATCCAGCAAGTAGTCAGCCGTTTGATACCCCAACGCAATACTAGGAGCAGCGGCATCCGTCACGCCAAAATTAACAATATCTGCTGCATTTAAATCGATAGAGTTGCTACCAGCCGTCGCCTGAGTGGCACGATCGAATAAGATCTGATTACTTTCAGATAGAGTCTGCTTACTGCCGCCTATGGTCGTCCAATTGCTGCCATTATCCTTAAATCCAGCGCCGCCCCACTTCACGCCCATTTCTTCACCGACATCGGTTGAAGCTACAACAATACGTGCCTCAATCAAAACCTGACGCACAGGAACATCTAAGAGTGATAGCGCCTCTCGAATTTTTTCCAAATTAGACGCAGTATCTTTCATCAACAGAGTATTCGTACGCTCATCAACCACTGCTGTGCCACGCTCAGATAGCAAACCACTTTCCGATGTAAGAAGCTCCGCCAGATCGGCTGCTTTGGCGTAGTTCAGCTGCATATACTCTGTCACCAGAGGAGCCAGCTCCTCTACTTGACGTACAGCTTCTAGCTCAACCTTTTCACGCGCAGCAATTTCCTCTGCCGGTGCAATCAACAAGACAGAACCCATCTGGCGCTGCCCAAGGCCTTTCGTTTTCAACACCAAGTCTAGCGCCTGATCCCAAGGAACATCTTGTAGGCGTAAGGTGATATTACCCTGCACGGTATCCGAAGCCACCAGGTTGAGCCCAGTAAAGTCTGCAATCAGCTGCAGAACTGCACGAACCTCAATATTTTGGAAATTCAGAGAAAGCTTCTCACCAGTAAACGGGAACGCTTTTTTACGTTCAGCAGCTTCTTCTTCGGGTAATTCTGAAATATTGATCGAAAGAAGGCGATCAGCTTGGTAAGCGAGGAAATCATACTCATCAATTTTCGGCTCAATAACAATTCTAGTACCGCCGTCGACAGAGCGAGCATCAACAAATTTTACAGGTGTGGCGAAGTCCAAAACATCTAGCCGCCGACGCAGCTCCTTAGGCAGACGCACACCTTCTAACTCAGCGACCAACTTACCCCCTTCACGGCGCACATCAGCTGCGGCTTTTGCATCGCTGAGCAAAATTTGCACCTGACCATCCCCTAACTCGCCACGACGAAAATCTATATTTACGATCTTCAGTTCACGCAGAGAGCTGGTCGCACTACCTAACAAATTTGCAGGAGCATCTCTTTTTGCAGCCTTGAAGGTCTGCTCTTCAGCAGAGCGACCGATGCGTAGCAGCACGGTATCCCCTTCAACACTTGACTGGTAGTCAACTAAACGAGCTAGCTTAATCACCATTCTGGTACGGTCTTTGGCGGACAGCACCACGGCTTCACGCGCATTGCCAGCACCAATTTGATAGCGCTTACTTGCCAAAGAGTTTTCCACACCGGGCATATCAATCGTGATGCGGGCAGGTTTTTCAATGGTATAGCCTGAAATCTCAGGCGGGGTTCCATCAAAGGTGAGTTCAATTTCAGTCACATCACCAGGCAATGATGAAAAGTTTATATCTTTCAACACTGCAGCCGAAGAAATGGCACTGACCAACAGCGACAATATTAGCAGCGCCCACTTGTTCAAATTTATCGTCAGCATACGAAGTCTCATCTTATTCTCCTGACAACCCTTCCAGCACCATTGTGCGTGGACGCTCAATCCAACCACCCATACCGTTGGGTACTATTTCAATAATATTCATTCGGTACTCAGAAACGGAAATCACGCGCCCGTGATTCTGCCCGAGGTAATTTCCTTCACGAACTTTCACTACGCCGCCGTCACCATCGCGCACCAAGACCCACAAATCACCTTCGGATCTATTGATCGTGCCCACCATTGCAAGCTCGGTAAAGCCATACTGTTCCAAATGCTCTTTTGGACGATTCAAATCAGGTTTAAGGTCTGATTTTTCATCTTGAACTTTGACTGACTCATCAACAATAACAGGCAGTTCAAAAGGAGATCTAAGGCCCGCTGCACTATAATTGAACGACTCATATGGTTTGAAAACTGGAATCGGCTCAATACGTCCGCGGGGTTTTGACAACGTTTCATTCACAAACGCTTTAAGATCATCATGGTCACCAGAGGATGAGCAACCGCTCACAAAAGCCAAGGTGCTCAAAAGCATGATAAGCCTCATCACTACTCTTCCTCCGGATTGTATTGATAAGTCTTGGCCTGAATCGTCATTCTTAATTCAGAGTTTTCTTGGCTCTCAATGTTGAAATCATGCAAAGTAACGATGCGCGGCAAAGATGCCACTGTAGAAACAAAGGAGCCCATCTCATGAAACTCTCCCATCACCTCGATATTGATGGGCAGCTCATTGTAAAACTCCGTTCGTACCATCGTGCTTGGGTCAATTGCTTCAAGCGCTAAGCCTGCACCCAAAGCCGAGCCGCTAATATCATCAATTAAACCTGGGACTTCTGTATCTCGTGGCAGCTGTTTCAGCAAAGAGCCGAAGCTTTGCTCCATCTCGACTAGTTGATCCTTGTATTGCTCTAGATTAGCAACCCGAAATGCCTTGCTTTCAAAGTCACGCTTCAGTGTTAGCTCTCGCTGCTGCTCAGCCTTGAGGCGATCAATCTCATCGCTGATCAAGTAGAAATAACTCCCTATTAGCAAAGCAATTGCAACTAACGCAGCAAAGACAATACGCCCAGGCAAAGGCCAGGACCCCATGTTCTCCCAGTCAATGTTATTGATATCATCGACTTCAATTTCTTTTAACTTATCTAGCCAGGCAGCAGTACTAGCTCCTTTGGAATTTGCCATTTATAGCTCCTCCTCTGGCTGATTCGGGTTGACTCTCTGCATACGCACTTCGAACTCTTTGACGTCCTCAGAAACAGAGCGCACCGAAACCAACTCAGGATCTGTAAACCACTGCGAGCTATCAAAGTTGCGCATCAAGGCCGCAACACGCGCATTTGCTTTCGCCTTACCCTTTACAACAACTGTCTGCCCTTTGATTGAAAGAGATGTAAAAAACAGATCATCAGGTACAGATTTGGCGAGTTCGTCAAACATCCGGACAATGACTGGGCGATTACCTTGCAATGCCTGTATAAGCTCCATACGCTCGATCAATTGTTCGCGCGTTTCGCGTAGCTTTTTGATTTCCTCAATTTTAGCATCTAGGACTTTCATCTCTTCTTGAACGTAAGCATTGCGCTGGAGTTGCTCATCGACTGCGCTGCTAAAATAATCGTGCACTATATAAATCACAAAGCATGCCAGAATCAGCACTAAGCCCAACGCTTTGTAGTACTCTTGGTTACGCCATTTGCGCCGCTCTTCCCGCCAAGGTAGTAAGTTAATATTCGCCATCAGTTAAAGCTCCTCATCGCCAGGCCACAAGCGATCATCAGCGCTGGCGCGTCATTATTGAGCAAGTTGGCGCTTACTTTCTGTGACAGAGTCATGTTTACGAAGGGATTGGCCACCATTGTGGCAATACCAAGTTCATCCTGGACTAGCTCAGACAAATCAGGCAGCGATGAAGTACCGCCTGCCAAAACTATGTAGTCGACATCATTAAACTGGCTAGATGAGTAAAAGAACTGCAGTGAACGGCTAACTTGCTGCACAACAGCGTTACGGAATGGCTGCAACACTTCGGTCTCGTAGTCATCAGGCAGGCCGCCTTCCAACTTAGCCCGATTGGCTTCTTCTTCACTCAATCCGTAACGACGCATAACGTCTTCGGTCAACTGCTTGCCACCAAACAGTTGCTCACGGGTATAGATAGAACGTCCTTGGTGCAGAACACTCAAAGTGGTCATGGTGGCACCGATATCGACAATGGCGACGGTTTCAATCTCGCTGCCGTCAAGTTGCCCTTCAATCAAGCCAAAGGCGCGTTCCGTGCAAAAGGCTTCGATGTCCACGACTTTGGCTTCAATATTGGCGTACTCGATGGCATCTTTACGGCGCTCCACCGTTTCAGAGCGACAAGCTGCCAACAACACATCAACCATGTTGTCGGGCGTGCCTTCGGTCTGGCCTTGAATTTCCCAATCGAGTGCCACTTCTTCTAATGGGTATGGGATGTACTGATCGGCTTCAGCGCGCACCTGGAAATCCATTTCATCATCTGAAAGGTCACCTGGCATTTGCACTGTTTTGGTGATCACCGCAGAACCGGCCACGGCAATGGCACCTTGTTTTGCAGAACTACGCGACCGTCCGACAGCCCGACGAATCGCCTCACCTACCGCCTCATCATTGTTAATGGCCTGCTCGACCACCGAGTTCGGTGGCAGCGGCTCACTGGCGTAGGCTTCCACCTGGTACCGCCCGTTGTTGTGACTTAGCTCCAACACCTTGACCGACGTTGAGCTGATATCGACACCAAGGAGCGCCTTGCCTTTTTTTCCAAATACGCTGGCCAGCACGGCAAATTCCCCATTAAATCGCGAACTTGCGTGAACAAGCTCACTCTAATCCTATCTGTCAAAGTCATTATAAGCACATTCCTATTAAAAGAACAAAAAACCCTTATAATGCTCTAGCCCGCATAAACACTGGCTTCCTGAGGCAAGAGACGTTCTTTTAATATGGCTTCCACACACATCGCCGCGCGGATAATTCTTTGGCTTACAATGTCCACCATAGCAGGCGCCGGCTTGGTGATGATGGCAATTTATCTCTATTTTGCCCCCACCTTGCCCGATACGCAGGATCTGTTAGACACAGAACTGCAGACGCCGCTGAGAGTGTATACCCAAGATGGTCGTCTAATCAGTGAATTCGGTACCAAAAGAAGAAGTCCGATTCGCTTCCAAGACACTCCTCCCCGTTTCATCAATGCGTTGCTGGCATCTGAAGATGATGGCTTCTTCGAGCACATGGGCGTTGACTTTAAAGGCCTTGCCCGCGCCGCTTTCGAGCTTTTAAGCACCGGCCAGAAGCGATCTGGCGGCAGTACCATCACCATGCAAGTTGCCAAGAACTATTACCTTAGCAGCGAGAAAACCTTCTCGCGTAAGTTCACCGAGATTTTGCTGGCTTTAAAAATTGAGAAGGCGCTCACAAAACAGCAAATCCTCGAGCTGTACCTCAATAAAATCTACCTCGGCAAGCGCGCCTACGGCATAGAAGCAGCCGCTCAGGTCTACTACGGCAAACCCATGCGTGAACTCAATTTGGCCCAGCAAGCCATGATTGCCGGTTTACCTCAGGCTCCTTCTGCTGCCAACCCGATTAATAACCCAGAGCGCGCGCTCAAACGCCGTAACTATGTATTGGCGCGCATGCGCGAGCTGGAAATGATCAGCCAACAAGAGTTCGAGCAAGCAGCTAAGGCGCCGATTACCGCACGCTACCATGGGCCCGAGTCAGAAGTGTCTGCGCCGTACGTCGCCGAAATGGCTCGACAGTTTGCGGTAGAGCGCTATGGCAATGCGGCCTACACTGCGGGTTATCGCGTGATCACCAGCGTTGATAGTAAGCGTCAGCAAGCCGCTAATGAGGCTTTGCAGCGCGGCTTGCTAAATTATGACCGCGATCATGGCTGGCGCGGCCAGGGTGAAGTGCTGCCAGTTGTGATGCAAAGCGACAGTCAGTTACCAGACGCTCAGCCCTCTGTGGCTGACGCCCAAAGTCCCGCCCAAGTCGATTGGCAAGCGACCTTGCCTGCCTGGCAGGCGTACCTACGCGATCAGCCCGATCAAGGCGTACTCAAGGCTGCGATCGTCAGCCGCGTCGACGACAAAGAAGCCTGGCTGTATACGCGCCAAGGTGAAATTCGCTTACCTTGGTCTGGCATTGAGTGGGCACGCCGTCATGTCAACGTCGACATTATTGGTGACCCGTTAAAAACCGCCGGCGAAGTACTGGAACCAGGCATGACAGTTTGGTACGAAATGCGCGATGGAGCGCCCGTTTTAGCCCAGCAGCCTGAGGTCGAGGGCGCCTTGGTATCGCTGGCCCCAGAAGATGGTGCCGTGCAGGCGTTAGTCGGTGGCTTTTCACCGGCCAGTAACAGCTTCAACCGGGCCATTCAGGCTGAGCGCCAGCCTGGCTCCGCGTTTAAACCGTTCGTTTACAGCGCCGCTTTGGCTAACGGCTTCACACCTGCCACCATCATTAATGATGCGCCGGTAGTGTTTGAAGATGCCAGCTTAGAGAACACCTGGCGGCCACAAAACGTCAGCGGCAAATTCTATGGCCCGACTCGCTTGCGCCAGGCTTTGTACAAATCTCAGAACTTGGTTTCCATTCGCGTGCTCAAGCGCTTAGGACCGCAAACCGCCATCGACTTTATTAGCCCCTTTGGCATTCCCGCAAGCAAGTTAAACCGCGATTTGTCTCTGGCCCTCGGCGCCTCAGCGCTATCTCCCATGGAGCTGGCCACCGGCTACGCTGTTTTTGCCAACGGCGGCTACGCCGTCGAGCCCTATGTCATTGATCGTATTGAAGACGATGATGGCCAAGTGTTGTTCGAACATCACCCTGCCCAAGCTTGCGAAGCCGTTGCAGACGACCTGCAGCAACTGGAGCAAGACATGCAGCGCTCCCTGGGCCTCAACACACCGACTCCTCGCTGTGCGCCGCGCGTGATTGATGAGCGTACCCACTTTCTGATTCTGACCATGATGCAAGATGTGGTGAAGCGCGGTACCGGCAAACGGGCACTGGCCTTGGGTCGCAATGACCTTGCCGGCAAAACGGGCACCACCAATGATCAAAAAGACGCTTGGTTTGCTGGCTTTAACCCCAGTCTGGCAACCACGGTTTGGGTCGGTTTTGATCAACCAGTAACCCTTGGTCGCTGGGCCTACGGCAGCAATACTGCCTTGCCGATTTGGGTAGACTACATGAAACAGGCGTTAGACGGCGTCGCAGAGCGCCCCTACCAGCAGCCCGAGGGCATTGTCAGCGTGCGCATCGATCCAGAAACCGGCCTGCTGGCACCACCGCAGCAAAGCGGCGCCATCTTTGAGTATTTCCGCCAGGAAAATGTGCCGACAGAGATGGCCAAGCCAGCCGCCAACAGCGAGCAAGAGCAGCAGAAAAGCGGCATCGTGCCCGAGCAGCTGTTCTGACAGCGAGACAGTAAACAAAAAAAGCAGCCGATTGGCTGCTTTTTAATACTGACAACAAAGGCAGGTTTACAAGTCGATCAGCTTGCCCGGGTTCATCACATTGTTCGGGTCAAACACCGCTTTCACCGCCTTCATATAGGCCAGCTCTGCGGCCGAGCGGCTGTACTCCAGATACGGCTTTTTGGTGAGCCCAACGCCGTGTTCAGCCGACACCGAGCCATCGTACTTAGCAACAATCTCAAACACCCACTGTGACACCTTATTGCAGCGCTCAAAGAACTCCTCTTTCGCCAGGTCGTCGGGCTTGAGAATGTTCAGGTGCAAGTTGCCGTCACCAATGTGACCGAACCAAATGATGTCAAAGTCGGGGTATTCGCGACTCACCACGGAATCAATGTCACGTAGGAAAGGTGGCACCTTAGAGACAACGACCGAGATGTCGTTTTTGTACGGCGTCCATTCTGAAATGGTTTCCGAGATGTCCTCACGCAAGCGCCACAAATTTGCCGCTTGGGTTTCGCTTTGACTGATCACGCCATCGGCTACCCAGCCTTGCTCCAGACACTGCTCAAACAAGGTCATGGCCGAATCCAGCTCGGCTTCGGTGAGCGCTTCAAACTCAATCAATGCATAAAAATCGGTGCTGGATTCAAACGGTGCCGGCACATCGCCACGAGCCAGCACTTTTTGCAGCGCTTTGTCTGAGAAGAACTCAAAAGCGGTTAAATCCATCTGCGATTGAAACTGGTTGAGCACCTTCATGACGTCGTCCAGCTCAGGAACGCCCAACACCAATACGGTTAGATTCTTGGGTGGGCGCGTCAGACGCATGGTCGCTTCCGTAACAAAGCCCAACGTCCCCTCGCCACCAATGAACAGCTGGCGCATGTCATAGCCAGTGTTATTTTTCAGCAAGTCTTTATTCAGGTTCAGGATCTCTCCCTGCCCTGTAACAACCGTTAGGCCAGCCACCCAATCTCGTGTCATGCCCCAACGAATCACCTTAATACCGCCGGCATTGGTACTGATATTGCCGCCCAGCTGGCTGGAACCGGCCGACGCGAAGTCCACCGGGTAAAACAATCCCTGCTCTTCGGCAAAGCTCTGCAGCTGCTCAGTGATCACACCAGCACCGCATTTTACCGTGCGGTCTACGGCATTGAAGTCGCTGATTTGATTCATGTAATCAAACGCCACCACCACTTCACCATTGGCAGCGACAGCGCCTGCACTTAAACCCGTACGCCCACCCGACGGCACTAAAGCCAGCTGATGCTGATTGGCCAGCAGCACGATATCTCGCACTTGCTCAGTGGTTTTGGGAAACACAATGGCACTGGGCTTAGGTTCGTACACCTTGGTCCAGTCTTTACCGAAGGTCTGCAGTGAGTCGTCGTCGGTACGTACCTTGTCGGCACCGACAATGGCCGTAAGCTGCTCAATCAGGGCGTCTTGGGTCAGGGAGGTCATGATGGTTCCGCGTATGAAGAAAATTCACGGCAACGTGAAAAATGGTACAGGTTGATTATTTCCCTAATCCTCACGTTGACATACGCAATTATGCTAGCATACGCGCCTCTTATTTCGGAGTGGTTTTCACTCCGGGAGCCATGCGTCCGAATTCAAGGGGGAGCTCTCACAGCCTCAATCAAACATCATTCGCTGTGCAGCAAAGCCACTGAAGGCTTAGTGCATCGACTGTGACAATATGAGGTTTTTCGAGCTTGCCCAGGCTCTTCCGCGGTTTCCGTCATCATTAATACAGGTACCCTCCATGGCACAGACATCTCTGGACAAAAGCAAGATCAAGTTCCTTCTATTAGAAGGCGTGCACCAGTCCGCTCTCGACACACTGCAAGCTGCGGGTTATACCAACATTGAGTATCTTAAAACCTCGCTGCCAGCCGACGAGCTGAAAGAGCGCATCAAAGATGCCCACTTTGTTGGCATTCGCTCACGCACCCAGCTCACCGCCGACATCTTTGATGCCGCTGAAAAGCTGATTGCGGTGGGATGTTTCTGTATCGGTACCAACCAAGTCGATTTGAAAGCCGCTACCGAGCGCGGCATCGCTGTGTTCAACGCGCCTTACTCGAACACGCGTTCAGTTGCCGAACTGAGCCTGGCTGAAATGATCATGCTGATGCGCGGCATTCCAGAGAAAAATGCCAGCTGCCATCGCGGCGGCTGGATGAAGTCCGCCGCGGACTCCTATGAAATTCGCGGCAAAAAGCTGGGCATTGTTGGCTACGGCAGCATCGGCACCCAGCTGTCGGTGATGGCCGAAGGCTTGGGTATGGAAGTGTACTTCTATGATGTTGTCACCAAGTTGCCAATCGGTAACGCCAAGCAAGTCGGTAGCCTGCAAGAGCTGTTGAACATCGCTGATGTTGTCTCCCTGCACGTACCAGAAACTGCAGCCACCAAGTGGATGATGGGGCCAGAGCAATTTGCCCAGATGAAGCAAGGCGCCATCTTGCTGAATGCCTCGCGCGGCACCGTGGTGGACATCGACGCGTTAGCGGATGCCATTCGCAGCAAAAAACTGCTCGGTGCGGCCATTGACGTGTTCCCGGTTGAGCCACGCTCGAATGATGAAGAGTTTGTCACTCCATTGCGCGAGTTCGACAATGTCATTCTGACACCGCACGTCGGCGGCTCAACACTGGAAGCTCAGGAAAACATCGGCCGTGAAGTGGGTGAAAAATTGTCTACCTACAGCGATAACGGTACGACCACTTCGTCGGTTAACTTCCCAGAGGTGGCCCTGCCTGCTAACCCAGACGTGCACCGTATTTTGCACATCCACAAAAACGTGCCGGGTGTGATGAACGCCATCAACCAGATTTTCGCTGACAACAACATCAACATTTGCGGCCAGTACCTGCAAACCGTTGAAGAAGTCGGCTATGTGGTGATTGATGTCGCTGCCGATGTCAGCGATCTGGCGCTGGAGAAAATCAAGCAAGTAGAAGGCACTATTCGTGCCCGCGTACTCTACTGATTGATGGATGGACACAAAAAAAGCAGGCTCAGCCTGCTTTTTTTGTGTCTGCCAGATTTAGTCGAGGCGCATTTCAATGCCCGCTGCGGCCATGTGCTCTTTGGCCTGCATCACGGTGTATTCACCAAAGTGAAAGATACTCGCCGCCAACACCGCATCGGCGCCGCCCTGCTGTACCCCTTCGACCAAATGATCCAGGTTGCCCACACCGCCAGACGCAATTACCGGAATACTGACGGCATCACTGATGGCCCGGGTCACACCCAGATCAAAGCCAGTTTTCACACCGTCGCGATCCATGCTGGTGAGCAGAATTTCACCCGCCCCCAACTGCGCCATCTTTTGCGCCCACTCAACGGCATCAATCCCCGTCGGCTTGCGCCCACCGTGGGTGAAAATCTCCCATTTGTGCTCGCCGACTTGCTTGGCATCGATGGCCACCACAATGCACTGCGCACCGAACTTATCCGACGCTTGCTGCACCAGCTCAGGGTTATGCACCGCCGCTGAGTTGATCGACACTTTATCGGCACCGGCGTTGAGCATACGGCGAATATCGGCCAGCTCACGAATGCCGCCACCAACAGTCAGAGGTATAAACACCTGCTCGGCAATGGCTTCCACCATGTGTACTGTGGTTTCCCGACCTTCATGGCTGGCGGTGATATCGAGAAAGGTGATTTCATCCGCACCCTGATCGTTATAGCGCCTGGCTATTTCAACCGGGTCGCCGGCATCGCGAATGCCGACAAAGTTGACGCCTTTCACCACCCGTCCTTGATCCACGTCGAGGCAAGGAATAATGCGTTTTGCCAGCGCCATCAGACCGCTGCTCCACACAGCTCGTCGGCCACTTGCTGCGCTTCTGCGACATCCAAGGTGCCTTCATAAATGGCGCGGCCGGTAATGGCGCCCATAACACCACGACCCGCCACCGCGGCTAACTGGCGAATGTCATCCATATTGGTCACGCCACCCGAAGCGATCACAGGAATACCGCCTTCTTCAGCCAACTGTACCGTGGCTTCAATGTTGACGCCCTGCATCATGCCGTCACGGGCAATGTCGGTGTAAACAATCGACATCACGCCGTCGTCTTTAAACTGCTTAGCCAGCTCAACCGCTTTTACCTCAGACACTTCGGCCCAACCATCGGTAGCGACGAAGCCATCTTTGGCATCCAGGCCAACAATAATCGCACCCGGGAAAGCGCGGCAGGCCTCAGCGACAAACTGCGGTTCTTTCACCGCCTTGGTGCCAATAATGACCTGACTAACGCCGGCTTTAATGTAGTGTTCAATGGTCTCCAGCGAGCGAATGCCACCGCCAATTTGAATCGGTAACTCAGGGTAGGCCTTGGCAATGGCAGTGACCGCATCGCCATTCACCGGCTCGCCAGCAAACGCGCCGTTTAAATCGACCAAATGCAGACGGCGACAGCCGGCATCAACCCAACGCTTAGCCATATCAACGGGTTGATCACCAAACACGGTCGAATCTTCCATACGCCCTTGGCGCAGGCGCACACACTGGCCATCTTTCAAATCAATGGCGGGAATCACCAACATAACGCTTACCTCTCTACAGAGCCTGATGGCGGCTTTACGCCTGACCATCCCAGGCGAGGAAATTTTTCAGCAACGCCAGGCCGGCGTTGTGGCTTTTTTCTGGGTGGAACTGCACCGCAAACACATTGTCCTGAGCCAGCGCCGCATCGAAGCTGACGCCATAGTGGCAACGTCCCATCACCTGCTGGGGGTCGCCGGCCTCAACATAGTAGGAGTGAACAAAATAGAAGCGGCTGTTATCGGCAATGCCGTGCCATAAAGGGTGCGCTTCTTGCTGCACCTGATTCCAACCCATGTGCGGCACTTTTAGCTGCTGTTGCTGCACCTCTGGCTGTTCGGCAAAAAACTTTACCTCACCGGCAAATAGCCCCATGCCCTCAACACCGCCATTTTCCGCGCTGTGCTGTAACATGGATTGCAAGCCAACACAGATACCCAGCAAGGGTTTGCTGCGACGCACCTCTTCAACGACTTGATCGATGCCCTGCGCCCGCATCTCTGCCATGCAATCGCGAATGGCCCCCACGCCAGGCAGCACCACGTGATCAGCGCTTAATATTTGCTCTGGATCACGGGTGACTAACACCTCGGTATCGGGAGCAACATGCTGCAGTGCTCCGTGGGCGGAGTGCAAATTGCCCATGCCATAATCAATTACGGCGCATCGCTTGCTCATTACTGCCATGGTGCTTCCTTACAATGAGCCTTTGGTAGAGGGAGTCACCCCCGCCATGCGCGGATCCAGCTCAACGGCCATGCGCAGAGCACGGCCAAAGGCTTTGAAAATGGTTTCCGCCTGATGGTGGGCGTTAAAGCCCTTGAGGTTATCAATGTGCAAAGTGACATTGGCGTGATTCACAAAGCCTTGGAAAAACTCCCAGAACAACTGGGTGTCGAAGCGGCCAATATTGCCGCGAGTGAACTCCACTTTCATATCTAGGCCCGGGCGGCCAGAGAAGTCGATCACCACCCGTGACAGCGCCTCATCTAATGGCACGTAGGAATGGCCATAGCGCACAATACCTTTTTTATCGCCAATAGCCTGGGCAAAGGCCTGGCCTAAGGTAATGCCAATGTCTTCCACCGTATGATGGTCATCAATGTGGGTATCACCATCGCAATGAATATCGAGATCAATCAGGCCATGGCGGGCAATCTGATCGAGCATATGCTCCAGAAAAGGCACCCCCGTATTGAACTGAGCCTTGCCGGTACCGTCCAGATTAATGCTGACGCGAATCTGGGTTTCGAGCGTGTTGCGCTCAACCGTTGCGCTGCGTGCCATGAAACTGCTCCGATCTCTCGCAAAAAAGTAGGAAAGGCATTATAAAGCAACGCGCCAAAGAAAGTAGACGAGCAGCCATATCCATCGTCAAAAACACAGGAGACCTTCGTGCCAGTACGTTTAGAGCACATCACCCAGCCCACTGAGCAAGACTGGATAGACTTGGGCAAGATTCACCAAGATACCCAGCCGCAAGGCCTTAAACTCAGCACAGAAGAGCTGCATCAGTGGCTGCAACAACCGCATCAATGGCTCATTGCCGGCCGTTTTAACGACCGCATTGTTGGCTGCCTGTTAGCGCAGCAAAGCGAGGGACAAGTCACGCTGAGCCAAGCCGCCGTGCGCACCGTAACGCAGCGCCGCGGTGTCATGCATCAACTGCTACATCACGTCGTGAAGTGGGCCGATGAAGAGCAACTCAGCCTGTTGTTTACCGAGGTTCCGGCAGAGTTGAGCGAGCCATTAAAGCGACGTGGTATTGCACTAATTGACGATAGCTATCAATACAATAGTCTAAACAAAAGCTGAACTGTTCCACTTAAAGAACAGGTAATTTGCGTAAATCTGACTACTCTGATGACCTATAGGCGTCCATACTGCCCCACATATTCATTCAACCAGAGGTCAGATTATGCGTATTGCCATGCAATCAGCGGCTTCGTTTATCGTGGTGACCGCCATGCTGCTGGCGGCCAACTTTGCCAGCGCGCAACAGCCGCCCGAGCAAGTCGTGCAATCTGCCACTCAAGGCATCATTGACGAGCTGAAGCGCTTGCCGGTGGAAGATCGCACCGAAGAGCAAGTGCGCCATCTGGTGATGACCTACATCACTCCCGCTATCGACCAACAACGCATCGCCATGGGCGCTTTAGGTAAGCATTGGCGCCGCGCCGATAACCAACAGCGTGAACGCTTTATTGAACTGTTCCGCGACCTGCAAATTCGTACCTATGCCGGCGCCTTTAAATCCTTTAGCGGTGAGCAGATTACCCTGGCTCAGACCCGCTTTAATCAGCGCGGTGATCGTGCCTTAGTCAAAGGGCAGCTGGTGCAGAGCAACGGCCAGAATATTCCGCTGGATTTTCGTTTGTACCAAACTCGTGACAATCAATGGCGAGTCTATGATGCCGTAGTGGCTGGCCTAAGCATGGTGAAGACCTACCGCAGCCAGCTCTCTGAACAACTGCAGTCCATGTCCATGGACGAGTTATTGGCACAAATGGAGCAACAGGCTCCCTCTGCACAGCAAGCCCAGCGCTGATCTCTATTTCCTAGTCTCTTCCTCATTGCCGGCCTTTGTGCCGGCTTTTTTGTTTTCACTGCCGCGCCAAACTCAGCTGCTATTCTTAATGGATCACTTTACTCTGACCATCACTGGGCTGGCACAAGGCGAGGTTATCTATGGGCTTAAAGAGAACATTAAAACTAGGCTTACCGCGGTATCTACGTCACTTGATAATGCAGCACTCGCTATAAGTGCCGCCAGACAGCAGCTGACTTCGCTCATTGGCCACAAAGTCGACTTCCCGCGGTATTCGATTATGCATAGCCCAGTCTATGGCTTAAGTGAGGCTATTCGCTGCCAGCCAATAAGGGCATACTGCGACTAAGCTTATGATTAGGCCAAAACGAGCATAACAGTCACATGGTGTATGTTAGCCACGAGAATTCACGTACCTACCTGAAGCGGCCACAATTGTGCTTGGTCGAATTGGTCGTTCCCGACCAATTAACTAGCGCAGAGCAAAACACTAGCCTAGCGCTGTTGTGGACACAACAACCGCTAAATCTGGCTTTCAGTTTCTACCAAGCTCAACAGCCTAGACTACTGTTACGTTCCATTTTGTTGGAACTGGCGCCGCCAATGCGGCATAAGGAGCATTGATGCACCCGTTCCGCCATCAATCGCTGCGCCGCAAACTGATTTTTATTTCATTGGTGACAACAGGCCTGACATTGCTACTGTCTAACCTCGCGTTTATGTCACTGGAGTATTACCTCACTCGTCAGGACAATCAAAACAAGCTCACGATTTTAGGCGAAGTCATTGCGAATCGTGCCACCGCAGCGCTGACCTTTGCCGATATCCAGGTGCTGCAAAACAACCTCAACACCCTCAAAGCAGACCCCAACGTTGTCCGCGGCTGTATTTTTGATAGTGACCAGCGCTTACTGGCGCATTACGAGAATCAGAAGGGCCTGAACTGCCCCATGAGCTTGCAAGCGTTGCAAGTCAATCGCGATCAGTTTTTCTCGCAGCTGTTCCCCATTCGCCTGGATGAAGAGCCCATTGGCACTTTGTATCTAGAAAGTAGCCGCGGTGCATTACTGGCACGATTCAACCAGTTTGTGACGTTTTCTATCATTATTTTGGCCATTACTGTGGTGCTCGCCATGTTACTGGCCAACCGCCTGCAAGAAGTGGTGCTCAGGCCGATGCGCGAGCTGAGCAATACGCTCAGCAATATCGTCAGCCGCAAGGATTATTCCATTCGTGCACAAAAGACCAATGCCGATGAACTGGGTGACTTGGTCGATTTATTCAATGGCCTGCTGCGCACCATTGAGGCCGAAAACCAGTCGCTAAAAACCAGTGAAGAGCGCTTCCGTAAACTTACGGCTCTGTCTCCGGTGGGCATTTTCCAGATTGACCCAAACCAGCAGCTCACCTATGTAAACCAGCGCTGGTGCGATATTCACATGGTGTCAGAGCAGGACCTCAGCCTACAAAACTGGTTTGAGCGCATTCATCCCAAAGACTTGCCGCTGCTAAAGCAACGCTGGAACCGACTGATTTGCGAGCAAGAAAGCATCGCCCAAGAGCTGCGCTTAAGTCGCCGCGACGGCAGCCACACTTGGATTCACCTGCTAGCCAGCCCATTGCACAACAGCTCAGGTGAGCTGTTGGGCTTCTTAGGCGCCATTTCAGACATTTCCGAGCTTAAAGCCGCTCAGATTCAAATGGAAAATCTGGCCTTTTACGACCCTCTGACCGGCCTGGCTAACCGTCGCTTGTTTAAAAATCGGTTGGAGAAATCGGTTAAAAGTGTGCTGCGCTCGGGCAACTCTATGGCGCTGATGTTTCTCGATATGGATCAGTTCAAACGCATCAACGATACCTTAGGCCACGATGCCGGCGATATTTTGCTCAAAGAGGTCGCCAGTCGGCTGACAGCCACCGTGCGTGAAAACGACACCGTCTCGCGCATCGGCGGTGATGAGTTCACCATTTTGCTCACCGACATTCACCATACGTCAGACGTTTTGGTGGTCGCGGAAAAACTGCTGCAAGCACTGGCTCGCCCGATTCGAATCAAAGGTCAGGACATCATCACCACGGTCAGCATTGGCATCACCATGACGCCAGAAGACTCAACCGATGCTAATACACTGATGAAAAACGCCGATTTGGCCATGTATCGCGCCAAAGAAATGGGGCGCAATAACTTCCAGTTTTTCTCTGAGGATATGAATCACAATATCTTGGAGCATCTGGCGCTAGAGAAAGAAATCAAAGAAGCCATCGAACGCCAGCAGTTTACACTGCTGTTCCAGCCCAAAGTCAGCATGCTCGATTACTCCGTGACTGGCGTAGAGACCCTGATTCGCTGGGACCATCCGGAAAAAGGCATCATCACGCCTGGACGCTTTATCCCGGTGGCAGAAGAAACCGGGCAAATTCTTGAAATCGGCGCCTGGGTATTAGAGCAAAGCTGCCGTCAGGTAAGCTCACTGATTCGTGACAACATATTGCCAGCCACCGCCAAAGTGGCGGTGAACCTATCAGCCAAGCAGTTTGCCGACCCCAAACTGGTTGAGCACATTGGCAATGTACTGCAAGCCACCCAGATACCGCCGGCATGCTTGGAGCTAGAAATCACCGAAAGCACCTTGATGGACGACGTCGAAGCCGCCATTGGCACCATGCAGGAAATCAAAAAAACCGGCGTATCCATTGCCATTGATGATTTTGGTACCGGCTATTCATCGCTGGCCTACATCAAACGCTTCCCCATTGACGTATTGAAGGTCGACCGCTCATTTGTCATGGACATTCCCGACGACCCCAACGACATGGCCATTACCGCAGCCGTGATTGCTATGGCGCACAAACTCAGTCTGGACGTGGTCGCGGAGGGAGTTGAAACCCAGGCGCAACTGGATTTTCTGCGCAGCAACAACTGCGACGAGGGCCAGGGCTATTTGTTCAGCCGGCCGTTGTCACTCGGTCAGCTGCATCAGTTTATGCAGGAAACTCGCGAGCACCGCAGCAGCGCTTACCATATCTAAGGCCCGCTCTGGGTCACCAGAGGATTTCAAATCAAAAAGCCAGAAGGGCTGGCCATTTGCTGCCATGCTCTGAAAGCCAGCTGCACTCGCACAGAGCTGTGCAGAATTATTCAGAGGTGCCCTTGCGATTTATAGCGTTTTTTCTAGGCGCGGCTGTGCTTATACTGCGCGCCAGATTCATCACCTCTGAAGCACCATAGCAACGTGACTTTTTCTTTTAGCGATACAGTGCTCGGCTGGTATCACCAGCATGGGCGCAAGCACTTGCCCTGGCAGCAAGACATCACGCCTTATCGGGTCTGGGTGTCAGAAATCATGCTGCAACAAACTCAAGTCAGCACCGTCATTGCCTACTACGAGCGCTTTATGCAGCGCTTTCCGGATGTGTTTGCTCTGGCCAAAGCAGAGCAGGATGAGGTGTTACACCTGTGGACTGGGCTGGGCTATTACGCTCGCGGTCGCAACCTGCATGCCTGCGCAAAGGCGGTAGTTAACCAATACGACGGCCACTTTCCCGAAGACTTAGATGCGCTGGAGCAGCTACCGGGCATTGGTCGCTCCACGGCTGCTGCCATTGCCTCCATCAGTATGGGCATGCGTGCCGCGATTATGGATGGCAACGTCAAACGTGTTTTAACCCGTTTTTACGCCATAGAAGGCTGGCCCGGGCAAACCGCCATCAACAAACAGCTGTGGCAGCTGGCCGAGTCACTCGCTCCCGAGCACAGCTTTCGCGAGTACACACAAGGGATGATGGACCTAGGTGCGACACTGTGTACGCGCAGTAAACCCGCCTGTGGCATCTGTCCGCTGCAGCCCCAGTGTGCAGGCTATGCCAGTGGCAACCCTACTCAGTTCCCCAACCCAAAACCTAAAAAAGAGAAACCGGAAAAACACACCATCATGCTGATGATCGAAAATTCGGCCGGCGAGCGCTGGCTGTATCAGCGCCCTCAACAGGGTTTATGGGGCGGACTGTGGAGCTTTCCAGAAGTGGCCGATGAACAAGAAGCGTTGGCATGGCTACGCCAGAACTTAGGCTTAGAACCTAGGGAAATGAACTGGCTGCCGACCTTTCGCCATACCTTTAGCCACTATCATTTACATATACAGCCGCTGCATGTGCGCTTTAATGGCGGCGCACAGACAGTGCAGCAAGGTCAAGGGCATTGGTACAATCCCACCAAGCCATCCGAGCTGGGGCTAGCGGCCCCAGTCAAAAAACTATTGAGGAGCCAGCTATGAGTCGCACAGTTTTCTGCAAAAAATATCAACAGGAACTGCCGGGGCTGGCGCAGCCCCCCATTCCCGGCCCAGCCGGAGAAGATATTTACCAGCAGGTGTCACAACAGGCCTGGGATGAATGGACCGCCCACCAGACGCGCTTAATCAATGAAAAGCACCTCAATATGATGGACCCAGAGGCACGTAAATATTTGACCGAACAGCGGCGCAAATTCTTCGCTAACGAGGACGTTGATCAAGCTGAAGGCTATGTTCCTGAAAATAAAGAAAATTAATTCAGATATTTTGTTGACACAGTGGCGCTCTCAGGTTTTAATACGCGCCACTTGATGAGCAACGCCAGTTGCCCATCAGATTGCCCGGATAGCTCAGTTGGTAGAGCAGAGGATTGAAAATCCTCGTGTCGGTGGTTCGATTCCGCCTCCGGGCACCACTCAAACTTCTTGCTAGCCAGTATTTTGTTTTTGCTGCGCATCTTAATTTTAAATCTAATATTTCTTAGTCAATTTTCTTTAGCCCAAGATGCTGAAGTTGATCGTATTGTGCGCGTCTATGACGGCGATACCATCACCGTCGACATTGCCTCTTGGCCAGATATTATCGGCAAAGCGATCAGCGTACGCGTGCGCGGCATTGATACGCCAGAAATTCGTGGAAAATGCGAAGCTGAAAAGATAAAAGCCCGCGCGGCACGTGATTTTGTGCGCCAAACCTTAGCGACCGATCAACGCATTCAGCTGCGCAACCTAGAGCGCGGAAAGTACTTTCGCCTAGTAGCCGATGTCTGGGTCGGCGATGACAACCTTGCCGACTTACTGTTACTGCAGCAAATGGCAAGACCTTACGACGGCGGCCAACGCCAACCCTGGTGCTAACAAGGCATTAGCATCACGCCAGCGACAACCGCATAAACACCCGCTATAGCCCGAGGTCGTAAACCACCACCAAAGGTTCCGGCAGCTCCAGCCCCACCGGCAAATACCCTACCGCACCTGGCTTTTGCAACAGCTGCTGCACCAACTCCTCAGCGTCCTGCACTTCAGGCGGCGGCTTTAAACGGCCGGTAAAGCGCATTTGCGCCCAGTAAGACTGCACGCGCGCCTCAGACAAACCGATTACACGGGTATTAAAAACGGTGCGCAGATGATTCCCAGGCCGTAAAGCCAACGGCGTTAAATCTTGCCCTAACGACGCGCCCATGTAGAGATTGCGCACCTGTTCACGACTGAGCTTTACAGGCTCTTTGATGTTGGCCACGACAACCAACCCCTCGGCCTGAACACCGAGCGAAAGACCCAGCAAGATACCAATAAGACTGTGAATCAGCTTGAAGTGTCGCATCAGAAAATCCACTCCCAGCCGAGTTGATACAAGATGGCCGAATGCTCGTCTGCGTCATAGTCTGGATCGTAAAGCCCCTGCTCAGAAGTTGAGAAAAAACCGCTGCGCGGCGAAGTTTCTTGCAGCCAAGCCAGCTCTGCCTTGAGCGCCATATTCAAGCGAAAATCCCAGCGCGCACCAATTTTGTAACTGTCCAGGCTGCCATCAGGAATGCGCTCAAGCAATTGATAGTACCCCGCTGCCAAGGGATATATCGGATTAGCAGGTTGAGCAAGCAAGGGACGCAACTCCGACTCTGCCTCGATATTGCCGTAAGCACTGGCAGCATAGGTTGCATGCACACTGAACTCACCAACATACATACCTGCCATCAAGTAGTATCCGGTTAACTCTGGCGTCAACGCGAACTCTGTGCTGGTTTGCACCCATTCGGCCTCGGCAAAATAACGCAGACTTTCGTAGCTCAAAGCCGTTTGCAGCACATTGATATTGCCACGCGAGTCGAGGCTACCAGCGCTGCGCTGAAAACCTGCTTGTGCCAAGCCCTGGCTTAATGCGTCCAACTCAGGCAAATCTGTGATGTTATCGCCTTGGTGATATGACACCCTCAGACTGGTATTCTGACGGCGTAAATTGAGCACCACGCCGCGCAAATCATTTACTTTCGCATCCACATCAACCCGGCTACCTGAAATATAAATGTCGCCGTCAAAACTGCCGTAGTAACCTTCAGCACTCAGTGCTAGCTGCGGCCATGTGTATTGATAGCTGGCGCTGCCGCCCGTAAAAGTTGAAAACAAATAATTGTTATAAACCTGTGAAGGAGCACTAATCCAAGCGTAGGTATAACCAACGTCAATACCGTCACTGTAGCGAAAGAATGGCGTACGCAGCTTGCCGGCCCGAAATTGCCAAGCGTTAGAAGGTCGATAGGCCAAATACGCCCACTCTACTCCTGACTTGCGCTGATCACTGCTATGAGCCAACAGCTGCCCCGTCACCGACAGCTGTGGCGATACAGAATAACTGGGCTGCAGCGCCAACAGGGTTTGCTGATCCGCAGCGACAGAGTCTTCATAACCTTCATAGGATTGCTCAGCATGGTCCAAATAGCCGGTGACCACCCGAGCAAAGCCAGAAACTTCAAACCTATCAGTCACCTCCAGCGCCATGAGCGCTGTCGGCATCCCCGCCAGAATGACGATTTGAGCAGCCTGCCTGATCACAACACTCTCCAATAACTTGCGCCGCTAGTATTTACTATATGCCAGCACTGGCAGCAGCTAAGGCATTGTCACGAAGGACAGCTCTCATTCACCCACAGCTGAACTAGACTTTGATGATTGAATAACAACCACCACGGAGACTTCTATGGGCATCAGGAGCATGCGCACAGCCATCATGCTGCTGGCTCTGATCTCCATGATCACCATTGCAGTGGCGGTGTTTTTCCTCGCCATCAATGAACACCGCCATCTCTACCAACGCTACGCCGAGGCTGATCTAAACGCCCTGTCAGATAATATGGCCAACGAGTTACTGCCATTGATCGCACAGCAGCAGCACTTCTTTCAACTCAAAACCTTTCTGCTAAAACTCGACCCTTATGCTCACACGGAAGGGGCGGCGATCTATAACCCTGAGTGGCAATTACTTGAAAGCTACTACGGCCAGCGTCAGCAAAACCTCAGCGAACAACAACGCCTCAACTTCAGCCACTGGACGCGCAGAAAGACGGGGGTTTTCCATCGTGATGGCTATCTGATCGCCGTTAAACCCATTGGTGACCCCAGCCTACTGCTGGGCTACCTAGTGATCATCCGTGACCTCACGGAGCCTTTGAATAACAGCACTCGCAATCTCAGCCTTCAGGTTCTCCCTGCAGCAACAGCGTCCATTCTCTTAATCATGCTGGTGTTTTACGCCTTTGGTAATACTTGGCTACGGCCACTGAATCGCCTCTCCAACATGGCTAAAACCGTTCAAAAAACGAAGGACTACGACATTCAAATACCCGTTAGCGGGCAATTTGAAGTGGCTTCATTAACGCGTGACCTCAACGATATGCTGGCAGTCATTCGCCAAGAGCACGAAGTCAACAACCAGTATGTCACCCTGTTGGAACAACAAAGCGAAGAAATGTCTCATCTGGCCAACTATGACCACCTCACAGGGCTGGTAAATCGCCAAAATTTTCGCCGGCAGTTACAGCAACAACTCAAAACGGCCGATGAACAACCACTCGCGCTCATGTTTGTTGATCTGGATGGGTTTAAGTTGGTTAACGACTCGCTCGGGCACGAGATTGGCGATCAACTGCTAAGCGATGCCGCCGTACGGCTACAAAACCTGATCCAACATCGTGGGTTAGTCTGCCGCCATGGCGGTGATGAATTTCTGCTACTGGTCAGAGAATATGACAACAGCGAAGAACTAGCACAGCTAGCCAACTTAGTGATTGATGCACTCACACAGAAATTCGCCGTCGATTCTTGGGAGATTCGTGTCAGTGCCAGCATAGGCATTACCGAAGCCAACAGCGCAGATATCGCAGCCAATGAATTAATTCGCAATGCCGACATCGCCATGTACGAAGCCAAAAGCACAGGTAAGTCGCGCTATAGCTTCTTCTGCCACGAGATGATGACCGACCATCAACGCCGCCTAGAAATCGCCAGTTACATTGACTACGCGCTAGAACACCAAGAATTTACCATCGCCTACCAACCCAAAGTTCTAGCCAGTGGCCAACCCGTTGGCGCAGAGGCCTTGATTCGCTGGTACAGCGCTGAACTTGGATTTATTTCACCGGCCGAGTTTATTCCCATCGCAGAACAGGCCGGCAAAATTACCCAACTAACACAATGGGTCATCAACCGGGTTTGCCAAGACCTCAGCGACACACTGATTCCAGCAGGCTTTAAACATTCTATTGGCATCAACTTATCGGCTACCGACCTCAAAAAATACCATTTATTGGGGTGCATTAAAGGAGCCATCCAGAAATTCGGCATTACGCCACAGCGACTTGAATTTGAAGTGACAGAGCACTCTTACCTCGACGACTTTTCTGCCGCCAATCACTTCTTATCAGAGCTCAGTAAGATGGGAATTCGCATCGCTCTGGACGACTTTGGTACCGGCTACTCATCACTGAGCTATTTGAATCGCATTCCAATCGACACGTTAAAAATCGACAAGCAGTTTGTGGATTGCATCGGCCACTCCACTCAAGATGACGCTCTCATTATTACCATCATTGAAATGGGCAGGCGCTTGGGTTTAAACCTCTGTGCCGAAGGTGTTGAAAACAAAGAGCAGCTCGATTTTTTACGCCACAATGGCTGCCATATGATTCAGGGCTACTATTTTGCCAAACCCATGCCACTCGCGGATTTTTGCGAGTTTTTACAGCAAGCCAGCAAAAAAGAAGATTCGACAAGCAAACAGCGCTTTTTTAAGCCTTTGCCTTAAGCAGCAGGCACAAAAAAAGCCGGACATTGTCCGGCTTTTTTGCTAGCTACTAGATTACTGCTCGGGCTATCCATGCCCTCACCCTTCCTTACGTCAGGGCCAACCTCCGGTGGTCGAAATCTGCTCCAAGCAGATTACTGCTCGGGCTATCCATGCCCTCACCCTTCCTTACGTCAGGGCCAACCTCTGGTAGTCATAATCTGATCCAGTCAGATTATTGCTCGGGCTATCCATGCCCTCACCCTTCCTTACGTCAGGGCCAACCTTCGGTGGTCGAAATCTGCTCCAAGCAGATTACTCAATAATCTTAGCAACAACACCAGCACCAACGGTACGGCCACTATTACTCGTGTCGTCCTGACACTCACCCTTCGGGCTCCCTGCGGTCGTGCTGTTTTTGCTCCTGCAAAACAGTCACGGCTAGCGATCCGCTCAGCTGACCGTACCTTGATACATATTTCAGGCACAAAAAAGCCGGACATTGTCCGGCTTTTTTGCTAGCTACTAGATTACTGCTCGGGCTATCCATGCCCTCGCCCTTCCTTACGTCAGGGCCAACCTCTGGTGGTCGAAATCTGCTCCAAACAGATTACTGCTCGGGCTATCCATGCCCTCGCCCTTCCTTACGTCAGGGCCAACCTTCGGTGGTCGAAATCTGCTCCAAGCAGATTACTCAATGATCTTAGCAACAACACCAGCACCAACGGTACGGCCACCTTCGCGGATCGCGAAGCGCAGACCTTCATCCATTGCAATCGGTGCGATCAGGCTAACGCGCAGTGCAACGTTGTCGCCTGGCATTACCATTTCAACGCCTTCTGGCAGCTCAACAGCACCAGTCACGTCAGTAGTACGGAAGTAGAACTGTGGACGGTAGCCTTTGAAGAATGGCGTGTGACGGCCACCTTCGTCTTTGCCCAGTACATATACTTCAGATTCGAACTGAGTGTGAGGAGTGATCGAACCTGGCTTCGCCAGAACCTGACCACGCTCAACTTCGTCACGCTTAGTACCACGCAGCAGAACACCAACGTTCTCACCTGCACGGCCTTCGTCCAGAATCTTGCGGAACATCTCAACACCAGTACAAGTCGTCTTGGTGGTTTCTTTGATGCCGACGATTTCGATTTCTTCGCCAGTCTTAACGATACCGCGCTCAACACGACCGGTAACAACAGTACCACGGCCTTGAATCGAGAATACGTCTTCGATCGGCATAATGAAGTCACCGTCGATCGCACGCTCTGGCTCAGGAATGTAAGAATCCAGCGCTTCTACCAGCTTCTTAACAGCGGTAGTACCCATTTCGTTTTCATCTTCGCCGTTCAGCGCCATCAGAGCAGAACCTGGGATGATTGGCGTGTCGTCACCTGGGAAGTCGTATTCAGACAGCAGGTCACGCAGTTCCATTTCAACCAACTCCAGCATCTCTGCGTATTCTTCAGAGTCTGCACCGCCACAGTCTTCAGCCAGCAGGTCAGCTTTGTTCAGGAACACAACGATGTAAGGTACACCCACCTGACGAGACAGCAGGATGTGCTCACGCGTCTGAGGCATTGGGCCGTCAGTCGAACCACATACCAAGATAGCGCCGTCCATTTGAGCAGCACCAGTGATCATGTTTTTCACGTAGTCGGCGTGCCCTGGGCAGTCAACGTGCGCGTAGTGACGATCGTTTGACTCGTATTCAACGTGAGAGGTTGAAATCGTGATACCACGATCTTTTTCTTCAGGCGCGTTGTCGATACCGTCGAACGCAACGGCTGCACCGCCAAATACTTCTGAGCATACGCGAGTCAGCGCTGCAGTCAGAGTGGTTTTACCATGGTCAACGTGACCGATGGTGCCTACGTTTACGTGGGGTTTGGAGCGCTCAAACGTTTCCTTTGCCATGACTCAGTCTCTTCTGCCAGTGGTTACCAGTTTTTCAATCGCACATACACAAAAAGGCAGACCAATGGTCCACCTTTCTCGTATTTACTAAATTATGGTGCTGATAGGCAGATTCGAACTGCCGACCTCATCCTTACCAAGGATGCGCTCTACCGACTGAGCTATATCAGCGAATTTTAAATGGAGCGGGTAGCGGGAATCGAACCCGCATCATTAGCTTGGAAGGCTAAGGTTCTACCATTGAACTATACCCGCTTACCTAGCAGCCAAGTTCTGTGGCCTTTGCCTGCCCGGCTACTCCAGCAGCGAATCCGATCGCTACTTTAAATAGTGGTGGTGGGGGCTGGATTCGAACCAGCGAAGCTTTCGCGTGAACTGGCGCGCATTATGTCGACCACCTCGAGGGCTGTCAACAATTTTTTCTTATTTTTTATTGGCTTAGCGAGTTTTCTAACTGCATACCCATCATTGTGCCGAGGAGCAGGCCAGTGGCTGCCAGCGAACAGCGTCCATTCCGGCACTGATGCGTTGCAGTAAATCTGGGGCTAAGTCGTTGCCCTCTAACTCCAACCACAGCTCTTGCTCGCTGTCTGATACCACCCGAATGGCCACCGCAATACCCATCTCTTTAACCCGCGCTTGCAGGTTCTCGGCGGAGCTTTGGTTGCGAAATAAGCCCAGCGACACGCCATCGGCCAAATCACCCTGGCCAATGATGTAGCTGTCGATGCGCTGCGCCTGCAACTGGCGCAGTATTTTGCGCGCTTCTGCCCGACTGGAGCGCGGTGGCACATGCACCCAGTATTCGCGCTGCGTATCTGTTTGCGCCTCAATGCGTTTCACTCGTGAGCGAATGCCTAACGCCGTCGCTCGTGCCTGCGCATCTTGTAACAACTGTTGCTCACTGAAAGGCCCAGCCACCTGACATAAACGCGGCTTAGGCTTAACCGGCAATGCAGCCTGTGTACGCGGCGACAGCACGGCGCGAGCTTCGCTCACTAGGCGCAAGCGCTGATCAGCACGTTGTACTTTAAGCTCGTGCACAGCAGGCGCCGACGCTGCCGGTTGCTGCTGCCAAAAGTAAGCCAGCAACATCAAATTACCTAACACCAAGAGAAAGAAGATCCAGCGCATACTCGTTCCATACCATCAAATACCAGATCCGCCACATAGCGGCATCCCTTTGCCTGTGCTAACCATTGTCCGTCACCGCCTGTAATGAGCAGCCTTGCCGCTGGATACTGGCGACACAGGAAATCCACTAACGCTAACTGCTGACAGCGAACACCGGCGGATACACAACCTAGTGTATCGGTTCCGGGGGAAAAATCCGTGGCCAGCGCCTCATCTGTGTAATGTCGCACACGCTCGGTACTGGCAAATAAAGCCTGCTTTGCCAACTGCAGGCCAGGCACAATATAGCCCCCTAAATGCTGCAAGTGTGTCCCCCGCTGTTGCAGCAAATCGACCGTTAATGCTGTGCCAGCATCGATCACCAGCCATTGTTGCTCAACGCTAGGTTGCAGCAGTGGCTCCACGACCGCCGCGCCCAACATGGCCAACCAACGATCGACTCCCAAACGCTGTGGCTTGTCATAACAATGCTGAAAGTCTGGGTAGTTGGCACAGGGCGCGTGCAAGGCTTGAAAGTGCCGATACCGCGAGCGCAGCCATTGCTCCAGCTCAGCCACTTCGCGCACGCTGGCCAGCAGCGCATACTCTGCATCTGGCCAAGCTTGTTGCTCAAACTCGTCATAGCCGCAGCTGTGGGTTTGTCCTTGCCAGCGCCACTTTATCCGGCTATTGCCAGCATCAATCAGCAGCACGGACACTGATTTCACCTGCCGTGACGGTTTCCATGCCGCGCTCCGTACGCAACATCAACTCACCTTTGCGATTGACGCCCTTAACCACACCCTGCAGCTCTTGTTTGGGACCAACAATACGCACCTCGCGCTCGGCAAACACATCGCGTTCACACCAGTACTGCTGGAACGGCTCAAAACCATGGCGTTGAAACTCATCGACCACCGCCAGCAGCTCATCCAACAAAGCACTGGCCACCTGGTTGCGTGATAAGCCAGGTTTAAGGCTGCGCAGTTCGGCCCAAGGCTGATCGATGTCCGCCGCATCTTGCTCGCTCATGGCGAGGTTAAGGCCAATGCCAATCACCACTTGGCAGTGGCTGTTATATTCGCCCGTCACTTCAAGCAAGATTCCGGCGAGTTTTTTACCGCTGGCATACACGTCATTGGGCCACTTCAAACCAATATCGCTGATGCCGAGTTTGACCAAGGCCCGTTCGACAGCAATGGCAGTCACCAGGCTAAGGCCTTCCAGTGCTTGCAAGCCGCCAGCAAAGGACACCAACAAGGATAAATAAATGTTTTTGCCGAAGGGGCTCACCCAGCGACGACCGCGGCGACCACGGCCACCGCTTTGCTTCTCCGCCAGCACAGCGTAGCGCTGGCCCATGTAGTCACGCGCGCGATCAAACAAATAGGTATTGGTGGATGGCACATCCAGCAAAATATCCAGCCGATCCAGGCGCGGCTGTAACGCATCTAAAATGCGCTGCTCATCCAGCAACTCGATGGCGTCATGCAAGCGATAGCCCTTCCCCTTCACGGAAGAATAGGGAATATCCAACTCATCGAGCTTTTTCAGCTGCTTCCATACCGCTGCACGGCTCACGCCCAGCGCTTCGCCCAGTGACTCACCTGAGTGAAATTCACCATCGGCCAGCTGTTGTAAAATCTGATTCAGCATAAAGTGACCTCCGGCGCTGAATATACCTGAACGCCAGATGATAGAAAGCCACAGGCTAAATGCAGTGGTCCAGACATTGGCGCTCAGGTGTCTTGTTTCTATAGTAAAGCGATGACACCCATGCTGCTCACCCGCCTGACTCTGGCCATACTGCTATGCTGGCTCCCCGCGCTAGCCAGTAGCGACACCTTGATCCTGCAAAGCCAACGCAGCGAAGCCGATGGCAGTCATCGCTTCTTTTACGACCTGCTTGCAAAGCTGTTGCAAGGAGAAGACTACCAACTGCAGGAACTGCCAGAATATGTGGCACAAGCACGGGCACTGCAAGGGTTGCGCGAAGGCTGGGTGGATGTGTTTTGGGCCGGTACCAACATCCAGCGTGAGCGAGATTTGTTGGTGATCCGCGTACCCTTATTTGGTGGTTTATTGGGGCAACGCATCCCCGTCGTGCGACAAGCCGATCAACAAAACTACCGCCAGCTCGATCGCCAAGGTTGGCAGCAACTCATTGCTTGTCAGGGTGCCCACTGGCCGGATTCCGACATTCTTGAATACAACGGCTTTAAAGTGACCCGCGTGGCGCGCTTCGAGCTAATGTATACCATGCTGGCAGCCGGTCGCTGCGACTATTTCCCTCGCGCTTTATCTGAGGTTTATGCCGAGCTGCGCGGCCTGAATAACCCCAAGCTGGTTGCTCTTGATTCGGTTATATTGAGCTATCCCTTTCCCATGTACTTTTTTGTTACTCCTAAACGACCACAGCTGGCCGCAAAGCTGGAGCAGCGCCTGCAAGCCATGGCCATCAGTGGCGAGCTGCAGCGCTTTCGCCAGCAACACCCAGTACTGACGGACGTATTTCCTCTACAACGCTACCAAAGCGCTCAAGTTTTTAACTTAGATAACCCCACGCTGCCGGCTGCGACACCGTTAAACCAACCACATTTATGGCTGGAGCTTGGGCAATCTGAATAACTCACGTCGCAATCGAAGGGCGTCTTAAGAAGCCAGCGCCAACTTGCGTGCCCTCGCCTTCTGCTGGGTACGGCGCTTCACCCACCAAACGTACAGACCGCTGTAACTTAACCACAGCACCATCAGCCCAGCCAAAGCCCAAATGCCTTTCGAAAGCCAGCCGGCGAAGTTGCCAAAGTGCAAGCGCCGAAAGCTGTCGTCAATGCGCCGACCAATGCCTGCGTCGCGAATATCACTCACAGCAAGACGCTGACCCGAGCGTGCATCAAAACTGACGTTACTGGCGTACTGGCTGGTGAACAAATGGGTGTCTTGCACATCGCCATAAAAGGTCAGCTGAGCCCCTGGTGCCCAAGGCAAGGAAATATAAGTCGTGGTGAAACCGTCGATGCTGCTTTCTGCTTGCTGGCGCAATTGCTGCAGCGACAACGAATGATCGTACATCGGCCCTTTCACAATATGCTCAGCATGATCGTCGTGCACTAAGCCCTCTTGCGCCAGGTGAATAAAGTTCCAATAAGCACCGGTAAAGCCGGCAATGATCATCACTGGCGCCAGCAACATGCCAAAGCTGGAGTGGGTATCGACGTACAGCGTCATGCGTGCCGACCGCCAGCGCAATCGCATCAGGTTTTTCCAGAACTGGCGATAAATAAACAGCCCCGTCAGGCCCAGTAGCATTAATACCGCCGAGGCAATGCCAGCAATCAGCAACCCGGTGTAATCCAGCAATAGGTGGTAATGCAGTTCCAGCAGCCAGTCGGTAAAGTGCGTCGTCGCCAAAGCAGGTTCGGTCAACACCTGCCCTTGATAGGCATCCACATAGACGTGCTGCCAATCGCTACTGCCATGGGCAATCAAATACACCACATCGGCGCGCTGAGGTGATTGAAATAACGTCCAGCCGGTGATTTCGTGTTGCGGAAACCGTTGCTGTACCAGGCTGCGCAGCTGATCCAAAGATTGGCGCTGCTCCAGCACTTGCTCAACGTTCACTGCCGCTGGCCGCAACAGGCTGTCGATCTCGTATTTAAAGACCAGAATCGCACCGGTTAAACAGCTAATCAGCAGCGGCAGCGCCGCCAGCAATGCTAGCCAAGTGTGAAGTTTAAACAGCCAGCGGCGCTTGCCCATGATGCCCTCTGTCAATATCAATCCGTGGTTACAGCACAGAAAACCACTACGCTAGGCGCGCATGCTAATTGAGTTTACACACAAATATCAATACTAATGCGAATTATTTACAACCGCATAAAAAGAGTGGCTATGATCAACCGGCACAGGCTGTCGCTTGCGCCAACACCAAGTTATCTTATAACATCGCTACCAATGTTATAAAGTAACTACTCTTACAACCATCCAAGCTACCACTGAGTCCTTCTATATGTTCCGTTTGTTGTGCCTCGCTCCCGTCATTTGCTTTCCCCTAGCTGGTCACGCCCTAGAGTTAGAGCAAGTGGTCGTCACTGGCGACGCCCAGGCCCGTACTGACACAGCACAGCCCGTATTGATGCTCGACCCAGAAGCGCTGGAGCAAGCCCGCCAACAAACCCTGGGCGAAGCACTGAGTAACTTACCCGGGGTCAGCAATGCCTCCTTTGGGCCCGGTGTTGGTCGTCCCATGATTCGTGGCCAAGGCGCCAGTCGGGTCAAACTCTTGGTGAACGGTCAGGACAGCAGCGATGTCTCCGCCATGAGCGCCGATCATGCCCCGATGACGGATTTAGCCGCCGCCGACAACGTAGAAGTCATTCAAGGGCCAGCAGCACTGCGCTATGGTGGCGGTGCCATTGGCGGTGTGGTCAAAGTCGAAAATGGTCGCATTGCGCAGTCTGCTTCGCCACAGCAAAGCCTGCGCTTAAACAGCCGCTTGAGCAGTGGTGACCAAGGTCGAGATGCTGCGGCCCGTTTTAACGCCGGCAATGAGCAATGGCAGCTACAGCTCGACGGCATGCGTCGCCGCCACGATGATTATCATGCCGGTGAGCGGGTCGAAAACAGCGATACCGACAGCCATGAGCTGGGCGCAGGCCTGACCTACTTCTGGGCCCCCGGCCGCTATATCGGCGTCAGCCTGGCAGAAACGCGCTACGACTATGGCGTACCCAATGAAGACGACGAACCGGCACGAGTGCGTCCGCTGCAGCAAGATTATCAACTGCAAGCCGGCGGCTGGCTTAACTCTAACTGGCTGTCGGAATGGCAATGGCAGCTGAGCCATCAGGACTACCGCCATGACGAAGTCAATGGCAGCGAAATTGAAGGCCTGTTTCTAAAGCGCAGCTGGCAAAGCCAAATAGAGGTAGGCCACCAGCCGTTACTGGGCTGGGAGGGCCATATCGGCGTGCAGTTTAGTCAACAGGCGCTTGAACTGTGCCACGACCATAGCGGCTGTCGCGGCATTCCAGACTATGGCAATGAGCCTTGGGATGGCAGGCAAGGCGACGATTTTTTTAGCCGCTACGGCCTCGATTTTGGCCACAGCACCCCCATGCCTACCACCGTTAAACGCGATATTGCCCTGTATTGGGTCGCCCAACGCCCCTGGCAACACGGCCAGTTTGAGCTGGGCTTGCGCCAGGAGCAGCGTCGCATTGATGCCGATGAAGATCCCATCGCCCCCGGCTATCGGCGCGAGCGCGACTACTACCAACAACGTGAATTCAACCCGCATGCACTGTCGGCCGCGGCGACCTGGCGGTTAACACCGCAGCAACGCGTCGCCATCACCCTGGCGCGCAGCCAGCGCGCACCCGATGCCGAAGAAATGCTGTGGAATGGCGATCATCACGCTACCTTTTCGTTTCAGCTCGATAACGGCGAGCTGGAGGTCGAAACGGCCCATAGTTTGGACTTTAACTGGCTCTATCACAGCGACAGGCAACAACTGCGCTTGGCGCTGTACTGGTACGAATACCAAGACTATATCTACAACCGTCGCCTCAGCGTAGAAGACCCGTTTCACGGCAACGCGGTTTATCGCCATGTGCAAGAAGACGCCCGTTTTCGCGGCTTTGAAGCCAGCTGGCAAGGCCAACTCAACAGCACACTGCAACTGCATGCCAGTGCCGATGGCGTGCGCGCTCAACTGCGCAGTGGCAACAATCTGCCTCGCATTCCTCCCGCTACGGTTCGTTTCGGGCTCAAGTGGCAGCCCGCCAACTGGCAGCTCAGCAGTGAGCTGGAGCATACCTTCGCCCAACGCCATGTAGCGGTGGCCGAAGACGAGTCCGACGGTTTTACCCAGCTCAATCTGCATATTGGCCAGCAGTTCGGTGATTTCAATTACCGCTTTGGGGTCAAAAACCTTACCGACAGCCGCGGCGAGCTGCACAGCTCTTATTTAAAGGAGTTCGCGCCCTTGCCTGGCCGCCAATGGTCGCTGGCGCTGCAACTCGAACTGTAAAGACGCAACCGCCGCGCTTACCCAGTAACCAGCTGGCTGGCATTGCCAACGACGCATGTTAGCCAGCCTGCTCTCAGCAAAAAAATTACGTTATAACAAGGAGATACACCATGCCCACAGCGTTTTCCCGTTCCGCCACCTGGCTCGCCGTGTTGCTGGCTTCCGCCGCTCTGACTGGCTGTGGCGGCAGCAGCAGTAGCAGTGACGACGATCATGACCATGACCACGGCCATGATGTCGATCAGTCGTTGACCGACCTGCCAGGACGCTTAGTGATCAGCGCCGCCGATCAGTCACAAGCGCTGGTCTACGACCTCGACAGCAACCGCGTGCTGGACACCTTCCAGCTTGAGAACACCGCCAGCGCGGTCTACGCGTCACCGCAAGGTCGCTATGCTTTGCTGCCACAGCGGGATCAAGGCAAGGTGCAAGTGATTGATGGCGGTTTATACATCGAAGACCACGGTGACCACCTGCATCCTTATGCCAAAGCACCGCAGTTGCTGAGCACCGTGTTTGAAGGCACAAAACCCACCCACATCACCCGCCACGATGGCCAAATGGCCGTGTTCTTTGACGGCGACGGCGAAGGCGGTGTTAACGCCAGCGTGCAGCTGTTCACCGATGCCAGCATCGCCAGCGGCCAGCCGTTGACCTTAACACTGGAAAACGCCATGCATGGCACCGCCGAACCGATGCATGACCATTTACTGGTCAGCTGGCGCGCCCCAGAAGCCAGCTCCAGCCTGCCGCAGCAAGTCGAGCTGTATCATGCCCATGGCGATCACTTCGACTTTGAAACCCGCTTCGACACTCAGTGCCCAGATTTACACGGCAGCTTGGCAACCGAGTACGGTGCGGTATTTGGTTGTAGCGACGGTGTACTACTGGTTCACAAGCATGATGGCGAGTTTGAGGCCCATAAAATTACCAACCCAGCCGCCATGGGCGAAAACCGCATTGGCAGCTTCTATGGCGACGATGACGACGAACGGGTGGTAGGCATTGCCAGCGGAGCACTTTGGCTGGTGAACCTGGAGCAGCGCAGCATCAGCCCATTGGACTGGTCTGGCGCCGCCGAGACTGAACTGGTCAGTTACCACTTCAGCGCCGAAGGCGACCATTTGCTGGCCCTCGATAGCAACGGCGCCTTGCACCGCTTTGATGGCGATGCCAACTTTGCTTACCACGGCAGTGTCAGTGTCTTGAATGAAGTGCCAACATCAACAGGCCACGCCCGTATCAGCATCGCCAGCAGCGCCGAGCAAGCCGTGGCTTATGTCGCGGATACGCTGGCGAATGCCGTGAAAGTGGTGGCATTAGATACCATGACGGTCAGCAACATTGAACTGCCATTGGCGCCGGGCAAACTGGCCTGGGTAGGTTTTGATGACGACCATGACCATGATGACGACCATGACCACGACGATGATCATGACCACGACCATGATCATGACGACGATCACAGCGACGACGAGGATTAATCGCCGTCGTAATCCGCCGCATAGCGGTTAAAGTACACCTCCACCGCGCGCTGCACTGCGCGAATGGTGGGGGTGTTTTCGGTATGCACCAACACAATTAACGATTGCCCATGCACGGCATGATCGCCGTCAGGGTGGGCCTCCACATGCCCCTCTTTAGTCACGTAGGCCAGCGGAGTGCCCAAATTGCTTTGCACCACGGCATTGACCACATCGGCCCAACGCTCGCCCTCCAGCCATACCGGATAGCGCACTGGGTGGTCATTGGCATGGGTGAACATATCTTCAATCACCACTTCAGCCCCAGGCGCCACCATGGCGCGCACAATAATCTCTGGGTATGAGCGAATCGGCCGCAAAATTGAGCGAATATCCAAGTGTTTTAAGCGCTCGCGATTGCCATCGTCGACGCATTCGGCAATCACTCGGTGACCCAAATGGCGCTGATACAGGCGATAGGCCACATCGAAGGTGTAGCTGTCACTGTCGGCGGAATATTCATCACGTGCCAGCACAATAATATGGCTGGCGCGATCGACACCGGCACGGCGTAAATCGTCCTCTCGACTGGCCAAGCCCGTTACATGCACCACCCCCAGCTGGCGCAAGCTGTCGGGCAAACCATCGGGGAAATCTTCGTTCAGCAACATAATGGGGGCATCGACATACTCGCCACTTTCACGAATCTGGCTGATCAGGCGCAAAAAATACGCCTCTCGGTTGTATTTTGGAGCATTAATAAACAGCAGGTGTTCGGCCATATTCCAATCCCAGTTGCCGGTGCGAATGCGCTCCCGCCGGGCAATGCGGAAGTCGACATAATCACTGATTAAAAACGTCATCAAGGTGATGCCGCAGACAAACATCAAACTCATGGTGGCCAGCTGGCCTGCCATGGTTTGTGCGGATAAGTCGCCATAACCGACGGTGGTGAG
The DNA here is from genome assembly GCF_014652515.1 of Bacterioplanes sanyensis. Taxonomy (GTDB): domain Bacteria; phylum Pseudomonadota; class Gammaproteobacteria; order Pseudomonadales; family Oceanobacteraceae; genus Bacterioplanes; species Bacterioplanes sanyensis. The sequence goes on along the minus strand of NZ_BMYY01000002.1, from coordinate 17,112 downwards.
CGTGGTCATGGTCAGCCACAGCGCTTGCCAAGGCGACAACCCTTCCAGCCACACCATGGTAGCGGCGTGCAATAAAATAAACGTCAGTAACAGCAACGCGGTGCGAATCACCGCACGTTTGATACTGGCATCGGTTTGATACACCGCATGGCGCACACGCTGGCGCTGGCGAATAAAACGAGTGACTTTGTTCATGCCGGCATCATAGACGACATTGCTCATTAGCAGAATCACCGCGTCTTAGCTTTGGTACACTGCCAACTTTGATTCACAACGAGGCCCACATGAGCTATCACATTTACGGCATCGGCAATGCGCTGGTGGATAAAGAATTTGAAGTCGACGACGCATTTTTCGCCCGCACCGGCATCGAAAAAGGTCTAATGACACTGATCGACGCCGAGCAGCTGGAGACCAACCTAGCCCGTTTAAATGCCGACTATGGGCTGAAAAAACGCGCCAGTGGCGGCAGTGCGGCCAACACCATCATTGCCGCCGCCTACTTTGGTGCCAAGGCGTATTACACCTGCAGCGTGGCCAATGATGAAACTGGGGATTTTTTCGTCGCCGATATCAAAGCCGCCGGCGTCGACACCAATATGGATGGCGAGCGTGACGATGGCGTCACCGGCAAGTGCCTGGTGATGGTCACACCAGATGCCGAACGCACCATGAACACCTATTTGGGTATTTCCACCGAACTGCGTGACCATCATGTCGACGAAGCCGCCCTGGCACAGTCGCAATACGCCTATTTAGAGGGTTACTTGGTCACTTCAGACACCTCACGCCAAGCCGCCATTGCCGTGCGTGACTTAGCACGCAAGCATGGCGTCAAAGTGGCCATGACCTTCTCAGACCCCGCCATGGTGCAGTTCTTTAAAGACGGGCTGGTAGAAATGCTGGGCGACGGCATCGACTTGTTGTTCTGCAACGAGCAAGAAGCCAAGCTGTTCAGCGGCGAAACCAGCACCGAGGCTGCCCTAGCCGCAATGCAACAAGTGGCCAAGCACGTCGTGGTGACTTGCGGTGCTGAGGGCGCGTTAATTTGGGATGGCGAAAACGCCCATCGCATAGAGCCGCACTCGGTGACCGCCGTCGACAGCAATGGTGCTGGTGATATGTTTGCAGGCGCCTATTTGTACGCCATTACACATGGCTACGATGCCGCGGCCGCCGGTCGACTGGCTAGCTTGGCGTCAGCCACTGTGGTCAGCCAGTTTGGCCCGCGCCTGTCGGCTGAACAGCACGCACCGCTGAAACACGTGCTCTAAAGTCCATACCCAGAGCAGCCTGGCTATTTTTTGATCAACCCAAGGCTCCGTCGGATAAACCCTACCTCGGAGCCAGTTACCAAACACTTAACCCCAAATTTATCCACAGATTCTGTGGAAACCGACATAGGTCAGCCACATAACAAGCCTGCAGCGATTATTCAAGACTTGCCAACGCTAACAAGGCACTTTTTTTCGCCTTCACTCAGACCTAAGAATGAAGCTAAAAAAAACCTTTAAATACCCTGTCAAGCCTTGACATGACTGGGCTGAGGCAGGAAACAACACTGGTTAAAACACCACCAATCTAAGGCCATCGGCGTGGTTATGGCGCTGGTGACGGTTATCATGAATTTACTCCCAACATTATCCACAGATACTGTGCAAAAGAATCTGAGACGGCATAAAAACAGGCATATTTAGAGCGCTGGGTAAAGAGTTATTCACCGTTGCGTAGCAAGGCCAAGCTGAGCTGAGAAAAGTACTCGGCAAACGCGGTAGTTATACGCTGGCGCTGCTCACCTTGTGGGTAAACACCGGCTTTGGCCTCAGCGCTGGCACGACTGCCACGGACCAACCAAGCGTTTTTAATGGCGGCATCCTGCACAAAAGCCTCAAACGCCCGTGCAGCGATTTCTTCGGGTTGGCGGTAATAGTGGCAGCCATGTTCAAGGTCGTAGGCCAAAGAAGCAGCCAGCAGCTGAGAATCTGGCGCAAAAATCTGTGCCATACAGTGCTGCCAAGCATCCACCAAGGTGTGTTCAGAAATGGGCACTTGCTGCTGATAAAAGCAGGCGCTGGCAAAGGCTGGGCCTGAGCTGGGATACATGCGACCAGCAATATAGTGATCAAAGGCGTGAAACCACTCATGAGCCAAGCTGCCAGGGCCAGCGTTTTTAGCCAGGGCAAAGGTGCGCGTGGCCGGCTCGTAATGCGCCGCCACGCCTGGTCGGCCCCCCGAGCCGTATTTCAGTGCCAAACTACCGCGCAAAGCAATAAGTGACGATGGCAAACCATAGCGCTGTGCAGGCCCAGCCAAGATATGCAGCAAATCCATGAAGGCATCAAAGAACCAGCCAGCGGCATGCTGACGCTCCTCTGCGGTGACCCAGCGGCCAATCACCACGGAGCGAAATCCAAATAACGAGCGCAGACTGGCAAAGTCCGGCTGCGCTAGCAACTGCCTATGGTTCGGGCCATGGCGGTAGCGTGCTAGTGTCACGACGGCGGGTCGATCTGGCCGTTGGTGCTGCTGTTCAAGCGATACCAGCCAGCGATGGAGTAGCGGTCGCGTTGTGCCGGCAACACCTCATGGGGAAACTCCTCACTTAAGAACACCACCAAGCTGCCCATGGCCGGCACCACTTTAATGCCTTCTTTATCGTCGTCGTCACGATATACCACCAGCTCGCCGCCATCGTCGGGTTGCCAGCCATGATTGAGGTAAGCCACCACGGTCAGGATGCGATTGGCCTGGCCGCGAAAAGCATCATAGTGGCGTTTATAAAAATGCCCAGCGCGGTAATAGGCGTAGTGGCTTTCAAATGAAAACAACCCTAGAAATAAGCGACGATTCAGATAGGTTTGCAACGCTTGCATCCAATTAAGCCAGTCAGCACCGGCCTCGCTGCTGCCGTCAATCCAGCAAATGTCATCGTTACGCACAAAGCGGTTTTTCACATGGCTTTGGCTGCGGCCAATACCGGCGCGTTCGAACGACGCAGCATTCAGGGTTTGCACTTCCGTAGCTAAAGCCTCGGCTAGCTGCGGCGGCAGCGCCAAAGGCTGAATGCTGTAGCCCTGCTGGCGCAAATCATCGGCAATGCGGGAGAACAAGGGTTCATCGGTATCGCCACCACTCGGTGGCAGTTCAGTGGCCAAAGCGTTCATGGCAGACCTCATAAAAGAATGCCGGCATTATATCTCAGCGACCGTGGCCGCAGCGTTTTTCTGTAACGCCTTATCTGACGTGGATTACAACGGCCACCAGCGACGCAGCGGCGGCAGTGCCGTGAGTGCGATCAACTGCACATAGCGCAGCGGTGTTAATTGGCGATGCATCTGGGCATCCACCTGCGCTAACCGCTCCGGCGTTGACATATCCACACCCTGCAACTGCGCCAAGCCGGTAATGCCGGGCCGATAATTAAACACGCCTTGCTGTTGGCGAGCGCGAGTGAGTTCAGTGTGATCAGGCAAGCCTGGACGCGAGCCCACCAAGCTCATCTCACCTTTCAGCACATTCCATAGCTGTGGTAATTCATCCAACTTACTGGCACGCAGCAGTTTTCCCAGCCGGGTAATGCCACCGTCGGGCAGTTCATGGGTTGGAACCGAAGGGGTACCCAGCGCCATGGTACGAAATTTCACCATGGTGAAGGGGCTTTGCTCTTTGCCAAGACGGCGCTGGCGAAATAACGGCTGTCCTTGTGGCCAAGCATTAATGGCACACAACAGCAACAGCACAGGCCATAACAACAACAAGCCTGTGCCCGCCAGCAGAATATCCGCCCATCGCTGCCAAGCCGGGTTGGCTGGCATTACACACGCATGCAAAGCCGTGCGCGTGGTGCGCTGCGGTTGCCATTGCAGCAAGGTGCGCGCCTTGCTGCTATCAACCAACAGCGGCTGCTGCAGTTGCTGCAACGCTGCCTCTTTACCCGCCAATGCTGCTAAGCGCTGCAGCCAGCTGGCTGGCATGGGCACCAGCCGTGACCAGCGCCGGCCCTTGGCGTGCTGCAATTCGCGAATGGTATCGGCCACCGGCAGCGCAGGTTCATCGGCCAAGTGAAAGATCTGACCCGCCGCTTCTTCTCTCTCGACGCAAGCCAGCAGCGCACTGGCCAGATGCTCCACATGCACCATCGCGCGCGGTGCGGTTAAACCTGCAAATGGCAAGGGCAAACCGCTGTTTACCAGCTTTTGCAACAAGGCAAAGCTGCCTTTAACCGGCGCGCTCTTGGTGCCCACGCCATACACCAGCGGTGGCCGCACAATGCTCCACTGACAACGCTTCAGGGTCGATAGCAATACTTGCTCAGCCGCCAGTTTGCTCGCGGCGTAGTCGGTTTGTGGACAGGTCGCCGAGGTTTCCGCCAGCGCCTCGGTGGCAGAGCCGCCATACACGCCAATGCTGCTCACCAGCACCAGGCGCTGAACGCCTTGTTGCTCACAGGCCTGTGCCAGACGTTCGGTCAACGTCACATTACTTTGCTGCAACTGAGCTGGCGTACCGTCGGTGCAACCCGCCAGATGAATCACACGGTCATAGCCTTGCACGTCTGGCAGCCCTGTTTCGGGCCACGGTTTCACTGGCCACGGCTGCTCACTATGGCTGCGCTGCAGGGCTGTGACGCTGTGCCCGGCTTGCTGCAGTTGCCGACACACAACCTGCCCAATAAAACCATTGGCACCGGTAACCAGAACTTGCTGTGACACTGTTAATTTCCCTGTTGATAGCGTTGCTGACGGCGCCAAGCATAACCGACGATATGGGTGAGACTGCGCCACCAGCCTAACTGCTCGCGCTGCTGATAAATGTGCCACAAGAAGGCGACATTGCGCAGCGGACTCGAAGAAACGGAACCAGCCTGCAGCCTATAACACGCCAATATCTCGGGTAGCCCCAACATAGTTTCCCCGCGGCGCAGCAGGCTTAACCAGAGGGCATAGTCTTCATGACCACATGCGGGAAACTCAAACGTCGGTAATTGCTCACGATCAAGCATCACCGTCAGGCAGCCCGCCGTATTCTGCCGCAGTAAATCGTCATAGCTGGCTTGCAACGGCGGAAGCACTGCAGACTTTTGACCGCTGGCATCGAAACGACGATAACCACAGCAACTGATAGCAGCCGCGGATGTACGCATAAACTCTAACTGGCGTTCAAGCTTGACCGGCAGCCATAGGTCATCGGCATCCAGAAAAGCGATATAGCGCCCACGCGCCTGCGCCAGAGCCGTGTTGCGTGGCCGCGCTGGGCTGCCACTGGGGGTGTTATGACGCAATAAGCGAATGCGGCCATCTTGCCAGGCTTTTACGCGCTGAGCGGTGTCATCTGACGAGCCATCATCCACCACCAATAACTCCCATTGGCGCCAACTTTGCGCCACCACTGAGCCAATGGCTTCATCAATCGTCGCCGCGCAGTTGTAGGCGGGCATGCAAATGCTGACAAGAGGGGCGGTATTGCTCATAGCCCCACCGATTGTTGCAACAGCTGGCGAGCGCTGTCCTCCCAGGTGGGCATGGAAAGCAAAGTTTCTGTATCACTAGCGGGCTGTTGTAAGGCTGTCTGTATCACGTCTGTTAATTGATCGTTGTCTGCAAAAAACATCGTCGCAGGCGGCGCGACCTCACGAAATACCGGTAAATCACGAGCAATCACTGGCAACCCACGACGTGCTGCTTCGATCAAGGGCAGGCCATAGCCTTCGCCCTCACTGGCCGCTAATAGCCATTGAGCACGTTGATACCACCACTCTAAACAAGCGTCATCACAGTCGTAGTGCCATAGCAACGGAACATTGGGTGATTGATGCGCTTGCTGCAACTGAGCTACGACCGACTCGACCCGGCTGGTCGGACGACCGACAATGACCAGCTGCACACTAACCCCTAAGCGCCAAAGTTGTCGCATGCTTTGCAACACCGCCTCATAGCCTTTGCGCGGATCAATGGTGCCGACCATCAGCAACACAGGCTGGTCAGTCAACTTATTGGTGATTTCTGGTGGAGGTTGCTGCGGCACTGCCGGTAAATCACTGCCCAGTGGGAAATGATTGATCGCTGGCACACTCACATGAGCGGCCTTCAGCGTTGCTTCCACCTCCTTCGCGACAGTGGAAGATATACAGCTAAGATGATCGCCTAAGCGAGCCACTCGCAACAGCCATTGCTGCATTTCGCTGGCGAAGGCAGCGGGAAAATACTGTGGCAAAGTCAGCGGTAGCAAATCATAAATCACAAAATTCAATTTCACACCTTGCTGGCGCCACTGCTGCAATAGCGGCTCAGTGCGCTCTAGCATCGGCATGGCCCAATCCAGGCCGACAAAGACATCGCCCGACTTAACGCTAACAGAGTGGTCGCGCAGCTCTGACGGGCACTCAACGCCGAGCCACTGGCAGGTATAGCGACGGGCATAATAATAACGCCCGTGATACTCAAACACAGGCTCCACCTGCCAGGCAGCTGCTTCGTCAAGCAACCAGTGATGGAGAACATTGCGCACCACCCGCTGAATGCCAGTGTGCAAATCGAAGCGCACCAAATCTGAGACATCCACCAGCAGCTGACGACGGGGCCAAATCACCTCGGCGAGTGGCTGACCGAGCAAAGCGGCATAGCCGCCACACCAGAACGTTTGCAAACTGTGCTGTGGTAACTGCCCTGCTGCGGTGAACTGAATATGCCACTCCGGCCAGTCCGCTGCAGGCTGCGGGCGCGGCGCAGCACGATTTTCGACCCAGTCACGCAACTGGGCGCGCAACCAAGGCCAGCGGTCGACCCAAGTCATCAGCCACGGGTACAGCCTAGGCGAGCGACGTACATAATTAAGCAGCCGTCGCACAATCACACCTCTTCATCAAGCAGGTCATGCCCATGCGACATCATACATTGCTAAGTGTGAAGTTAGCCGCAGACCGTTGCGATAACCAGACACTAACGAAATAAACCAACACATCGCCAACAGTGGTCACCAGCCTCCCAGCGATCAGCAGTAATAAAACTCGCTCATCTGCCATGAACCCTGATAACCCCCACAGCAACACCAGCTCTCGCACTCCCACACCGCCTGGCGCTCCCGGTACAACAAAGCCTAATAGCCAAGCGGCGGCAAACACACCCACCAGCTGACCTAGCTGTAGCCAACTTATGGAAGCCGTAGACAGGCTGAAAAACAGTGCCAGCATGAGTACTACAAACACCAGCAAAAACGCCAGCTGCCAATACATGGCCTTTAGCACCATTAAATAGACAGTGCGAGCCAGCAGAAGGGAAAACACCAGCAAAAGCAAAAGCATCAGCAGCGGTATATACGGGCCAACAGGCGACCAGAACAATGACAATGCCAGCAGACTTAACCAAGCGGCCACCATAGCCTGCCCCGCCAACTCCCAGAACGTCGTCGCCAGCACCGGCTTAGCCGATAAGCCAGCGGCCATCGCCAGCGCCTGACGACCAGCAAAATGGAAGATATTACCGGGTACATACTTGGCCAGCTGACTGCGTCCATAAACAGATAAACCCCAGACCAAGGGAACAGCAATGCCCTGCTGGCGCAGTAGAGCACACCAAGCAGCCCCCAACGCCATGCCACCTAATACGTAGACGACGGGCAATATCAGCCACCAGATCTGGGCTAACTGCTGCAAAGCCTGCCAATGATCATCGCCTGTCAGTTGCATTAGCTCATGCGCAACAACAGCGACGCCGCCCAGGCTTAGCAGCCGTCCCAGCCACTCGGCAGCAGGTTTAACCCAAGACCGCTTACTCTGCATGCGACGAATCGGAAGCATCCAGTTCGGATTTACGACTGCGGTAGCGCAGCTCCTCCAACAGTTTACGATTCACCGATAATAAATCGGCCACAAACGCCACCAGCGCGGTTTGAAAACCCATTCCCATCAACACAGAGGCCAAAATTAACGATTGAATATGGCCGTCGCCGTCGCCTCCGAGGTAGAACCACAAAAAGCGCAACCCCAATAAAAAACCCAAACCAAACAGAACACCGCCAACGGTTAGGAAAAAACGAAACGGCTGATACACCACAAACATACGCACAATCGTCATCATCGACTTACGCACGTAGGAAGGAATGCTAGACACTAACTTAGAAGGGCGTAGATCCTCGTTCACTCGCACCGGTACAGAGGTAATAGCCATGCCTTTCTGGCCAGCCTGAATGACAGTTTCCAAGGTGTAAGTGTACTCACTGAATACCGAAAGCTGCATAGCACACTCACGACTCATGGCACGAAAGCCACTAGGAGCATCAGGCACGCTACTGCGCGATGCCAAACGCACCACCCAACTGCCCAAACGCTGCAGTGCTTTTTTGACCGGCGAAAAGTGCTCAATAGAAGCAATTGGACGCTCACCAACAACGTAATCGGCTTCACCTTTGAGCACTGGCTGCACCAACGCGGGAATATCATCCGCACAGTACTGGTTATCAGCATCAGTATTCACAATGACATCAGCACCCTCCTGCAAACCACGTTGCAAGCCAGCAATAAAGCCTTTAGCCAATCCTTGGTTAGGGCTAAGGCTAACGATATGATCGACACCACAGCGCCGGGCAACCTCAACCGTATTATCGGTACAGCCATCATCAATAATCAGCCACTCGACGGTATCAAAGCCCTCCACTTCGCGTGGTAGCTGTGACAAGGCGATTTCGAGGGTTTGCTCCTCGTTGTAACAAGGGATTTGAATAATCAGTTTCATGGTAATTCTTGCAGGAAGTGGTGAGTTCAGCCGGCAGCATCTCGCCCGACTTTAAATGGCCTGACATTACTGGATTCAGCAAAATCAGTGGCGTCGATATCCGGCAGCTCAGCAGGCCGGTAATTCAGCGGGGCGCGGAATAATAAGTGAATAATGCGCTCACGATCAAACTCATGGCTGGCGCGGCTGAGTTGTTCCAGCAACTCAGCCACCTGGTGCCAAGGTTCTGCATGCTCGCGCGCCATCATAATGCGCGGGTGAAGGGTGCCTTGTGGGTCGTTGCCAATCAGCAACTCTTCAAATAGCTTTTCACCGGGGCGCAGGCCAGTAAACACCACCTCGATATCACCGCCTGGGTTGCTTAGGGTTTTCTCCGTTAGCCCCATCAGGTGAATCATCTTACGGGCTAAATCAGCGATCTTGACCGGCTCGCCCATATCCAGCACGAATACCTCACCGCCACCTGCCATACTGCCTGCCTGCAGCACCAACTGAGCCGCTTCGGGAATGGTCATAAAGTAGCGACAAATATCCGGGTGGGTCACGGTGACAGGCCCGCCCTCACGAATTTGCTCACGAAATAAAGGCACCACAGAGCCAGACGAGCCCAGCACATTGCCAAAGCGCACCATGGTAAAGACGGTGTCAGCTTGGCGCATCGCCAAGCCCTGCAACACCAGCTCTGCCATGCGCTTGCTAGCGCCCATAACATTGGGCGGGCGCACGGCCTTATCGGTAGAGATCAAGACAAACCGCTTTACACCGGCTTCAATCGCCGCTTCTGCGGCATACCAAGTACCAAATACATTATTTTGCACGCCTTCAATAATATTGTGCTCCACCAAAGGCACGTGCTTATAAGCTGCGGCGTGATACACCAGCTCAATGCCATATTCACTCATCACACTGGCGCAGCGGCGGCGGTGCAGCACACTGCCCAAAACCGGAATAACCTCTACCTGACTGCCCTCAGACTGCAATGCCTGGCGCAGTTCACGTTCGATTTGATAAAGCGCAAATTCAGATTGCTCAAACAGCACCAAACGCTGCGGCTGCTGACGCACGATTTGCCGGCACAGCTCCGAGCCGATTGAGCCGCCCGCCCCTGTAACCATGACAGAACGGCCTGCAATGGCCTCTTGTAGCTGAGCATTGTGAATATTAACCGGCTCGCGACCGAGCAAGTCTTCAACATCTAAGTCGCGAATATCACTGATGCGTACGCGGCCCGACACTAAGCAAGACACCGACGGCACCGCCTGCACAGGTACCGACAACGCTTCTAGCTGATTCAGCACCTGCAAGCGCTGGCGCGAGGGCAACTCGCCCGTGCTGTGCTGAGGTTCATCTAAGGCAAGCAGAATTTTTTTCAGCCCCAGCTCGCGTACTGCGCGCTCTGCATGGCCGAGTTTATACACGGGCGTCGCGGCAATGAGGGATAAATCCGCCACCGGCTCTGGCGAGAAAAAAGCGGCCGGGCGAAACTCAGTGCCCTGATGCAAGGCTGAAGCTAGCTGGCGCGCCGTATCGCCCACACCCACAATACCTACTGGCTCTTTATTGCGCAGACCCGGGCGATTAATCAGTGCCCGAGTGCCAAAACGTGTGCCGCCAACAAATAAAAACGCCAGCGTACCGTAGGTAACGATCACGGCTGAAGACACAGGTATGTCCAAAGCTTTGGCAAACAGCCACAGGGACGCAACGGAGCACAAGCAACCGGCAGAAATGGTCAAAATGGCGCGATCGCTGAGAAAGCGCAGCACCGCCCGATATAAACCCAAGCGAATAAAGACCGTCACCGTCACGGTTAAGGTCAGCAGATACAACAGCACATCGGGCTGCGATGGGGCATAGAGCTGATCACGATGCAGAGAAACCGAGCCCCATAGCGCCAACCCCAATACCACAATGTCCGACGCTACCGTCAACAGGCGTTTAACCAGGCGTGGCCATTGCAGAAAGCGCTCGAACATGAAAATCCCTGAAAAAAGTAGTATCCACCGGAGAGAGGGTGCAAAGGCCGACATTATGCCAGTTGGCCGCTAGCGCACAAGCTCAGCCGGCAACCCTTACTTGATGCTAACACAGGGCTGACTCAGTGCTGGCCCGTTTGCCGGCTTTGGCAATGGAGAAAAACTAACGCACCAACCAATAACGCTGTCTCTCCAGCACCTGCCGCTCTGGCAACTGCCTAAGCTGCTCTATCGTTGCACGATCGAAAGGCCCAATGCGTTCACTCGGCCAATTGTGTGGCGCCCATAACATATCGACTTTAGGAATCACCACGGCATCGACCTCTCCTTGCTGCAATGCCGTGGCAACGGGCAGAGCATAGTCAGACTGAACCCGTCCGCGACCAAGTTGACGAAACCAGTCTGGCCAGTGTTTCGACGCTTGCTGCATATTTTTGTCACCGCCAATATTAAAGGCATTAACACCCGCCGCAGGAGCAACGTAATTGATCATAAAATCATTACCCCAAGGCAAAAAAGCGACCAGCTCTCCGGCCGCTGTATCCTGCTGGAGCGGTTCAATAAACTCGGTTGTCATGCGCTGGAAATGATCGTAATAGCGCTCACCATCATGCACTTGCTCAGCCAGAGGCGGCATAAACAGCAACAGTGGCAAGCTCGTCGCCAACCAGCCCTGCCAAGCAGATAAACGCCCCTGTCGCTGGCCGATTAACATTACCAACGCCCACCACAACGCAAAGCTCATCAACGCCGTCCAACGATAGCTGGCGCGCATACTGGATAGCCCAGGGACATGCTCATACAGCCAACCTGACCCCGTTGCCAAAGAGACCTGCTCGGCTGGCATATTCGGAATATGGCGCAAGGCCTCTGGCTTGGTGGCGTTCATTTTAAGCGCCGGCCCCAATGCCAGATAAGCCGCCACCAGCGCCATCAGCAGCAGCACCGCAACAGGCCGGCTGACCTTGCGCCGCCACCACAGCAACAATGCCAGCGCCACAAACATCGGTAACATAAAGGTCGTGCGCCATACCGAATGATCGCCATAATAGTCTTGCATACTGCGATGAGTGCTCCAGCCCAGCCAATCAGCCAGCCAGTGCTGACCCTGCTCGGGTTGCAGCCAAAAAGTAACATCAACCCCCCAGCCGCGAAAAAAACTCAATGGCGATGGGTGATACGCAGAGGTACCAATAAACTGGGTATAAGCCACATAAGCCAATACCAGCCCCGCCAGGTGCGCCGCCCAGCGACGCCAGCCTAGCCAAGTGGTCTGGTGCTTGCTCCAACCAGACAACAGCAACAACCCTGAGCTGCCCAGCGCCAACATCACAAAGGTATAGCCATCGACAAACACGGCCACCAACAGAGTTGACCACCAAGCCAGCGTCAACCAGCGAGTTGGGTTCTGCAACCAGGCGCTAAACACCGCAAAATAGGCGCTCAGCAGCACAATCCCTAGAGCCAGCATGGAGTAATCATGGTGATACAAGGCCATCGGGCTGATAAGCCATAGCAGCGCCAATACACAAGCCAGCATGGGCGAAAGCCCTGCACGGCGCGCCAAATACACAGCGCCAATGGCGGCCAACAACAACCCCAAGCAAACCATCAAAGCATAGGCCGCTGCTGGCGCCACCCCCAATGCCAGCAACCAGCCAGTGATGCGTGCGCCTGCTAGGCCAAACGCCATCGCTGCTGGTTCAGGTGTTCCAATCGACTGCGCATACAAAGCCCAAGGACTTTGATTAGCCAAGTCTTGAGCAAATCCTAACACCCAAGCGGCCTGACCGGCCGTCGGCAACAGCCAACCCGGCACAGCAGCATGCAACACACAAGCAACAGCGAAAAAAGGTAGTAGCAGCCAATAGCGCGGCAGCCTAACTAAAAGAGGACTTAACAATTTCACACAACACCCAGCCATCCAATTTAATAGCAGCAACGATTCAGCCACTGCCGAACACAAGCTCACCAAGAGTCACTGACCAACTGAGGGAGGAAGTGAATCAAAGCCGTCCTGTGGCCGAAGGCATCATCGGATTGTCATTAAATGGTCATGATTTTATGGCAGGTATTATGCACCTGATCGCGCCGGCGGCAACCGGCGCGATCAAGGCTTATGGCAAAAACGGCAAACGCTACAGCTAGCGTTCGAAAAACGCCCCGCTGCCTTGCGTTTTGGCCCGCTCCACAGAACGCGAGCGATCAGTAAGCACCCGCATACCCAAAGATGCGCCGCCAACGAATACAAACGCTAGCATACAAGGCCATGCCAGCCACCCTCAATTGGTGCTAAGGCAGAGCCAACACAGTGCTTGCCAGCTTACACCTCTGCTCTGATCAGAAAAGCGCCCCTAGTTTTAAATCTCTCCAGCCACTGCTAATCCAAACGACAACACTCATAGCCGCAACCCCCTATGAGCGCGGCTGAGCAAATACCCATAAGCGCGACGCCACAAACACAAACAGCGGCACCAGCGCTACCGATAAGCAAATTGCAACAAAGCTGTCTTCCACTCCCAAGGTCAAAAACAACCATAAGAAGCTGTTATTAATGGCGAAGCCGGTAACCGTCACGGTTAAGAATTTCAACCAATGGCCTTGCTGGCGAAAGGTAAAGCGCGAATGCCCCCAAAACGACACCTGAAACGCCACCACAAACGCCACCAAGTTCACCCAAAAGGCAGATAGCTGCGGCCATTGCTGCAGCACAAAAAATGCCACGCCCAAGTGCACCAAGGTGGCCAAACCACCCACCAAGCCAAAGCGCAGTAATTGACCGAGGAGTTGTCGCAGTTGCTGACGCTCAGGAATCACGGTCTGCCTCCGGCTCTGAGCGGGTGTGTTTTTCAGCCACGACATACAAAGGGCGACTCTTGGTTTCAACAAACAAACGCCCGAGATATTCACCGATCACACCAATCGACAACAGCTGCATGCCACCTAAAAATAAAATACCCGTGACCAGCGAGGCATACCCCGGCACATCCACCCCATAAATCAGGGTTTTAATCACAATGACACTGGCGTAGACAAAGGCCAACAAGGCAACAACGCCCCCCACGTATGACCACATACGCAGCGGCCAAGTAGAAAAGCTCACCAAGCCATCGAGGGCAAAGTTCCAGAGCTTCCAATAATTAAACTTGGACTCACCCAGCTCACGGGCAGGCTGCTCATAGCGAATGCCTACGGATTTAAAACCTACCCAAGCATATAGGCCCTTCATAAAGCGATTGCGTTCTGGCATCGCGCATAGGGCATCCACCACCTTGCGATCCAGTAAGCGAAAATCACCACCACCTTCAGGCAGTGACGAGTGCGCCATAACATTGAACAACTTATAAAACACACGCGAGGTGGCACGTTTGAGCCAAGTTTCTTGATTGTCGAGGTTACGCAAGCCGTACACCATGTCATAACCTTCGCTTTGCCACTTAGCGACAAACTCAGGAATCGTGGCCAGCGGATGCTGCAAATCGACATCCAGCATCACTGCAGCGTCGCCTTGGGCATGATCCAGCCCGGCCGACAAGGCGATCTCTTTGCCAAAATTGCGCGAGAACGACACATACTGGATAAATTCATGTTGCTCCGCGGCTTGACGCAGCTGCTGTAACGACTGATCAGACGAGCCATCGTCAACAAAAATGATTTCTGTGTCGAACCCCCACTGCTGGCGCTCACGCACAACCGCATCAATAAAAACCGGGATAGACTCTTGCTCGTTGAAAACCGGCACAATAAGAGAAACCAGAGGCTTAGTCGTTAGTGACGCTGCGCTCATAAAGGGTGCTCCCAAAACTCGATTGATTTAATCCCCATCGCTAATCGACGCGGATCTGCTGACTCACCGACATAGTGCGGGTCGCGCTGCGCAGCAAACTCAAAATGCAGCTTGCGTGCTGCAGTAGCCTCAACCCCCGGTAGCGTGAGTACGCGATGCTGGTTCACATACTGGGCGGGCTCGTCATCAAAGCTCCAGCGCGCCAGTTCCTCACCACCTAAATAGACTCTCACTTTGTGCTGATTCAGCGACAAGCCACACTACGACTGCAAGCCAATCTCACATAGCGAACAACGCCCTGCGCCAACGCTTTCCATTCGCTTTGAAAATATGCGAACTTCTGACTCAGAGCGGCACCTAGCAACCGCTAGGCGCTTTATTTACAGAGAACTCTCAAAATAAGAGCTCTGGCTGCCAGCGCACAGCTCAAAGCCTGCTCGGCAATCTCCGATGCCTATATTAAGGCAATAACTCTAGGGTATGTATTCCCAGCGCTAATGCTCGGCCATCCGCCGATTCACCCGCGACGGAAGGATCGCGCACAGCGTCATAAGACAAGGTGATTTTAAGCGCACCGGCAGAGCGGTCGATGCCTTGCAGGGGCAGGTTCAGCGAGCAACAATCGCGCCCCCGCCCGGCGTTAGGAAAGTCCCATTGCCCCATTGGCTGATCATTGATCGCGACCTTTACGACTTGCTGCTGCAGTGATGGGCCGCTGAACAAACGAAACCCCAGTTTTAGCTGGCTAACCTCCATCTCAGAGCCGGCCAGCGGTAGCCACATCACCGATCTTTGACCAATGCTCCACACTCCCCAAGGTTCAGGGGCAGACCAGCCGGACGCCAGTAGCAAATTACCATTGCCTTGGCTACCAAAGTGCATGGTTCTCGTTAACGTCACCAAGCGGTCATTACGAGGGGTAATAGCACAGCCGGACCGCTGACGCAGGTCATTGAGATGCTGTTGCCAAAATTCAGCGCGATAAATATGCGGATGCATGGGCACCAATTGAGCAGGATCAATTTGCGCAATCAGTTGTGCATCGCTTTGCTCACGGTAATCACCATCACAGGCAAACTGCTGAGCACGTTGCCAAGGGGCACTGCGATGGGCCATATCACTGGCCAAATGTGCATTGATAACATAGTTACTGCCAGCGCCAATAAAGATACTCAGCCCAACTAGCAGTTGCGCTAAACGCAATGACAACCAAGAGCGCAACACTATTGCCAGCACTGCCAGCACCAGCCCCACCAACAAATAAACAATGCGACTATCCAAATAGCCGCATACGCCATAGTCAAAACACCACTGTTGCTGGCGCGCGACCAAGGCCACTGGCATCACGATGTAAAAACTCAGCAGCACGGCGGCCAATAACGTCGCCCCAATCATGCGTACGCGCCAGCGCGGCAATAACGCCACACACCATGCACCTAGCAACGCCGCCACGGTGGCAAGAACACCCGCTTTTACCCACACCCAGGTGGACGCTTGCATCAATACAGCCGCATCAAAGCGGTACGGCGAAGTGCCGGCATAGATATGTAACCAGGCGGTGTGCAATACCCGCAGCGGGTCAGCAAAGCCTGTCATGCTGTTGCCGGTGTACTGCGATGGAAAGGCTTGTCGATACAGCACATACGGCACCATCACTACCGCCACCAGCGCCATATCCCACAGCAGCTTAGATAGCGGAACAGATAAGCCAAACATGCGGCGATAAGTTAACCCTGGGTAAGCGACCGCGAGGTAGCGCAAATGCTCAGCTAACAGAAGTGCCGAGGCAAAAATCAGCGCAAAATCACCGCTCCACATACCGATAGCTGTTAATGCATACGCCGCAAGGCGCGCCAGCCAGCCAGCTTGAGGCTTCACCAACAGCCACCAGCGCGCGGCTAAAATCAGCAACATGGGCACGGTGTTTTGCAGCGGATAGGCATTCGGGGGCATATGCTCATAAGCCAATGGGTGCAAGGCCACCAGCCACAGACATATCATTAATGCCACGCTGCGCTGGCCTTGGGCCAGCAAGCGCGCACAATAGCCTGCAAACATCAGCCACACTGCCACATACAAAGCCAGCATGGCATAGCGAGTGGTCGGCTCAGCGGCCCAATAAGCGCCTAAAGAATTTAATGGCGTCTGAATATAATGACTGAAACGGCCACTAAACTCGGCTGTGCGCTGAGCATCGGCGAGAATGGCCGCCCAGCCCTGTTGGTAGTTGGCTAAAAATGCAACATCATCGGCTGTGGTACGAATACCGTGGCCAAACTGTTGAATGTGCAACGCCAACAACAGCAATAACACCAAGGCAGATAGCAGCCCACTCCAGTTTCTGCGCTGATCACTCACGACCGTCATTTTCGCTATGGTAAAAAACGCGAGGTTATCATAATCCCTCGCAAGATCCTTGCTATCAAATCGCGAGATGAGCTGGATGCGGCAAAGAACACCGATCAGTCTGCGCTCGCCATAACTGGCGAACGCTGCACCCATCGCTTATGCCCAGTCCAGCGATAAAGCGCTACTGTCTGCTGGGCCAGGCAAAGCCACCTGTTGTGGTCAACCCAAACCGGACACTTTTCTAAGCACATTTTTCAAATTCAATCGGTGT
>NZ_BMYY01000001.1:180821-651132 GCF_014652515.1 Bacterioplanes sanyensis | reverse complement strand
CAGTGTCACGCAGCTATGCCGAGTGATGCAAGTCAGCACCAGTGCCTATTACGACTGGCTCCGGCGTGATGACAAACACCCTGATAGCCAAACGTGGCATCTGAAACAGCGCATAAAGACGTTGTTTAACGAGTCGCGACAAAGCTTGGGTAGCCGTCAACTGATGACATTACTGCGCAAAGAAGGCTTTACCATAGGTCGCTACCGGGTGCGATCGCTGATGAAAGCACTCGGCCTGAGCGTCCGGAAGAAGAAACGGTTTGTGCTGACCACCGACAGTCAACACGCGCTGCCGGTGGCAGAAAATGTGCTGAATCGAGCGTTTTCTCCGAGCGACAAAAATTGTGTTTGGACGACGGACATCACGTACATTTGGACCTTGCAAGGCTGGGTTTATCTGGCGGTGGTGGTCGATTTATATTCGCGCCGAGTGGTGGGCTGGCATTTAGATCGCCATATGGAAACCGCGTTGGTCAGTCGAGCCCTGATGATGGCCATTAACTTGCGCCAACCGCCTAAAGGACTGCTCCACCACTCGGATCGTGGCAGTCAGTACGCCAGTCATGCCTATCAAGCGCTGCTGAAACAGCATGGCATGGTGTGTTCAATGAGCCGCAAAGGAAACTGCTGGGATAACGCACCCACAGAGCGTTTTTTCGGCAGCCTTAAACGCGAGTGGCTAACGGGAAATATTTACGCGACTCGAGAGCATGCCGTGGCCGATGTGAGGGAGTACATTGCCTATTACAACGCTCGCCGTTTACACACGACGCTAGGCGATGCAACACCGATTGAATTTGAAAAATGTGCTTAGAAAAGTTTCCGGTTTGGGTTGACCACAACACCTTGGTGTTATCTGCCCCACTTGCTAATGTCATACAGGCGCCAACAAACAGGAGGATGTATGACTGACACCCCAACCACCATGGCGGCGATGTTGCTGCAAGGGCATGGTGATATTGAGCAGTTAATCTATCGCACCGATGTGCCGACACCGTCTCCTAACACTGGCGAGGTATTGGTAAAAGTCAGCGCCACGGCAAAAAACAATACCGACCGCAAAGTGCGCGAAGGCTTATATCCGACCCAAGACAATAGCACTGTTACTTCATTTCAAATGACCGAGTCCCCCACCCTGAGCTTTCCCCGCATTCAGGGTGCTGATGTGGTGGGTCGCGTGGTGGCCGTTGGCAAAGGCGTCAGCACTGAGCGCATCGGCCAGCGCGGCTTATTGGATTTTAATATTTATGCCGATCAGCGCGATGATATTAATTTGACCCCAGATTATTTTGGCCATGGTCGCGATGGCGGTTTTGCTGAATACATCGCTGTGCCAGCCGATCAGTTTTATGACATGAGCGACTGCCCCTACAGCGACGCTGAGTTAGCCGCTCTGGGCATGTGCTCTTATCAAACCGCCTACCACATGCTCACCTCAGCACGGGTTAAAGCCGGCGAGCATATTCTTATTAGCGGTGCCAGCGGTGGTGTGGGAACGGCATTGATTCAATTATGCCGGCTACTGGGCGCCACACCCTATGCGATTTCCAGCCCTGGTAAAAGCGAAGGATTAAAAGCACTGGGCGCTGCCAGTGTGATCGACCGCACCCAGGTCAGTGATTGGCGCAGCGCCGTGGCCAAGGCAACCGGCGGCGTCATCATTGATGCGGTCATGGATTTAGCCGGCGGCAGCATGATTAACCCACTGCTGGATGTCATGACCGAGCATATGAGTCAGCGCAAGGATTACCCACGGCTGTCCATTGCTGGCGCCAGTGCCGGTAACGTAACGGATATTTTATGGACCAAGATTTATTTGTATCAGATACAGCTGTTTGGCGTCTCCCACGGCACCCGCGCCGAGGCACGCCAACTCATGCACTGGATACGACAGGGCGATTTAAAACCCGTTTTACACGGCACTTTTCCATTAAGCGAGCTGCACGCAGCAGAGCGCTATTTTGCCAGCGGCCGGGCACAAGATTACCTAGGCAAACTGGTGATTGTGCCCGACAGTGAATGGCAGCAGCACGGCGCGCCTTATGCAATTCAAGGAGTATCTGCATGAACGATATTGCCACCATCAAACTGATCGATACCCACGCTGGCGGCGACGTCAGCCGCATTGTTATAGGCGGCGTTGGCGCCTTGCCTGGCGACAGTGTGCGTGCGCAAATGCAGTACCTGCAGCACCAAGCCGACGGCCTGCGCCAACTGCTGCTGTATGAGCCCTTTGGCATTCCGGAAATGTCGGTCGATTTAATTGTGCCCGCCTGCGACCCTAAAGCCCGCTATGGCTACATTATCATGGAGGTCATGGGGTACCCCATTTATTCTGGCTCCAACACCATTTGCACGGCGACGGCGTTATTGGAAAGCGGCATGATCGCCATCGAAGAAGGCGAGCAACAGTTTTATCTGGAATCCCCCGCAGGCCTAGTCAATGTGGTGGCCCATAATCAAGGCGGCAAGGTGCAGTCCATCACCATTGAAGGCCTGCCAAGCTACATCGACAGCCTAGACAACGTCATCGACGTTGCCGGCCTGGGTCCAGTCACTTACAGCATTGCCTACAGCGGCGGGTTTTATGCTTTGGTCGATGCCAGCGCCTTGGGCTTTACCCTCAAGCGCAGCGAAGAAGTCGAATTGGCCGCCTGCGCCCAGCGCATTGTAAGCGCCATTTGTGACGCCAATAATTACGCCCACCCGGAGCTTGGCGATGTCGGCCCATTGCCTTTTTTGCATTTTATGGGGCCATTGACGGAATCCGCCCCCGGTTATTACGAATCCGGCAGCGCTACTTATGTGCACCCAGGCGTGATTTGCCGCAGCACCACAGGCACCGGCACCGCCGCGCGGTTGGCATATCATTACCAGCGCGGCGAGCTAAAAGCCGGCGATCAACTGGAGACCATTTCACTGCGCAATACACGCTTTGTGGGCAGCTTAAAAGGCGAAGTCAAGGTCGGGCATTTTTCCGGCGTGGCCAGCACCATTACCGGCAAGGGTTATTTATTGGCACGCTCGGATATTCTGGTCGACCCGAGCGACACCCTGATCAGCGCCGATCAATTACCACCGTTGAATAGCTACAGACCATAAAACACCAGCGCCAGCGCCGCCAACCACAGCAAGGTGCGCGGCTGTTTATCGTGGCGTAGCCAGGCCAGTGCGGGCAGCGCCAACAACACGCTCAACAACCCCGTGCTCGCCGCTGGTAACAGCACACTCAGCCAGGTCGCTGCCAGCAAGCCCACCACGGCTGCATTGACTGCCCGCAGCGCAGCCACCAAGCGAGGCTGTTGCTGCAACCACTGCCACTGATGCAGCAAGGCAAATAACAATAAAAACCCAGGTAAAAAAATGGCCAGCAAACACGATAAAGCCACACCGATACCGGCCCCTGTGCCTTGGGCAAAGAAAAACGCCACACTGAACAGCGGCCCAGGCAATATTTGGGCAGCGCCGTAGCCGGCATTAAATTGCGCTTCACTTAGCAAGCCCTGCCCCACCAGCTCAGGCTGCAATAGCGGTAACACCACATGGCCGCCACCAAACACGGTGGCACCGGTGCGATAAAACAGCGCCAGCAAATCGCTATAAACGCTGCTGTGCGGCCACACCGCCCACAGCAATAAAGCAAAAAACATGGCCAGCAAGGTAAGCGCCAGTGGTGAAAAATGCCCTACTATGGATGGCGAAGTTGAGCCATTAGGTGGTGAAGTAGAATCATCTTGCACGTGCCACGCCGCCCAGGCAGCCACCAGCACTAATACCCACCATTGCCCAGTTGGCCATAACAGCATGAGCAGCAACACCAGCAATGCGATGCGCTTGTGCCTAGCAGACTGGCAAAACTGCTGCGCCATGCTCCATACCGCATCGGCGACCACCACCATGGCCAGCCACTTCAGTGCTAGCACCAGTGCAGAGTCGGCCCACCACAACCAGCTACTGCCCAGCAGCGCAAGAATCAACACAGACGGCAGCGTAAAGCCAACAAAGGCTGCGATGGCACCGCGCCAGCCAGCCAAGTCGAAACCGATGGCCGCACCTAACTGACTGCTGGCAGGCCCAGGCAAAAACTGGCACAACGCCAATAAGTCGGCAAAGCGCTGCCCACTGAGCGCGCCCTGTTGCACCACAAACTGCTGACGAAAATAACCGATATGCGCTGCCGGACCGCCAAAGGAGGTGCAACCTAACCAGAAAAACTGACGTAAAATTTGCCAGATATTGCTGTTCACACTCGGCCTCCAGCGGCTTAACTCGATAGCACTTTCTATAGCGAAAGGGTTACTGACACCGCCCCCGCTTAAGATGCAGCAGCGAGCCATTGCGATGTTTTAACAATAACTGACTGGGCGTCAGCTGCAGCACATCAAAACGTCCGATTTTATCTATTTTTAAGCGACTGCCGCGCAAGCTGTAAGCGCTGCGGGTTTCATAGGTAAACTCCGTCATGCGTAGCTGCTGGTCAACGCCAAAGTGATAGCTGACTTTTTCATTGGACTGATTGCCATCTGGGTATTCTTTGGTATGAAAGCACCAGCTGCCGTGCAGATCGCGCTCAACAAAATAATCCGCCCAACTGTGCGCTGAAGCTGCCACTAACGCGACCGTTAATAACGCAGGTGCCAATTTCATCAATAGCATCAATATCATCCTTAAACATCACATCCAACGGGGTTGCTACTCTACACCAGAGGGCGAACCAGCGGCAATGCAAGCAAGGGAGCGCCACTATTTAAAGCTCCCAGCCTGATTGTGTACTGACAGCGCTATTGAGCGCTACGAATATGAAAGCAGTGGTGAATATTGGGCCGGCGGGAAAAATCAAAAGGTACGGATTTAGCCCCTTGCGCTTGAATATTGAAGACTGATAGCGCGTCTTCATCCAACTGAAATTTGCGCAAGTTGGTCGAGAACACCAACACACCACCCGGGTTCAGCAATGCCATCGCCTGCTCGATAAGGCGCACATGATCGCGTTGAATATCCAGCACCCCCTCCATGCGCTTGGAGTTAGAAAAGGTCGGCGGGTCCATAAAAATGACATCGAACTTGTCACTGCCCTGCTGCGCCAACCACTGCATGCAATCCTGCTGCACAAAGGCATGTTCAGCTGGGTCAATGGCATTTAAGCCGAAGTTGTCTTTGCCCCAGTTTAAATAGGTGCGTGACATATCCACGCTGGTGCAATGGGCACCGGCTTGGGCAGCGTGCACACTGGCCGTGGCGGTATAGCAAAACAGATTCAAAAAGCGCTGTCCGGGTTTTAGCTGCTGATGCAGCCATAAACGCGTGGGTCGATGATCCAAAAACAGGCCGGTATCCAAATAATCACGCAGGTTTACCTGCAGCTTGACCGCGCCTTCTTGCACCACCAGTGCCTGCTCATCACTGGCCACTTTTTCGTATTGGCGCTTGCCGCTCTGGCGCTCGCGCCGCTTTAACACGATGCGTTCAGGTGCAACGCCGGTGACTTCCGGCAACGCGCCCAGCACATCCAACAATCGACGCTCGGCTTTTTCCGGGTCGATTGATTTGGGCGGCGTGTATTCCTGCACATGCAGCCATTCGCCCTGCTCGGCCTGGTAGCGATCAATGGCGACGGCATACTCCGGCAAATCTGCGTCATAGAGGCGATAACAACTGACCTGTTCGCGCTTGGCCCATTTATTTAACTGCTTCAAATTTTTCTTTAAGCGGTTGGCGAAGGCCTCTACCGGGCCGCGAATCAGTGTGTCGGGCGCGCTGAGCGAGCGCTCATCGGCGGCGCCAAACATCAACAAACGCGTGGCAATTTGACCATTTACAAAACGGTATTGCTTGTCCATGGGCCGGCGAATGACTTTGGCCAAATCAACATTGCCGGTAAACACCGCCAGCGGCCATTGCGGCACTTTCAACGCCGCCTGATGCAACTGCTGATACAAAGGCGCCAACTGCGGCAGCTCGCTTAAGCGCTCACCATAAGGCGGATTACAGATCAGCAGGCCGCCCTTAGTCATGACGTCCTTTTGCACCCGCAACGCGTCTACGCCACGGCGCTCCAGATGCACCTTGTCGCTTAAGCCAGCTCGCTCCAAGTTTTTCTGCGCTGCGTTGAGTTGCTCGGCATCAATATCAAAGCCGTAAAAACGATTTTGCAACTGCGCCAATCCTTGAGTGCGGCGCTGGCGTGCTTCATCGCACAGCGCCATCCACAGCTTGCGATCATGGCCTTTCCAGTCACTGAAGCCCCACTTCTGCCGATTCAGTCCAGGGGCGATGTCAGCGGCCATCAAGGCCGCCTCAATTAACAAGGTGCCGGAGCCACACATGGGGTCGATCAGGTGCTCACCTGTGGCCATCTTTTCCGGCCAGCCAGCGCGAATCAGCAGCGCCGCCGCCAAGTTCTCTTTCAGAGGCGCTTTACCCGGCTGCAAGCGATAACCGCGACGGTGCAAGCTGTCGCCACTGAGATTCAGAAACAGGCTGAGCTTGCCTTTGGCCAAGCGCGCCTCAATGCGCACCGCCGCGTCTTTATCAACGGAGGGGCGCTGACCACAGTGGTCACGGAAGCCATCGACGACGGCGTCTTTGATGCGCTGAGCACCAAATTGAGTGTTGCGAATCTGGTCGTTGCGACCATGGAAGTCGATACGAAAATTGGCTGAGACAGGAAATACCCCTGGCCAATCTACCTTGCGTGCACTGTCGTACAAATCATCGGCCGTTGTAACCTGACTTTCATACAAGGGTAATAATATTCTGCTCGCTAAGCGACTCCACAGGCAGACTCGGTAAACCACTTCAAGGTCACCTTTCCACGCCACACCCATGTGGGTTTCTCGTTCAACTTTGCCACCTAAGTGACTGATTTCGTCGGCCAGGAGTGGCTCTAACCCTTTAGGACATAGGGCCATCCACGCCATTTCTGACGTCTGAACATCTGTTTGCATGCTGATTGTAATCCGTTCGTCAAATAGCGATGCGTAGCAAGCACTACGCTGTTTATAAGAAAAAAATCATTAACATCGACCCGTGTGCCGCGATACAACCTTAGGGGCTGTCGCTGCTTACGTCATCTTTTCACTTGGCAGCGGCCGTTCTTTTAACAGAAGCGAGGACGCATCTAATGAAGAAACAGAAACGCGATTTGCAAGAACGAGCTTTCTCACGCGGTTACCGAGCAGGTGTTGAGCGACGGTCGAAAGACTTGGCCCCCATGGGCCCATTGCGCGACGCTTGGATGGCCGGGTGGCGCTCCGGACGTGCCGATAACTGGGATGGATACACAGGCGTTTCTGGGATTCATAGAATGTACGGTTAACTACCATCCAGCACCCGCCTCCCCACCCGGGAGGCCGCCCCGTTATCAACGGGGCTTTTTTTTGGCCAAATCCACCTTTTTGGTCAAAAAACCATCAACGCCTTTTTGATCAAAACCCATCACGCCATTAGCGACACTACCTTTAGCCGCGCGCGCGTTGCGCCGCCAGCGCATCCACACACTCGCCGATCAGCTCTGGGCCACGGTAAATAAAACCACTGTACACCTGCACCAAGCTGGCACCGGCGTCTATTTTATCGACGGCACCTTCACCATCCAAAATGCCACCGACGCCGATAATAGGCAGTTTGCCGCCCAGCTCAGCCGCCAGCAAACGCACGGTTTGCGTCGCCAAGTCTTCGACTGGCGCACCGCTCAGGCCACCCTGTTCATCACCATAGCGAGCGCCTTCAACACCCTCACGCGATAAGGTGGTGTTGGTGGCAATCACACCTTCCATGCCCGTAGCCAGCAAGGTGTCTGCGACCAAGCCCACTTCCTCTGCGCTCATGTCTGGGGCAATTTTAACGAAGATTGGCTTATGACCATGCTCGCTCGTCAGCTGCGCTTGACGCTCCTTCAAAGGCTCCAACAGCTCTTTTAAGGCATCGCCATACTGCAAGGTGCGCAGACCAGGTGTGTTAGGGGAAGAAATATTGACGGTAATGTAGTCAGCGTGTGGATAGACCTTGTCTAAGCAGGTCAGGTAATCCTGAGTGGCGTCTTCGACGGCGGTATCGAAGTTTTTACCGATATTAATGCCTAACACGCCTTCATAGCTGGACGCTTTAACCCGCTCGACTAAGTGATCGACGCCTTTGTTGTTAAAGCCCATGCGATTAATAATGGCGCGCTGCTCGGGTAAGCGGAACAAGCGCGGCTTCGGGTTTCCGGGCTGCGGCCGTGGCGTGACGGTGCCTATCTCGATAAAACCAAAACCCAAACGGGCGAAGGCATCTATGTAGTCGCCGTTTTTATCTAGGCCCGCAGCTAGGCCAACTGGGTTGGCAAAGCGAATACCGGCGACTTCGGTTTCTAGGTTAGCTACGGCTGGCGCCAAGTGCTTGAGCAAGCCCAAGCGCTCACCGGCGCCCAGTAGATCCAAACCCAGTTCATGCGAGGTCTCACCGCTGAGACGAAAAAACAATTGTCGGGTGAGGCTGTACCAATCCATACCGATCTCCGCTTATGCGCTGTATCACACCAACACTGTGGTGCCCAAAAAAGTGGCGGCATTATACGGGATTCGATCGGCGTTGGATAATCAGCTAGCCCACACGGCTGACACTGCAAAAGCGACCATTGTCGTCAAAATCAATGGCAAAGCGACCATAAATGCCTTCATGACTCACCATGCGCTGCAAAATGGACGCAGGAAAACGCACGATGCGTCCATCCGTTGCTTTGGCCACCACCTGCCGCGCACTGCCCTTGTAATAGGCTAAGTACTCATCGGCAGAAATGGCTAAATCCACTAGGATGCGCTGACTCATGGCTGCTGCGCCTCAGTACGCCAGTCCTCCAGCCACTCTCGCACCTCCCTAATGTGTTCAAAGGCCTCGGCTGGCAGACGTAAGTTTTCCAGTTGAATGCGCTGGGGCAGCAGCACCTCAGGCTGCAAATGCTCTGCCAGCACCGATAATCCCTGAGCATTTAGCAAGCGCTGAGCTAACGCCTGATAACGCTGCTTGGGCAACTGGCGCGGTGTGCAGCTGGGGCCATGTTGGGCGACCTGTTTTAACAACGCAGGCGTGCGCAAAGCCACGCAGTTAATGCTCTCATTCCAGCCGGCATCGACGTAATCAGCCAACCAAAAATTACCAGAAACGCGCCAGCGCTTATTTTCACAGCGAACATAGGGCTCTGGCGTATTGCCAATCAGCGGATCGCGCTGGCGCGCTAAAATTCGATTCCAAAAACGCAAACCTTGGTAGTTCGCTACCAAATCAGCAAACGAAAACACCCCCGTGGTTTGCGCACCAAAATACAAAGACTCCGACCAATCACCAAACAACAAACCAGCATCAACACCCTCTTCTAGGCGATCGGTAATTTCGAAGTAGCTGCTGCCTTCGGTAAAAAAGTGGCCAAGTTTATCTGTGCCGATTTCATGCTCGCCGATGCGAATAACGGCGGCCAAGCGCTCGCTCAGTACCAAAGACGGCGATTGCTGCCAGGGAAAATCGCGATAAATGGAGTTTTTAAAACCAACGCGACGCTTTTCAACCAGTGGCGAGCGCTCAGCAAAGGTTTCCACTTGGCCAATGACGGGCCGCGCTAAGTACCACCGCAAGCTGTCGTATAAACGTTCTTCATCGCACTGTGGTCGCCGGCGCATGGCATGGACTTTATAGGGGCGTTGCCTAGGGTAAGGGCTATTGGCTAGCTCCACCGCACGCTCAATACGGCGCATGACCTCACGTTCAATAACCGCCGCACTGTCTTTTAACTGTTGCGGTTCAGCTGAACTGAACTGATCGACCTCGGCCGCGCGAACTGCGACGGAGCAAAACATCAGCCATAACAGGATTTGTCGCACGTTTGCCCCTCCCCCAATGTTGGCAGGCATTATCCATCGCAATCGAGCCGTCGTCACCCAATCAACAAATCATAGGCATAAAAAAGCGCTGCCCTGGGGCAGCGCTTTGATCGCATTCAGCGCCGCTTATTCAGCGCTGGTCGATGCCTCTTCGGCCACTGTCTCTACCACCGCTTTATGGCGGCGACTGGCTTGCGCTAAGTCCAACAGTTCCCGCAGAGCGACCGCAACCATGGCGAACTCAAGACCATCGGCGGCCTTGAGCTCTGCCAACATGCTGCGCCAGCGCGATACCAGCGCATCCTGGTCTGCGGCCCAAGCATCAATCGACTCATCCAAAGTAGCGTGACCGCTGTAACCAGACAACAAACCAACCGTCAAAGCGCGTTGCTGCCAATCCAAATCGTCGCGCAGGGTCTCACGCGCTAAGGCTTCCCAGTGATTCGCCATGGGCAACAGGTTAATCTGCTGCATAAACCAATCCAGCGATAAATGCTCGCCTATTTCGAAGTAGGCTTGTGCCACCTCTTGCGGCTGTCGCTCGGTTTGGCCAGCGGCTTCAATGATGCCCAGCGCCGAGTAGAGGTTAGACGCGCCCGCGGTAATGGCGGCCAACTCTTCTGGTACACCAGCTTCAACACGCTGATTGTAGGTGTCGCGCCAGCTTTCCAAGGCAGAGCCTTTAAGCGTGTCGCCCAGCTGGGTGGCCAATGTGCGTACCGGCTCGCGGAACTTCTGCACCTCGGCATCAATGTCATCCAACATGCGACGGTTACGCAAGAACCAACGCGTCGCGCGGCGCACCAAGCGCATCAGATCGGCCATCATGCTTTCTTGCACATCGGTATCAATCTGATAATCCAGCTCGGTAATTTGCTGCCATAACAGCGGCAAATCAAATACATCGCGGGCGGTTAAATAGGCCCGGGCAATTTCCGTCACGCTAGCGCCGGTAGAAGCCTGCTGGCGGTTCACAAAGGTAATGCCCATGTAGTTAACCATGTCATTGGCTAACTGCGTGGCAATGATTTCGCTGCGCAGGCGGTGACGGTACATAGCCTCACCAAAGCGCTCGAACAAGTTCTCTGGGAAGGCCGTGGTTAAAATGCGCGAAATGTAGTTATCGGCGCAAATTTCGGCGGTATTTAAGCGCTCTTTTAAATCCGCTTTAGTATATGAAATCAGCACCGACAACTCTGGGCGCGTCAGGCCTTGGTTATCGCTGCGGCGATCCTGTAACGCTTCTTCTGTAGGTAAAAACTCCAGCGCGCGATTAAGCTTGCCTTGGCTTTCGTAATCACGCATCAGACGCGAATACTCATCCAGTCGGGTTTTACAATCACGCTCGGCCAAGGCAATGGCTTGGGTCTGGTAGTAGTTATTAGTCAACACCAGATCCGCTACTTGATCGGTCATGGACATAAAGATCTCGTTGCGCTGTTTGCGCGTCAGATCGCCGTTATCCATGATCTCGTTCAGCATGATTTTGATATTCACTTCGTGGTCGGAGCAATCCACACCACCCGCGTTATCAATAAAGTCGGTGAACGATGCACCCCCATTCAAGTTGAACTCGATCCGTCCGAGCTGGGTAATGCCCAGGTTGCCGCCTTCACCGATCACTTTCGCGCGTACTTCGTTGCCGTTAATACGCACGCCATCATTGGCTTTATCGCCCACCTGCGCATGGCGCTCGCTGCTGGCTTTGATGTAGGTGCCAATACCACCGTTCCAGATCAAATCCACTGGCGCCCGCAAGATGGCGCGAATCAGTTCGTTTGGTGGCAAACGGTCGTCATAAATGCCAAACAGCTGCTTCATTTCACGAGAAATCGGGATGCTCTTGGCATCGCGCGAGAAAATACCGCCGCCACGCGAAATTAACTCGCGGTTGTAATCGGCCCAGCTGGAGCGTGGCAATTCAAACAAGCGCTTGCGCTCTTCAAAGCTGCTGGCCGCATTGGGGGTTGGGTCAACAAAAATGTGCATATGGTTAAAGGCCGCCACCAGGCAAATATGCTCAGACAACAGCATGCCGTTACCAAACACATCGCCGGCCATGTCACCAATGCCGACCACGGAAAAGTCTTGCTTTTGCACGTTAACGCCCAGCTCGCGGAAGTGGCGCTGTACCGATACCCAACCACCGCGTGCGGTAATGCCCATTTTTTTATGGTCATAACCAATCGAGCCACCCGAGGCAAAAGCATCGCCCATCCAAAAGCCGCGCTTAACCGCAATTTCATTGGCAATGTCGGAGAAAGTCGCCGTACCTTTATCGGCAGCAACCACCAAATAAGGGTCATCGCTGTCGTGGCGAATCACTTGCTGCGGCGGTACCAGCTCACCTTCTACTAGATTGTCGGTAACATCCAGCAGCGCCGAAATAAAGGTTTGGTAGCAGGCAATGCCTTCGGCCATAAAGGCGTCACGACCGCCGTCTTTAGGCAGCTGCTTGGCAACAAAGCCACCTTTGGCACCCACAGGCACGATCACAGCGTTTTTCACCTGCTGCGCTTTTACCAGACCCAGCACTTCGGTACGGAAATCCTCGGTGCGGTCTGACCAGCGCAAACCGCCGCGAGCTACGCGACCACCGCGCAAGTGCACACCCTCGACACGCGGCGAATACACAAAGATTTCGAACATCGGACGTGGCAGCGGCATGTCCGATACCGCCGATGGGTCAATCTTCAGTGACACGTAGTCTTTCGGCTGACCTTGCTCATCACACTGGAAGAAATTGGTACGCAGCGTCGCTTTCATCAGCTCGACGTAGCGACGGAAGGTGCGGTCTTCGTTGAGCTGATCCACTTCATCAATGGCCGCTTTCAGCTGTTCTTCGCATTCTGCCATTTGCAGCAGACGCTCTTGCTGGCTATCGAACTGCAAACCAAAGCGCAGGTGGAAAAACTCCACCAAGCGCGCAGCAATCGGAATATAACGACTCAGCGCATTGGCGATGTAGCTTTCAGAAATACCAAAGCGAATCTGCTTCATGTAGCGCGCGTAGGCACGCAAAATGGCAATGTCTTTCCAGCCCAGCTTGCCGCCCAACACCAAACGGTTAAAGCCGTCGTTTTCAGCACGCCCCTGCCAAATCGCACGAAATGCATCTTGGAATAATTTTTTCACTTCCGCGATGGTGATTTTATCGGACAGTGTGTATTCCAATAAGAAGTTGTGGATCCACACAGTGCGATCGCCATCAACGGTGATCTCGTAAGGATGCTCACCCAAAACGCGCAAGCCGAGGTTTTCCAACACCGGAATCACATCAGACAGCGGCAAAATGGTATCGCGATTAAACAACTTAAAGCGCAGCTGGTTGTCGTTTTCTTCCAGCTCGCGATAAAAACTCATGGCCAAATCGTCTTCACACTCGTGTGTGAACAACGACTCCATATGCTGTACATCAGACACCGCCGTGCGCGGCGTAAAGCTCTCACGGTAGCCCGCAGGGAAGGCCGCACGATAACGATTAAACTGGCGATTGCCTTTTTCT
This sequence comes from Bacterioplanes sanyensis, assembly GCF_014652515.1. Classification (GTDB taxonomy): domain Bacteria; phylum Pseudomonadota; class Gammaproteobacteria; order Pseudomonadales; family Oceanobacteraceae; genus Bacterioplanes; species Bacterioplanes sanyensis. The sequence continues at coordinate 637,770 of NZ_BMYY01000001.1, read as the reverse complement.
TCACCCACTTGCTCAACTAGGGCATCGTGCAAATCGTCCTGCCAAGAGCGCGCCACTTGGCGAATCTTGCGCTCAACTAAATCAGCGTCGTACTTAACCGGTTTATCTGGGTCGAGACGCACCATAAAGTGGGTACGTGCTAGAACTGACTCAGAGAAATAGGTGTTAAATTCAACATCGGTGGGCGAAAATTCAGCCTCCAATACCGATTCGATTTTCTGGCGCAGTTCGGTGTTGTAAATATCCCGCGGGGTATACACCAAGCAAGAAATAAACTTGCCATAGGTATCACGACGCAAATACACACGCGTTTGACGGCGCTCTTGAATGTTCAACACCGAAATCGCAGTGTCGTGCAGTTGCTCCACCGAGGATTGGAAAAGCTCATCTCGCGGATAGACTTCCAAAATACGCGCCAGCTCTTTACCGCTGTGCGAGTTCGGATCAAAGCCCGCCATCGCGCGCACATCATCTAGCTTCTGGCGAATAATCGGAATGTTATTAGGCGACTCGATATACACCATCGAGGTGTACAAACCTAAAAAGCGCACACCGCCAATCACTTCGCCTTCGTCATTGAGGCGCTTCAATACCACGTAATCTGGGTACGCTGGGCGATGCACGCGGCTACGATAGCCAGATTTCATAAAGCTGATCAGCTGTGGACTTTTAATAAAGTCCTGAATTTCTTCAGGCAGCTCATCCAGCTTTAAGCGATCATGCTCAGCTTTGCGAAAGCGGAACACACCCAAGTCGGCAGCAGAATTACGGCACACGTATTGAACGCCGCCGTCACTTTGCATCTCAAACTCGTCATACGCCAAGAAGGTAAAGTGGTTATCAATCAACCACTGCAAAAACTCGCGAGCTTCTTTGCGCTCTTTGGTACGCTTGCGGCCGCCTTCCAAACTGCTCACGGCTTTGTGGGCGTGATCCATAATCGCTGGGAAATCGGCGACACAGCACTGCACCTCGTCCAGCACGCTGACCAATGCTTGACGCAACTCCTCCAACACTTCTGGGCTGGAGTGGTGATCAATTTCGATATAAATAATGGCTTCTGGGTGCGTGGCTTTGCCTGCTTTTTCCCAGTTACCGGAAGGTTTTAGCTGGCCATCTTTATTGCGCTCAACGTTCCATACGCAGTAGTGGATGGCGTGCAGCGCCATCTGCCGTGCGTTCAGCTCAATGCGTACCGAGTCTACAAGGAAGGGAACATCCTCGCAGACAATTTCGATAATGGTGTGGTTGGACTGCCAGCCATGATTTTCATAATCTGGGTTAAGTACCCGAACTTTGTTTTCGCCAGTCGGGCGCTGTTGCACCAGTTGCCAGCAGGACATGGCTGCCCCATAAATGTCTTCTACTGGGCGAGCCATGACCTCTTCCATCGGGGCACCCGAATAGTAGAGACTGGCAAAGCGGCGCAAAATGTCGGCTTGCTTTGCGTCATTGCGTTCGTCAATGAGATTATTGAGCGCAGTCAGCATTGAATCCTTCCTTATCGAAATATCGGCACAGAGTAAGGGGCAAAGTTGACCACACAGTGGCATGTGACTTCAGCCCCATAAATCGCGTAATTGACAAATAAAACTACGTACGTTGAAAGCCTAGTAAAGAACTGGCTTTCTGCGCGTTGCCATCAACACACAGCAAGGCAGTGTGTCGCCGGTGGAACTAAGCGCATTAATTCAGGGTCTCAGGCCCGGTTTTGACTCTGGCCCAGATAGCAACATAAAGCGCCGCGGACCATTGAGTCATTGGCAGTTTCACGCATAAAATCATGCGCCTCAACGGCATAGGAAGACAAGCTCACATGGCAGTAAAAGACGCTGTTCTGGCCCTGCGCCAACAATTGCAACAACAAATCATCGGCCAGCCTACGTTAGTCGATCGCATGCTGATCTGCTTGCTCGCAGACGGCCATCTATTGGTTGAAGGTGCCCCGGGCCTGGCTAAAACCAAGGCGATTAACGCCTTGGCGCGCCAGCTTGAGGGTGACTTCAAGCGCATCCAGTTCACTCCGGACTTGCTCCCTGGTGACATCACCGGCACCGATATTTACCGGCCACAAACCCAGAGCTTTGATTTTCAGCCCGGCCCTATTTTTCATCATTTGATTCTGGCCGATGAAATCAACCGCGCCCCCGCCAAGGTGCAAAGTGCTCTGCTGGAGGCCATGGCCGAGCGACAAATCACCGTCGGCGGGCACACACGTGCGTTACCCGAACTATTTATGGTGATGGCAACGCAAAATCCGATTGAGCAAGAAGGCACCTACCCGCTGCCGGAAGCCCAGCTGGATCGCTTTTTGATGCAAACCCTCATCGACTACCCCGACGCCGATGCGGAACTGAATATTTTGCGCCTAGTGCGCGGCGAGGCTTTGCATCAGCCGGTGGCAGATGCTCCACACCTAAGCCAAGAGAGTATTTTCGCTGCACGCCAAGAAATTCTTGGCCTGCACTTTAGCGCCAGCGTCGAGCAATATTTGGTGCAACTTGTCATCGCCACCCGTAAGCCCGAGCGCTATGACCAAGAGCTGGCGCAGTGGCTGGAATACGGCGCTAGCCCACGTGGCACCATCGCCCTTGAGCGCTGCGCACGCGCCCACGCTTGGCTGCAAGGCAAGGACTACGTCAGCCCGGATGACGTGCAAGCCGTGATTCACGATGTGCTGCGCCACCGTCTGATTTTAAGCTTTGAAGCGCAAGCCAGTGGCGTGGGCATCGAACAGGTAATCGATCGCTTAGTGCAACACGTACCGGTTAGCTAATGAGTCAGGTCGAGTTCAGCCGCGGAGCGGCCATTGGTCGCGATAATTTAATTGCCTTACGGGCATTAGCGAGCCAGCTACCGCTGCGCCGCCAACGCAAAGTATTGAGCGACCAAGCCGGCACCCACACCTCCGCCATGCGTGGTCGCGGCATTGACTTTGCCGAAGTGCGCGAGTACCAAGCAGGCGACGACATTCGCGCCATGGACTGGCGGGTGACCGCCCGCACCGGCGATGCCCATATCAAGGTGTTTCGCGAAGAGCGCGAGCGTCCAGTCATGCTGGCATGCGATTTACGCCAACATATGCGCTTTGGTACTCGTCGCGCATTCAAACACGTGTTAGCCGCGGACATCACCGCGCTGTTGGCGTGGGCAGCCCTGCAAAACGGCGACCGCATCGGCGCCCTGTTATTTGATGATGGCCACGAAATCGACCTGCGCGCGCGCAACGGCCAGCGCCAAGTGCTGGCATTGCTGCATCAACTGGCCAGTTGGGAGGCATCCAAGCAAGTGTGTTCAGCTCAGCGCCTGGGGCAAATGCTGCGCCATACCCAACGTTTGTGCCGGCCTGGCACAGCGGTTTATGTGATCAGCGACTGGTATGGCTTTGACGACACCTGCGAGCAGGCACTGTTTCGTCTTAGCCGCCATTGTGATGTCACCGCCATTCACCTTTACGACCGCCTAGAAGCCACCCTGCCACCGCCCGGCGATTACGACCTCAGCGATGGCCAACAACGTTTGCATCTGGACACTCATAGTAAGGCGCTGCGTCAACGTCACGAACAGGCGTTCGATGAGCGGCGCAACGCCATCAAACAGGCGTTAGTACCACTGGGCATCCCTTGGTTATCGTTAGCCACCGACGACGATGCCCTAACGGTCCTTCATCAAGGGCTGGGCTTGCAGCGGGAGAGCAAACGATGACCCCAGAGCTGCAATTAGAACCTTTGATTGAACCCAGCGCCGTCAGCCAATGGCCGGCCTACGGCTGGTGGCTGCTGCTGGCTTTAATACTGACTCTGGTCACCGTCATCGGTGGGTGGCTATGGCGACGCTGGCGCTGGCAGCGCCCCTTAAAACAAGCGGCACAACTGCTGCAGCAACACCCGCCCGAGCAGCCTGAGGCGCTGTGTCAGCACTGCAATGCCCTGCTTAAGCGCGCCTGCCATCAACTCGACCCCAGTGCCTTAACACTGCACGGCCAAAACTGGCAGCGCTTCTTAGAACAGCGCGGCATGCCAGAGCGCAGCAGTGAGGCGCTGGCCTTTGGCGGCTATAACCCACAGCTGGCCCAGCAAATAGATGCACCCACATTGCTGGCGGACTGTCGTCGCTGGCTATTAAGCCAACGCCCAGGAGGTCGCCATGTTTGAGTGGAGCTGGCCTTGGGCCTTTTTACTGCTGCCGCTACCGCTCTTGGTACGGTGGCTGCCGCCTCGCACCCAGCCACGCGCGGCGCTAAAAGTGCCAGAGCTGGAAAGCTGGCAAACACTGGCCAGCGATCACGCCGCCAGCCCACTTAGGCAACGCTGGCAATGGCTATTGCCAGCGTTAATTTGGTGCGCCCTGGTCACAGCCTTGGCACGCCCACAAATCATTGGCGAGCGCGTCGAACTGCCACAAAGTGGCCGCGATTTGATGCTGGCGGTGGATATTTCGCAAAGCATGAGCTTGGAAGACATGCAGTGGCAGGGCCGCACCGTCGATCGCTTAAATGTGGTCAAAGACGTGCTCGATGATTTCATTACCCAGCGTCGCGGCGATCGCTTAGGGCTGATTTTATTTGGCAGCCAAGCCTATTTGCAGTCACCCCTAACCTTTGACACCGAGACAGTGCGCACCTTTATGCGCGAAGCGGCCATCGGCTTGGCCGGCAAGCAAACCGCCATTGGTGATGCCATTGGCCTCACCATCAAGCGCTTACAAAATAACCCGCAAGATAGCCGAGTGATGATTTTGCTGACCGACGGCGCCAATACCGCAGGCGAAGTCGAACCATTGCGCGCCGCCGATCTGGCCGAACAGGCTGGCGTAAAAATCTACACCATTGGCTTAGGCGCCGAAGTGATGGAAGTCAGCAGCTTTTTTGGCACCCGCCAGGTCAACCCGTCGCGCGACCTCGATGAGCCCACCCTGCGCCGGATCGCCCAACAAACCGGCGGCGCCTTCTTCCGTGCTCGCAACAGTGACGAGCTGCGCCAGATTTATGCCTTGATAGACGAACTTGAACCCACCCCCAAAGACCCACAAACCCTGCGGCCCAGACGCAGCCTTTACCACTGGCCGCTGGCCGCAGCCGTGCTGCTGGGTCTGATGCTGACGTTACAGCAAGCAGGTGCTTTACGCTTTAGGAGCCAAGCATGATGGAGTTTCAGCTGCTGCGCCCTGAGTGGCTGTTAATGTGGTTGCCGCTGTTCGCCGTCTGGTGGTTATGGCGCCAGCGCCGGGCCCGCGCGGGCCAATGGCAACAGGTGGTCGATGCCGAGTTATTGCCGTATTTGGTGGAAACCGGACCGGCGGTCAAACGTCGCTTCGATGGCTGGTTGCTGGCCATTGGTACCCTAGCGATTATCGCTTTGGCCGGCCCAGCGTGGGATAAACAGCCAACAGCGGTGGCCGAGCAAGAAGACGCAGTGGTGATCTTGCTCGATCAATCCCTATCCATGGCAGCCACGGATCTAACGCCCGATCGCCATACCCGCGCGGTGCAAAAAATCACCGACATATTGCGCAGCCGCCACGATGGCCAAACCGCACTGGTGACCTACGCTGGCAGCGCACACACAGTAACGCCTTTGAGCAATGACATGGCGACGCTGGAAAACTTATTGCCCTCGCTGTCACCCTTCATTATGCCCAAGCCCGGCAGCCGCCCCGACATCGCCATCGAGCAAGCGCAGCAGCTGGTGCAGCGCGCCGGCATCAGTGCCGGCCGCTTGCTGCTGCTGACCGATGGCATTCAGCCCAAAGACATTGAGCGCATACAGTCCGCACTGAACGCCCGTCAGTTTAGCCTCGGCATCATTACCGTTGGCACCGCCGAAGGCGCCCCTGTGCCGATGGCCGAGCAAGGCTTTTTGCGCGATGGCAATGATCAAATCGTACTGCCCAAGCTAGATACCACGCCGATTCAGCGCCTAGCACAGCAAAACAGCGCCATCGACTGGCGCACGCTGCAGCTGAGCGATGACGATTGGCAAGGGCTATTGCAGCAAGGTCAGCAACAACAGCGTCTGCGCGAGCAGCAGCAAGGCGAGTTTGATCAATGGTACGACCGCGGTTATTGGCTGATTTGGCTGCTGTTGCCGGTAGCATTATTAACCTTTCGACGCGGCGCTCTGCTGTGCTTGCCGCTGCTTTTGTGGCTACCCATCGACGCCACTCAAGCAGAGCCGCAAGCGGCGGATGCCGAGCCCAGCATCAAAGAGACCGTGACACAAGCCTGGCAGCGTGCTTGGCAAACGCGAAATCAACGCGGCGAAGCGCTGCTGCAACAGCAGGATTACAGCGCAGCCGCCGATGCCTTTGAACGCCCCGACTGGCGTGGTTACGCCGCTTACCAGGGCGGTGATTATCAGCGGGCGGTCGATGCCTTTGCCCAGGGCGATTCTGCCGCCGACCACTACAACCGCGGCAACGCGCTGGCACGCAGCGGTCAGTTGCCGCAAGCCATCGACGCTTACGATCAAGCGCTGGCAAAAGACCCAGCGCTGGAAGCCGCAAAAATCAACAAGCAACGCGTGCAAGAGTTGCTTGAGCAGCAACAGAACGAACAGCAGAATCAGCAGCAACAAGATCAGCAGCAACAAGATCAGCAGCAAAACCAGCAGCAAAACCAGCAGCAGAATCAGCAGCAGAATCAGCAGCAGAACCAGCAGCAGAACCAGCAGCAGAATCAGCAGCAGAATCAGCAGCAGAATCAGCAGCAGAATCAGCAGCAGAATCAGCAACAGAATCAGCAACAGAATCAGCAACAGAATCAGCAACAGAATCAGCAACAGAATCAGCAGCAGAATCAGCAGCAGAATCAGCAGCAGAATCAGCAGCAGAATCAGCAGCAGAACCAGCAGCAGAACCAGCAGCTGAATCAGCAGCAAGATGCGCAACAAAGCCAACAGCGCGACGCCGCTGATCAGCAAGACGAAGCGCTGCCGCAGCTAGACCGAGAACAACAGGCCGCACTGCAACAGTGGCTTAATCGCGTGCCCGACGATCCGGGCCAGCTTTTGCGGCGCAAATTTTTATATCAGTACCGTCAACAACAGCAACAGCCGCCTGAGGAGGAAGTGCTATGGTGAGCCCACGCATCTGGTGGCTCTGCCTGTGTTTATGGCTGCCAGGACTGGCCCTGGCCGCTACCGAGTTCAGCGCCAGCGTCGATCGCAAACAACTGACCGAGCAAGACACCTTTAGCTTGCAGCTGCGGTTTCACCAGCAAGTGATGAGCGGCCAGCCGGATTTCAGTCCGCTGCAAAAAGATTTCGAAGTGCTCAATACCCGCCGCTCTAACCAGTTCCGCATGGTCAACGGCCAAAGTGAGTCCTATACCGAGTGGCAACTGCGACTGATGCCCAAGCGCACCGGCCAGCTGATGATTCCCGCCATCAGCTTTCGTGGCAGCCGTACCACGCCCATCAATATCAGCGTCAGTCCATTGTCAGAGGCGGTACGCCAACAAAAAGCAAAAGACGTTTTTTTTCACGTCGAAATCAGCAACGGTCCCTATCCGGTACAGGGGCAGATTCTGTATATCGAAAAGCTCTACTATCGCCAAAATCACGAAAACGCCAGCCTCTCTGAGTTGAAGGTGACCGACGCTCGGGTAGAACCACTCGGCGATGTGCGTCAGTACACCACCGTCATCGACGGTGAGCGCCTAGGCGTGTATGAACGCCGTTACGCAATATTTCCAGAGCAAAGTGGCGAGCTGGTGATTCCCGGCCAGCGCTTTCGTGCACGACTGATCAACCCCTACAATCGCTGGGATCGCGGCCAAGAAGTGTCTGCTGTGAGTCGTTTAATACGGCTAACGGTGGAGCCCATGGATGATGCCTACCCACAAGCTCCGTGGCTGCCCGCGCGTCAGCTCACCATCATGGAAACGCTATCGAGCCAGCAATGGCAGGTGGGCGAACCCGTGACCCGCACCTTTATGGTTACGGCCGATGGTTTGAGCGGCAGCCAAATTCCGGCACTGGCCATGCCCGAGGTCGATGGCCTGCGCTACTATCCGGATCAAAACCAACACCAAGACAGCGTGGGCGACAAAGGCATTACCGGCACCCTGACCCAATCGCTGGCCATCGTGCCGACGCAAGCGGGTCAACTGACGCTGCCTGAAATTCGCGTGCCTTGGTGGAATATGCGCAGCCAACAACTGGAGTACGCCACCGTGCCAGCACGCACCATCGACGTGGCACCGGCGGCCAACAGCGCCCAAAACAGCACGCCATCCAGCGCACCGAGCAATGCCCAAGCCAGCGGCCAAAATAACCAGATACCCGCCCCGGCACAGCCCATTGCGGCGACCTCAGCCACGCCCGCATGGTGGCCGTGGCTAACGCTGGCATCGGGCGTGATGAATCTGCTGCTCATTGCCGTAATCGCTTGGCTGTGGCGTCGCCAGCCAGCAGCAACCAAGCCAACCGCTCAGGCAACCCCAGAGATCAGCACAGAGCCGCTCAAGCAGGCCTGCCGCAGTGGTGACCCGGCCCGCATTCGCACCGCAGTAATAGCCTGGGCTAAGCAACAGCCGACCTTGCAAGGCTGCCATAATTTGCAGCAACTGGCGCAGCGCATCGACCAGCCAGAGCTGAGTCGCGCTTTAGCCGAGCTAGATCACACCCTCTACAGTGCCAGCGGCAACAGCGCCTACCAGGCAGAGCCACTGTGGCAACTGCTGCGACGCTGGCAGCCCAACGATCAAATCAACAACAATGGCGAGCTAAAGCCGCTGTACCCGTGACTTTGCATTTATTGACGGCATTGAAGCAGGGCTCAGTGTAAGCTGAGCGCCTGACTCATCAACGACCACCTTTATGACCCTACTGATTGTTTTTGCCTTATTGTCCATTTCGGTATCGTTCGTGTGCTCGGTACTGGAAGCCTCCCTGCTGTCGCTGACACCCAGCTACATCGCCAGCCTAAAAGAAGAGCGCCCAACTCTGCATTTGCGTTTATCGCGCCTAAAAGATGCCCTCGACCAACCGCTGGCCGCCATTCTGACGCTCAATACCATTGCCCACACCATGGGGGCGGCTGGCGTCGGTGCTCAGGTGACCAAGCTCTATGGCGATGCCTATTTGGGCGCAGCCTCGGCCATTATGACGCTACTGGTATTGGTGCTTTCAGAAATTGTGCCGAAAAGTCTGGGCGCACGTTATTGGCGCCGCCTAGCGCCCATGCTGCCTAGCGTGCTGAACACCATGATTTTGCTGCTCAAGCCGTTTATCTGGCTGTCGGATCAACTGCTAAAACTGCTCGGCAGCCATGAGCCGCATTCGGATTTGCGCCATGAAATTAAATCCATGGCTTCGATGGGGTATGAACTAGGCCAACTGGACCGCGACGAACAACGCGCCATTATTAACGTGCTCGACCTGCACGACATTCGTGTGCGTGACATCATGGTGCCACGCACCGTCTGCACCACACTCTCCCCCAGCGCCAGCATTGAAGAAATCCGCCACTACAGCCGCAAGCAGCCGTTTTCACGCTTTCCCGTGTTAGACGACGACAACGCCCCAGTGGGCATTTTACTGCGTCAGGATCTATACGATCAGGACCGCGACCCACAGCGCTCGATTCGGCCATTGCTTAAACAAGCGCACGTCATTCTCGACCAAATGAACGCCGAGCAAGCCATGGGCCTGCTGCTGCGCGAGCGCCAGCAAATGCTGCTGGTATACGATGAATACGGCAGCTGGCAGGGTCTGATTACCATGGAAGACATTCTCGAGACCATTCTTGGTCAGCCGATTCTCGATGAGACCGACACCATCACCAACATGCGCCGTTTTGCCCGCCGGCGCTGGCAGTATTTGAACCGCAGTTGAACGCGGCCGCTCGGCTATCAGCGCCCAAGGGCCTGCTGCACCTCATCCAATTTGGCCGCCACGGTATGACTGAGGGCTTCTACCTGCGTCAACAGCTGCTCAGCTTGGGCCGGATCACCGGCCTCCTTGGCACTCATCAGTTCACCGATGGTGGCATGCAGCTGGGCATGCGGTTGCTCAAGTTGCTGCATGGCCGGTAAATGGCGCAGGTGCTCACTGGCAGTGCTGTAATACCACCGGCCGAGCTTGCAATTATGATGATTGGTGGCTTCTTCTCGAGTCATCACCTTATCGCCGTCGCGCGCATTTAAATAGGCGCGCAGTCGTGCCTTCCAAGCCAGATGTGCAGACCGCGCCTGAGCCAGCGTCAACTCATCGCTGGCACTGTTAAACTGCCCCAGTAATGCCATCAAGGCTTCCGTATCACTCGCCAGCTGTGCCGCAATGTCGGCGGTATGTTCACTCACTTGGGCAGTATGATGGGTGATATCGCGAATGGTCAGGACATTGCGGTTTATTTCTTCGCTGACACTGCTTTGCTGTTCTGATGCGGTAGCAATCTGGGTATTCATGTCACGGATTTCATCGACCGCCTGCTTAATGCGTGTTAGCGCCAAGCCTGTGGCTTGAGCCTCATCCACGCGCTGCCCCACTTGCTCACGACTCAACCGCATTTGCTCAACGGTTTGACTGACGCTGCTCTGCAAGCCTGCAATCATCTCTTCGATTTCGCTGGTCGACTCTTGGGTGCGCTGGGCCAAGGTTCTCACCTCATCCGCCACCACCGCAAATCCACGCCCTTGCTCACCGGCACGCGCGGCCTCAATAGCAGCATTCAAGGCCAACAAGTTGGTCTGCTCGGCAATGTTGCGAATCACGCTCAGTACCTTGGCGATACGATCCGAGGCGCTCACCACCTCCTGCACCACCTCGGCTGTTTCGCCGACCGCGGCCGATAAAGTCTGCATACCCACAATACTGTTTTCCACCAGCTGCACTCCCTGAGCCGCTTGGTCATCAGCGTTGACGGCACTTCCTGCAGCCTGATTGGTGCTTTCGGCGACGCTGTGCACCGTGCTGACCATCTCGGTCATGGCGGTGGCGATCTGATCGGTCTCATCCTGCTGGTGCTGCATTCCGGCGTGCGCCTGCGCCGCCTCATCGGCCATGATGGCGATTTGCGCAGTCATATCACACACAGCCTTCACCAACTCGGATACCGTTCGCCCCAGTTTGGTTGTGAAGGCATTAAAAGCCGCGGCAACCTGCTCAATTTCCACCACGCCCGAGACCTGCAAACGATCACTCACACTACCTTGGCCACTGGCCAGCGCCTGCATGGCGACAATCAGCTGTTTCAGCGGCCGCATGCTGCGCCGCACCAAAACCGAAAACAGCGCACCAGACAACACCACCATCAAGCCGCCGAGCCACACCATCTGCCAATGAGACTGCGCTACCGCCTGCGACATATCGGTGCGATCACGCATCAGCTCAACCACCCCGATGCTGTGGCCACTAAAGTCTTTTAATGGCGACAGCAACACCTGATAAGCGCGCTGATCAAGCGATAAACGCTGCTGCTGCGCCGTGCTCAAAGCCTGCTGATAACGCTCGCGGGGTAAAGGTCGTGGACGATATTGTGGCGCCAACGCAGTCTGCCAACGGCCATCCTGATGCAGATAAATCGCCATATCCAAGCGTTCATCCGCTAGTAAAGAGGCAAACAGCTCGCGGTTTAACGCCATGCCCATTTCCACCGTACCAACATGCTGGCCCCGATAGTTGACCGGCACAACGGCACGAATACCGGCTCCGGCAACGCCCTGTTCTAGCCCAACAACTGCCCGACGACCTTGGTTGGCTGCCACCACAGTTCGGCGAAATGACGACAAGTCATCGCCATACTTTTCTGGACGATGAACGCGATAAAACGAGGTAGCATCCGGTAAATGAAACTGAAACTGCGCCATGCCTTGCGCTTGAAAACGTGACCACTGGGGTTGATACATGGCCGCCAGCGCCTCACGGTCGGCACTGGCTAGCGCAGCACCTACTTGAGGGTTAGCCGCCACCGCCAATGCCGCTAAATGGGCACGCTGTGATAACTCTGCAATAACCCCTTGAGTACGCTGCTCTAAGGCCTGCAACGCCATTGCTTCATATTCATCACTGAGGTCTGTGGTCGACTGCCAAGCTAGCGTAATTAACAAGCCGATGGCCAATAACAAAGCGGCAACACCCGTCACTACCACCCGAAAAGACAAACGCCGAGGATTCAGAAAAGCCTCCTGAGAGCCAAACGAAGACATAACGCCACTACCCTTTCATCAAATTCATCAGCAAATAAAACAACCGCTATTGATAGCCTTCACACAACCATCAGCGAGGCTTCACTGGTCATGGCATATCTATCGGCCGTTCAACCCTGTACTTGAGCAACCTTGGTATCACGACTCCAACCTGGCGCCAGCCTATGCAATAGTAAACATACACCCAACCTGACTGGAGACAGCCATGACCGCTGGTTTGTATTTGCGCGAAATGATACGTGACTTGCTCTCCATGACCTTGGCCGAGCGACGCTTGATTTTACTGACCTGCACCAAGCTGGAGCGCGACTTGCAAACGCTCACGCACGTTCACAGCGTATCCGCCCAACAATGGGAGAGCGTATTTGGCCAAGCCGACATACCGGCCTACACCCTGATGGCCGACGCCGCCGACACCCTACTGCACCGGCCACCTACCTCCGTCGGCAACAGCAGCCATGTTGAAACCTTTCATTGGCTGTGCAGCGTGAATTTTTTGCCCAGCGCCCAAATATTAGAAGTATCACTAACGCCGACAACGTCGTTTATTTTTCAAGGGCTCAGCGTCGGTGATGGCAAATTTGAAGTGCTGACGGGGCTGAGCTGAGCACAACATTAGTTATCATGAAGCAGTGCCGAACGCGGATGAGTACAAGCTGAACTTTGTTCAGCCTGAGTAAAAAAGTCCTGCAAAGCATTTTCATTGCATTACGATGGCACCGTAACTGGTTAGATTGATGGATAAACGATGACCTATACCCGCCCATGGCTTAGCTTCGAGCAACAACTTCAGCAACTCAAAGGCCGCGGCATACAGGTTTCTGACGATGCTGCGGCCCTCAAGGCCCTAGAGCAATTTGGTTATTACCGGCTGAGTGCGTACTGGTATCCCTTCAGGCAAAAGAAGTTTGATGCAAAGGGACGAGTATCAGGTGTAACAGATGATTTCATTCCCAATACTGAACTGAAAGACTCGGTACAACTTTATCTATTTGATAAGAAGCTCAGATTGCTTCTACTCGATGCTCTGGAGCGCATTGAGATTGCATTGCGGGTGGATATCGCTCACCTGTTGGGCAGACTAGATACCTTTGCACACACCAAGCAAGACAAGTTGCACAGATCATTCGCCAATAAAGCCAAGGGCAGTGGCAAGCAAACTGCATTCGATGCCTGGAATAAGAAGCGTATTAACGTTGAAGCACGTTCTAAAGAGGACTTCGTCGAACATTATAAGACGAACCATGGTCCAGACTTGCCTATCTGGGTTGCCGTAGAGACTTGGGACTTTGGTGCTTTATCGCAATTATTTGCCATGATGAGAGTAAAACATCAGACTCAGATTGCCCGAAAATACGGGGTACCTGATTGGGAAGCCTTCCAGAGCTGGCTACGTTCTTTAAACTATCTGCGGAATATCTGTGCGCACCATAGCCGCTTATGGAATCGCAACATTATCGACCAGCCTTCTTTACCCAGTTCAGGAGCACTTTCGTGGCTGGATCAACTACGATCAAGTGGCCTGACAGACGACGAACTCAAATCCCGTCCTTTCCTGTTAGTCACTATATGTCGCCACATGGTCTTGCAACTGAATCCTTCGAGCAAATGGCACAATCGCGTGAGAGAACATCTGAATGAATTCCCTAGCGTTGCTTCAGATTACAAGGTTAGCATCGAAGCAATGGGGGCTCCGAGCAACTGGGACACGTGGTGGTAGGCTTTCATCAGGCAATAAAAAACCCCCGCGTATGACATCCTACCGAAGTAAGAGCAAAGAGGCGAGGGCCGTGTTAGCAACAACTTTAGTTGCTAACCTTGCATCCCGTCAAGCAACTATTACCTGTAAGGTTAACAACTCTCAGTTTGGAATAAATAGTCAGGAAAAATCAAATGGCCATTCAACAAGGCATTTGGCGCATTAACACCACCAACAACACCAGCGCGCAGCGGCTGCAGACCGCCCGCCTGGACGATGAAAACCAGCTGGAAGCGCTGATTGTGCAAGACGTATCCATCATCAATGCCGACTGGTTGATTATTGGCCGCCAGGTGCGCACCAGCTTTGATAAACGCATCGACCTGCTGGCGCTGGATGCCAACGGCCAGGTCATTATTATCGAGCTGAAGCGCGATAAAACGCCGCGCGATGTGGTGGCTCAGGCCATCGATTACGCCTCTTGGGTCACCAAACTGGAGGACAATGATCTGGTGGATTGCTTCGTCGAGTTTGCCAGCAAGCACCAGTTAGACACGCAAAGTCTGGATGTGGCGTTTCAGAATAAATTCCATCTGCCGCTCAGCGATGTCACCTTAAACGAAGCCCATCAAATCGTGATTGTGGCATCGGAGCTGGATGCCAGTACCGAGCGCATCATTAATTATCTGAACGAGCAACACGGTGTTGGCATTAATGCGGTGTTTTTTTCCGCTTTTAGAGACGGCGACCATCGCTATTTGTCCCGAGCCTGGATGATCGATCCGCAAGAGGCACAACAGCTCAGCCAAAACCGCGGCGCCAAGCAGGCCTGGAATGGCGAGTTTTACGTTTCCTTCGGTCAGGACCAGCGCCGCAGCTGGGAAGATGCCAGACGCTACGGCTTTATCTCCGCAGGTGGCGGCTCTTGGTATTCCAATACGCTCAATATGCTGTCCGAAGGCGATCGGGTGTGGGTCAATATTCCCAAAACCGGCTACGTAGGCGTTGGCATTGTCAGCGGCGAGCGTTGTCGAATCCATGACTTTACCGTCGATGGTAAAACACTCGCCGAACTCGATACCGTCATCGACTACGACCTCTTTCTACATGAGCCAGATGACGACGCTGAGTACGCCGTACCAGTGAAGTGGCTGTACACCACCGAGCTGGCCAACGCCTTTAGCGAAACCGGGTTATTCGGCAACCAAAACAGCGTCTGCAAGCCCACCGCCGCCAAATGGGCACATACCATTCAAAGGCTTTGCAGTGTGTGGCCGATGCACGAAAAATGAAGGCACCAGCTAGGCAAGGCTGCAGAAACCTGCCCGCTTGCCCGCCATTAGCGAATAGCTTGCATCACTAAGTCAGCATGTTGCTAAAGAGCTCACCCAGATGGGTGCTTAGGTTACTGGTCATATCCCAACCCCTCCAGATGCTGAGCAACGTCAACTTCAATGCCTAGAGCCCACCAGTAGGGCGCAAAACTTTTTTCAACCGCCTTGGCGACCAACTCGATAAAATCGCTGTAGTCATCGCTGCAATGGGCTTTGTCTAATGCTTGGTAATAGTGCAGTCGTTGGGCCACTTCGATGACGGTGGCGGGAAAGCCGGCTTTCATCAGCTCTAGGTTCATCAGCAGACGTGAGGTTCGACCGTTGCCATCGGCAAAAGGGTGTATTTTGACAAACTCGCCATGCACACGGGCCGCACGCTCGATGGGATGCAGTTGCTGTGCGCCATTGCGGCACCATTCGCTGAAGGCCGCCATTTGTTCTGCGACTTGTAAGGCGCTGGGCGGGCGGTGTTCGGCACCAGAAATCAGTACATTCACTGTTCGGTAGCGTCCAGCGTTTTCTGTGTCGATATTTTTAAGCACCAGCTGGTGCAGGTTTTTGATGGTCCATTCATTCAGGGGTTGCTGCTTCTCGACCAGCTCTTCCACCATCAGGATGGCATCACGGTGGTTAATGGCTTCAAAGTGTTCGCGCAGGGTTTTGCCGCCAATGGTGATGCCTTCCAGCGCGACCTTGGTTTCTTTCAGCGTCAGGGTATTGCCTTCAATGGCGTTGCTGTTGTACGTCCATTGCAGTACCAGCTCTTCGTGCAGACTGGCGGTAACGGTCTTGTCTAGCGGCCGGTATTCGTCCAGTTTGGCTTTCAGGGCATCGAGCTTAGCGAATGGATTCATAACCCTACTCCTCATACTTGGCCATCTTAATTTCCAGCTCGGTCAGTCGCGTTTTAAGTTGCTCACGCTCGGCACGCACCGCCAGCCAATCAATTTTTTAATCTTCTTCAAAGGTACCAGCACAGCGCGGAATGTTCAGGTTATCGTCGTTCCACAGCGCGTGGTTGATGCTGCCTTGGCCGATTATACCAACCAAGCTGATGGCGCACGGTCCGGATGAACCTGGTTGCTGATCATGTGATTGAGGTCATATGCAAATTGTGTAAACAACTTCCAATCAAGGTGTATCCATACCGGGTGTCGTCGGATTTGGGCTTATTATACTAAGCCTTATGTCAATGTCCTGCCGGTGACTCACTCACGTGGGTCCGCTTAACTGCTGCACCGGCACTCTTTATGCTCTCACGATAACCCCAGCGCTTTTGTCATCGCACTCTCGGTAACACCTTCGCTGGTGACCACCGCATCTTTCAGCATCAGCTTGCCTTGCAGCAGCCGATCGAGGTGCACGTCAAAAGCATCGTGCTGTGGGTGCAGCGCTGCGGGCAGGTAGATACTGACGGGCTTTTTCTGGCCGATGCGGTACACCCGGTCAGAGGCCTGTGCCTCTTTGGCTGGGTTCCAATGGCGCTCAAGGTGCACAACATGATTGGCTCCAGTAACGGTTAACCCCACACCCGCCGCCACCGGCAACATTATCAGGATGTTGAACCTTTCATTGGCTGTGCAGCGTGAATTTTTTGCCCAGCGCCCAAATATTAGAAGTATCACTAACACCGACAACGTCGTATATTTTTCAAGGGCTCAGCGTCGGTGATGGCAAATTTGAAGTGCTGACGGGGCTGAGCTGAGGCCACTGCAAGCCTAAGTATCGGTTCGCCTTGCCTGAGCGGCGCCCGTGCTTTTCGATACAACAGCGGCTGTAGTAGACTCACTGCTAAGAAAAAACTCAACTAGAAGCCACTGGGTCTTATGGATAAGAAAGCACTAACAGAGACGGATATCCGCACCAAATGCATTTCCCCCGCCATCGTCAGCGCCGGGTGGGATATTCATAGCCAGGTCTACGAAGAGTTCTCCAATACAGATGGCTGCGTCGGTGCCAAAGTCGACAGGCTATTCGCCCTATGCGGCCAGCAAAAAGACCAACTTCAGCAAGCCGGCGATACCGAACGACACCTCACCAACGCCATCGTTGAGCAGGCGCTGAGTTAAGGACAACGTAATGCCTCAAATACAAGAAAAATACGACAGCCTTAAGCTGACGAAAGACTACCTGACCGATCCTATGCTGATGGCTTTGGCATGGAAGAAGGCACATGAATATATCCGCAATACCAATTGGTATGCCGATAATTTTGAACTCGATAAGTCGGCTCTGAATCTGCCGAAGCTATGTGAGGAATGGCGTAATGGTATTCTAGGGGGCTCAATACGGTTTGATGACCTTAAGCTCGTACCAGCGCCAAAGACCTCCCAATGGCACTTTACGCCCCGGAAAACTATGGACGAGTTGCTAAAAAGCAACTTCGATGAAGTGGATTTAGAAGTAAAAAATTGCTACTGCTTAAAATGGCAGCCAGTCCACCTGAGAGATGTAAAGTTACGGCCACTCGCCCATATCGGCATCAAAGAACAGACAATCATGACTCTAGTGATGATGTGTCTGGCCAACGAAGTCGAAGCACTGCAAGGCGATCCATCGACCGATTACGATGAAGTTCACGATAAACAGGTAGTCAGTTATGGGAACCGCCTTTACTGCACATACAACGAAGAGTCAGAAGGCAAGCTAACCGCAGAACACAACTACGGCGCCACGACCATCTACAGCAAGTATTTCACGGATTACCGTAAGTTTTTGCAGCGGCCCTATCACTTTGCAGCAAAAGCGCTTCCTGAGAAATCACCGGATGAAGAGATCTATCTGATTGAGCTAGATCTTAGTCAGTTCTTTGATCTGATCAATAGAAAAAAGCTCTTAGAAAAAATTACGGGCGTCGTGCGAGATAAGCAGAACGCGGCAATTAATGAAAAAGGTGCAGTAGAAACCCTGCTACAGGCATTTGATGATTGGGACTGGTCTGCGTGCGCTAAAGAAAATTATCACATCTGTGCGACAGAAGAAGTTAAAGAACCAAGAAAAGGCTTACCTCAAGGGCTCGTCGCATCGGGCTTTCTATCTAATATTTACATGCTCGACTTTGATTCTCAGATGCTTGCCTGGATTAAAAATGGGCTACCGAAAGAAACTGCAAAGACCCTCACCCTGATTGACTACTGCCGCTACGTAGACGATATGCGACTGATCGTAACAGGGCCAGCAAGAGGTGAAAATAACTCTAAACCCCTTTCCAATATTCGAAACGCAATAAATACCTGGCTCGAACCGGAGCTTAAAAAAAATGGACTGAAACTAAATAAAGAAAAAACAAAGGTAGAAGTCTATCGTGGTAAATCAAAAGGGATATCCAGCTCGCTTGAAGCTCTACAAAGCAACCTGAGTGGCCCTTTGAGCAACGAGGGTGCTGATGAGCTGGTTACCCAGCTAGAATCGCTGTTAATGCTCTCTGATAACTCTAAGGTTGATCAGAGTTCGGAAGAAGGCGAGTGCCGTATAAACCGGCTCGCTATGATTGAAAAAAGTGTCTTCGATGTACGAGAGGACACGCTTAAACGCTTTGCAGCCAATAAAATCTCTCGTGTACTTAATGAGAAGCGTCACTTCACTTCACGGAAAACCGATGCAAACGGCAATCCGATAGCTGGTGATTGGGATTACCTGCAAGAGCGAATGGCAAGGCGCTTGGTTGGGGCCTGGTCCATGGACCCAGCACTTGTTTTACTTCTTAAAAAAGGGTTAGAGCTTTACCCTAGCCCCAAACTCCTTGAACCAGTTCTGGAGCAACTGAACAACGTACTGCTGAGGAGGCTACAGCCTTCAGATAAGCCAGAAGAAAGAAACGAGTCAGAACTAAAGCAAGCAGCGGTGGCCACTTATTGCCTAGCCGAGATTTTCAGGCATTCTGCAGTAACGATTCACCGTAAAGATCCACAGGCCATTCCAGCACATGCCGATGTCGATGGGTACTTTGAGCTTCTGCAAAGTCGAGCTGTTCAGGTCTTAAAAGAGAGTGCTGAAGAGTCGCCCTCAGATTGCGAAGAAGACGATAAATCCACGTCGACCTCAGACAAAGAGAAGCCATTCAATCTACTGGCTGAACAAGCCAGATTCCTGCTTCTCGTCAGGCTGGATACTACCCTCGAAGAATCGTGCGGTGACAACGAACAAGACTTGATATTTAAGCTAGCTAAGGGCTTCCGCAGCATATCTCTGGATACTAGTACTACTTCCGAAACCGTTGCCTCATGTATTCTCTTAGCCAACCAACTGGCTGGCGATCAAAAAACAGTACTTCGCGCTACTAGCTGTCTGCTTGATGCACATATGCAAACCATGAACATTAAGGATGTCGTTGAAAAGATGGCGACCCAAGATGCATCCTTTGTTCGCTCGCTGATACTCCATGCTAGGGCGATTAAGTATGAATGGTATATAGCAAACAAGACTGGATTCATAAGCGCGCTATCCGAAAGCCTGTACCTAAATGTCAAACCATCAGCGAAGCCATTGAACGATATTTCCAAACCGATGGGGATTTATCAGCTCAGTAGTCGTGATGACAATCCATTCGGCAACGAGATAATGGCACTCAAGCTTTTTAGTGCTTTATTGGAAGCTAAAAATAAATCGTCAATTAACTATCTGAAAGTTATTGACCTGAGCCGTACCAAGGTCAAAAGCGCCTCCGGATACAGCAACCCTCCCTCCTTTTCAGCCTTTGATAAAGAGTTAACAATAGACGAACTCGTCCTTCAGGAATCTCTACCTAAAGTATCTGAGCATCTGAAATATTTTGAAAACGAACCTATAGCGCTGCAACGTATAGCTTTAGCAATGCGTGCAGTGCTGGCTGGCTCTGCAGATCCAACTGGCTTTGGTCAGTCATTTACTCCAAGAACTGGTTACCGTGGCCTGAAGTCGACCAGCTTCAAACGCCAATTCGGCATGATGACAACCCCAGAAGCGTTGGCGGGTGAGTCTGCGCAGTTTTCCACATGGCTATCGACCCTGTTAGCCAAGCTACTTCGCTGGCCCGGCATTCACGTTAATGACCAAGGCTTTGAATGGCCAAGGGAGTACACGTTTAAAAACGTCAGCGAGTTGGTTAACAAGCGACTTGAGGTTCTCAAAGAAAACTATTGCCAGTTCTCCAGCATGCCAGGCTTACCAGAGCTGATAATGCCAGCCTGGCATAAAGAAAAGACTTCTCTTAAAGTCGCCATGGTTCAATCTAAGCTTCCGATGAAAGATGACTTCGGAAGAGCCGGTTTGCTTCTGAATGATCCAGACTACCGCTACAAACATCGTCGCCACGTCGCGCGTGTCGCAGAACTGGTCGTGAAACACGTGAAAGCTCAGCGAGTCGAAGACTGCCATGACGGAGAACGGGAGCAAGATATTGACCTGATCGTATGGCCCGAACTATCGGTACATGAAGATGACATCGATATACTGATTCAGCTTTCTCGGCAGACCCACGCGGTTGTTCTGGCAGGTTTAGGTTTCATTCATCAAAAGGGAGTTCCGGGCCCTAACAACTGCGCCTTGTGGATCGTTCCTCGTAAACACAATGGCAATCAGAACGAGATTAAGCGCTATCAAGGCAAGTTTCACATGATGGCCGACGAGAAAGGAAAAATTCAACGCTGGCGTCCTTATCAACTCTTCATTGAACTTAAGCACCCTAAGTTCAAGGATAAACTGGGGTTTAAGCTGACAAGCGCAATCTGTTACGACGCTACGGATATCAAACTCAGCGCAGACTTACAGGACAAATCCAATGCGCTCCTCATCCCTGCTCTGAATAGAGATGTGGGAACCTTCGATACCATGGTGGAAGCAATGCACTATCACATGTATCAACCTGTTGTACTCGTCAATACCGGTGAGTTTGGCGGCTCTTACGCGAGGGCCCCATACAAAGAAAGCCACAAGCGCCTGATTGCCCATTCAACAGGTAATAACCAGGTAGCGATCAACACGTTTGAAATGAACATGTTCGACTTCAGACGGGATGGCGTAGGTTCGAGCATGACTTCAGGGTTAAAAACAAAGACGCCACCAGCCGGCGTCCCACTGAAGCAACGGAATTAAGGACGAGCCCATGAATTTACGGTCGATGGCAAAACACTCGCCGAACTCGATACCGTCATCGACTACGACCTCTTTTTGCATGAGCCAGATGACGACGCTGAGTACGCTGTTCCAGTGAAGTGGCTGTACACCACCGAGCTGGCCAACGCCTTTAGCGAAACCGGATTATTCGGCAACCAAAACAGCGTCTGCAAGCCCACCGCCGCCAAATGGGCACATACCATTCAAAGGCTTTGCAGTGTGTGGCCGATGCGCGAGAAATAAGGGCACCAGCTGGGCAAGGCTGCAGAAACCTGCACGCTTGCCCGCCATTAGCAAATAGCTTGCATCACCAGATCAGCATGCCGCCAACTATACAGCCACTCTTTAACTTTTTCGCCATCGCCCGGCGGCTGCCACCATTGGCTTTTGACCGGTTTGCCGGCCAAGCCCTGATAAAACCTCTGCGCCTGCTGGTTATCCGCCAGCACCTCAAGATACAGCCCTTTACTCGCGCAATTATGATTTACCCACTCAGCCACGGTGTGCATTAACTGTCGGCCAATACCCTGACCTTGATAAGCCGCCGCGACGTGCAAGTTATCAATAAAGGTACCTAGGGTTTCGTGCTCATCGCCATAAATGCAGATAAAGCCAGTCAGGTCGTCGCCTTCTTCAGCCACCCATATTTTTTGATTGTTTTTTGCGCAGTTAAACTTTTCCTGCCAGGCCTTTAATCTATCAGCAGATACTTGGTTACCTAGGAATTCATCGGACAAAATGCCGCAATAGGCAATGCGCCAACTGTTGGCATGCAGGTTTGCTATGGCTTCAGCATCTTCTATGTGAGCAGGACGAATACGCACGAAATTTCCCAACCAGTATATTAATGGCTGCCATGATACGAGGGAGTTTATCGAGAGGCTATTCGCATTTTTGGGGTGTGGGGAAGTGAGGGAGGGATGATGCCACTTCGGCCTCCGGAAAGTTGGTATTAATCGCTGCGCTTGGTATGAACAACGAGGGTTCTCGCCCTGCCCTCATTAAAACCTCTTTTTCTCGTTGTCGCGGTGTTGAACAGCCTCTCAGGATGCTCATTTACTCGCCAGAGGGAGGGATTACTCCCCTTCGGGCCGTTGGCAAAGCCAACGTTTGTCGCTGCGCTCGGCACGACCCCGCGAGTGTTCTCTGTACCCCCCCCCGTCCCCGCAAATGTTAGGCATAAAAAATCCCCTGTCTCACGACAGAGGATTTTTTATCTTAATTCGTGGCGGTGAGGGAGGGATTCGAACCCTCGATACCTTTCGGTATACACGCTTTCCAGGCGTGCTCCTTCGACCACTCGGACACCTCACCAGTTATTAGCCAGCAACGAGAGTTGCGCTAATCAATGGCGGCGAACTATACGCACCTGCCTGGTGAGCGTCAAGCGTTTCTCGCTAATGTGTTGTTTTTACTCGCAATTCCCACGCCATTCGGTAACAAACTGAGCGTGATCAAGCTCCGGTGGCTGCTTTAAACGGCAGTTAACGTGGCCGATGTAGACGAAGCCGACCAGCACGTCATTTGTCTTAAGCCCCAGGGCGTTATGCACGGCCTGGCTGTGAGCCATGTCGCCGGTACGCCAAATGGCGCCCAAGCCCAGTGCCCAGGCAGCGTTAAGGATGTTTTGAATGCCAGCACCAGTAGACAGAATTTGCTCATCACGCGGGACTTTGGCGTGTTCCGTCACTCGGGTAACTGCGGCAATCACCAATGGGGCTCGGCACAGCATGTTTCGGAACTTTTCTTGCTTGTCGTCGGATAATTGCGACCAGTTATCCATACCCTGCAGAAAGCATTCGCCTAATTGCTTACGCTGCGCGCCGCGAATAATCAGGTAGCGGCTAGGTCGCAACCAAGCGTGGTCGGGCGCGCGCAGTGCGGCCTGCATCATTGTGTGGATGTGCTCGTCGCTGATGTCTGGCCCAGTAAGCTGCGGAGCGGATACGCGCTGCGTTAAAACGTCGATCGCATTCATAGAAAGTGTCACTGTACGGAAAAAGATGACCAATATTGTAATGATGGCTGTTACGGAACTAAACCATGCATTGCTTGATCTGCGCGAAGCTGGCTGCCATTGTCTCGCGCAGTTGCTTGCTAGACCTCACTATTCTCGGTATACAGAAGGGTTTGCGGGCAACCTGTATGACCATAACGACAACAACAGTGGAATGCGTTCATGACCAGTCAGGCTGACGACGCTCAGTTCAGCGAATCTACCCTACCCAAACAGGATTACATGGCCCGCGTATTGGGCTACGGCGTCGCCGCTGCCACCACATTGGTCGGCTTTTTCAACGACTATTTTGGCCCAGGCGCATTGGTAGTCACCCTGATCTGCCTGCTGTACCCGCACATCGTTTATGTGGCCAGCAAGCCGTTTCGACAACGCCGGGGTTACACCACTCGCCAGCTATTGATCCACGGCGACGCCCTGCTCACCGGCTTATTTTTGTCTTACATTCAACTGCCGATGCCACTGGTGATGTTGTTTCTGATTATGATCAACACCAGTTTTATCATTGTTGGCAGTTTTACCGCTTGGGCCTTTTGCATTATTTCGTTGGTGTCGGGGGCGGCCATTGGCTACTTGGTGTTTGGCTATCAAACGCCCGCCCCGGTGCCCGATTCGGTGTTTTTAACCGCCGCCATCGGCGTGGGCATTCACCTGGCAATTTCGGGCTTTAACAGCAACCGCCAAGCGCGTGATTTGATTCGCTTAAAGCGCAAGTTTCAGGGCCAGGTGTCGCGCTTTCAGGCCTTATCGCACCAGGTTTCTAAGTACGTGGCGCCGCAAATTTGGGAGTCGATCTTCTCTGGCAAACGCCAAGTAAAATTAGAAACCCAACGCAAAAAACTGGTGGTGTTTTTCTCCGACATCGTTGGCTTCACCAGCTTGTCGGAGCAAATGGAAGCCGAAGCCTTTACCGACTTGCTCAACACCTATCTCACCGATATGTCGCGCATTGCGCTCAAATATGGCGCCACCATCGATAAGTTTATCGGCGATGGCATTATGATTTTCTTTGGCGACCCGCGCACCAAAGGCACCAAGCGCGATGCTCTGGCCTGCGTGGCCATGGCCATTGAGATGCGTCGGCATATGCTCAAGCTGCGCAAGCAATGGGCCGAGCACGGCATGACGGCGCCGCTGCAAATTCGCATGGGCATCAACACCGGCTATGTCACCGTGGGCAACTTCGGCACCGAAAGCCGCATGGATTACACCATCATCGGCAAAGAGGTAAACCTGGCGGCACGCTTAGAAAGCGAAGCGGAACCCGGTGAGATTTTGATCTCACACGAAACCTATGCCCTGATCAAAGATAAAATCATCTGCCGTACCCGTGGCACAGCTCAAGTCAAAGGTTTTAGAGACCCAGTGCCGCTTTATCAAGTGGTCGACTACCGCCGTGATTTGGGTGCCAACCCCAGTTTCGTCAATCACGACACCGAGGGCTTTTCACTCTATTTGGAGACCGACAAAGTTAAGGACGTGGAGCGTGAAAAAGTGGCCGCAGCCTTGGAGCGCGCCGCGCGCAAACTGCGCAAGCAGGTCGATACCTAAAGCAGCTAGACCTAGCGCACCTAGAAAAATACCCAATAAGAGGAGGCTGAGCGCCTCCTTTTTTATTGCCGCGCCAAACGAAAGTTTAATGCCTGTGGCTCGGCCTCGCTGCTGCGCAGCGGGTTAATATCCAAACCACCACGACGCACATAGCGCGCATACACAGTGAGCGCTTGTGGCTGACAAGCGCGCATCAAATCCAACCAGGTACGTTCAACGCATTGCTCGTGGAAATCCTGATGCTGGCGCAGGGAAATGATGTATTTCAGCAACGACGCCTCATCAATGCGCTGACCGCGATAATAAATGTACACACTGCCCCAGTCCGGCTGGCCGGTAACCGGGCAGTTGGACTTCAGCAAATGACTGCATAGCCAGCCTTCAAACTGGCCTTCAGCGCAGCGCAGCAGGCTCGGATCGGGCTGGTATTGCGTGACTTCAATGTCCAACTCATCAATGCACAGGGCTGGCGGCGGCGGTGGAAACGCATGATCCACGGCCAATAAGGTCACGCCAACGTCACCGCCGGCGGCGGCGCTTAAATCACGCTGCAGGCGCTGCTGCACCTCGTCACGACTGGCAAAACGCGTTTGATTAAACGAGTTCAAATACAGCTTGAAGGATTTCGACTCCACCAAATACGCCGTGGTGGCCGGAATGCGAAACTCAGCCATCGCCACAATGGGCTTGCCACGCTCATTCAACCATGACATTTCATAGGCATTCCAAATATCAACACCATAAAAACCGGCCTGATCGCGTGACTGCCCCAAGCTCTGCCAGCTTTCTTGGCGCTCAATTGGGTACAGCAACGACGGGTCGTACTGATCTTTGTACTCGGACGCTTGCCCAAGCGGATTGTGGTCACTGTGAACCGAAGCCATATTGCTCTCCCGTTATTGTCGCATGCCTACACCACGGCGAATCAGCCACACACAAATGGCCGTCAATGCCACGATAAAGCCGATCAGCATTACATAAGCATGCAAAATGTTGACGTCACTCACCCCAAGTACGCCGTAGCGAAAGGTGTTGACCAGATACAAAATCGGATTCAGCGCCGACACCGCGCGCCAAAATTCCGGAAGTAAGTCGATGGAGTAAAACACGCCACCCAAATACGTCAGCGGTGTGATCACAAAGGTTGGAATGATCGAAATATCGTCAAATTTGGTGGCGAAAATGGCGTTAATAAAACCACCCAAAGCAAACACAATGGCCGACATCAATATGACCGAAATCACCACCCAGATATTGTTAATCGCCAAATCGGTAAACCACAGCGACAACAGGGTAACAATCAACCCCACCAACACGCCACGCGTAACACCGCCAGCAACAAAGCCAAATAAAATGGTCAGCGGATGCACCGGCGCCACCATCATTTCTTCAACGCT
The DNA here is from genome assembly GCF_014652515.1 of Bacterioplanes sanyensis. Lineage (GTDB taxonomy): Bacteria > Pseudomonadota > Gammaproteobacteria > Pseudomonadales > Oceanobacteraceae > Bacterioplanes > Bacterioplanes sanyensis. The sequence continues at coordinate 611,531 of NZ_BMYY01000001.1, read as the reverse complement.
GCGCTGAAATTTATTACTAAAAAACGACGACGCCACATTGCCATAGGCGTTGGTGATCACACTCATCATAATCAGGCCAGGCACAATAAAGGCCATATAATCGACCCCGCCCATCTCACCAATGCGCGAGCCGATCAAGTTGCCAAAAATCACAAAATACAACGTCATGGTGATGGCTGGCGGTAGCAAGGTTTGCTGCCAAATGCGCATAAAACGGCGTACTTCTTTCACCACAATGGTGCTAAACGCAACGCGCTGAACCTGCCAGTTGCTCATGCCCTGCCCTCCTGAACCAAATGCACAAATAACTCCTCCAAGCGGTTCGATTTCGTGCGCATGCTGCGCACCAACACCTGATGCTCGCTCAACACTTGAAACAAGGCATTTAAGTCTTGTCCTTTTTCAACCGTGACTTCTAAACCATCGCTGGCCGATTGCACCACCTCATAACCTGGCAGTTGCGGCACTTGCTGCAGCGGTGCGGTTAAATCCAGTACAAAGGTTTCGGTATGCAGGGTCGACAATAGCTCGCGAGTGCTGGTGCTTTGAATGATATCGCCCTGATTAATAATGGCGATGTTACGACACAACTGCTCAGCTTCTTCTAAATAGTGGGTGGTCAACACAATGGTGACGCCCTCACGGTTAAGCTCTTGCATAAAACGCCACATGGAGCGGCGCAGCTCGATATCAACTCCGGCGGTGGGCTCATCCAAAATCAACACCTCGGGCCGATGCACCAGTGCCCGAGCAATCATCAGGCGGCGCTTCATACCGCCCGACAGCATGCGCGCTGGCTGCTCGCGCTTATCCCACAGATCCAACGCTTTTAAAAGCTCCGCCGTGCGCTCGCGCGCATCAACGGCACGCAAGCCAAAATAGCCCGCTTGCGTGGTGACGATGTCCTGCACTTTTTCGAACTGATTAAAATTGAACTCTTGCGGCACTACGCCTAAGCGGCGGCGCGCTTCGTACAACTCGCGATTGACATCAAAACCCATGATGCGGGCTGCGCCGGATGTTTTTTGCACCAGACCCGATACAATACCCAGCGTGGTCGACTTGCCGGCACCGTTAGGGCCGAGCAAAGCAAAAAAGTCGCCTTGCGCCACACTTAAGTCAATGGACTTCAACGCCTCGAAGCCATTGGCGTAGACCTTACGTAATGAACTCACTTCCAATGCCGGAGTCATGACTGTACCTATGTCAAATCAATTAAGTCCGCGTTCGCAATACCATTTAGAGCTGCTGCTGCAGCTGCAACAGCGCCTGCAACGCGCCAGCGAAGCCCTGAGCCAAGATACGCTAACCGCACTTGAGGACGTCATCCAGGCACTGCAACAGAAGGCTCCCAGCGCCTATGAACTTGGCCAAGACTGGCTGAGCAATATCGCCACCCACCAGCCACAACTGGTGCCGGCCATTGACCGAGACATCTTCTGGTTCTTTGGCGGCAGCTGCCTGCACACCCTCACTGATGAGGAAATTGAGCGCTTTCAGCAATTAGATGAGCAAGAAGCGGAAGCCGAGGCGCAACAGCAACCATTCGACCGCGCCAGTGCTAAACAGCAGCTGTTTAATGATGCCCAGTCAGGCCAGGCGGCGCAGGATAGCTAAAGGCCACAGTGAATACCAGCCGCTCTGCCACACCAGACTGTTGCAGGCTGACTTTGCACTGCTTTTTAAGACCGGGAGCGGGACAAAAATGCCGGGAGCATTTTTGCGAGAGCGCAGCGAGCCCGAAGGGGCGGTACAGGGACGATACCGACACCAAAATGCCGGGAGCATTTTTGCGAGAGCACAGCGAGCCCGAAGGGTCGGTATCAGGACGATGCCGACACAAAAATGCCGGGAGCATTTTTGCGAGAGCACAGCGAGCCCGAAGGGTCGGTACAGGGACGATACCGACACTAAAATGCCGGGAGCATTTTTGCGAGAGCGCCGCGAGCCCGAAGGGTCGGTATCAGGACGATGCCGACCAACTCCGCGACCAATAAAAAAGCCCAGTCAATTGCTTGACTGGGCTTCTAAATCTGGAGCGGGAAACGAGATTCGAACTCGCGACCCCAACCTTGGCAAGGTTGTGCTCTACCAACTGAGCTATTCCCGCAAATGGCATCCCCAAGGGGATTCGAACCCCTGTTACCGCCGTGAAAGGGCGGTGTCCTAGGCCTCTAGACGATGGGGACGCATCGCTTAGATGCCGTGCATGATACCTTCATCTATTTGATTTGCAACACTTTTTTTGAAAAAAGTTACGCATCTTGCAACACCCGCCTGGCAAAACGTCATGACCCAAGCAACCCCCTCCAATGAGAGCCCCCTTGGTTGTGATTGTGCTAGCGGATGTCTTCGACGCTGCCAACTCCCATGCACAAACTCAAAACCCAGAAACGAAAAAAGCCGACTCATTTCTGAATCGACTTTTTAGAATTTGGAGCGGGCCAAAAATGCCGGGAGCATTTTTGCGAGCGCGGAGCGAGCCCGAAGTGTCGGTACAGGTACGATACCGACACCAAAATGCCGGGAGCATTTTTGCGAGAGCGCAGCGAGCCCGAAGGGGCGGTACAGGTACGATACCGACACCAAAATGCCGGGAGCATTTTTGCGAGAGCGCAGCGAGCCCGAAGGGTCGGTATCAGGATGATGCCGACCAACTCCGCGACCAATAAAAAAGCCCAGTCAATTGCTTGACTGGGCTTCTAAATCTGGAGCGGGAAACGAGATTCGAACTCGCGACCCCAACCTTGGCAAGGTTGTGCTCTACCAACTGAGCTATTCCCGCATGTGGCATCCCCAAGGGGATTCGAACCCCTGTTACCGCCGTGAAAGGGCGGTGTCCTAGGCCTCTAGACGATGGGGACACACCGTATTGCAGCGCCTAGTGCTGCTTTCCTGATTGCAAACGCTTAGCTTGCGCTACTCCACTCATATTTTGAGTTGGAGCGGGAAAGAGATTGACTGGGCTTGCATTCCAGCTCGCGACCATGGTCGCGTCAATCTAGCCTTACCCTCTACTGTTCCAATTCAAAACTTGAACTGGAGCGGGAAACGAGATTCGAACTCGCGACCCCAACCTTGGCAAGGTTGTGCTCTACCAACTGAGCTATTCCCGCACTTAATGCATCTTCAAAAGAAGATGGCATCCCCAAGGGGATTCGAACCCCTGTTACCGCCGTGAAAGGGCGGTGTCCTAGGCCTCTAGACGATGGGGACGTCTCAATCAAGGAGCGCGCATTCTAGGTTCGGTCATGGCGGTCGTCAACCCCCTGCCCTCACTTTTTTATCATTTTTTTCGATGCAGCCTTTTACTTCGCCGACGGCTACACTAAGGCACTGCGATAGAACTTCGAAGGAATGGCGATCGTTATGTCCACAGTTGGACTGGTAATTCTGGCATCCATCGTTGCCTTGGCAGGCGTGGCTGCATTGGGCTTTTTGCGCTGGCGGGAACAACAGCGCTTAGAACAGGCACGCAAGGCCGTCGCCCTAACGGATGATATGTTTCAGCAAGCCAATGTATTAAGCGTGCTGGGCCCACATTTAAGCGAAGCCGCCCGACATCTTGCTGCACACCATATTGTCGACTGTCACCAACAACTCACCGCATTGGCGATCAAACCTAACCAAGCCATCAAGCGCAGCCTGGTACTGGCCCATGAAATTTTGGAGAGCCAGCCGTCCACTAAACGACCTGCTCTACCCACAGAAACTAAAACAGCGCAGCAATTTAGTGAGCAAACGCGCCACTTACTGACTCTGGTACGCAAGGCCTATCGCCAGCAAAAATTGGATCAAAGCAGCGCCACAACCATTGCGCGTGAGGCACGCATACTCAATCTAAGAGTGTGTTTTGGCGTTTACGAAAGCAAAGCACGAGCCGCCCTACAAATGAACAGCCCTTCACGCGCGGTGCGCTTTGTCGATAAAGCGTCGGCATTGATGAAAAACAACCGCGATGATGTACCTGCCCTGCAGCAAGCGTTACAACAACTGCAGCAGGATCTGAAAACCGCGCAACTGCAGCACGCACCTGAAGCTGGGCCGTCACGTTTGGAAGCCGGCGCACAAGAGCTGGAGGAAGAGGAAGACGCCTGGAAAAAGAAACACTTTTAAGCCAGCCAGCATAGGGCTAGGATGAGCCATGCCTAAACGGCTCAGACTTCAACGACGGATGCCTCCCCACTATGTTTCGCCGCATCAATAACAAGATTGCCCGGCGCACCGCCCTTTGGGTCAGCCTACTGTTATTAGCAATTAGTGTGGTACTCAGCCTGTTTAGTCTTTACCAGACGACCCATAAGCTGCGCCAGCAGCTCAACAGCGAACCACAACAGTTACTGCGCGCCAATCTACCCGCCTTTAGTCTGGCCACCTTCAACTATAACGACCGCCTCAATCAGCAGCTGGCAGAAGGCCTCATTCAACACCCAGCGGCACTGATCGTCTCGGTCATAGACAGCACAGGGGCTGAACTGGCCCATGCAAGCCGCGCCCCCAACTGTTCGATCACCAGCATTGAACATGCCTTATTAGAAACTCGTGATGTGCAAGTGGCCAACTTGCAACATCGCAATCTGCCGGTCGGCAAGGTGGTGATGCGAACAGATCTTTGCCCCTTTATCATCGAATTTCGACAAACCGCCACTCAGGCACTGAGCTACACCCTGTTATTGTGCTTATTGGTGACAGGCTTTATCTACGCTAGCCACTATCGCCTGTTAGCCAAACCGCTGGCCATACTGACTCAGCGCGCCGAGCGCATTCATGGCCAACCGTTAAGCGACGAGTTATTGCAGCAGTTTGATAGCCAACGCAGTGATGAGATCGGCAGCCTCAGCCGCGCTTTTCATCGGCTACTCACCAAGCTCAGCGCCGAAATTCAAGCGCAGCGGCGGGCGGAAGCACAAGTCGCTGACTACTCCGCCAAGCTCGAACAGCTGGTAAGACGGCGCAACTTGGCCCTAAACGACGCACAAAAACAATTGCGCAATAGCGATACGCCTCTTAGCCGCGCGCGCCAACGCTTATTGGATGGAGTTGTGACACAACTCACCGCCAGCGATCAAGCCATAGACCGTCGCCAACTGCAGTCAGACCTGCAACTTGTGCGCTGGCTAGAGCAAATGCAAACACCTGCAGACTCCGAGGACCTGGCCACCCCAGTTAACGAGTGGGTGACTCGTTTACTCAACCAGCAAGGCCTGTACCCAACCCCAGTCTCTGGCATTGAAGCCAGCGACGAAGAAGTACTACTGGCCACCCAGCTGCATCAAGGCCTGCTAGCGCCGCTCACCACCCTACTGGCCAGCGTCAGCGCCTCCAGCCTTACCCTCAGCGTCAGTCTAGAGAGCGACGATCAAGGCGAGTTTTTGCTGTATCAACTTCATAGCGCCACCCTCAATCGACCGCAGCAGCTAGAGGAAGACCTAATCCACTTAGAGGGGCAAAGACTGCCTGGCTTACATGCCTATCGCTACATCGCCGAACACCAACAAGGCCAACTGAACTGGCAGCCCGAATCATTAACGCCACTGAGCTGGCGCCTACCTTGCCGTAGCCAACAAGCCCTGCTGAGTGGCATTCGCCAGCACTGCCCACAACTGCAACTGCGCATCAACAGCAGTCGCCTGCGCGATAAGCTCGAGCCACTGCTGCAGAGCTGGCAGCTAGCCTACCAATACAGTGACGCTACCCCAAACGCCGAGACCCCAGACGCTTACCTCATAACCGACGACCCTGTTCTGGCCGACCAACCCGGAATCTTAGTACTGGGTCATGACTCTGGACTGCCAGCCAACTGGAACAGCACCCAACTGCTACTGTCACTGGCCGAACACTGCCAGCTACCCAACCAACATCGCCCGCATTGGACGGTACTGGTAGCGGAAGACAACACCATCAGTCGCATGCTGTGCCAACGCTTTTTGAAAAACTTGGGGGTTGAAACGCAACTCGCCGACAATGGCTTACATGCGTTAGAGATGGCGCGCCAACGCCCCTACGATTTGATCTTGATGGATTGTCAGATGCCGGTAATGGATGGCTTTGAAGCCACTCGCCAAATTCGCGAGACCTCCCTCAATCAAGCCACGCCCATTTTGGCTCTAACTGGGCTGAGTGGCGACAGTGAACGTCACGCCTGCCTCAATGCCGGCATGGACGACTTTATCGGCAAACCCTTTACCCAAGATCAGATTCAATCGGCACTGATGCAATGGCTGAAGCAACGGCATGACGAGTTGCCCTAGCCTCGGTGACGGAAACAACGGCTACAACAACTGCTGCAACTGACGCTGCCACTGCTGCAGTTGCTCACGCATGCGCTCCACTTCTTCGAGCGGCAACGACAACCGACACAGCAACTGCTCAGGAATGGCCTGCGCCTTATCGCGCAGCTGCAAACCGGCTTCTGTCAGGTCAATCAGCACGCGGCGCTCATCTTGCTGGCAGCGTTCACGCGTTAACCAACCACGCTCCGCCATGCGCTTCAGCAGCGGCGTCACCGTGCCAGTGTCCAACATCAGCTCTCGACACAAATCGCTGACCGCCAGCGGCAAGCGCTGCTCGGCCTCAGCTTGCCACAACACCAGCATCACTAAGTACTGCGGGTAGGTGAGCCCGAGCGGCCGCAACAGCGGCTGATAAGCCTGAGTCACCTGACGCGACAAGCTGTAGAGTGGAAAACACAGCTGCTGATCCAGCCGCAATAAACGCGAGTCTTGATGTGCCAACTCAAATACCTTTCATGTGATGCCTGCTATGACGCCAGCGCTTTTTCGATATCTGCGGCCATGGCCTCGGGCTTAGTGGTGGGCGCGTAGCGGTCAATGACTTGGCCATCGCGACCAATTAAGAACTTGGTGAAGTTCCACTTAATGCCCTCTGTACCCAATACGCCCGGCGCTGCGGATTTCAGCCGCTGATACAAAGGCGCGGCATTGTCGCCATTGACTTCGATCTTGGCAAACATCGGAAAGCTAACGCCGTAATTCTTTTGACAGAAAGCACCAATGGCGTGCTCATCGCCTTTTTCTTGCTGACCAAACTGGTTGCAAGGAAAGCCCAGAATCACCAAACCCTGCGACTCATACTGCTGCCACAGCTTCTCTAGCCCCTCGTACTGTGGCGTAAAGCCACACTCGCTGGCGGTATTGACCACCAACACCACCTTGCCCTGATACTCAGCCAGGTCTTGCATGTCACCGTTTAAGCGCTGCATCTCGCCAGATAAAATCATCTCGACCACCTTTATTGTTCAAAACTAAATTGTGCAAAACACATTAGCCCATAAAAATGGGGCCGCCAAGCCCCATCGTTCAACACTGTGTTTCAATCTTCACCATCGGCGCCCTCTTTGGCGACAAAGTCCAATGAAGCCGAGTTAATGCAATAGCGCAACCCATTCTCCCCCGGACCGTCGGTGAACACATGCCCCAAATGGGCATCACATTGTTGGCATACCACTTCGGTGCGCACCATAAAGTGACTGGTATCCAGATGCTCTTCCACCGCCTGCTCCGCCAGAGGTTGGGTAAAGCTCGGCCAACCGCAACCTGCATCGTACTTGCTGTTGCTTAAAAACAGTGCCGCTCCACAGCACACGCAGTGGTAGGTGCCCTCTTCGCTAAAATCGTAATACTGGCCCGTAAAGGGGCGCTCGGTGGCCGCCTCGCGGGTAATGCGGTAGGTGTGCTCATCGAGCTGCTCGCGCCATTGCTCTGCGGTTTTTTTGATTTTTGCCATGCTGTGCCCTTGCTCACTTTCGCCTGTTGCAGGCAAAGAGTATGATGCTGAGTTTCCTATAGATTCAACACAGGCGTGCGTAGTTCCATGAAGGAAATCGTTAAATCTAATAAGTTGGCCAATGTTTTTTACGATATTCGTGGACCTGTGCTGCAAGCCGCCAAGCGCATGGAAGAAGAAGGCCATCGCATTCTCAAGCTTAACATCGGCAACCCCAAGCCCTTTGGCCTAGATGCACCGGAAGAAATCATTCAGGACGTGATTTACAACCTGCCAGACTCCGAGGGCTACGCCGATTCTCGTGGCTTGTTTTCTGCTCGCAAAGCCATCATGCAATACGCGCAGCAAAAAAATATCGCCAACGTCGGCATTGAAGACATCATTATCGGCAACGGCGTCAGTGAGCTGATTGTGATGTGCATGCAAGGCCTGATCAATAATGGCGACGAAGTACTGGTGCCAGCGCCAGATTACCCGCTGTGGACGGGCGCCGTCAGCCTAGCAGGCGGCCGTGCCGTGCATTACATCTGCGATGAAGGCAGTGACTGGTACCCAGACCTAGACGACATGCGTCGCAAAATCACCGATAAAACGCGTGCCCTGGTGTTAATCAACCCGAATAATCCGACCGGCGCTGTGTATCCGCCCGAGATTTTAAAAGGCATGCTGGAGATCGCGCGCGAGCATCAACTGGTGGTGTTCTCGGATGAAATTTACGACAAAATTTTGTTCGATGGTGCGCAACATATCTCCACCGCATCCTTGGCCGATGACTTATTAATCATCACCTTTAACGGCTTATCGAAAAATTATCGTTTGGCAGGTTTTCGCGCCGGTTGGATGATTATTAGCGGCGCCAAACACCTGGCTAAGGACTACCTCGAAGGCTTGGATATGCTGGCCAATATGCGCCTATGCGCCAACGTGCCCGCCATGCATGCCATTCAAACCGCACTGGGCGGCTACCAGAGCATCGACGATTTGGTGGCCCCCGGTGGTCGTATTTGCCAGCAACGCGACATTGCCTATGAGGTGCTCAATAGCATCGATGGTGTGTCCTGCGTTAAGCCCAAAGGTGCGCTGTATTGTTTCCCTAAAATGGACACGCAAAAGTTCAACATCGCCAACGACGAGCGCATGGTGCTGGATTTACTAGAGCAGCAAAAAATTCTGATCGTGCATGGCACGGCGTTTAACTGGCCCTATCCGGATCACTTCCGTGTGGTGTTCTTGCCAAGGCCAGAAGATTTAACCGCCGCCATGGAGCGTATGCAGCAGTTCTTTGCGGGCTATCGCCAGCTGTAACGGAGGCATCATGCTCGACGTTCACATTGATGACTTTTACAAAGACTGCGCTGCTGCTCTATTGATTGGGTTTCGCTGGTTTCCACGCCAGCAAACCCTGTTTATCGAAGATATTTCAGGCCCAGACGAGATGGATGAGTTTGGCCTGCACTCGCCGCGACACATGGCCGCCTTAGGCGCGGTGCAATGGCTGCAAGATGAAGGCTTTGTGCGCTTTGGTGCGCGCGATGCGTGCCGCTCGGTGGACGACTTTGTGTTAACGTCCAAAGCGTTTGCCCGCCTGATGAAATCCATCAATGCCGACGACCCCACTCAAACCCTGGCGCACGCCCTAGAATATGCCCGCCTGCAAGGCGACACCCTAACCCTAGGGCGACTGCTGCAGGCGCACGTGCTATGTCAGGAGCAGCTGCTCTAGCTGCCCCTAAGAACACTACTTCGGCCGCACATCAAAGCCCGCTGCTTCTAACGCTTTCGCCATATCCTGACAGCGCGCCGGCACACCCACACGCAAGTTAGGAATATCACGACGCAGCGGATACTGACGGCGCAGCTGATCAAAGGTGGTGCGCATGTTGTCACTGTGACGCAAGGCCGAGCGCATAATGCCATCATCGACACGCACTTCATAAGCCGCCCGAATGGCGGTGCGCAGCGCTTGCCCAATCGGTAACCGGTCGGAAAAGTTCACGCGCTTCACGCCCGGTTCAGGTAAAAATTGCGCCAGCTTGCGCCGCACCGGCAGACCTAAAAATTCACTCACGGCCTGATAAATCATTTCTGTACCGCGCATCTTGCCATCCACCGAGTAGCCGGCAATGTGTGGCGTCGCTAACATGGCGCGGTGCATCAGCGCCAAGTCCACGTAGGGCTCGTTTTCCCACACATCCAAGACGGCTTCAAAATCCGGATGATTTTGCAGATGTGTCAATAACGCCTTGCCATCCACCACATCGCCGCGGCAGGTGTTGATTAAGCACGCCTGCGGCTGCATTTGCGCCAACTCATCTGCACCGATTAAATGCTGCGTGGGGTGCTCACCGTCGACGGTCAGCGGCGTGTGCAAGGTCACCACATCGGCTTGCAACGCTTGCTGCAGTGTTACCAGCTCGCCACCGGCTTGCTCTGCGGACTTAAACGGGTCGACGGCCAACACGTGCACGCCCATGGCCTGCAAGCGCTGACGCAACAAACCGCCAACATTGCCCACCCCCACCACAGCAACACTGAGGTCGGTAAAGCTCAAACCGCGACTGTCGATTAAAACGCTCAATGCACTGAGCACGTAATCCACCACCGCCTGAGCGTTGCAACCGGGCGCGCTGGCAAAAGCAACGTTGTTGGCTTGCAGATAATCGGTGTCGATGTGATCGGTGCCAATGGTGGCGGTACCGACAAATTTCACTGGCGAGCCAGCCAGCAGCTCAGCATCTACACGGGTCACGGAGCGCACCAGCAGAATATCGGCCTGCTCAACATCAGCACGACAGATTTCGCGTCCGGGGCGACGCTCAATGCTGCCGATGTCGGCAAAAAATTCGTCGATTAAAGGGATATTTTCGTCAGCCAGAATGTGCACGGCAATGTCTCGAATAAAAACCAGCGCACATTCTGGCAACCGCAGCGGCCCCTGACAATGGCCAGTCTTGGTCGAGCAGCTGCATTCACTCAGAAAATAGTGAACATAAGCCAAACAAGCGCACTTTATAACCTATTCGACCATCGGCTTCCTTAACCCAAAATGGGCAATGACCTATACTTGCGGCCTGAATTCCGCGAGGGAGCCTTTGAATAATCCGGTAGCAGCAGTCGATAACGGTACGCCCTTGCTCCACCCCGCGATACCGCGCTTGATCTGGTTATTCAAAGGCTCCCTGGGGAAATGCAACCATCTGCCGGCCGCAGGCGGCCACAAACCCGTGCTGGTAGTGCGGCAGATATAACGAGACGAGGATATAACCGTGTTAGAAGCTTATCGTGCTCACGTCGCTGAGCGTGCAGAGCTGGGCATTCCACCCAAGCCACTGAACGCAGAACAAACAGCCGCTCTGGTCGAGCTGCTGAAAAACCCACCTGCCGGTGAAGAAGACACTCTGGTAGACCTGTTGGCAAACCGTGTACCGCCAGGCGTGGACGAAGCTGCTTATGTCAAAGCCGGTTTCCTCAGTGCCATTGCCAAAGGTGAAACCACCTCACCGCTGCTGAGCAAAGAAGACGCCGTCAAGTTACTGGGTCAAATGCAAGGCGGTTACAACATTGCCACGCTGGTTGAGCTGCTCGACAACGAAGAACTGGCCAGCTTGGCCGGTGAGCAGCTGAAACACACTCTGCTGATGTTCGATGCTTTTAACGACGTTAAAGATCGCATGGACGCTGGCAACAGCGTCGCCAAAGCGGTGATGGAATCATGGGCCAACGCCGAGTGGTTCACCAAGCGTGACAAAGTGCCTGAGAGCATCAAGATGGCGGTATTTAAAGTCACCGGTGAAACCAACACCGATGATTTGTCGCCGGCACCTGACGCCTGGTCTCGCCCAGATATCCCGTTGCATGCCCGCGCCATGTACAAGATGACCCGTGACGGCCTAGAGCCAGAAGAGCACGGCGTCACCGGTCCTTTGAAGCAGATCGAAGAAATCCAAGCCAAGGGCCTGCCGGTTGCTTTTGTTGGTGACGTGGTGGGTACGGGTTCTTCACGTAAATCCGCCACCAACTCTGTACTGTGGTACTTCGGTGAAGATATGCCGGGCGTACCAAACAAGCGCAGCGGCGGTGTCTGCATCGGTGGCAAAGTGGCCCCTATCTTCTTTAACACCATGGAAGACGCGGGCGCACTGGTATTCGAAGCACCGGTCGACAACCTCAACATGGGCGACATCATTGAGATTCGTCCCTACGACGGCAAAATCCTGAGCGAATCAGGCGAAGTGCTGTCTGAGTTTGGCTTCAAATCAGAAGTGATTTTGGATGAAGTTCAAGCCGGCGGTCGTATTCCATTGATCATCGGCCGTGGTCTGACCACCAAAGCGCGTGAAGCGTTAGGTTTGGGCGCTACCGATATTTTCCGTCTGCCTGTTGACCCAGAAGCCGGCAGCAAAGGCTTTACCCTGGGCCAAAAAATGGTCGGTAAAGCCTGTGGTTTGCCAGAAGGCCAAGGCGTACGCCCAGGCACTTACTGCGAGCCCAAAATGACGACCGTAGGCTCGCAAGACACCACCGGCCCAATGACGCGTGATGAGCTGAAAGACCTGGCCTGCTTGGGCTTCCAAGCCGACTTGGTGATGCAGTCGTTCTGTCACACCGCGGCTTACCCTAAGCCTGTAGACGTAGAAATGCAGCACACCATGCCAGACTTCATTCAGACCCGTGGCGGTGTGGCACTGCGTCCAGGCGACGGCATCATTCACTCGTGGCTGAACCGTATGCTGTTGCCAGATACTGTGGGTACGGGTGGTGACTCTCACACCCGCTTCCCGATGGGCATTTCCTTCCCAGCCGGTTCTGGCTTGGTGGCCTTTGCGGCAGCAACCGGCGTTATGCCGCTGGACATGCCAGAGTCCGTTCTGGTGCGCTTTAAAGGCAAAATGCAGCCGGGCATCACCCTGCGCGATCTGGTACACGCGATCCCGCTGTACGGCATCAAGCAAGGCATTTTGACGGTTGAGAAAAAAGGCAAGATCAACGAATTCTCAGGTCGCATTCTGGAAATCGAAGGTCTGGAGCACCTGACCGTTGAACAAGCGTTCGAACTGTCTGACGCTTCTGCCGAGCGCTCTGCTGCGGGTTGTACCATCAACCTGTCAGAAGAATCTGTGGCCGAGTACCTGCGCTCTAACATCGTCATGCTGCGCTGGATGATTTCTGAAGGCTACGGTGACCCACGCACACTGGAGCGTCGCGCTCAAGCGATGGAAGCTTGGCTGGAAAATCCAAGCCTGATGCGCGCTGACAAAGACGCAGAATACGCTCACGTAGTCGAGATTGACCTGGACGAGATCAAAGAGCCGATCGTTTGCTGCCCGAACGACCCAGACGACGCCAAAGTGCTGTCTGAAGTCGCTGGCGACAGCGTCGATGAAGTCTTTATCGGTTCTTGCATGACCAACATCGGCCACTTCCGTGCCGCCGGTAAACTGCTGGCGCGTCACAAAGGCGGCCTGTCGACGCGTTTCTGGATGTCACCACCAACCAAGATGGACGAAGCTCAGCTGATGGAAGAAGGCTACTTCAACATCTACGGCACTGCGGGCGTGCGCACCGAAATGCCAGGCTGCTCTTTGTGCATGGGTAACCAGGCACGAGTCGCACCGAACACGACCGTATTGTCTACTTCAACGCGTAACTTCCCTAACCGTTTGGGTGATGGCGCCAATGTTTACCTGACGTCTGCCGAGTTGGCAGCGGTCGGTGGCATTTTGGGCAAGCTGCCAACACCAGCCGAGTATATGGAATACGCCAAAGAGCTGGATAGTATGTCCTCCGACATCTATAAGTACCTGAACTTCGATCAGATGGATCAGTACACCAAAAAAGCAGCAACGGCCGTCATCGCTTCCGATAAATAAGCGCTGACAGCTCGACCATGAACCCGGCTACGGCCGGGTTTTTTGTGCCCGATATTTGCCCCCTGCACGGGATCGGTCTTTCTGCACTCCAGAGGCGACACAGTAACCCAATAACAGCTCACATTGTGTCCCAGGCCAACTCCCAGCAGCGCTGATTTTTCTGCCAGCCAGTAAGCAAAATGGCGTTTTAAAGCCCCCACTTAAATTGATCTGCAGCCAAAAAACAGTAGTATCCACCTTTGGTTTATCACAGGATGATTCTGCAATGGCCAACGCATCTGTACCTCATCGTGGCTCTGCCTGGCTCGGCCTGCTGAGCGGCATAGCATTACTGGCACACACCGTGTTTCTCGGCGTGTTTTTGTATTTGATGATCGCGGTAAAAATCCTGCTGCCGCCGCTGCGTGAACGCATTGCCGACCCAGCCATTGTGGCCATCGCCAGCCTGTGGATTCGAGGCATATTGTGGTGGAGCAATCACGTCGCCAAAGTGCAGTGGGACATTCGTGGCCTAGAGCGCAGCAGCGCCAATCATTGGTATTTGATTACCGCCAATCACCAGAGCTGGGTCGATATATTTGCCTTGTATCAGGTTTATCTTGGCAAAGCACCGCTGCTGAAGTTTTTTATCAAACATGAATTAGGCTACCTCCCCATTGTCGGGCAGGCTTGGTGGGCGCTGGATTTCCCCTTTATGCGCCGCTATTCCAAAGAGTATTTGCGCAAGCACCCGGAGAAAGTCGGCCAAGATTTGATAGAAACTCAGCGCGCCTGCCAGAAGTTTTCACGCACGCCCACCAGTGTGATGAACTTTCTAGAAGGAACACGACTGACACCGGCCAAGCACAGCCAACAACAATCGCCCTATCGCCACTTATTAAAACCCAAAACCGGCGGCCTAGCCTTTGCCATTCAATCGTTAGGCGAGCGCTTCGATGCGCTGACCAACGTCACCATTGCCTATCCAGATGGCACCCCCTCGTTCTGGGATTTAATGTGCGGCCGCGTTGGTCAGGTAATAGTAGCGATTGAAGAGTTGCCTATTCCTGCGCATTTCAGCCAGGGCGACTACCAAAACGACGCGGCATTGCGCGCTGAAATGCAGCAATGGACATCACAAATTTGGAAGAAAAAAGACGCCCAAATCGGACGCCTGTTAGAGTCAACGCCCCATCAAGGCCAGCGCCACAAAGTGGTCCAACAACAAAGCCGCGAACAGCCAGAGAAGGTAGCGAATTGAAAACCAGAACGCCTGCATCGGCACATCTGTGTCTTGCGGGCGATAAAATACCCGCCCGTTAAACCACAGCCAGCGGGCATTGAGTAACAGCACCGCGGCCAGATAAATCCAGCCACTCATGCCGGTTACAAACGGCATCAGCGTCGCCGCCACCGTCAGCCAGGCATACAGCCATACCTGCAAACGTGTGAACGCCAAGCCGTGCGTTACCGGCAGCATGGGCACACCCGCACGGCGATACTCCTCATGCTTATGAATCGCCAGCACCCAAAAATGCGATGGCGTCCAAGCAAAGATAATCAACACCAATAAGATGGCATCGCCTTCGAGCTGACCACTGACCGCTGTCCAGCCCAACAGCGGTGGTGCCGCCCCTGCCAGACCGCCGATGGTGATATTTTGTGGCGTCGCGTGTTTTAAAAAGGCGGTATAAATCAGCGCGTACCCCAACAATGACGCCGCGGTTAATGCCGCCGTTAGCTCATTCACCCAAACCGCCAACAGCCATAACCCCAACACCGACAAAGCACTGGCGTAAGCAAACACCTGCCAGGGGTGTAATCGGCCTTGCGCCAAAGGCCGGCGCGCGGTGCGCACCATCAGGCGATCGAAGCGCTGATCCAACAAATGGTTAAACGCTGCCGCCCCCATGGACGCAAGGCCGATGCCCACCATAGCCAACAGCAACAGGCTTACATCTGGCAGCCCTGGTCGCGCTAATAACGCCCCTACCAAGGCGCATACCAACATCACCATGACTACCCGAGGCTTGCCTAACTCCCAATAATCACGCCAGCGAATGCGGCGCTGAACCACTAACATCGAATCATTCATAGGTCACCTCCGCCATTGCCAAAGAGCAATCCTGACTTTCATAAACCCGCCCCGCCTGACGCCAGGCATACAGCACCAGCACCAACAAACCTGCCGCCACCGCCGTATGCGCCAAAGCGATCCACAGCGGCATGCCTTGGGTCACCAGAATGATCGCCAGTGCAATTTGCAATGCATACAGCCCCATCATCACACCCAATGGACGCTGTGCCTGACTGTGACAGCGGCGCGCGCCGTGCCAGGCAAATAGCAACACCACCCCCAACAACACAGCATTAAGGCGATGCATAAAATGAATTGCCGTGCGTGCTTCAGCATGCAATTGGCCATACAGATAATGCGGGCCAATGGATTGGGTAATATGAAAACCTTCCGACATATCCATCGCTGGCCACCACTCACCGTTGCAAGTCGGAAAGCCAACGCAGCCGGTGCCGGCGTAGTTGCTGGACGTCCATCCACCCAGCGCAACTTGCAGCACCAACACCGACAACAGCAAAGCCAAACGACGACGCAGTGAGCGCCGGGCTGCCAGGTTCAGCTTGGCAGCAGATGGCTCTGTACGCTTACAGCACCAATACAGAGCGACAAACAACGACAAACAAGTGAGTCCACCCAGCAGGTGCGCCGTCACGACCTGAGGCCATAACTGCAACGTCACCGTCCAGGCACCAAACGCGCCCTGAAGCAGCATCATCAGCAATAAAGCGAGGGCCCAACGAAAAATCGAAGGTTGTTGGCGACGAATCCGCCAAGCTAAGCCAACCGCCACCAGCGCCAGCAGCCCCAACGAACTGGCGAGATAGCGATGGATCATTTCCATCCAAGCCTTCACCGGCTCTAACGGCTGCGATGAAAAGCGTGCGGCCGTCTCGGCATCGGGCACGACTAAGCGACCATAACAACCGGGCCAATCAGGACACCCCAAGCCAGCATCCATTAAGCGCGTGGCCACGCCCACCAGCACCACCACAAAGCAAAAAACACTGCCACCTAACGCCAGCGAGCGAATAGTGCGAACAGAATCAGTCATCTTGATCCTCCAGCCAATAATCCGGCTTAGCAGGCACGCGCTTGAGCACGTAGCGCACATCGCGCAATATTTGTCGGTCATCTAGATGTTGGAACAGCAACACGATGCGACCTTGGTGATCGGCAAGCGCTAACGGGGCCTTAAACGGCGCCGGCACCGCTTTTAGGGATTCACCCGGAAGCCCAGACTGCGACAGCGTTTCGCCCACACGCCAGCGCCACACCCGCTCAGCATCGCGACCCAACGCCCTATGAATACGCCAAATGCGCTCAGCCGGGCACTGCTGCTGGCAATTTAGCAGCAAATAAAAATCCGCTTGGTGCTCATCGCCAAATTCTGGCAACCACTGGGTGAGCGGCGCGATTTGCGGCTGCACCAGAGCCTCCACTCCCACACCATCAGGCACCATCCACTGCCAATGCCACATGGCCCAAGCCACCGGAACCGGCGCTGCCAACACCAGTAGCAACAGCAACAGCTTTATTCTTGGTCGCCACATTTTGCTTTCCTCCATGGATCCGCCATCAACGCCATCAATGCCGCCAGCAGTGCCAGCAATAGCCACTGCATCGCATAACCCAGATGCCTCTCCGGTGGCATAGCAAGCGGCTGCCACCATGCTGGTCGGGTGCCATTGTGCTGATGCAGCACCCCCAGATAAGCCAGCTCTAAAGGATGCAAACGCTGCTGCCAGTCTTGCGCCAGTAAAGCCTGCAGTCGATTCCCCTCCTGCAACTGCCCCAATACCAGAGGCTGCTTGCTCTGCCAGGATTGCCAAATGCCTCGAACAGTTACCAGCTCTGATGGACCTTCCGCTGGTAATGCTAAGCTTTGGCGATGCCCACCCGTGGCCTCAAAGCCACGATCCACCAAAAACACTTCGCCCTGCGTGTTAATCAAAGGTGTAATTAATGCAACGCCCACCGCGCCTTGATATTGGCGGTTATCTAGCCAGTAACTGTGCTGCAACAACCAGTGCCCCTGAATCTCGATTGCTTGCCCAGAAGACGGCTGGCTTTGCGCGGCTTGATCGGGCCGCCATATGTCGGCATGAGATTGCAATTGACGCTTGTCGGCGGCGCGCTGATATTGCCAATGAGCCAACACCAAACCCAGCGCCAGCAACGAGCACCAAAACAGATACCAAAGATAGCGACCGATAGGCCAAATACGCTGCGCTGGGCTTGACCCCAAAAACACCGTCATGCCTACTGTGACAGCCATTGAATTAAAAAGGACGATATTTTGTTACATGCCATCATCGCCGTTTTATTCCTTATTATGTTGGCCAGCCTAATGGCTGGCGCCGGCTTTTTACTGCGTGACAATGGTCAATCAAAGCGCCTGTTAACCTCGCTGAAATGGCGCATTGGTTGTGCTGTGCTGCTGGTGATAACGCTTATTTATGGCTTTAGCAGCGGCCAGCTGTAATTTTTAAAAAACATACACAAATAAGAACAGGCCGATCCAAACCACATCGACAAAATGCCAATACCACGCCGCCGCCTCAAAACCAAAATGCTGATGGCCGGAAAAGTGCCCGTTCATCAGCCGTAGCCACATCACGGCCAAAATAATTGCGCCCAAGGTAACGTGAATACCGTGAAAGCCAGTGAGCAAAAAGAAAGTTCCGCCATAAATACCCGCCTGCAGTGTCAACCCCAGCTGCTGGTAGGCTTCTACATATTCAATGCCCTGTACCACCAGAAACACCGCACCTAATACCAGAGTCAGACCCAACCAGTTTAAGCAGGTGAAGCGCTTATCAACCTTCAGCGCATGATGCGCCAAGGTCAGCGTCACACTAGAACTAATCAGTAGCACGGTGTTAATCAGCGGCAAATGCCAAGGGTCGACGGTGCCCGTTGGCCCCTTCACTTCTGACGATGGCGGTGACATCAAGGGCCAGCTTGCTGTGAAATCTGGCCACAATAAGGCGGTAATGCCCTTAGCCCCTTCTCCGTCCAACCAAGGCAGAGCAAAAGCACGCACATAAAACAGCGTGCCAAAAAAAGCAGCAAAAAACATGACTTCAGAAAAAATAAACCAGCCCATCCCTTGGCGAAAAGAGCGATCCATTTGCTCATCGTACAAGCCTGCCCGAGATTCACGCACGACATCGGCAAACCAGTGAAAAATCACCCACATAATGCCGAGCAAACCGAATACCAGCAGCATGCCGCCGCGCCCATAGGCCAGCTCATTGCCAGCTCCCACGGCCATCAAGGCAATGGCAACCACAGCAGCAATTGGCCAATGACTGGCCGCTGGTACATAATAAGAACCGCTCATAAAGATGCCTCCTCAGCCACAGCCGGCGCGTCAGCAACCGGATAGACCGTATACGAAAGGGTGACCGCAGCCACATGATCAGGCAGCTTGGCCCCGACTAAATACATCAAGCCCACCTGTTTTTTCTCGCCCGCTTTCAGCACCATTTCCTGAAAACAGAAGCATTCGATTTTCAAAATATGAGGGCTGGCTTCAGGTGGGCTGATACTAGGGACCGTGCGCACCAACAAATCAGTGTCACTCTGATTTTCAAAGGTAAAATGCGTTTGATTGCGACCGCCGACGACCGGCCGCTGCGCTGCCTGCTGCGATCGAAACTGTACCGGCAGACCTTGCCCAACTCGGGTTACGAACTGCATCTGAAGCGGCCTTTGCTGAGAGCGACTTAGAGCAGCCTGCAAGGCTGCATCATCGACCCTTCTGGGTTTACCGTTAAGACCGGTGACTTCACAAAATACGTCGTAAAGTGGCACCAAGGCGATGGTAAAGATCACCATCAGCACTAACAGACCAGATAACTGCCACAGTGTTTTACGAACTCCACGCTGCTGCTCGCTCATGATTCACCTCACGCGCGACTGGGCGAGTCACGTTGTGGATCAAACACGGGCGGCTGCTCAAAGGTATGCAGTGGCGCTGGGCTGGGCACCGTCCATTCTAAACCTTCTGCACCTTCCCATGGTTTCGCTGGCGCAGGCTTGCCGCCTTTGACACAGCGATAAATCACAATCAGTAGCAGTATCTGCGATAGACCAAAAATAAAGGCCCCTAGAGACGACACCATATTAAAGTCGGCAAACTGCAAAGCGTAATCTGGTATGCGGCGTGGCATGCCCGCCAGGCCAGAGAAATGCATGGGGAAGAAAGTCAGGTTAACCCCGATCACAGATAGCCAGAAGTGCAACTTGCCAAGACTTTCACTGGGGTAAAACCCCGTCCATTTCGGCAGCCAATAATAAACACCGGCAATGATGGCAAAAAGCGCGCCTGGCACCAGCACATAATGGAAATGTGCCACCACAAAATAGGTATCGTGATACTGATAATCCGCCGGAACAATAGCCAGCATCACACCCGACAGCCCACCAATTGTAAACTGCACTATAAACGCCAAGGCGAACAGCATAGGCACTTCAAAGCTAATGGACCCACGGAACAAAGTGGCTATCCAGTTGAAGACTTTTACCCCAGTGGGTACAGCAATCAGCATGGTCATGTACATAAAGAATAGCTGCGCAGCAAGTGGCAACCCGACAGTGAACATATGGTGCGCCCACACAGTAAACGACAGTATCGCAATAGAAGCCGTGGCATAAACCATGGAGCGATAACCAAATAAACGCTTACGAGCAAACGTCGGTACAATCAAAGAGACAATGCCAAAGGCCGGCAGGATCATGATGTACACTTCTGGGTGGCCAAAAAACCAGAATAAGTGCTGGAATAACACAGGGTCACCGCCACCTGCGGCATTAAAAAAGCTGGTGCCAAAGTTAATATCCAACAACATCATGGTCACCACACCGGCCAACACCGGCATCACAGCCACCAGCAAAAATGCCGTAATCAGCCAAGTCCAGACAAACAGAGACATATCCATCAAACGCATACCTGGCGTGCGCATATTAAAAATGGTGGCAATGATATTAATGGCACCCAATATCGAGCTAATGCCGGCAATATGAATGGATAAAATAAAGAAACTGGTGGACGGAGGCGCGTAGGTAGTTGAAAGTGGTGCATAAAACGTCCAACCAAAATTGGGGCCACCGCCTTCCATCCATAACGTCGACAACAATAAACCAAACGCTATCGGCAACAGCCAGAAGCTGAAATTATTCAAACGCGGCAACGCCATATCCGGTGCGCCTATTTGCAGCGGTATCATCCAGTTGGCCAACCCAACAAACGCTGGCATCACGGCACCAAACACCATGATCAAGCCATGCATAGTAGTCATCTGATTAAAGAATTCTGGCTGAATCAACTGCAAACCCGGCTGGAATAATTCAGCACGGATAATCAACGCCATAATGCCGCCAACAAACAACATCGCCAGCGAAAACAGCAAATACAGGCTACCGATTTCTTTATGATTGGTGGTCAGCAACCAACGCATCCAACCCCTTGGTGGCTCATGAGCGTGTTCCGTTTGCATCTGCATACTCATTTCTCCCCGCCCAGCATGGTATTGATGGTCTCAGGTTGAACAACATCACCGGCATCATTGCCCCAGGCATTGCGCTCATAGGTCACCACGGCTGCAATGTCCGCTGCTGAAAGGGTTTCAGCAAAACCTGGCATTGCTGTACCCGATTTGCCGTATAAAACTCGCTCGATGTGCCCTTGCAAGCCACTGGCTTCGATCATATTGGCATTGCCTGCCAGCGCCGGGAATGCCGGCGGCAAACCTTGCCCTTGTGGCTGGTGGCAAGCTGAGCAATAAGTGGCATAGACCTGCTCGCCTTTGGCCATCAACTCATCTTTACTCCATTGCTTGCTTTCGCTGGCTTTTTCAGCCTCAGCCTGAGCACGTTTTTGTGCCAAGAATTGTTGAAATTCATCCTGGCTAACCGCTTTCACTTCAACCGGCATAAAGGCATGGTTGCGCCCGCACAGCTCAGCACACTGACCGCGGTAAGTGCCCGGCTCTTCAATGCGAGTCCAACTTTCGTTTATAAACCCGGGTACAGCGTCTTTTTTAACCGCCAGTTCAGGCACCCACCAGGAGTGAATCACGTCATTCGATGTCAATAAAAAACGGACCTTTGTGCCCACGGGCACCACGAGAGGCTCATCGACTTCGAGCAAATAAGTATCTGACTTTTGCTGCTGATTTTTGATTTGCTCAGCCGGCGTCGATAAGTTTGAAAAAAACGACACGCCTTCATTTAAATATTCATAGCGCCAACGCCACTGGTAACCCGTGACCAACACATCCACTTCCGACTCACTGGCGTCGTAAATTTTTTTGAGTGTCGCGGTGGCTGGCACCGCCATCGCCACCAAAATAACAACGGGAATCGCCGTCCACAGTATTTCGACTGCGGTACTTTCATGAAAGTGCGCCGATTTTTTGTTTTGGCTGCGGCGATAGCGAATCAGTGACCAAAACATGACGCCGAATACGACCACCGCAATGGCGACACAAATGGCGAAGATAATCATATGAAGGGAATGTACTTCGCGGCTGAGCTCCGTTACCCCCGTGGTCATGTTCCAGCGCGACCCGTAGTCGACGCCCTCTCCTTCCTTGGCAGCCACTCCCAATGGCCATAATAGCCAAATGGTCAGCAGCCCAACGACAGATCGCATAAGCACCCCCTGCAAGCAGGATGGCTCTCAACCTCAACCAACAGACTGAGAGCGTTTTATTATTTGTTGTGACTGACAGTTAAGACCAGACAATCTCACTGGCTCAAGCCGGCTTGCTCAAATAGTCATAGAACGAAACGTTATCTAAAGAAGTGTCATGAAAGACAAAGAAATAAAAGGACACTGCTCAGCGAGGCTGAACAAGGAGGAAAACTACTTAAAAACAATACCTTGCATCATATGCATGCAGCGCTCATCAGTTATTGAGTCACTGAATAACAAAGTATTTTTTAGACTTTTAGGAGATATAAAAGGAAATGAAATATACGAAAAAAGACTGGTAAGACGGTGCCCTGCTGGGCACCGAGTCTTTCAGATATTTACTACGAGATTATTCAGCCTTCGGCTTATCACGCAGCTTAATATGCAACTCACGCAACTGGGCATTGCCGACTTGGCCTGGTGCTTCTGTCATCACACAGGCCGCCGACTGAGTTTTCGGGAAGGCAATCACTTCACGAATCGAGTTAGCGCCGGTCAGCAACATCACCAGACGGTCGAGGCCAAAGGCCAAACCACCGTGCACAGGAGCGCCGTATTTCAGAGCATCGAGCAGGAAGCCGAACTTCTCTTGCTGCTCTTCCTCGCTGATACCGAGGACGTCAAATACCGTTTCTTGCATTGACTGCTCGTGAATACGAATCGAACCACCGCCCAGCTCACAGCCGTTCAGCACCATATCGTAGGCACGTGACAGCGCTTTGGTTGGCTCGGCTTTCAGCTCTTCTGGCGAGCAGCTTGGCGCGGTAAATGGGTGGTGAATGGCGGTAATGCCACCGTCTTTGGTTTCTTCGAACATGGGGAAGTCGACCACCCACAATGGCGCCCAGTCGCAGGTGTACAGATTTAAATCTTCACCCAGCTTGCAACGCAGCGCGCCCAGCGCTTCGTTCACAATCACTTCTTTATCAGCACCAAAGAAGATGATATCGCCGTTTTCTGCACCCAGCTTGTTCATAATGCTCATGGTGTTTTCTTCACCAATGAACTTAATGATCGGTGACTGCAGGCCTTCAACACCTTTTTCAATCTCGTTGACCTTAATCCAGGCCAAACCTTTAGCACCGTAAATGCCGACAAACTTGGTGTAGTCGTCGATTTGCTTACGGCTAATTTCAGCACCACCCGGTACGCGCAGAGCAGCGACACGACCTTTTGGATCTTTGGCAGGGCCGGCAAACACTTTAAATTCGATGTCTTGCAGGAACTCAGCCACGTCCACCAACTGCAGCGGAATACGCAGGTCAGGCTTATCTGAACCGTATTTTTCCATTGCCTCGCGGTAAGGCATGCGTGGGAATTCACCCAGCTGTACATTCAGCTCTTTTTCAAAGATTTCGCAGATCATGCCCTGGGTCAGCGCCATGATTTGCTCTTCGTCGATAAACGACGCTTCGATATCGATTTGGGTAAATTCAGGCTGACGATCAGCGCGCAGGTCTTCGTCACGGAAGCATTTGGCGATCTGATAATAACGGTCAAAACCAGACACCATCAGCAGCTGCTTAAACAGCTGTGGTGATTGCGGCAGCGCAAAAAACGAACCTTCGTGAGTACGACTTGGCACCAAGTAGTCACGTGCCCCTTCGGGTGTGGCACGGGTCAGAATCGGCGTTTCAATGTCCAAAAAGCCGTTGTCTTCCAAATAGCGACGAATGTGCGAAGTCACCTTAGAGCGGAAGCGCAGTTTTTCTTGCATCTCCGGACGACGCATATCCATGTAGCGATATTTCAGACGAATGTCTTCGCCCACGTCGGTGTAGCCGTCGAGAGGGAACGGTGGCGTAGCTGCTTTATTAACAATATTAATTTCTTTGCCCAGCACTTCGATTTTGCCGGTTTTCATATTGTCATTGGTGGTGCCTTCCGGACGACCACGCACACGACCGGTGATTTGCACCACAAATTCAGAGCGCACGCTGTCGGCGGTATTAAAGGCATCGACCGTATCTGGGTCGAATACCACCTGAACCAGACCTTCGCGATCGCGAACGTCCAAGAAAATAACGCCACCGTGGTCACGGCGACGATGAACCCAGCCACAGAAGGTGACGGTTTGGTCGATCAGTGTTTCGTTAATATCACCACAATAGTGCGTGCGCATGGTTGGTCCCGCATCCCTAGTAACAATCTGTGAATCTTCACCGGCCTGGCGATGGTAACGCCAGCGGTACCTTGCCTGCGCCTAGCGGCGCGGCAAAAGTGGGGCATTATAGCGGAAGACCGCCCTGACCTGACAGCCCAATCGCACAAGGATGCGAGCAATCGCAACAACCCGCGTGATTATTCAACCAACACCAGGCATCACCACTTGCCGACAACGCCGTGTTTAGCTACAAACAACGTGTTTGGGGCCTGTTCAACCAGGCATAACAAGCCCTACAATCGCTCCCAATCAACAAAAACCGTCAACAACGCCCGCTAATAACAAAGGATATCTTCCATGACCGCGCGTAAAATCACGGCCGTTCGTGAAAAATACACCAAGACCCAACTGCTAAACGAAATTGCTGACAACACTGGCCTGAGCCGTAAAGATGTGGCCGCAGTGCTGGATGAACTCGGCATCGTCATCGAACGTCATATCAAAAAGCGCGCTGTAGGTGAGTTCACACTGCCAGGCTTGCTGAAAATCAAAACGGTTAAAAAACCGGCGCAAAAAGCCCGTAAAGGCGTACCTAACCCGTTCCGCCCAGGTGAGACCATGGACGTTGCTGCCAAGCCAGCATCAACCAAGGTGAAAGTGACCCCTCTGAAAAAGCTCAAGGACATGGCACTGTAACTCCTAGTCACCATGTCGGGCTTGCCATTCAACCCGCCGCAATCATTAGCGCAGTTGCTGCAGCAAGTCCGCCAATGTCGCATATGTGCGCCATGCTTACCCCACGGGCCAAGACCCGTGGTGGTAGCTCACTCTCGTGCCCTGAATCAGAAGTTCGTATATTTTCAGAGCGAATGGAAAGCGCTAGTGCAAGGTGCTGTTCGCAGGAAATATCAGGATCTTTTCAAGAGCAGCAACGCCGCAATGGGGCTTTCCATTCGTTCCCGTAGGGCGCGCCCTTCAAGCCCTCTGACTTCGTTCTGCCTCTTGCCAATGGAACCACCATTGCCTGTGAGCCACGTCTTGCCAGAGAACTGGAATGGCCCGCTGAAAGCATGCGAGCTTCTAATTCAGGGCACTGCACGCATCCTGATTATTGGCCAAGCACCTGGCAAAAAGGTCCACGACACCGGCATTCCCTGGAACGATGCCAGCGGCCAGCGTTTACGTCGCTGGTTAAATGTCGACGACCGCGTTTTTTATAACCCCGAACATTTTGCCATTGTGCCAATGGGATTTTGCTACCCAGGTAAAGGCAAAAGTGGCGACCTGCCCCCGCGTCCAGAATGCGCTGCCAACTGGCATGCACCCATACTTAGACAACTGCCGAATATCCAGTTAACACTGCTGATTGGCCAATATGCTCAGCGCCATTATTTAGCCAGCCAGCCTGACACCTTAACCGCAAGGGTCGATGCACTGCGCCATTTACAGCAGTGGCCAGATAAAATCCCCCTGCCACATCCATCGCCGCGCAATCAATTATGGCTAAAACGCCATCCTTGGTTTGAACAAGAGGTCATACCGCGGCTGCAACAACGCATCAGCGAGCTGCTATGAAACACTGGTTAAGCTACTTGGGTTATGTCGCGTTATTGCCCACCCTGCCCTGGGTCATGGCACAAGGACGACGGGTGCGTCGCGACACACCGCGCTTAGCCGCCAGCGGCGGTGACTGTGACGGCAGCGCTTTAGGCGATGGCAGCGCGACATTGAACCTGTTGCACCTAGGAGAAAGCACCGTCGCCGGAGTCGGTGTCGATGACATCCAACAAGGGCTGACTGCGCAACTGGCGTGCCATCTACAACGCCTTAAACCAAACACCTGGCGGCAAATACGCTGGCGCACCATCGCCGAAAACGGCACCACAGCGGCGCAACTGCTGGCCAAACTGCCTAAGCCAATGAGCGCGGATGTGCTGATCGTTACTCTCGGTGTCAACGACACCACTGGCTTTACCCGACGCTCAAATTGGGAGGCACACTTGCAAGCCATGGTGGAACGAGTGGACTGTCAGCATGTGGTCGTGACGCAGGTACCGCCGATGCAACACTTCCCGGCCCTGCCGAAACCGCTTAACTGGTGGTTAGGCCTGCGCGCCTGGCAACTGGATCAAAGCTTACAAACTCTGGCTCAGCAACACGACTGGCTGCACCAGCCCTTTGTTATGGCGTTGCAACCCCAATGGATGGCCAGCGATGGCTACCACCCCAACGCCAATGGTTATGATTTATGGGCCAATGCGATCGCAGAGTGCTTACTGGCCCACGGCAAGCCAACTACCACTGATCGCGCAGCCGACGCAGCGCCTTAAACACATCGCGATCACTGTCGCCTAAATCAGGAAACTGCTCACGCAGCCGCTGACGCATGGCATCGGCATGCAGCCGCAAAAACGGGTTGTACTCACGCTCCTGCCCTAACGTCATCACCGGCATGTCGTCTTCACCCAGCAGAGCCACTTGATCTTGCCAGTACGCCGCCATGGTGTTTTCAGGCTCGCGATCAAGCGCAAAACCCAAATTGTTTTTCATGTAATCGTGACCTGGGTAAAGCAAGGTGTCATCGGGCAGCGGCATCAGTTGCGACACAAAAGAGTCGTACATATCATCGACATTGCCACCGTTTTTGCAGTTGCCGGCACAAGCATTAAATAAGGTGTCGCCAGAGAACAACAGCGGCACCTCATCGTATTCACTGGCCGGCGCCAGCAAACACAGATGCACGGGTGTATGCCCTGGCGTATGCAGGGCCTGCAAACGCATGGTGCCCAGTTCAATCCAGTCGCCGGCCTTAATGCCATGGGCTTGATTAGGAATGCGGGCATTTTCATGCGCCCACACCGGCGCGCCGGTGGCGGCTTGCACCGCCGGGTTGCCTTCAATATGGTCGTGATGCTCGTGGGTATTGATGATGAGCTTGATGGTTAAATCGTGCTGCTGCGCCAAGGCCACCATGGCATCGCCGTCCAGCGGGTCCAAGGCAATGGCCTGGCGGCTGTGCTCACAGGCCAACAAATAATTAAAGTTGCGCAGTGCATTGTTCATGTAGCGGCGAAAAACCAGCATAACTCCCCCACAGCCTCAGCGATTACCAGTAAACGTTATTGGCCGCATCGTCGGCGGCTTCAACATCCTCAACAAAGTGTGAGCCCAGCAAGCTCTTCAGTTCAGCAACACGCTGCTCGAGCAGCTCAGCATCGTAAGGCTGTGGCGCGCTATGGCCCCAAACGGGTGCTGGCCAAGCCGGGTCATCCTCTTTGCGTACCACATGATGCACATGCAGCTGCGGCACGATGTTGCCCAGGGCACCAATATTCATTGAGCGAGCGGCAAAGTGGTCGGCGAGTTTTTCGGTGACCAACGCCGATTCTTTGGCCAGTTGAATACGGTCTTGCTCAGACAGGTGGTACACCTCAAATACGTCGGTACGCACGGGCACCAAAATCACCCAAGGGTAACGCACGTCATTCATCAGCAGCACCTGGCACAACGGCAGTCGCCCGACCCAGGCAGTATCGGCTTGTAGACGTTCATCCAGACGGAACATAATGCAATCTCCTGATTCTCAATTCCGCCCCCATAATAGGGCTGCAGCGCGCATAAATCACTGAAAGATGGCACTTTTTCGTATTTTTACCGACATCCATAAAGTCCCAGCGCCGGACTGGCAAGCCCTGGTAGGCAGCCGCTATCCGTTTCTCAGCCACGCGTTTTTAGCCGCCCTGCAAGACAACGGCTGCATTGGTGGCAACAGTGGCTGGCAACCGCTGTATCTTCTCAGCCAAGAAGGTGATTTAGCGCTGCCCTGCTTCGTCAAGCAGCACAGTTACGGCGAATACGTCTTTGATTGGAGCTGGGCGGATGCCTACGAGCGCCATGGCTTGGCCTACTACCCCAAACTTTTGTGTGCCGCGCCTTTTACACCCTCCTATGGCCCACGACTGCTAAGCGGCGAGCAACCACCCAGCGCGGAACAAATCCATCAAGCCACTCAAGCGTTGTCTGAGCTGTGCCAGCAACAGCAGTGGTCGGGCTGGCATTTAAATTTTATCCGCCCCGAGCTTAACGCACTGATGGCCGCCGAAACTTGCCATGTGCGCCTGGGCTGTCAGTTTCATTGGCACAACGCCGGCTACCAGGATTTTGATGATTTCCTACAGCGCTTTAACAGTCGCAAGCGCAAAAACGTGCGCAAGGAACGACAACAGGTGCACACCCAAGTGGAGCTTGAGCGTCTTCGTGGTGAGGCCATTCGCCCAGAGGACATCACTCGCTTTTTTCGCTGTTACCAGCTGACGTATTTAAAACGGCATTCCAGCGGCTATTTAAATGAAGCCTTCTTTCAGCAGCTGCGGCAAACCCTGGGCGAACAGCTGCTGCTGGTCAAAGCCAGCAAAGGCGGTGAAGGCATCGCCTATGCGCTGTATCTGTTCGATGACGACACCTTATACGGGCGCTATTGGGGCAGCCTGGAGGAGGTCAGCGGCTTGCACTTTGAAGCCTGCTATTACCAAGGCATTGAGTTTTGCATTGAACAAAAACTGCAGCGCTTTGACCCCGGCACCCAAGGCGAGCACAAAATCAGTCGTGGCTTTGAACCGACCCTCACCTACAGCGCTCATTGGCTGCGCCAGCCTGAGTTTCATGCCGCCGTCGGCGACTTTTGCCAAGAGGAGGCCGAGCACGTCAGGCGCTATCAAGACGATGCCGCCACCCTGTTGCCCTTTCGACGCGAGCCATAAACAAGCCAGCGTCAGATTGGGTAAATGGGCTTGCCTCGCGCGCCCAACCTGACTTTAATGGCAAGCTTATGAGTTCTTGTTATTCAGCCTGCCGAGCTTAAATGCGTTTTTTACTGATTGTGACATTGCTGCTGCAACACCTGGTGTTCAACACCGCGGTGGCCTCTGTGCATCTGTCACACAGTGAGCACGGTGGCCGCGAAACGCCGCATTTGCATGGCGATCAAATGATCAGCGACTTGCTGAATCTGGTCGGTCAAAACTCATTCGAACAAAACCACGAGCTAGAACACGAACATGACGGCAGCGAAGTGCATGTGCATGTGCATTTGCTTGCACCGCAAGCACAACTGCTGACCCCGAACTCCAACAACCTAAGCAGCCAGCGTTTTCAGCCGCCCTCATTGGGCGAGTTAGGGTTGCGCGCTCCGCCATTGCTGCCCCCTCCCAACCTTCTCCAGCACTAAATCGACAACAACGAGCGGCTACGGCCATGCAATGGCGCGCCGCACATGCGTATTTATTGTGTTTGGAGAACATCAATGATGTGTTTTCGCCATCGCCTGGCTATTTTGAGCCTGGCGCTGATCACCCCTGCCGCTTTGGCAGCGACACCACCCAGCAACTGGTGGTCGCAAGCCAGAGCGCAATTGCAACAACACCCCAACTGGCAGGCCACCCAGGCCCGCCACAGCAGCACTCAGGCCAGCGCAGAGCAAGCGGCCCTGCCGCGTTTCAACCCAGAGCTGGAAGGCGAATGGCAGCGCAGCAATGGCCAGCGCAGCTATCAAGTGGGTCTCAATCAAGAACTGGACGTCTGGAACAGCCGCCAAGCGTTGCAGCAGCAAGCACAACAACAAGTGACGGCCAGCCATGCCACCAACCGCTGGCGACAACTGCAGCAATGGATTAATGCCTTAAGCAGCGAGGTTAACTGGCAGGCCGCCCGCCAGCAGCAACAGCTGGCCGAGCAGCAGCAGCAGCGCTTATTGCAGCTGCAACAGCTGATACAGCGCCGCCAGCAACAAGGCGACGTCGGCCAACTGGATGCCGAACTGGCGTTTTTATCGCTATCTGAGCAGCGTCTAACGCTGGCGCAAAGTCAGCAACAGCAACTGCAAGCCGAGCAACAACGGCGCTGGTGGCTGGGTCAACTGGACGCCGCCCCAGAGCAGGCCTGGCAGCAGTTAAAGCAAGCGCAGCCTGAGTTTGAGGTCGACCAACATCCGCTGCTCCAAACGGCCAAAGCCCACTGGCAAGCCCAGCAAGCCACCGCCTTGGCCGCCCAGCGTGATCGTCGCAGCCGCCCCACCCTAGGGCTCACAGTGGGCAAAGAGGATCAGCAAACCGTCAGCGGTTTGAACCTGTCGCTGCCACTCAATGTTCGTAACGACTACGCCCCCGAGCAGCGGGCGCTGCAACAACAGGCATTGGCTTTGGAAGCCGATTATCGCGGCCAACGCCGCCAACTGCTGCAGCAATGGCAGCAAGCGCAGCAAAACTGGCGCAACTTCGACCAACAGTGGCAACAATGGCGCCAACACAGCCAGCAACGCCTGAGCCATACCGCCGAGCTTCTGCGCCAGCGCTGGCAGCAAGGTGACTTAAGCAGCGCCGACTATTTGCGCAGTCTGAATCAACTGGCCGCCAGCCAACGCGCCGGCATTGAACTGCAACGCCAAGCTCGACTGGCTAACTTGCAACGCTGGCTCAGCGCCGGACAACTCCCCACCTTCGTTCTTCCTGCCGCCACTGTGGAGACTCACCATGCTTCGTAATTTGACTTTGACCCTGCTGCTGGCTTCACCCGCCTTGGCGCTGGCCGGCGATGACCACTCAACCCATAGCCCAAACGGCCATGATCACGCATCACACAAGCAGCAACAGGCTGGCGACCATGACCACAGCGCCGATCATGCCAATGCCCATAAAGAGCACAAAGACGACGAGCACGATCATGCCAATCACAACCACTCAGGCGACGAGCATGATGAGCACACCCCAGATAAGCACGAGCATGCTGATGGCGATCACACTGAACACGCCAGCGCGGCCCATTTAACCGCACAGCAACAGCAACTGGCCGAACTCGAAATCGCCCCCTTGCAGCGAACCTCGCGGCCACACATCGTGCGCGCGCCGGCAGAAGTGGTCGCCAATGCCTATCAGACCTACGTCTTGAGCCCACGCAGCGACTCTTCTGTCGTGGCTCGGCACGTGGCGTTAGGCGATCACGTCAAAGCCGGGCAAGCCCTGGTCACCTTGTTTAGCGCCGACGTTGCCACCGCCCAAGCCAGTTATCGCCAAGCGCATTCAGAGTGGCAGCGAGTGCAATCGCTGGGGCGCAACACCGTCGGTGAGCAGCGCTACACCCGCGCACGCTCTAATTACGAGCAAAGCCAAGCGCAACTGCAGGCCTTTGGCCTCAATCAAGCGGACATCGAGGCTCTGCAAGGCAACGGCCAGCAACAGCTTGGCCAATATCAGCTGCGCGCCCAGGTCGATGGCACGGTCTTGAGCGATCCGTTTGAACAGGGCCAGCACCTGCCGGCCGGCACCGCCTTGATGCGCATTGCCAACGAACAGCAACTTTGGGTCGAAGTGCATTTGCCGGCTAGCGAAAACCTGTCGCTCACTCAGGCCCAACAGTTACGAGTCGCCATTGGCGACAGCCTGGTTGAAGCCCGTATTGGCCAGGATTCCCACACCATCGATCCGGTCACGCGCACGCGCAAGGTGCGTTTAGAAATCAACAACCCAGATCACCGCTTTCACCCCGGTATGTTTGCCACCGCCGAGCTGACATTTACCAGCCCGCCAGTATTGGCGGTGCCGGCGTCGGCCTTAATGCCAAGTCCGGATGGTCATTGGCAGGTTTTTGTGCAAACCGACAGCGATGCTTTCAGCGCGCAGGAGGTGGAACTGGGCCAGCGCTTTGGCGACTGGCAGCAGGTGCACGGCATTGAAGAAGGCGCTCGCCTAGTGATGCAGGGGGCGTTTTTTGTCGCCTCGCAACTGGCCAAAGACGGCTTTGACCCGCACAACCACTAGGAGCAAATGCGCATGTTAAACCAAACCATTGCCTGGGCCGTGCGCCAGCGCTTGCTGCTGCTCTTGGCTCTGATGGCGGCCAGTGTGTGCGCCATGCTGGTGATCCCTCGGCTCAATTTAGATGCCTTCCCGGACGTTACCAATGTCCAGGTCAGCATCAATACCGAAGCCCCCGGCCTTGCCGCCGAGGAAGTCGAACAGCTGATCAGCTACCCGATTGAAGCGGTCATGTATGCCTTGCCCGATGTCGAGGAAGTGCGTTCCGTGTCCAAAACCGGTCTGTCTGGTGTGACTGTGGTGTTTAAAGAAGGCACCGATATTTATTTCGCCCGCCAGCTGGTGTTTGAGCGGCTGCAAGCAGCGCGTGAGTTGATCCCGCAGGGGGTTGGTATTCCACAAATGGGGCCCAACACCTCGGGTTTAGGGCAAATATTTCAATACTTATTGATCGCTGAGCCAGACAGCGGCTATGACGTTATGGCGCTGCGCAGCCTCAACGATTGGCTGGTCAAACTGCTGCTGATGCCAGCGGAGGGCGTGACCGAAGTGCTGTCGTTTGGCGGCGAAGTGCGCCAGTACCAAGTCAATTTGCTGCCGGAGCGCTTGCTGGCCTATCAAATAACGCAACCACAGGTGATGGAGGCCATCGCCGCCAACAACCTGAATGTTGGTGGCTGGTACATGCCCCGTGGCCAGGAGCAGCTGGTGATTCGCGGCATGGGTTGGCTGGATGGCGGCCAGCAAGGCTTAGCGCAATTAAAATCACTGGCGATTAAAACCGTCGACGGCACCACCAT
The DNA here is from genome assembly GCF_014652515.1 of Bacterioplanes sanyensis. GTDB lineage: Bacteria > Pseudomonadota > Gammaproteobacteria > Pseudomonadales > Oceanobacteraceae > Bacterioplanes > Bacterioplanes sanyensis. Next base: position 578,447 of record NZ_BMYY01000001.1, on the reverse strand, counting down.
TCGCCTGTCGGATTTGGCGCGCGTCGAACTTGGCGGCGAGATTCGCCAAGGCGCCGTCACCATGAGTCAGCGCCAGTCCGACGGCTCCGCCGAACCGTTAGGCGAAGTGGTCTCCGGCATTGTGCTCAAGCGCATGGGCGCCAACACCAAGGCCACCATCGATGCCATCAAAGAGCGCCTGCCCCGCATTCAGCAAGCTCTGCCAGACGGCGTGCGTTTGCAGCCCTACTACGACCAATCCAGCCTGATCGACCAAGCGGTGATGACCGTGGTCGACGCCTTGTTGATTGCCTTTGCTTTGATCGTGGTGGTGCTGGCGTTCTTTTTATTAAACCTACGTGCCACCTTGCTGGTGCTGTTATCGATTCCAGTATCCATTGGCTTGGCATTGATGATCATGGCGTTGCTGGGGTTGTCGGCCAACTTAATGTCGCTGGGAGGCTTGGCCGTCGCCATTGGCATGCTGGTCGATGGCGCCGTGGTGATGACAGAGCACCTTACCCGCCAACTGCAGCAGGATGAGCAAGAGCCAGAGCAAAACAGTCCGCAGCAGCGCATTGGTCAGGCTTGCCAGCAAGTCGCACGGCCGGTGTTTTTTGCCAGCAGCATTATTTTGGTGGTGTTTCTGCCGCTGTTCGCCTTTGAAGGCGTGGAAGCCAAGCTGTTCCAGCCCATGGCCATCAGCATTATGCTGGCGCTGTTGGCGGCACTGTTTACCGCGCTGCTGCTGATTCCGGCACTGGCGGCTTACCTGTTTAAAACCCCGCCACGACTGCGTCGCAACGCCTGGATCGACACTTGGCAACGGCAGTATCGCGCTGTGCTGCAGCGCCTCTTAAAGCGGCCGCGTGCGGTGTTGGCAGCGGTGTTGGCGTTGCTGCTGGCCACCAGCGCTTTGCTGCCGCGTTTAGGCACCGAGTTCGTGCCTGAACTGGAGGAAGGCACCCTCAACTTGCGCGTTACGCTGGCGCCTTCAGCCAGCCTAGATACCGCCTTGACTGTCGCGCCCAAACTCGAAGCGTTATTAATGACCTTCCCAGAGGTCACCTACGCCATGTCGCGCATCGGTCGTGCTGAAGTGGGTGGCGACCCGGAGCCGGTCAGCAATATCGAAATATACATCGGCCTTAAACCCGTTGCTCAGTGGCAAAGCGCTAGCAATCGCGTGGAACTGCAGCAAGCGATGCAAGCCAAGTTAGAGCAGCACCCAGGGCTGTTGTTTAACTTCTCACAACCCATTGCCACCCGCGTCGATGAACTGCTCTCCGGCGTTAAAGCTCAGCTGGCCATCAAGCTGTTTGGTCCTGACCTGGCGCAACTGGAGCAAACCGGCCTGGCCATTACCGAGCAGGTCAAGCAGGTCGATGGCACTCGCGATGTCGCTTTAGAACCCATTGCCGGCGAACAGCAATTGGTGGTGCGGCCGAATCGTGAAGCACTCTCGCGCTACGGGCTGGCCGTGGCAGATGTGCTGGCTTTGGTGCGCGATGGCTTAGGTGGCGCCAGTGCTGGGCAAATCATCCAAGGCAACGAGCGCTACGACATTTATGTGCGCCTGGCCAAGGAAAGCCGCCATCAGGTAGACGCCATTGCGCAGCTGCCGTTGATCAGCCCCAGCGGCGCTTGGCTGCGACTGCAAGACGTCGCCGAGGTCAACATCGAAGCCGGTCCACCGCAAATACGCCGCGACGATGTCCAGCGTCGGGTGGTGATTCAAGCCAACGTCGAAGGCCGCGATATGGGCAGCGTGGTGGCCGATATTCGCCAGCGCATCCAACAGCAAGTCGACATGCCCACAGGCTATTCAGTTGAGCTAGGAGGCCAGTTCAAAAGCCAGCAACGCGCCCAGCAACGTCTACTATTAGTGGTACCGCTGGCATTGGCGCTGATTGCCCTGCTGTTGTATCTGGCGTTTGGCCACTTGGGGCAAACGCTGTTGATTTTGGCCAATGTCCCCATGGCCGCCATCGGCGGGATTTGGGCGCTGTGGCTCAGCGGTCAGTATTTATCCGTCCCCAGCTCAGTGGGCTTTATTACCTTATTTGGTGTGGCGGTACTCAATGGCGTGGTGCTGGTGTCACAAATCAACCAGCAACGCCAGCGTCAAACATCCAGCCAAGTCCTAGATGAAGCCATTATCGAGGGCGCCGTGTCGCGTTTGCGCCCGGTGTTGATGACGGCCATCACCTCGGCCTTGGGGTTAATACCCATGCTGCTAAGTCAAGGCGTCGGCGCCGAGATTCAAAGGCCGTTGGCCACGGTCATTGTCGGCGGCTTGCTGACGTCAACGCTATTAACGCTGATTGTGCTGCCGGTGTTTTACCGCCGTTTTAGCCCTTCGCAAGGGTAATTCAACAGGCAAGGTCACCGCACCGCCACCATGCGTGGCGGTGTTTTTTTTGCTATAAAGCCGCCCTCGATTAAAACCGTGGCGGAGGCCAGATGCCCAGAGAGATCCCCCCCATGCGTGCCTATCGCGTGCGCCACCTGCTGGTGTTTGCCCGCAAAGGTACCGAAGCCAAACTGCTGGCGGCGCCGGAGCTGCGCCCCATGAGTGAGTGGCAACAGGATGTTTCCGCCTGGGTGGCTTTGCGCGCCAACCGCGAGCCTGCCTTAGATGATCAACTCGATGCCAGCCAAGCAGAGCCTTACATCGACCGTTCTCTGTCGGGCAAGCCATAAAACTGACATATCTGGCAGGCATGTACGACTGGGCTAGGCTGTAGAAACATTCTTCGTCCTGGCGCCCCTGCATGGCCAAGCCAAACGCCCAACCATCTGCCACTCGCGGCTCTCCGTTGCAGCGCTTTATCTTGCTCAGATTGCTGCTGATCGTGATGCTGCCCATGCTGGCGGTGGCCAGCATCAACCTCTGGCTTGCCAGTCAGCAGCTTGAACAAAAAGCCCGCCAACAGTTTGAACAACAAGCAGAGCAAAACGCCAAATTGCTGCAGCGCTGGCTAAACATGCGCCTCGCCGATGCGCGTTTGTACGCACGCGGCGCAGGCCTGGACACCATCACCCAGCGGTTGGTTGATCATTGGCAAAAAACTCAACTGCCAGCCCCAGAATTTATTGCCACGCCACTGTGGCAAAGCATTCACCAAGCCTATCAACAGCGCACTCGGGCATTGCCGCTGCACGACCAGCTATTTCATAACTTACTGTTGATCAGCCGCGATGGCACGGTTCTGCTGAGCGCCCGCCCTACCTCCTGGCTCGGCCAAAACCTGTTACAAGAGAAGCGCCCATCGCCATTAAGCACCAGCATTAAAGCGACACTGAGCGACGGGCTCGATCATTTATCGACGGCCCAGCCACTGGCAGGTGGCTTTAGCAGCTGGTATGTCGACACCCTAGGCGATGCAGGCTTAGTGGCCCTGCAGCTGGATTTCAGCCAGCTTGAGCATATCGTCGCCCCCCTTCATGGCCAGCGCCGCAACCTGATCGTCAACCAGCAAGGTGAGTTACGCACCCCCTTGCCAGCTTTCGTCGACAGCACCAGCAGCGGCCAAGCACACAAGGCACTGACCACAGAGTTCAGTGACGTGGGGCTGACGGACTATTTATCCTTCGATGGTGTAGCAGTGACGGGCATGCGCCACACCGTTAGCGCCGCCGATCAGACTTGGTATCTCATCACCGAAACCCCAACCGCTGAACTATCTCAAGCGGCACGCTACCTATGGCATACCGTCGCCCTCTATGTGCTGGCCGCAGCCCTACTCTCAATCGCAGCCGCCGCCCTACTGGCACGCCACTTGGCCGCTCCGATTCAGCGCCTCAGCCAGCCCGATAGCGCCCTGACCACCGCAGCCAGTAGCTCTATTATCGAACTGGAGCAAATACGCCAAGAGCTGCAAAACAACAACAAACGCCACCAGCAGCAGCAGGACCTAATCAACGACAGCTTGCTCAAATCACATCAGCATTTGGCACAACTGAGCGATCAAAAAGAAGCGCTGGATCAGCATTGCATTATCTTGTTGGTCGGCCCCGATGGTCGTATTAAAAATGCCAACCGGCATTTTTGTCGACTCAGTGGTTACCAACCAGAAGAGCTGTTGAACAAAACCCTAGACGAGCTGGACCCAGAACCCTTTGGCACCAGCGGCTGGCACATCAACCGCGCGCTGCAGCAAGGCCAGAGCTGGACCGGCGTTGTTCATGGCCATGACCGCCATTGCCAGAGCTTCTGGTTACAGGCCACCGTCATTCCACTGCGCCGCCAGCAGGGCACCATGTATGTTTGCACAGATATCAGTGTGCAGCAGCGCACCCAACAGGTGTTAACCGAGCTACATCAGATCACGTCCGATAACCACCTCAACTTAGAGCGGCGCATTAATGCGATGCTAGAGCTGGGCTGTCGAGTCTTTGAACTGCCGATCGGCATTGTCAGCGATATTCAGGGCAACACCTATACCGTGCGCTACGTTCAGGCCCCCGAAGGTGCTCTCAGTCGGGGCGACCAGTTTAATTTAGGCGATACCTACTGCGTACACACCCTGATGGCCAATGCCCCCATTGCCTATCATCACGCAGGCCATAGCGACATTGCTGAACATCCTTGCTACCAAAAATTTAAATTAGAGTCCTATGTTGGCAGCCCCCTATTTATACAAGGCCAGCGCCGGGGAACCGTTAACTTCTCTGGCCCTGAGCTGCGCTCACAACCATTCTCTGCGCAAGAGCTGGAGTTGGTGCAGCTAATCAGTCAGTGGGTCGGGCTAGAGATCGGGCGCGCCCAAGGCCAACAGGCGCTGCAGCGCCAAGACCGCCTGCTGCAGCAAGTCAGCACGCAAGCGCGAATAGGTGGCTGGGAAGTAAACCTAGTAGAGCAAGAGGTGTACTGGTCGGATATGACCCGCGCCATTCACCGAGTACCGGATGACTTTGTCCCTACGCTGGAACAAGGTATTGAGTTTTACAAGGCAGGCGCCAGCCGCGAGCGTATTCAAGAAGTCGTGCAACGAGCCATTGAGCACGGCACCCCGTGGGATGAAACACTGCAAATCGTCACCTACGATGGCCACGACATCTGGGTGCAAGCTCGGGGCCAAGCAGAGTTCAGGAAAGACCAATGCGTGCGTTTGTTCGGTTCGTTCCAAGACATTAACGACCAAGTGCTGGAGCAGCACCGCAACGAGCTGGTGTTACGCTCCACTGCCGTTGGTGTGTGGGATTGGCAACTGGACAGCGGCAAAACCCAGTTTAATGAGCGCTGGGCTGAGATTGTGGGCTACTCACTGGCTGAGCTGGAACCCACCACCATCGACACTTGGATGTCCCTGGCACACCCAGACGATCTGGCCGAGTCCGAGCGCCTGCTGCAGCAACACTGGCAAGGAGAAAGCGAGTATTACGTGTGCGAGGCGCGCATGCGCCATAAAGAGGGCCACTGGATCTGGGTGTTGGATACCGGCCAGGTCATCGAATGGTCAGAAGATGGCAACCCCCTTCGCATGATCGGCACCCACCTCGACATCAGTGAGCGCAAACGCAGTGAACAGGCACTGGCCACCCTCAATCAGCGCTTAAGCTTGGCCCGCGATGCCGCTGGCATGGGTATTTGGGAGGTCGACATCAAGACCGGCCACGTGATTTGGGACGACGGCATGTTTGAACTGTTCGGCGTGCGCCCAGAAAGCTTCAACCACAGCGCCCAAGATTGGCTCAACTGCGTTCATCCAGCCGACCGAGAACAGGCTGCCGAGGCATTCAAGCGCAGCGTCAGCGACAGACACAGCATGAACAGTGAATTTCGCATCATCAGCCACCCAGATGGGCTGCGCTACATTCAGGCCAATGCCCAAGTGGTGACCGACGACGACGGCAATGCCGAGCGAGTCATTGGCGCCAACTACGACATCACTGCCCTACGTCAGCAGCAACAGCAGGCTGAACGGGCACTGTCGCTGATCGAAGCCAGCTTAGAAGCCACCGACAATGGCGTGCTGGTCACCAGTACCGAGGGACGCATCTTGCGCTGGAACCACAGGCTGCTAGAAATGTGGCGACTGCAAAGCCACCAGCTGCAAGGCAAAACCCATAAACAGTTGCTGCAGCACATTGTCCCTCAGCTGCAGCGCGCCCAAGGGGTGAGCCAGCAGATGCAGGAGCTCTATGCCAACCCAGAGCAAGGGGCTTTTGATTTACTGGAGTGTGCCGATGGGCGTGTATTTGAGCGCTCATCATTGCCGATGATGGTGGAGCATCAAGCCATTGGCAGAGTTTGGAACTATCGCGATATCACCTCGCAACAGCGCAACCAAAAGGCTCTGATTGAGGCCCGCCAGCAAGCCGAGGCGGCACTGCTCGCCAAAAGTCAGTTCCTAGCGTCCATGAGCCATGAAATACGTACGCCCATGAACGGCATCATCGGCATGCTAGAGCTTATGCGCAATACACCGCTGACCGAAGAGCAGCAACACCGTATCAGTCTGGCCCGCAGCAGTGCTCAGTCGCTGTTGAGCTTAATTAACGACATACTCGATTTTTCCAAGATCGAAGCACAAAAGCTGACGTTAGCGGCGGAGCGCTATGACTTGGTGGCCATGGCAGGGGACTGTGTTGAGGGGCTGGCTCAACTGGCACAGGACAAAGATTTAGAGCTAATCCTCGACACCTCTGCCATCCAGTGCCAGCACATTCTCGGCGATGAGGGGCGCAGCCGTCAGGTTCTGACCAACCTAGTGGGTAATGCCATTAAGTTTACCGAAACCGGCGACATCGAGGTGTGCCTCCAAACCAGCGCAGCGGACAAGCGCCCCTGTCGTGTTGAGGTCGCGATACGCGACACTGGCATCGGCATTCCCGCAGACGCCCTAGCCAGCCTCTTTGACGCATTCAGTCAGGTCGACGCCTCACATAGCCGCCGCTTTGGCGGTACTGGCCTCGGCCTAGCCATCGTGCGCCAACTGCTGCAATTAATGCAGGGCGACATTCACGTCGATAGCGAACTGGGGCACGGTAGCGTGTTCACTGCCCACTGGTACGTTGATGAGGGCTGGTCAAGGCAAGCAGCCTCACAACCCAAACGCCAGATATTGATAGTAACCAGCCACTCGAAACTGGCGCACAGCATAAGCGCCATGCTGTCACACCTAAATGCCGACAGCACCACCTGCTTAACGGTGGAGCAAGCACTGTCGCAGGCCAAGCCAGGCCAGTTTGACACCGTATTAATGGATCACAGCCTGGCCTTAAGCGAAAACGCCCAGGGGCAATTGGCTAGCCACCAGTTGCAACAGCAGGCAGACTGTCGGCTGGTCATGATGACGCCCATGCATTTTCACAGTGAACCCGATGCCCTGAATCAGGCCGGCATCGACTGGTGGTTCCCAAAGCCGGTCACAGAGCAAGATTTGCTGCGCGCGCTGGATGAAAGCGCCAGCAGCCGCTGGCAACAACGCGACAGTTTTTTGGGGCAAGGCAGCTGGCAGCATTTGCTGTTAGTAGAGGATAACCAAATCAATCAACTGGTCGCCTCTGAGCTACTGGGGGCGATGGGCTATCGCGTCAGCATCGCTGACAATGGTCGGCAGGCACTGGCGCTGCTGCAGCCATCGAGCGATCCGATAGAGCTCATCTTGATGGACTGCCAAATGCCAGACATGGACGGCTATGAAGCCACTCGTCGCATCCGTGCAGGCGAGGCTGGGCCAGCTGCGGCTGAGCTGCCCATTATCGCCATGACCGCCAATGCGATGGAAGGCGATAAGCAAAGCTGCCTCGAAGCTGGAATGGATGACTATTTATCGAAGCCGGTTAATGTGCAAGCCGTGCAGCAGAAACTGAATCAGTGGCTGCAAGCGCCCATACCCAACCCCACACCCAACCCCACACCCAAAGCAGCTGCAGCCATTGACGCGCCCTCACCCACATCGCCTGCCGCACCAAAATCTACCCACAGGAGCGAGGCACAACGCGAGACCGTCAACGAGGCCGACACAAGCCAAGGTGAAGTGACTCAAAACAAGGAAACCATCGAGCCTATCTGGTTATCTGACGAAGCACTGCAGCGCATGATGGGCAACGAAACCTTATTGAAGCGCCTGCTCGATTTGTTCTTGCAAGAGCAGCCTGGCCGCATTGAAGCTTTAAAGCAGTCGCAACAACAAGGCAATGGCCCTGCCATCAACGCCGAAGCACACACCATCAAAGGGGCTGCAGCCAATCTTGGCGCAGAGCAAGTCAGACGACTGGCAGAACAACTGGAGCACAACAGCCGTCAAGCACCAGATGACGATCACAGCACAGCCATAGCCGAACTGGAGCAAGCGATACAACGCTTTAGCCTGCACATCCAGTCATTGCAGGCGGCGGATGAGCCAGCCAAGCAACCATCACCAAGTCGCGACCAGCTCAGCGAGGCTGACATCGCAGAACTGCGCCAGTTACAAATCGAGCTTGAGTTAGCTAACTATATTGATAGTAATGATTACGCTGTGCTCCATACCGAGCTGAGCGAACCGGCATTGGCGCAACAATTGCTTACTATTCGCCAAGCCATTGACCGTTTCGATAGCGAAACCGCCAACGCTCAGCTGCAAGCAGTGCTTAGACGTTTCTCTTAACCGGCCGTCATAACGGGTGATCGATGAATGAAAGTGCCAAGCACGATACAGAAACACCAGGTACGGTGCTGATAGCCGACGACAGCGCAGAAAACCTACAGGCGTTAGCCGCCTGTTTGCGCGATAACTTCCAGATAAAAGTGGCAATGGGCGGCTGTCAGTGTCTGGAGTTGGCTCAGCGCTTTGCTCCGGACGTGATTCTGCTTGATGTCGAAATGCCCGATATGAATGGCTTTGAAGTCTGTCAGCAACTGAAGTCCAACCACGTCACCCAAGACATTGCAATCATCTTTGTTACCGGCAGAACCCACCAGCGTTCAGAGGAGCAAGGTTTGGAGCTGGGCGCGGTCGACTATTTATTTAAACCTATTCGCCCAGCCATCGTGCGTGCACGCGTGCAAACGCACATTACCCTAAAGCGCCAGCGTGACCATCTCGCCCACTTGGCCATGCATGATCAACTGACCGGCTTGTATAACCGCCACTATTTAATGAACCATATTGATTACCGCTTGGCGCGCAGCCGCCGCCACGGCTATGAGCTGGCGGTTTTGCTGTTAGATATTGATCATTTCAAAACCATCAACGATGACTTAGGGCACCAACAGGGCGACAGGGTGCTAGCAGGCTTGGGGCAGTTTTTGGTGAGCTTTTTTCGGATAGAAGATTTGGTTGCCCGCATTGGTGGTGAGGAGTTTTTTGTACTACTAGACCCTTGCCCCTCCGATCAAGTCATAGCCAAAGCGCAACAGCTACGCATCGCCGTGAGCGAGTTTAACCCAGACCGAGTCCCCATTACTGTGAGTATTGGCGCCACCCATATCCATGCCGAGGACTCGCTAAACTCAGTGCTGAAACGAGCAGACTTAGCACTGTATGACGCCAAGCAAAACGGCCGCAACCAGGTTTGCCAACGCTAACGGCACCGTCAATAAAAAACGTCATGGAGCTTTGTATGGCCAAGATTTTAATCGTCGATGACGCCGCTGATAATCGCTTAATGCTGCAAACGCTACTCGAAACACAACACCAGATCGAGGAAGCCGATAGCGGTAAAGCGTGCTTACAAGCGGTAGCATCGAACGCACCGGACCTAATTTTACTGGACATTATGATGCCAGGCATGAGTGGCTATGAGGTTTGCGTCGAGCTTAAGTCGCACACGGCCACGGCTAATATCCCCATTGTTTTTGTTTCTGCCAAAGAGACCGCCGAAGAACGCTTGCAAGGGTTTGAAGCCGGCGCCGATGGCTACCTGACCAAGCCCGTAGACGGTCATAAGCTACAGCAGCTGGTGACAGATAAGCTCAAGCAAGCGCAGCAACAGAGTGAGTCCAAGGAACAGGCGAACCAAGCCATGCAGGTCGCTATGGAGGCCATGACGCACAGTTCAGAGCTGGGCAATATCATCGATTTTGTACGCCAAACTCAGCAAATACGCAGCGCTGAGTCGCTGGCTGCTGCGGTAATAGCCAGCGCTGCCTCGTTTCAGCTCAGCGCCTACGTATTAATCAACACAGATACTCCTGTGATCGTTGGCTGTGCGCCAGAGGATTTAGCCGGACAACTATTACAAAAGTTTCGCCACCACCCCAAAGGCATTACTCATCATGGTATCCGCACTATTATTCACGCGCCGCAAGTGGTGCTGCTAATTAAAAACATGCCGCTGGAGGATGAAAACCGCTACGGGCGTTTAAAAGACCACCTTGCCATTTTGGTCGATATTGCCTGCGGTCAGGCACAGCTATTGGTAGCAGAACAACGGTTCGAAGCGCTGCGCCAAGACATGCTCACCGAAGTCATTCAGCTAACCGAATCAACCATCAAGCAAACCAGTGCCGAGGTGCGTCAGCAAACAAACAGCATCAGCCAAGAAGTGATGGAAATGGTTGAGCAACTCGAATCCATGCTGTTTAGCCTCGGGCTTGACGAAGACCAAGAAACCAAGCTTATGCGCTTGGCTCACACAACGTCTGACCGATTAAGGCAAAAAAGCCAGTTACTGGAAGCCATCGACGAAGCGTTGGGCAAAGTATTAGAAGCGCTCTACGACTACCAGAGTCGCCACTAAAGCACTTCAGAATGCTACTTGCCACAGGCTAGGCCAAGCCGCCGTTGGAGATCTTCCCCAGCCAACTCTGCCAACGCGCCTTCACCGCCGGTGCCAGCCAAGCGCCAATGTCAGCCGCTGGTAGCTGCTGCCAGTTCTGTAACTTAGCGGCAGCCGCTTGCATATCGCCGGCAATATAGCGGCACTGCGGCGGATATTGCTCGCGATAACACAACGCATCTGGCACCAGAGGTTTGGCACCGGCACTCACGGCTTCCAGCATGGCTAGGCCTTGGAACTCATGATCAGCGCAGCTCACCGCTACATCCGCCTGTTGTAACCAGCGCAAATACTCATCTCGCGGCGGAAAGTCATCCACCACAATCCAATCACTAAATTCTTGGCGAATGGCCATTAAGGCCGCAGGCACCTGCTGCGGGCGACTACCCAGCAAGGCCAGCCTTACTGGCTGGTGCAGCTGGCGCAACAGTGCCAGAAAGCGATCGGGCCGCTTGTCATATTCCCAACGGTGGTTCCACAGAACCAAGGGCAGCGACGATGCTGCCCTCGGGCTGATCGCTACTGGCTCGACCATAACGGGCAGTATTTGACTGCGTTGCTGCAACTGTTCGACTACCCCCAGCGGCACTTGATCGGGCAGGCGCTTCAGTAATGCCGCCAGTCCCTGCAGAAAACTGTCACGATTGTAAGCCGAGTTAAACAGCAGCTGTTGTGCCGCCAAGGCACCGTAGAGCTGCACCATTTGCGGGTCAACGGAGGCATGTTGTTGCTGGCTCACGGGGTAAGCAAACTGGTTTTCATGAAAGTAATAACTGGCCGGCACTGCCGCCAGCTGGGGCAGCAAGCCACGCAAAGTGGCCAGATCGACCATGCTGGTCGCCAGCACATGATCCGGTTGCCAGCCTTGCAGAAGCGTTTGCAACGGCTGCAACCAGGACAACGGATTGCCCCGAATGCGCCAGCGAAAGTAGCGCCCAGGCAGCTCGAATACACGCCAGTCGGCCTGTAACTGCCTTTGCAAGCCATCTGCCCACTGGGCATGGCTATCACTGCGGTAGGCAGACAACATCAAGATGGATTTCATGGCTCAGTTGCGGGTTGGGGCTTTGCTGCTAGTTTACAGATATCAGGGAGAGAACTCATGATCACCGAGCCATCACTGCTGACCGACAGCAAAGATATGCGATTCCGCTTTGCCCAAAACATCTTTGCCGTCATCGTGGTATCGGCATTGCTGCTACTGGGGTTGGAGCAGTACCACTATTACGAAGCGCGCCAGCGCTTGCTGGAGGCGTTGCCACAGCAACAACAGCAAGCCGGCGACGTGCTGCAACGGAACATACAACAAGCATACAACTACCTGAGCTTTATTCATGCCACACCGCCCGTGGCCGCCTTGGTGAGAAGCACCCAAAATGGTGGGGTGGACCCTGCCAGCGGATCGACCCAAACCCAGTGGCAACAGCGTCTGCAGCAGATTCTATCGGCCTATATGAGCCACCACGGTGACATTCACACCATCCGCTACACCACTTACGACGGCGAAACTCTGGCGTTCATTAGTCGCCACTCAGGGGACCTAACGAGCCATGGCAGCAACCGCCATGTTGAAGCCGCCACTTGGCCAACCCTTAAGCCTGGGCAGTTTTATGTATCTGCGCCTTATCTGGCCAGGCGCCAGCAACAGCTGGTGTATCCGTTATGGCCAGCGCTGCAAATCGCACTGCCGGTATTCGATAGCGACAAATCGCAACCATTCGGATATCTGAGCTTTACGCTGGATGCCACGTCCTTATTGCAACAGTTGCGTACCAGCGTCGCCTCCCCCTACCAGCTACTGGTCACCGATCAACGCGGTCACTTTCTACTGCACCCACAGCGCGACTGGGAGTTCGCGCACGAGCTCGGCAGCGCCAAGCGCTGGCAACAGCAATACCCAAGCGCAAACAGCCGCCCCATCAGTGCCGGCATTCAAGCGTTCGAGCACGAGGGTAACCGCTTTTACTGGCGTGAGCAGAGGCTGCCATTAGGCTCACCCGAGCTGGGCCGCCAGCTCGTGCTATACACCCGCTTGCCCGAGGCCGGTATCTGGCAGGAGGTGCAGCAACGCCGTGGTACCGCACTGATCGTGACTTCTGTGCTGATTGGTCTCGTGCTGATGTTTATGCTCGGCTACCAGCGGTTTGTCGCTACCCGCCTACGTTGGCTGGCGGCCCAAGCACAGCTACTAGCCGTCGTTGAAAACGCCAACGATGCCGTCGTCATGCTCGGACTCGATGGCACCATTATCAGTGCCAATCGCGCGACTGAAAGTCTGTTTGGTCAGCACCAAGCCAGCCTGATGGGTCAGTCTGTGCACGGAACGCTGCTACCAGAGGACAGCGATAGCCCGACAGAACAGCAGCTACGGCAAGCATTGCAGCAGCGCCGAGCGCTCAAAGTTCAAACGTCAGGGTGTTATGAAGACCACACTTTTCCCCTCGCGCTAACTCTGATGCCCATTGTTGCGGCAAATGGGCGCTATATAGGTGCTTCACTGACACTGCATGACCTGAGCGAGCAGTCCGTACTGACCGAGCGGCTACAGCAACAACATCGACAACAGTTAAAACAACAGCAGCAACAGTTACAGGATACGCAGCAGGCTCTGACGGATGCTCGTCAGCTCAACAAAAGCAAAGAGCGTCTATTGGCGGCCATCAGCCATGAGATTCGCACCCCCATGAACAGCATCCAAGGTGTGCTTAACCTACTCGCCAAAGGCCCTTTAAACGCTGATCAGCAGCACTATGTGCAAATGGCCAGCAGCAGCATGCAGCACGCCGCCCAGCTGATAAACGATGTGCTGGATTATGCCAAGGTGCGCTCAGGCAACCTGTTTATCGAAGAGGTCGAATACAGCCTGACCGCGGTGCTCACACCAGTCGTTAAACGTCATGCCGAACAAGCCTTCAACAAGGGGCTAACACTTTTATGGGACACCTCATCGCTGGCATATGACCGCGTGCGCGGCGACCCTACCCGACTACGACAAGTGGTCGACAACCTTTTATCCAATGCCGTCAAGTTCACTCGTCATGGCTATGTGTATATGGAAATCAGCAGCGCAGAAGCACAGGACTATGGTATCGAGCTGCATTGCCGCATACGCGATACCGGCATAGGCCTGGAGCCGGACCAACAACAACATCTATTCTCAGCGTTTGATGAGAAAGACCAGCACCTGCATGAGCGCCTCGGTGGTGTTGGTCTCGGGTTAGCCCTAAGCCAGCGCCTGTGCCAACTGATGGGCGGCGAAATCACCGTGAACAGTCAGCCAGAACAAGGTAGCTGCTTCGAGTTTTCCCTCAATGTCAGCGCCGCCTCAGGCAACTGCCACCACCCATTACACCGCGATGGCGGCTACGCCGATAGCCGCTGGTTGTTGCGCCTAGATGATGGCTTGCAAGCCGATGTCTTGGCGCGCATGATTCGACGGCGCGGCGGCGATGTCGTAATCGCTGATGGCGGTGAGAACAGTGCCGATTTTGATGTACTCATTACCGAGGTACGCTACCTCAGCGACTATGCTTCGGCACTGCAAAGCAAAACGTCTACCCATGTCATGGCTCTCACCCCGCCTGGCCATTTAGGCAATACGCTACCGGATGGCTTGCGTCTGATCGAGTTACCGCAACCAGTTACCCAAGAAGAACTGGCCCTAGCCTATATCCACGCCAACGGTGATGCCTGCAGCGAAGCCATTCTTAGCTCTCAGACTGGGCTAGCTGACAGCCAGCGCTTCCAGCAACAACGGGTACTGGTGGTCGACGATGATGACGTCAATCTGGAGGTAGTAAGCAGCCTGCTGAGCGATATGGGCCTGCGCTGTGATACCGCAAATCATGGCGGTGCCGCACTCGAGCGGCTAGTGCACAGTGAGCTGTTTGACCCTTATTTGCTGATCCTAATGGATTGCCAAATGCCCCTGATTGATGGCTACAGTGCTACCCGACGCATTCGCCAAGGCGAAGCCGGGGCACGCTACGAGCAAATCCCCGTGATTGCGGTGACCGCGGCGGCCCAACCGGAAGATCGCCAGCGCTGTATCAGTGCTGGCATGAACGACTACATCGTCAAGCCGATGGCAGCTGATCAACTACGTCACCTGCTCAGCCAATGGCTCGAACGCCATACGCGCCCCTTAATGCCCCCACCTGCCAGTCAACCGCAAACCAACCCCCTGCCGACGAGCGAGACTACCACCACAAGCAACGCCCGCTCAGGCCAAGTGTGGGATAAAGACGGAGCCCTGCAACGGCTTAATCATAACGCTTCGCTGTTGCGACGTGTGGTTGAGCTGTTTCAGCAAAAAGCCAATCAGCAATTACTTACTCTCAGTCTCAATCACGGTGACCTTACTTCGCAGGCGGCCACGGTGCATACCCTGAAAGGCGCCAGTGCCAACGCCGGTGCCGAGCAGCTTAGCCAGCGTTTGCAACAGTTACAGCAGGCGCTGGAGCAAGAGCAAGCACAACCGGCGCAGGTGCTATTGGAGCAAGCCAAAACCGATTATCGAGCCTTCATCGACGCCGTTGCCAACGACAGCAACATAGCGGGGAGCGACCTATGACAACCACGCTCTCGCGCCGACAACTCATCAAAGGTCTGATCACAGGCGCCAGCGCCGTCGCCGCGCCATGGGTGCATACCGCTGGCAAGCCTAAGGTCAGAGTATTGGGTACCCATGTCACGCTGCAGGAAACCATACGTCAGCAAGCCATGCAGGACCTCAATATCGACCTGGTATTCGAGCCACGAGGCAGTGCAGCGGTACTGCAAAAAGCCTCCATGCACCCAGAAGCGTTCGACTTGTATGAGCAATGGTCCAATAGCCTAGGCGTACTGTGGCGTTCTGGTGCCATTCAAGGTATTGATAAACGCCGCATTCACTATTGGGATGAACTCAATGATTTAAGCAAAACAGGCAAACTCAGTGCCGACGCCAACCTAGGTGCTGGCGATGCGCCCTATCGCATTCTGCATATACAGCCCAATGGCGAACTGGGCATCGAGCATACCGACACACTCAGTTTTTTACCCTACGTGCACAATGTGGATTCCTTCGGCTACAACACTGAGTTCATTGCGCCCGGCATTCCCTACCAAACCGAAAGCTGGGGCTGGCTATTGGAACCGCGTTATCGCGGCCAGGTGGGCATTGTCAACGCACCGGCCATTGGTCTGTTTGATTTGGCGTTAGCGGCGCAGGCGCAGGGGCTGTTCGAGGTCGATGACATCGGCAATATGAACCGCACCGAACTGAACCGGCTGTTTGATATTCTTTTTGCGTACAAACGCGACGGCCATTTCAGTGGCTTCTGGACTTCTGTACCTGAGTCGGTGGACTTTATGGCCTCGGGTCGTGTGGTGATTGAAAGCATGTTTTCACCGGCGGTGGCTAGCCTAAATAGCCGCAATATCCCTGTGATTTATGCCGCGCCTAAAGAAGGCTATCGCGGCTGGCACGGTGTTATGTGTTTATCGTCTAACACCACAGGGCGCATCAAAGACGCCGCTTACGACTACATGAACTGGTGGCTATCCGGCTGGCCCGGTGCCTTTATCGCTCGCCAAGGTTATTACATCTCCAACCCACAGCGCTCGCGCCAGTATCTGAGCAAGGCAGAGTGGGACTATTGGTATCAAGGTCTGCCTGCCGCCACGGCGCTGCCTGGCACCGACGGTGCAATCGCCGTAAAAGCCGGTGAAGTCCGTACAGGTGGTAGCTATGTAAGGCGCTTTAGCAATGTCGCGGTTTGGAACACCGTCATGCCAACCTATGACTACAGTTTGCAGAAATGGTATGAGTTTATCAGCAGCTAGTATCCTGACTCAGGACGCAAGGCCAATGCTAGGGAAGCTGCCACCATGTCGTTAAAGCAGCAAATTCTGCTCTTGCTGGCGGCCATTGTGGCCAGCTTGAGCCTGCAAATCTTTCTTTCCTATCAAAATCAGCAAGCCTTGCTGCACGCCAACCAGCAAACCACCAATGCCTACATTGCTGCCGAGCATGTGTATATTCTGGAGCGCCATGTGCTGGATCTGCAGCGCAATGTACTGATCTATAAGCAAACGGCCAGCGCCAGCGCTGCACGTCGCTTCCAACAGATTTTAGCCGAGGTGTTTTCTCGCCTTGACCAGTTACAAGCCAACCCGCAGTTTCTTGAGTACCAGTCGATATTAGCGCGCATGCGTGAACACTTGCAGGACTATGGTGACAACTTCTCCGCCGTCACCCAAGGGCGCCAGCAGCAAGCACAGTGGGTAGCGCGCATTCGTCATCACAGCCTGCCAACGGTTTACCAACAGCTAAAGGGGTCAACGCTGGCCAACAGCCGCCTTGAGCAGCACTTTTATCAGTTTATTGCCACCTTTGATCACCAAGCCGCGGATGCCTTCACCGCCGAAATTCAGCGCTTACAATCGTCTCTGGCCAGTGACGCACTCTTGGCTCTTAACGATGAGTTCCGGCGCCTACGCCAGATCAACCGCGGCTATGTCTACCTAACCAATGTGGTGATGACAGGCTCCGCCAACGAGTTCTTACACCTCACTCGTCAATTACGCCAACGCACCAACGAACAACAGCAGCATGCAACAGCGCTAGCACTGCAAAGCAGTCAGAACATTCGCCAAAAAAATCGTCTGACGTCGGTGGCTGGGGTGCTGCTCACTGTGCTGGCGGCGGTATTTTTATTGCGCATGTTGATCCGCCCCATTCGCCGCCTAACCGATGTCTTCAGTACCCTAGCGCGCGATGGACAGATTTTGCCTTTAGGCGAGGTAAAGCGCAGTGACGAAATTGGTGCTTTGGCGCGGGCAGCGATGGTATTTCGGCAAAAAAATGAGCAAACCCGAGAGTTGCTGCACCAGTCTCAACAGCTCAATTACCGCCAAGAGCAACTCAATCAACAGTTAGAACAAGCCAAAGCGCGAGCCGAAAAAGCCACGGCGTTAAAAAGCGCTTTTCTGGCCAACATGAGCCACGAAATTCGCACCCCAATGAATGGCATCATGGGGCTGATTGACTTAACCCTGAAAACCCCACTGGGTGATAAACAGCGTTTTTATCTTGAAAAAGCCGCTTACTCTAGCCAACTCATGATGGGCGTCATCAACGATATTCTCGATTTTTCCAAAATTGAGGCCGGCAAGCTGGAGATCTGCCCAACCGACGTGGATTTAAACACCCTAGCCGAGCATGTCATTACTTTATTACTGCCCAAAGCACGCGAAAAATCGCTCATATTGAGGTTGCTGGTTCAGCCAGACTTGCCTGCCCATGTGCGGGCAGACCCACTGCGCTTGACACAGATCCTGCTTAATCTGGGCAATAACGCCATTAAGTTCACCCATCAAGGTCGGGTGGACATCCTACTGCAACAACAACAACAACAGCTGCTACTGACGGTACAAGACACCGGCATTGGCATGAGCGAGGAGCAGCTAAGCCGAGTATTTGAATCCTTTACCCAAGCGGACAGCTCTACCAGCCGACAATACGGTGGTACTGGGTTAGGGCTCTCTATCGTACGTCAGCTCACCGAGTTGATGGGTGGCACCATAGAGGTAACCTCCGAGCCAGACCAAGGCAGCCGTTTTCATGTCAGCCTGCCACTGGAGCCACTCAACGAGATGACCTTGCTTCCCGTCGACCTGTCACCGTCAACGCTTTTGGTATGCGACCAACCCAATCAAAGACAATTAGCGCCGGTAGGCATGTTTAAGCAGGTTGAGCTCATATCACTCAGCCAGATATCGCCGCAGCCAGAGTGCGAGCTTATTTTGCTGTGTATCCACAGCCAAGCCCAATATAACGATTGTCTGGCCTGGCTTAAGCAGCTTGCTGGCGACCATCACTTACCCGCTATTGGCCTGCTGCTCGACTGGCCCTGGCACCGCCAAATACCCGCGCCCAGAACAGCCAACATCCTGACTCAACCCTTTGCGCCACAAGCCCTGACGCGTTTTATTCGCACGCTCACTGGCGACATTAGCGCTGGTGTCGAAGCCAGCAGTGATAGCCCACCGCCCAGCATTCGCCTTCAAGGTCAAGTGTTGGTCGTGGAAGATAACCCCATCAATCAGCTGGTCGCTACCAGCATGCTCGGAGAGCTAGGCTTGACCTACGAGCTGGCCGAAAATGGCGAAGAAGCCATTGCCATGCTGAATGTTCACCCATATGACCTAGTGCTGATGGACATTCAAATGCCGGTTATGGATGGCTACGAAGCGACCCGCTTGATTCGCAGTATGGGGTTTAATCAGATGCCCATCTACGCCATGTCCGCCAATGCCCTGCAAAAACACATTGACCAGGCCCTGCAAGCCGGAATGAATGGCTATTTAGTCAAGCCCGTCGAGTTTGATCAGTTAGCCAGCGTCCTGCGCCAACATTTACCTACTGCAGACCAAGGCACGTCTGAATAATTCTGCACAGCTCTGCGCCAGTGCAACAGGCCGTCAGCGGGCCATTCAAGTTCTCTGGCGAAGCGTACTTCACAGGCAATGGGGGGTCATTAGCAAGAGGCTGAGCGCAGCGACGGAGTTGGAAGCAGGCGCCAAGGTATGCACACCATGGCCTACACTTCGGCATAGGCGTAAAGGTACCGAACTATTCAGACCTTGCCGACTCGCGGCTAGCCGCTCAACTTGGTGTCTGTATAATCGCCGCCATCAACCAACGTGATGGCTTGCAATGAAAGACAATCAACCTTCCAACCTGATTCAATCAGAACAGTCCAACAGCGGTCGTGTCGGCTTTGTATCCCTCGGCTGCCCGAAAGCACTGGTCGATTCCGAGCGCATTCTCACGCAACTGCGCATGGACAATTACGACGTGGTGAACAGCTACAACGACGCCGACGTGGTGGTGGTCAACACCTGTGGCTTTATCGACGACGCCAAGCAAGAGTCGCTGGATGCCATTCGCGAAGCCATGAATGAAAATGGCAAAGTCATCGTTACTGGCTGCATGGGCAAAGGCAAAGACGCTGAGCTGATTCGCGAACAAAACCCAGATGTATTGGCCGTCACTGGCCCGCAGGCCTATGAAGAAGTGATGGAAGCCGTGCACCAGTGGGTGCCGCCGGTGGCCAAAGATCACGACCCCTTTACTGATTTGGTGCCACCGCAAGGCGTCAAGCTGACACCGCGCCATTATTCGTATTTGAAGATTTCCGAAGGCTGCAACCACAGCTGCACGTTCTGCATCATTCCCGCCATGCGTGGCAAGCACGTCAGCCGGCCCATTGGTGACGTACTGGATGAAGCCAAGCGCCTGGTAGCCGCCGGCACCAAAGAGCTGTTGGTCATTTCACAAGACACCTCGGCTTATGGTGTCGATATGAAATTCCGCACTGGCTTTTGGGATGGCAAACCGGTCAAAACCCGCTTGTATGACCTGTGCAACGAGCTCGGCAACTTAGGCGCTTGGGTACGCCTGCACTACGTTTACCCCTACCCGCACGTGGACGACATCATGCCGCTGATGGCGGAGGGGAAAATCCTGCCGTATTTGGATATTCCTTTCCAACACGCCAGCCCACGCGTGCTCAAGCTGATGAAGCGCCCAGCACACTCTGAGAACACCCTGGAACGCATCAAAGCCTGGCGCCAGCAGGTGCCCAACCTGGTATTGCGCTCCACCTTTGTGGTCGGTTTTCCCGGTGAAACCGAAGAAGACTTTCAGATTCTGCTCGACTGGCTGGATGAAGCCGAGCTCGACCGCGTTGGCTGCTTTAAATACAGCCCAGTCGACGGCGCCAAAGCCAACGACCTCCCAGACCATGTGCCGGAAGACGTGCAACAAGAGCGTTGGGAGCGCTTTATGGCCAAAGCGCAAGAAATCAGCGCGCGCAAGTTGCAACGTAAAGTGGGCCAGCGCATGACGGTGTTGGTCGATGAAGTCGATGAAGAAGGCGCCATTGCCCGCTCGCCGGCAGATGCCCCCAACATTGATGGCATGGTTTACCTCAATGGCTTCCATGATTGCCAGCCCGGCGATTTTATCGAAGTCGAAGTCGAGCACGCCGACGATTACGACCTCTGGGCCAGCCCAGTTTAAGCCCTACCCTGGTGCGGGCATCGCCTGATGCCCGCTCACCATACCCGCTTCACACATACCCGCTTCACACATACCCGCTTCACACATAGCCGCTTCACACATACCCGCTTCACACATAGCCGCCCACACACAGCCGCTCATACAAGTCATGTCATGCAAGCCACTGGCAGAGCCGTTACACTGGCAGCAAAGGAGGTAGCTATGACCGAGCAAACCACATGGGCCCAGATCCTGGATCAGGCCATCGCTTTTCGCCACCAGCTGCACCAGTCACCCGAGCTGACTTGGCAGGAAGAACGCACCACCCAACGTATTCGCCAGCAATTGGACCAACTCGGCATCGTCTGGCGCGAATGCGGTAAGCATGGCACCGTCGCAACCCTGGCCGCCGACCGCTCTGGCCGCCACGTTGGCCTGCGCGGCGATATCGATGCCCTACCCATCCATGAAGCCTGCGATGTGCCGTTTAAATCACAAACCGAAGGCACCATGCACGCCTGCGGCCACGACGGCCATACCGCGGCGCTATGGGCAACAGCGGCATGGCTTAAGCAGCATGAAGACACCCTACAAGGGCCGGTGAGTTTTCTGTTTCAGCCCGCCGAAGAAGGCGGCCATGGCGCGGAATCCATGATTCAACACGGCGCATTGAACGGCATTGATGTGATTTTCGGCTGGCATAATTGGCCAGCCATGCCCTTTGGCCAAGCCGTGTGCCCAGATGGGCCAGTGATGTCGGGCAACGGCACTTTCACAATTGAAGTCATCGGCAAGGGCGGCCATGCCAGCCAGCCAGAGCTGTGCAAAGACCCCGTGGTGGCCGCAGCGGCAATTACCTTAAACCTGCAGCAAATCATCTCGCGCCAACTGCCGCCGCAAGCCGCTGCAGTGGTGAATGTTTCGTCCATTGAAGCGCCCAGCGCCAGCACCGTCATTCCCGAAACTGCCAAATTAAGCGGCAGCATTCGTCTATCGGACCCTAGCCTGCGCAGCCGTATCAACGACGCCATTGTTCAAATCAGCCAAGACACCGCACGAGCCTACGGCGTAGAAGCCCAAGTACAATGTGAAGCGCGCTATGACGCCACCATTAACCATGCTGAAGCCGCCGGTGAGTTTCGCCAGGCCTTGGCAGCGGAACTGGGCGATGACTGGCGCAGCACCGCCCTGGCCGTGCCCATCATGGCATCGGAGGATTTCAGCTACTACTTGCAACAAATTCCGGGCGCCTTTGCCCTGATTGGCATGCACGATGACGAAAAATTCCATCATCCTTGTCACAGTCCGCATTACCAATTCAACGACCAGCTCATAGAGCAAGTCGTGCGCTGCTTTGCCCGTTTGTGTCAGGCGCCCTTGCCTTGCAAGGATTAACCCTCACGCCTGTACTGCCGTTTCGTGGCCATAGGTTTTGTTTACTATTTAGTCAAAAGTCATTAGGCCCCTAAAAATCGGGGCCTGTTTGGTCTGTTGCAGCACCAGATTTGCGCAACTACCTTGGTGGAGAGCTTCGTCGGACAGCCACGAAGCCTCCCCGGAAGTCACAGCAACCGGAGCGTTGCTCACTGACTCGAGTAGTCGGGTTTAGTAATCGGCCATATCTGCTGGCCGTCGACAACTTCGGAGGTGGTGATCATGCAAATTTTTGAACAGTGGGAATCGGACATCCGCGGCTATTGCCGGGCTTACCCCACGGTGTTTAAAACGGCACAAAATGCAATACAAACGGATGAAAACGGCAAGCAATACATCGACTTCTTTGCCGGTGCCGGCGT
Source organism: Bacterioplanes sanyensis (assembly GCF_014652515.1). Taxonomy (GTDB): domain Bacteria; phylum Pseudomonadota; class Gammaproteobacteria; order Pseudomonadales; family Oceanobacteraceae; genus Bacterioplanes; species Bacterioplanes sanyensis. The sequence continues at coordinate 555,911 of NZ_BMYY01000001.1, read as the reverse complement.
GCTCAACTTTGGCCACAACAACCCACGCATGAAAGAAGCCATCATTCGCTACATCGAATCCGATGGCGTCGCTCACAGCCTGGATATGTATACCACCGCCAAGCGCGAGTTTATTGAGAGCTTTGTTGAGCGGGTATTAAAACCACGCGGCATGCAGCACAAGATGCAGTTTATGGGCCCTACGGGCACCAATGCCGTTGAAGCCGCTCTTAAAATCGCCCGCCGTGTTACTGGACGGCAGAACGTTGTCGCCTTTTCACAAGGCTTTCATGGCATGACCTTAGGGGCCCTGGCCTGCACCGCCAATCAGTATTTCCGCGGCGCCGCTGGCGTGCCACTCAACCACGTTCAACATGCCCCGTTTGAAAACACCATGGGCTGTGGCATGGGTTGCTTAAAGACCTTGCGCCAAGGTTTCGAAAACAGCTCCAGCGGCTATGAGCAGCCGGCGGCGTTTTTGGTGGAGGCCATTCAAGCCGAGGGCGGCGTTAATGTGGCCAGCCAAGAGTGGCTATTAGAGCTGCAGCAGCTGGCTCGCGACACCGGTGCACTGTTAATTATTGATGACATTCAAGCTGGCTGCGGCCGCACCGGCTCTTATTTCAGTTTCGATGGCATGGGTCTAGACCCAGACATTGTGTGCCTGGCCAAAGGCATCGGCGGCTTTGGCACCCCCATGGCGCTTAATTTGACCAAACCCGAATACGACAAACACTGGAATCCAGGTGAGCACACCGGCACCTTTCGCGGCCAAAACTTGTCGTTTATCGCCGGCACCGTAGCGCTGAGCTACTTCGCCGACGATGAGCTGATGACGCAAACCCAGCGCTACGGTGAGCAAATGGCCACTTTCCTGCGCGGCATTCGTGATAAATACCCGCAACACGGGTTTGACGTGCGCGGCAAAGGCATGATGCAAGCCATCGACCTGATGGATGGAGCCCTGGCTAAGCGAGTGCAAACCTTATGCTTCGAGCGTGGCCTGTTGATTGGCCCGTGCGGTGTGGGTGGCCGCGTGGTGAAGCTGATTCCACCGCTGACCATTGAAGCTGACAACCTTGAACGCGGCCTCAACATCCTAGCCGACGCCATCGATACCGCCATCGGGGAGGACTAATCATGCGTGAACGCGATGACATGACCTTTCCGTTTAGTGAGTATGAGCGCCGTATTCGTGAATTGCGTGAGCGCATGCAAGAGCGCCTGCTGGATGCGGTAATCATCTCCGACCCAGAAAATCTGATGTATTTAACCGATTATCAGACCACGGGGTATTCCTTCTTCCAGGCCTTGGTCGTCCCCCTCGACGATGAGCCCTTTATGATCACTCGCAAGCTGGAAGAATCGAACATTCACGCCCGTACTTGGGTGGAAAAAACCCGGCCCTACCCAGACACCGGCGATGCCGTGCAAATGCTGATCGGCGCTTTGCGCGAGTTTGGCTTGCAAGGCAAAAACCTGGGCTATGAGCGCAACAGTTACTTCTTGCCGGCATACCATCAGGATCAAATCCACACCACCTTTACCGATGGCCGCCTGATGGACTGCTTTGGCATTGTCGAAGAAGGTCGGGCCGTCAAATCTGCGGTCGAGCTGGACGCCATGCGCAAAGCAGCCGTGGCGACTCGCGCCGGCATGCTCGCTGGCATCGAAGCCACTCAGCCAGGTGTGACAGAAAACGACATTGGCGCCGCCATCAGCGCGGCCATGTTTCGCGCCGGGGGCGAGCCGCCCGCCGTGATGCCCTACGTCACGTCCGGCCCGAGAACCATGATTGGCCACGCCACTTGGGAAGGTCGCGAAGTACAGCCAGGCGATCATGTCTTTCTGGAAGTCGGAGGCTGTTACCGTCGCTACCACACCGCCATGATGCGCACCGTCATTTGTGGTGAGCTGTCCGATGCCATGTTCAAAGCGCAAGAAACCATGAAATATGCCCTGCGCCGGGTCCGAGAGGAGCTGCGGCCAGGCATGACGGTGTCCGACGCCGACAATCTGGTGCGCACCATCATTGTCGATAATGACGTCGGCGCTCAGTTGATTACCCGCTCGGGCTATTCCATCGGCATTGCCTTCCCACCGAGTTGGGATGAAGGCTACATCGTCAGCTTGAAACAGGGCGACTCTGCCGTGCTCAGACCCGGCATGACCTTTCACATCATTCCTTGGATGTGGGGCGTGGAGGGCGATAAAACCTGTGGCATTTCCGACACCTTCTACATTACCGATGACGGCTGTGACTCCTTTTTTGCCGACGTTGAGCAAGACTTCGTGGTCAAACCCGGCAGTGGCGAGGCCAAGGTAGTAGATGACCGTGTCTCGCACATCGGCAACCCCAATAAACGGCCGATGAAGAAAAAGTCTAAAAAAGCAGAGCCATTGGCTGACCCCAAAGCACCGACCAAAACGGACGACATCGCCCCACGCGATCACTCAAACCCAGCCTGAAGGAGCAAACCATGCTGAATGTCATCAACCCGACCACCGGCCAGCCCTTGCATCAGTTTGCCGCTCTGACCAGCCAAGAGCTCAACGATCGCATCGCCTGCAGCAAAGAGGCCTATTCCAGCTGGAAACACACCAGCTTTGCAGAGCGTGGGCAGGTGTTAAAAGCGGTGGCCGCAGAGCTGCGTGCCGATCAAGAAAAATACGCCCTACTGATGACCGATGAAATGGGCAAGCCCATCAATGAGGCGCTGGGGGAAGTCGAAAAAGCCGCCTGGTGCGCCGAGCATTATGCCGACCACGCAGAGCAATATTTAGCCACACAAGCCTTGCCCTCGGATGCCAGCCTTAGCTATGTGCAGCATTTGCCCCTCGGGCCAGTGCTGGGCATCTTGCCCTGGAATGCTCCCTTTTGGCTGGCGTTTCGTTTTTGTGCGCCGGCGTTAATGGCTGGCAACACCTGCTTAATGAAACCCGACCCGCATGTGCCCGGCTGTGGCGAAGCGCTGCAGGAGGCCTTTTACAAAGCCGGCGCGCCGGCCAATATCTTTTTAAACCTGCCACTCAAAAATGACGACGTCGCCACCGCCATTCGCCACCCAGATGTGGTCGCCGTCTCCTTCACCGGCTCAAGCAACGCTGGCGCCAAAGTCGCCATGACCGCTGCGGCTGAGATCAAACCTTTTGTGCTGGAGCTCGGCGGCTCTGACCCGGCCATTGTGCTCAACGATGCCAACCTGGATGAGGCCATTCCCACCATCGCCCTGTCGCGCATCATCAATGCTGGCCAGTCCTGCATTGCCGCGAAGCGCATCATTGCCGAGGCCGGCGTCTACGACCAAGTCGTCGAGGGCGTAAAAACCGAGTTAGAGAAGTTGCCCGTCGGCGATCCACGCGATTCGGCCAACCGCATTGGCCCCATTGCCCGCGCCGACTTGCGCGATCAACTTGCCAGCCAGGTTGACCGCAGCATTGCCGCTGGCGCCCGCTGCCTACTGGGTGGCGAGCCCCTCAGTGGCGAAGGTTTTTTCTACCCAGTAACCTTATTGGCCGATGTCACCAATGACATGCCGGCCTGTCAGGAAGAAACCTTCGGCCCGGTAGCCGTGGTGTTAAAAGCCGACGACGCCGAGCATGCGCTGGCACTGGCCAACGACAGCCAATACGGTTTGGCGGCCGCCATCTGGACCAGCCGTGAGCGCGGCGAAGCCATGGCCGCGAAACTCGAAACCGGCCAGGTGGCCATCAATGGCATTGTCAAAACCGACCCTCGATTGCCCAGTGGCGGCATTAAGCGCTCAGGCATTGGTCGTGAGTTAGGCCCACATGGCATTCTGGAGTTTGTGAATGCTCAGCAAGTGTGGATTGGCCCTAAAACTAGCTAGAAAACCTCTGGCTAACATAGATAGAAGCCTGGGCTCCCAGGCTTCCCACTCCCCCCGCCCCAGCCGCCTGATTTTTTCATCATTGTCCTGATTTACCCCTCAGCCGACGACTTGCCGCACTAAACTGAAAGTTCAGGAGGGCACCATGTCACGCAAACTACTGATTCTGGTATTTCTTACACTGGCAGGCGGCAGCGGTTTTATTTACCAGTATTACTTAGAGCTGCGCCAGCAAATCGGCTTGGATCGTGATTTCCCCGTGGTGCAGGCAACGCCCCCCGGCAGCCAGCGCATTCTGCAGCCACCGTATCAGGGGCCACATCCGGCACTCAGCGCAAGGCCTGCAGAGACGTTTCAGTTTCCCATCGAGTACGGCGATATTGGCCCTGTCGCCCCCTTATTTGCCGGGCCGCCGCAGTACCCCTTTGCGTGCCAGAGTGAGGAGTCCAAACTCGGGCAACCGTTAATCGATAACCAGCAAGGCTGGGGCGTGCCGGTGTTTGCCGAAAACGACGAGGGCAAGCGCTCGGAGCTCATCATCGGCTACAGCAAAGACTGCTTACTGCCCACCCGGCTGCATTATTTATACGACCCGGCCGACCACGAGGGCCGCCGTTTACCAAAACGCGTTGACGGTCCAGTTCACGACGTACCGACCGATGCCCAGCAGGTGGTGCGCGTCGAAAGCGGCACCATTAACCGCCATATTTATCTGCTAATGATGCCTACCAGCCACGATGATCGCTTGCACCACCCCGATCTATCGCAGTGGAATCGCAAAGCCATTTATTATTTTCGCGGTGGCATTAGCATTGGTTTTCAGCAAGGCAAAGCCGACTTGCGCCGCATCATGCGCACCATGCGACCGGCTTTGCGTCAGGGCTATGCCGTACTGTTTTCGACCGCTACTGAAACCGACAACACGTATAACATTCGCTTGCAAGAAGACACTGCCTTGCGCCTGAAACGCCAGTTTTCCGCTCGCTATGGCGAGCCAGAGTTTGTCATCGGCCTAGGTGGTTCGGGCGGTGGGTTGCAGCAATTTTTATATGCCCAAAACCAGCCTGGCATTATCGATGGCGGCGTTGCGTTAATCGCCTACCCGGACATGGTGACGCAAATCCAATACACCTTGGATTGCGAACTGCTGGAATATTATTTTGATCATTTAGCCAGTGATCGGGATGCTTGGCGCCAGCCTGAGATTCGCCAGGCGATCATGGGGTTGCCGGTAAGCAACCAATACCAACCCAGGTTGTCTTGGCTCACGGATGCGGCCTACCTGCTCCGAGGGCAATGGCCACCACCGCAGCCACCGGCGTCTGAATGCAGCAAAGGCTGGCGCGGCTCGGTGCCACTGGTCAATAACCCACGTTTTCATAGCGATTTTTACCGTTTTTCGCGCTCGGTACGCGAGCATACTTTTTGGACCCATTGGCAAGACAACCAAGACGTGTATGGCACCGACCAAGACGGCCGAGCACCATCCGTTTGGAGCAATGCGGGCGTTCAATATGGTTTACAGGCCTTACAACAGGGCCATATTAGCCCCGAACAATTTCTTGAATTAAATGCCCGCATTGGTGGCTGGAAACCCGCCAAAGACATGACCAATGCACGCTTTTGGCACGTCAGCGGTGACTCGCGCTTGTATCGATTCAGCCCTTATGGCGAGCACAACATGAGCCACTCGGGGCAGGTTATGGAGCTTGCTCCACGCTACCAGGGCAACTTGGCCGCCGCTAAAGCGGCCTATCAATCTGGCAATGTGTTTATGGGCAAGATGCAGATTCCAGTGATGGACGTGCGCATGTACCTGGACCATGAGCTCAATATTCATCACACTTGGGCGGCGGTGTCTACGCGCCAGCGGCTACTGAAGGCCGGCACCGATGCTCGCCTGCAACCCATTTGGATCAGCACCAAACCCTATAACCCCATGTGGGACGCCATCGCCGTGATGGACCAATGGCTCAGCGCCCAGCAAAACGGGCAAAGTCTGCTTCAAGCTAGGCCAGATGATGCCACCGATCGCTGCTTCGACGACCAAGGCCAGGTCATTGCCAGTGGCGCTGGGGTGTGGGATGGCGACTGGAATCAGCGCCCTAACGGCGCCTGTACTGAGCAGATGCCGTTTAACCAAGGCTCGCGCCAAGTGGCCGGCGAAGACATTGCTGGCACGGTCTTTCAGTGCCAGCGTCAGTCAGTTAAAGAAGCCATCGCCAGCGGTGTTTATCAGCCCGTCGATATGCGTCCTTATCAAGCCGAGTTAGAACGTATCTTTGCCGAGGGGGTGTGTGACTATGATCTACCGGATGCCGCTCTGCCGACCGGCTTACAAGCGCACCTCAGCCATTAATCTGTCTGCTATGATGACCAGGATTTAGGAGCACACCATGACCTTAACTGGGTTATTTTTAAGCCTTGCCGGCCAAGCGTTACTGGGATTTCTATTATGGTTTAGTGCCATCATTATTGGCACCTCGATTAACACAGACAGCCCCACCACCATCGAAATGCTGAACACTGCCATTTATGCCTTGCCCATATCAGCCGCCATTGCTGCGCTGGTGGTCATCTGCGGCTACCTTGTTGGCGGTGCGCGAGCGATTTATTTCGCCAATGCTCTGCCGCTGCTGGCTGCATTGATATACGCACTGTGGTTGGCCGTTGCTCAAGCCTGATTTAAAAGCTCCAAGGTGGTCTGTAAGCGCTGGTGAGCGCTGGGCATTTCCAATATGTGTTGCAACAGTTCGGCATCGAAGCGCACCAGACCAAACAGCTCAAAACTGAATGCACTGGCGTCTTTGTGCTGCCACTCTGGGGAGGTCAGCAACTGCTGCACGCCTTCCATGTCCGCCGCCAACGCCGCTAACCGATGCATGATTTTTTCTTTCAGCTGTTGATTTTCTTGCATTTCAGTATCAGTAGGTGAAATGTCGTTAAATACCTCAGCTTCATATACCTGATATGGCAGTAGTTGGCATTCACGCACGATGCGATAACGCTGCTCGATATGCACGTTCAAATACATGCGCCCGTCATCAGTGCGCTCGATCAGCTCGCACTGCCCGGCACTAACAACATCGTAAGGCCGGTAGGTCGCCTGATCTGAATTGAGCGCTTGTGCAACACTGTCATGGGCTTTGCCTTCGCTCAGCAACGCTTTGGTGTGGCAAATGGCCACCGGTGTTTGCGTCTCTAGACAGTGGGCAATCATGCGCCGATAGCGCGGTTCAAACACGTGCAGCGGAAATACGGTACCCGGAAAGGTCACACACTGTGGGATCGGAAAGAGGCATAGCTGTGTCATGACTTGTCCTTTTAATTGGATCTGTAAAGCATACCGACTTTACTCGCCATTCGTGCAAATAATTGACATTTCGCCACAGAGCGATATATCTGTGGTTTGCTTTTACATATCTACTGTCATGAGCCTCCACATTATGACTCGCCTGCGCGTATCATTGAGTTAATTCAGAGGCCATTTTCGAACTGATGCAAGGAGGCAGTCTGTGAACAGACTAATGCGCTGGGGCCTGCTATTGGTAGGCATTGTTGGCATCGCTGTTACCACGGGTTATTTCTGGTTAAAAAGCAGCCTAACCGAAACACTAAACTTGGAAACGCCTTGGCCGGGCGTCGTCGCCACCCCACCCAATGCTCTACAGGCTAATTTGCCAGCTTACAGCGGCCCTCACCCACGCACGATTAAACGCCCCACGGAGACCTATAGCTTCCCGATTCCATGGGGACAAAGCGGCCCGGCAGAACCTCTGTTTGCCGGTCAAAAACAATACCCATTTTTATGCCAAACGTTGGAGTCGGGGTTGGGCCAGCCCATCGCTGACAACCAACAGGGCTATGGCGTACCCGTCTACGCCGAGCATGACAGCGGAACATTAACAGACACCATTGTGGGCTACAGCCAAGACTGCCAACTGCCTACTCGACTGCATTATTTTTACGCTAACCAAGATGAGCCCAAACGGTTTAACGAAATAGAGCAGCCCCAAGCTGCCGACTTACTGCTGCGGGTAGAAACTGGCACTATTAACCGCTTTATTTATGCCTTGATCATCCCCACCACAACCGCAGACCAGCGCGATGCGCCCGACTTAAGCCGCTGGAATGGCCGCGCGATTTATCATTTTAAAGGCGCCATCGGCATTGGATTTCAACAAGGCAAAGCTCGCTTAAAACGCATTATGCGCGATATGCGCCCAGCTCTAGAGCAAGGCTATGCGGTGCTCTATTCCACCGGCAATGAAACCGACAACCTGTATAACATTACCCTGCAAGAAGATACTGCTTTGCGCGTTAAGCAGCAGTTTGTCGCGCGTTATGGCGAGCCACGTTACACCATTGGCATGGGGGATTCTGGCGGCGGTTTGCAGCAGTATTTATTGGCCCAAAATCGCCCTGGCTTAATCGACGGCGGTGTCGCCGTCATTGCCTATCCAGACATGGTCACACAAATCAGCTACGGCCTGGATTGTGAATTAATGGAGTATTATTTTGACCACCTCGCCGACGACAAAACATTTTGGCGCTCAGCCAAGCATCGCCACTATGTTCAAGGTTTAGCCTACAGCCCAACTCTCAGCCCCAGAGTGGAGTATTTAAATACCCTCGCCAGCTTACTGCGCTTTGAAATGCCACCACAGCACGATGGCGCTACGGAGTGCAATTATGCTTGGCGCGGCTCCACTGCATTAATTAATAACCCTAAATTTAATAGCCACTACCCGCGCTTTTCTACCGCCGTTAATGACAGCAATTTTTGGAGCCACTGGCAGGATAATCGCGATATCTATGGCACAGATGCAGGCGGCAGAGCGCCAGTGCCCTCCAGTAATGTTGGCGTTCAGTATGGTCTTAATGCCTGGAAAAATGGCCAGATCAATGCCGCCCAGTTTTTTGATTTAAATCGTAAAATCGGAAGCTGGAAAGCCCAAGCCGATATGCAGCAAGAACGCTTGTGGCTGGTGTCGGGTGATGATTCGCTGCGCCGCTACAGCCCGTATGGCGAGATGAATATGACCCATAATGGCAAAGCCATGGCACTGGCACCGCGCCGTCATGGCAGCCTAGAAGCCGCACAGGGTGCCTATGCCAGCGGTGATGTTTTTATTGGCAAGCTTGATATTCCCATTATTGATGTTCGCCCATACCGCGACCCACAGTTAGACATTCACCACAGCTGGTCAGCCATTTCTGCGCGCGCACGCATCATGGCCGCTAATCAAGGAAAGCACCAACGGCAGACGATTTGGATTAGCCACAGAAGTTATGATGCCCGTTGGGACGCTTTGCAGGCCATGAGTCGCTGGCTGGACAACCTAACGGATAATGATGCCAGCACCATTCCGCCGTATGCCGAAGATCGCTGCCTCGATGCCAACGGCGAGCTAATTGCCAGCGGCAATGATGTATGGAACGGCGACTGGAACCAGCAAGCACCCGGACGCTGTACCCAAGCATTCCCGTTTTACGAGAGCACGCGCCAAGCCGCTGGGGACGACAGCCGCGCCAGCACACTTTTCTGCCAGCTAATTCCGGTATCACAGGCCATCAGCAGCGGTTTATACGCACCCTTAGATGCCAGCGCTTATCAGAGCGAACTAGAAGCCACCTTCCCTGACGGCGTGTGTGATTACCGACAGAGCGACCGAGCTGCGCGGTTAGTAAACTAGCCGATCTGGCAATGGACTACACCAGTAGGCGATCAGCCGCTGTGCGTTAATTCTGGCCCTTACTCAGGTATATTAGTGTGTCTACTTAATACACTCATGCCCGTCATCCACCTTGCGCATCACCAGTAGTACTTGGCCCACATCAAAGCCCCATTTGCTCATGGTGGTTTCATTCACCACCACGCCGTCAGCGACTTTAAACATCCAATCGTCCATGGTGAGATCGATGGTGTCGCCCGGCTCGCCGTAGCGCAGCGTGTAGTTCATATGAATGGCGTTGCCGGCAAAATTCATCACGGTCGGTTCAGGCACATCATTGGCTTTAGCACGGTAAGCCCGTTGACCATCGGCGTTGGTGATGGGGGTTAAGGTCCAGATGCGGGTTTCGCGGCCATCATCAAACTGAAAAATCTCATCCAAAGTGCCAACGCCCTGTTCATCCCAGGTGGCGATGATGCTGGCGTTAAACTGGCGAATCTGCTCGCCTTTCCAGTCGCGCACCACGCCATCAGCACACAGTTTGCCATCGAAAAACTCACGCGGGTCAAGCGTTGGTTGGCGCTCGGCATAGTCTTGCACTGACACTGACGAGCAGGCCGACAGCAGCAATGGCGCGGTTAGGGCAAGCATCCACTTGTACATGGCGTATCCTCTTAAGTTTGCGATCTGAGAAAGCTAAACTAAGCAGACCATTAGCCAGCTATTATGTTCCATGCCACAACTTGAAGCGCTTCCCCAGCATGTTAAAAAAGCCTACGGTGTTTATTTATTTTCTGCCAGTCATTCGCTGATTAAACGTTTAAAGAAAGTCGCCCAGCCTAATGTGCACGGTCATAAAACTTGGGATTCCAGCTTTTTAATCATGGATTACCTGCAACACCAGCGCGTGCGCAAACGTTTGCGCATGCTGGAGCTGGGCTGCGGTTGGGGGCCAGCCTCTATATATTGCGCCAAGCAACTGAAGGCGAATGTCACGGGTGCTGATATTGACGATCAGGTCTTTCCCTACCTGGAGGTGATGGCGGCCGCCAATGATGTAAAAGTTACGCCGTGGTGCATTGCCTTTAATGATATGAAAGGCAAAAAGCTGGCGCAGTTTGATTATTTAATCGGTGCCGATATTTGCTTTTGGGAAAGTCTCACCGACGAATTGTTTCGCCTAATTAAGCGCGCCAAGCGTGCGGGCGTTAAACGGGTGCTTCTCGCTGACCCAGGCAGACCCACTTTTGAGGCACTGATTGAACGCTGCCAACGCGCCTGGCCACAGGCTGTTCGGCATGAACTGTGGTACGCCACCGAACCCAAGAAAGTTACCGGCCATATTCTCGATATCGTATTTGAGTAACGCATTTGAATAACGCATTTGAATAAAAGGGGCCAAGCCCCTTTCAAGGCCAAGTTACCCAAACAGATTGAGTAAATAGCCCACCAGCAACACCTGAGGCACGGTTACCAAAGGCAGAAACAGGGCAATTTTCCAGCTGCGGGTGGTGTCTTTCAGTGACATAATCTCGGTGTAATCCGTTGCCGCGCCCGCCATTAAGAAGGTAAAGGCATTACCCGGCGCGCCAGCGCGATTGACTAAGTCGGCGGCGATGGGGCTGCTGCCTTCTGAGCATACCTCTAAAATGGTGGTGACCAATAAGGTCATAAATAAGCCGCCTACGGTCGCGCCAAACCAGGTGCTAAACGCTTCTGGCGGCACAAAGGCGCGCACCAGAGCAATCAGTACAATGCCAAATACGATCCAGCGCAGCACCATGCGGGAATCTTTTAACCCTTGCCAAAATAAGCTGGCTAAGGCTGTAGGGCGCCAGTCGTAGCCACTCCAGCTACTTTTTAGCGTTGGCCAAAAGGGCAATTGCTGAAACTCCACCTGATTGGGGTTCGCAGGTAATACCTGACGCTCCACCAAGCGATCAAAAATCCAACCACTGATAAGCGCAATGACCATCGAACCGGCGATAAAGGTCAACGTCAGCGGCAAACCGATCAGGCCAATTAAAATCAAGGTTAAGGTCAGCGAGTTCCACGGGCTGGCAATCAAAAACGCCATCACCTGGCCAATGCTGGCACCGCGCTCATAAAGCTTCATGGCAATCATCAAAATACCGTGATTGCATAAATCCAACAGCAAGCCCGCTGCCGTGGCTCTGAGCAGTCCGCGCTTACTGCCGCCGCGCCCCAAGACCGACATCACCAGCTCACGTGGCACACGGGTGAGCAAACCGACAAAAAATGCCGCCATTAAAATGCCCCACCACATGGCATTAACCATTTCAAAGCTGGTGTGAAACATGGTGGCCAGCCATTCGGGCAGGCCGTCATGGCCAAAGGCTAGAAAACCACCGTAGCTTGCAATCACAACAGGCAAACAGGTCCACATGATCCAATCAATACGGGCTTTTTTTTCACTGCCACAGCAACCGCCGTCGTCTGTAGGCGTTACAGTGCTGGGGCAGCAGCCTGAACTGGCCGTAGCCCCACAGCTCGCTTGCGGTGCTGCTTTGTCGCTACAACTTGGCGTGCTAGCAACCGATGCTTTAGTACCGCAGCAGCTGGATGAACTTGTCATGACCCTATCTCCTTTGATGCATTGACCGCTTCTGTATGCAGTTCCTCATGCGGACCTTCAATTAAATGGCAAATATGGTAACCGCACGGGTGACAATCAGGCTGATGTTGCCACTGCTCTACGGCCATCTCCATGCGCTCGACCAGTTGTTGCATGGCTACCAGACGCGCGCGCGCCTCAACTAAACGTGGCTCAATCAGTTGCCGCACCGTTGGGCACGGGGACTCTCCCCGCTCGGCTTCGGCCAATATTTGCGCAATATCGTCGAGGGTAAACCCCAACTGCCGCGCCTGCATAATAAAGCGCAAGCGCCGCGCGTCTTTGGCCGTGAACTGGTGATAGCCGTTGTCGCTTTTCTGCGGAGTCAATAAATCGATTCGAACATAGTGGCGAATGGTATCCGCGCTTACGCCCGTTGCTTTCGCTAGCTGCTGAACCCTCATCACTCTGCCCCTATGGTGAAAAGATGGTACCACTGTAAACCTGCGAGCTACTCAAAGGTCAAGCCATAAACTCACTGTCATAGGCCAGTGTCAATACATACGGTGCTGTTAGTGTCTACACTGAGGGCGGTATTTAGGGGTTGGCGACTAGATGATCACTATTCGCATGTTGTCTTTATGGGCGACGTTGCTGTATCTGATTCTATTATTTCTCGGCTTTTTGGCGGTGCGCATCTGGTGGTTTTATCCCCAAGAGCTGGAGATTGTTCGCACCTATCAAGAGCATGAAATTCGCATGATTCACCGCCAACTAGAGCAGAAGTCGGAGCACTTGTTGGCCTTTGCGGTCGATTATGCGCGCTGGGACGATACTTATGAGTTCGTCGCACAAGACTTGCCAATGAATGCAGATCATCGCTATGTGCGCACCAATTTTATCGTTGACACCATGATCAACTTAGATATTCAACACGTGCTATTGGCGAACGACCAAGGCGAGTTGCGCTTATCCATGCGCCATCTTCTCGATAGTGGCGAAATACAGCGTTCGCTACCCTCACTTGAACAATGGCTGACCGAGCAAATCCGCTCAGGAAGCCTACACTTCGCCGCCCAACCCACCAGTTTTCAACACATCGATGGTGAAACCTATATTCTGGCAGTGGCTGCTGTTTTACGTTCTGATGGCAGTGGCGATATTCGCGGCTACCTATTAATGGTGCGCCGTGTTGACGACAGTTTCTGGGGCGCACTGAGTTATGGCCAACACCTTAAGATTATCGCTAGCCACAACCCGCCAGCCAACTGCCAACCCCTATACAGTCGCCTAGACGCAGCACAACAGCAACACCAACGCTGTTTAATGGATGTTTTTGGCCGCCCTTCCATTATGCTGACCTTCGACCATGGCAGCTCTCTGCCGCCCCTATTCAAACCGGCGGTGTTTGGCTCGTTTTTAGTATTGGCGTTACTACCAAGCCTGCTATTTTTTGTGTTTCTTAAAGCCATTATCACCCCCATTGTTCATGCCACTAACCACTTGCGCGATAATCGCCGTCAGGGCGAGTTCTCGCCGATACGATTTAGTGCCCCCTTTAAAATCAAGGAACTAGTTGAGCTGAAAAACTCCTATAACGCCGTGGTACAAGAGATTAACCGACAAAAATCTCAACTACTGGAAATGTCGAACACCGACCGTCTTACAGGTATTCATAACCGCCGTTATTTTGATGAGGCACTGCTAAATACTTGGCAGCGCTTGCAGCGCCACTCGGATGGCATGGCCTTGGTGCTATGTGACATCGATTATTTTAAGCGCTTTAATGACCACTATGGCCATATTGCTGGCGATGAAGCGCTGAGGCTGGTGGCCCAAGCCTTATCTAACTGTGCTCGGCGGGCGGATGAACTGACAGCGCGCTACGGCGGTGAGGAGTTTATTCTGATCACTTATGTACGTAATCACGAAGAGTTGTTCAACTTACAGCAGCGCATTAAAGACGTCATAGCACAGCTACATATCAGCCATGGTTTCTCAGATGCCAGTGATCATCTAACCCTATCGGCCGGCATAGCTTGGATTCCATCTCCAGACCGCTGGCTAGACAGCCTACAACCCCAAGGCTGGGTCGAGGCCGCAGACCAAGCGTTGTATGAAGCCAAAAACAGCGGTCGAAATCGTTCCGTAGTGAGGGTAATTAACAGTCCGGCAGATTGTCCGGCCGTGTCTCAAGCGCCGCAATAACCGCCTTGGCTTTATCACGAGCAGCTTCCACATGATTGGCCCTTGCCAGCGCCACCCCCATACGGCGACGGCCGCGAATTTCCGGTTTGCCAAACAGGCGTAAGTCGGTATCTGGTTGCGCTAGTGCCTGACGCAAACCAGCGTATTGCATGTGGTCGCTGTCTGCCTCAGGCAACAGTACAGCAGAAGCGCTGGCACCATACAGTTCGATGGCGGGTATCGGCAGCCCTAAAATTGCACGCGTGTGCAGTGCAAACTCCGACAAGTTTTGTGAGATCAAGGTTACCATGCCGGTGTCGTGTGGGCGCGGCGAGACTTCACTAAAAACCACCTCATCACCACAGATGAATAGCTCCACCCCAAACAGACCTAGGCCACCCAGCGCTGCGGTAATCTTCTCGGCCACTGCTTGGGCATGCTGCAGTGCAGCCGCCGACATGGCTTGCGGCTGCCATGACTCTTGGTAGTCACCATTTTCTTGGCGGTGACCAATGGGCGCACAAAACTGTGTTTGCACCTCGCCACTAGCATCGAGGCTACGCACCGTCAGCAAAGTGATTTCAAAATCAAACGCCACAAACCCTTCAACAATCACCCGGCCACCACCAGCACGACCACCCTCTTGGGCATACTGCCAAGCGGCCTCCAGCTCATTGGCATTGCGTACCAAACTTTGGCCTTTGCCGGATGAACTCATAACGGGTTTGACCAAACAGGGAAAGCCAATCGCGTTGGCGGCGCTGACAAACTCCGACCAATCGCCAGCAAACTGATAAGGCGAGGTCGGCAAGTTCAACTGCTCTGCCGCCAAGCGGCGAATGCCCTCGCGGTTCATGGTCAGCTGAGTTGCCCGTGCAGTTGGTACAACGCAAAACCCTTGTTGCTCCAACGCCACCAGCTCATCGGTCGCAATGGCTTCAATCTCTGGCACGATCAAGCTTGGCCGCTCTTGCTCGACCACGGCTCGTAATGCCGCACCGTCGAGCATATCGATCACATGGCTGCGATCTGCCACTTGCATGGCTGGAGCATTGGCGTAGCGGTCCACGGCAATGACTTCGCAACCGAGACGCTTCAACTCAATGGCGACCTCACGCCCGAGCTCTCCGGCGCCGCATAGAAATACCCGCGTCGCGGTGGCAGAAAAAGGAGTGCCTAGCAGCGGCTGTTCGGAAAACGGATGCGTCATGATGGCTCCTGATTTGTTACCTTGGGGGCAATGAAATTAAATGAAGCACGTTCACGCTCGGCTACCTGCTGTAGCACCGTGCGCTTTTCTTCGTCGCTCAAACGGCCCCAAGCGGTAATTTCTGCCGCCGTACGATAACAACCGAGGCAAACATCATTGTCATCCAAAGCACAGATACTGACACAGGGGGAAGCAACCGCAGTCATAGTTCAATCACCTTTAAATCTTGACGGTAACGCTTGGCATTGGCCACATAATGTGCGGCACTGGCCTCCAGTAATTGCTGCTGCTGTGGCGATAGCTGTCGTTTAATGACGGCTGGGGCACCTACGACCAAAGAGCCATCCGGAATTTCCATGCCCTCTGGCACCAGCGTATGTGCCCCTATGATGCAATGATGGCCAATGCGAGCATGGTTGAGCACCACAGCATGGATGCCAATCAGGCTAAAATCACCGACCACACAGCCGTGCAACATGGCCTGATGACCAACGGTGACGCCGCGCCCCAGAGTCAACTCAATGCCTGCATCGGTATGCAACACAGCGCCATCTTGCACATTGCTGTCTTCACCGATGGTAATGCGATGGTTGTCGCCGCGAATCACGGCCCCAAACCAGACGCTGCTGCGCGGCTGCAGCTCTACGTCACCAATAACCGTGGCGTTGTCAGCGACAAACACCTCATCTGCACAGTTAGGGCGCCGTTGGCCCAATTGATAAAACATGCCTGCCTCCAGGGATCAACCGATGCGATAGTCGATCTGGCAATCCCAGTAGTGGTTCATAAATTCGGTAATCATCATGGCCGTCAGCCCCCAAATATGAAACGACTGATAGTCGTAACTGGGAATGCGCACAGAGCCCCGCTCGAAGTAGCTGACGGGTGGCTGTTGAAACAAGCTAACGGGCGGTAGAAACAGCGCATCAAGCTCGTCTGGGCTCGGCGCCAAAGACAATCCGGGGGGAATCACCGCCAGAATAGGCGTTACCAAATAACCAAAACGCGACACCACTTGGTTGAGTTCCCCCACAACAGTGACATCTTTGGGAGACAAGGCGACTTCCTCTTCTGCCTCTCTAAGCGCAGTAATGATCAGGTCGTCGTCTTCTGGATCTTGCTTGCCACCTGGAAACGCCACTTCACCGCTGTGCGATGATAAATGCGCCGCTCGCTGCGTCAGCAATAATCGCGGCTCCGGCTCATCCGTCAGCGCCACTAGTACCGCCGCCGCTGCAAGATCGGCTTGATGAATGCGACGACGGGCCTGTTGTTGCCAGCGGCGCTGTAAATAAGGCACTAGAGCTTGGTTCATGTGCGGCAGTTTACTGAGTTTACCGGTGCAGCACCAGCTACAACAGGCGTTAGAAACCAGCAGAAACGTATAAAAGACAGCCCTTATCTAACGCTTTCATGCTGCTTTTCTCATGATTTTTTCGTACTCTGAACAGGTATTCAGCAAAGAGAATCTCCCATGTCCGTAGCCAGCCCAACCCACCGCGGTGAGCTGACTGAGTTGCCCGACCCGGAAGAGCTGCACCGCTTGGCAGAGCAGCAACCCGAAGCACTGGAAGCCCTGCGTCAACAAATGGTTCAGCAGCTGATCGATCATTCTCCACAGCGCCTTAAGCACCGCTTACAAGGCTTGCAGTTTCGTATAGATATGGAACGCCAGCGCTGTAAAACCCCGATGGCAGCGTGTCTCAAATTGTCAGGCATGATGCATGACAGCCTCGGCGATCTGCAATCGGCTCTGATCGGCGATTATCAGCCACCTGAGCGCTCTGCAGCCAGTGTCACGTGCATACAAAGCCGTGCCGAGGAGCAGCCAAAGCCTCTGTTAGAAGCTCACGACTAAGGGCTGTTCAGGCATCTCAGGCATCGTTACACTCGATACACAGCCAAGGAGATGCAGCATGAAGTATTGCAGCCATTGCGCCGCCACGGTCAGCACACGTATTCCTCAGGGAGATAACCGCGAGCGCTTTGTGTGTGACCAGTGTGACACCATCTTTTATCACAACCCCCGCATAGTGGCGGGCACGATTCCGGTGTGGGAAGACAAAGTCTTGCTGTGTCGGCGCGCCATTGAGCCCAGACGGGGTTTTTGGACACTGCCTGCAGGTTTTATGGAGAACGGCGAAAGTACCGAGCAAGCAGCACAGCGCGAAACCATGGAAGAAGCCTGCGCCGAGGTCAAATTAGGCCAGTTGTTCAGCATGATTACGGTGCCGCACATTGACCAAGTACACATTTTTTTCACCGCCGAACTGGTCGATGGCCGCTTTGCCGCTGGCGCAGAGAGCCTCGAAGTAGCGCTATTTGCCGAGCAGGATATTCCCTGGCATGAGCTGGCCTTCCCCACCGTCAAGCAAACACTGCAGCGCTTTTTCAAGCCTGATCCTGCCGGCGTGCATGTGTTCGATATTTTGCCTCAGCAAGCGCTGCGCCTTTAACCTACGACGGGCTACAAGTCGAGCAGTGGCCAAACTTCATAGGCAGGCTCTTCGTATGGGTGCGCTTTGCGCAGTGCCGCCAACGCTGCCTCGATGCAGTCTGGCGGACACAATAACTCCACCCGCAGCTCGAACACCCGTTCGAGATCCCCCACCTCCCCAATTGCCGGCTCAGCTCCCGGTAACGGGCGAAACTGGCCTTGGCCCAACGTCTGCCAGCAACATTCGGCATAGTTGCCTAGACGGCCAGCGCCGCTGTCGAACACGGCTTGCTTGACCTGCTCAGCCTCAGGTTCGGGGACAAAAAAAGCGAGTTTGTACATTTTCTTTCCTATTTGTTGAGTGGTTGAGCTTCTAACACCTTTAAGACAGTTTACCTACGAGGCAATAGTAAATGGGAGCCGCATTCAAAAGCGAAATTCAAAGTCATTAATGGGGATGTTGATCGACTTCGCACATCAAGGCATGGGTGAATCCTCTGCACGGCTGTGCGCGAATACTGTAGGCGCTTGGATAAAAGAAAAGGCAGACCCTTTTCAACATCGCCAATGACGCTATGCCCGTGCCCTAGGCGAGGAGAATTATTCAGGGCTGACTTAACTCAAACATGCACTGGCCGATACACCGTATAACTCGCATAGGCAGTGCACTTATTCTTATGCAGGCGTGGGACAGCTAAGCTAACCTTTATTAACTATTTAAGCAGGATCGGACTCAGCATGCCGCGGAAGGCGTTATCCATACAAGGTAAAGTGTATCTCGCACTCGGGACCATTTTTGTACTGGTACTGGCCGTCGTCATCAGTATCGCAGTGGATGCTGAGCGTGACCTCAGTCGCGACATGGTGCATAACCAGTTAAAAGACAGAGCCTCCAGTTACCTAGATACCATGAACTTGCTGATGATATCGGGAGCCATGGCCAACCGCGAAATGGTGCGCGAAAAAATGCTATCGGACAAAAACATTACCGAAGCACGCATGTTACGCACCCCCCTAGTGGACAAGTATTACGGCGAAGGCTTTCCCCACGAATATGCCCAAGATGAGTTAGACCGCAAAGCGCTCGCTGGCGAAGAGATATTCCACCAAGAGTTCGGTCCAAACGGCCATACCATTACCTTTGTCACGCCAGTGATCGCCGAGGAAGACTACCGCGGCACTAACTGTTTAACCTGCCACCAAGCCCAGCAAGGCGACATTTTAGGGGCCATCCGCGTCACCTACAATCTGGATGAACTAGACGCTCAAATCCGTAACAATATGGTGACCATGGGCGTCGCTCAAGGTGTTTTGTTTGTTGCAGCGCTGGTGATTTTATCCTTACTGCTGCGCCGCGTTATCATCAGCCCAGTGCGACAAATGCACCGTACCTTGGAGCACATGGAGCGTGAATCAGACCTTACCCATCGGGTCGAAATCAATAGCGATGATGAAATGGGTCACGCAGGCCAGGCGCTCAATCGCATGATTACGCGTTTTTCTGACTCCCTCAATGAAGTCGTGAAAGCCGCTACTGAACTGGAATCGTCCGCTCAAAACATCGACCAGTCATCACGCCAAGCACTGGATGCGGTGGATTTACAGCGCCAAGAAACCGATCAAGTCAATGCCTTAATTGAGCGTTTGCATGAATCCATTCACAGTGTGCAGTACAACGCCGAGCAAAGCTCGACTGCATCGCAAAGCGCTATTGAGGTGGCGCGAGCTGGAGTGGCTAAAACGGATCAGGCATCGGCCACCATTGAGCGTATGAATCAAGCGATTCGCGCTACTGCTGAGGTCATAGCCTCACTGGATGAACGCAGCGCCAATGTCGGTAACGTACTGAGCGTGATTAAAGGCATTGCCGAGCAAACCAACCTACTGGCGTTAAACGCCGCCATCGAGGCCGCTCGCGCTGGTGAAAGCGGCCGCGGTTTTGCAGTCGTAGCGGATGAAGTACGTACCCTCTCGCAACGCACCCATGAATCCGCTCAAGAAATCGAAGGCATGATCAGCCAGTTGCAAGATGAAGCGCGCAAAGCGGTATCTTCCATGGCCGATGCTCAGAGCACGTCAGAGAACGGCATGGAACAAGTGCAAGAGGCCGCTTCCGCGCTACATAGCATGGTCAGCCACGTCGAAAAAATGGCCAAGCTAAATCAGCAAACGCTGGAACGCATGCAGGACCAAGTGACGGTTGGCAAAGAAGTGGCAACCAGCGTCGAGACCATCTCTGAGCATTCCGTCAATACCACCCAAAGTGCTGCCCACACCACAGAGATTGCCAGCCGCTTGGTGGATGTTGCTCAGTATCTGGCCAAACTGGTGAAACGCTTCAAACTATAACAATGTTTAGGATGTCAGCTGCTCCAGCTCGATCAGATTCTCCAGTGCCTGCTGTCGATTTTCACCACAAACGCTTTGCTCGGCACTAAACGCGGCGCACACCTCAGGCCGACTGGGGTCGCCGAACAGGCGACAAAGGCCGGCGTCATCCAACTGTACACAAGCCACACCTGCGGGTTTTCCCTCTGGCATACCGGGAATGGGGACATTGATTGACGGCGCTATGCAGCAAGCGCCACAGCCTGAACGACATTCCATCAGTAACGGTACTTTTGCAACTGGCGACGCTCGTGCAAGCGCATTTCTTTCAGCACGGTCAGGTTATAGCGCAAGGCATAACCACGAAAACTGCGCAGCATGGCCGGATTTTCTTCGAGGTTGTCGAAGGTTTTCCAACGCCGGTTAAGCGACCGAATAGGATAGTCTTGGCTCAGCTCACGACGCTGCACGTCAGTCAAACCCGGAGTTTCCAGTGTTTCAGGTAGCTGAATGCCAACAAACTCAATGCGCCCTTCTGCCACCGCGGCTTTAGCATCCAACACCGGATTGGCCAGCTGGCTCAAATCATCCAGCGACCACACCCGTGCCGGCAGCAGCAATATCAGCCACCAGAACACGCCTAAAACTATGCGTTTCATACTGCCTCCCAATTAATTACGCCATGATACGCCTGTGCCAGCCGTACTGAAACCATGAGCCACCAGCTACAGTTGCTTGCGCCGCGACAGGCGCTGGGATAGCCTCTGCAGCCTATTGTTTGTGGAGCTCAAGCTATGTTCGCTCGTTGTTGTGGTGTGCTGTTGCTGTTGTGCTGGGTGACCGTGCAGGCTCAGGACTACACCAACTTTCGTGTTGGCGGTGGCATATGGCAGTTTTCTGTGGACCCCGGCCATCCAGACCATAGCGATTATGGTTATGCATTGATGGCTGAGTTTCCGCAAAGCGAGCACGCAGGCTCCCGCTTTCTGGTGGTTGGCCTCAATGGTGAGCAAGGCTTTTTATTGCGCGGCGTCGAGTCTCAACTTTATTGGGGTTGGGGCCTCGCCAGCCCAGGCTGGCGCTTATACAGCGGGCCCACATGGCACTGGCAAAAAGCACGCCACGCCAGCAGCCGTCACCAAGTCCACAATGGTTGGGGCTGGCATCTGGGAACAGGGTTTCAGTGGCGAGCACTAACCATCGACATCGCCGCAGGCTACCGTTTGGCCGATGACTATCGTCGTGACGGTAAAACCCCAACGGTGATGACCAGCAGTGTGATCGCCAGTTATCGCTTCTAACACCCTATTGAAAGCCACTACAAAGGACCATTTATGCTCAATCCCGTTGCGGTGCAATATATGTCGCGCTCTGAAATAGAGCGCCTGATGTATAGCCTCAAGGCCGACTCTGACAACACCCAAGCCCAGCTTTTTGAAGCCTTGGTGCGTCGACTATTGGAAATCATGGAGCAAGCGCCCTCTTGATTCCAGCGAACATCACTATCCTGCATCGCAGTAATGACTGGCTGGCCATCGACAAGCCCGCTGGTGCCAGTTTGCACAATGAAGATGGCCAAGGGCTACTAAAACAGCTCAGTGACGCGTGGCAGATGCCCTTGTGGCCGGTTCATCGGTTAGACAAAGTAACGTCTGGCGTTTTAGTTGTTGCTCTCAGTGCCGAGGCCGCGGCCAGATTTGGTTGCTTGTTTGAGCAGCGGCGTATCCATAAATACTACCTAGCCATCAGCAGCGTCAAAGCTAAGAAAAAGCAAGGTTGGGTCAAAGGCGATATGGTCCGCAGCCGCAATGGCTGCTGGAAACTAACCCGCCAGCAGACACGCCCAGCCGTCACTCGCTTTATCAGTCATTTCGACGGTGAGCACTCATATCGCCATTATTTACTAAAACCAGAGACAGGGCGCACCCACCAACTGCGTGTAACCATGAAAAGCCTAGGATGCCCTATCGATGGCGATGAGCGCTATGGCGGCAGGGGCGCACCACGCACTTATTTACATGCTTACGGCTTGGAGTTTGAAGACAGCGGCCAAACATTTCAGTTGCTATGTCCGCCGCCTCAGAGCTGGGGTAACTTGCCGGTAAGCTGGCAAACGCCTTGGCAATGCTTTTACTGAGCAATGCTTTTACTGAGCGTCCAGCAACGCCGCCAGCTCAGTGTAGCCACCCACATATTCGGTACCATTAAAGATTTGCGGTACCGTTTCGACCGGTTTACCTACGGTCTTTTCAAGGTCAGCTTTGCTGATGCCTTCTTCATTGATATCAACGTATTTGAATGGGATTTCTTTAATCTCACACAACTCTTTGGCGCGACGGCAGTAACCACAACCTTCACGGCCAAAAATCGTCATCGGTCCCATAGTATTCTCTCCTCTAATGGCCTTAGTCGGCCCGCCTAACAATTAATTAATGATGCACTCGCAGTCAGGCAATGGTCTGAAAGCCAAGGGATGGCTACATGACCAGCCTTCTTCGTCATCCAACTTGACTATAGTGTCAGTCATATCAGCCACAGATCACAATCGAAATTTCCAATCATGCTGATAGCAGAAAGAATCATCCACAAAGAATTACAATATTCCCATGAAGTAATATAAAATCAGTTAACCTTGTGATGACGCAACCAACAATGAGGAGTTGCCATGAATGCTTCGCTGCGCCGACTGACGCCGATACTGCTGATCACCCTAGCTTTGGCGGCGCCTTTCAGCCAAGCCGATATGCTAACGGCCAAGCCTACCACCGTAGATAATGTCGTACGCATTGATGCTCGCATTGAGCCAGTAAACGAAAGCACTATTTCAGCCCAAACTGCGGGGGCTGTGGTTCGGTTGCATTTTGATGTGAATGACCGAGTCAGTCAGGGCGACCTTTTGCTAGAAATTGATAGCACCGAGCAACGTGCCGGGGTTTCCCAAGCAGAAGCGAACCTTGCCAAGGCGCTGGCACAAAACGAGGACGCTCAGGTATTGCTGAAGCGTAACCAGCGCTTGTACCAACAAGGCACTCTGTCGAAGGGGGAGTTGGATAGCACCATCGCCACCGCCAAAAGCACCCAAGCCGCGGTGGAAGCCGCTCGTGCCGGCTTGGTTCGGGCACAGCAGCAATTAAGCTATACCCGCGTCAAAGCGCCTTACAGTGGCATAGTTAAAGCACGCCATGTAGAAATCGGTGAGTGGGTCAGCCCAGGACAGGCACTTATGTCTGGCTTTGCCCCCACACCGCTGAGGGCCGTTGCCGACATCCCGCAATACCTTGCCCAACAAGTAGGCCGTGTCACCGTCGAGACCGCTCAAGGATCGTATCCCGCGGTCAGTACCAATGTTTTTCCTTATGCTGACCCGCAACATCACAGTGTGCGCTTGCGCGCCCAACTGACAGAAGACACCGCGTTAATGCCAGGCAGCTGGGCCAAGGTGGCCATCACCAGCGGCCAGAGAGAGGCTCTACTGGTACCTGCCAGCGCTATTTTTCAACGCGGGGAAATTAGCGCACTGTTTATTGCAACGGATACTGGCACCCACCTCAGGCAGGTACGACTGGGTCATATTGTCGAACGCGATAATGCTCCATGGAGAGAAGTGTTATCAGGTCTAAGCGCAGGCGAGCGCTATCACAGTGACGCCTATGCACACCTGGCACAACAAGGAGGCAGTCAATGAGTCTGGGCATTTCTGGCCGCATTGCC
The DNA here is from genome assembly GCF_014652515.1 of Bacterioplanes sanyensis. Taxonomy (GTDB): domain Bacteria; phylum Pseudomonadota; class Gammaproteobacteria; order Pseudomonadales; family Oceanobacteraceae; genus Bacterioplanes; species Bacterioplanes sanyensis. The sequence goes on along the minus strand of NZ_BMYY01000001.1, from coordinate 531,958 downwards.
GCTGCTTTCCAAAACTCCGCCATCACCCCTTTGTTGGCGTTGATTGGTTTGCTATTGGGTGCCTTTGCCATCGTCGTCACCCCCAAAGAAGAAGAACCACAAATCGATGTGACCTTTGCCAATGTCTTTATTGGGTTTCCCGGCGCGAGCGCTAGAGAGGTCGAGCAAATGGTGGCCATTCCTGCCGAGCAAGTGCTGTCGGAAATGGCCGGTGTGGATGATGTTTTCTCGATTAGCCAACCCGGCCAAGCCGTGCTAACCGTCGCATTTGAGGTCGGCATTCCGCGGCAACAAGCCATCGTCAATCTCTATAACCAAGTGCACTCCCACCGCGACTGGTTTCCGCCCAGCCTTGGCGTAATGCAACCCGTGGTTAAGCCCATGGGCATCGATGATGTGCCTATTATGAGCTTGACCTTATGGTCGGCAGATAATGACATCAGTGGTGCGGACCTGACCAAAGTGGCGCACACCCTCGAAGACGAGCTCAAGCGTGTCACCGGTACCCGCGATATCTACACCCTAGGTCAGCAAACCAGTTTGATAGATGTCGAGCTTGATCCGGCACGAATGAATGGCCACGGTCTGGCGTTTGACGATGTTCGCCGCGCACTGCAATCGGCGAATGTTGGTGGCCAGCTGCAGTCCACTGTACGCAACAACCAAATTATTCGGGTACAAGCCGGTGACTTTTTGCAAACAGCTGATGAGGTCGGTGCCCTAATCGTTGGCAAAACCAACCAGGGGTTGGTGTATCTGCGTGATGTTGCTCAAATTGCCCAACGCGCTGACACCCCTAATCAGCAGGTGCAGTTCGTGCAACCGGGTAGCCATAGCCAGCCCGCCGTGACCGTGGCCATTGCCAAGCAGCCCGGCACCAATGCCATCGACATCACGACAGCCATCCGCCAGCGCCTGACGCAACTGCAAGGCACCTTAATTCCCGATGCCGTGAACGTTGAAGTCACCCGAGACTATGGTCAAACCGCTAAAACCAAATCCGATCAGCTCATGGCCAAGCTGTTATTCGCCACCGCAGCCGTCGTGGTACTGGTATTGGCCACCATGAGCTGGCGTGAGGCTGTGATCGTAGGAGGCGCGATTTTCATCACCCTTGCCATTACCTTGTTTGCTTCTTGGGTATGGGGCTTTACTCTCAATCGCGTATCGCTGTTTGCACTGATTTTTTCGATCGGTATTTTGGTCGATGACGCCATCGTGGTGGTCGAAAATATTCATCGTCATATGCACCTCGGCGGACAAAAACTACTAGAGATCATTCCCCAAGCCGTCGACGAAGTGGGCGGCCCGACCATTCTCGCCACCTTTACCGTCATCGCGGCGCTGATGCCGATGGCTTTTGTGTCGGGATTAATGGGCCCCTATATGAGCCCAATCCCGATCAATGCCTCGACCGGCATGTTGATCTCACTGATCATCGCGTTTGTTGTGACCCCTTGGTTATCTTACGCCTTGCTACGCCGTCAATTTGAGCGCGATAAGGCCACCCCCAAAAATAGTAATGCTGCATCAGCCCATGAGCAGGAAATGGATGGTCGAGTGTATGCATTTTTCAACCGTTTGATGCGTCCATTTATCGACAGCGGTCGCCGGCGCTGGCTGCTCTTTGCCGCCGTTACTGCCGTCATTGGCCTAGCCGTAGCATTACCGGCAGCCAAACTGGTGGTGATGAAAATGCTGCCTTTCGACAACAAATCTGAGTTTCAAGTGGTGGTCGATATGCCGGAAGGTACGCCGATGGAGCAGACATTGGCAGTACTGGAGGCGCTCAGCGCTGAGCTGAGCAAAGTGCCAGAAGTTAAAGACATCCAGCTCTATGCTGGCGCCTCGGCACCGATTAACTTCAACGGCCTAGTGAGACAGTATTATTTGCGCTCACTGCCTCATCAAGGGGATCTGCAAGTCAATCTGGTGGATAAATCGCAACGTGATCGTCAAAGCCATGATATTGCCTTATCCGTAAGACCAGCTCTACACGCCATTGGCAAGCGCTATCAAGCCAACGTCAAAGTGGTGGAAGTTCCGCCTGGACCGCCCGTCATGGCACCTATTGTGGCCGAGGTATATGGCACTGACTACCAGCGCCAAATTGACGCTGCTAAGCGCTTACGGGCCGTCTTCGAAAACACCGCTGGCATCGTCGATGTTGATGATTGGGTTGAAGGCGACCAACCGCTACTGCGCATCAGCGTCGACCGTCAGCGTGCGGCCCAACTGGGTATCGCTCAGGCCACTATTGTGCAAGCCATTAATACGGCATTGGGTGGCGAGGATGTCAGCTACCTGCACAATGGTCAATCCAAGTACCCACTTCCCATACGTGTAGGCTTTGGTGATGGTGATCGCGCCAGTTTAGACGCGCTGCTGAGTATGAAAGTGCGTGCTGCTGGAGGACAGTTTGTAGCGCTAGGTGATCTCATCAGCGTGCACCAAGAACAGGTGGAAAAGAATATTTACCGTAAGAACCTACAGCCTGTTGTGTTTGTAACAGGTGACATGGTAGGCGACCTCGATAGCCCGCTGTATGGCCTATACGATATTACCCTGAATCTCGAAGAAGCAGGCCTCAACTGGCCACAGTTCTTTATTCGCCAACCACCGATGCCATTTGATACCGCCATCAAATGGGATGGCGAGTGGCAAATCACCTATGAAACGTTTCGTGATATGGGCATCGCTTACGCCATTGGCATGATCTTGATTTACTTACTCGTCGTCGCTCAGTTCCGCTCCTACTTAGTGCCCCTGATCATCATGGCACCCATTCCGTTGACCGTCATTGGCGTCATGCCTGGCCATGCTCTATTTGGCGCCCAGTTCACGGCAACCTCGATGATTGGCATGATTGCTTTGGCCGGTATCATTGTGCGTAACTCCATCTTGCTGGTCGACTTTATCAACCAGAAACATCAAGAAGGCATGGCGTTTAAAGATGCCATCGTTACTTCTGCTGCCGTGCGGGCTCGTCCCATCGTACTAACAGGCGTTGCGGCCATGGTCGGGGCCTTCTTTATTCTCGATGACCCCATCTTTAACGGCCTAGCGATTTCACTGATTTTCGGTATTTTAATCTCGACGGCCCTCACCCTAGTGATCATTCCGCTGCTCTATTACAGCGCTATGCATAAACGCATGACGCCTGCAGCGTGACCAGCGCGGGCAAGATGCCCGCGCCTCGCCACAGGTTCTATAAATGACGATGAAGCCCAATGACCCTTCGTCTACACTGTCGGTATTCATGTTGTTAAGGCGCCCTTTTGCATGCCAGCCACGGTTTCTGATACCCGCCCTGCCAGTCGCAGCAATCATCGCCACCAATCATTGGTGTGGCGCATTATTCTGTACTTTGCGGCGGCGTCACTGGCCTTGGCTATTTCTGTTGGTGCTGGCATCGCTTTCTGGAACTATCAGCAACAACTCGATACCTTCGAAAAACGCCTCGACGATATTCGCTCCAGTTATCTGGAATCCTTGGGCTTTAGTCTGTGGTTTTACGATGAGGTACAAATCCGCACTCAAGTACAGGGCATTGAGAACCTAGACGCCATTGCCTATGTGCGGGTAACCGATAATCTTAACCTTAATATCGAGCGTGGTGCCCGACCACATCATGATTACATTCATGATATGGACATTCGCTTTAATGAGCGCGTGCTGGGGAAATTGGAAATCGCCTTCGACCGAGAAGCTGTTTTTGACGCTGCTTTTCAAGCGGCGTTATCCAGCATTGTGGCTCAGTTGTTTAGCATGCTGTTGTTGGCCAGTTTGCTCGGCGCCGTGGTCCATCGCCTCATCAACCGCCGGGTATTGTCGATGGCGGCCGAGGTTAACGAACGTCTAAAGACGCAAAATCATGAGCCGTTATCTATCCATCAAAGCCAAGCTGGTGATGAAATAGACACATTGATTGATGCGTTCAACTCGCTCAGCGCACAGATGAACAATGAACTGCAACAGCGCACCTTAGCGCAGCAACAACTAAAAACCGTGAATGCAGAGCTCGAAGACAGAGTCATTGAGCGTACAGAGAACTTGCAAAAGACCGTCGACGAGCTCAATCACACCCTGTCGGAGCTGCACAGCACCCAAAGCAAGTTAATCGAGGCTGAAAAGCTGTCGTCTTTGGGCGGCATGGTGGCAGGCATCGCCCATGAAATTAACACTCCGCTGGGCCTTTGCATCACCATTCACTCCTACATAGACGACAACTACAAAGAGCTGCGTGAGCGCTTCGATAGCGGCAATATTCGCAAACAAGATTTTGTCGACTTTACCGCCATGATGGATGAAAGCCTCGGCATCCTAGACAAAAACTTGCAGCGTGCGGCGCACCTGATTAAGAGCTTTAAACAAGTCTCGGAAGATCAGACCGGTGCGCATATTCGCGAATTTAGCTTGCACGATTATTTGCATGAAGTCATGGAGACCCTATCACCGCGCTTTAAGCAAACACAGCACCAAGTTAATATTGATTGCTCTACCAGTTTGCGCCTGCAAACCTTGCCGGGTGCCATTTCTCAGGTCATTACCAATCTGGTGATGAACTCATTGCTGCATGGCTTTGAACACCGCAACGACGGTCACATTGACATTATTTGCGCCGAAGAGCGCGGCAACGTCGTTATTTGCTACCGCGATGACGGCTGCGGCTTATCGGATGAAGCCAAGCAAAAAATATTTGACCCTTTTTATACCACCAAGCGCGGCCAAGGCGGCACGGGCTTAGGCATGCATTTGGTTTACAACATCGTCAAACAGCGCCTGCAAGGTGACATTACACTGGACGAGAGTGAGCAAGGCACCGCCTTTCGCTTAGTGATTCCCAAAAAAATCAGTCCACCAGACGAGTCACGCTCTCATTGACTCACGAACAGCAGCGTCACCACAACACCGACGATAAAGCCCAGCATTACCCCATTGATCCAATCGGAGGACGACGAAGATGGTTCTTCCGGCGTAGCCGGCTGTTGTTGCTCCCATGCCTGAATGATGTCGCGAGCGTGGTCTACTTCATTATCATTTACTTGGATTCTAACCAAGTCCATGGTAGGCAGCTCTCCGACCGCACCCTGCAAACCATCACCTTCAACGCGTGCCGATACACAACCATGCTGGTGCAACAATCCTACCAGCATATGCGCCTCAATGGCATTTTGCGCTTGATAAATAACCGTCACGCGTCCTCCTGATGCTGAGATGTTTAAGCCATATAATCGGGCGTGGGTATTGCGCATACCCTCACCCGCCTAACAATTTAACCTACCAGCGAGTATGGTTTGCCGGCACGGATAACTGCTGATGCAGTTCCCTCAGCAGGGCTTCTGTTTGCTCCCAACCCAAACACGGATCGGTAATAGATTGCCCATACACTGAGCCATCATCACAGCGGCCTTCAACTAAAAAGCTCTCCAGCATAATGCCCAATACCGGCGCTTGCTGCTGCCGTTGCGCCACTACCTGACGGGCAATATCCATTTGCCGACGGTGCTGTTTCTCAGCATTGGCATGGCTGCAATCCACCAGCACCCTGGCGCTGCAGTGCGCCGCCTCGGCTGTCTGCGCAGCGTGAATGATGGAGTCAGTGTCGTAGTTGGTTAGCCCATGTCCACCACGCAAGACCAAATGGGTATCCGCATTGCCCGCTGTGGTCGCCATGGCTAACTGCCCCTCATCATTCATGCCCAATGTGTGATGAGGATGGCGCGCCGCTACCATGGCATTAATCGCATTATCGACGGAGCCATCCGTGCTATTTTTAATCCCAACAGGCAGTGGCAAACCACTGACTAGCTCACGATGGGGCTGGGACTCAGCTGTGCGAGCACCAATCGCTGCCCAACTGATCAAATCCTCAAAGTACGGCGACACTAACGGGTTAAGCACCTCATTCGCCAGCGGCAAGCCCAGCTCTAGCAGTTGACGCATCAGCCGTCGGGAGCGCGTCAGCCCTAGCTCCATGTTGCCCAAGCCATCACGCAGCGGGTCATAGGCCATGCCCTTCCAACCCACGCGCGTGCGCGGTTTTTCAACATAAGCCCGCATGACAATGAGCAGTTGATCCTGCAACTGCTCGCTCAACGCCCTCAGCTGGTTGCCATATTCCAGCGCGGCGCTGTCATCGTGCAATGAGCAAGGGCCAACGATCACCAATAAACGTCGATCGTCGCCGGATAAACAGCGCCGAATTGCTTGGCGGTGTTGTCTTACTTGCGCCTGCACTGCAGCGCTGAGCGGTAGCTGTCGGCGTAACTCAGCAACCGAAGCCACCGAGCTTAATTGCGTTGGCATAGGATTTAATGAATCGTCATTTGAAGCAAGTGCATGGGTGCAGCCAGTCATACATGTATCTCCAGAGTGATTGAAATCGGCTTAGAACTAAAAAATTCAATAACGATAAAATCGCCAGCAGATTCCAAACGCATACCACCAAGACACTGACTTGCTTGCACTGTGTTGCATAACTCTTCCTCACGTTCTGAGTCATCATGTGATGCAATGGCAAAAAAAAACCCCGAGCGGCGCGACTGCCGTTCGGGGTTTTCCGTTGGCAGTCCGAGCTGCCCGGACTGCCGATGTATCACTTATTAGCGACGGCCCGGGTACTGGCAAAAATAGCCATAACCAAACCAGCCAAAAAACACACACGCGCCCGCAACACGAACTGTTTTCAGTACGTGCTCAAATGGGATTTGCGAGGGTGTCATCAAATTCTTCATACGTTTGAGTATTCCGCTTTCTAACTGAAAGTGCAACCCCGACCTAGGAAGTTAGCCCAGCAGCTGGGGCAACGCGCTCAACTTTAGCAAAGCGTGCCTGAAAAATGCCGGCAACAATAATCACACCACAACCAGCCATTTGCAGGGCGCTTAATTGCTCAGCAAACAACCACCAGCCGAATACCACAACGGCCACCGGCTCACTGTAGGCCAGAGTGCCGAACACCGCGGTCGGCAAGCGCTGCATGGCCGCCACGGTTAGCGCCATGGCCAAAAAGCCCGGTATCAGCGCCGTTGCTAAGGCCCAAGGCAGCACCTCCAGCGGTACCATCACATTCTGCGGACCAGCCAATAACAACATTAAAAGTCCGCCTACCGCCAGCTGCCACAGCGTTGCCTGCGACGCTGGCAAGGTATCTTTATTGTGGCGATTTAATAGCATAAAAGCCGCGTAAGCCAGCATCGCCAGCGCCGCATAGGCCAGCCCTTTTGCATCGCTGCCGCTGATGTCTAAGCGAAACTCCATCACCATGGCGAAGCCAAATAACGCCACAAAAATGCACAACAACTGCCAACGATTAATATGCTCTTGCCAAATAAAATGGCCGGCAATCGCTGCACACACAGGCGCCAAGTACACCACCAAGATGGCATTGGCCATGGTGGTGTAATTCATGGCTTCAACATAAAACACAATAAAACCCGCGAGAAAAACACCACCAAGTAAGGTTAAAGCGCGTGGCTTATGCCACTGACAGCTTTGAGCCAGTAGCCACGCAAACACCAGCACCGCCCCCACTCCAAGGCGATAAAAGGTAATAACCGCAGCATCCACACCCGCGTTACGCGACATCACGCCCATGGTGGCCATGCCCACTGCACCGGCAACCGCCAGCCAGGCTGGATTAATGGCTGCATTATTTTTCATAACAACTCCGTAACTTGAGCGCAAAATGCGCTCACAGCATTATTTAACAGCTGAGCGGCTTAACACCTGCACCACATCATCACGACTGAGCTGGCCTGTCAGTTGGCCTTCGTCATCGACCACGGCCAGCGGCATGCTTTGCTCAAGCGTTTGCGGAATGACTTCCTCTAACACGGCATCGGGAGAGACAATGACCGCCTCTTCGTAGTGATCGTTTGCTAGTTCAGCGCTACCATCATGCTGCGCTAAGGTCGCCAAGCGCTGTTGGCTTAAGGCACCCTGATAGCCTTGTTCATTGACATAAAAAGCGTAATCCACTTGTCGTGTTCGCATCTGCGCCAAGGCTTCATTAATGGTGTTGACTGAAATTCGATGCTGCGCTGGTTGCATGACCGTGTTCACTGTCAGTGCGCGGGCACGATTAACATCGCGGACAAACTTCTCGACATAGTCATCGGCAGGGTGCAGTAAAATATCCGCAGGCGCACCTACCTGCACCAACTCACCGTCACGCAAGATTGCTATACGATCACCGATCCTTAAGGCTTCGTCGAGGTCGTGGGTAATAAACACAATGGTCTTTTTAAGCTGCCCCTGCAGCTCAATCAATTGGTCTTGCATTTCACTGCGAATCAGCGGATCCAACGCCGAAAACGCTTCATCCATCAGCAAAATTTCCGCATCGGTGCATAAGGCTCTGGCCAATCCTACCCGTTGCTGCTGACCACCGGACAGTTGCGCTGGGTATTGATCTTCATAGCCGCTTAGGCCAACGGTTTCGAGCCATTGGCGCGCGCTGGCCAAGCGTTGTTGCTTAGACTGGCTTTGTGCCTCTAAGCCAAACGCTACGTTATCGAGCACCGTATAGTGCGGCAGTAGACCAAAGCGCTGAAACACCATCGACATTTTGCGCTGACGAAAGCTGCGCAGCTGGCGGGCATTCAGGGTCATAATGTCCTGGCCTTCAACCACCACCTTGCCTTCGGTCGGATCAATCAAACGATTAAAATGACGAATCAAAGTCGACTTGCCAGACCCCGACAGCCCCATAATGACAAAGATTTCGCCAGCATTAATCGATAGATTAATATCTTTCAATCCCAACGTATGACCTGTGGCACTGAGAATCTCTTCTTTACTGTCGCCGGCTTTGACCCGCGCTAAATGCTGCTTGGCGTGCTCACCAAAAAGTTTGTATAAACTCTGAATTTCTATTACTGGCGAGCCCATTTATGCCCCCTTCATGTAGCGTTGGGAGCGACGCGCATACGCTTGAGACACGCGATCAAAAATAATTGCCAACACCACAATGGCACCACCATTTAACAGCCCAAGGGTAAAGTACTGATTGGTAATGGACTTTAACACCGGCTGACCTAAGCCCGAGACGCCAATCATGGAGGCAATCACCACCATCGCCAGCGCCATCATAATGGTCTGATTAATACCGGCCATAATATTGGGCAGCGCCAACGGCAATTGTATTTTTATGAGCCGCTGCCAAGGGCGCACACCGTAGGCATCCGCCGCTTCTAAAACGTCTTTATCAACTAGGCGAATGCCTAAACTGGTCAAACGAATCACTGGCGGAATGGCATAAATCACCACCGCAATCACGCCTGGAATTTTGCCAATACCCAGCAGCATCACCACCGGAATTAAATACACAAACGCCGGCATGGTTTGCATAACATCCAACACCGGCGTAATGACTTTTTGCGCACGATCACTGCGCGCCATCAAAATACCCGTCGGCACGCCCATCAAAATGGCTAACAAGGTACACACAGTGATGATGCTGAGCGTGCTCATGGTGTCTTCCCACATGCCCAAAAAACCCACACCAAAAAGTGCGATGCCAACGCCCAGGGTCAACTTAAGCGATCGCGCGGCCATATGGGTAATGGCCATCAATGCCGCAATCACCAACCACCAAGGCGCAGCAATCAAGAGCTTTTCAAACCACACTAGAAAAGTTAGCAAGGGGTCAAAGAAAGCTTCTATCGCACCGCCATGCTCACGTGAAAATTCTAGATACGCATCGTCCAGTGTTTTGCGTAATTGCATCAGTTCTACCCGGCTGAGTTGCGGGAACTCCGTCCACCAAGACATAGTTATTTCCTGCACAGGCCCAAGACCATGTGGCCAACAGCTGTGATCGCTTAGTTGAATGACTGCACCCGGCGACGGATCAATTCTCTGCGCCGGGAGCGATTGGGACAGGGAGTGTAACGGTCTTGCATAAGTTTTTCAGCCTAGCAGTGCCTGTCAGTTGCAATTAAGAACTTTGCTTGCCCTCATAATGAAGAGTCAGGCAAGAATACGGGCACGCTCCGCTTGCTCAGATTGACCGACTTGCAAGCCTTCATAAGCCAGCAACTTAATCTTGAGGTCTAGGCCACCGGCATAGCCCCGCAAGCGGTAATCACTGCCAATGACCCGATGACACGGCACCAGCCACCACCAAGGGTTGCGCCCAATGGCGTTAGCCACCGCTCGCACAGCCTGAGGCTTGTTAACCGCAGTCGCCACTTGTTGGTAACTAACAACGTCGCCTTGTTCAATGGTCATCAGGTGCTGCCAAATATCGCGCTGCAAATCAGAGCCTTGATTTCTGAGTGGAATACCTAACAGCCGTCCAGTTTGCCAGCCCTTTTGCCAGTTCACGACCAATGCCAATAACCAAGAGGGCCACTGTTCATCAACGGCATGTGCATGGGGTTGATCGGTATGATGGCATTGCCATAGCGAATGATCACAGGCTTGCAACTGCCAGTGCCCAACCGGGCTATCCAGACACACCTGCCAGCGCGGGCGCAAACAGTGACAGGAAACGAACAGGGAGTCGTGTGTATCTGACATGGCGGCTGCCCTCTTGAATGAACCCAGGCTTTCATAAAAGACCAGGCCAGCGTCAGACACAAGAGCAGGCCTTGGCATGTATGTCATGGCGCAGCAGGTATGTCAGGCGACAATCATTTTTAAGCTGTCGCCGCCTGTTTTATGGCGTATTCCCAGCAATACCATAGTGCCATAAACGGCGTTTAACGCCTGACGCATTCTATCAGGCGTTAGCCACAATCACCGCTCGCAAAGGCGCTGGATAACCTTCAGCCGTCAGCTTTGGATTGTTAGGATCAAGAAAGTCCGCCAGCGAGTTAAAGCGCATCCAATCCGTTTGCCGCTGCTCTTCCAAACTGGTTTGGTTTAAATCTACCAAACGAGCGTTAGATAGCCCTACACGTCGACACCACAACAACAAGGTCTCGACGGATGGAATAAACCAGACATTGCGCATCATGGCATAGCGATCTTCTGGCATTAAGCAATGCCCCAACGGGCCGTCGATGACCAAGGTTTCCAACACCAGTTCGCCGCCTGGGCGCAGAGCATCTTTCAGCTCCTGCAAATGCTCAATGGGCGATTTGCGGTGATACAAAACCCCCATCGAAAAAACAGTATCAAAGCCTTTTAGTTTGGCCGGCACATCTTCCATGCGCAGCGGCAATAAGTGCGCAGGTACCTCGGCTTGCTGGGTTTGCAGGTATTTTTTGTAGGCCTGAAACTGCATCAAAAATAGCCGCGACGGATCAACGCCAATGACCCGTTGTGCGCCTTCGCCCAACATACGCCATAGGTGATAACCCGAGCCACAGCCCACGTCCAATACCAGCCGACCTTTTAGTGGTGCGATATGCGGCTGCACCCGTTGCCATTTCCAATCCGAGCGCCACTCAGTATCAATATGGGTATCAAAAAATCGAAACGGCCCCTTGCGCCAAGGCATCAAACCGCGCAGACCTTGTTCGACCTGTTGCGCTTGCTGTGCGCTTAAACTTGGGCTGCTTAATGCGATGTCGTTAGCCGTTAAGTCGGCTTGTACCGAATCAATCGCTGGCAGTGATTCAAGAGCATCCAGCCAACGCGGTACATCACCGTGTTGCTTATCCACCAAAATTTGCTGCAATTGCTGCGGTAAGTGCTGCGCCCAAGGCGCCAGGGGAGACTGCGGCAACCAAGCCAATAAATCATCAAACCAAGACAACATAGTGTGCGCAGTGGCTGGCGGAGTGTTTACGTCAGGCATTATTTAATCGCTAGAAAAGAGGCAAAGTTAAAGCACTGATACCAGCGCACAACGTGGCGAAAACCGGCTTGTCGTAACCGTTCAATGTGCACAGCTTCCGTTTCAGGAATCAGCACATTTTCAATGGCACTGCGCTTTTGCGCGATTTCTAAATCGGAGTAGCCATTGGCGCGCTTAAAATCATGATGCAACTCGGTTTGAATGCGCTGCTCGATGTCATCGAAGCACAATTTCTCTGACAAAATCAGCGCGCCGCCGTCACAGGTTGCAGCCGCAATTTTTTGCAGCAGCGCTAGGCGCTCGCTCGGTGCGATAAACTGCAGTACGAAATTTAATGCCGTGACCGACGCATTGCTGAGCTCAACCTGAGTAATGTCCGCACAGTGCAGTTCTACCTCGACACGGCCATCGTCCAGCGCCACATAATGCCGCGCCCGCTCGATCATGGAGTCAGAATTGTCCAGGCCAATAATGCGACAGCCCTCAGCTTTAACGCCGTGGCGCATGGCCAGCGTCACCGCACCTAGCGAACACCCTAAGTCGTATAACCGGGTATTGGCTTGAGCATAACGACCCGCAATGATGCCCGACATGGCGACGGTTTCGGCGTAGCCCGGCACCGAGCGCTGAATCATATCGGGAAAAACGCGCGCCACCGCGCTGTCGAAGGCAAAGTCCCCGACCTCGCCTTGACGATGTTGATAAATACGATCTGGCTGTTGGTCAAACTCACTCATACGCGACTCAGACAGAAAAAAGGCGGCAGTATACCTGAGCGCGGCGCAGGCGCGAACGCCAAGCGGTGAGTTAGCGCCCGACTATTGCTCAGAGGATGGCGCCTGCAGCGATTCATACAGCTCAGCCTCGGCATTGGCTTCTTCCACCAAGGTCTGCGACAGCTCTTTTTTCACCCGCACACCCAGCTTCTGGAAGGTATCGGCGCGACTGAGTAAGTTGCCGCGTCCTTCACGCAACGAGCGCCACACGTCGTCGTAAGTGCCCTGCGCGGTATTGAGCTGCTTGCCCAGTTTTTCCATGTGCTCCACCAGGGTGACGACTTTTTCGTACACCAAGCGTGCCTGATCGGCGATTTTTTCGGTGTTACGATTGCGCCGCTCGATGGCCCACAAACTGGCCACCGTACGCAGTGTCGCCAGCAAGGTCGTTGGCGTAACCACCACAATGCGCTGCTCAAAGGCGTCACTGAACAGCTTTTCGTCCTGCTGAAAAGCCAGCATAAAGGCGGGCTCCACCGGCATAAACAAAAACACAAAATCGGGCGAATTAATGCCCTCTAATTGCTGATACGCCTTGCTGCTCAAGCCTTTAATGTGGGTGCGAACGGATTCAATATGGCGTTTCACCGCCGCTTCGCGGGCTTCGTCATTGCTGGCATTGACCGCATCGGCGTAGGCTGTGAGTGAGACTTTGGCATCGACCACTATGTGCTTGCCTTCTGGCAAGTTAATAATTACGTCTGGGCGATAACGCTGGCCTTGTTCATCGTGCAGGCTTTGTTCGCGCTGATACTCGATACCGGCGCGCAAGCCAGAGCGCTCCAGTACTGTCTCCAGCACCATTTCGCCCCAATTGCCCTGCACTTTTTGCTCGCCGCGCAGGGCGTTGGTCAACGCTTGTGCTTCGCTGCTCATTTGCTGATTGAGTTTATGCAGCTCGCTGATTTGGCTGCGCAACGAGGCCCGATCTTTGGCATCGTGCAGGTGTACGTCTTCGACCTTTTTACGTAATCCGTCCAGTTGCTCTTTAAAGGGATTCAGCAACGCATTGAGGCCAGTTTGGCTTTGCTCAGTGAACTGTTTTTGCTGCTCATTAAACTGCCGGCTTTTTTGCTCTAGCACCTGATTAGACAGGCGCTCAAATTCTTTTAATAGCTCTTCTTTATTGCTTTGCAGCAAGGCCAGTTTTTCTTCCATGCTTTGCTGTTGCTGCTGCCGTGCTTCCTGTTGCGTCGCCAACTCGGTTTGCAGCTGTTGTTGTTGCTGACGATTATCCTCCAGCGACTGCTCTAACTGCAGACTGCGCTGTTGTGCATGATTCAGCTGTTGCTGCAGCGACTCTGCTCGCTCTTCGCTGCGCGCCAGTTCTAGCTGCACGTGCTGCGCTTGTTGCTGACTATCCGCCAGTTGCTGCTGCTGTTGTTGCAGCTGTTGCGCCCAGTCTTGCTCCTGTTGGCGCCATGCACGCTGCTGCTTTTGTAGGTGCATGACCGACCAAAGCAGCGATGCCAGCAACGCCACTAAGGGCGTCATGACCTGAGGTAAAAGAAACGCTTCCAGCACAATTAAAACCTTGTTTTCAAACCGGCAATAATGCTGCCGGAGGTAATTTCATCAAATTCGGTACGCGAATACTCGGCATACAGCGCCGCACGACGCGCGGTGCGAAAACTAAAACCCGCCGCCACCAAAGGCGAGCAGCCGTCATCGTCCCATGGCTTAGCAATGCCCACCACAGACGCCGCCCAACAATGATGGCCATAGCGCACATAAGGCCCCACCACTGGGCCATTGGCATCGCCCAGCCACACATTAAGCGGCAGGTACGCCGTCGCCTCGACACCGGCACTGACGCCATCAAACTGCGCCACGTCCTCACCCGCTTTTGAACCCTGGCCGTACAACCACAGCGCCGCGCCAACGGAGAAAAACGGCGTAATTTGCACACCACCGCCAGCTTTGGCGACATCGGTCAATGCGGAGCGATCTTCGTCTTCTTGCTGACTGCGATCTATGGTTTGCACCCCCAACCCCACCGCGATATCGCCATAAAAACCCGTTTCCGCACTGGCCTGTGCGCTTAACAGCAAACACCCTGCAGCCAGCAGCGTCCGTAATCGGCTTGTCATTCTACTGTCATCCTTTTGTTGTCTCGTTGCGACGGCGGCCACAGGTTATCACTAATCGAGCCAATACGCCGTACGACTGAGGCCTGGCCCATCGCGCCCTGTGCATTTCAGTACTTTGGTACAAAATCAGACTAAAAAAACAACAACGGAGCTCAGCATGAACATCATCCGTCTCACCGCCAGCCTGGCATTGGCACTGCTTTCTAGCGCCACCTACGCCAGCTCAGACACTCCGGCCATGGACAGCTACTACTCCACTCACCCCATCGCTTGGTACAACGAGGTGTCGGAGTTGGAGTACTTTGATACTCAATTCACCACCACCTGGGTCACCAACCCCAGCTGCACAAGCGACGCTGACTTTACCAGCGTGACCTACAACATTTTTCATAACGTCGGCTTTGTTTACGACTTTGGCGATGAAATGGAACAGTCACTCGGCGAAGTCACTGCCTGCGCCGATGTCGTTCTGATTCAGGAAGCCTGGGACTACGACGACATGTACGAAGACGGCCCAGTGGATGACTTCGCCGCCCGCGGCTTTAGCGTCAGCTATGGCGGTGGTGATAATTACTGCAACGGCAGCGACATCGAAGGCGACTGCTCTGGGCTGATGATTTTCTCTCAGCACGGCTTTATCAAAGAGTTGGGTTATCACAAATACCAAGCCAGCAGTGGTATCGACAGCGTTAAAGGCAAAGGCATCATTGGCGCCATCATCGAAAAAGACGGCCGCTATGTGTACGTATTCAACACCCACTTGGTGTACGGCAGCGAGCAACATCTGGGCGGCAACAGCAGCGATGACCATGCTCGGCGCCTGCAAATGAGCGAGGCCATTCAGTGGATTCGTCAGCGTGTTGAGCAACATCAAGCGCAATACCCGCCAGCCGCCATCGTGTTCGGCGGCGACTTTAATACCGACTTGCAAAACAGCGGCGCCATTGCCGACGTTACCCAGCACCCACAGTGGCAGCAATTGGGCCTGATTCGCCAACAGGCGACGCAAGTGCGCGACGGCCTACGCTACACCTATTGGCCCAAAGATGATTGCTGCGAAGACACAGGCCCCAATGGTCTGGCCGAAAAAGATTACGCCTGGTTTGACTACAGCCTGGTGCTCAATGGCCCGCAGGGCTGTGTCGATGGCGTCAATACCAGCGTGTGGGCACCCGAATGGCGCGGCCAAGATGGTCAACGCTATCTTGCCTATTACACTCACAGTGATCATTACGGCAGTCTGACGGAGGTTAACTGGTGTCACTAAGGCTTTGGCCACTGGCGCTGCTCGCCATCATCGCTGTGGGGCTATGGCAGGCCCCCCAGCTGATCTATTCAGCCAGCGGCGAGAAAACGCCTCTGGCCGCAGCGCAGCACAGCGATGCAAAGGTACCCGGCAACGCCGATGACTTGCTGCGCGCGGGTGCCTTGGCTGCCAGCCAGCAGCGCCTGCAACAACAATTGCAGCAACTGATTTGGCAGCAATCCGAATGGTTGGTGACACCGGCTAAAGCACTGCAGCGTTTGCAGCGGGACTGTGAAGCCAGACAGCAGCACAGCGGCTCACTCCACAAGGACTCACTGCAACACAAGCTGCCCGACTGTCGCCAACGGCTTAGTGCGCAGCTGCAGCAACAGTGGCAACTGACGGAAGCGCAAGCAGAAACACTTATGCGCTACCACAGTGAGCTGGATTTTCAGCAGTTTACTCACGATTATCCGGTAACGGAATTTGAAACGCCGCTGGCCTTTTTTGAGGCGTTTTGGCAACAACAGGATGCCGTCTATGGCCAACAGCTCAGCCAAACCGTGTTCGCGCCTCAGCGCGAGCGCCTACGTTTTGAGCACCGTACGGAACTGTTTATCGAAACCAGCGGCGCTAGCCCGGATGAACGCTTGGCTTGGTATCAGAGCCAGATCGAGGCTTACCAGCAGCGCTTCGGCCAGCCGCCTTATGTCGAGCCGCGCGATCACGTCAATCGCTTGATCGCCCTCGGCGAACATTCGCAAATGAGCCCAGAGCAAGCCTTACAGCGACGCTATCAATTGCGCCAACAATGGCTAGGAGAAGAGCGCGCCCAGCGTTGGCATGAGCGCGAGCAACAGCAGCTGCAAACCCAGGGGCAGCTACTGCCGCTATAAGCGGTAAACCTAGGAGGCTAGAAGCATAATTGGCGCA
Source organism: Bacterioplanes sanyensis (assembly GCF_014652515.1). Classification (GTDB taxonomy): domain Bacteria; phylum Pseudomonadota; class Gammaproteobacteria; order Pseudomonadales; family Oceanobacteraceae; genus Bacterioplanes; species Bacterioplanes sanyensis. The sequence continues at coordinate 515,161 of NZ_BMYY01000001.1, read as the reverse complement.
AGTCATCCAGCAGCCAGTCTGGCTCACTGATGGCAATGTCTTCGCCGTGGTTGTAGCCATAGCTCACCGCGGCGCAGGCCATGCCGGCGGCTTTGGCCGCTTGTATGTCATTGCGCGAATCGCCCACCATCAGCGCTTGCTCCGGCGCCACTCCTAAGCACTCGCAAGCGGCCCAAAGCTGCGCCGGGTGTGGTTTTTTCTCAGCCAAATCATCACCACAGACAACCACCGCAAAACGCGACGACCACCCCAGCGACTCCAGCAACGGCTCAGTAAAACAGCGCGGCTTATTGGTCACCAACGCCATCGGCACAGGCAGCGCCTGCAAACAGTCCTCCACACCGGGATAAACACCGCTGGCGTGCTGCAGTGTTTGCAAGTACGCCTGATCAAACAAGGCCCTTGGCCCTTCAACCTGCTCGGGCGTCAGTGCCATGGCGGCGTTTTCATCGCCATCACACAGCGCCCGGCGCACCAAAGCATCGGCGCCATTGCCGACCCAATGGCTGACCTTTTCCTCACCTGCCGCGGCATTGCCCAGGTGCTGCAACATGGCGTCAATGGCCTGGGTTAAATCCGGCACGCTATCGATTAAGGTGCCGTCGAGGTCAAACAGCACTGCCTGAGGGGTAAAGCGTTCGCCAACAGCGCTGTGCCACTCAGCCATGGGCAGCGATTTCGTCGCGCATTTGGCTAATAATTTCAGAGTAATCCGGGGCGTTAAAAATGGCCGAGCCAGCAACAAACATATCGGCGCCGGCCGCGGCGATTTCACCGATGTTATCGACCTTGACACCGCCGTCGATTTCCAAGCGAATGTCATAACCACTGGCATCAATGCGCTGGCGCGCTTGGCGCAGTTTTTCCAGTGTCGCGGGAATAAATGACTGACCGCCAAAGCCTGGGTTAACTGACATCAGCAAAATCACGTCGAGCTTATCCATCACGTAATCCAGGTAATGCAGTGGCGTCGCCGGGTTAAACACCAGGCCTGCTTTGCAGCCCGCATCACGAATCAGCTGCAAGCTGCGATCAATGTGCTCAGAGGCTTCTGGGTGAAAGGTAATGTAGCTGGCACCGGCTTCGGCAAAATCGCCGATCATGCGATCGACCGGGCTGACCATCAGGTGTACATCGATGGGCGCCGTGACACCATGGTTGCGCAGCGCTTTGCACACCATAGGGCCGATGGTCAGATTGGGCACGTAGTGATTGTCCATCACATCAAAGTGCACCACGTCTGCGCCAGCGGCCAGTACCTGGTCGACTTCTTCGCCTAAACGGGCGAAGTCGGCGGATAAAATAGAAGGAGCGATCAAAGGTTGCTTCATCGGGCATGTCCGGTAGTCGAAATCAGCCGGCATTGTACTCAGGCTGGCCGTGCTTTTCATCCGGCCCGCGCTTTGCATAACTGAGCACTGGCACGAACCACACAGACAGGGCTTTTTATCATGCACGTTCGCCCATTTCTTTTGCTCATTTTGCTCGCCTTCATGTGCCCAGCTATGGCCGAAGATGACACGCCAGAAACAGAGACAACAACGCAGGCAGAATTAGAGCCCGATACACCATCACCCGCTACACCAACAGCGCCATCACGCGTTGCGCCCGACACCCAGCAGCAGCGCCATCAAGCCGTCATCGATCACCTTGAGCGTCTGGGGCGGGGCTATGAAATCGTCGAGTTGGTGGCAAATACCGAAGCGTTCAGCGGCCTGTATTTGCCGGAAAGCCGCGGCCGCCCACAAGGCGGCGTTGTATTGCTGCATGACCATGGTCAACACGGTCACTGGCCTGCTTTGGTCGCGCCTCTGCGAGAGTATCTTCCCCGCTATGGCTGGACCACCCTCGCCATTGAGCTGCCGGAGCCACCCGCCGCCCCGTTGCCCAGCGCCAATGAAGTGGCCACTTCCACCACGACAGCAAGCGAGCCCAAAGCCGAGCCAGAACAGCAGGGTACCGATGCCTCGGCCGAAGAGGAAGCGCCGACAGCCGCCGATGAGCCACTGGACAGTAACGGCATCAGCGTCTCAGGCACAGCAGAGAGCGATAACAACAATGAGCCGGATTTGCCGCCGTTAGAGCGCTTACCGGATCTACCAGTAGCTGCGGAGGAAAGCCCGGCAAGCACAGCGCCAGAGACCACAATGGATGAGCGCTATCGTCAGCAAGTTAGAGCCCGCATCGAAGCCGCCGTCAGCTATCTCAATCAACGTGGCCAATACAATTTGGTGATTCTGGCCAATGGCATCAGCGCCAGCTGGGCGGCCGATTTTATGCTGGCAGCACCGCCGACGGACGAGACCGACAACAACAACGAAGAAGACACCCCACGAGCGCGAGAACCTGGGCATACCTTGGTGTTGATCGATCCGCAGCAAGACCCTTACAGCCAGATTCCTTTGAGCGATCAGTTGCAGCAGCTGGACATTGCTGTACTCGACCTGCTGACCGATCTGCGCCAGGTAAACGCACACGAAGAAGCACGACGAGCCGGCGCCATGCGGCGGCGACAACGCCAGCAATACCAACAAATCGAGTTGCCAGCGCGCGCCACCGATGACGCTGCCACCAGTGTCATTTTACGCCGCGTGCGTGGCTGGCTGCGCACCCATGCTGCCGGTATGGAGGTCGGTAGCAACCCAGACAGGCGCAATGCGCCATGACCTCTATACTGCGTTGGAAGCGTCAAGGAAATCGCATGAGCACACCGATCTTTGTTACCGCCGCCAGCATTGCCGCCCAGCTCCATCAAGCCCAGCACCACGCTCGCGGCCTAGCGCTGACCGCCAAAAACGCCCGAGCCTTGGCAGTGCGAGCAGGCTCAAAAACCGTGGGCTTTAGGGCCATCACCCAGTTCATTGATGAGCTGGCCAGCGACATCATTCGCCAATCCCAATACATCAACCAGCTCTCAGAGCAGGTATCGCAACATGCGGTCGCACTGTGGCGCGGCAACATGGCCGACGGTCGCTTCGACTGGGTAATGGCGGAAAATAGCGAGCACCGTGCATCACTGGCGCATAGCCAGCGTCAATGTCGGCTGCGCAGCGATGAGTTATCCGAGCGGCTCAGGCGCGGCCTACGATTATTAGAGCAAGAGTTGGATGAAAGTGAGAAACACATTCGCACCGCTAACCTGATTGCCACCTCCAGTAAGGTTGAAGCGGCCTCGGCCGGTGAGTTTCGCGGTCAACTAGAGGTGATTGCCGAAAACATTAACGCCACCGCCAATCAGATTCGTGCGCACTTACAGCAAGCCAGACAACTATTAAGCCAGCGCCAAATATAAATAGAGGGATAGGGAAACCTTATGTTAGCCACCACCATTTACGAGCAAGGCGACCATCGTTGGATCATGTTTGGGCGCGACCCAGATAAAGCCGAAGGCATTATCGACACCAATCAATATTTGGTGATTAGCGGTGAAGAGGCTATTTTGCTCGACCCAGGCGGCATTGAGTTGTTTGCTCCCATGCTATCGGCGGTATTGAAATACGTGCCAGCCGATCAGATTCGCTATTTGTTTGCCTCCCACCAAGACCCAGACATTATCTCGTCCCTCGGGCTATGGGACCAGGCGCTGCCCAATGCCAGCTTGTATTCACCTTGGCTGTGGGAAGGGTTTATTCGCCACTTTGGCATGGAGCGCATTCGTTATTGTGCCATTCCAGACGAGGGCTTAAATCTGACGGTAGGCCGCATTCAACTGCAATTTGTACCCGCTCATTACCTACACTCTTCTGGTAACTTTCACGTGTATGATCCGAAAGCCAAAATCCTCATGAGTGGCGATGTGGGTGCCGCACTGGAACCTGGCGAGCCACCACTTTGGGTGGAAAACATGAGCCAGCACAGCGCTCACATGAAGACCTTTCACCAGCGCTGGATGCCATCCAATGAGGCCAAAGATCATTGGCTTAGACGCGTGCGCCAACTGGACATCGACATCATGGCGCCGCAACACGGACGACTGTTTAAGCAAGCACACGTCGATGAGTTTTTTAACTGGTTTGAACAACTCAGCGTAGGAATAGCGTTGCGCTAGCAGGCCATGCATAAAAAAGCCCCGCAAATGCGGGGCTTTTTTATATTGCAGCGACTCACATCAACTTAGAGCAACCAATGCGCCATTAAGGCAATCACAGGCAGTGTGATCAAGGTCCGTAGCAAAAAGATAATGACCATTTCAATGAAGTTAACCGGGATACGACTGCCCAACAGCAGGGCCCCTACTTCTGACATATAAATAAGCTGCGTCACTGACAAGGCTGCGATAATAAAGCGGGTTTTTTCGCTATCAATATCAGCGGCCAAGATGGCCGGCAAAAACATATCAGCAAAGCCTACTAAAATGGTACGCGAAGCCTCGACGGCTTGCGGTACATTTAACAACTCCAACATCGGAATAAAGGGCTTACCCAACCAGTTAAATAACGGTGTGTATTCCGCCACAATCAAGGCGGCCGTTCCCAGCGCCATGACGACTGGAAGCAAGCCCAACACCATTTCCAAAGCATTATGTAAGCCCTGCTTAATTTGCTGAGCTGGGCTGTCCATATCATTTACTTTTTGCAAAGCGTGAGCGATACCATAGCTTAGCGAGCTTTCATCACTGGGAATATCATCTCGATTGGCCGGTGCTTTACTGCCATCCACTAAGTTATCGGGTTTGCGCGATAACGGTGGAATGCGTGCCATTACAATGGCCGCGACGATGCCGGCTACGCAAATGGTGGCATAAAAGGGAAAAATCAAATGCTCAAGCTTTACCTGCGCCAATACCACCAAGGTAAACGAGATGGATACCAAAGAAAAAGAAGTACCAATAATGGCGGCTTCTCTCTGAGTATAAAAACCCTGATCATATTGGCGGCTGGTCATTAAGATGCCAACGCTGCCATCACCTAACCAAGAAGCTCCACAGTCAATGGCGCTGCGACCAGGCAAACGAAATACCGGACGCATAATAGGAGTGAGCAAGGTGCTCATCAGCTCCAACAAGCCAAAGTTCAGCAACAGCGGCAGGAATAAGCCAGCAAATACAAACACCGCCAGCAGCGAGGGCATTAAGTCGTTAAACAGCAGTCCGCCAGTATTGGAAGAATAAATGGCCTCGGCACCCACTTGGAAATACACCAGAGCCACCAATGCCGCCCCCACGACTCGTACCGCGCTCCAAAAGTGCGTCGGCCGTAGCAAATCGTTCCAAAACGTCGGCAACGCCGTTGTTGGCATCAACCAGCGAAACACGGCCGTCGCCAGCGCCGATAAGCACACCAAACCCAACAACAACTCGGCCATCACCGGTGCTAATAATGTTTTGAACTGTGATGCCAGAATGGCAACCGGTATGGTAAAGCCGCCTTCCGTCGGATACGGCATCATAAACAGAAAGATCCCGCATAGCGATGGCAGTAAAAACCACAGGGTATTACGAATAGAACCCAGCTCTGGCTGCTGCTGCAGCATTGCACCTTTAATCATACTCTTGCTCTTATCGTTGTTATGACTGGCGCAGACTAAACCAGCAAACGAATATCAGGTCCAGCAAAGCACCTGGTCGCCGCCGTATAAAATTCGGCCACTCACAACAGATTGTCGTCATCAACACCGCTAAACCGAATGCCAAAACACCCACATACAGCCACTGTACGTACTTGAAGTGCGGCCACAAAACAAAACCATAGCACCACAAGACGGACAAAAAACGGAATTTAGCGATTAACAAAGAAACATTATCGCGTGCGGGCTTATTACCCATTCGCCACAGGTCGTCATACTCCATGACCCGAGCACACACAAAAAAGCCCGGCAATGCCGGGCTTTTGTCTTCCGGGCAGTTCGGGTTACATGCGTTCCCAAACGGTCGCAATGCCCTGACCCAGACCAATACACATGGTCGATACGCCGTATTTCGCGTCCTGTTGCTCCAGAACGTTGATCAGCGTGGTCGAGATACGTGCACCAGAGCAACCCAGCGGGTGACCCAGCGCAATCGCACCACCATGAATGTTGACGCGATCTTCGGCAATGTCTTTCAGCTTCAGATCTTTAACACATGGCAGAGACTGAGCAGCAAACGCTTCGTTCAGCTCCCAGTAATCGATGTCGGTGGTTTCCAAGCCAGCACGCTTCAGTGCTTTTTTGGTCGCCGGCACAGGGCCATAACCCATGATGGCGGCATCAACACCAGCAACGGCCATGCCCAAGATACGAGCGCGCGGCTTCAGACCCAGCTCTTGAGCTTTTTCGTAGCTCATCAGCAACATGGCAGAACCACCGTCGGTGATCTGAGAAGAGGTACCTGCCGTCACGGTGCCGTTCTTAGGGTCAAACGCTGGGCGCAGGTTGCTCAAGCTCTCAACTGTGGTTTCTGGACGAATGGTTTCGTCTTCCGTCACCAGAATCTCTTTACCATCCGCATCGTGGCCGTACATAGGCACGATCTCGTTCTTGAACTTGCCATCCAGAGTCGCCTGGTGCGCACGACGGTGAGAGCGTGCAGCGAACTGGTCCATTTGCTCACGCGTGATGCCGTGCATCTTACCCAGCATTTCTGCCGTTAGGCCCATCATGTTGGACGCTTTGGCAGAATACTTAGAGGCTTCTGGGTTGTGGTCAAAGCCATGTTGCATGTTGACGTGGCCCATGTGCTCAACACCACCGACCACAAACACATCACCGTTACCGGTTTGAATGGCTTGGGCTGCGGTGTGAATCGCTGACATCGCAGAACCACACAGACGGTTAACCGTCAAAGCGCCGGCTTCTTTTGGCACCACGGTCATCAGACCGATTTGACGTGCGACGTTAAAGCCTTGCTCTAAGGTCTGGTTCACACAGCCCCAGATAATATCTTCGACCAGCGCTGGGTTAACGTCTGGGTTGCGCTCAAACAGCGCGTTGATCAGGTTGGCAGAAATGGTCTCTGCACGAACATTGCGGAATACGCCACCTTTGGAACGACCCATTGGTGAGCGCACTGCATCCACAACAACAACGTCTTTTGGATTGTAAGACATAGTGAAAATCTCCTAGTGCGCCTATTAACCGAAGTAGCTTTCGCCGTTCGCTGCCATTTCACGCATGCGATCGGTTGGTTTGTACAGGTTGCCCAGCTCAGCGTACTTGTCGCAAATCTCAACAAATTTCGCCATGCCAACTTCATCCATATAACGGCAAGCACCGCCACGGAATGGAGGGAAACCAATACCAAAGATCAGGCCCATATCGGCTTCGTTGGGTGTATCAACGATGCCCTCTTCAAGGCAGCGCGCCACTTCGATGCACATTGGAATCATCATGCGTTCGATGATTTCTTCGTCGGTGAACTCGCGGGTTTCTGCCACGATTGGCTTCAGCAGATCGTAAACCGCCTCATCGACGACTTTCTTCGGCTTACCTTTTTTGTCGGTTTCATACACGTAGAAACCTTTGCTGTTCTTCTGACCGTAACGCTCTAATTCGTACATCACGTCCATGGCGGTCTTGAAGTCAGCCTTCATGCGATCTGGGAACCCTTCCGCCATCACTTCGTTGGCGTGGTGACCGGTGTCGATGCCAACCACGTCCAGCAAGTAGGCAGGCCCCATTGGGAAGCCAAACTTCTCCATCACTTTGTCGACTTTCTGGAAGTCAGCACCGTGATTGACCAGACCAGCAAAGCCAGCAAAATAAGGGAACAAGACGCGGTTCACCAAAAAGCCTGGGCAGTCGTTAACGACGATTGGCGTTTTGCCCATTTTCTTGGCGTAAGACACCACGGTAGCGACCGCTTCTTCAGAGGTCTTCTTACCACGGATCACTTCCACCAGCGGCATCATGTGCACTGGGTTAAAGAAGTGCATGCCCAAGAAGTTTTCTGGACGCTTCAGATCTTCCGCCAGCAGGTCGATGGAGATGGTCGAGGTGTTAGAGGTAATGATGGTGTCTTCACGCACCTGGTCTTCCAGCTCGGCCAGCACCATTTTTTTCACTTTCGGGTTTTCAACCACGGCTTCAACCACGGTATCGACATCCCCAAAGTCGCCATAGCTCAAGGTTGGACGAATGCGGTTCAACGCTTCACCCATTTGTGCTGGCTTCATTTTTTTCTTTTCAACGCGCTTAGACAACAGCTTGTTGGCTTCATCCAGACCCAGCTGAATGCCGGCTTCATTGATGTCTTTCATCATGATCGGCGTGCCTTTCAGCGCGGACTGGTAGGCAATACCACCGCCCATGATGCCAGCGCCCAATACCGCCGCTTTGTTGGTATCTTTGGCTTGCTTGTCGTACTCCTTGGCTTTTTTCTTCAACAACTGATCGTTGTTGAACAAACCAATCAAGGCGTTGCTTTCAGAGGTTTTGGCCAGCTTGGCAAAGCCTTTAGCTTCAACATCCAGAGCTTTGTCGCGAGCAAAGTTTGCTGCTTTTTGCATGCTCTTAATGGCTTGAATCGGCGCTGGATAATGCCCTTTAGTCTGACCGGCAACGAAACCTTTCGCGGTTTCGAACACCATCATTTGCTCCATCGCGTTGAGCTTCAGCTTGGCGGTTTTTTCTTCACGACGCGCCTGCCAGTTGATCTCGCCACTGATGGCAGATTGCAACATAGCAATCGACTGCTCGCGCAGTTTATCGGCAGCGACGACGGCATCAACGGCACCGTCTTTCAGTGCTTTTTCAGGCTTGTGCTCGGCGCCCATGCAGATCCACTCGATGGCGTTATCTGCACCAATGACGCGTGGCAAACGCACGGTACCGCCAAAGCCAGGCATCAAGCCCAGTTTGACTTCTGGCAAGCCGACTTTAGCTTTGTCAGACATGACGCGCAGGTCCGTCGACAAGCACATTTCGAAACCACCACCCAGAGCGATGCCGTTGATCGCGGTCAGTGTCGGTACGTTCAAATCTTCGATGGCGTTGAAGACAACGTTGGCCTCCGCCACCCAAGCAGCGATGTCTTCTTCGCTATTCTTGAATGCATCACCAAACTCAGTGATATCTGCGCCCACGATAAAAACGTCTTTGCCAGAAGTGACCAGTACGCCCTTAACATCGCTGTTGCCCTGAATCGCTTCAACAGCGGCTTTCAAGTCTTCCAGCGTAACGCGGTTAAACTTGTTGACTGAGTCGCCTTGCAGATCGAATTTCAATTCGGCGATGCCGCCTTCGATCAGATTTACCGTGATGGCTTTACCTTCGTAAATCATCAACTGTTCTCCACATGGTGGTTAGCTTTTGACTGATGCCTACTCACACTGCACCAGCATTCTGCCTGGGTGCTTAGCCAGCTTGGCAGCCCCGTTAAAACAACACTCTTGCCCACAAATCGAACAATTCATACGAGCGTTTGAAACTGAGTGGCACACAATCGGTGAAAGCGTCGATAATGTCAATAGACAACCCGCTAAGGGTTTCTAATGCCGATGTCTGTAATAGTGCGCAGACAGCACCCGTCGTGGCTTTGTCATTTTGCAAGGAAGCGTCACTGCATTAACTGTCTGCTAACCCGATCGCACTCTGACAATGAGGTCGTACTTTTTTGTTACTGTTTGTAATTGGCCATAGGGCAATAGGAGCTGGATGCCATACACTCGGCAGACATAACAAAAACAACAAGAAGAATTGCCATGAAGTCACTAACGCACTGTCTGTTCGCATTACTTCTGTCTGCTGTTACCAGCTCAGCATTCGCAACGCCCCAGCAACTGATGCTCGATTTGCAACATATGCGGCTGGCCTCCACCAATGCCGTCACCAACTTTTATATGTTCTCTGGCCTTGATGCCGACAGTAAATATGACCGACGCATCGGCAAAAGCATGGAACGTTTCGACCAGGCTTTAACAAGTGCTAAACGCTTAGCCAGCGCTAATGGCATTCAGGCTGAGCTGGAGCAAATTGAACAGGAATGGAAAGACTTCAGCCGCTTAATGGATGAAAATCGCAGCGACATGCACACACGAGGCTACCCCAATGTGCGGCTAGTGGATGAGATGGGCAAACTGAATGTGGCCATCGTTGAGCAAGCTTCCGGAGCCTACGCCAAACTGCGTGACAACAGCGGCATCGAGCCCAGTCTATTGGTGCAAAAAAGCCGTGACTTGGCATTGCTAATGGAAGAAATCACCTCCCAGTACTCTGCCCGCGGCACCACCAACCTAGGGCAAGTGTTTATGGGTTACCAAGGCCGCAGCTTAGAGGACATGGCAGAAGAGTTTCAGGCGCAACTGAACCAGCTAGACAGCCTTATTCGCAGCGACAAAGCCCGCAGAATCATGGAAGACATTGCCGCCAAATGGCAATTTATGGAACGCTCGGTCCGCAACTACAACGAAAATACTGTGCCGTTTTTGGTGGTGAGCTATAACGATCGCATTGTTGAGCATTTTGAAGAGCTCGAAGCACTGATTGCGGCCAACTGAGCGTTAGCTGACGCTGAGCCCTTGCCACACCAGCCAGGTCGAGTTCAGCGCCAGCATGACCATCATGATGCGAAAAAACACCGCGTGAGCCAGTCGCAGTGACAGCCAGCGCCCTAGCAGCACGCCAGCCCAAGCCACGGGAATCAATATCAACGACAAGCCCGTAAAGCTGACGTTGAGCAGCCCCAATGCGCCATAGGGCAACAGTTTCAACACATTCATCAAGCCAATGGTGGCAGCGACCTGCGCCAGAAACGATTCATTGGGCAAGCGCTGAAGCAGAAAATGCGCTTGCAAGGGCGCAGCCCCTGCATGCGCTAGCGTACTTCCCAAGCCAGCCAAGCCACCGTTGACGTGGGCTTGTAACGACCCCGCCATGGCAGCGATCGTACGCTGCAGTGTGGGAGCAAAGCGCTGCAACAACACCCAAAAGCCCATCAAGCCAATCAGCAACTGGATACTGTGCTCATCGGTTTTCCCCAGCAGCCAGGTGCCACACGCGGTACCGACAACAATGCCTGGCACCAATGGCCGAATCAAAGACCAGCGCAACTGTCGTCGAAACGCCCACACCGTTTGCCCATCCATCAACAGCAACACAGGTAGCAACAAGCCAATGGCCGCATCACCACCGATAAAAGGCGCCATCATGGGCACCGCCACAACACCGATTCCGCCGGCAAAGCCAGATTTGGCAACCCCCGTCAGTAGCACGCCAACTGCAGCAACTCCGAGCAAGACAGGATCTGGCCACAACTCAAACATACAATGAATAACCTCTGCATTGTTGGCCAAGCCCGATCCGGCTTGGGGTAACTTTTGATCGCTTCACCGCAAGCAAGCTAGCAACACCGGCAACTACGCTCTAGCCCACACGGATAAACTGCAGCATGATAATTTATGTCCCTCATACAAAACCGTATAACAACGTGATTGGTATTCAACAAGGTGAACTGTGATGCAAACCATACCGCAACGGTCACTGTCCGAGGCCGTTGCTGCATTCCCACGCCGCCGTAACTTATAACAGCCGACTAATGGCAGGTGACAAGGTGGCGACGCATCATTACTATTTCGCGCTTTTGTCAGAGTTCACCCTATGAGTGCACAGCCGCAACGCGGTCGCGTGTTTGGTAGCGCCTTGATTATTGCCGGCACCACCATTGGCGCCGGCATGCTAGCCCTTCCCTTGGCCTCCGCTGGCTTAGGCATTGTCAATGCCAGCCTTCTTTTAATCGTGATGTGGGCATTGATGGCCTACACCGCTCTACTGATGCTGGAGCTGCATCAACATGCCGATGCCGATGCCACCCTCAACCGTTTGGCGCATCAGTTTCTCGGCCGCCATGGTCAGTGGCTGGCTTCGGCTGCCATTCTATTTTTACTCTACAGCTTATGCGCGGCCTACATTTCCGGTGGCGGCGGTCAGATGCAGCACAGCCTGCAGCAATATTGGCCACAAACCCCAAGCGGCAGTGGCATCGTTTTGTTTACTCTACTGGTAGCTGTGGTGGTGATACTTGGGACGCGCCAAGTCGACATCATTAACCGCGGCTTGTTCACCTTGAAGATCGTTGCTTTAGTAACATCACTGGTTTTAATTACTCCCCACATCAGCGCTGGCCACCTCGTCGACATGCCACTGCAACAAGGGTTATTGCTGGCCGCCATACCCGTGGTATTTACCTCCTTTGGTTTTCACAGCAGCATACCCTCGATCGTGCGCTATCTCGATTTGGATATCGCCAGTGTACGCCGCGCCTTGTTGTGGGGCTCGAGCTTGCCCTTGCTGGTGTACCTACTGTGGCAGCTGGCCAGCTTTGGTAGCCTAGGCGCGGATGAACTGCAGCGCAGCGGCTCCTTACCCGATTTTATGCAAGCCATTCGCGATGTCATTGCTCAGCCTATGGTCGCCAGCGGCGTCTCTTGGTTTGCCGATCTAGCACTGGCTACGTCTTTTTTAGGGGTAAGTCTTGGACTGTTTGATTTTCTGGCCGATACCTTTAACGCCAACAATAAGCGCGGCGGCCGCATCGGCGTTGGTCTGATTACCTTTATCCCACCGCTGCTGTTCGCCCTCTATTACCCTGAGGGATTTATTGCCGCACTGGGCTATGCCGCCATTGCACTGGCGGTGCTGGCGCTGTGGCTGCCTGCCGCCATGGTTTTTCAAAGCCGTCGGCGTCATCCAGATGCTGACTATCAAGTCATAGGAGGAGGCATAGCACTGGCTCTGGTGGCAGCATGCGGCGTGGTCATTATTGTCGCGCAACTGCTGAAGTAAGGAATCGTGACTTGCGCCCCAGCAAAAGTCTGTGACTTTTCTACACTATTATGGATTCCAAACCCGAGAGAGTGTTTATGAACCTGACCCGTCGTTTTCTTGCCAGCTTGGCACTGGCATTTATCATGCAGCCAGCGCTGGCTAATGACCTACCCAAGGTGCACCTATTTACGGAGCAGTTTCCTCCGTACAACATGACCTCCAATGCTGAACCTTTCGCTCACAGCGAAGATGACATCATGGGTCTTTGCACCAACTTGGTACAAAGCATCATGCGCGAGGCCAATGTCGACTATGACATGCGTCTACGCAATTGGTCAGCCGGCCTCAATCGGGCAACGCAGAAGCCCAACCATGGTTTGTTTTGCATGGCACGTAACGCCGAGCGTGATAAGCAGTTCATCATGGTTGGACCGTTGACGTCGTTGCGCTGGACGCTGTTTGCTGCCTCTAATTCAAGCATTACGCTAAATAACTTAGAAGACGCCAAGCCCTATACCATTGGCGGCTACGATGGCGACGCTATGACAGTGAAGCTGCAGGACATGGGACTGAACATCTCGGCCATCAGCAACGATCGCTTCAATCCGCGCCGATTAGAACTTGGTCAGATTGATCTGTGGATTTCTGACCGCCTGGCCGGACCTTATGTCGCCGCTGATGCCTTTGATATCGTCGGTCTGAAGCCGGTGCTTGAGTTTGAAACTATGGATCTATACTTGGGCATGAACCCAGACACAGACCCACGCGTTTTAAAGCGCATTCAAGAAGCGTATCGCACCTTAGAAAACAAAGGCACATTGCGCGACATTCGCCGTAGCCACGGCATGCAGTAAAAAAGATGGCGTGTTACTACGCCATCTTTTTGTTTATCGACTTATTGTGATGCTGGCATTGCCAACAACACTGGCATGAGCACCTGCATCGCCGGTGCTTGTGCCCCTGCAGCAAACTCCAGCTGGCCTTGCTGCAAAGAAACCTCCAGCTCATAGCGCCCATCACGCTGTTGAATCAACAGTGATTGCTGTAGATTCGTGAGTGCAGGCTGCAGCATCGGACTGGCTGCCAGCTCACCATCAAACGCCGCCCTCATCTCACCCGTGACAGCATTAAAATATTGCTGTTCATCCTCCAAAATATTGACACCATCCGAGGGCATGTCGAGCCGTAATTCGCCATTCAAACGATTGTTCATCAGGTCAATATCCAGTGTTTCAATAGCGACCTGAAAACCTTGGCCAAACAAGTCCCCAGCCGCTGCAATCAAATCTTGCTGCGCTTCTGGGCCTATCGCCTGCATTTGCTGTAGCGCCGCGTTCAGCCGTGAGAACGCGTTGAAGTCCATTCCCGTTAACGCTGCCACCAGGTTGATATCACCGATATGCTTACCATCTTGACTGATCGCTCCCACCCTCAGCGTAGAGCGGTTGTCGAGGGTGTTCGACTGTTCATCTAGGCTTACTCGATTGGACAACGCAATATCCTGAGCGGCGACCAAACCTTGTTCCCCACCATCGGCGATCACTTCGGCGATGGTGAGGCCCTGACCACCCAACAACACGTGATCACGCATTTGATAGTCGCCTTGGCTAGCAATGCCGCCCAAGCCTAGCTCGCCTTGGTTGTTCACCGTCATGACCACACTCGGCAGGTGAAACTGGTACTGCACGCGGCCATCCGCTGAGGCCTGCACATGCAAGTTCATAGCAGCGAAGTCGACGGCTGTCGTGTCAATGACGGTACTGTACTCCGCCATATCGACATCAACCCTTTGCTGACCAAACGGCGATAACTGCGATGTTATGGTAACCGGTAGTTGCAGCTGCTCAACGTCAGAAACGACAGTGACCCCTAGTACCCCATGCTGCATTTGATTATGTATCGTCCAGCTTATGGGCAAGCCAGCTTTTTCCAACACTGCATGAGCCTGCGAGCTGCGCGGCTCGGCATGTAAGGTAAAGGCCGATGATAAATAACCCGCTTCGTATTGACGCAGCGTTACATCCAAGCCCTGACTCTGTAGCTGAGAAACCATATTCTCAACTCGATGCTGCGCGATCTGCCCCACCGCAAACGGCCATGCCGCTGCTGCCGTCACACCGGCCACAGCCACCCATTTAACTGCACTCACAAAGATGCTCCCTATCGGTTATGCCTTCTTAGGCAACGGTTAACGGGCAGGCAGCAAAAAGAAAAGGGACGGAAAGAACATCCTTATCATTAGCAGCCTACCCTGGCCGGCGGGATTGTATAGAAGCGCCCGACAAACATCGAGCGATGCTGATCACAGTCAGGGCGAAACCACACCTACTAACAGCGCCATGGCGTTACTCTAACGCATCCGCCACTGCCTGGCTGGTGCGGCCCATCGCACGGTGCACGTTATCCAGCATGACGTACAAAGCTGGCAATACCAGCAGGCAAACAAAGGTGGTGAATAAAATGCCAAAGCCTAAAGATACTGCCATCGGGGTAATAAACTGCGCCTGACGCGAGGTTTCAAACACCATGGGCGATAAGCCACCAAATGTGGTTAACGTGGTCAGTAAGATCGGCCGAAAGCGGCGCACACCGGCTTCCATCACCGCCTGCATGGCACTTAACTGGGCCTCGCGGCGACGCTGATTGGCGTAATTCACCAAAATCAAACTGTCGTTGACCACCACACCGGCCAGCGCCACGATGCCCATGATGCTCATGATCGACAGGCCATAGCCGAGCATTAAATGGCCCATCATGGCGCCCACGGCGCCAAATGGAATCACCATCATAATCAGCAGCGGCTGACTGTAGCTGCGAAACGGAATCGCCAACAGCACATAAATCAGCAACATCGAAAACATGCCGTACAACTGCAGGCTTTGCTTGCTCTCTTGGGTATCGGCCTGGCGACCACGAAAACCAAAATCCACCCGCGGATACTTAGAGCGCAGGTCAATAAATACGTCGTCATTCAACACCGCCATGACGGCTGGAATTTGCTCCCTAGGCTCAACTTCAGCGGTCACTCGCACAATTTGCTGGCCATCGCGGCGACTGATACTGGCCGGCGAGCGGCTCTTTTGCAGCTCAGCAATTTCTACCAGAGGCACATAACCACCCGCCGGTGTGCGAATTTGCAGCTGCTCAATGTCGGCACTGTAACGGCGCTCTTGTTCTGGCAAGCGCACCAGCACTGTGACTTCATTGCTTTCCCGCTGCTGGCGCAATGCGCGCGCACCGTACAAGGCCGCCCGCACCTGCTGTGCAACGTCGTCGGCGCTCAGACCTAAACCACGCCCCATGGCATTGAGGGTGACATCCCACTGCGGCGTACCGCTGGTGAAACTGTTAGCAACGTCGGCCACCCCGCCAATGCTGGACAGTGCCTTAGCCAAATCGGCGCTGGCAGCGGCCAACTCTGTGGTGCTGGAGCCGCGTAATTCAACCGTCAATCCAGCGCCCCCCGAAGGGCCGCCACCGCGCTCAGAGTCGAAGGTCAGGCTGCGAATACCGGCGATTTCGCCCAGCGCCTCACGCCAGCGCTTGACCAGCTCCGCCGCACTGATGGGGCGCACGTCGTAATCCACCAGCCGGGCTTCAATTTCCACGGTCGAGCCCTGAATTTGCCCTTCAACACTGAGCACTAGGGTATTGCCTTCGGCCTCGATGGGAGCCACCACCTGCTGCAACCGTTGCTCCATCAGCTCGCGCATTTCACGCGCCTGAGATAACGGCGCATTGGGGTATAACTCAATGGTGGCGACGGCAAACTCGCCCTCCAGCCGCGGGAACATACTGAACCCCATGCGACCACTGGCCGGCACCGCCAACACAATCGCCGCAATGGTCACCGCAACGGCCAGGGTCATGCCAGGCGCACGCAAACAGCGCTGCAATACTGGCTTATAGGTGTTTTCAATAAATCTGTGCAGTCGCTGATCGACTTTTTCTTGCGCCGCATCCAGCCGCCGGCCCAGCTTGGATGCCGGCTGTTGTTTCATGTTGCCAAGGTGAGTTGGCAGAATAAATAAGGCTTCCAACCAGGAAATTAGGAAGCAACAAATCACCACCACAGGAATGGCAATAAACAACTTGCCCATAAACCCGGGCAAGGCCAACAAGGGTAAAAACGCGGCGATATTGGTTAAAATGGCAAACGCCAGCGGCATCGCCACCTCGCGCGCGCCATGCACCGCCGCATCCATCAATGGCATGCCACGTTGCATATGCTCATAAATGTTTTCGCCAGCAATAATGGCGTCATCCACGACAATTCCCAGCGCCACAATAAAGGCAAACATCGAAATCATATTGATGGAAATATCCGCCACTGGCAGCAGTAATAAGGCACCTAAAAAGGCGGTGGGAATGCCCATGGTGACCCAAAACGCCAGCCGATATTCGAGGAATAAACTGAGCAGCACCAGCACCAAAATCAAACCAATCGCCGCATTTTTTAGCAGCAAGCCGACGCGTTCACGGTAAGTTTTACCGTCATCGTCGGTCACGATCAGTTCAACGCCCGGCGGCAAGTTGGCACGTATATTTTCTAATTTGCCGTAAGCCGCCTCAACCACCGTCAATGGCGTTTGGTTTTCAGCGCGATAAATATCGAAGCGCAGCGATGTTTGACCGTTGTATGTCACCTCACGATTGCTGTCGCCAAAGCCTTCGCGCACTTTGGCCACATCGCCCAAACGCAATTGTACGCCCGCTGCGTCCGTGACCAGCGGCAGCTGGCGAAAATCGCGGGCCCAATAAGCTTTATCATCAAGGGTGACCAAAATATCACCGCCGGGAGATTTCACCTCACCGGCACTTTGCTCAAGCGCATTGTCTCCGATTTGGGTCGCAATTTGGCGCATGGTAAGGCCATAGCGCTGCAAATCTTGCTGTGTGACCTCCACATGAATTTCTTCATCTGGCACACCGAGAATCTCGACCTTGCTGATATCCGGCGATGACAACAGCTCCTCACGCACCTGCTCGGCTAAGCGCTTTAACGCAAACATATCCAGCGGCCCAAACATGGCCAGTTCCATCACTTCAATCGAGCGACTGGCAATACTGACGACCGGCCGCTCAATTTGTGCAGGAAAGGTGCTGATGCGATTTACCGCCTGCTGAATGTCTTGATAAGCCTGTTGTTTATCTGTGCTGTTTTCCAGCTCTACCCTGACCTGGGCCGAGCCTTGCGATGCCTCGGCGCGTATTTCTTTAAAACCATCGAGCTGCGACAGCTCGTTCTCAATCGGCAAAATGACACCGTTGGCCATTTCCTCTGGCGTAGCGCCTGGGTAGCCGACGTTAACGATGATCATGTCGGCTTCAAACGGCGGGATAAACTCCTTGCGAATGGTCAGTGACATAACAAAGCCACCGACAATTAAAAACAGCATCAGCAGGTTCGGCGCCACACCGTGACGCGCCATCCAGGCGATTGGGCCGCGCTTGTAGTTACTCATAGAACTCACCCGTTATCCGCGGTGGTGCGCACTTTCATGCCTTCTGTCACGGCATCAATACGGCTAAGCAACAACTGATCGCCCGCCTCAATGTCTCCGCGCAGCCACACCTGCTCACGCCCGCGATAAACAATCTCGGGTTGCAGCCGCTGCAGTTGACCAGCGCGAATCAGCCAGAGGCTGTCATCATCGTTGAGCTGACCCACGGCCACTTCGTAAACGTTATCGATGGGCTTGCCTGTCAGCACCACATCCACATAATCATTCACCAGCACTTGTGGCTGCGCGGCCAACGGCTGATCGATCGCCAACAGCAAGCGACTTTGACGATCACCGCTATCCACGGCCGGCAATAAACTGACAATGCGCGCCTGTCGAACTTGGCCCTGGGGCCAGTTGGGCTGACGCACTTCGACGGCTTGCGTGTCATCCACCCAGCTCAAGAACTGGCGCGGCACTTTGACTTCTACCCAAAACACATCCGAGCGCACCACATCAAATAAGGCCGAGCCAGCGCTGACCTGGCTGCCGGTGCTGATTTGACGGCTTATGATCTGGCCATCAAAGGGCATGCGAATTTCAGTGCGGGCCAGATTCAATTGCGCTTGCTCCAAATCGGCCTGCGCCTTACGCACAGCCGCTTCAGCCCGAGCCACCTGGGGTTCACGTAATACCAGTGCGCGCTCACGCGGCGACAGTTGCTGGGCCGACAGCTGGTACTCCTCACGCGCCAGCGCTGCCTCGCCGCGTTCCACTTCTAAATCGGCCTGAGCCTGAATCAAGGCCGCCTGACGCTGGCGCACCAGCAGCTCGTAATCGGCGGAGTCAATATTGGCCAGCAAAGCGCCTTTCTTTACGCGCTGCCCGGGCAAAGATTGCGGCGTCAAAGCGATCACAGCGCCACTGACTTGAGGGCTCAAGGTAGCCTGCTCCGCCGCCTGTACCACGCCACCGGAGCGCCACTTTGGCCTGGTAGTCACGGCTTTAAGTTCGGCCGCATCAACCAGGCGAGCCTGCTCGTCTGGCGCCTTGCGACCGGGCTTGGGCGCACTGGTGGCAATGCCATAGCTGACGATGGCGCCCACCAATAAAACACCCACCACACTCAAGGTCGATTTCAGTGACGGCTTCATGCCGGCTTCTCCTCTGCCAAATGCTCAGCCACGCCGGGGCTGACGGCGGTATAAAAGTTAATGCGGTATTGCAGCTGCTGAAGCTGCAGCTGCAGCAGTTGATTTTCGAGCTGTAAAACATCTTGCTGGGCGTTTAGTAGCACTAAAAAATCGGCCACGCCCTTGCGGTAGCGACTGGCCTGAAAGGCTTCGTTTTTGCGCGCCAGCGCTAATTGTCGACCGACACTGGCGACTTGCTGTTGCGCACGACGCTCTAAGATCATGGCCTGCTGCACTTCACGTGCCGCTTGCAGCCAAGTTTGGCGATAGCTGGCTAATTGCTCTTGCACCACCGCCTGATTGCGCGCCACTTCCGCACGGCGCTGACCGCCGTCGATCAGCGGCAGCACCAAATTAGCCGCTAAATTGGCTAACCAGTTGTCAAACAGATCGGCAAAGTCGCTGGTCTGCGAGGTAAGACTGGCACTGATGGATAAGCGCGGGTAGCGACTGGCCACCGCTGCCGCTAGGCCGGCATCGGCGCTTTGCAGCTGATACCAAGCCGCTTCCACATCAGGCCGCTGCAAGATGGCCTCACTGCTGACCTGCTGCGGCAACGCCGTCAGCTGCGGCAGCTCTGTCTGGGCATTAGGCAAGCCCTGGGTGTCACCGCCCACCCATAGCACCAGTGTTTGCCAATACAACTGGCGCTGTGCCTCGGCCACGGATTGCTCTGCCTGATTGGCTTCCAGCAGCTGTTGCTGCTGCCAAACGTCGGCAACGGACACCAGGCCGCGACGAAAACGCCCTTCGATGGCCTGTAAAGCCTCCGACAAGCGCTGGCGCTGCTCCACCAGCAAGGTCAAGCGCGCACTTTCCATTTGCCAGCCATACCAAGCCAAAGCAATTTCGCTGGCAACGCTGTTGGCTTGCAAGCGAGCACGTGCCGACTGGCTCAATAGGGACCATTGACCTTGCTCGGCCAATGCGTTGACACGCCCCCAAATATCCAGCTCGTAGCTGCCACTGAGGCCAGCACTCCACGCATTGCTGGCACTTTGCTCGCTGCCAGCGTCTTTAATGTTGCGTGAACGCCCCAAATTCGCCTCGACATTGGGATAACGACCGGCACCTGAGGCGCGCGCCGATGCCAAAGCTTGTTGGTAGCGCTGCTGCGCCGCCTGCAGGGAGGGGTTATGTTGTAAAGCACGCTTGACCCAAGACAATAAGGCCGGATCATCCAGCGCCTGCCACCAACGAGACTCTCCCACATAACCCTGAGATGGAAACACAGAACTCTCAAGCCCAGGCGCTTGCGGTGGACGCTCCATGCTGCTGCAGCCGGTCAGTGTCACACTGACTAGAATCAGCAACCAAATAGGCGATGATGAGCCAGACATAGCACATCCTTAGTATGGTGAGATATCAGTTAAGGCGATTATGGTAGGCAGCCTGACGCTATTGCCCTACTTTTTTTACCCTTGTTTACGTGCTGCGAAGTTAGCAGACGTTCAGGTCAACGGATAGTTCCGGCTCAGATTGGCAGACTGGCGCGCTGCAGTTTAGGTTGCAGCGCCACTTCGATAAAAAAGGCGCCATATTTACTATCAAAAGGAATCACCACCACAGGGCAAGGCTGCGCATGTTCAATCAAGCTAGGCCCCTGCTGCAAGGTCGGCGTCGCCATTTCAAAGCTAAAGCCACGCTCCCACAGCAGCTTGCGCGCACCGCCAGAGAGCATATTGGCCAACTCTCCCGCCAGCGAGGTACAGCTGTCGTTCAACTCATTGACCTCCTCGCCCAGCATGGCACTGGTGATGCCAATAATGGTCGATGAAGCAAAGCTGATGGCAAGAGACCCAGTGACCGCATCACCCTGCAAGGCAATCACACTGGTAACCTCGCCCAACGGATAGGCATCCTCTTTAAGATAGGGCTGACCATGGGCGCAGGTCATTTTAGCCATGGTATTGAGAATGTTAGTGATAGTTTCAATAAAGGGGTTTATGAACTCCACCTTCATAGCATCAACCTAGCTCGATAAATACAGCACATGCTTGCACGTACTTTAGTCGCTTAGAGAATGCGCGCAGCAAATAGAGAGGGGACAATTCTGGCAGGAATGTAAGAAATCAGCGCCTGCTAGGTTATTGGCAGCAGGCGCTAAACGATAGCAGAGCTACAGCCCTTTGACGGCATAAATACCTGGGGCGTTGCGCCAGTAGCCGCGGTAATCCATACCACAGCCAAACACATAGCGGTCTTCGACATCCATACCGACAAAGTCGATGACCAGATCGGTGTTTTTGCGATCATGTACCTTGTTGACCAACACCGCCGTTAACACCTCTTTGGCGCCTTGCTGCTGACACGCCTTAACCACTTCGGCCAAGGTGTTGCCTTCGTCGAAGATATCATCAAGGATCAGCACAGTGCGGCCCTCCATTGGAATGGAAGGCGGCGCCTGCCATTGCAGCTCGGCCTGCCCCTGGGTCTCACCACGATAGCGAGTGGCATGCATATAGCCCTGCTCCAGCGGAAACGGCAGCTTAGTTAGCAACTGCCCTGCCATAACTAGACCGCCATTCATAATGCCGTAAACCACGGGCATGCTGTCGGACAGCCGTGCGGTGATGTCTGCTGCTAGCCGATCCAGGGCCTCTTCTACTTGCTGCTCGGTTTTTAGTAAATCGGCTTCCTGCAGCACGGTGTTTAATTGTTCCAGTGTCAGGGGCTCTGTCATCTTGGTGCTCACTCAATTATTGCGGGGCCCGGGGGCGAGAAAGCGGCGTATGGTACCACCGCAATCGCGGAAGGCAACGCAGCTGCACTGCGGCGGCTGTGCTATCATGCGCGACCTTGTGTCATTTACCCCTTACAACCAGCTGGACCGCTATGACTCCCACTCTCGAATTGGCCTTTGACCTGATGGCTCGTCGCTCCGTCACCCCTGAAGACGACGGCTGCCAAGAACTGATGATGCAGCGCCTCAAAGCAGCAGGCTTTGACTGCGAACCACTGCGCTTTGAAGAAGTCGATAATTTTTGGGCCCGGCGCGGCCAAGACGGCCCACTGGTCTGCTTTGCCGGCCACACCGACGTGGTACCCACTGGGCCGGAGGCCAATTGGCAGCATTCACCTTTTGAGCCGCAAATCGACAACGGCATGCTCTGCGGTCGCGGTGCCGCCGACATGAAAGGCTCACTGGCAGCCATGGTGGTCGCCGTCGAGAACTTTGTGGCCAAACACCCAGGCCATAAAGGCTCCATTGCCTTTTTAATCACCAGCGATGAAGAAGGCCCAGCCAAACACGGTACCGTCAAAGTCGTTGAAACCCTCGAAGCGCGTAACGAAAAAATCGATATGTGCATCGTCGGCGAGCCATCATCCACCAATAAAGTGGGCGACGTGGTTAAAAATGGCCGCCGCGGCTCACTGGGCGGCGTACTGCGCGTGCATGGCATTCAGGGCCATGTTGCCTACCCGCATTTAGCGCGCAACCCAGTTCATCAGGCGGCACCGGCGCTGGCAGACTTAGCCAATGAGCACTGGGATGAAGGCAACGCGTTCTTCCCCGCTACTAGCTTCCAGATCTCCAACATTCACTCTGGTACGGGCGCCACCAACGTTATTCCTGGCGAGCTGGAAGTGGTGTTTAACTTTCGCTTCTCCACCGAAGTCACCGCTGACGAGTTAAAGCAGCGTACCCACGCCATTTTGGATAAGCACGGCCTGCAATATGACCTCGACTGGACCGTGAATGGCTTGCCATTTTTAACCGACCACGGCCCGCTGGTAGACGCCGCGCAGCAAGCCATCAAAGAAGTCTGTGGTTACGACACCGAGCTCTCAACCGCCGGCGGCACCTCAGATGGCCGCTTTATTGCGCCCACAGGCGCTCAGGTGTTGGAGCTTGGTCCTTGCAACGACACCATTCATAAGGTCAATGAGCGCGTTAAAGCCGAAGACCTGGACACCCTCACCGCCATGTACGAGCGCATTTTGGAGCTGCTACTGGCCTCATGAGCAACTGGATTTTAGCCTGCCCACACTGTGGGCAAGCACTGCATAGCGACGACCAACAGCATTGGTCCTGTGCCAGCGGTCACAGCTTTGATCGTGCTCGACAGGGCTATTTGCACTTGCTGCCGGTGCAGCACAAGCGCTCCAAACAGCCGGGCGACAGCTCGGATATGGTAAAGGCCAGGCGACGCCTGTTAGACAGCGGCCTGTATCAGCCAATTGCCGAGCAACTGGCGCAACAACTGCAAAAACCACAATCGGGCGACATTCATCAGCTTGCCGACATTGGCTGCGGTGAAGGCTACTACACCCAAGCGATGGCTGAGCAACTGCCACGGGCGCAAGTTTACGGCATTGATATTTCCAAAGACGCCGTCAAAGCAGCCGCTCGTCGCCACCCCAATGTTGCTTGGCTGGTGGCCTCAGGCGCGCACTTGCCCTTGCTGCCTGGCCAGCTGGACATGATAACCTGCTTATTTACCCGCCTGATGCCCGCTCAATTTGCCCAAGCATTAAAGGCCGATGGCGAGGTCATCATCTTAAGCACAGGCGGGCAGCACTTGCTTGAGCTGCGCCAACGCTTATATGAGCAAGTACGTGCATCGGGGTTTGATCCACAATCACACATGGCCGAACACTTCGACCTGCACAGCCAGCGGCGCATCCACTACCAAACCACCGTGCCACAGGCATTGATCGGTGATTTGATCATGATGACGCCACATTACTGGCGCTGCAGCGCCGAGGCCCGCGACGCCATTTGCCAAAGTGGCGATCTCGACGTCAGCATTGATGTTTGGCTGCACCGCTTTAGACGTCACTCAGCATGAAAAGTAACCCCAGAGCCCTGAACCAGAAGTTCGTATATTTTCGCAGCGAGTGGAAAGCGCGCGTTCAAGGCGCCATCAGAGCCACCTTGGACCCTTGTTTCGCCAGCAAAGCGCAGCTTTTTTTAACGCTGCCTTGCGAGCATTTACACACCTTACTGGACGATGCCGAGCCGTTCAGCGCCTTTGAAAAGGCCCAAGCATGACCCAGGTAAACTTCTACATACTCGCCAGCAGCGAGCTTGAACAGCGATTGCAGTTTGTCTGCCGCTTAGTGCAACAGGCCTTACTCAAGCAAGGCTGTGACGTTTTGATTCAGGTAGACAATGAGGCACAAGCGCGCGAACTGGACGAAATGCTGTGGGTATTTCAACCCGAAGCCTTCGTTCCCCATGCCCTATCGCATGCAAATAACTCAGAGCAGGCACCGGTTAACATTGGCTGGCACTCCGATCCAGGCCAACACCATCAGCTGCTCGTCAACTTGAGCAAGGAAATACCGCCATTTTTCGCCCGTTTTGAGCGTATGATGGAGGTTGTGGTACAACAGCAAGACGTCCTGCACTACACTCGTGAACATTACAAATACCTGCGCGATCGGGGTTATCCGATCACCGATCATGATATGAGATAGCGTGGATGAACGACGAATCCCGACACCTTTTGGATGAACTGCAGCGCTTACAGCAAGTGCTGGATAGTAACAACAGTGATGACGCTGGCGACTTTGGCGCTGACGACATTCCATTGCTAGACGATGTGCTTGATGCTGACATAGCAGATATCGCAGACAGCGAACTGCAGCCATCAGAGCCGCTGGCTAAGGCGCCGGTTATCAGTCTGAATCGTGGCCAGCCCGCCAGCATAGAAGCGGCAAGGCCAGCAGAGCCTGTGCAGGAACAAGCCAAGCAAGCGCCTGCTAAGCCAGAAGCGGTTAAACCGGAAGCCACTAAATCGGAGCCGAGCCAACCCCTAAGTGCCGCCGACTTGTTAGGCTTGGGTGAAGGCAGCAGCGGCCCGGATATCATCGACATGCTCGATCAGATGGACGATGGCGCTACCGACCAAGCTGCTGGCATTGGGCGTCAAGGCGGCAATCCATTTTTGCCGGCTTCTATCTTGGAGCGCTTAGCCACCGAGCGCGCCGCCGCGGAAGCCGATGCGCAACAAGCCAACGTGACCCTCAGCAGCCACCAGCGCCGCCATACGCAACGCGAACCATCGCCTAATCACGACTTGTTGAGCGACATTCCTCGCTTAAGCGAGCAGCAAAAACAAGCGCTGCTGGATGATTTGGTCGAAGAAATGCTCCCCACCCTACGCTACAAGCTGCGTCAGCGCTTAAAGGACCTGCTCTACTCCTAAGCGCACCTCTGGATAATTCGGCACAGCTCTGCGCGAGTGCGTCAGACTTTCAGAACAAGGCGGCGATGGCAGGAAATGGCCAGCCCTTTTCAACATCGCCAACGACGTTATGGAGGCCTGCCGCCCGCGCCCTGCGGGGGAACGCCAGCTCTGTGTCGCCGATTTTTGCTGTAGCTGGCTAAAGTGGCAAACCGGCATCTGATCTGAAGTCCTCCGGTGATCCACAGCCGGTACCGAATTATTCAGGGGCACCCCTTTTATTCATTGCGCCGGAGCCCTCCGGTGCCGTGCATGCTGCCACCGGATTCGGTTATACTCTGGGCCATTTTTCGACTCAGATAGCAAGCAGCATTCAGACTATGGATAAAACCTACAAACCCAGCGCCCTCGAGCAAGCCTGGTACCAACAATGGGAACAGAAAGGCTACTTTAGCCCCTATCAAGACGGTCTAAATGGCCCTGGCTATTCCATCATGATTCCGCCGCCCAACGTTACCGGCTCGCTGCACATGGGCCACGCCTTTCAGCACACCCTGCAAGACGCCCTAACCCGCTACAAGCGCATGGATGGCCACAAGGCCCTGTGGCAAGTCGGCACCGACCACGCCGGCATTGCGACGCAAATGGTGGTAGAGCGTAAATTAGCCGCTGAAGGTCAGCCAGACCGTCACGCCATGGGGCGCGACACCTTTATTGATAAAGTTTGGGAGTGGAAAGAGCACTCCGGCGGCACCATTACCAGCCAAATGCGTCGTTTAGGTAACTCCGTTGACTGGGATACCGAGCGCTTCACCATGGACGATGGTTTCTATAAAGCCGTGCAGGAAGTGTTTATTCGCCTCTACAACGACGGCCTCATTTACCGCGGCAAGCGCCTGGTGAACTGGGATCCAAAACTGCGCACCGCCATCTCTGACGTCGAAGTCGAAAACCACGACAAAAAAGGCCACATGTGGCACCTGCGCTACCCATTGGCCGATGGTGCACAAACGCAAGACGGCAAAGACTACATTGTGGTCGCCACGACGCGTCCAGAAACCATGCTTGGTGACACCGGTGTCGCGGTAAACCCAGAAGACCCACGCTACCAGCATTTAATCGGCAAAGAAGTGCTGCTACCACTGGTCGACCGTCGCATCCCCATCGTGGCCGATGAGCATGCCGATATGGAAAAAGGCACCGGCTGCGTCAAAATCACACCCGCCCATGACTTCAACGACTACGAAGTAGGCAAGCGCAATCAGCTGCCGATGATTAATATTCTGACCTTTAGCGCTGATATTCGCGACGAAGCTCAGACATTTAACAGTGACGGCAGTGTTAACGACGATATTTCCGGTTTTATCCCAGAAAAATATCGTGGCATGGAGCGCTTTGCAGCGCGTAAAGCCATCGTTGCCGACCTGGAAGAACAAGGCCTGGTCGACAGCATTAAAGACCATGAGCTGTCTGTACCCATTGGTGATCGCGGTGGCGTCGTCATTGAGCCCATGCTGACCGACCAATGGTATGTCGATGCCAAGACCATGGCCAAGCCAGCGATTGAAGCGGTAGAAAACGGCGACATCCAATTTGTGCCTAAGTCCTACGAAAACATGTATTTCTCTTGGATGCGCGACATCCAAGATTGGTGCATTTCTCGCCAGCTGTGGTGGGGGCATCGCATTCCCGCCTGGTATGACGAAGAAGGCAATGTTTACGTCGGCCATGACGAAGCAGAAGTTCGTAGCAACAATCAGTTGGCCGATGACGTTGAACTAATTCAAGACGAAGACGTGTTGGACACCTGGTTCTCCTCTGCCCTGTGGACCTTCGGCACCCTGGGCTGGCCCAATGTCGATGACCCGGAAGTGGCCCAACGCTTGGCAGACTTCCATCCAACCGACGTATTGGTCACCGGCTTCGATATTATTTTCTTCTGGGTAGCGCGCATGGCCATGATGACCATGCACTTTATAAAAGACGAAAATGGCAAGCCACAGGTACCGTTTAAAACCGTGTACGTCACCGGTTTGATCCGCGATGAAGTGGGCGAAAAAATGTCCAAAACTAGGGGCAACGTGCTTGACCCGCTGGACATGATCGACGGCATTTCACTGGATGAACTATTGGCCAAGCGCACCGGCAATATGATGCAGCCAAAACTGGCTGAAAAAATTGCCAAACGCACCCAAAAAGAATTCCCTGAAGGCATCAGCCCCCACGGCACCGATGCCCTGCGCTTTACCTTGGCTGCCATGGCGTCCACCGGCCGCGACATCAACTGGGACATGAAGCGCCTGGAAGGTTACCGCAACTTCTGTAACAAGTTATGGAACGCTTCGCGCTACGTCATGCTGTCCGTTGCTGGCGAAGAGGCGGTCGAAAAAGCGGCCGCCGACGGCACACCAATCGACGTAACCGATGACATGAAAGCCGCTTGCGGCGCTAATGGCGAACCGGGCGTGCTGTCGCTGGCGGATCGTTGGATTATCTCGCGCCTGCAGCGCGCCGAAAATGAAGTGCGCCGCCATCTTGATCAATACCGCTTTGATATGGCGGCTCAAGCGCTGTACGAGTTTATCTGGAACGAGTATTGCGACTGGTACTTGGAGCTGTCCAAGCCGGTATTGTGGGACCAAAATGCCAGCGAAGAAGAAAAGCGCGGCACACGCGGCACCCTGGTGCGCGTTCTGGAAGCCACGCTGCGCCTGGCACACCCCATTATTCCGTTTATCACTGAGTCGATCTGGCAGCAAGTAAAAGAGCTGGCAGGCAAAGCCGATGCCGGCGATACCATTATGCTGGCCGACTACCCGGTGGCTCAGCCAGAGTTGATGGACGCAGAAGCAGAAGCCGACATTGCCTGGCTGCAAGGGGTAATTACCGCGGTGCGCAACATTCGTGGTGAGCAGAACATTCCGCCGAGCAAGCCTTTAGAACTGCTGTTCAAAAATGGCGATGACGACGACTTCCGCCGCGCCGAAGAAAATCAGAACTTCCTGATGAAACTGGCCAAACTGGAAAAGCTCACCTGGCTGAACGACGGCGACGAAGAGCCAATGTCGGTAACGCAATTAGTGGGCAATATGGAAGTGCTGATTCCCATGGCTGGCTTTATCGACAAAGACGCCGAAGTCACACGCCTCAACAAGTCGATCGAAAAACTCGGCAAAGAACTGGAGCGAGTGAACAACAAACTCGGCAACCCAGGCTTTACCGACAAGGCACCTGCTGCTGTGATCGATAAAGAGAAAGAAAAAGCTGCAGGCTTTGAGCGTGATATCGTTAAACTGAAAGAGCAGATTGAGAAAATCAAGGCGCTGTAAGCAGCACCTATCGCCTTAACGCTGCACAATAAAAAACGCCCTGGTGCATTGCCAGGGCGTTTTTTTAGCCATTCAATTTGGCGTTTACTTATAAAACGCTTCCACTTCGCCTTTCAACTTCATCAACATAGGGTTACCAAAGCGATCTTTTGCCGTTGGCGAGGATACTTTTACCCAGCCTTCACTGATGCAGTACTCTTCTACATTGGTGCGCTCTTTACCATTCAAGCGAATGCCAATGTCATGCTCAAAGTACTCTTCTGCATAGAACTTGCTCTTAGGGTTTACCGACAAGTGATCTGGCAGTTCGGGTTTATCGCTCATAATTACCACCTTGCTAATGAAAGGCCGACATTGTAAGGGAAAGCAGACACCAGATCAGCCTCTGCAACCAAGCATAGCCAACTAAGTCTTAGCGCCAACGGCCAAGCAAACTCCCCAGAGTAGACTATTATTGTAGAGTGTGACCGCGATTGTCGCGAGACAAGGCCAACTAAGGAGACAGTGCGCCATGGCAGACTCGGCAGCTTCACAAATTTCCCCAGAAGACGACGTAGAGCGCTTGCAGGAGCAGATCAATTTATTGGAGCAAGAAGCTCAAAAGATCAACAATAAGCTCAACAATGATGGTTTCGTTTGCCGCGCTCCAGCAGCCAAAATAGAAAGCGAGCGCCAACGCATGGAAAAGTGCATGGATTTAGCCAAGCACTACCGTGAGCGCATTGCTCAGCTCCGTTCAGACTCATAACCGCAAAGTTAAGCCATCTTCGCTGGTATCAGCGTACGCGATACCAGCGCGTGCGCTTGCGAAAGACGGCGTTGCAGTCTTCATCGACCAAAGTAAATATGGAGTAGTAGCGCTGACCGGCTTTTATGTAGCTGGCAATTTCCTTGCGCTTGGTCGGGTGATGCACCTTTAGCACCTTCGCTGGATGAGATATTTCGGCCTGACGCAATAGACGCAAGGCCAGTTCATCACTGGCAGTCATGGCATCACGATCTCGACATTCCGCCACTGCTGGCATTATTACCGCAAGCAACACCATTCCTACCCATAACTTCATCACGGCTCCAACACTATTAGGCCCTACCTTTATAGTACGCACAAAAAAGCCCCACCAGCAAAGCGGGTGGGGCTTGAGAGTGGGATTAATGAGCGAGCCGTGACACCTACTCATCGCCTCCCATAACACCGAAGATTTGCAGCAACGACAGGAACAAGTTGTAAATCGCTACATACAAGGTAACGGTTGCTGAAATGTAGTTGGTCTCACCGCCATGCAGAATGGCGCTGGTTTGGTAAGCAATCAAGCCCGACATCAAAATGATGAACATGCCCGAAACCGCCAATGCCAACGCTGGGATTTCAAAGAAAAAAGCGCCTAGGCTCAGTACAAAGGCCATCAAGATACCGACCATCAAGGTCTTGCCCCAACCACTCAGGTCTTTACCAGTGCTCAGCACCCAACCCGACATGGTCAGAAAAATCAGACCCGTCGTACCCATCGCCATGGCAATCAGTTCACCACCATTTTGCAGCTGGGTCAGATAGAAGCTCAGGATAGGGCCTAAGGTGACGCCCATAAAGCCGGTCAAAGCAAACACGGCCACCAAGCCCATGGCGCTGTCTTTGGTCTTTTCAACAAAGAACAGCAGGCCGAAGTACACCAACAGTGTCCACAAGCCAAAGTGCGGCACGTTGAACGCCATCGAGGCCATGGCCATAACGGCACTGAAGATTAGCGTCATGGACAACAGTGCATAGGTATTGCGCAACACCTTGCGACCATCGGTAGAGACCACCTGATCACGGCCATAGCCTTCAAAGGTGTCGCTGGTAGCGACGCGGCTATCAGCGCTCTGGTCGCTTTTCATATTCAGGTAATCTGGACGATTCATAGCTCAACTCCTTTCGTGTGAGTTCCGTCAATTGTAGGACTGGTCGAAGAAGAATAATATTCGAATTATCTTGCCACAACCATTCGGTTTTTTTTGATCTTTCTGGTTGGCGCTTGGTTCCTGTACGAGCAGAGGAAGTTAATGAAACCCTTAAACTTCAAGCATTTGTTTTACTTTCAACAGGTAGCCCAAGAAGGCAGCGTACAGGCTGCCGCCGCTAGGCTCAACGTAACACCGCAAACCATCAGCGGCCAGCTGCGCCTACTCGAGCAACAACTGGGCGCTGAGCTGCTGCGTAAATCTGGCCGCCAACTGGAGCTTACCAGTGCCGGCCGACTGGCCTTGCACTACAGTCGCGACATTTTTGATCTGGGTGAGCAATTACGCGATGCCCTACACCACGGCGAAGAGCAACAACCGCGGCAGTTTCGCGTGGGCATTGTCGACGCCCTGCCCAAAGCCATCGCTCATCAACTGTTGCTGCCCGCCTTGGACGCTGGCCCCACGCAGCTGATCTGCCGTGAACAGCCGATGCCTGACCTACTGGGCGAGCTGGCCGTCGGCAAGCTCGACCTAGTGCTGGCCGACAGTCCAATACCGGCCAATATGAAAATCCGCTGCTTCAGCCATTTGCTCGGCAGCAGCCGCATGGCGTGTTTTGCTGCACCGAGCTTGTCGGCTCAATGGCCAGGGGAGTTCCCACATTGCCTACACGGTGCTCCCCTATTACTGCCGACGGATACTCATTCAGGCTTGCGCGCCAGTTTATTAAGCTGGCTGGCTCGCCATCAAGTACAGAGCCGCATCATGGGCGAGTTTGACGACTCAGCGCTGCTGAAGGCGTTTGGCAGCCAAGGGCACGGTTTTTTCTTTGCACCAGCCGTCATTCGCAACGACGTTTGCAGTAAGTACGGCGTGACGCTGGTTGGTGACGTGGACGAGCTGCAGCAAGCTTTTTATGCTCTGTGTGCCGACCGCGACGGTGGCGATCAAAGCATTGAACGCATCATCACCGTTGCTCAGCAGCAACTGCATTCGCCTCACACTCCCAAGACTGCGGATTAATGCGGCAACGTACCTTGCGCTGCAGCGCCAGCATTTCTTGATCGTATAGGCCTTGCTGCAGTAACCGTTGTCGCAGCTGATGCCAATCGCGCTGCAATTGCGCTTGAACTTGCTCCGCTACCGGCTTCCAGCTGGCTGGTGGAATTGCACGTCGCTCTTGATCGACGCGACGCATATAGCTATCAAACTTGAACAGGAAGTCTTCGCGCAGCATCTGCGCCAGTCCGGTTGGGAAGCGCTCACTGTGACCAATCATCTGAATAGTGGATTGAGCCACCGGCACATCAAAGATATGTACCGGCTGGCGCAACTGGCCAGACATCACCGGATAAACCGCCACCGGTGCCAACATAGCCGGCAGCTGCTGTCGAGCAAAGCCATCAACCAGTTGCGCCAACGGTATGACGGTTGCCTGACCGCCCAAGTACTGAGCCGCGGCCTGGAGCGAGGGTTCATTCGGCACCACAGCAATGGGGCCTTGGCGCAGCTGGTTGAGTTGCGCCAAGTCGCTTTGGGAGGCAAAGAAGTAAGATTCTCCCAACGGCGCTACGCCCAGCAAGGTGTAACCGTTGTGGCTGAGCTTATCCGCCAGCTTAGGGCTGGCCAACACTTGCATCAACACCTGTAAATGGCGACGATCAGGTACCCCACCTATGGCTTCTAACGTCGCCGCAAAACGACTGAATTCATAAACTCGATTGCCGCGCACCAACGCCGCATCGCATTGACGCTGCTCAAAGGCAGCCAGCAATGCGTCTTCATCCTGATAGGCCTCCACAGCCAACACCAAGCCGTAATGTAACGAGCGCAGCGTTTGCTCGTGCACGGTGGCGTATATCGGACCACCGCGCCCCAGTGGGTCCCACACACAAAAGCGACGATGAATTTTACCATCCACCAGCAAATCAGCATGACGCTGTTTTAATGCGCGAATGCGCTGAGCGAGCGGCAAGTTCGGATTCATGATGGTGCTGTCCAAACGCTGCAAACGGCGCTGATCATTGGCTTCTAGGCCAGAGACGTGGAGCGGTAATAGCGACACCAACAGCACTGCAATTAACGACAGTCGGTTCATGGCGGGTACCCTGTGGTGATTATTGTTGTTATGCCTCCATCTAACACCGCGTCACAGCAAGCAGCAATGTCCAAAGAGGCCGATCTGACGTATCAGCATCCAGCTATGATTCACTCAAAACCAATACACAGAAGGGCCTAGCCAGGGCGTGAACATGCGTCTAAGTGATGAAAATGAAAGCCAGAAAAAAGAGCCGTTACTGATATAAGCAAGTTACCTAGAGCCGCAACCGCCGAGGCTGTTACGTGAAAACCACAAAAAAGCCCGGCGAAGGCCGGGCAAGCAGGCTGCTCACAGAAGCTCCTGGCACGCTGATGCACCTTGGCAATGGCAAAAGCCGCCAGCAACTAAGCCTGAACTATTGTTGCCACTGCAACAGGGTTTTCGAGGTTACGGCGCCATCATTCACTAGGTGCACACCATCGTTGTGCAACGGTACACGGGTATAGCTACCACCCCATGGCTCGTTGGTTTTATAGGTGTTGTCCACCTGCACCTGCATTTGTTGCTGATCATGATCAATGTCCACCACGTGCAGCTTAGGGACGGCTTGATAGCTGTCCGCCGGATAGTCGTTCCAAGCAAACGCCATGCGCGTAACGCCATCTATCTCTAAAAAGCTAATCGCGCGATGATTCCACAAGGCATCGGAATACGCCCAGCGCTCGCCCAATGCATATGACTGCAGCTCCACCGGAGCGGCGGGGTTAACGGTGCTAAACAGGCTCAGTTTCAGGCCGGTAATATTACCTTCTTGGTCGGCACTGCGACCCAGGCCCAGCAATAAATCATTAGCCAAGGGATGTAGGTACTCAGAAAACCCAGTAACTTCGAGCTCGCCTTCGATAAAGGGGTCGGCAGGATTGCTGAGATTAATCACGTACAGCGGGTCGGTGCGCTCAAACGTCACCACGTAGGCTTTATCGCCGCGATAGCGCACGGATTTCACTTCTTCACCCGGTTTGCCTATGGCAGCGGGGCGCTGCTCATTGGGCAGTACCGCTACCTGATCAAAACCGCCCTCCGCGTTGGCTTTCAACACATATAACCTGTGCTCTGGGCCTTCAGGCTCCGGTTCTGAAGCAGTCGTTGCCCCCATAACCTCAGGAATACCAATCCAGAAATCATCTGTGCTGCTAGTGACAACACGCAGGTAGCCATCTTTTTCGCTTAAACGAAAGCTCGGCATAGAGCCAGACAAGTTGCCTGCCACTTTACCCGTCGCGACGCGAGTAAAGCTCTCTAGGTCGTATTGGTCAATGCGGGTTTCACCGCCGTACCAGCCACCGGTAATGAAAAACGCATTGGCGGAGGCATACACACCGTCGATACGGCCACTGGCACACTGGCTTTCCCAGTTTTGCGGGTTGGATAAATCCACCTTAGTAATGGCAATAATGCTAGGGTAACCGCCTTGATCGTCTTGGTCAGGCAAGTAACATTTGCCATCGGTAAACAAACGCCCTGCTTCCTCACCATTAACCCAGTAGCGCGGCAGCATATCTTCTAGTGGCGTCTCTTCTATTCGGCGCTGCCAATCTTCCTGACTGACGTCATCCCAATACGGCACGGCAATGGCGGGGGAAAACTTACTCACCATATATAAGGTGTCGCCAATGCGACGGCTGCTAATTAAGTAACCCTCAATGCTTAGATCCGTTAACCGCTCTGGCAGTGCCGGATCTTGCAACCCGAAAACCGTTACCGAGGTGGTTTGCTGCTGCCCATAAAACGGCTCACTAACAGCGCCGTCAGCGGTGGACGCAAAACCACTGTCCATCGCTGCAACGGCCATACTGGGCACGTCGCCGTGGGCGATGGTGACCAAGGCATCGTCAACTAGGTACAAGCCTTCTACGCCCCAACTGATATCAGGCAAGGGAACACTGCCCTTGTGCTCGCTAGCAATGGGATTGCCATCAATTTCGTACACCTCGATGCTAGCGTGACGCCTGCTGCCAGCATCGTATTGACGTGGCTTATAGGCATACAAATAGTTGCTATTGAGCTTGATGAGGTCGGCTTCATCAACGCCAGCTTCTTGGGTATTGGTATCAGACACCCCACCGTCGCTGACACTATCACTTACGTCGGGCGGTGCCGCTGCATCATCTTCGTAGATATCTTCGCTGCGACTGTTAACAAAGCCTTGCTTTAAATACTGCTCCAAGCTCCCATCAGGGCCCAGCTGCGGGTCATCTGTGCCATTGCTGCTATTGCCGCCACAGGCAGCGATGGCAAATGCCAGCACCGATACGGCCAGCGGCCGGTAAGCATACATCGCCATATTCATATCTCCTTATCTCTTTGGGGTATTCCAACACGCCAACAGTATATGTGGGATTTTTTCCCACAGTGTCCAGCATTTGTAAAGTCCCAGCAAGCCCGCAATCCAATTATTCAACTGACCAAATTGTTAGCCTGTAAAAAACGACGCCATGGCCAAAGCAGTACACATTCGCACAACAACAGAATGACGGTTAGCGGCTACCGCTCCTACACCACGTCAGTCATACCAACAGCCGGTGACATTCATCGTCACTTTGTGACACAAATCCCTGCTAGGGATGGCTTTTTTTCGTATGCTGACAATATGTTCAATAATGATTTCAAAGCGCGCTCGTCTGCTTCGCGATTCGCTGCTACTGCAACATTGCTGGCACTGGCTACCGCCATAACCGTGGCGGTTATCACGCTGCCGTTGTCGCATCTGTCAATGCTTAGCCTGATCCTCGGCTTGAGTGCCTTGATCTGGGTGGTGTTACAGCGCTGGTTGAACCCAGGCCATTCCAGTGACCGAGAAATCAACCAACAGCTGAAAGAGATTGACGTTATGCTGGCTTATGGCCGAGTGGAGCAGGCGCAGCAGCGATTGCAAACGCTGCAACAACGCTACCCACACCACCCGGAAATTGCCCAGCGCCTCGATTCATTTTGAGGCGCTGGCTTTGAGGTGCTGACAGCTCAACCGCGCAGCAGTTTTTTCTGCGCCACGACGGTTCGGGCATGATGGGCAAAACGCCGTTCTGCCTGACGCCTTTCGGCCAAGGTGGCGCTGTTGCGCGCCTCTTCACGCTGCAGCTTGAGGTAGTTACGCCAACGGCGCTCATCTAAACGCCCGTCGTCCAACGCCGCTCGTATGGCACAGCCAGGTTCTTGCTGATGCTGACAATCGCTGAAGCGACATTGCGCCACCCACTCACCCACATCGGCAAATGTTTGCTCCAGCCCTTGCTGACATTGCGTCAGCTGCAGCTCGCGCATGCCCGGCATATCCATCAGCAACGCTCCGTTGTCCAAACACAACAGTGAACGGCCGGTGGTCGTATGACGCCCCTTGCTATCGTCAGCCCGAATGCCCCCAGTAAGCTGCAGATCGCTGCCCAGCAAGGCATTGCTCAGCGTCGATTTACCCACTCCGGATGACCCCATCACCGCCAGCGTTCGCCCTGGACGACACCAAGGCTGCAACTGCTGGCGCACATCAGCCTCATTCAAAGCGTTCAATGCCAACACCGGCAGCAGCGAATCAATGGCCTGCACGGCGTCGACATAACCGTCGATCTCACTGCATTCATCTGCACGCGTTAAAACCACCACGGCCTCGGCACAGGCTTCGTTGATCAGTGCCAGATAGCGCTCCAGACGATTGAGATTAAAATCGTGATTCAGCGCCATCACAATGAGCACCGTATCGACATTTACCGCAATTAACTGCGCCACCGATTCATTGCCAGCACGGCGCCGCTGAAACACCGACTGGCGCTCCAGCAAGCGCAGCGGACGTGACTCTTGCAGCAGCATCCAATCACCCACACAAACGTGCCAATCCGGCACCGCGGTGACGATACGCTCCCCCGCTTCACCAGATAGATGCCAACGATCACGGTGCTGGTGCATTAAGCGCATCGGTTCAGCGTCGGTGCATTCCTGCAAAGACAGTTGTTGTTGAAAAAACGTCTGCCAACCCAAGTTGAGCAAAGAAAAATTAGACATGATAACCCCTGACGCAATGCGTCATCGTTTGCCAATTACTGCAAAACTAATTACTGCAAAAAATACAGCAATATCAGGGGCGAAAGCCCCCGGCGAGTGCCGGGCAGCGATGCGAGCTAACGGTAGTTGGTGTTAGCGGCAGGCCCGGCCGGAAGTCATTACAATCATCAAATATCCTCCAGCCAGTTAAAAAGAAGAGCGCATATTAGCGCTCTTTCAGATGCAACGATACTAAAAGTACTATCTTTACTCTTTTCTGAAACATTTTAATCGTGGCCAAACAAATCGCGCGTATACACTTTTTCTTTTACCGGTAGCAGTTCATCTGCCAAACGATTCGCCACGATCACATCCGACAAGGCTAAAAATTCATCCAAGTCATTGATTACCCGTGAATGGAAAAAATGCTCTTCTTGCAGCACTGGCTCATACACCACGACCTCGATGCCCTTGGCCTTGATGCGTTTCATAATGCCTTGCACGGCAGACGCGCGGAAATTATCCGAGCCAGATTTCATCACCAACCGATAAATGCCGACCACATTCGGCCTTCTGTCGATGATAGAGTCGGCGACAAAATCCTTGCGAGTACGGTTGGCATCAACGATGGCGCGCACCATGTTATTCGGTACGTCTTCAAAATTGGCCAATAATTGCTTGGTGTCTTTGGGCAAACAATAGCCACCGTAACCAAACGATGGATTGTTGTAGTGCTGGCCAATGCGTGGGTCCAAGCCGACACCTTCAATAATTTGCCGGGTATTTAAGCCGTGTACTTGGGCGTAGCTGTCTAGCTCATTAAAATAAGCCACGCGCATGGCCAAATAAGTATTGGAAAATAATTTAACGGCTTCGGCTTCGGTCGAATCAATAAACAGCTGTGGAATATTATCCGCCACAGCACCTTGTACCAATAAGCCAGCAAAGCGGCGTGCTCGCTCGCTGTCTTCGCCAATAATGATGCGTGACGGATACAAGTTATCGTACAGCGCACGCCCTTCACGCAAAAACTCTGGCGAAAAAATAATGTTATCGCAGGCCAACTCATGGCGAATACGGGCGGTAAAACCAACCGGCACCGTCGATTTGATCACCATCACAGCGTCGGGGTTGATGCGCATCACATCGTGCATCACCGCTTCTACACTGCTGGTGTTGAAGTAGTTGGTATCGACATCGTAATCCGTTGGTGTGGCAATAATGACGTAATCGGCGCCACGATAAGCCAGCTCTTTATCCAGCGTGGCGGTAAAGTGCAAATCATCGCGCGCCAAAAAACGCTCGATATCGTCATCGGCAATGGGCGACTGACGCTGATTTAATAACTCAACTTTGTGCGCGTCGATATCGAGGGCCACCACGTCATTGTGCTGAGCCAACAGCATGGCATTGGACAACCCCACGTAGCCGGTTCCGGCAACGGCAATTTTCATTTCAGCAGTACCTATGTTCTCAAACGGCCACTGGCGGCCAAAATGGGCGCACACTAACAGCCGCGCCCTCGCTGTCAATATTTGGGTTAATCATCGAGCGGATAAAGCGACTCGGCGTAAAATTGCAGCTCTTGCAGCCACATCAAACGACGCTCATCCCCTGCTTCCAGCAACTGCTGGGCCAAGCGCTGCAACTCGCTGGCAAACTGCTCGAACGTTAACAGTGGTGAGCCGCTCACACCATGAATCAAACGCTGGCGACGAAAGTCTTCCCAGCGCTGGCGCTCATCGCCTTCTAGGGTTTCTGGGTAATTACGCGCCCGATAGCGAAACAGCATTTCCTCGCCGCGACTGTCGGCAAACGGTGATGGCCAATCCACCAAATCCCAACCGCTTAAGCGCCGCACATCTTCCATCGCCTGCTTGTCGTTGCGCGAGAAAAAACCGTCATACAGGCGACCGTCGACATCCTCAACGGCGCCAAACTCACGTGCGGCAAATACCTGATGCAACTTGGCGGTCAGGCTGCCGTGCTGTTTTTCATACGCTTGGATCAACGCCAGATGGCGGCGCAAGGTATCGCCACTGATGTCCCAATGCTCGGCGCGGTCTGGGGTCAAGGTTTTGGCCGGCGCCAAGATCGGCGCCTTATTGATGTGCACCTCTTTGATGGCTAAGCGTTCGACGCCTTCTGGCAGCTCGCTTTGGCGGGTAAAGATGCGCAAGGCAATGTCTTCGGCGCTGAGCTCAAACAGCGGCGTTGGATCTTGGCTCAAGTCAAACGCGACAAAGGAATTTTTGTTACTGGGATGCCAGCACAAGGGCGCAACGATGGCCATGCAGCCTCGCTCCACCGGGTACATGCCAGAGATGTGCACCAAGGGCCTATGATTTTGAACATCCACCAAGGCACCCACTTCTGTTTTCAAGCGCAAACCATAAAGGTAACGGTATAATTTTGGCTGTTTCTCTTTAATCAGCCGCGCCAAGGCGATGGTGGCCCGAACATCA
The DNA here is from genome assembly GCF_014652515.1 of Bacterioplanes sanyensis. Classification (GTDB taxonomy): domain Bacteria; phylum Pseudomonadota; class Gammaproteobacteria; order Pseudomonadales; family Oceanobacteraceae; genus Bacterioplanes; species Bacterioplanes sanyensis. The sequence goes on along the minus strand of NZ_BMYY01000001.1, from coordinate 475,904 downwards.
GAAACGGCATCATGGGCCTGACCATGATCAAGCCCGTTGGCGGCGGTTAAATGCTCCAGTTTGAAGCTGGTGCGGCCATCTTCATGCTTGGGCCATTCGATGCCATCCGGGCGCAAGGCATAAGCACAGCGCACCACATCGAGAATGTCCCAACGTGAATTACCGTTTTGCCATTCGCGCGCATAGGGGTCGTGAAAGTTGCGATACAAAGCGTTGCGAGTGACCTCATCATCAAAGCGAATGCTGTTGTAGCCGGCGCTGCAGGTCCCCGGCTGCGCCAGCATATCGTTGATGCGAGCAATAAACTCGTTTTCAGCAACACCGCGCTGATTGCATTCCTGCGGCGTCAACCCAGTAATCAGCACCGCTTGCGGATGCGGTAAATAGTCGTCTGCCTGGCGGCAAAACAACTCGACCGGCGGCTCTATTTCATTCAGGTCTTCATCGGTACGAATGGCGGCAAACTGTGCCGGCCGGTCCCACGCCGGATGAGCGCCAAAGGTTTCGTAGTCATACCAGACAATGCTGTTCACACAGTCTCCAATTGTTCAGTCGGCGGCCACACTGGGCCGTTGGATAAATCGGTGGGCGTCGAGGGCGCTGCGCTGGGGAATTTCTTCCATCGGCATATGGCCCACCCCCGGATACACAATGCGCTCAGCATGCGGCAGATCGTCAGCAAAGCGCTGCATCACCGCCAGCGGCACCCAGTCGTCTTGCTCGCCCCACATCAGCAAGGTGGGCATTTGAATGCTGGGCACCAGCGCCCCTAGGTTCGGATTATCGCTTTGCTCACTCATGGTACGAAAAACCGCGGTCAAGCCGGCTCGGTTGCCGGGGCGCAGCGTTAAATCGTGATAGCGCTGCACCAGCTGATCGTCGACTTTGTCCGCATCGCCATAGGCCGCTCGAATGTTCATACCGACAATAAAACGTGGCATAAACCATTGGCTCATATCGCCTATCACCGGCCACGAGGCCAGCGACATGATAAACGGCATGTCTTGCGGATAGCCGGCGGCATCCACCAAAATCAATTTGCTGACTTGCTCAGGGTGCGCGACGGCATAGTTCCAGCTGATGTAGCCGCCCAGAGAGTTGCCGGCCAACACAAAAGAGTCCAGGCCTAGCGCCTGGGTAAAACGCTGCAGCACCGACACCATGTAATCTATGTCATAGCGCTCGCGCTCAGGATCCGGACCGGTGAGACCGTGAGCCGGCAAATCTAACCGAATAATGCGGTAGTGTGGCGCCAGCGTCTCGACCCAGCCATCCCAAGTATGCAAAGACGACGCCACGCCATGCAGTAACAGCAACACAGGGCCGTCACGACGGCCTTCGTCGCGGTAATGAATAGCCAGCTCGCCCACCCGCAGCGTGTGCGAGTCGTCGTTGGTGTAACGTGTTTGCAAGGTTTCTAGCGGCTGATCTGACAGCCCCAGCGTCGTGCAACCCGTCATCGATATCAGCAATAGCAGTAGCCCCAGTCGCGTCATGAAGGTGAGTCTCTTTCTTATTATCGTTGGGCGCGCAGATTATCATATTCATGCCACCACTTCCCCTTTGGCCATTGGGCGTTAAAATGGGCGCCCGCCGATGATCTGGGTTCGCCTGCAAGCAGCAATGCAAGCTTCCCAGTTAGGCAACACCGAACATGCTGCGACCTTGTGCGTAGCAGCCAGCAAACAGTGGGATAGTGGAACGGGTCAATGGCATTACTGAAGAAGTTTTTTAAACCTAAGTGGCAACACGACAACCCGGAAGTCCGTCGCCAGGCACTGAGCGAGCTACAGGACGAGCAAACACTGTTGACCTTTATCGAGCGCGAAAGCCAGGTGGATTTGCGCTCGCAAGCGCTGGGTAAAATTCGCAACGCCGCACTGCTGGAGCGCTTAAGCCAGCACCAGGTAAAAGAAGTACGCCAACAAGCAAAGCAACAATGGCTGCAGCAACTGCTGCCGGAGCAAGGCATCGAGCAGGTCAGTGACAATCGCAAGCTGGTGCAAATCGCCGCCTTAACCGACGACCAAGCACTGCGCTTGGCCGCCATTGGCCGCATCACTGACCAGCAAGAGCGTTTACAGCTGGCCATGGAGCACCCTGTTGCGAAAGTGCGCCTGGCCGCCGCCGAGGGCATTGTCGATGGCGACAAACTGCAGCAGTTACAACAACATGCCCAAGGCAAAGACAAAGCCGTTTACCGCTGGTGCAAAGAGCAATTGGCGCAGGTGAAGGCTGAGCAACAGCAGCAACAAGCGCTGATAGAGCAACAGCAACAGCTGCAACAGCAGCTGAACTACCTCATTCGGCTGGGTTATCAGCCTGACTTTTATGCGCGTCTGCAAGTGCTAGAAAAAGACTGGCAACAGCTCAAACCGCAGCTTGGCAACGACCAACATGCCGTCATCGACACCGCCTTAGCGCAAGCCCGCAACGTCTTGGCAGAGCACCAACAGCAAGAGCAGCAGCGTCAGCAAGAGCAACAGCGTCAGCAAAACGCCATGGAGCAACAGCAACGTGTATTGCAACAACTGCAAACGCTGCAGCAGCGCTGCCAGCAGGAAACCCAGGTCGAGCCGCTTAACGCCGAGTTGAAGCAACTGCAACAACAATGGGACGAAGCCTTTGTCCAAGCCCGCCCCAGCGATGAGCACATCCGGCTGTTTGAAAACACCCAACAAGCCTTGCTGACCCAGCTCAACACCCTCTCTTATCTGGCGCAACAACAGGCCGACCTAGACGCTTGGCTAGCAGCCGACGTTGCCGAACAGCCTAAAGCGCTGGAACAGCAACTGCGCCAGGCGCAACAGTGGTTAAAGCAACTGCCCTGGCCGACCAGCCCGGCGCCAGAGTGGCGCCAGCCGCTGCAACAACGCTTGGAACAGCTGCAGCAGCAGCAACAACAGCTGCAGGCCAGCGAAAGCAGTCGCTTAGCGGACATCGACCAACAGTTGAACACCTTGCAGCAGCAACTGGACGATGGCCACGTCAAAGAGGCTCAGCGTGTGTTGGGCCGACTGCATTCGCTCACACAGGCCGGCAGCAAAGTCAGCCAGCAACGTCGCCTTAAAGCACTGACGGCACGCTTGAATGAAATGCGCGACTGGCAAGGTTTTGTCACCACTCCCAAGAAAGAAGCGCTGATTGAGGCCATGGAGAGCCTGGTTGATGCCGAGCTCCCACCAGAGTTGTTGGCAGAAAAGATTCACGACCTGCAAGAGCAATGGAAGCAACTGGCCAGTGGCAAACCGGATCAAGCGCTGTGGGATAAATTCCAAGCCGCAGGTGACCGAGCCTTTGAACCCTGCCGGGCGTTTTTTGCTGAGCGAGCGCGCCAGCGCGAGCAGTTTGTTGCCGCACGCCGCCAGTTGATTGCTGAGCTGCAACACTACGCAACCGCCATGGACTGGAATAACGCCGACTGGAAAGCGGTGCAAAAAACCCTCGATGCTGCGCGCGACGCCTTCCGCCAGTATTCGCCGGTTGATCGCGCCTCCCACAAGGCCACCCAAGCCGAGTTTCGCAGCGCGTGCGATGCCATTCAGCAGCAACTGCAACACGAGTACGACGCCAACTTGGCGCGCAAGCGTCAACTGGTCGATGCCGCAGAATCCTTGCTAACGGCAGACGACTTGGATGCCGCCATTGAGCAAGCCAAACAACTGCAGCATGACTGGAAACAGGTCGGCGTGACGCCGCGTCGCGACGATCAAAAGCTGTGGAAGCAGTTCCGCCAGCATTGCGATGCCTTGTTTGCCCGCCTGAATGAGGAGCGCCAAGCACGCAAGGCCGATATCGAAGAAGCGATCCAGCAAGCTCAAGCACTGGTTGAGCAAGCCGAAGCCCTCAGCGCCGAAGATGCCTCAGGGCTGACTCAACTGCAGCAGCAATTCCAAGCCATACAGCTGCCGCGCAGCGCTCATCAGCGCCTATCGCAGCGTTTGAAGCAGGTGGAACAACAACAGCAAGATGCTCAGCAGCAAGCTCGCCGACAAGCCGAGCGTGCGCGCTGGCAAGGCCTAGTAGATAAACTGCAAGCACTGCAGACTAACGATGAATCGACCTGGCAAGCGGCGCAACTGCCACCCGGCTGTGATCCGCAACTGTTCGAGCACGCTTGGCAAGGTCAGCTGTCGGTCGAGCACGATGCGCGTGAGCTGTGCATCCGCCTAGAACTGCTGGCCGACCTGGACAGCCCGGCAGAAGATCAGGCCCAACGCATGGCGGTGCAAGTACAGCGCCTGGCCGACGGCCTTGGCAAAGGCCTTGATCGCAATGCTGAGCGCTTACAGTTAGTGCACCACTGGCTGTGCAGCGACCGTCCCGACGACTTATTGGCGCGCTTCACCGAGGCTTTGCGCCATAGCCTCTAAGGCATCTCAGTCTCGGTGACGTTTTGTAGCACCGACTGGCAAACCCCTGTATCGCAGCCAATACTAAGGAACGTTGTGGCTGCTTACAGGGATGCATCTTATGGCCGCGGTTGCCCGCCAGACCCTTTTTTTATTCGCGCTTGTGATTGGACTGCCAGCTTTGGCACTGCCTAACCTGCAGCAACTGCCGGACCCTACCGGCAGCCTATCCATTGACTATGTTCAACGTCATCTGCAAGCGTTTAAAGCCACGGAACATGCCCCTGTTTTAGGGCGCGATGCCAACGTCATTTGGTTAAAGATCAACCTACCACCAGGTAAACAAGACAGACTGGTGGTGCGTCAACCTTTGCTCGATCGCCTTACCCTCTACGACACAGTCGACCATAACTACCGAGTATTAAGCGATATCAGCGCGCCAGTGCGCCCTATCAACCAACTGGCCTTGCCGCAACGTTCAACCAGCCAAATATTGCTGTTGCGTCTACAAGGAAGTAGCTGGGGCAAAGTTGATATTGGCCTCAGCAATGCCGCACAGCTCAGCCGCTTCGAGCAATATCAAACCCTGATTATGGCCAGCGGCCAGACACTGCTAGCACTGATACTGCTCGGCTCGCTCCTCATACTTCGCCGCAAGCGCAATGCAACCATGCTATGGCTAGCCGCTTCAGTGATCCTGAGCAGTATGTGGCTGGCAGTGAACACCGGCTGGCTTAATAGTGGCCCAAGCTGGTTATCATTTGCATTGCTAATTCTGATTTTGGCCACGCTGCATGGCTTGATCACCAGCCTAAGCCAAGCTGACGAGCGCTCACTGGCGGTGCTATTGCTGCCACTATTGTGCTGCCTAGTGGTAGCCACCACCTTACCTTTGCTTCCACCGGTAGCGCGCCAAGTCGTTATCATCGGCGGTTTAGCTTTGTTTGCAGTGCTGTGGTGGCTAGTGTTGCACCCGCAACCACTGGCCGCCAAACGACTAACGATGTCCGCCTGCCTGAGCTTCATTGTGGGTGTCGTGGCTTGGCACCTGAGCACCTGGGTTACCACAGCCCTCTCACACTGGCCGCTACTACTGCTAACGCTGACACTCATCGGTTGTCATGCCCTGCTGGCCATCTATTACGCGCTTGGCCAATACCAGCAGCAACAGCAGGAATACCAGCAGCTGGGCCACCAGCAGGTGCAGCTTCGCGATGAAATCGAGCGCCTACGTCTTATTAACCAATCCCAAAATCATTTTCTAGCCACCATTAGCCACGAGTTTCGTGGACCTTTAAACGGCATCCTCGGTTCGATTGAAAACGCATTGCTGCAACCCTCTCATCAACATAAAGAAGAACTGCTCGACGCCCGCAGCAGCGCCGAGGAAGTGCTGGACCTCGTCAATCAAATACTGACCCACACAGAACTGGAAGCCGGCTACCATCCGCTGATTCTCGAGGATATCTCCATCGATGCATTGTTAGAGCCTGTGCTGCAGCAACTGCGCAGTGGTTGCGACAGCAAGGGCCTGACATTACGGGTTGATCTCAGCCATGAGCTGCCCGCTCAGCTGCGCCTTGACGCCCCGTGCATTCGCCAAGCACTTAAAGCACTGGCCGACAACGCATTGCGCCTAACTTCAAATGGCAGTCTGCACTTGTGCGTGCGTCCTTGTGCTCTGCGCGGTGAAGCTGGGCTGCAAATCACCCTAAAAGACAACGGGCCTGGTCTCAGTGACAAAGAACTGCAACGCTGGCAAGCCTACTTTCAACATGCCAATGGCACACCGGCTTATCAGGATTTGCAAGCACCACCGGGGGTGGGGCTAGCATTGGTCAAGGCCGCCTGCTACAGCCTACGCGGCGATTTTATTGTGGAAAATCGCAACCCTGGGTTAGCCGTTAGCTTGGTATTCCCAGCAGCGGCAGTCGCGCAGCAACATGAGCCACTGGAACAGCCTACTCCATCTAGCCAGCCCTTTGCACAACTGGCACAAGACCAGCGCGGCCGCATCTTGGTGGTTGAAGACAACACGATTAATCAACGCGTGATTAAGACCATGCTCGAACGGCTGCAATTTGATGTCGACTTGGCAGATAACGGTGAACACGCGCTAGAACGTTTGAGCAACAACAATGGCCAGCGTTACCAACTGATTTTTATGGACTGTGAAATGCCCTGCATGGACGGCTACACTGCCACACGGCGCATACGCCAAAGCCATTGGCCAGAGAGCATTTGCCCCATTATCGCCATCACGGCCCACGCCCTCCCCAGTGATCGACAACGCTGTTTAGAATGCGGCATGAACGACTACATGAGCAAACCCATTAACATGCAGCAGCTGCGAATGATGATCAGCCGTTGGTGTGCTCGCTTACCTGAGCAACGCGCCAGCGTCACCACATTGGCGCCCGACAATGAACACAGTTCCGCCAGCCATCACTTCAAGACTTAGGCAGCACAGCCATGTCGATGTTCGCTATACTGGCAGCCTTTGTTAACCGTCCTTCCTTAACGAGAGGTATCGACTGCCATGAAGTTGGCGTTACATTATTACGATGCGTGCCCATTCTGTCAGATGGTGTTGCGCGTTCTGCCGCAAATCGACACTGAGGTCGAGCTACGCAATGTGTTGAGCAACCCCGATTATCGCCAAGAGCAACAACAAGCAACTGGCCGTACTACGGTTCCTTGCCTGCGACTTGAGGATGATCAAGGCCAGGTGCAATGGTTGTATGAATCCATGGACATCGTTGAGTACTTAAAGGCACTCTAAACTGGCAAGCCACGCACTTGGTCCTGCGAACCGCTGGGCATTGAGGAGCCAGATTGATGATGCAAAAAACCGGACTGATTTTATCAGGCGGCGGTGCTCGAGCAGCCTATCAAGTCGGTGTTTTAAAAGCCATTCATCGGCTGCTGCCAAAGGGGCACTACTATCCTTTTGATATTATTTCCGGCACCTCCGCCGGTGCGATAAATGGCGCCGCACTCGCCAGTTTTGCCAATAACTACCGCATCGGCATCCGCCACTTGGAGCGCATCTGGTCAAACTTCAGCTGTGACCAAATCTACCATACCGATACCGTTGGCTTGTCACGTGCATTAATGCGTATGACCGGTGGTCTGCTGCTCGGTGCAAGGCGACGAGAAGTACCGCTCGCTCTGCTTGATAATACGCCGCTGCGCCAGCTGCTGGCCGAAGTGATTCGCTTTGACGCCATTGAAGATGCCATCAATAACCAGCATTTACACGCTCTGGCTATCAACTGTTCTGGCTTAAGCAGCGGCCAGTCAGTGGCTTTTTTCCAAGGTCACTACAGCCTCAGTAACTGGCAGCGACAACGTCGCATTGGTCGGCGCAGCGAGCTTACCTTGGATCACTTAATGGCCTCAGCGGCGATTCCCATGATTTTCCCCGCAGTGCGCCTACACCATGAGTTTTATGCTGACGGTGCCGTGCGCCAGTTAGCGCCGATGAGCCCAGCACTGCATCTTGGCGCCGAAAAACTGCTGGTCATTGGCGTCAGCGGCCGCGCCCACCGTTCCAATCCTCCGCCAATGCAAGACGAACCCTACCCCACCCCAGCCAAAGTCATGGGCCATATGCTCAATGCTGCTTTTCTTGACAGCATGGAAACTGACATTGAACGCTTGCAGCGCATCAACCGCACCGTCAGCTTAATCCCAGAGAAAGTCCGTAAACGCCAAGCGATGGAGCTGCGTCATATTGGCCTGCTCGAAATCAGCCCCAGCCAATCTTTGGACGATATTGCTGGCCAGCACGTCAATGAAATGCCGAAAGCATTGCGTCTGCTGCTTGGCGGCAGTGGCAATGCTGCCAATAACGGCAGTGGCATACTCAGTTACCTGCTATTCTCGCGCGGTTATTGTCAGGCACTGATTCAGCTCGGTTATGATGATGGCCTGCAACGCGCCGATGAAATCCGCCAGTTTTTTTCTGACCATTTTCAGGACCAATAACATGACCCAACGTATCGTGGTACTGACCGGTGCCGGCATTTCTGCCGAGTCTGGCATCAAAACCTTTCGCGACAGCGACGGTTTGTGGGAAAACCACCGCATCGAGGACGTTGCCACACCCGAAGCATTTATTCGCAGCCCCGATCAAGTGCAGCATTTTTACAACTTGCGCCGAGCACAATTGGCCGAGGTTGATCCCAACGCTGCCCATCAGGCACTGGCCAACTTCGAGCAAGAATTTAACGGCGAGTTTTTGCTTGTCACTCAAAACGTCGATAACCTACACGAGCGTGCCGGCAGCCAGCAGCTGCTGCATATGCATGGCGAACTGTGTAAAGCGCGCTGCCTTGCGTGCGATCATGTGCAACCCTGGTATACAGATATCGACGCCCACAGCGAGTGCCAACACTGCCAAGCGACACAACTGCGTCCGCACATCGTTTGGTTTGGCGAAATGCCGTTATTTATGGACGACATTTATCAAGCGCTAGCGCGCTGCGATTTATTTATCAGCATTGGCACCAGCGGCCATGTTTACCCAGCAGCGGGGTTTGTTGAAGTAGCCAACGCCGCCGGTGCTCACAGTGTCGAGATCAATTTGGAGCCATCTAATACCCAAGATGCCTTTGCTGAGCACCGCTACGGCAAAGCCGGCATTGAAGTAGCGCGCTATTTACAGTCTCTGCTCTAACGCTCCAGCACCAACCGGGGTTTAACACCGATAACGATGGCAGATTGTTGCAAGCTCAGGACAAGCGGTTGTTTGATCTGCGCCTTATGATCATCGACCAGAATGTCCTAAACTTGCTGGCCAACTGGCCAGACTGGGTTTTAAGGACATGCGAACGTTATTATTGCTGCCATTGGCAGCATTGCTACTCAGTGGCTGCGAACAGCCACCTTTAGAAGAAACCGTTGACAACGATCAGGCCAGACCGGCCAAACTCTACCATGTGCCCAACCCGGGAGAGCAGCTACTACGTCGCTTTCCCGCCAAAGTACAAGCCGCTGAACAAGCTGAGCTGGCCTTTCGAGTAGCCGGTGAGCTGCAGTCACTGCCAGCAAAACCAGGCCAAGCCGTTGACCGGGGTGACATCTTGGCCAGCCTCGACCCATCGGATTATCGCATCAAGGTTAATGATCGCCGTGCACGCTATGAACTCGCCAAAGCACAATTCGATCGTATCGAGGGCTTATTCCGCCAGCAGCAAGTGTCGCAGTCGCAGTTTGACCAAGCCAAAGCCGAGTTGGATATTAGTGCTGCCGCGCTGCAAGCAGCAGAAACGGATTTATCCTACACCGTATTAAAAGCGCCGTTTAAAGGTGAGATTGCCCAGGTTTACACAGACAAACACCAGCCTGTAGCGGCTGGGCGCACCGTCATTTTATTGCAGGCACGCGATCAGCTAGAAATCAAAATTCAGGTGCCTGAGAATCTGATGGCTAGGCTGACAGAGTCCAAGCATACCGCTAGCTACCAACCTGAAGTCGAATTCGAAGCCATGCCAGGGCAGCGCTTTATGGCCAGCTACAAAGAGCACAATGCCCAGGCCGACCCTGCCACCGGCAGTTTTACCACCACGTTAACGCTACCTCGCCCACCTGGGCTCAATCTATTACCTGGGATGTCCGCCAGCGTCTACGTGGATTTAAATCAGGTACTAAGAGACCAGCCCACCGTACTCATGGTGCCCTCCAGTGCCGTATTGCAACATGCCAGTCAGGATCAAGGCAGCGAGGCCAGTGTCTGGGTCGTCAGTGCCGACATGACGCTGGTGCGCCGCGATGTGGAGATTGGCCGCATTACCTCCCAAGGCATTGAAATTTTGGCCGGTCTGCAGCCCAGCGAAACCATTCTCGCTGCCGGTGTGCATCAAGCGACCGCGGGCATGCGGGTACGTCCTTGGGTTCGTGAGCGAGGTCTTTAAGCATGGCAGCCGAAAACAGCGCCACCTATTTTATTCGCCACGCCACCACCAGCTGGATGGTTCTACTGATTTTACTGATCGGCGGTGTGATAAGTTATCTCAACCTCGGCCGCCTAGAAGACCCACAGTTCACCATTAAAGAAGCCATGGTGGTTACCTTTTATCCCGGCGCCAGTGCGCTGCAAGTGGAAGAAGAAGTCACCGCGCCGTTGGAAAATGCCATTCAATCACTGGCGTATATTGATTACGTTGACTCCATTTCTAAAGCGGGTTCATCACAAATCCACTTGGTCATCAAACCCGAATACCAGTCTGAGCAGCTGCCACAAATCTGGGATGAGTTGCGACGCAAAATTCGCGACCGTCAGGGCAGCCTGCCCCCTGGAGTTAAAACGCCCATCATTAAAGACGATTTTGGCGATGTCTTTGGTGTGTTACTGGCGCTGACAGGCGATGAGTACACCTATGAAGATTTGTCCGACTACGCCGACTTTTTAAAGCGCGAACTCACTACCTTAGAGGGCATCGCCAAAGTCGAAATTACCGGCACGCAAACCGAGCAGGTATTTATTGATATTTCCCGCGAGCGCATGACCAATCTGGGCATCCCCATCTCACGCCTGTACGGTTTACTCAATACACAAAACACCGTTAATAGCGCCGGACACATTCGCATCATGGATGAGTACGTGCGGATTTATCCCACGGGGGAGTTTCAATCGGTGCAAGAGCTGGGGAACTTGCTGGTCAGTGAACCGGGCTCTGACAAGCTCATTTATCTGCACGATATCGCCCGTATATCAGAGGGCGTCGCCGAGGTACCGACTCACCTCACCAATTATCAAGCAGAGCCCTCGCTGCGCATCGGGGTTGCGTTTAACAGTGGCGTCAATGTGGTGGAAGTGGGTAAGCACTTACGTCAACGCCTCGCTGACTTAGAAGATAACCGGCCTTTGGGCATGGAGTTGCACACCCTCTATGACCAGCCCGCCGAAGTGGATAAATCTTCTACCGGCTTTGTTTACAACCTACTGGCAGCCATCGTCATTGTTATCTTAGTGCTGCTGGTCTTTATGGGCATGCGTGCCGGTTTAATCATTGGCAGCATCCTGTTTTTGACTGTACTGGGTACCTTTATCGTGATGGAAACCATGGGTATTCAGCTGCACCGAATATCACTGGGCGCTTTAATTATCGCATTGGGTATGCTGGTAGATAATGCCTTGGTGGTGACCGAAGGTATTATGATCGGCATTCAGCGCGGCTTAAGTCGCCGCGAAGCAGCCTATCAAATTGTGCGCCAGACACAGTGGCCATTATTAGGCGCCACTGTCATTGCCATCACGGCTTTTGCCCCCATCGGCCTATCACCAGACTCAACCGGTGAGTTTGTTGGCTCTTTGTTTTTCGTACTGCTGATTTCTTTATTGCTAAGCTGGCTCACGGCGTTATCGCTGACCCCCTTCTTATGCAACCTGCTGTTTAAAGATGGCCAAGCCGACAACAATGCAGACGCAAACGAGACTTACAAAGGCCTACTGTATGATGTGTATCGCGCCATTTTAAGCCGTATGCTGCAGCACCGGATGATCACTATGGTGTCGATGGTGGTCGCCATGATCATCGCCATCGTCGGCTTTGGCCAGGTCAAGCAGAGCTTTTTCCCACCGTCGAACACGCCGATGTTTTTAGTCGACATCTGGCTGCCAGAAGGCACAGACATTCGCGCCACTCAGCAAACCGCGCGACAACTGGAGCAGTACTTCTTGAAGCAGCCTAGGGTGGAGTTTACCTCCTCCACCGTCGGCCAGGGCGAGCAGCGCTTTATGCTGACCTATGCCACAGAAAAACAGTACCCAGCCTATGCTCAGGTCATGGTCAGAGCCGAACAACGGGAGCACATCCCCGCCCTAATCGACGACGCGCGCCAGTGGGTAGCCGATCATATCCCAGGTACTTTTATTAAGTTCAAGCGGCTGCAAATTGGCCCCGGCAGCAGCGCGAAAATCGAAGCGCGTTTTTCTGGCCCAGATCAAACCGTACTGCGTCAACTGGCTGAAGAAGCCACACAAATCCTTCGTGATCACGACTACGCCGCTAATATTCGCTACGACTGGCGCCAACGCGTTAAAGTGATTCGCCCAGCGTTTAATGAGGACAATGCCCGCCGCGCCGGTATTTCCAAGCAAGACTTGGACGATTTACTACAGCTGAGTGTTTCTGGCCGCACCGTGGGCTTGTATCGCGAAGGCACCACGCTGAAACCCATCGTGATTCGCCCACCAGAGCAAGAACGACTGAACGTCGACGGCCTGATGGATTTGCAAATATGGAGCCCGGTCTTTAAACGCTACATTCCCATCCAGCAAATTGTTGAACGCTTTGACGTGGTGTTTGAAGACCCCATCATCGCCCGCCGTGACCGCAAACGCACCATTGAGGTCTATGCCGACCCTGCGGCCAACGCACCGATCAATGCTAACGCTTTGTTCAAACAAGTGCGCCCGCAGCTGGAAGCCATTGCCCTACCGACCGGCTATCAGTTGGAATGGGGCGGCGAATACGAGTCCTCACGCAAGGCTCAAGCCAGTGTGTTTGCCTCCTTGCCACTGGGCTATTTGATTATGTTCATCATTACGGTGCTGCTGTTCAATGAGGCGCGCAGCGCCATTGTCATCTGGTCCTGCGTACCGCTGGCCATTATTGGCGTGACGGCGGGAATGCTGCTGTTGCAGGCTGAGTTTGGCTTTATGGCTTTGCTCGGATTTTTAAGCTTGTCCGGCATGATTGTGAAAAATGGCATCGTGTTAGTGGATCAAATCCGCTTTGAGCTCGATAACGGCAAAGCCGGCTACGACGCCATTTTTGAAGCATCGGTCAGTCGCTTACGCCCCGTCACCATGGCGGCCTTAACCACCATTTTGGGCTTGTTGCCGCTGCTGGCTGATCCGTTCTTCAGCGCCATGGCCGTGGTTATCTGCTTTGGTTTGGGCTTCGCCACCGTCTTAACCCTCGGCGTGGTGCCCGTGATGTACTCATTAACTCACGGCATTAAGCGCGCATAAAAAAACGGCCCATGCAGGGCCGTCTTATTCACGAAAAAAGAGCCAGCATTGCTGGCTCTTTTTTGTTAGCGTCGCTCGGTCCGTAAACCCATGATTAAACTGACGCACATAATCAAAAGTACGATGGTGAACGGCAGGCCGGTTGAAATCGCACCGGCTTGCAGCGCTTGAATCGCCTCTGTGCCGCCAATCCACAGCAAAGCTGCCGCAATAGCACCTTCGATGCTGGCCCAGAAAATACGCTGAGGCACTGGTGCATCAATTTTACCGCCTGCGGTAATGCTATCGATGACCAGCGAGCCTGAGTCCGATGACGTGATAAAGAATACCAACACCAAGACAATGGCAATCATCGACAGGATATTACCCATTGGCAGCGCATCGAACATTTGGAACATGGCCAGCGGTACTTCTGTTAGGCCATTTGCACCCAGATCACCAATGCCATCCACCACTTGCTCAATGGCAATGCCACCGAAAATTGACATCCACAATACGGTCACCAGCGTTGGCACAATCAGCACGCCCGCAAGGAACTCACGGATGGTACGACCTTCAGACACTCGTGCGATAAACATACCCACGAATGGCGACCAAGAAATCCACCATGCCCAATAGAACACAGTCCAACCCTGGAACCAGGCTTCGTCTTCTCGACCGTGTGGATTGCTCAGCGGTACGATGTTTTCAAGGTAGGCACCGATGGTGGTTGGAATATTCCCCATAGCGACGGCAAAACCGACCAATGCCACAAACACCATCAATGCCAGAGCAATCAGCATATTGACGTTACTGAGGACTTTCACACCGCCCTCAAGGCCACGTACCACAGAAATAATCGCCAGTGCGGTAACACCAACAATGACCAATACCTGCGTGCTGATGCTGCTTTCCACACCAAATACGTGCTCAATGCCGCTGGCAGCTTGTTGCGCGCCCAGTCCTAACGATGTTGCCAGACCAAACAAGGTCGCTAATACCGCCAGAATGTCAATGATGTGACCAGCCCAGCCCCAAGTGCGATCACCTAAAATGGGGTAAAAGATCGAGCGAATCGACAGTGGCAAGCCCTTGTTATAAGCGAAAAAGGCAAGCGACAATGCCACGACACCATAAATAGCCCATGGGTGCAGGCCCCAGTGATACATGGTGGCCCCCATTGCCAAGCGCGCCGCCTCAGGCGTATTGGCCTCAACGCCTAACGGTGTTTCATACCACCCTGTAAAATACGCTACCGGCTCGGCAACCGCCCAGAACATCAGACCAATCCCCATGCCAGCGGCAAACAACATGGCCAGCCAAGAGATCATTGAATGCGCCGGCTTAGCATTGGCGCCGCCAATGCGAATCTTGCCGTAGGGAGACACCAACAAGGCCAAACAAAAGAGCACGAAAATATTGCCTGACCAAATAAACAGCACATCAAAAGTGCCGATGATGTCCCACTTCAGGCCATCCAGTGTCGCTTTCGCCGTGGCCGAGTCGGTCACTAACACGGCAATCAGAAACAGTAAAATCAGGCCGGCACTGATACCAAAAACAGGGTTATGAACATCAAACCCCCATTTTTGAACATTGTCCTGACCAACGGTGTAGTCAGTATTTTCAATACTGTACTTATCGTGGTGGCTACTCATATGTTTTCCTGACAGTGAAATTCGTTAGTACACTAAAGGAAATGCCACCTTATGCTCAAGCACTGGGCCATAAAAAAGTAAATTTTTGCCAAATTTGGCTGCCATTGTGTCACTTTTATGACCACTGCTGCGCAATTATTGAACAGCGCTATCGGAAGCAACCTCTACTTCCGACGCACTCACCTGCCGTGATAGATAGATAACCAATATAATGGCGGGCAGCCCTAGTGCGGCAGCAACGATAAAAAATTCGATATAGCCATACGCGTCGACCACCACGCCAGAAAAGCCACTGATAAATTTGCCCGGCAATGTCATCAAGGAGCTAAACAACGCGTATTGAGTGGCGGTGTAATGCCGGTTCGTCAAACTCGACAAATAGGCAATAAAGGCCGTGCCAGCAATGCCTCCGCTGAGATTATCGGCACTGATGACCAACGCCAACAACAGCAAAGAGGGCGTGTCTGCAGCCCCCACCCAAGCCAACCAGGCGAACAATAAGTTGGTGATGGCCACCAACAGTGCACCGGCCAATAGCGGTCGATAAACCCCTAAACGCACCACCAGCACACCGCACAGCGCAGACCCCGCAATGGTCATGAAAAAACCAAAGACCTTCGCCACCGAAGCAATATCGCTTTTGCTGTAGCCAAGATCGAGATAAAACGGGTTGGCCATGGCGCCCATGGCCAAATCACTGAGGCGAAAAACAGCGATAAACGCCAAAATGCTTAAAGCCAATAAACCGTTGCGCTGAAAAAAATCCAGAAATGGGCACACCACGGCACCCAACCACCAGCGCTGCCAAGCCGGGCGCTGCGACATGTGCATGGCTCGACCAAAGGTTTGGTCGACCAGCTGATCCTCCAAACGGCGCTGCTCCGTCGCTTTGACCTCCACCGCCGCATCGGCCCATAAAGTCACCACAATAATGCTGATGGCGATCACAGCCATCACCATGTACGCCAGCGACCAACCTCCCCACTCGGCCAAATACAATGCACCGGCCCCCGCCACCAGCAACGCAACCCGATAGCCAAAAAAGTAAGCGGCAGACAATGCCCCTTGCCACTGCTCACTGGCGATTTCAATTCGATAGGCATCAATCGCGATGTCTTGAGTAGCGGACGAAAATGCGACCAGCACCGCCAACGCCGCCACCGCCGTCACTTGGGCGGCAGGGTCTAACTGGCTCATCAGCAGCAAACCGGTAGCCACCCCCAGCTGCCCTAGCAAAATCCAACTGCGACGCTTGCCCAGCCAGCGTTGCAGCAGCGGCAAGCGCAGGCGATCAATCACTGGAGCCCAAAACACTTTAACCGAGTAGGTCATACCGACCCAGGCAAAAAAACCGATGGTGCTGCGCTCTAGCCCAGCTTCAGTCAGCCAAGCAGTCAGAGTGGTAAACACCAGCAAAAAAGGCAGCCCAGCAGCAAAGCCCAAGGCTGCCAACACGGCCACATGCTTGTGGCCATAGGTATCAATAAACTGCTGGGCCCAGGCTGGCATCAGTCTTTAAAGTTTTTAAACATCAGCGGCAAGGTAATGCTGTCTTCTGCTTTTAGCAGAGCCATCACTTCTTGCAAGTCGTCACGCTTTTTACCGGTGACGCGTACCATTTCGCCCTGAATAGCCGCTTGCACTTTGATCTTGCTGTCTTTAATCAGTTTGACCATTTTGCGGCCCAAGTCTTTATCAATGCCCTGGCGCAAGGTGGCCGTCATTTTTACCAGCTTGCCAGCCCCTTGTGGGTCACTGTATTCAAGGCAACTTACTTTAATGCCACGTTTAATCAGCGCGCCCTCCAGCATGGGTTTCATTTGCTCTAATTGAAACTCATCGCTGGCGGTCATGGTGACGTTCCATTCTTGCAGGGCATACTCAGCCTGACTGCCTTTAAAGTCGTAGCGGCGCTCCAGTTCACGATTCGCCTGATCAACGGCATTTTGCGCTTCGTGCTTGTCAATTTCCGATACCACATCAAAAGAAGGCATAAATCATCTCCGCTAAATAAATGGCTGGCATATATACTCTGGCGATGCACTAAATGCAAAGCAAGCGACCAACAACGACTATATTGAAACGGCAAAGTCAGAAGAACTCAGCTAAAGTGACTGCCATGGAAACGAAAATGACACTGCACGGTCCAGGAACGTATTATATTTCTGTAACCGGCGCCAAGGACCAGCCCATTTTTTACTCGGTTTTCGAGTACCGTTACGCTGAGCAAATTCTCGCCAACCTAAACGGCACACGCCTGATTGCTTACGTTTTTAACGCCAATGAAATTCAATGCGTACTGCACTGCCAGCGTGACTGGACGGAAGTCATTGACGATTTGCACCAAGCCTTTGATGCCATGCACGAGCGCTGCTGGCAACGCCGCCACCAGGCGCTATCTGATCAAAGTACCGTATTGTTAGTGGATGACAGTGCCTACCTGGTCGAGCTGGTACTGCAGCTGCACCGCTGGCCGGTGTTGCAACGCCTGGTGGCCAGCGCCGATCTTTACCCGTGGAGCAGCGACCGCTACTACCGCCAGCCTCACCCACCCACGTGGCTAGACAGTCGCAGCATGCTGAACTGGTTATGCCACAGCCGCCGTAATCAAGCACAGCATTATTGCGACGTCATGCAGCAGCCCGCACGCGCCACGTTGAACTTGCTGTCTGGCAATCATCCTATGTACCAAGCCTTGGCACGTGACGAGTTTATTCAGCGTTTTTTACGCAAAGAAGCGTTATCCCAATCGGCACGCTCGGCCGAAGAAGTACGTCGTTTATTTGAAGACGCCTGCCAACTGGTCAGCCAGCGCTTAGGCGTCGCCGTCGAGCAAATGTGCAACCCGCTTAATCGGCGTGATTTTCATCGACTGATGCCCATTGTGGTGTGGCTGCTGCGCGAACGCGGCATTCATTACGACGACATCGCCCGCTTAGTAGGTGAAGACGAAGAGCGCTTACAACTGTGGCTGCGCAACCTGCCGGCGGATCATCAACCGCCACTGCTAAATACGCTCATGCAGTTGTGGTCACCGCCCCCGCCTGAAGGCGCCTTTGCGGATTACTAGGGCGCCGAATTATTCAAAGGTGGCCTAAAAGCCCACTCGCAACCTCCTTTCTCCCTTTGCAAAGGTGCCGGTGTATACTGGCGCCATGATGACCATAGCAATATTAGGTGCCGGTGCCATCGGCACCTTGATGGCCTACCACTGGCGACAGTTACACCCCATGATTGCCGGCGCCGACCAACCCGTCATGCGCCAGCTTCAACACCAGCGCAGCACATCACTGACTCTGCCAGCCTGGCAAGGCCATGAACTCGATTGGCTGGTGGTATGCACCAAAGCCAGTGCCACCTTACCCGCCTTGCAACCGCTGGCCCCCCACTTGGCTAACGTCAAGCACATCGCCTTACTGCAAAACGGCATGGGTCAACAACACGCGCTGCAGCAATGGTTGGATCAACAGCCCAAGGCACCCCAATTGTGGGTGGCCAGCACCACAGAAGGCGCCTACCGGCGCAGCCCGAGCGAGGTGGTTTATGCCGGCCAAGGTGACACTGTGATCGGCCCTTGGCGCTCGACCTCCGAGCCTTGGCCGCCGCTGCCACCTAGGTGGCAAGGCGTGGAAGATATCCAGCAACGTCTGTTTCACAAACTGGCCATCAATGCTGTGATCAACCCTCTTACAGCGCTGCATCGCTGTCGCAATGGCAAGCTACTAACACCGGCTCACCGCCCACAGCTACTGGCACTTTGCGGTGAAGTCAGCGCGACCTTTGCGGCTCTGCAGTGGCCACAGCCCGCAGAGCTCACCGCCACTGTGATCAAAGTGGCCGAGGCCACCGCCTATAATCAGTCCTCGACCCTGCAAGATTTGCTGGCCAATCGCCCCACCGAGCTGGACTACATTACGGGGTTTATCTTGTCACAAGCGCAGCAAAACTCAGTGTCCACACCGCTGCAGCAGGCATTGGCGCAGCAACTTAAGCTAAAACTTAAGCTAAAACCGAGCATTGACCCGCCTGCTCCAGGCCGCTAGTCTTGCCGGCCTCAGGTGCCTGCTGCGGCAGGTTAAACGGGAAGTCTGGTGAAAAACCAGCGCTGCCCCCGCAACGGTAAGCGATGATCGCAACGACCAAACCACTGTGCCAATGCATGGGAAGGGGTCGCTGCGGAGCCCAGCTCGCATCGCCAGCCCGGATACCGGCCTGAAAGCAATTACCAGCGACTGCGGTGGGCGGTGGCGGAGGTTCCCAACTGGTTTAGCGCCAGGGCGCCACCGTGCTGCCTGCCTGTATTTGAGGCCCGGCGTGCGCTATATCCTTGTACTGACTTCTACTCTCTTCAGTGTTTTTTGCCTGGCAGAGGAGTCCCTCGACACCGTCACTGTGCTCGGCCGCGACGACGCCGATGAACAGAATACTGTCGATGGCCGCTATTTCAGCCGTGACCAGCTCAGCCAAGGCCAAACGACACTGGCGGACTTTCTGCAGCAGCAGTCTGGCGTGCAGGTGCAATCGACGGCAGCGCTGGGCGATCCGGTCATGGTCAGCCTGCAAGGCGCAGACCCGCGCCAAACTGCGGTACTGATTGATGGTTTGGAAGCACCGAGCAATCAATACGGAGGTTACGACCTAGGGTTGCTACCGCTGAGCCAGATCGACAGCGTTGAAGTCAGCAGCATGCACAGCGATGCTAGCGCCATCGGCGGCACGGTCAACATCACCACACGCCCGCCCGATTCCGCCCAGCTGGATACCCAAGTAGGCGCCTATGGCTTACGTCAACTGAGCTGGCAGCAGCCGCTTAACCAGCGCACCCATGTGCGCTTGCATCATCTTGCCAGTGCCAACGATTTTGATTATCCGGTGCCCAGTCCACTCAACGCCCCCAACGCCCGTGGTCAGCAGCAAGCGCTCAACAATGCTGACTATAAGCGCTACGACCTTGGCTTAGAGCAGCGCTGGCCATCGCTGCGCTGGCAATTGGATTACCAGAATTCCCGCAAACAGTATCCGGATTACTTCACCAATCAAGCACAAGACGCGCACTACCAGCAGCAAGCGCTGTCGGCTCGCATTAGCGGTGACTGGCACCAAGGCGATGGCCATCAGTGGCAGCTGGCTTGGCGTGGTCATGACGACCATTATCGTGATCGAGACGGCAACATTGGCTTGGGCCAGCAAGACAACCGTTATTTCGGCCACCACATCAACGCTCTGTGGCGCAGCCATTTCAACCGTGGCCAACAGCGCACCCAGCTCACCACTCGCCTACAGCAACAGCGCTATGTCAGCCGCCACCAGCTCAACACGGCCAGTAAGGATTGCCAGCAAGTACGCGCCGCTTGCGATTTACTCAGCCTGCGCCGCCAACTCAAACTGCAACTGATGCAGCAGTGGCAATGGTCGCCGTATCAGCTGCAATGGTCGCTGGGTCAGCGCTTTATTCGCGACGACAGCCGCACTCGCAGCGGCCAATCCGAACAACAACAGCAGCAGTGGCAGAATGGTCACATAAGCCTCAGCCGCCAATGGCAAGGCTGGCAAGGGCAACTCAGCGCCAAGCGCGCAGTACGCACCGCCAGCCTGTTCGAACGCTTCGGCGACCGTGGCCTGCTGCGTCCCAGCCCAGGTTTAAACGCTGAACGGGCTAACAGCCTGCATCTCGACGTGGTCATAACACAGCCTTGGCAAAGCCGTATCAGCCTGTTTTCGCGCTGGCTCAACGACGCCATTGTGCCGGTTTACGACTCGCGTGGCATTGGCCGCTATGAAAACACCGATGCCGCGCAAGTGCGTGGCCTAGAGTGGCAAACCCGCAGTCCCAGTTACACCATTGGCCCATGGCAGCTCGAGGCCAGCGCGGCTGGCAGCCATTACCAAAGCCACACCGACAGCGATTTAAAAGCCTTTGCCGGCCAGCAACTGGCAGGCATTTATCATCAGCGCTGGCACTTCACACTGGCTCTGCAACATGAATCACAGCGCCTGCAGCTGAGCCATGAGTGGGCCGACGATTTGTACATCGACCGTGCCAATCTGATTGCCGGCGATGGTCGCCGACTGTGGCAACTGCACTATCGCTGGCAGCGTGCGCGCTGGCACAGCGGCCTGCGCATCAACAATCTCACCGATCAACGCTATCGCGATTTCAGTAACCGCCCAGCCCGCCCACGCGACTGGCAAATTTACTTCAGCATGCAGTTTTAGGAGCATCACCATGCAATTAACGCCCCGCTATAAATCTTGGGTTTTACTGGCCCTGAGCGCAGGCCTAGCCGCCTGTGGCAGTGACAATGACTCCTCCTCCAGCAACGAGGTGCCCGACATTGATCAGCCACACTATGTCGCACAACTGGTGGCGCCCGATTACAGCAGCAGCCAACTGGCGATGGGCGCCGTCAACGGCGATCGCAGCGCCACGCAGGGCTTATTGGTAAAAGACCAATCTGACTTTGGCTTCAGCACCTACAAGGGCACGCTCTACCATTTGGGTCGGTTCGAAATCGATACCGTCAGCCGCTATGACAGTGGCGACCTGAGCACAGCGCGTTGGACTTACAGCAGCCGCCAAGCTGGCGAACAGGCCTCAGCCAACACCTATCAACTGGTGCAGCGCAGTGCAGACGAGGGCTATCTGATTCGCTACGGCAGCCCACTGGTGTTGAAGGTTAACCCACAAGCGACCCAGGCCGATGAGTTCATTGTCGCCAGCATTGATTTGTCGGCCTACGCGCCAGAAGGCACCGACACGCCACGCATGCATCAGGCAGTGATTGATGGCGACCGTTTGTTTGTCTCCATGCAACGCCTGGATGCCAATTGGAGCGCACAAACGGCCTACATTGCGGTGATTGACTTAGGCACATTGACCGAGCTGGACACCGACCCACAAACCACTGGCCTTGCGGGCATTGCGCTGGAAGGCAGCAACCCTGGCAACTTGGCGCTGCACAATGGCCGTTTGTACGTCAGCAGCCGCGGCGATTACGGCAGTGACAGCGGTGCTCTGGAAGTCATTGACACCACCACGTATCAACGCACCACACTGGCCGACGGCACCACCTTTGCCCAGCTGAATGAAAACCTGCAAGACGACGATGCCAGCAATGATGTGATCTACCACATTCGCGATGTTGCCATCGCCAGCGACCAACTGGGCTTTGCGCTGCTGAGCTTGGAGCAAGGCTACACTGCCGTCAGCAGCCAGGTCATGCCATTTAACCCACAAACCGGCACGTTCCAGACAGCGCTGCAACAAAGCGCGACGGCACTGACCGACCTGCAGCTAAGTGACATCGAAGTCGGTCCAGAAGGACGCTTGTGGCTCAGCGTTAGCGATGCCAGCGCACCTGGGCTGTATGTGGTGGATCAGGACACCCTGACCATCAACGGCGACTTTATCGAGCTGGACATGCCAGCTACGAAAATTGGTTTTTTGTCTAACTGAGGTAGCGACATGGGCAACCGGCTTTCCAAAATATCGACCAAAACCGGCGACCAAGGTGAAACCGGCCTCGGCGATGGTTCACGAGTGAGCAAAAGCAGTCTGCGCATTCAAGCCATTGGCGATGTCGATGAACTTAACAGCTGGATCGGGCTGCTACGCACCGAGCTCACCTTAGAGGATTCGCTGCAAGCCTTGCTGGATCAAGTACAACACGACTTGTTTGATTTAGGCGGTGAGCTGGCCGTGCCCGGCTTTAATGCTCTGAGCGAAACCCTCATCGCAGACCTAGAAGCCGAGCTGGAGCTGTTGAATCGTGAGTTGCCACCGCTAAAGGACTTCATTTTGCCCGGCGGCAGCAAAGCCGCCGCTCAGTGCCATATGGCACGTGCCGTCTGTCGGCGGGCAGAGCGGGCGCTGGTGGCTCTGCAACAACAGGATGAGGCCAATCCGTTGGCGCTACAGTATTTGAATCGCTTGTCCGATTTACTGTTTGTCGCCGCTCGCGCCTTGGCACGCCGTGATGGTGGTCAGGAAGTCTTGTGGCGTAACCGCTACCAAGCCAACTAGCTAGCTCAGTCAATCAAGCCGACTGGGGGGGGCTCCCTTAAGCCTAAGCAGTTCAAGATCGGCTTAGTCGACCTTGAACTGCTCCACCCGTTGGGCCAACGATTCAGCAATGGCCTGGGTTTGTTGCACCGCTTGCACAGTGCCCTCGGCGTTGTGCTCGGTTTCTTCACCGCCGTGGCGAATTTCAGTGAGATTGTCTTCTAAGCCGGCCGCGACGTCTTTTTGCTCGTTGGCGGTATCGACAATGCTGTTGGTTTTTTGCTGGATGTCGCCCATGCTGAGTTGGATTTCTTCCAGCGTGACGCCAACCTGCTCCGAGCGTGACACCGTTGACGTCACCATATCGTGATTGATTTTCATGGTATCGACGGCACGCACAATGTTTTGCTGCACGTCTTGAATCAGCTCTTCAATTTCTTGTGCCGACCCCTGCGTGCGACTGGCCAGCGTGCGCACCTCATCGGCCACCACGGCAAAGCCACGCCCTTGCTCACCGGCGCGTGCGGCTTCGATGGCGGCATTTAAAGCCAATAAATTGGTCTGCTCAGCGATGCCCTTAATGGTCGCCAAAATGGCCGAAATGCTGCTGGAGTTGTCGGCCAAGCGATTCACCGCCGCCATGGAGTTTTGCATTTCTGCTGACAGCTGACGCACTTCTTCCATTACTTCGTGCACCACTTGCCCAGCCTGGTCAGATTTGCCCTGCCCTTGAAGCGCCGCTTGCTGGGCCTCACTGGCCAGTGCCGCCATGCCAGCCGACTTTTCGACCATGGCACTGAGCACATCCGATACTTGCTGAGTTTGCTCGAGCTGACGCTGCACCGCCAGGCGAGAGCGGTTAGCGATAGACTCCACCTCGTTAACATTACTGCTCACCGAACCGGCAGACTCTTTAACCGCGGCCAACGTCGCGCGAATGTTGTCAATCATTGCATTAAACGCATCGCGCAAACGGCCCATTTCATCCTGACCTTTAAAGTGAATCACCTGGGTTAAATCACCGCGGGCAATTTCTCCTGCACCGTCACTAAAGCGCTTGATGGTGAAGCGGATCGACATAAAAAATGCCAGATACAAATAAATGATAATGGTCAGTGTCACCAACAGCACACTGACCAGCCACAGCATGCGCTGCTGCTGGCTTTGCAAGCGCTGCTGCAAGCGCTGCTCAATCATCGGCAAGGCCCGTTGTTCGAGTTTTTCTAGGCTAGCGACCTGCTGCTCAAAAAAGTCATTAAATGCCCGCCAGGGCATTTCCACACTGACAGCGGCGATGATTTCATCGTCAATTTTAAAGCGTACGGACTCCAGCGCGGCAGCACTGCCACGCGCATGCTCCATAAGACTGGCATCGCCAAGGTAATCAGCACCCGACACCAACAGCTGCGCTGATGCTTCAGCCTCCAGCAGCTGGTCGTAAACCCGGTTCATCTTGTCGTAGGTGGCAGATTGCAGATACTGTTCGACGAAGGCAAAGATGGCCGCCGAGCGCGCCGCTCCCAAGGTCGAGGACAACGCCGGCAGATCGCCCAACACCATGCTATTGAGTCGTTGAATTTGCGCATCTGGGTCCAGCGCCAGGCCTGCGGCTTGGGCATACTGGCGCAGCAGCACATGAATATCATCGATGGCTAGCTGAAAATATTTAAACTGATCAACGTGGGTGGGTTGGCGATGCTCGCCTTCGTAACTGAGGCGCGGTAAAAACTGTTGCTGCCATTGCAGCAAAGACGCCTGCAAGGCTTCGTCTTCTGTGGATACCAGCAGCTGATCTAAGCGATTAGGCAAATCACTGGCGGCTTGATCCACCATGGCAACCAGATCCGCGTTCGACTGAAACGGCACCACGGCGGCGAGGTCGCGAAAATCTTCCAGTGCATGAGTAAAGCGCAGCAATGCTTTTAAGGTATCCACGGCGGCGAGTTCTTTTTCGGTTTTACGCACCGACTCAATGGCCGACCAGAATACTTGCCCACCCAGTACCACCAGCGGCACCATAAACAAAAAGCTGATCAGACCAAACTTGGCGGCGTAACTTAATCGCCCCATAAACTTGATGGCTGGCCACATGAGGACTTTAAACATCGTCTGCCTAACCTTTATTCATATTGTTATTATCAGTATCGGCCAATGCAGGTTGAACTCCAGTGTCTAACTCACTGGCGCTGCACAAAAACCGTCTTAGCCTGCCATGGAAACCGATAAGACTACACAATACTGTGTAGATTATGTAACCAGCCTAAACCATTCCGGCGACTTATGTCATTTGTCGCCCAGAGTCCGAACCGATAGGATCCCCATGACCGACAAACATCAGCAGAAAATGCAACGCCATAAAGAAAAAGTGGATGCTGCCATTGCCCGCGCCCAAGAAGAGCGTGGCGTTATCATTGTGTTAACCGGTGCCGGCAAAGGCAAAAGCAGCTCCGGATTCGGCACACTCATCCGCACCCTGGGCCATGGTTACCGCGCCGGCTTAGTGCAATTCATCAAAGGCACTTGGGACTGTGGTGAAAGCAAGATTCTGGCTCAGCTGGATGGCTTGCAACACGAGGTAATGGGCTCTGGCTTCACTTGGGAGACCCAAGACCAGCAACAAGATCAAGCCGCCTTTGACGCCGTGTGGCCGAAAACCCTGGCCATGCTGCAAGACCCAGAGCTGCGCACCGTGATGCTGGATGAGATCACCTACATGCTGGCCTACAAGCTGTTAGATTGGCCACAGTTAGAACAAGCACTGCTGCAACGCCCAGCGCATCAAAACGTTATTTTGACCGGTCGCGGCGCACCCAAGGCATTGCGCGACTTGGCGGACACAGTCACAGAAATGAAAATGGAAAAGCACGCCTTTAAAGCCGGCATCAAAGCCCAAGCCGGCATTGAGTGGTGATACAAAAAACCCGGCCGCAGCCGGGTTTTGCAATTAAGGCCGGTCATCGACCTCTTCTTCCAACTCTGGCGGCATCAAATCTTCACGGCTGATGTTCATCAGCAATAAGATATTGGCAGCCACATAAATGGACGAATAGGTACCCACCAACACACCGATCATCAAGGCCACGGCAAAGCCGTGAATCATTTCGCCACCGAAGATCATCAAGGCAAACAGCACCAAGGCCGTGGTCAATGACGTCATCAACGTCCGGCCCAGGGTATTGTTTAACGACTCGTTGATCACGTCGATGGCGCCGCCACGACGCACGATGCGGAAATTTTCACGAATGCGGTCCGACACCACGATGGTGTCGTTAAGCGAGTAGCCGATCACCGCCAGCAACGCCGCCAGCACGTTTAAATCAAACTCCCACTGGAACAGCGAGAACAGGCCAACCACAATCACCACGTCGTGGAACAAGGCCGCCACCGCACCGACGGAGAACTTAAACTGGAAGCGCACGGCAACGTAAATCATCACCACCGCCAGCGCCATCAGCAGGGCCAGACCACCCTCGTCGCGCAGCTCTTCGCCCACTTGGGAGCCGACAAACTCACTGCGCTCTAGGCGAATTTGGTTGTCTTCCGGCAACTGCTGGCGTAACACCTCTAAGACTTCTAGGCCTAAGTCGTCGCGAAACGCCTCGGACATCCGCACCAGAACGTCGGTCTCGGAGCCAAAGTTCTGCACCGTGACATCACGATAGCCGGCGCCTTCCAACACATCGGTCACTCCCTGCAGCGCGACTGGCTGATCGTATTGCACTTCCAGCAAGGTACCGCCGGTAAAGTCCAGCCCTAGATTAAGCCCTTGAGTGGCAATAGAGCCGATGGAGCCCAGTACCAATATCAACGACAGCGCCATGGCAATGCCACGGGCTTTCATAAAGTCCAGTTGTTTCATACCCGACCTCCGATCGACAAAGACTCCAGACGACGGCCGCCGTACACCAGATTCACCATGGCGCGGGTCAGCACAATGGCGGTAAACATTGAGGTCAAAATACCGAACGACAGCGTCACGGCGAAGCCTTTAACCGGGCCTGTGCCTGCGGCAAACAAGATCACCGCCACCAGCAAGGTGGTCAGGTTGGCGTCCAGAATGGTAACAAAGGCGCGGTTGTAACCTTCGTGAATGGCCTGCTGTGGTGAGCGGCCGTTTTTCAGCTCCTCGCGAATGCGCGCAAAAATCAGCACGTTGGCGTCCACCGCCATACCCACGGTCAAAACGATACCGGCAATGCCGGGCAAGGTCAGGGTGGCGCCGACAATCGACATCAAGGCCACCAGCATGACGATGTTCACCAGCAGTGCGATGTTGGCCATCAAACCGAACGCGCGATAGAAGACCAGCATGGCCACCAATACCAGAGCCAAGCCCACCAGCACAGATTGCACACCCATCTCGATGTTTTCTTTACCCAGACTTGGGCCCACAGTGCGCTCTTCAACGAAGTACATCGGCGCCGCTAAAGCACCGGAGCGCAGCAACAGTGCCAGCTCGCTGGCTTCCGCCGCTTGCAAGCCAGTAATGCGGAAGCTGCTGCCCAGCGTGGTTTGAATGGTCGCCAAGCTAATAATGGATTTTTCGGTGATCTGAACGGTTTTGGTCACTTCTTCGCCATCGACCATTTCATAGGTGGTCTTTGGTTTACGCTCGACAAACAGCACCGCCATGCGACGCTGCACCGCCTCACGCGTGACCTGGGTCATGCGTGCGCCGCCCTTGGCGTCGAGATCGATGTTGACCTGTGGCATGCCATTTTCATCAAACGCCGAACGAGCGTTAGTAACACTGTCACCCGTGGTAATAACGATCTTCTCCAACCGCGCGGTGCGGAACTCGTCGTTGCGGAATGGGTATTCTTCGGTGGCAAAGCGGCTGGCCCCAGGCTTAGCTTCTAGCCTGAACTCCAGATTGGCGGCCTTACCCAGAATTTTCTTCGCTTCGGCGGTGTCCTGCACACCGGGCAATTGCACCACAATGCGATTGCGGCCCTGACGCTGCACCAGAGGCTCCGCCACACCCAGCTCGTTGACTCGGTTGCGAATGGTGGTCAGGTTTTGTTTAACGGCGTAGTCTTGGTAGGTTTTGACCTGTTCTTCGGTCATGCGCAGCTTGAGGTCAAAAAACTCGGCAGAATCTTCGCTCACGCGGGCAAACTCAGGGTATTCACGAATAAAAAAGTTATCCGCTTCATCACGGGTAGCGGCGTCTTCAAAGCTCAGACGCAAATAGTCGCCGTCGACCTGAATGCGGCGGTAGCGAATGTCTTCTTGGCGCAAACGCGTGCGCAGCTCTTGGCGATAATTAGCGACCTTGTTGGCCATGTATTCGTCCATGTCCACTTCCATCAAAAAGTGCACACCGCCACTTAAATCTAGGCCCAAGGTCATCGGGCCGGCGCCCAGGCTCAGCAGCCAGTCTGGCGTCGTCGGTGCCAAGTTTAAAGCGACCACAAACTCATCGCCTAAGGCACGCTGCACGGCCGCTTTGGCTGGTAGTTGATCTGCGGTTCGCTGCAGGCGAAATAATGCCGTGCCGTCGTTAACTTCCTCACCAAAAAATTCGAGGCCGGCATCGGTCAAGGTTTGACGAATACTGCCTAGCGTGGCTTCCGACATTTCAGCACCCGCCCGAGCAGGCGTGACCTGAATGGCTGGGTCAGGTGGGTAAAGATTCGGCGCTGCGTATAGGGCTGATATCACCAGCACCAACGCAATCAGTAGGTTTTTCCACAAAGGATACTTATTCAGCATGGGATGCCACGGTTCCTATTATCTGGCGAGGTAAATCCTGCACATGCAAAGCGGCACCTTAAAAAGGTGCCGCCAATGCTTAAGCTTTAACTTCTTTTAAAGTGCCTTTCGGCAATGAGGCGGTTACTGCGACTTTTTGCACTGGCAGTTGCACGTTGTCTGCAACTTCAATCACCACAAAGTCATCGGTCACTTTGACGATTTTGCCCAACATGCCGCCAGCAGTGATGACTTCATCGCCCTTCTCCAGGCCGCCGATCAAGGCTTTGTGCTCTTTCTGGCGTTTGCTTTGCGGACGCCACAGCAAAAAGTAGAAGATCAGCAAGAAGCCGCCGAGGAAAATCAGCTGACCCGTCACCCCCATAGGCGCCTGACCTGCTCCGCCCTCTGCCAGGGCACTGGCCGATGTCAGCAAAGCCGCCGCAGCGATCAATAATTTCATTAATATCTCCCCATTAATTAATAAGGCCGGCGCCTTGGCACCGACGGTAAAAAGCGTTAACTCTGTGCGCCATCTGGCGTCTCTAGCGCCGGCGTTTGCAGCCCACGTTTGGCATAGAAGTCATCCACAAAGTCGGCAAATGTACCCTCTTCCAATGCTCGGCGCAAACCGGCCATCAGGGTCTGGTAGTAGTGCAAATTGTGAATGGAATTCAAGGTCGAACCGAGGATCTCTTTACAGCGATCCAGATGATGTAAATAAGCCCGACTGTAGTTTTTACAAGTGTAACAATCGCATTCAGGGTCCACAGGTCCGGTATCAGTGCGATTGGCGGCGTTACGAATTTTCAACACGCCGGTGGAGGTAAACAAGTGGGAATTGCGCGCATTGCGGGTCGGCATCACACAATCAAACATATCAATGCCACGGCGCACACCTTCAACTAAGTCTTCGGGCTTGCCTACACCCATCAAATAACGCGGTTTATCCGCCGGCATTTTCGGTGCGGTATGCCGCAAAATGCGCATCATGTCAGGCTTGGGTTCGCCCACACTCAAGCCACCGACGGCATAACCGTCAAAGCCGATATCGGTCAGCCCTTCAAGGGACTCGTCGCGCAAACCTTCGTACATACCGCCTTGAATAATGCCAAACAGCGCAGCACTGCTGTCACCGTGCGCATCCTTGCTGCGCTTGGCCCAGCGCAATGACATGCGCATGGAATCCGCCGCTTCTTTTTCGGTGGCTGGGTACGGTGTGCACTCGTCGAAGATCATCACCACATCTGAGCCCAACTCGCGCTGCACCTGCATCGAGCTTTCTGGCGTCATCAACACCTTTTCACCGTTGACGGGTGAGCGAAAGGTCACGCCTTCTTCGGTGATTTTGCGCATTTCCCCCAGGCTAAATACTTGAAAGCCGCCCGAGTCGGTGAGAATGGGCTTATCCCAGTTAATAAAATCGTGCAGATCGCCGTGCTGTTGAATGATGTCAGTGCCAGGGCGCAGCATTAGGTGAAAAGTGTTGCCAAGAATGATTTCCGCGCCCAGCGCTTCAACTTGGTCGGTGGTCACGCCTTTGACCGTGCCGTAGGTGCCGACGGGCATAAAGGCCGGCGTTTGCACATCACCGCGTGGAAACGACAAGGTACCGCGACGGGCAAAACTGCTGTCATCCTGCCCCAGCAGGGTGAAATTCATATGACATTTACGCGTCATGGTGTGCTCCCTGGGCTGTGGCGCCCGCTTGAGGATGAGACAGGAACATGGCATCGCCATAGCTAAAGAAGCGATAACGCTCTTCCACGGCAGCGCGGTAAGCATTGAGCGTATGCTCGCGCCCAGCAAATGCCGACACCAGCATAATCAATGTCGACTCCGGCAAGTGAAAGTTGGTAATCACGGCATCTACGCTGCGAAACTGGTAGCCTGGGTAGATAAAAATATCGCTATCGCCATAAAACGGCGCGATCACGCCACTTTGACTGGCGCTTTCTAGGCTGCGAATCGACGTCGTGCCCACCGCGACAACACGTTTGCCCGCCGCCCGAGTGGCGTTAACCGCCTCCACCACAGAATCGTCGACCTCAATGTACTCTGCGTGCATTTGATGGTCGGCAATGTCGTCGACCTTGACCGGCTGAAAGGTGCCAGCCCCAACGTGCAAGGTAACGTAGGCAAAGCGCACACCGCGCTGGCGTAAGCGCTCCAGCAGTGGCTCATCAAAATGCAGGCCGGCAGTCGGGGCCGCAACGGCGCCGGGTTTTTCGGCATACACGGTTTGATAGCGCTCGCGATCCAACTGGTTATCTTCGCGCTCCATATAATGTGGCAGCGGGATATGCCCCACCTGCTCCAGCAGCTCCAGCACCGGCTGCTCCATCAAAAAGCGCAAGCGAAACAAGCTGCCCTCACGGCCCAGCACCTCAGCGCGCTGGCCACCGAGTATGATTTCTTGGCCTTCTTTCGGAGAGCGCGAGGCGCGCACATGAGCCAGCACTTCCTGCTCTGGCAAGATGCGCTCGATCAAAGCCTCCAGCTTGCCGCCACTGGCTTTTTCGCCAAACAAGCGCGCCGGAATCACGCGGGTATTGTTAAACACCAGCAGATCACCTGGCTCCAGCATTTGCTCTATGTCGGTAAACCGATGATGCTGCAACTGGCCGTCGCGGCCATCCAAGCACAACAGACGCGAAGCACTGCGCTCGGCCATGGGTTCGCTGGCAATCAGCTCTTGGGGTAGATCAAAACTAAAATCGCGGGTTTTCATAACGTATCCTGAAGAAACGGCGAAACAGGCCGAATCACGCCGAGACGCCAACTAGCGGTTAGCGGTCAGCACCAAAAACTCGGCAAGGCTACCTGAGCACCTTCTAGTTGTTAAGACTGACTGACAGAAACTGTCATTTAAGTGGCGTTTTGCTTTAACCAAAAACCACGGATTCGAGTTAACTGCCCGTCAGATAAAGATTTTTTCAAAAAAAGTTTGACAGTGAAAATTTCGACGGTAATATACGCGGCCATCAAGCAATACCGACGAGCCAGAGTGGCGAAATTGGTAGACGCAGGGGATTCAAAATCCCCCGCCCTAGCGGGTGTGCCGGTTCGAGTCCGGCCTCTGGTACCACGCTTACGGATTGTTTGATCAGAACCTTCAAGGTTCGCCCAGGTGGTGGAATTGGTAGACACGCTGTGTTCAGGTCGCAGTGAGCTTACGCTCGTGAGAGTTCGAGTCTCTCCCTGGGCACCAACCTAATTACTTAAATCAGCGTTGGTGCAAAGCTGACTTTCTGTCAGTACGAACGTTCAAAACGGTGCCGCCGAAGTGGTGGAATTGGTAGACACGCTGTGTTCAGGTCGCAGTGAGCTTACGCTCGTGAGAGTTCGAGTCTCTCCTTCGGCACCATACCTTATTACTCCCCTTTATTTCTTACCAATACAAAATCGCTCACTCATTTATTGGCGACAGTTCGCTGATATTGGTTTTCGCTAATGTTGGTTCTTGCTGCAGTTGGCACCTAGAACTCAACACCCATCACAGTCTGTGGTTATGCCCTTTGCTAAGGTAGCGGCATTGATGGGAGAACATAACAATGACCGGCTTGCGACTTATCTGTGTCTGCTGGCTGCTGCTGTTGGGCGGCTGCAATAGCGATTATTCCGGCGATGTGGGCGGTAACTCTGGCGGCAACGACGGCCACCAATACACCCCAGCCAACCCCGAAGGCAAACGCTTATACGAGCAAATGTGCGCCAGCTGCCATGGCGTCAGCGGCAACGGCTCTAGCGCAGGCAGCTCTTTGGTCGGCTGCGCCACCTGCACCTCGGTGGGCGTGTTGGCCGATGAAATTGCCCGCACCATGCCGATTGCCAATGTCGACGCCTGCGTCGATGACTGCGCCACCAATACCGCCGAGTACATCTTGTTTGCCTTTAACGGCCGCAGCAGCCAAAGCTTGGCGACCGAGCTGAGTGATGCCAGCAATGAAAGCGCCATCGCCACCCTGCGCCGCGCCACCCTGGCCCTCGCCGGTCGACTGCCGAGCGAACAGGAAGAAAGCCATGTACTTAACAATGGCGATGCCGGCCTAGAAGATGTGCTCGATCAAGTCATGCAGGAAGAGGCGTTTTATCAGCGCCTAATGGAAATCTATAACGAGCAGTTCCTGACCGATAAGTACCTGTCGCGCAACCTCAATGAGGGCGGCATCAATTTGCTCGACGCCGACGACTACCCCAACCGCAAATGGTACAACGACGCTTATCCAGGCGATGACAACAATGACTTTCGTCGCTGCGTGCGCAACCAAACCAACGACGCCGTGGCCCGCGAAGGTCTGCAGCTGATTCGCCATGCGGCGAAAAACAACCTGCCGCATACCTTGTTTGTCAACGCCGATTACATGATGGTCAACTGGTACAGCCAAAAGGTGTATGACGCCGAGCTGGTGGATGGCGGTGATTTCCGCCGCTTGTCTGAGCCGGTATGTGAAGGCAACGGTCAAACACTGTATTACGACCCCAATGATTTTCGCCCAGCGCGTATTTTGAAGCCAACAGAATATGAAATCGGCGGCATTCCCCACGCGGGCATATTGACCTCGGCTATGTTTCTCAATCGCTACCCAACCACGCAAACCAACCGTAACCGCCATCGCGCTTACAAGGTGTTCGACTACTTCCTGGATACCGATATTTTGCGCATTGAAGGCGACCGTCCAGGCGATGGCATCGGTGAAGAAAAAGCCAACCCGACCCTGCTCGACCCGGCTTGCTATGGCTGCCACCAAGTCATGGACCCCGTCGCCTCCAGCTTTCAACACTGGACCGATCGCGGTCGCTACATTGTGACCGGCAACAGCTCGCGCAATCGCTGGGACAGCTCCGACATCGAACCCGCCGGCCTGAGCGGCAAAACCCTGCCCTTGTCTGGTGCCGATGGCCATTTCCGCAACATGCTGCAATGGCTGGGCGCAGAAATCGCCCAGGACCCACGCTTCGTGCGCGCCACCGTGCGCACTCTGTTTAAAGGTTTGATCGGTCAAGAGCCATTGCGCACCCCGGGCGACAACGCCAGCAGCAGCGACACCGCCGCCTTTAACGAGCAACGTGCGGTACTGAATCAGATCGGCCAAGCCATGGTCAGTGACGGCTGGCGCATTAAAACCGCGGTCAAGGGCATTGTGATGAGCCCCTACTTCCGCGCCAGCGCCAGCACCGCGCCTGAGCGTCACAAGCAACTGGGGGCGCGTCAGTTCCTCAGCCCAGATCAGCTGCAGCGCAAACTGAACAGCACCCTGGGTTTTGGCTGGGATGAGCTGCGCCACGAAAACAACCGCATCATGCTCGGCGGCATGGACTCCGACAGCGTGACGGAGCGCATTCGTGAGCCCAGCGGCTTGATGATTGCCATTCAGCAGCGCCTAGCCGCAGAAATGGCCTGTCGCGCCACCGCCCTTGACTTTACCCGCCAACAGCGCCTGCTGTTTCCGTATGTGGAAGTGGGCGACAACGCCAACGATGCTGCCGCACGCCAGCGCATCATTGCCAACCTGCAGCACCTACATTGGCGCTTATTAGGCGAGCGCTTAGACGCCGACAGTCCAGAGCTGCAGGCCAGTCTGGAGCTGTATCAACAGGTGCAAAGCAGCGGCCTAGCCTTATTAGAAAATCGCGACCAGTACGAGCCTAAACCCAGCGATTGGCTGCAATGGGAATGCCGTGGTCGCTGGCAGTGGCAAAGCGACGGTCGTCGCGGCGAGGAGCTGGCAGAAGAGCAGCGCATCGAAAAAGACGACAGCTACAGCTTGCAGGCCTGGCAGGCCGTGCTGACCTACTTGCTGTCTGATTATCGCTTTATTTACGAATAGGATTACGCCATGCAACGACGTCATTTTCTGCATTTGCTGGCGGCCACGGGCCTGGTGGGTCACTTGCCACTGAGCAGTCGCAGCGCACAGGCCGCCGATTTGGATCGCTTTTTAGTGGTGGTTAACGCCGCCGGCGGCTGGGACCCAACGTCGCTGTGCGACCCGAAAGGCCTCAACCGTGCCTATCAGGACAACAGCGATCGCCATGAAGGTTCAACCAACTCCGTCGACCTCGACGCCAGTAAGCGCTACGGCGATATTCA
Organism: Bacterioplanes sanyensis; assembly: GCF_014652515.1. GTDB lineage: Bacteria > Pseudomonadota > Gammaproteobacteria > Pseudomonadales > Oceanobacteraceae > Bacterioplanes > Bacterioplanes sanyensis. The sequence continues at coordinate 441,142 of NZ_BMYY01000001.1, read as the reverse complement.
ATGGAGCGCCATCCCGGAAGACGCCTCCAACAACGTCGAGGTGCGCCAGCGCATCAACAGCCAATTCGACCGCTTCTTTACCCAACATGGCGATCGTATGCGCGTCATCAACGGCATCGATACCGGCACCAACAACCACGATACCGGCAACCGCGCAGTATGGTCCGGCCAGCTAGACGAGGGCTACCCTAGCCTCGCCGCCTTATTTGCCGCCGCCAATGGCCCTGGATTGCCAATGTCGTACATCAGCAACGGTGGCTATGACTTTACCGACTCGCTGGTTGCCCGCGCGCGTGCCAGCAGCGCTGGGTTTGTCAATCAGATTGCCGACCCCAACCATTACCACGACGACAAAGGCTTTTTGTATCGCAGCGATAACCGCAGCGTCGATCACTACGCCATGGTCGCCCAAGCCCAGCAACAACGCTTGCAACGACAGCAGCAAGCAGCCAACCTGCCACTGACCCGACGCCAGCTCAGCCAGCTGTTTACTGTGCGCAACACCGACACCAATTTAGAGCAGCTTACTGTGCACTTGGACGCCATTCGCGCCAGCGTCGATCGCAACCAGCACTGGCATGAAAACCGCGCCAATTCACTCAAAAGCCAAGCCGAGGTGGTGGTCGCAGCCTTTCGCAGCCAACTGGCCGCCAGTGCCAACCTCAATACCGGCGGCTTTGACACCCACGGCAACCATGACGCCAACGCTTATCCGCGCTTGGGTGATTTGCTCGAAGGGGTGCATTTTTTGATGCAGTGCTTGGAATCCGCCGGTTTGGCGCAGCGCACCACGGTGGTGATTGGCTCAGATTTTGGCCGCACCCCGTATTACAACTCCGGCAACGGCAAAGACCATTGGCCGCTGACCAGCATGCTGGTAATCGACTCACGCTTAAGCGGCGGCCGAGTATTTGGCGCCACCACAGCGGACTTTCGCGCCCAGCCTGTCAACCGGCGCAGTGGTCGCCCTGATAGCGGCGGCGAGGTTTTAACCACTGCCCATGTCAACGCCGCCTTGCGCGACTTTGTTGGCATCGGCGACCATACTAGCCTCAGCCCCTACCCGTTGAACGATGGCGGCTTTCGCCTGTTCAGCTAACGCCTGATCGGTCAGGGACCTATTAAAACCGCCACCCGTTTGAGGTGGCCGATGGAGAGTGTTATGACGCGTGCATTGATTTTTTTGTTGGTGTTGATGAGCTGGCCAACTCAGGCCAGTGAACCGGCGCCAGCCTTTACCCTGCCCACCTTGGATGGCAACGGCGAGGTAAGCTTGCAGCAATATCGTGGCAAGGTGGTGTACGTAGACTTTTGGGCCTCTTGGTGCGGCCCTTGCCGTAAATCCCTGCCACTGCTAAATGAGATGCGCAACGAGCTGCATGAGCAGGGGTTTGAGGTCTTGGCCATCAACCTAGATGACCAAGCGGCCGATGGCTTGCGTTTTTTAGAGCGCTTCCCCGTTGACTATCCGACACTGCACGACGCAAGTGGCGACACTCCACAACGCTATGGCGTGCGCGGCATGCCAACTTCGTACTTAATCAATCAGCAAGGCGAGCTGGTGGCGGTGCACGAGGGCTTTAAACCATCGGATATGAAAAAAATTCGCCAGCACGTGACCGAACTGCTGCCCTAAGGAGAACATTATGCGTCTGCTACTGCCTTGCTTGCTGTTGATGCTCGGAGGCTGTGCCCAAGTTCAGCCTTGGGAGCGCGGCTACTTGTCTCATGACGTTATGGCCTGGGATGTCGACCCGATGAAAGCACGCCTTGACCGGCATATCTATGCCAGCAAAGAAGGCTCATCCGGCGGCGGTCAGGCCGCTGGCGGCGGCTGTGGATGTAATTGATGAACAAGACTCTTTCGACTTTGGCCGCCCTCAGCAGTGCCGCGGCGGCCATGCCAGCCCAAGCAGCGGCAGTACCAACCGACACCGTCAGCAGCTATCGCTACAGCCAATACCGCGAAGCAGACGCCCCTGCCAGCCGTGTATACGCAGGTGATATCGAGCGCTACAGCATTGACGTGCACCAGTTACATCATGCCCGCCCGCTGGCAGAGCAGTGGTATGTAAGCGGAGACGTTCAATACGAGACCCTCTCGGGTGCCTCGCCTTGGAAAACCTACCAAAATACCGATGATCAAAGTGTGCTAATTATGAGCGGTGCCAGCGGCGAGGGCATCACGGATACGCGCATTGATATCAACAGCCAAGCTAAGCGCTATTTCGACGAGGGCACGTTAGGCGGCCAAGTGGGCGTGTCGCATGAAAACGACTACCAATCCCTGGCGCTGGGGGGCGATGGCAGCTTGGAGCTGTTTGATAAGCACACCACCCTCACCTTGGCATTTAGCACCTCATTTGATCGCTTATCGCCCACGGATGCCGAGCAATATGGCGGCGGTCGCAGCCGCGCCGACGGTCGCAGTAAGCGCACAACCTCCACCTACCACGGCATTAGCCAAGTACTGGATGCCCGCCGAGTGATCAGCGCTGGCATTGGCTACACCCATCACAGCGGCTTTTTATCCGACCCGTATAAACTGGATGACCGCCGCCCAGGGGAGCGCGATCAGTTCACCCTAGATGGCCAGTACCGCCACCATTTTGATGTGTTTGCCGGGGCCGCGGCGCACCTCGATTATCGTCTCTACCAAGATGATTGGGGCATTAACTCCCACACCTTAAGCGTGCGTTGGTCGCAGGCATTTCAGTGGGGACAATGGCGCTATCAAGTCACGCCGCTGCTGCGTTATTACCGCCAGACAGCCGCCAACTTTTACAATTTGGAGGAGCTCCCCCCCGCTGATGACTACGCCAGCTCCGACGCACGCCTCTCCAGTTTTGGTGCCATCACCGCAGGCTTACATCAGCGCTTAAGCTGGCAGCAATGGAGCGTCAGCCTGGACTATCAAACCTACCAGTCTGATGAGCAGCTCACGTTAATTTCCACCACCGAGGATGAAGCCCCCGGCCTGGTCGATTTCAGTATTTTCAGCCTGGGGCTGGAGTATCGCCATTGATCGATCACAGCTTTACCGCCATGGCCTCGCCTTGCCGGCTATTGCTGCAGGGTGAGCCAGAGGCCTGCCAAGCTGCCGCCCAAGCAGCAGAAGCGGAGGTTAAGCGCATCGAGGCCAAGTACAGCCGCTATCGCGACGACAGCGAGCTGAGCCGCATCAACCGCTTGGCTGGCCAGATCACCGACATCGATAGCGAAACCCAGCAATTGTTGCACTATGCCCAGGTGTGCTGGCAGCAATCGGACGGTTTGTTCGATATCAGCGCAGGCATTTTACGCCAAGCCTGGGATTTTAAAACGCAGCGCCTGCCCAGCCAGCAACAACTGCAGCCACTGCTGCAGCGCATTGGCTGGCAGCGCGCCGAACTCAACGAGCACAGCTTGCTGATGCCCACCGGCATGGAAATCGACCTCGGCGGCCTAGGTAAAGAATACGCAGCTGATCAAGCCGCTTTGATGTGTCGCCAGCACGGCATCGACACCGGCATCATTGATTTGGGCGGTGATTTGCACATTCTAGGCCCACGCGGCCAGCACCCCTGGCAACTGGGCGTGCGCCATCCCCGTGAGGACAAGGCCTTTGCACAACTGCCGGTATACCAGGGCGGCATGGCTTCTAGCGGCGATTACGAGCGTTATTTTGAGCGAGATGGCCAGCGCTTTTGTCACCTGCTCAACCCCCATACCGGCATGCCCGTTAGCTATTGGGCCTCCATAACCGTTTTGGCCCCTACTTGCTTGCTGGCGGGCACGTTATCGACCATCGCCATGCTGAAACAGCACCAGGCCCTGCCTTGGCTTAAGCAACAGCAGCTGCATTTTCTCGCCATTCGCCCCGACTTGAGTTACGAGCTGCGCAGCTGCTAATTCTCTCCCCCTTCTCCCCGCTCTACCCTCCCTAATGCCACTGACACAGCCCAGATCAGTCGTTACTATTGCCGTTACTAGTACCGTTACTACGACGACATAACAAGAAGATCAACAAGGTGCACCATGTCAGCAACGCAAGCCCCCGAAGCCTCGCAAGCCCCAAGCTTGTCGCCAAACCAGAAACAAACCGATGACTATGAACAGTACGACGCCACCGGCCTGGCCGAATTGGTCAAACGTGGCGAGGTCAGCGCCCAAGAGTTACTAGAGCAAGCCATCGACCGCGCCGACACGCGCAACCCTGCCATCAACGCCATCATCACTCCGCTGTATGATTATGCGCGCGCGCAAATTGAGCAGGGCCTGCCCGCCGGGCCTTTTCAGGGCGTGCCCTTCTTGATGAAAGACCTGATCAGCGAGCTGGCCGATACGCCTTTGAGCAGCGGTAGCAACGCCCTAAAATACTATCGCTCAACGCGCGACAGCGAGCTGACCCAGCGCTACAAAAACACCGGCGTGGTGATATTTGGCAAGACCAACACACCAGAATTTGGTCTTATGGGCGTTACCGAACCCAAGGCCCATGGCCCCAGTCGCAACCCTTGGAACCTAGAACATACGCCCGGCGGCTCTAGCGGTGGCTCGGCAGCGGCCATTGCTGCAGGCATTGTTCCCATGGCCTCAGGCGGTGATGGCGGCGGCTCGATTCGCATTCCCGCCGCCTGCTGCAGCCTGTTTGGCCTTAAGCCCAGCCGTGGCCGCACACCCACTGGCCCCTACTACACCGAGTTTTGGGACGGCGCGGCGGTGGAGCATGTATTAACACGCAGCGTACGCGACAGTGCCGCCATGCTTGATGCCATCGCCGGGCCGGACGGCTCCAGCCCTTACCCTGTGCCCGCCCGACATGATTTTCTGCAGTTAAGCCAGCAGCCGGTAAGAAAGTTAAAGATTGGTTTTAGCAGCCGCTCATTTGTCGGCCGCCCCGTCGCTCCAGAGGCCGTGCGTGCCGTAGAAAAAGCGGTTAGCTTGCTGCAAGACTTGGGGCACGACGTCGATGAAGTCGACATTCAATTGGACGGCGAAGCCTTGGCTGACTCCTATTTGACCATGTATTTTGGTCACGTCGCCGCCGACTTGGAGCACGTGGCGCAACTGATTGATAGCCGCCCCCGCAACCTCGACGTTGAACTCACCACCCGCACCGTTGGCATGATTGGCAATTGCATCAGTGCCGGTGAGTTTGTGAGCGCCAAACGGCGCTGGAATCAATTTGCCCAAACCATGGCCATGTTCCACCAGCGCTACGACTTGCTGTTAACGCCAACGCTCGGTGCTGAGCCGGTTAAAATCGGTGCCTTTGAGCCACCTTTACTAGAGCGCATCGGCATGCAGCTCATTAATGGTTTAGGGCTGCATAAATTGCTGTTAAAAACCGGCAGGGTCAAAGCCATGGCGATGGATAATTTAGAAAAACTGCCCTTTACCCAACTGGCCAATTTAACCGGCGCACCCGCTATGTCGGTGCCCTTATATTGGAGCGATAACGGCTTGCCGCTGGGCGTACAATTTATGGCACCGCTGGGCGATGAAGCCACCTTGCTGCAATTGGCTACTCAGCTGGAACACGCTGCCCCTTGGTTCCAGCACTTATCTCCGCTGGCACAATCCGCCTCAACCACATCCACACAGCAGGAACCCGCATGAATCAGGTCGCTTTAATTACCGGCTGCTCCAGCGGCATTGGCGCAGCCCTGGCCAAAGAATGCTTGCACCAGGGCTGGACTGTGTACGCCGGCGTACGACGTTTAGACTCTTTGCCGCTGGCACAGCACCCCAAGCTTTACCCGCTGCACTTAGACGTTAATGACGCCCAAGCCATTCAGCGCTGCGCGGCACAAATTCAACAACAGCAAGGTCGGCTGGATTATTTGATTAACAACGCTGGTTTTGCCGCCATGGGGCCATTAATGGAAATGTCGGAGGAGCGCTTAGCACAGCAGTTTCGCACCAATGTATTTGCTCCCATCCAGCTGACCCAAGCCTGCTTGCCCCTACTACGGGCAGCAAACTCAGCCAGCGTGATCAATATAGGTTCCGTTAGCGGTATTTTAACCACACCGTTTTCCGGCGCTTATTGCGCTAGCAAAGCGGCATTGCACTCCCTCAGTGACGCACTTCGGTTGGAACTAAAACCCTTTGGGATTAACGTCATTACCGTGCAGCCTGGTGCGATTGAGTCCGGCTTTGGCGACAATTCTCTGGCCGGCCTTGATAGCATCGCAGAAGGGTCGATCTACGCTCCTTGGCGCCAACACATAGAAGCGCGCGCAGTGGCATCACAGCAGAACCCAACAGCGGCCACAGAATTTGCCCAGCAATTATTAGCTCGATTAAAACAAGCGCCGAAAGCAGAAATTCGACTTGGCAATGGCAGCTCCGCACTGCCGGCCATGAAGCGCTGGCTACCGACGGCTTGGCGGGATCGAATATTAGCCAAGCGTTTTGGGCTTAATAAAAAATAAAACAACTCAGTGCGGCAGCACGGAAGAAAACACGTTAATCAATACCACGCCGGCCACAATCAGGCTCATGCCGATAATGGCCGGTAAATCCAGCGACTGCCCAAACCACCACCAGCCCGCCAGCGAAACCAGCACAATACCGGCGCCGGACCAGATGGCGTAGGCCAACCCCACTGGCATCACCAAGAGCACACGACTCAACCAAAAAAAGCCAGCGAATAACCAACAACCACCAATAAAGACGGCCCTAACCGAGTAAAACCTTCACTGGCTTTTAACGCCGATGTAGCAACCACCTCAGCGGCAATGGCCAATAACAACATACCGTATAACTTCAATACTTGCCCTCTTAGCTTTTTCCAGCACAAATAAAAACACCCGCCGAAGCGGGTGTTTTTTACACCAATAATCGATCAGATCGATTAGAAGTTTTGGCGGAAGGATACCAAGGCGATAGTGGCATCGCCTTCTGCCGCTTTGTTATCCGAGCTGTAAGACACTTGCTCCAGCTCTAAACGCACATGGCTACTGTCAGAGGTAGCGTAAACCACTTGGGCAAACAGGTTGCTGTCCAACTGAGCCGCCATGTCGTTGTCATCCTCACCCATACCGAAACCGGCGTGGAAGTGAACGTTTTCGGTCAGCTGGTAGTCGCCGCCCAACACCCAAGAAGAACGACCGCTGTCATTCTCAGTGTCTTTATCCATCAACTGGTAGTTAAAGCCCAAGTTAAAGCCATCCATTACGGCATAGCGAGCACCCAAAGACATGATGGATGGTGCTTCTAGGTCACCTAGGGCATCATCAGTACCTGCTGTCGCTTTTTTAGCTTCTTTATAAGCATCGGACTCAGAAACCATCGAGGCCTGATATGCGCCGGTGAGAGCCAAAGAGCCCAAGTTCACTTCGGCACCGGCAGTCACACCTGTAATACCAGCAGTGTTATCGAAATCTCCACTTTTATCACGACCATCTTCAGCGATATGGGCTGCCAGGGTTGCCGTGAACACGTCGCCACTGAAAGCACCGCCGCCAAAAGTATACGAGATGGTACTGTTAGTACGGAACGAAGCACTCATGGATCCTGGCATGTCTATGGTGTTGTAGTAATACGCACCAAAACCATGCACTTCACTGATTTGTGCGTTAAAACCGCCATACATGGTCAGATAGTTATCTTGAGCACCCACTTTCAGCATATGTGGGCCTTTGGCAATACTCAACCAAGCTTGACGCGTGGCAGGGGCTTTACCATTGGTCAGGGAGTCGATGCGCATTTCATACTGATATGCCAGCGTCAGACCTGAATCAAGCTCTTGACTGCCCTTAACGCCCAAGCGGGAGTTATTACCATTGGTCATGGTAAACTCGCGCTCATCGTTATACTCAACTTCGTCTGCGCCAACCGACGCCTGCATGCCAGGGAAGACATCCTTTCCCCCCACACCGTCTTCATCGCTGTAGTACTCGACACCTAAATCAATACGACCGTACAAATCAACGCTTGGAGCGGCCATAGCACTGCCTGCAAATGCAAAGCCTGCTACCGCCAAAGCGAGGGATGATTTCTTGAACATAGTCTTTCCTTCCTCTCTCTTAGTTTAAAGAGCTCTTGTGAGCCATGCTTACGCATCTTTTTTGGTCAGACACTTAAGCGGCATCTGACGTCAGGCGACCTAACATAGTGTGGTACAGCTGCTGCTCACCAATCACCCCGGTTATTACACCCGATTCTTTCACCATTACAGCATGCCCTGTCTGTGAGCAGATTTCCATAACCCGTCGAACAGGTGTATGGGCTGAAACAGCGAATGGCTGTTTTGCCAGATTTTCAATATCCATGTCTGTGTCAAAATCCACCACATCCAAGGACGTATCACCAAAGCTTACTGAGCTCAGGTCTCTGGACAACCAGTAGTCTTGGTCATCACGCAAAGAATATCCAGTTTCTGTGGCAATTATTTCAGCCAACGGCTGCATAATAGACGCGGCTTTGAGCACGTTCAGCGGGTTCGTATGAGCAACGAAGTTCTGCACATATTCGTTGGCCGGCTTGAGAACAATATCTTCCGGGCGACCATGTTGCACAATTTCGGCATCTTTCATAATGGCAATGTGCGTACCCAATTTCAGTGCTTCATCTAGATCATGACTGACGAATATGATGGTTTTTTTAAGGCGTTCCTGCAACTCCAGCAGTTCATCCTGCAATTGATTACGAATCAAGGGGTCAAGGGCAGAAAATGGCTCATCCATCAGCAAAATTTCTGACTCTGTTGCCAATGCACGGGCTAAACCGACGCGTTGTTGCATACCACCAGAAAGCGCCGCCGGCTTATGGTTGGCCCATTCTGCCAAACCAACAATCTCTAACTGCTGCTGTACCCGTCGATCAATTTCTGCTTTTTCCAAGCCTTGCAACTCTAATGGCATGGCCACATTTTGCGCCACAGTTAACCAAGGCATCAGGGCAAATTTCTGGAACACCATAGAGACGCTGTTACGGCGAATATCACGCTGCTGCTGCGCCGATGCCTGTACAAAATCTACCCATTCGCCATCAACCTGAATCTCAACACTGCCGCGAGTGACCGGGTTTAGGCCGTTTACGCAACGCAGCAAGCTGGATTTACCTGAACCCGACAGGCCCATAAGAACGCAGATTTCACCCTTGGCGACTTCCAAGTTTACCTGACGCACACCCAGTACTAGGCCGGTTTCATCACGAATCTGGTCACGGTCTTTGCCAGCATCAATTAACGGCAAAGCCGGTTCAGGACGCTCACCAAATACCACGTCCAGTGATTGAATACGGATCATAATCAAGCCTCCTGTGGGCGTGGTTTACATAAGCGGTCCATGACAATAGCCAGCAGTACAATAGCCAAGCCAGCCTCAAAACCACTCGCAATATCAACAGTATTTAGCGCTCGTACAACCGGCTTACCCAAGCCATCGGCACCGACCAGAGCGGCAATCACCACCATCGACAAAGACAACATAATGCACTGGGTAATACCCGCAGCAATACTAGAAGCCGCCGCCGGCAACTCAATACGCCACAATAATTGTGAGCGGGTAGCACCAAAACTCTCGCCCGCTTCCAGCATTTCTTTCGGCACTTCAGAAATACCCAAATAGGTCAGACGAATGGGCGCCGCAATGGCAAAGACAATGGTAGAAATCAACCCAGGTACCACACCCAAACCAAACAGAGTTAACGTTGGGATCAAGTAAACAAATGGCGGTACGGTTTGCATTAAATCCAGTATTGGCCTTAATGCACTATAAACCCGAGGGTGGTGAGCTGCGTAAATGCCCACGGGTACGCCAATCAATACACACATCAAAGTGGCATAGAGCACCAGAGATAAGGTCTCCATGGTTTCTTGCCAGTAGTTCAAGTTCCAGATCAGCAACAGCGACAAGGCGGTAAACACAGTCAAAGAAATAGAGCGCTGACGCCAATAGGCAAAGGCACTGATAGCAATAGTAAAGGCTAACGGGTGGATCCAGCTCAGACCATCTGTAGAAGCCACCAGCAGCCATTCTAGGCTTTCGGCAATGACATCAAAAAAGCCGGAGGCATTATCAATCAGCCAATCGAAAAACAGTTCGAGATAGTCGCCCAACGGCAATTTATATTCATTCATAAGAGTATGCCCGACCCTGTTGCCAGGGTCGGTAGGTAGTCAAACACAAAAGAGAGAGGATTAATCCAGCGCCGCCACAGCAGCGTTCAAGGCAGGCTGACCGTCGCGGGTTTTTACACCTTCCAACCAACGGTCCAGCACTTCGGTATTGCCAGCGAGCCAGTCACGCGCGGCCTGTTCCGGCTTTTTGTCGTCGTCTAAGATGGCACCCATGACCTCGTTTTCCATTTCCAGGGTAAAGGTCATATTGGTTAGCAAACGCCCCACATTCGGGCAGGTATCGACGTAGTCTTGGCGAGTATTGGTGTAGACACTGGCACCACCGAGGTTAGGACCAAAGAAGTCGTCACCACCTTCGAGGTAGGCCAGTTCAAAGTTGCTGTTCATCGGGTGTGGCTCCCAACCCAGGAACACAATCCACTTATCGCGACGAGTGCTGCGCTTCACTTGCGACAACATCCCAGCTTCACTGGACTCCTTCACGCTAAAGTCTTTCAAGCCAAAAGCGTTTTGGTCAATCATTTGCTGAATCAAGCGATTGCCATCATTGCCTGGCTCAATACCATAGATTTTGTTATCGAACTTATCCGCGTATTTGGCGATATCGGCAAAAGTTTTAACACCGGCATCGTAGACATATTTAGGCACCGCCAGGGTGTATTTCGCGCCCTCTAGATTTTTCACCACGGTGTCCACCGTGCCCGCTTCGCGATACTTTTTGATATCGCCTTCCATGGTCGGCATCCAGTTGCCGAGAAAAACGTCGATGTCGTTGTTTTCCAGCGACTTATAGGTCACAGGCACCGACAACATTTGAGTTTCAGTGTCATAACCGATGGATTCCAGCACCACAGACGCCAAGGCGGTGGTGGCGGTGATATCGGTCCAGCCAACATCAGAAAAACGTACCGTGCCGCATTGCTCTGGCTCCGCTTGGGCTGCCATCGGCAGCATGATTGCAGCGCTCAGTACCAGTGATTTCATTTTCATTGTTTTGCTTCTCCTGCTCAGTGTTCAAAGACTCTGTTGGGGGATTGATTCCGTTGCTTATTCTTCCAGTCGGCTTCCATGCCAACTTCCGCCTGGCTGGGTGCCAGAGCTGTGTGGTTCTGGATTAAATCGGCGGCGCGCTCAGCCACCATAATGGTGGGGGCATTGAGGTTGCCGTTAGGAATGGTGGGGAAAATGGACGAGTCCACCACCCTCAAACCGTCGATGCCATGTACGCGCGTCTGTGAATCGACGACGGCCATATCATCGCGCCCCATTTTGTTGGTACACGATGGGTGGTACGCACTTTCGACATTGGCGCGCACAAACGCGTCGATTTCTTCATCCGTGCGTACTTGCTCACCGGGCTGAATCTCGCCATCACGATAAGGGTCCATGGCCGGCTGGTTGATGATTTCACGCGTTAAACGCACGCAATCGCGGAAACCTTCACGATCTTGCTCAGTCTGCAAATAGTTAAACAAAATCGACGGATGATCTTCCGGGTTGCTGCTAAGCGCGTGCACACGGCCGCGACTGCTGGGTTTGTTATGACCAATGTGCACCTGAAAACCATGACCATCAAAGGCCGCGCGGCCATCGTAGCGCATGGCGGCAGGCAAAAAGTGGTACTGCAAATCTGGCCATTCAACGCCCGCTTTCGAGCGAATAAAGCCGCAAGATTCAAAGTGATTGGTGGCGCCCAAGCCTTGGCGCGTCAGAATCCAGCGCGTACCAATCAAAAACTTGCGCCACAGGCTCAGCTCACCGTTAAGCGTAATGGGCTGCTTGCAGCGGAACTGAAAATAAAACTCCAGGTGATCTTGTAAGTTTTCACCCACCCCAGGCAGCTCATGTTGGACGTCAATGCCTGCTTGCTTAAGCACATCGGCATTGCCAATGCCGGACAATTGCAAAATATGCGGCGAGCCAATCGGGCCTGCCGATAAGATCACTTCTTTGCGCGCCTGTACCTGCTCGGTTTTACCCGCACGACGGTAGCGCACGCCGGTGGCTTTTTTGCCGTCTAACAACACTTTTTCGACCTGCGCCTTGGTAACCAGCGTCAGGTTAGAGCGCTGCATCGCAGGGCGCAGATAAGCATTAGCGGTTGACCAGCGGCGGCCATTCTTGACCGTCATATGCATGGCGCCAAAGCCTTCTTGCTGCTTGCCGTTGTAATCATCGGTAAACGCATAACCCGCCTGCTGCCCCGCGTCGATAAAGGCCTTGTACAGTGGGTTTTTCATGTTATTACCGTTATTCACCCCTAACGGACCACTGTCACCGCGGTAGTCATCGCCACCAAAGGCCCAGGTTTCGGCTTTGCGAAAATACGGCAAGCAATGGGCGTAATCCCAGTCATCGGCGCCCTGCTCTGCCCATTCGTCAAAATCGCGCGCATGGCCGCGCACGTACACCATGCCGTTAATGGATGACGAGCCGCCCAGCACTTTGCCACGTGGGCAATGCATAACACGATTATCGAGATACGGCTCCGGTTCGGTATGGAACTGCCAGGCATACTTCTTGGTGTTCATTGGGATCGACAGCGCCGTTGGCATTTGAATAAAAATGCTTTTATCGCTACCACCGGTTTCAATCAGCAGCACCTGGTTATCTGGGTTCTCCGTTAAACGGTTAGCCAACACACAACCTGCAGAGCCAGCGCCGACAATAATGTAATCAAAACTGCTCATAGACACCTCAGAACGGGCTTTCCAATGGCTGCATGCCGACGTACACAGATTTCACCTGGGTATAATGCTGCAAGGTCAGCAAGCCATTTTCACGGCCAATACCGGATTGCTTATAACCGCCCACTGGCATTTCAGCCGGTGACGCGCCATAGCTATTGATCCAGCAAATGCCGGCTTCGATTTGATGAATGACGCGATGGGCACGGCGAATATCACGGGTAAAGACGCCCGCCGCCAGGCCCAAATGGGTGTTATTGGCGCGGCGAATGACTTCGTCTTCATCTTCGAAGGTCAATACCGACATCACCGGGCCAAAGATTTCTTCTTTAACAATGGTCATGTCGTCGTGACAATCGACAAACACGGTAGGCTCAACAAAATAGCCGTTGGCTGCAGAGGCCGGCTGCATGGCGCTGCCACCCGTTAGTAGCGTGGCCCCTTCAGCCTTGCCTTTAGCGATGTAATCCAGCACCAGCTGATGATGCTTGGCAGAAATCAGTGCACCAAAGTTCACCTCTGGGTCCATCGGGTCGCCGGCAATGATGTTGTTTTCGGTGCGCTCTTTTAAGCGACGTAAAAACTCATCGCGAATGTCTTGGTGTACAAACACCCGCGTGCCATTGGTACAAATTTCACCCTGGGTATAAAAGTTGCCCAGCATGGCAGCGGATACCGCATCGTCGATATCGGCGTCTTCAAATACGATCAGCGGCGACTTACCACCCAATTCCATGGTGACGTCTTTCAAACTGCCAGCCGCCGCCTGCATGACTTTTTTGCCGGTGCCCACTTCACCAGTGAACGACACCTTGGCGATGTCATCATGGTGAGTTAACCATTGGCCCACCTCAGCGGCACCGTGTACCACGTTAAACACACCCGCTGGCACACCCGCTTCAATAAAGATTTCCGCCAGTTTAACCGCACCGTGGGGGGTTTCTTCCGATGGCTTGAAGATCATGGCATTGCCACAGGCAAGCGCTGGGGCTGATTTCCAGCAAGCAATTTGCAGCGGGTAGTTCCAAGCACCGATACCGGCACAAATGCCTAGCGGCTCGCGACGGGTGTAGTAAAAATCACCGCCTAAATCCTGCTGATTGCCTTCAATGGCAGGGGCTAGACCTGCAAAGAACTCAATTGAATCGGCACCGGTAATCACATCCACCACGGATGCTTCTTGCCAAGGCTTGCCGGTGTCGATGACTTCAATTTTGGCCAGCTCATCGTTGCGCTCGTGCAGCAATGCTACGGCGCGTTGCAAAATACGGCGACGCTCAATGGCCGGTGTTGCCGACCAAGCGGCAAAGCCCTTGTGCGCACTTTCAATGGCGGCCTGGCGAATATGCTCATCGGCAACTTCGACTTGGTAGGCGACTTCACCCGTCGCCGGATTAATCACTTCAAACGTCTCGCCCGAGACATTGGCGAGTGACTCGCCATGGATAAAATTGGTTAAACGCATTCTTGATTCACCCCGCGCACAATAATGTCGATGTAGTCTTTGCACAGGCGCTCGGCCCGGGCGAAGGCGGCTTCAGGGTCCCGACTGAGGACACTGCGCAGCCACATGCCGTCAATCAAAGCTGCCATACTGGCGGCCGCATCCTCAGCACTTTGCGGGTCGTTGATCATCTGGCGCAGCGAATACAGCAAGTTACTGTGCAAGCGGCGCGCATTAACGGCCTGCAAACGAGCCAACTGCGGGTCATGCACGGCACTGGCCCAAAAGGAGAGCCAAGTCGCCGCTGTCGATGATGAGCGCTGAAAGCCCGTAAAGTTGGTTTCGACAATCATGCGCAAGCGCTCTGCTGGTGTGACTTGCTGGCGTCGCGCCTCACGCAACTGCACCAACAAACCGTCTTTCAGCTGCTCCAGCATGTGGCGAATGGCTGCCTCAATCACTCCCTGCTTACCACCGAAATAGTGACTGATGATGCCAGACGACATACCGGCCAAGCGGCTGATGGTATTGATCGTCGTGCCCTGAAGTCCATTGTCCTCTATCGACTTCAGAGTGGCTTCAATCAGCTGTTTGCGGCGAATGGGTTCGATTCCAACTTTTGGCATTTTTCTTTGATTGATCGTTCAATTAATTTCAGTCTAAAGTTTAGGACTGTAACGATCAACCCTGTTTTGGACTTGAATTTTGACAAAGATGCCATCTCGAAAACCCTGATTTTGCGATAAAGCGCGCAACCATAGGCTTCGAAGCCTATATTTGGTCTAACCAATAATCATTAGACTTCTATGCTATCGGTATGCCAATTGCGGCTCATTTGCAGCAAAAACCTGAGAACCCAACACTCTAGCAATCTGCAAGATGGCACTTTAGACATCCCGCAAAAGAGGCGCTTGAGCACAGGCAGCGCGGCAACCCCATAGAGGGCGATTGACCGCTTGGTCAGACCTGAAAAGTGATAGCGCCCAAAATCAGAGGCTCACATGCTGGCAGCGAGCCATTCAGACTGGCAAGCAATGGTGGTCATGGCCGGGAGATAGAACGCCGCGAGGGGGGGGCTGAAGGAAACGCCCCAAGGGAGTGGACAGGCATAAAAAAATCCAATGACGCTCAACGCCACTGGATTTTCTTGTAAGCACCCTTGGCTACCCATAGGCGCACGGGTGCTCAATGACAGGCTTAGAAAGCTTGGCGCATACTCAGCAAGCCAACGGTCATATCACCGCTGTCTTCGTAGCTGACTTGCTCAAACTCAAAGCGCACATGACGGTGACCCGAAAGCTCGTACTGCAGCATGCCAAACACGTCGCTTTCAAGCTGCAGCTGCTCATCATCGTCGTCACTGCCCACGCCGTAGCCTAGGTGCAGGGCCAAGTCGGGGGTAATTTTGTACTGCACCGACACGGTAGTGGACTGACGACCACTGTCTTTGCCCTCGTCACGATCACCGGCACGATAGGCCAGGCCGAAATCCAACTCATCGGTTGCACGAACTTTGGCACCTACGCTGTAAATAGACGGCGCGGCAACGTCGATATCTGCAGCCTTCGCGGCGTCACTCTCTTTAACGATGGATTGAATATAAACGCCGTTGACAGTGACCGGACCAAAGGTCGCCGCAGCGCCCAGCGTGGCTGCGGTAATGCCGCTGTCGTTGAGTATGTCATCACCAGTTTTACGATCATCTTCATTTACGTGCAACGCCACGGTGGCGGTAAATGGGCTTTGACCAAAGCCACCATCGCCATAGGTGTATGACACGGTGCTGTCATTGCGATACCCATACTGGGTCGAGCCGACCATCATGTTGGTAATATAGAAGTAGCTGCCAACGCCATGCACTTCAGAGCGATGGGTATTAAAGCCACTGTAAGCAAAATACGGCGACCATTGCGCGCCAACCTTAAAGTGGTGCTGATCTTTGGATAAACCAAACCAACCCAAGCGAGTGCGGAACGCATTGCCACCGTCTTGAAGCACATTAGCTCGCAGCTCAATACGGTATTTGCCTACCCAGCCGTCTTCTAAATCTTCCTGACCACGCACACCCAGACGTGACTGCGAACCATTAGTCAGCGAGAACTCTTTGCCATCGGTATTGGCCACTGGCGCGTCGGAGCCAGGGTACACCACCCGGCCAGACTCTTGTTCTTCAGCAATGGCGAAGTCGGATGACTCAGAGTAGGACTCCACGCCAATGTCAACAAAGCCATAGATTTCTGGAGCTGACAGAGCAGCGGCCTGAGCACTGGCTAGGGCGAGCGCCATTGCCAAGGGAGTGGAACGGAACATAGGATCTCCTTCTGAATTGTTATATACCAGCTGCAATTCCACCAACCGCAGCGGCTGGCAAGAAAAGTACCCAGTTATTCAGAAGGAGCCAATCAGTTAATTCAACGATTTCTACCTAATACAACGACAAAAAATACCGCAGCGCCGATTTTTTAATCAGCGCGGTGCTCGCGTGTTAGATATTCATGCGACTGCATTTCCAGCATACGCGAGGTCGTGCGCTGAAATTCAAACTCCAACTTGCCTCGGCCGTAGATATCTGGAATGGCGACCTCAGCAGACATAATGACTTTGACGCCGCGATCATAAAACTCGTCGATCAAGTTGATAAACCGACGGGCTAAATCGTCATTTTTCAAACCCATCACCGGCACATTAGAAATAATGACGGCATGAAAGAGCTTGCCCAGCTCAATGTAATCATTTTGTGAGCGCGGCCCGTCGCACAGCGCATAGAAATCAAACCAGGCTACGTCCTCACATACTTCAATCGCTGGGATGTCACGCCCCAGAATTTCGACACTGCCGCCTTTGCAGGTTTGACGCGCATCAGGCAACAGGCTCTCAAAGCTTTTGCGCAGCGAGACTTCGGCGCCTTCATCCAACGGGTAGTGGTACAACTCCGCTTGCTCTAATGTACGCAAGCGATAATCCACACCACTGTCGACGTTGACGACTTCGGTAAACTCATTTAACAAGCGAATCGCCGGCATAAAGCGCTCGCGCTGCAAGCCGTCTTTATACAAGCCATCGGGTACAATATTTGACGTTGCCACCAAGGTAACGCCGCGATCAAACAGCTCTTGCATCAAGCCACCGAGAATCATGGCATCGCCGATGTCTGAGACAAAAAACTCGTCAAAGCAAATCACCAACGCTTCTTCAGCGATGCGATCCGCCACGATGGTGAGCGGGTTTTTCTCACCGCTTAGCTCCGTTAACTGCTGATGCACACGCTGCATAAAACGGTGAAAGTGGGTGCGCATTTTGCGCTCAAACGGCAGCGCATCGTAGAAGGTATCCACCAAGTAGGTTTTGCCGCGCCCTACGCCCCCCCAGAAATACAGCCCCTGCTGCGGCCTGCGCTTGTTGCTTTTGCTCAATTTACTGGCCCAGCGAGCCAACACACCTTGCGAGCTCAGCGCCTGCTCTGCTGCCACCAAATCATCATAAAGGCGCTGCAAGTGCTTAACCGCCATTTCCTGGGCAGGATCGTAGGAAAAGTCATCACGTTGCAAATCAGCCTGATACAACTCCATCGGCGTGGACACAGCATTTCTCCGCAGGTTAGAAAGGGTGCGCAATTTAGCCAACCGTCAACAAAAGTGCAATTAGCAAAGCGATTGCACCCCAGCCGCTACCATAAAGTCAGCCGATTAACGCCTCTAAATCGCGCCGCGCACTGGCTTGCAAATCGGTCAAGCGGCCATGAAAGAAGTGACCACCTTTCTCAAACACTTCCCAATGCGGCTGTGGCACCACACGCGAAACCCAGTCGTCCACATCGTCAAACGGCACCACTTCATCGGCATCGCCCATATAGACGAAGGTTTCAAACTGTAGTGGCAAAGCGCTGGGGGCATCAAAGTTATGCACGGCAGGTGCAATTAAGAACAAACCCGCGATGTCGTCTGCCGCTTGGGTCGAAGCCAAACAAGCCATGCCCGCCCCAAAAGAAAAGCCAGCCAAATACAGCCGTTGCCAACCGAGCTGTTCGCGCGCATAGCGCAACGCGGCCAACACATCTTGCTGCTCGCCTTGGCCATGGTCGTGCTCGCCCTCACTGCCACCGACGCCACGAAAGTTAAAGCGCAGCGTCGACAGCCCTAAGCGGCTGGCGGTGCGCGTCATACTGGTGACCACTTTATTGTTCATGGTGCCATCAAAGAGCGGATGAGGATGACACATCAATAGCCCATCGCAGGACTCGTCTTTGCCTGGCTGCCAGCGTGCCTCCAGCACACCCGCTGGCCCTTGGATTTCAATTGCTTGTTCGGTTGCCATAACGCCTCTTTAAATGTTGGGACTGTGCACCGGTCGGTGGTACACCGCCCTATATCCATATAGCCAAATGTTATCAGCCTCAGCTTCTTATATACCAGGCATCTTGATATATTGCCGAGCATCTCAGTACATTCAGGGGCGTTGATCAACGCCCATCCGGAACCCAATATCATGACCGACTACAACCTGACTCACCTGAAACAGCTTGAGGCGGAGAGTATTCATATCATCCGCGAAGTAGCCGCCGAATTCGATAACCCGGTGATGCTCTATTCCATCGGCAAAGACTCGGCCGTGATGCTGCATCTGGCACGCAAAGCGTTTGCACCGGGCAAGCCGCCTTTTCCACTGCTGCATGTAGACACCACCTGGAAGTTTCGCGAGATGATCGAATTTCGTGACCGCATGGCCAAAGAAATAGGCATGGAGCTACTGGTGCACACCAACCAGGAAGGCGTTGAGCAAGGCATCAACCCGTTTGATCACGGCTCATCCAAGCACACCGACATCATGAAAACCCAGGCGCTCAAACAGGCGCTGGACAAATACGGTTTTGATGCGGCCTTTGGTGGCGCCCGTCGTGATGAAGAAAAGTCACGTGCCAAAGAACGTGTTTATTCCTTTCGCGATGGCAAACACCGCTGGGACCCCAAAAACCAGCGCCCTGAGCTGTGGAACATCTACAACGGCAAGGTAAACAAGGGCGAAAGCATTCGTGTTTTCCCACTGTCGAACTGGACCGAACTGGATATCTGGCAATACATTTATCTGGAGGACATTTCGATTGTGCCGCTGTATTACGCCGCTGAACGCCCTGTAGTCGAGCGCGATGGCATGCAAATCATGGTCGACGACGACCGTATGCCGCTGGCACCCGGTGAAACGCCAGAAATGAAGTCCGTTCGCTTTCGCACCTTAGGTTGCTACCCGTTAACTGGCGCCGTCGAGTCGAAAGCCGCGACCTTGCCAGAAATCATTCAAGAAATGCTGCTGACCACCACGTCTGAGCGTCAGGGCCGAGCCATTGACCACGATTCATCCGGCTCAATGGAGAAAAAGAAGCAAGAGGGTTACTTCTGATGTCGCACCAATCTGATCTGATCGCTTCCGACATTCTCGAATATCTGAAGCAGCACGAAAACAAAGAACTGCTGCGTTTTTTGACCTGCGGTAACGTCGATGATGGCAAATCCACATTAATTGGACGCTTGCTGCACGACTCAAAAATGATCTATGAAGATCAGCTCGCCGCCATTGAAAAAGACAGCGCCAAAGTCGGTACTACCGGCGAGAAAATTGATTTAGCGCTGTTGGTCGATGGCTTGCAAGCAGAGCGCGAGCAAGGCATCACCATTGATGTTGCCTACCGCTATTTCAGCACCGCCAAGCGTAAATTTATTATTGCCGACACCCCAGGGCACGAGCAGTACACACGCAATATGGCGACCGGCGCCTCAACCTGCCAGCTGGCCATCATTTTGATTGATGCCCGCCACGGCGTGCAAACGCAAACCAAGCGCCACAGCTTTATTGCCTCCTTACTGGGCATTAAGCACGTTATTGTTGCCATCAATAAAATGGATTTGATGGGCTTTAGTGAACAGCGTTTCAACGAAATTCGCGACGATTACTTGGCCTTTGCAGAAAAGCTGCAATTACAAGACATTCACTGCGTGCCTATTTCGGCACTGGACGGCGACAACGTCGTTGAGCGCAGCGAGCGTTCAAGCTGGTATCAAGGCCAGACATTAATGGAAATTCTGGAAAGCGTCGAAATTGCCGCCGATAAAAACTTGGAAAACTTCCGTTTACCGGTGCAATACGTCAATCGCCCCAACCTGGATTTCCGTGGTTTTTGCGGCACCATTGCCGCCGGCACCATTCGCCCGGGCGAAACTGTGATGGTGTTGCCGTCACAAAAAACCAGCAAAGTAGAGCGCATCGTTACTTTTGATGGCGACCTTGATGAAGCCTTTGCCGATCAGGCGGTCACACTCACACTGGAAGATGAAATCGACATCAGCCGTGGCGATATCATCGTTAAGCCAAACGATCTCCCCATCGTTAGCCAGCGCCTAAATGCCGATGTAGTTTGGATGACCGAACAACCATTGGTGCCGGGCCGCCCGTACGATATCAAGTTTGCTTCCAGCAGCACCTCTGGCAGCTTCAGCCGCATTCACCACTTGGTGGATGTCAACACCATGGAGCAAAGCCAAGCTGAGCAAGTGCAACTGAACGAAATTGCTCTGGTTGAGCTGACACTGGATAAGGCCGTTCCCTTCGACTGCTACAGCAAAGTGCCAGACACAGGCGCGTTTATCGTCATTGACCGCTTAAGCAACGTCACCATCGGTGCCGGCATGGTGGTGGGCGATGCACAAACGGGCTCTGACAGCTTGCAACCGTTAAGCGCCGAGGACAAAGCACGCCGCTTTAACCAGCGCCCGGCCATCGTCGCCATTAACGCTGTCGACGCCGAGCACATTGCCCAGCTTTTGGATCGTCGCTTATTTGAGATGGGCCGAGTTGCCGCCATTGCCAGTGCCGAGCAAGCACCGATTTTAAAAGCGGCAGGCCTTGTGGCCTTGGTGGCCGGCGGAGCCGATGGCGCCGACATCAGCCTTGCTGCCGATCAGGAGCCGCTCGACAGCTTGATTGCAGACTTGCAAGAGCAAGGCATCATTTAACGATGCCGCCGCTGAAAAGACCTCTTTTCAGCGGTTCAGCGCAGATTTATTCTGTTTCAGAGCCGGTAGCATGGGGCATTAGTGCTTCCGGCTTTTCTATATCCAAACTCTGTACAGCGATCACCGCCTGCGTGCGCGTGCGCACCCCCAACTTGCGAAAAATCGCCGTGACATGGGCCTTAATAGTGGCTTCACTGACTTCCAAGTCATAGGCGATTTGTTTGTTTAACATGCCTTCCGACATCATGGTCAACACGCGAAACTGCTGCGGCGTCAAACTCGCTAAGCGCTCAGCCAAATCCAGCGCCTTTTCATTGGGTTGATGTTGATGACGGCGCGCCACTTCTGGCAGATACACATCACCTTCTAATACACAGCCAATGGCATCAGAAATGGCCTCTAATGGCGACGATTTAGCGATGTAGCCAGAAGCTCCATGGTCGAGTGCCTGGCACATGATGGCCGGATCTTCACACGCCGACACCACGATCACCGGAATTTCTGGATAATGCGAGCGCAAAAACACCAGACCTGAAAAACCGTGCGCACCGGGCATTTGTAAATCGAGCAATACCAGATCGGCGTCTTTGTGTTCTTCCACTCGAGTTTGCAACTCGGGTAATGATTCCGCCTGAGCGATGATAACATCGGGTACCAACTGCTTAACCGCCTGCTGCATGGCAGTGCGAAACAGCGGATGATCGTCGGCAATCAGTATTTTATTGGCCAGCTGCATGATTTCCCCTCAGAGCCTGTCGTATGCGCTTAATAAATAGCAACATACGTACATCCATCTGTCACGCCCATACATCCAAATACGCTCGCAACAGACACTTGTTATTGTTGTTGTCCATTGTCGCTGAAACGCAAAAGGCTGTCCGCAGAAATCTGCGCACAGCCTTGAGGAAAATCAACCCAAATGCTCCATTAACGGTTCAGACGATTCTCAATCAAAGTATCAACCACCGAAGGGTCAGCTAAGGTCGAGGTATCCCCTAATGCGTCATGCTCATTCGCGGCAATTTTACGCAAAATACGCCGCATGATCTTACCCGAGCGAGTTTTGGGCAGCCCAGGCGTAATTTGAATTAAATCTGGCGTCGCCACCGGGCCAATTTCCGTACGCACCCAGTTGCGCAGCTCTTTGGCCAGCTCTTCAGATGCTTCTTCACCCGCATTTAAGGTGACGTAAACATAAATGCCCTGACCTTTAATGTCATGCGGATAGCCGACCACCGCTGCCTCGGCAACCTTATCATGCGCCACCAGCGCGCTTTCTACTTCAGCAGTGCCCATGCGATGACCCGAGACATTGATCACGTCATCTACGCGACCAGTGATCCAAAAATAGCCATCTTCGTCGCGACGAGCACCGTCACCGGTAAAATACATGCCACGGAAAGTTGAAAAATACGTTTGTACAAAGCGATCATGATCACCGTACACGGTACGCGCCTGACCGGGCCAGCTGTCAATAATCACCAAGTTGCCCTCGGTCGCGCCGTCCAGCAGCATACCGGCGTTATCAACCAGCGCAGGCTGCACCCCGAAGAACGGACGCGTTGCAGACCCTGGCTTCATGTCTGTGGCACCAGGCAGAGGCGTAATCATGATGCCGCCCGTTTCGGTTTGCCACCAGGTATCCACGATGGGGCAACGCTCTTCACCCACCACGCGGTAGTACCACTCCCACGCTTCCGGGTTAATCGGCTCCCCAACGGAGCCCAGTAAGCGCAGGGATTCGCGATGGGTTTGCTCCACCGCGGCCGAGCCTTCCGCCATCAATGAACGAATGGCCGTGGGTGCGGTGTAGAGAATATTAACCTGATGCTTATCGACGATTTGCGATACCCGATTAATATCCGGATAGTTTGGTACGCCTTCACACATCAATGTGGTACCACCATTGGCTAAGGGGCCGTAGAGCAAATAGGTATGACCGGTAATCCAGCCAATATCGGCCGTGCACCAGTAGACATCGCCATCGTGGTAATCAAACACATATTGGTGAGTAATGGATGCCCACACCATGTAGCCGCCGGTAGTGTGCAACACCCCTTTGGGTTTGCCGGTGGAGCCGGAGGTATACAAGATAAACAGCGGATCTTCAGCGTTCATTTCCTCCGCTGGGCAGTTTGGTGAAGCCAGCGCCATCAAGTCTTCGTACCAAACATCACGGGCATGATGCCAAGCCACGTCAGCGCCAGTGCGCTTAACGACGATGACCTTTTCCAGCGAGCGAATACTGGGGTGCGTCAGCGCCTCATCGACATTCGCTTTAAGGGCAACATGCTTACCACCGCGCACACCTTCATCAGCAGTAATAACGATTTTGGCGTTACTGTCTTCAATGCGGCCAGCCAGCGCATCTGGTGAAAAACCACCAAACACCACAGAGTGAATCGCACCGATGCGGGTACAGGCCAACATAGCAACGGCGGCTTCTGGGATCATCGGCATATAAATGCACACCACATCGCCGCGACGTACCCCTTGCCCACGCAAGGCGTTGGCAAATTTAGAGACCTGCTCATGCAACTCGCGGTAGGTAATGTGTTTATCTTGGTCGGGCTCATCGCCCTCCCAAATAATGGCCGTTTGATCGCCTCGGGTTTCTAGGTGCCGGTCCAAGCAGTTCACTGACGCATTCAAGGTGCCATCTTCAAACCAGCGAATATCGACATGATGATCATCAAAAGAGACGTTGCGTACTTTGGTGAACGGGCGCATCCAATCAATGCGCTGCTCGGCCTGCTCGCGCCAGAAACCATCCGGATTAATCACCGACTGCTGGTACATTTGCTGATATTTGTCGTTATTGATCCAAGCCGAGTCGGCAAACTCCTGTTTAACCGGATATACCTTTTGCTCGCTCATAGCGTTTCCTCTTATTCAGCTCAACCATGACGCTGCTCACTGCAGTAACT
This sequence comes from Bacterioplanes sanyensis, assembly GCF_014652515.1. Classification (GTDB taxonomy): domain Bacteria; phylum Pseudomonadota; class Gammaproteobacteria; order Pseudomonadales; family Oceanobacteraceae; genus Bacterioplanes; species Bacterioplanes sanyensis. Next base: position 417,008 of record NZ_BMYY01000001.1, on the reverse strand, counting down.
GACTGCGACCGATGGCGCCTTGTTGTTTTTGTTTGATTCCAGTTTGGTTGGCAGAGCGCTATTACTGAAATTAGACAATGGTCTACTCATCCGCACCGCTATTGACTGAACCATGGCCACCTATCTCGACCAAGCCCTACGACCTTACTGTCCTTAAGTCTCAAACTTTTGCCTGAACAATAGTCCATGGAAGAGTGGCAATGGCGCAACCACTGACTAAACCTTGCTGATACCAAAGCAAACCGGCTAATCCACTGTGGTTGACGGCTGCGACTTATGGCTAATTTATGACATTGGCAGCTGTACACCATAGTGAGGTGCACAATGACAATAATTGGAGAGCGAGCATGCGCCTTTTCCCATCTCTTTTGCTAGCAACGGCAGCCCTTCCCCTGGCCGTCCAAGCAGCCAATACCGAGTTTTCTTACGGTGGCTACATTAAGTTTGATGCCATGATGAGCACGTATTCCGATGGCGATGTAGGCTCTGCCTCACTCGCTCGAGATTTCTACGTCCCTTCGGGCACCCCAGTAAGCACTGGCGATGTCGACGAAACCAGTCACTTCGACATGCACGCCAAAACCTCGCGCTTCAACTTCAAAACCAATACTGATTTGGGCAACGGCCATTCCGTCATGACCTTTGTCGAGGCCGACTTTCTTGGCTCAACGCAAGGCAATGAGGTGGTCTCGAACTCCTACAGCCCTCGCCTGCGCCACGCGTTTGTGCGCACGGGTGCATGGACGTTCGGCCAGACCTGGTCGACCTTTATGAATGTTGGGGCTCTGCCGGAAACCGTCGATTTCCTTGGCGTCAGCGATGGCACAGTGTTTGCCCGCCAAGCCCAGGTGCGCTACACCCGTGGCGGCTTACAAGTGGCGCTGGAAAACCCAGAAACGAACGTTGCGGGAGTCGGGGCAACGGACGATGCCGGTATGCCAGACATCGTCGCACGCTACAACATCAGTGCGGGGGATCATGCCTTTAGCGTCGCCGCCATCGCCCGCCAACTGGCCGTAGTCGCTGATCTTGATGATGACGGTGACAATGAGCTAGATGAAAGCACCACAGGCGTTGGCTTTAATGTTTCCGGCAAGGTCATGATCGGCAAAGACGATCTGAAGTTCAGCTACACCCAGGGCAATGTCGCCCGCTATGTTGGCTTAGCCGCAGCGGCAGATGCCGCCATCAGCACCAATGGCGATTTGGAAGCAACCGACGTCAGCGCCGCGTTTATTGGCTTTCGCCATCACTGGAGCGACCAACTGCGCAGTACGATTGCTTATTCAATGCTGGAGGCTGATTACGACGACGTCGTCGCTAACGACACAGAAAAAGCCACCAGTTGGCGCGTTAACCTGATGTATTCACCGGTTAAAAAAATGACCTACGGCGTAGAATACAGCCAAGCCACGCACGAGAACGTCAACGGCGCTGAAGGCGATTTATCACGCATTCACTTCACCACCAAATACGTTTTTTAAAAAAATTTAGCCGCTGCTCTGCAGCGGCTTTTTTAGGATTACTCAGAAGCCAATACTGGGTTGTCACGCAGCCACACTTCAACACGACGGTTTTTAATCTGCCCTTCTTTGCGATTGCCTGAGGCCACCTGCAAGTTCACGCCATAACCAACGATTTCTTTCGGGTAAATACCGCCACGCTTTACCAGCTCACGTCGCACTGCCATGGCACGCAGCTTAGACAGTAACTCAGAGCGTTCCTCGTTACGTTTTTCGTCGCTAAAACCGATCAAAATGATCTCGGGGTCTGACATGCTTTCCAGATACTCAATCAACCTATCGACATCGCTCAGCGCTTTATTATCGAGGGTGGCGCTGCCTTCGTAAAAACGAAAGTTAATCGTCAAACGCTTAGCGCCCGCCGTTAATTGACGAAAATCCTGCGGTAGCTGCGGGTAAAACTCCGGCACCACCGCTTTCAGTTCCTGCGATACAAAGCCATTATCCGCTACTATTTGCTGCCCTTGGTCGGCCAGCGCGAACTCGATAAATTCGCTGACATACGGGTTGGAGGGCTCGTCATCTGTATACAAATACAAGCGCCGCGATAAAGCGTAATCTTCCGTGGCAACCGTCAGTTTGTTGGGGATCAGAGATTTAGCACCACCGTCTGACACCGCGACAACCTTGCTATTGCGAACCGCCGATAGTGCCACAAAGCCAATGCCGTTAGGATCACCGGCAACCGCATCAGACAACACATCATTGGACTCATAGCGCTGTGCTGAACTCACCAGCTGACGCGTTTTTCCCAGCACCATGCTACGAAAGCTGTCCCAAGTACCGGATTTGTCATCACGGGCATAAACACGAATCGGCCCAGCTGATCCTCCCAGTTCGGACCAATCCTGATAGTGGCCAGCAAAAATATCGGCCAGCTCAGTCACACTCAAATCATCCACGCGGTTGGCGGGATTGACGATGATCGCCAACCCATCAATACCGACAATGTGCTCGGATTGAGGGCTGCGCATGTTAGACAACTGCGCCAGAGCGTTCGCTTCCTTGTCTTTAACGGGGCGAGAGGCGGCGGCAATTTGCGCGTTGCCGTTGGCAAGGCCGCGAAAGCCAGTGCCTGATCCGTGCGCTTCAATACGAACTTTGACCTGACTGCGGGAAGCAGGATGCAGGCCTTGCACCCAGTGCTCGTTGGCGACTCCGGTAGCAACCACCTCTACCTGTTCAGCGCCTTTGGCTTGCAAATACGCTTTGACCAAACCAGGACCAAGATGCGCACCAATGGTATTGGAACCATGTATGGCGAACAGTTCGACTTCATCGTCGTAGGGTAAATCCGTGAACGGCTCGGGCATCCGAGCAAGCGCAGAATGGGCCAGCAACCAGCTGGTAACGAAAGCGAACAGCGCGCGTTTAAAGGTCATCACTCAACTACCAACTGAAAATTTTGGCGGCAGTCTAGGAGTTAAATATTACAGTTATGTTACAGGCGACGTTGGGTGACGCTGATCACAGCAGACCCTATTTATGCTTGTACTGGGTCGGACAGTAGGCGCGCTCAATGCCGGCCGGGCGCAACGCTTGATGCTTCGTCACGCGCCCGCTAACGCGCTGGCGCCATAAACGAAATGACGATGGTCTTAACTCACGACGCATTAACTGTCGCAGTGCCGGCTCGTTTAAACCATACAGTTTTTCGATAGCATCTAGCGGTGTGCGATCTTCCCAAGCCATTTCAATAATGCGGGAAATATCGCTGTCACTTAATGACTTATGCGCCACCATGCAGCAAGTACCTCATCTTATTAGCTTTCATTGAATGTCATGTTAATGCGGTGCAGTCGTTTTCGACACAGTGACCTCGCGAATAAACGAACGTTCCGCTTCTTGGTACTTAGGCGTTTGCACCCATTGCCGAAAGGCTTTAAGCGTATAATAAGGTGTCTCCTCTACCACGCTGTTGGCCAGCCAGGACGGCAAGCTACCGCCTGGGTCAGCGTGTGCTTGATATTCAACCTTTAAATAGCCATCGGCCTGCGGGGTAAAACGCCAAAAGCCCTGCATCTTGGGGATGCGAACAAACTCGTCATGTACTGGCAAGACATCGTCGCGACTGTTCACTGTCAGCGTTACCACCCCCAGATCCGACTGACGAATCTGGGTTTCAACAATCACATCGCGATCACTCACGGGCCAAGGCGCTTCAGATATCATGTACGACACCGCCTGAGTCGGCGACACCTGCTCAATCACCTCTATGCCGCCACAATTGTGCATCCACCGAGGAGCCACGGCATTGTCTTCCAGCAAAGCTACCGCCGCGGTCAAACGGCTTTTGACGCGAGTTTCGCCCCGAAATGCCTGCAACGCAGATCCCTCGACCGGACGCAGCCATACTTGAACATCACTCTCCTGATCGTCAATCACACGCCGCCAGTCGGTGTCGGCATACGCGATCGAGGCAAGCCAACTGCACAGGGTAAACAGCGTCAGCCATTTGATTATCATATCGTTACCTCAGCTCAGAGATGCTGATACAGCTTGCCAGCCTTACTGACCGCCAGCGGTGGCCGAACTTAGGCACCCTGTGCAGCCACAGTCATTGACAATCAGCCGACTTTGCTGCCGCCGCGGCAATTAGGTGACAGCGGTACCGTCTGAGGGTCAAACTCGCTCGGCGTGTAAGCGTGCACACTCAGTGCATGCACTGGGCCCTCAAGCTCAGCAGAGAGTAATCCATAGACGTTTTGATGACGCGCCACCGGGCGCATGCCCTCAAAGGCGGCGCTGACAATCACTACTTTAAAGTGCGAATCTGTGGCTGGGCCCGAATGCATGTGGCTTTCATTAACGATATCCAACACCTCTGGGGCCAATGCCGCCAGCTTTTCGGCAATTTTTTCTGCAATCATGCGGATGCTCCTTAATTTTGCGGCCAGAATATCAATTCCGTGGCTTTCACGGTAGCGCGGCGAACGGCCTTGCGAAGCCACCGGCACGGCCATTAAAGTAGCCTTTTTTTCAGGAGCAGCCTTATGACTCAAGACATCAGCATGACGCAATCATTGCTGGAGCGGTACTACGAAGAAGAAAAAGCGCGCCAACAGCGCGAACTGAGCCTGGCAAGCCTGCATGTGCGGCTGGATGCCAGTGATCTGGCAATGCTCAGCGGTATTGCCAAGCGCTTCCAAAAAAGCCGTGACGAACTGGCCAGCGAGCTTCTGTCCACCGCACTGCTGGACTTATTTGCTCGCTTAGAAGCAGGCGAGCGCAAACTGATGGCGCGCGACGCCGACGAAGCCGCACGACAGCTGGCGGATGAAATTGCCGAAGAAAACGGCGTGCACAGCATTGAGTTTAAGTCCGGTGTTTGGGCCAATCACGAACGTCAGATCACCAAAGAAGAACGCAAACGCGCCAAACAACAGGCTGATTCGAAAAAAGCGTCGTCTCAAACCCAGCCGCAAAAAGCTGAGATTTCAGAGCAGCAAGCGCCCAGCGAGCCGCAAGAGGCAGACGCGGCACCCGCCGTGGCAGAAGAGCCATCCACTGCAGCGAATGGCTCGAGCGAGTCGGTATTTACAAGCTAGCCTAAGGCTATTTTCTCCAGATGCGCAGTTCCCGGAATTCGCCGGGGCCTGCCTGCATCCACAGCAGCTCCATTTGATCAGAAAAGACAAAGCGGTTACCAACCAGAAAGCCGCTGCGACGGCGGCCGGAAACAGTTGCCGAGGCTTGGCGCCCCTGCTTTTTGGCGGAACGAGCAAAATCGTCTGGTAAGACGTCCATGATGACCTCCTCATCCAATATCACTGCAGCGCAGCCTGGAAGTAGCGATGTCAGGGACCCGCCCGAGCTCCCAGGCAGTCTGGGTGTGGCGCCATAAAAATGACAAACCACGACCCGCAGACCACCATAATGCCGCAGTATGACAGCTAAAGGTCAGTGATATACGTAAATGCTATAAAACAAAGTTGACAAATAACTAATCCGCCTCGCGGCAGGCGTCCCTTGTGTCCGAGGTCGACTGCTTTACAATATGCGCCCTTTTTCAATAGACGAGCACCTCAGCATGGCGATTCAGTGGTTCCCCGGACACATGAACAAAGCGCGCAAGAAAATTGCCGAAGCCATGCCAGCCATTGATCTGGTAATTGAAGTGCTTGATGCCCGCCTGCCGTTTTCTAGCACCAATCCATTGGTCGATGAACTGCGCGGCGACACGCCCTGCATCAAGCTGCTGAACAAAGCCGACTTAGCCGACGACAAGGTCACCCGCCAGTGGGTCGCTCATTTCGAGCAGCAACATCAAGTGCGGGCGATGCCGTTGGTAGCGGAGCAGAAGTCTCAGGTCAAACAGGTGGTGCAATTGTGCAAGCAGCTCGGTCAGCACCGACTTGAGCGCAAGCGCCCGGTGCGCATCATGATCATGGGCATTCCCAATGTCGGCAAATCCACCCTCATTAATGCACTGGCTGGGCGCCAAGTTGCTAAAACCGGCAATGAGCCAGCCGTGACGAAAGCCAATCAGATGATTGATCTGAAAAATGGCTTGGTGCTGTCCGATACGCCAGGAATACTCTGGCCCAAGTTTGAACCAGAGAGCTGCGGCTATCGCTTAGCTGCCAGCGGTGCCGTTAAAGACACGGCCATTGAGTATCAGGACGTGGCGTTATTCGCTTTAGAATACTTACTGCACAATTACCCACAGGCGTTGCAGCAGCGTTTTAAGTTGAAGGCGCTCCCCGCCTCCGCAGAGCAAGCCTTGGATGACATTAGCCGCAAACGCGGCGGCTTAAAACCTGGCGGCATCGCCGATACGCACAAAGGCGCGGAAGTGTCACTGCATGAGCTAAGAGCGGGCAAAATAGGCCGGATTTCTTTGGAAACACCGGCCCAAGTAGAACAAGAATTGGCTGCCTTAGCAGCACTGAAAGCTAGCTCTGAGGCTGAATCGCCTGATACACCTGACTAAAGGTATGCCACTGAGGATCATCGTCAGCCACCACCTCGATCGGGTATAACCCTTGGTCGGTCGGGATGCGGTTTAAGTCCTGCTCCAGCTGCGACAGGTCTTGGCAATAAATGATCCATTGATTGACGCCAGAGTGGGTAATCATCATCACCACCACGGCGTTTTCTTGTGGCTCCAAAACCGCTTGCAATGCCTCGTGAAAGCGCACGATGCGTTGTTGCTCTTCAGCGCCGGGAAAGCCGCTGCTGTCATCACGGGTGGTCGCGTTCCAAGCGATCTGCACACACTGGTGGTAATTGCCCATCTGCTGGGCAGATTGCCAGTCCTTGCGGTATTGGATACTGATCGGCACATCATTTAAATCGCCCGAAGCCCGTACCCAGATGTTATTCACCAGCATGGTTTAATTCCTACAGTTGTCATAACTTATCAGACTAACGAAAAAACACAGAATTGCCAGCCTGACACTCACTGACTGGCATGGCCTGGCGCGGCTGGCTATCATGCCGCCTCACACAGAGAACATGGCAGAAAGATGACGACCTTTTTAATCCTGATCGCCGTGGCCATCGTAGCAGGGTTGGCCGGTTATGCCTGGACGCTGACACGCCGAGTTAAGGATATGCAACAGCGCCAACAGCAAGAAGAAGTGGCCGCCGCCGAGGCACTGCGCAATAAGCAGCTGGAGCTGATGAACGACGTGCAGTTTGTGGCTCGTGCCGTCATTGCAGAGCAGTGCGAAATCACCGAAGGCGTTTTACGCATTCATTATTTGGTGCAAGCATTGGACCCGGCCATTTGGGGCATGGATGAACTGGCGACAATACGCAATCACCATCAGCAAACCTCCGACATGCCCATTTTGGATGACTATAAGAAGCTCGACAAACGCGAGCAGTTCCGCCTCGATAAACAGCGCTGGCAGCTGGAGCAGCAACACAAAGCCGCCATTGTGCGTGAACTGGAGTGGTTGGTGGCGTATCGTTTCCCCAATGTGACCTTGCTGCACTAATATCAGCAACTTTGACTAGTTAAGGACTGCAACATGAAGCCGTTAATTTCAGCCGCACTGTGCTGCGCTCTGTTGCCAGCAGCGGCGATGGCCGACTGGCAATTAACACAGCCATCTGAAGTGAGCTTTGTCAGCTTTAAAAACACCCATTTAGCCGAAAACCATCGCTTTGAGCACCTGCAGGGCTCCGTTAGCTCAAGCGGTGAAGCCTTGGTTCGCATCGATTTAAGCAGCATTGACTCGGGTATTCCCGTTCGCGATGGGCGCATGCGTGAGTTGCTATTTCAAGTCGGCGACTTCAGCCACGCTGAAATCCGTGCTGCCATTCCAGCAGCGGTATTGAACACCGACACACCGCAGCCCTATGAGCTGCAAGGTCAGTTAGCACTGCATGGCAACCAAGAAAGTTTTCGCACCACAGTGATGGTCACACCGGCGGCTGACGGCACCACCACAGTAAACAGCTTGACCCCTGTTCTCGTGCATGCTGATAGTTTTGCGTTGAGCCGCGGCATTAGGGAGCTACGCGACATCGCCAAGCTCGACAGCATCGCGGAAGTAGTGCCTGTGAGCTTTAGCCTGACCTTCAAGCCCGCCAACTAATCGATATGGCCGGGCATGCGCCTACGGGTGCGCTCGGTCAATGCCTCCAGCTCGTTCACACTCACTTGCAAGGCATGATAAGCATTGCTACTCAAAGCCGACTCGATCATCAACGTCAGTGCATCGACGTGAGTCGGACCTAATTGGTCCATCAATTCTGGGCCAATTTCCTGACAAAAGTGATCGACCACGCGTTTGGCTTGCGAGAAATACGGGCGCGTATGCATGAAGGAAACCTCTAAATAATTCGGTGCACGTTATGAATCGCCAGAGGGCTCTCGCCCACAAAACTTATGTGCCGCTTAAGCCAACATCAACGACACCGAGCTGGCGTTCTCAGCAATCCATGGCCTGGGCGGCCGGTTGAATGATTAAAGGGTCGGGCTCTAGCTCAAGCTCAGTGGATTTATTGGTGTAATCCAGACTGTTCAAAATAAAACGCATGGCATTTAAGCGCGCCCGTTTTTTATCGTCAGAGCGCACCACAGTCCAAGGGGCATCCATATGATTGGAATAATAAAACATGGCTTCTTTGGCTTCGGTGTAATCATCCCATTTATCAAGGGATGCCAAGTCCACAGGGCTCAACTTCCACTGTTTAAGTGGATCAACCTGACGTTTTTGGAAGCGCCTTAACTGCTCATGGCGACTCACCGAAAACCACAGTTTGAATAAGTGCACACCCGAGCGCACAAACATGCGTTCTAGCTCCGGCACCTCACGCATAAACTCCATGTAATCTTTGTTGTCGCAAAAGCCCATCACCCGCTCGACGCCAGCACGGTTATACCAGGAGCGGTCAAATAATACGATTTCGCCATCACAGGGCAAGTGTTTGATGTAGCGCTGAAAGTACCACTGACTGCGCTCTCGCTCGGTCGGCTTTTCTAACGCCACTACACGCGCACCCCGTGGATTCAAGTGCTCCATAAAGCGCTTAATGGCACCGCCTTTGCCGGCGGCATCACGCCCTTCAAACACAATCACAATTTTTTGACCGGTTTCCTTCACCCAGCCTTGCATCTTCAGCAGCTCAATTTGCAGCTGCTGCTTTTGCTTTTCGTAAGTCGTGCGTGACATGCGCTCGCCGTAGGGCAGGTGCGCAGTTTTCTCTTCCGCCGCAGGCGGCACAACTAACGGCAAATGCGATTCATGGTCGCTCATAAACATTCTCATCATGGCTGTAATACCACCATAGAACAGAGCCGCTGTGTCTGCGCTGACCCAGATCAGCTAGGTTTCCCATGCCCGCCATGAGACGCATCTAAAAAGCGATTGCGCCCCTGCTGTTTGGCTTGATAAAGCCAGCCATCCAATAACTGCAGATACTCGTCCATATGTGCCTCGCGATGGGCACGAGGCGTGACCGTCAGATAACTGCCAGAGGCACTGACCGCCAGAGGCTGGCCCTCATCTGTTTGCACATTGAGGGCGGCAATGGCGGTTTGTAAACGCTCGACCACGTCAGCCAGTTCAGGCGCACGGCAGCCAGATAGAATCATGGCAAACTCCTCCCCTCCTAAACGCCCGAGATGATCTGTCGGTCGCAGCAGTCTTTGCAACGTCTGACACAGAGCCACTAGGACACGATCGCCACAAGCATGGCCATGCTGATCATTGATGCGTTTAAAATGATCAAGATCCAACAACACCAACCCAAATACATGATATTGCCGCTGACCTCGTGCCCATTCGCGCTGAAACGCACGCGCAAAGCCACGACGATTTTCTGCACCGGTTAACGGGTCAGTCAGAGCCAATCGCGCCTGCACTTCGGTTTTGTGCACCAGCTCCAAACATGCCGCCACCACCGCCGCCAAATGCTGCATAAAGTCCAGCGCCATGCCAGCTTGAAAGCGCTCAGGTTGATAGGAATACAAACATATGCGGCCTAGAGGACGTTGATTACGCTGCAACGGCAACATCAAACCAGAGTGATACGGCGCTGCTGGTGCCAGTACTCGGGTCTTTGTTGGCACGGCCTCGCCATCGAAGCACACTCCTTGCAACAACTCGGCTTGATCAATATCAAGGCTATGGTGCATGGACTGGCGTAGCTGACCATCACCATCGACCAGAGAGAGGCTGATGGCATCAAGTCCAAATTGTTGCGGTAGCCGTTGCAGCAGGCAACGCAACCAGTCTGCCCAACTCTGGCATGCCAGCAACTCCAGTTCGTAGGCTTGTAGCCGCTTGAGCAAGGCTTCGTTACGACGGGCATTGGCCAGCAATTGGTTCAGATCCACGACGACTCCGGCAATGATAGAGTGTGGTTGGTGTATCATTCTGCCGACAGACAGGCAAGCATTCACCCGCTGGAGCTGATAAAATCCCGCGCTTTGGCTTCACGGCAGTGACGAGCTATAGCAACAATGACGGCAAACATTCTGGTATTTGACTCTGGCGTGGGTGGACTCAGTGTGACCGATCACCTAGTACAACAGCTGCCCAATGCGCACTTGTTTTACCTGATGGATCGTGCATTTTTTCCCTATGGCCAACTCGCCGATGAAGTCCTGCAAGAGCGCGTCGTCACGCTGTGTCAACAGGCCACTTTGGCCTGGCACATTGATTTGATTGTCATTGCCTGCAACACGGCCAGCACCTTGGTGCTGCCCTCCCTACGTCAACGCTTGCAAATCCCCGTGGTCGGCGTAGTACCGGCGGTCAAGGTCGCAGCGCAGCTGGCTCAAGGCCAAGCGATCGGAGTACTGGCCACACCGGCCACGGTGCAAAGGCCTTACTTAGATCAACTGATCAAAGATCACGCTGGTGCCAGCCCAGTGCATAGATTGGGCAGTGCTGAACTGGTGCAATGGGCCGAGCAATGGGTTTATCAGCAGCAAGCGGCCACAGCCTTACCCGAGCTGCTGGGCCCCTGGATAGAGCGCTGCCAACTGCGCCATGTGGTACTGGGCTGCACCCACTTCCCATTGCTCACATCACAGCTGCAGCAGCATTTTCCGGAAGTACGGTGGATTGACTCCGGCGCTGCCATTGCCCGCCGAGTCAGCAGCCTGTTGCCAGCTAATTCTCAGACTCAGGTCGACGCTGCTTCTGTTACCATCGGCTGGGCTGGCGACGCACCCGATCAAACAGCGTTACAGCATTTCTTGACACCGTGGCAGCGACCTTTAGCGTGGCATGCCATCGAACAATAGTTATACAGAAAATAATGTTTGTATAATTTTTATATTTTTGAGTAAACTACTCAGGTATTCACCCAACCATCAGGGTCAGATAATGTCAAAACTGGAAACCCTTTATCAGCAGGTGCTCACCGAATTGGGTGAGGACGTAGAACGCGAAGGCCTGCTAGATACCCCCAAGCGCGCTGCCAAAGCCATGCAGTTCCTAACCAGCGGCTACGACATGGAGCTCAAGGAAGTCGTCAATAACGCTGTATTCAGCAGTGACAATGACGAAATGGTGGTGGTTCAAGGCATCGAATTTTACTCGCTGTGTGAGCATCACACCCTGCCCTTTTTGGGCCGCTGCCATATTGGCTATTTGCCCAATGGCCATGTGTTGGGCTTATCGAAGTTTGCTCGCATCGTCGATATGTTTGCCCGTCGCCTACAAATCCAAGAAAACATGACCAAGCAAATCGCAGATGCGGTATCAGAAGTCACGGGCTGTCGCGGCGTCGGCGTCATCGTTGAAGCACAGCATATGTGCATGATGATGCGCGGTGTGCAAAAGCAGAACTCGATGATGCGCACCTCGGTCATGAAAGGCGCCTTCCGCGAAGATGCCGCTACCCGCAACGAGTTCATGCGCTTGATTGATAAAACCTGATAGTCTTGACTCGCTGGGCCTGCCATTTGTGACAGGCCCATGATTGAGGAGAGACCATGCTGACTCAGGACTGGCTGACCTGGTCTTTATTGCTTTACCCCCTAGGGCTTGTAGCTGCCATTGACGCCCTCTGGAGCGGTCGCACAGCGCAAGGTTCGCTGGCGTGGATGCTGTCGCTGTTGGTGATTCCACAGCTGAGCCTGCCTGCTTACTTACTGTTTGGTTCGCGCCGACTGAAAGGCTATCGCCGTGCAAGGCAAAGGGTGGATGGCCACCTGACCGGAATAGGTGCGCGCGTCGAACAACAGTTACTGCCCTACCGCCGTGACGCCAACGCGACCATTCGCCCGCTGTTAGCATTGTTTCGAAGCCCGATGCTCACGGGCAATAAAGTTGAGCTCCTCACCTCAGGTGAGCAAACCTTTGCCGCCCTGTTCGAGGCGCTGGATCAAGCTCAACACAGTATTTGCCTGCAGTTTTATATCATTCGCGACGATGACCTTGGACAGCGGCTACTGTCGGTGTTGCAACACCGAGCCGCCGCCGGTGTTCGCATTTACATCGTATTTGATGAAATCGGCAGCCATGGCCTTACCCGCCACTACCGCCGCCAGCTGCGCGCTGCTGGCATTGAGTTTTCGCGCTTTAACCCCATTCGCTTGCGCAACCGCATGCAGCTGAATTTTCGTAATCATCGCAAGCTAGTCATCATCGATGAGCAAGTCGCTTTTATCGGTGGCTACAACATCGGCGATGAATACCTCAGCGCTAACTGGCGCGATACACACTTGCGCATCCAAGGCCCAGCCGCGCTGAGCTTTCAACTGGGTTTTGCCGAAGATTGGCACTGGGCCACCGGTCGTGACCCCGAGCTACAATGGCAAGCGGCCCCCAAAGCTGGCGAGCAAGCCGTGATGTGTATTAACCCCGGGCCCGCGGATCAATTTGAGTCCGCCAGCTTATTTGTTTGCCAAATGATTCAAGCCGCACAGCAGCGCTGCTGGCTGGTAAGCCCTTATTTTGTGCCCGATCAGGCCGTGATCAGCAACTTGCAACTGGCAGTGCTGCGCGGCGTGGATGTGCGCGTTCTAGTGCCAGAAAAGACCGACAACCGCGTGGTACAGCTGGCGATGATGCGCTACATCGAAGAGCTCAGTCAGGCCGGCATTCGTTTTTCGACGTATCGGGCGGGCTTTCTGCATCAGAAGGTGATGCTCATTGACGACGAACTGGTATCCGTTGGTAGCGCCAACTTAGATAACCGCTCGCTGCGCATTAACTTTGAAATGAACGCCCTGATACAGGACCGAACCCTGGCCAAACAAGTGGAAGCCATGCTGCAGCAAGACTTCTTACAGTCGACATCGGCACAAGTCAGCACTCGCTGGCACCAACAGTTGTTAGCACGACTAGCACGATTGCTAGCGCCACTGTTGTAGGCGGCTACACACCCAGGCATAACAACACAGTTGTGATTTGCCACAACATTACTGCTCTGCGTAGCCAGCCTGGCACTTGTCGACAACAGCATTCATTAATATGGCAGCGCTCATAAAAAAGCGCCCCAACCATAAAGGCAGGGGCGCCGAACAAACCGGCATGACACCGGCAGGAGCAAGCGAAAGATTAGAACTTCATACCGCCGCCAATCATCACTACCAGCGGATCGATTTCTACATCGTTGCCGCTACCATCCAACTCGGAGTCAATATCCATTTTCCAGATACCAACATTCGCCATAAAGCTGTCTGCAATCTCGTAGTTCATACCTGCAGAGAAAGCCAATCCCCAGCTTTTACCCAAATGGTTAATGGAATCACTCTCATCAAAGAAGAAGGTATGGTTCACGCCCAAGCCGACATAAGGCTGGAACTTAGAAGCAGGGCTCATTGGGTAATACTGCGCCGACACGGTTGGTGGCAAATGCTGGGTATCACCAATTTTGTCGCCTTCCAGCTCAATGTCATGCTTGAACGGCGTAGCCGCCAGAACTTCAACACCAACCTGTGGCGCTACCATGTAGGTTAAGGTCAGACCCAGCTGGGTATCGTCCTTTACCTCCACCGTACCCACACCGTCCAGCTTCAGGTTATCGCTCTTAGGTGCAACATTCACCACACCTGCCTTAACGATAATATCACCGGCTTCATAAGCCAGCGCTGGCACTGACGCTGCTGCAATAGACGCTGCCACTAGGGTTTTCAGCATTTTCATTACGCACTCCTTAAGTTTCGTGCTCAATCAAGTTGCGCTCAGAATAGCCGGCCACCATTGCCCTGTTTTGATGCAGATCAAGCCATTTCAGTGCATCCGCTCTGGGCTGTTTTTTTGTTGTGACAGATCAAGATTGTCCCCTGATACCACTCATTACCCCCTAACATGGCATAACTATTTCATGCAGAGCCGTTAAGCCCAGCTGCAATCTGGCCGTTTACCGCATCAGAGCTATAGTAAAAACACAATCGCTTTGGCGCCCAACTGTACAGCACCGTTGGTGTTAGCGACGTGTGGCATCGATTGAGCCAAGGGTACCGAATCCATTCATTGCGTGACTAGGGCATTCATGTGACGGCACAGCAAAGCGAAGATCACGAGCAACAGCACCGCCCCAATGCACAAGTCGGCTCACGTATCGGACGGCGCCTGTTATCTTATATTCTGGCATTTAGTTTCTTGGTCACACTGGCGACAACGGCGTTTATTCTATTTAGCGACTATAAGCGCGGTCTGAGTAGTTATGATCAGAATATCCACCAAATTCGTAGCAGCTACCTTGATAGCATCAGCTACAGCTTATGGAATTTTGATATTCCCCAGCTGGAAGCTCAGCTTACCGGCATCCTCAACTTTCCTGGTGTCGCCTATGTGTTTATCGAGTCCTCCGATGGCACCCTATTTTCTGCCGGAGATGTCATGCAAGGTGCTGATATCCGCCACGACATTCAGGTTTTCTTTCAAAGCAACGAGCGCGAGTTCAACTTAGGTACGCTTCACATTGATATTGACTACACCACACTATTTTCTGAATTAAAAAGCAAAGCCATTAATATTTTAGTGACACAATTTATTAAAACCTTTTCTGTTTCGATTTTTATTCTATTCATTGTAAACCGCTTACTAACTCGGCGCTTACAGCGCATGTCAGAGTGGGCCGGACAATTTTCACTGCACCAGTTAGAGCATCCCCTGGATCTTTCCCTGATTAGAGGGAAGGCAGATGAGCTTAATGATGTCGCTGACGCCATCAACCAAATGCGACTTAAGTTGCAGCAAGATGTCATACGCGAGCAGGCTGCGACGCAAGAGCTGAAAAACACCAAAGAAAAGCTGGCCGTTGCCATCGACAACGCTGCATTAGGTTTATGCGAATACAACACCGAGCAAGATCAATTTGACGCGAACAGTCATTTTGCTACGCACTTGGGGCTCACCCGCTTGGAGTTGGAACAGATTCCGCATCCGATGGAAATGCTGCTGTCTCTCATCAACGGCCCCGATGCTACCGAGCAGCAAGAGCGACTACACCAACTACTCTATGGGCGTATTCCACGAGTATTTGATACCTACCAGATATTCAACAAACGAGACGAGTTATGCTACGTTGATATGACGTTTCAAATCACTGACTACCAAGAAAATCGACCCGCTAATATTTTAATTTGCATGGTCAATAAAACCCAACAACATATCGCCAGTCAGCAAGCCGAAGAGCTCACCATTAACCTCGAAAATAAGGTAGCCAAACGCACCGAGGAACTGTACGACGAGCAAATGCGTGCCAAGTTATCCATGCAACGCCTATCGCAGCAACTGGAGCGCTGTCGAACCCAACTCAGTAATCAACGCCACAACAGCTTAAACCGGCTACTGCTACAAGAACTAACGCTGCACCAGCAACAGCACCCAACCAGGTTAGATATTTTTCAGCGTTATTTACACATCATTATCGACGATCACACTCAAACAATGGACTTATCCCTGCATTTGCAGCGCTGGCTCACAACCATTCCCGTCAAAGAAAAATCCGCTGATTTGCCTTTATCCTTGGTGCTGGAGGAAAATGCTGAGTTATTTTCTTTTGTATTGGAGTTGCTAGTACCAGAGGAAAACTGGCCACAGCTACAACAACTCATGATCAAAGCGGGTACCGACGGTCGCTCTGGTTTTATTCAAGTTAAGCAAACGTTATCAAATCACCGGCAAGAGCCATATGGCTTTACACTGGCACAACATATTGCCGAAAACCGCTTAATGGGGGATTTAAAGTGCCAGTGGCAACAGGAGACGCCAACAGCAGAGAAAACAACACACACACTGATCATGGACTTACAGTTCAGCTTATCCAGCCGATAAAAACGCGCCTGAACGGCGCGTTGCTGATTGGCGATATTAACTCACAAAGCACTGAGTCATTTGACCCAGCTCTGACCTACCAGCACAGCTGGTGACGGCACAGAGCCGGCATCATCAACCATCAGGCAGGCTCGGCTTCTCGCTTCGCCTCTTCTTCATCTTTCAGCTCACGCCGCAAGATTTTACCTACCGGAGTCATCGGCAACTCTTCACGGAACTCAATGTGACGAGGGATTTTATAAGCTGTCAGATTTTCTCGGCAATAAGCACGAAGGTCATCAACCGTAACATTTGGATCACTAGCAATGACAAATAACTTAACAGCCTCACCGGTCTTATCGTCAGGAACGCCAATCGCAGCACAATTTTCTACCGCCGGATGATTGGCCACAACATCTTCAATCTCATTGGGATATACATTAAAACCAGACACCAAAATCATGTCTTTAATTCGATCCACAATGCTAACGAAGCCGTCATCATCAATAATGGCTACATCCCCAGTGCGGAACCACTTACCATCTGGAGTAAAGCTTTCAGCGGTGGCCTCCGGACGATTCCAGTAACCTTTCATTACTTGTGGGCCCTGCACACACAGTTCACCGCGCTCACCGATGGGCACTTCATTACCTTGGTCATCAATGCATTTCAACGCTGTCGCCGGTACGGCCTGACCGACGGTTCCCATGCGCTCCAGGCCACCGGCTGGGTTCATCGTCACGGCCGGTGAACACTCTGTCAGACCATAAGCTTCAGAGATGCCGCAACCGGTCAGCTCTTTCCAGCGCCGTGCGGTGTCATCCATCAACGCGGTGCCACCCGATAACGTCAATTTCAACTTGGAAAAGTCACATTGTGCAAATTCAGGGTGCTGCATCAGCGACACAAACAAAGTGTTGAGACCGATAAAACCGGTTAATTGATGCGGTTTTATCATGCGCACAAACATATTGGTATCGCGCGGGTTGGCGATCAAAATACTATGGTCGCCCATATTAAACAGCGCCATTAAATGCACAGTAAATGAATAGATATGATATAGCGGCAAGGGTGCAACAATTTTGGCCCCGTCGGCTGGCTTGATCGTTTGTCCATGCTCGTCTTGCTGACTGAGCTGCGCTTTGGCCTGCAGCATATTGGCAACTAAGTTACGATTGGTCAGCTCTGCACCTTTAGCAACACCAGTAGTGCCGCCTGTGTATTGCAGAATAATGGTCGCATCAGGGTCACGAATGTAATTGGCTTGATGCGGACCCGCTTGTTGTCCCTGAGCTAACGCTTTGCGGAAGGATATCGCTTCAGGCAAAGAGTAGGCAGGTACCATTTTTTTAATGTAACGCGCGGCGGCGTTAATCACCGTACGCTTCAGCAATGGCAACATGTCGGCCAGGCTGGTCACAATAATGTGCTCAAGACCGGTATCGGCTTTGATGTTTTGCACCGAGCGCGCAAACACGTCCATGCAGACGAGTGCTTTAGCACCTGAATCGTTAAACTGGTGCAGCATTTCTCGCTCGGTGTAGAGTGGATTCGTGTTAACCACTACTAGCCCCGCACGCAATGCCCCATACATTGCAATGGGGAATTGCAAAATATTGGGCATTTGAATAGCAATGCGATCACCGGGCTTCAAGTTGGTATAATTTTGTAAATAGGCGGCAAAAGCAGCACTGTATTCGTCAATTTGACGGTATGTCAGAGTGTAATTAATGCTGGTAAACGCCGGGCGGTCAGCATAGCGTTGCATCGCCCCTTCGATCACCTCTACAACGGCATTAAACTCGCTCAGATCAATCGTATCTGGCACGCCAGGGGCGCGCTTTCCATCCCAGAATGAAGCATCCACAGCTCAGTCTCCCATGGTTCTGTTGTTGTTTTTGTCAGGGCCTTTGGCGGTCAGTCCCAGACTATTACCTACCCGCGCTTGCCACTACTGCCGCACTCGTCGGTGACAGCCAGCCATTCGCAGCACGGGGGCAGACCTGTATGTGTAAGCACTGACTCGCTAGTGTTTTTATTAAACTCTGCGCCTTGTTAGTGTGCAACCAAGCCCAAGCCAGAACTATGAACTAAAGGCGCATTGAGGGAAAGAGCATAACCTGTAACACTTTCTGTCATTTCACGTCATGCAGCTCTGAAATGAACGTCTCACCATCATCGCTAAATAAGCAACCATCACGCTTGGCGCAGCAGCATCTGAATTATTTAATTGAAACACTGCATGCACTAGGCGCACCTACCACCGAGATCTCACCCACGCAATTGCAGCTAACCGGCATGGCTACCGGAGCAGTGCTACAGCGCGTTATTCATAAGGTTGTATCTGTAACCGAAGAGCCATTACTCGGGCTCATTCATGGTGCTCGCATTCCATTAGCGCTACGTGGGTTTGCTGGACAGGTGTTTCATGCCGCCAGCACTTGGGAAAATGCCTTCAGTTGGTTGATACGCTACGTCAATAACTTCAGCTTGTTGGGCAAGTTCCGTTGCCTGCAGCATGAGGATCAGCTGATTATAGAGATTCACCAAAGCGGTAACATGCCCGTCGTCTCTAGCTTCGCTCAGCACTACTTACTGGCACTGCTAACGACGCTGCTGCGTGATTTAGGCGGTGACGATGCGCTTCCCGCTTTGGTACAGCTCAAAGAATCCCCTCAAACCCTGACATTGCGCTACGAAGAACAGCTACAACTGGCTGTCGCCTTTAACCAACCACGCAATGCGCTATGCCTGCCCATTGATCTAATTACTCGCCCAATCACAGGTGTAAGCCTGCTCAACCGCCGCCAAGCTGAGGTGGAGTGCGAGGCTCATCTCAGTGCCATGGCAGTACAACAAGACCTGGCCACACGCGTGCGTTCACAGCTATTGCAACAACAGGTTTTTCCTACCTTAGCGATGCTCGCAGGGCAACTCAGCAGCAGCCCTAGGACCGTCAACCGACAAATGGCAGAACTCCTCACCAGTTACCAACAAATGGTGGAAAGCGCACGTTGCCAACTGGCCATGCACTATTTGCAAAATACACCGCTCAGCATCGACCAGATTGCTCACCGCCTAGGGTATAACGACCCTTCTAATTTTGGCCGTGCCTTTCGCCGCTGGCTGGCTGTATCACCGCGCCACTTTCGACAACAGCAATCCGGCTTTGAAAACTAGCTTGCATTTGTACCCGTGTACCAATATCGCTAGGATAGCGCCACAACAATAAGAAATGCTCACTATGACCCAGGTTCGCTTCGCACCGACTGACCGCCAGTTTTATCAGCACTTATCTGATCAGGTCAGCGATTTACTCCAACGGCAACAGCACACTAAAACAGGCAACATTAAGCTGTGGCGCAAAGCCGCCATTGTTTTAGTGCTGTATGTCAGCAGCTATGCCTTGCTAGCACTGCTGCCACACTGGCATTGGCTGTGGTGGCCACTGCATGGTCTGGCCACGGCGCTGGTCGGCTTTAACATCATGCACGACGGTGCGCACGCCTCCTTCAGCTCGCGCAGCTGGCTGAATCGCCTCGCTGCCAGCAGCTTTAATCTGATTGGTAGCAACCGCTTTTACTGGGCCCAAAAGCACAACCGCAATCATCACAGCTTCACCAATGTGGATGGTCTGGATGAAGACATCGATGCCATGGGGCTGCTACGAATGAGCCCACACCAACCTCATTACCGCTTCCATCGCTGGCAGCATTGGTATGTTTGGCTGCTGTACCCACTGACCAGCCTGTTCTGGTTTTTTGTACTGGACTACAAAGCCTATTGGCGCCAAAAAATTGGGCAACGCCCTTTCAGCCATGCACTGACGCGCTGGGACCATATCGAGTTCTGGCTCTCAAAAGCTCTATACCTGCTGCTGTATTTGTGGCTTCCCGCGCAATGGCTGGGCTGGTCAGCTACGGTGGCCGGCTTCTTACTAATGCATGCGGTGTTGGGCAGCGTCTTCGCCATTGTATTTCAGCTGGCTCATGTGGTGGACCAAGCGGACTTTCCCCCAGTTAGCCATGGCCAGCTGAGTGATGACTGGGCCCACCATCAGTTGCGCACCACCGTAGACTTCGCGACCGATAGCCGTTGGCTAACCTGGGCATTGGGTGGTCTGAATTTTCAACTGGAACACCATTTGTTTCCGCGGATTTCCCATGTTCACTATCCAGCCATCCATGGCCTGCTGCTATCACTCGAGCAGCAAGGCGAATTGCGAGTCAGACGCTATGCCAGCTTAGGTGCCGCGCTTGCTGGACATTTTCGCCACCTTCGCCAGCTGGGGCGGCCGTCATTGCAGACTGACGCAGCGCTTCTAGACTTCCACTAAACACGCCACCGGGAGACTTGCATGGATACCTCAGCTCACGACCTGCCCGCCCTGTTTTCGCAACTGGGCCTGGACAATAGCGATGAAGGCATTGAACGCTTTTTAGAGCAGCACAAACCCATCGCCCCAGGCGCGGCATTGGTGGATTTACCCTTTTTCAGTGCGGCGCAGCGCAGCTTTTTGCAAGAAGCACTGGAACAAGATTCCGACTGGGCCGAGGTGGTCGACACACTCGATGCCTTGCTGCGCCAAGAGGCCGATATTCGGCCATCCTAACGCAGCGTTAACCGCAGCAGCGCTGACAGGCTGGGCATCCGAGTCACGGGTAGCGCTGCACAGACTTGACCACGCCCTCACTCCCTCGCACACTGGCGCCGCTCCATCACCAGCCAGGGGAACAACCCATGATTGCACCACAGTTTATTGCCATTGATGCCAGCTCCTGGGAGGACAATGGCCACCCTATCGCCATCGCCTGGAGTCTCAGCGATGGCCGCATTAAAACCACGTTGATTCAGCCCGAGGATGATTGGCACGACTGGGATTACGCCCTAACGGACCTGCACGGCATCAGCCCAGATACCCTGTATCAGCGCGGTGAGACTTGCTGGTCGGTCATTAGGGAGCTGGAGGAAGACCTGCAAATCAGCCAGGTAATGACCGATGATGTGGAGCAAGTAGAATGCATGTTAGATCGACTCTATGACGCCTGTCAGCGCGAGTCCAGCTTAGAGCTGATTCGTGCAGAAAATGGCCTTAATGATTTGCAGCAAATGACCTGTGACGAGCGCGTGCACGCCATGCTGCTGGCCTGGGCCGGCGAACATGGCAGTGACAGTTTTCAACACAGTGATCATGATTAGTGTTCTGAGAAAGCATGCGAACTTCTGATTCAGGACACTAGCGATCAATCACCGCCGGCTCGCGCTGCAAGTCGGCGATTAACGCACCCAAAAAGCGTGACGCCTCACCGCCAGTCACCACACGATGGTCAAAAGTCAGCGACAATGGCAGTGTCTTGCCAGCGTACAGCTCTCCCATGCTGACCATCGGCTTTTCCTGAATACGCCCCGCGCCGACGATTGCCACGGTGGGGGGCACCACAATCGGGGTGCCAAAGCTGCCAGCCGCTTGGCTGCTACCGGCCAATGAACCGTAGTTCGACAGCGTGATGGTGGCACCGCGGAGCTCTTCCGGCGGGATGCTGCGATTTTTCACATCGTCACGTAATCGAGCCAGCCCAGCCCGCAGATCCTCGGCTGGTCGCTGTGCTACGTCGCGCAACACAGGCACAAACAACCCCTGTTCAGTGTCCACGGCAATGCCAACATCCACTTGCTGCAACAGTCGCAGTTGCTGGTCATCAAACCAAGCGTTAAGCTGCGGCTCGGCCTGACACGCCGCGGCAATCGCCTGCAACAAACGCACCGTGATGTCTTCTTGAGCCTGCCATTCTGTCACGTCGGCTTCATCAAATAAGGTGACAGGAACCACAGACGCGTGAGCACGCGCCATGTTTTTGGCCATGGATTTGCGCACGCCCGACAGAGACTGACTCGGCCCATGGCTAGCATTTACACGCCCAGCACGCTCAACGTCTTCCGCCGTAATGCGGCCATCTGCGCCACTCCCCGCCACGCCACTGAGCTCCACGCCTAAGCGCCGCGCCAGTGCCCGCACACTGGGAGAAGCGCGAACGCCGGTCGCTGCGGTTGGCGCAGCACCAATGGTAAAGCGATCCTCTTTTACCGCCGCATCCTGCGGCAGCTCCCCCACCACCGTCGCCTTGTCGGTACCAGATGTTTGCTCGCTGTGCTTGTCGTCGGCCCCTGCCCCCTTGAATTCCACCAGCGGCTCACCGACATTGACGCTGTCGCCAACGGCGGCAAAGCACTGGCCAATGGTGCCGGCTTGGGGACTGGGCACGTCGACGATGGCTTTATCGGTCTCGACCGCGACCAACGGCTGGTCAATGGCCACGGTATCGCCCTCGCTGACGTACCATTCAACGATTTCGGCTTCTTGCAAACCTTCCCCTAAATCTGGCAATGCAAAATAACGCATGGGCTGCTCCCGATTAGTAATCCATTACCGCCTTCACCGCGGCGCAAATGTCATCTGCATCCGCCAGATACCATTGCTCCTGACGGAAGTAAGGCATTGGCGTATCAAAGCCGGTGACGCGCTGAATCGGTGCCTGCAAATAATCAAATGCCTGCTCCGCCAGCTGCGCGGCAATATCAGCGCCTATACCACCACTGCGACAGGCCTCATGCACGATGACGCAGCGCCCGGTTTTGATCACCGACTGGCGCAACGTCGCCATGTCCAGTGGCGATACCGTCGCGACATCTATGACTTCAGCAGCGATTCCCCGCTCCTGCAACTGATCGGCAGCCAATAAGGTTTCACGCACACACGCTCCCCAAGTAATCAAAGTTACATCCTGACCTTCTCGCAGCGTAAAACAACTGTCCAAAGGCAGGCGCTCGCCATCGTCGGCCAGCGGTTGCTTTTGCACTCGATATAAGCGTTTGGGTTCAAGAAACACTACGGGATCCGGGCTATCAATGGCGCTAAGCAGCAACCCATAGGCACGCCGTGGCGACGACGGAATGACCACTCTGATACCGGGTATATGCGCCAACAGCGCCTCTGTGCTTTCGGAATGATGTTCAGGCGCATGAATGCCGCCACCGAAAGGCGCGCGCACTACTAATGGACACTGCATGCGCCCTCGAGTGCGATTGCGCATTCGCGCGGCATGCGTGATCAGCTGTTCAAAAGCGGGAAAGATAAAGCCCATAAACTGAATTTCCATCACAGGCTTCAGGCCGCTGGCCGCCATGCCGATGGAAGCACCCGCTATCAAGGTTTCCGCCAACGGCGTGTCCATTACTCGCTGCTCGCCAAACCGCTCTTGCAGCCCCACCGTGGCACGGAACACCCCGCCATTGACGCCGATGTCCTCCCCTAAGCACACCACCGACTCATCCGCAGCCATGGCCCGATGCAGGGCTAGGTTGACGGCCTCAACCATGGTCAAATCTTGAACACTCATGCGCTACTCTCCCAGACGCCGCTGACGTCGTTCGGCAAAGGCCTGCAACTGATCCTCCATCACCGTTGGCCAGTCTTCATAAAGATGATCAAACATGGCTTCCGGCAATTGCGGTGAATACTCGAGATAATGCTGCACTGCGCTGTTCACGGTGTGCTGGCAATGCTCGAGCCATTTTTGCTCTAAAGCTTCTGTCCAAGCTCCCTGGCTGGTGAGAAAGCGCTTGAGGCGTGCCACGGGCTCCTTTTTCCAAGCCTGCTGCAGCTCCTCTTGTGGGCAATAGCGGCTGGCGTCATCGGCGGTGGTGTGATCACTCAAACGATAACTGATCGCCTCAATTAACGTCGGCCCCTGCCCAGCGCGAGCGGCTTCTAATGCTTGAGTCAACTCATCAAACATGGCGATAACATCATTGCCATCGACCTGCACCGAGCGCACTCCCGCCCCCATGCCTTTCAAAGCCAAGGCGCTGGCTGCGCATTGCTTTTGCCGCGATACGGAGATGGCCCATTGGTTGTTGTTGAGCACAAACACCACCGGCAGCTGCCACAAGCCCGCCAAGTTGAGCGCTTCTAGAAAATCCCCTTTAGATGACGCGCCATCGCCCAATGTGCAGGCCACTGCCTGGGAGCGCCCCTGCAGCTGCAACGCTTTTGCCGCCCCCACGGCGTGGCCACATTGCGTGGCGATGGGTACACAAACCGGGAAGTCTTGCTGCGGGCCCGCAGCACTGCCGCGTTCATCACCGCCCCAGTAGAGCAAGATGTCTTTCATACCGCAGCCGCGTATCAACTGGGTGCCATGGTCCCGGTAATAGGGCACCAGCACATCATCGGGCTCCATTGCCAACCCCAAGGTCACGGCAATGGCCTCTTGCCCAAGACTGGACGGATAAGTGCCTAGTTGGCCAGTGCGCTGCAAAGCAATGGCCTTTTGGTCAAACTGGCGGGTGAGCAGCATCCAGCGATAACACTCCAGCAGCGGCTCCATTTCGTGTGCCCACAATGGCAGCTCTTGGCAGGTATGACCTTGATCATCCAAGTAGCGCACCGTTTGCATTACAGGCTCCATAGTGCCTCCTTGCCCATGTCATGGGTGGCAGGTTGATAGTGGCCGGCAGCAATGGCTTCGTCAGCCAGTTGATCGGCCAATACATTGACGGCGATGTCGCGCTGTTGTGATTGGCGCAGTAAGTCACCCAAATGTTCAGTAATGCTGTCAATTTGGGCCGCTATGCGTTCATCTGACCACCCCTGATAGCGGCCTGAGGCAAACACCAAACCGCCCGCATTGACCAGATAATCCGGAGCGATAACAATGCCCCGCTGATGCAGTTCACGCCCACAATCGGCGTCTTCGAGCTGATTATTGGCTGCTCCAACAATGGCTTGGCAATTAAGCTCATCGAGATTGCCGGCATGAATGACCCCACCCAAAGCACAAGGGGCCAATAAATCTACCTTCTGTTGCAGGATTTGCTCCGGCGCCACCACGCTGGCACCCATGCTCTGAGCCTGCTGACACCGATCTGAATTGACATCACTGACGACCACCTGCACACCGTTATCTAACAGGTGTTGTGTCAACAACATACCCACATGCCCTAACCCTTGCACAGCAACCCGGCTCTTGGTCGGCGCTAGGCCAAGCACCTCATGGAGCACATAGCGAATCGCCTGCCACACCCCTCTGGCTGTATGCGGTGAAGGGTCGCCAATCTGGCTGTGACTGGCAACATGACGGGTGTGGCGGAAAATCTCATCCATATCTTCCACTTGCGTACCGGCATCCATGGCGGTGATGTATTCACCTGACAGGCGTTCGACACAATGGCCAAACCAACGAAACAGCGCCTGCCGGTCGAACACGCCCTCGGGCATCATAATGACGGCTTTACCACCGCCTAGATCCAAGCCGGCCAGCGCCGCCTTGCGACTCATCCCCTGGGCCAAGCGCAGGGCATCTTGGAGCGCATCATCACCGCTTTGATAAGGCACAAATCGGCAGCCGCCCAAGGCTGGCCCTCGCCGGGTGGAGTGCACGGCGATGACGGCACGCCAAGGTGCATCTGGGTTGTTGTCAGGAATGTGTACGAAGCTATGCACCGCCTCACAGCGGTGTTGAACGATGGGATCAAACATGGCTATACCTCCGGCTTGTGGCCGATTTCTAACGCCTGATCGATGGCTTGTGGCCGGATCAGGCAACGAAGCCTGTTGACGGCGGCGGGCTATGCGACGCATTCGATGCGAAGCCTAATCACCCGCCAATTAGGCTTAGGAGTAGCGCAGAGGCAGCAAACCAGACAAGCATTGTCTGGTTTTTAGAAGAAAAATGACTGAGAAAAAAATTGACTAGAACGTCGCTGGTCAGGCTATCAGTTGGCTTCTACTGCCAACAACTCAAGATCAAAAATCAGTGTGGAATACGGCAATATTGCACCGGCTTTGCGACGACCATACGCCAACTGAGCAGGAATGGTGAGTTCAACGCGGTCGCCCACGACCATGGTTTGCAGTGCTTGCTGCCAGCCGACAATGACCTGGTGAGGGCACAACTGCAGCGCTTCGCCGCGCTGACGTGAGCAGTCGAACACAGTGCCGTCCACCAACCGGCCGGTGTAATGAACATGAATACGTTGAGTTGCCTGCGGTGACTCTGTGCCTGCACCGTGCTGCTGATATTCCATCAGCACGCCATCACCGACCTCTACAACACCTTCCCGCTGACGCTGCTGTTGCCAGTAGCGCTCACCTTCGCGCTTATTGTGCGCCCAGCGCTGACTTTGCTGCTTGGCTCGGTACCAGCCATAGCCGACCAGAGCCAGCACAACGATCAAGCCAATGATATCCAGTGCCATTAATGCGCCTCATCATTCTTTTTAAGTGAGCGACGGTACAGGTCTTTGTCATCATGAAACAGGCGCTCGCCGACATTTTCTACCTGCTTTAACGCTTTCAGCGAAGAAGAGCGAAACTCGCGTTGAAACAACACGCCCACCACGGTGGTGGCTGCTGCGACAAAATACCAAGGGCCTAAAAACCAGCTCACCGCCGCTAATGAATAATAAAATGCCCGCAGGCCGTAGTTGTAACTGTGGCTGGCCTGATCAATGACTTTGGCGGCAAATATTGCAAAATTACGCCGCTCATTGGCCGTGACATGATCATCTTCCGGCGCCGGCGCCGCACCGACCAACACAGATGCAAAACCAAACTGGCGCATCGACCAGGTAAACGTGAAAAAGGCGTAAATAAAGATGCCAATCAACAGCAAAATTTTCAGTTCCACCAACAAAATGGAGCTTTCTGCCGCAAAAGAAATATCAGCAATAACGTCATGAATTTGTTGCGTCGCCGTCAGCGCCGTTAATAAACCGGCCAACACCAGCACACAGGAAGAAGCGAAAAACGTGACGTTGCGTTCCAAGTTGGACAGCAATGCGGCGTCACTGACACGGACTTCTCGCTGCAGTAAACGCCGCATCCAGTTGATTCGATGCACATGCAACACAGACGACAGGGACGCCGTATTTTTTGCCCGACGCTTAGCGAATAAGGAGTAGCTGATCCAACACCACATAAACCAGCCCAATGCTGCCCAATCTAACCAACCTACGCTTGTCGACATTGCCTCTCCACTGTCGCCACCTTAACTTAACACCACACTCAAGCTTATCGGTCACACCGAGCTGGCGCCAGCCAGTACATTACGCACGGGAAACTACCGCCGCTATCAAAAAAACAGATAGCGACTCATTTTTGCCCACCGAGGCGCTGGTCTAAAGTTTGCCCAACCTTATTGATTGTTGACCTTGCCATGAAAACTTTGATGACACTATTGGCCAGCGCCACCTTGCTGGCCTGCCACTCGACCGCCGAACCCACAACCACTAACCCTGCCACAGTCTTTATTAATGCTGACCTGATCACCATGACCGACGCCCCGCATTTGCACGATGCATTAGCGGTGCGCGATGGTCGCATTGAGTTTATCGGCAGCAGCCAGCAGGCACAGCAGCGCTACCAACAAGATGCCGACATCATTGACCTCGAAGGCCTGACCATCATGCCTGGTATTCATGACAGCCATGTGCACGCATTGGAGGCCGGTGCCGAAGTGGGCGGCAATTGCTGGCTAGAGGCCGATAACTTGGCTGAGCTGCGCCAGCCCTTGCTGGATTGCCGTCAGCATCAAGTCGGTACCGACTGGCTGACCGCCTATGGCCATGAGTTGCACTGGCTCATCGAAGAAGACAACCCTCGCCAACTGCTCGATCAATGGATCAGTGACAGACCGGTTGTCATTATGGAGCAAAGCTCTCATTCCGCTTGGGTTAACTCTGAAGCACT
This sequence comes from Bacterioplanes sanyensis, assembly GCF_014652515.1. Classification (GTDB taxonomy): domain Bacteria; phylum Pseudomonadota; class Gammaproteobacteria; order Pseudomonadales; family Oceanobacteraceae; genus Bacterioplanes; species Bacterioplanes sanyensis. Next base: position 389,058 of record NZ_BMYY01000001.1, on the reverse strand, counting down.
GGCGCGACTGAATTACCACGCTGACAGCCATAATCCACCCGGCGGCATCATCTTGCGCGATAAAGATGGCGAGCCTAACGGTATTTTATTGGAAACGGCTGCCGAAGCGGCGTTTGATCTGGCTTACCAGCCGACGGAGGAAAGCTTCGATCTCTATTACGATGGTCTGCTGTGGGCCATGGATGAAATGGCGCGCCATGGCATTACGTCGATCGCTGATGCACGGGTTTACTGGCAACGTGGTTGGCTGGATGTTTGGCACCAGGCAGAGCTCGATGGCGCGCTTAAAACGCGCGTCAATTTGGGGTTATGGGCCTACCCGCTCATGGCTGATGCGGCACAAATTGACTTTTTGAAGCAGCAATATCGCTACGATCCCAAGCGCTTATTGCAAATCAATCAAATAAAAATTTACAGCGATGGCATTATTCACAACACCACCGCGGCGTTAAAACAACCCTATCAACACAGCTTGCCCGATGTGCCTACGCGCGGGTTGAATTATTTCGACCAGTCGCGGCTGGCGCATTATATTGCTCAACTGCAGCCCGCAGGCTTTGATTTTCATATCCATACCATTGGCGATCGTGGCGTGCACGAAGCATTAAATGCCATTGCCAGCCACCCCGCCCCGCAGCAACGCCATCGCCTGACCCACGTTGAAATGGTCGACGATGACGACTTGCCGCGCTTTGCACAATTAGGTGTGATTGCCGACATGCAGGTCGCGGGGGACTTTACCCTGCCCCACAACCATGACTGGCAAAGACCGTATATTGGTGATCGCATTGACCAAGCTTACCGGTTGAAAGATTTGCTCGACAGCCAGGCAACCGTGGTGCTGAGCAGCGACTGGACCGTCAGTAGCCTGAACCCATTTATTGGCATTCACAATGCGGTGAATCGAGGCGAGCAAAGCATTCGAGTGGAGCAAGCTTTGGCGGCCTATACCCGCGATGCCGCTTTTTTAATGCGCAGCGAAGAGCGCACCGGCACGTTAGAGGTCGGCAAACACGCCGATTTGATCGTAATTGATCAAAACCCGTTAACGGTGGCGCCACAGCAATTACGCGACACACGCGTATTGCTGACGATGATGAATGGCGACATTACTTTTCAGCACGAAGATTTTTAACGCCGTGGCTTTTTAACGCCGTGCTGCACCAATAACTGCTGCAAACTGGCCACTGGCGCTTGCAACTCCAGCCCAGCTGGCCATAGCATTTCAATGCGCCTGACCAAGGTGGGTGTTTCAAAGGTCGGCTGAAACACCTGCAAACTGCCGACAGTCAGTTCCTCAGCCACCGCCCACTGTGGTAACAACGCATAGCCAACACCCTGACACGCCAGCTGCTTGAGCAGCGTCAGTTCTGCTATCAGCCAAGCATTGAGATTCAAGGCGGACTCACAGCCATCGCTGGCTTGTGCCCACACCAGCTCGGTGGCCTGCCGCAGCGCTGCGGCATCGAGTTTGCTGTGCACAGACGCCAGCCAATCCGGGCTGGCCACATACACTTCCGTTAGCTCACCCAAGCGCTGATAAGACACTTCGGCCATGTGATCTTCGTGTTCATAGCCCACCCCGAGATGCCAATGCTGTTGTTGCAAGCCATCAATCAATTCATCGCGACTGCAGCCACTGAGCTGAATACAACGCCCGGGCCATTGCTTATGCCAGTCGCGCAGCGCTGGGGCGAGCCAGTCGGCGGTTAAACTGTGCTCAATCGCTAACTGCAATTGCCACAGCTCATCGCCGGCCAGCGCTTGGGTTCGCCGCTCCAGCGCTTCCAACTCCGACAGCGCCTGTTGCGCCCATGGCAACCACTGCCAGGCTTGCGATGTTGGCACCGCACGATTGCCGCTGCGCTCGAACAAGGCCAACCCCGTATCGGCCTCCAGCTCACTGATCCATTGACTTAACAGCGACTGACCTTTACCCAGCTGGCGGGCAGCCGCCGACAGCGAACCGCAGTCCATGACGCTGACAAACGCTTTAATGTGCTTTAACTCCACAATCTCACACCACCACTTATTTTTTGTTCTGACCAAATGGCCACTGTGCCGATATGGTTTGCGCAAATGCCCCTTACCGGTCACGCCAAACACTGTAAACTTGAGCGCCAAATAAAAACGCATCGAGGAACATTATGGCGCACTACGATCTCGTGGTATTTGGAGCCAGCAGCTTTGTTGGCCAAATTCTTACCCATTATCTGGCCAAGCAATTTGGCCTCGACGGTGAACTAAAATGGGCCATCGCTGGACGCTCAGAACGCAAGCTGCAAACGCTGCGCGGCAGTCTATTGGACGAACTGGGCGATGAAGCTGGCCGTGTGCCCATTATTGTTGCCGATGCCGCCGATGAACAAGCGCTGCAAGCCTTATGTGAACAGACGAATGTGGTGGTCTCTACGGTGGGGCCATACGCTTTATACGGTGAAACACTGGTTCGCGTTTGCGCCGGCTCAGGCACCGACTATTGCGACTTAACCGGTGAGCCGCAATGGATTCGAGCCATGATCGATAAATATGAGGCCCGTGCCCAAGAGAGCGGCGCTCGCATTGTGCACAGCTGCGGGTTTGACTCGGTGCCCTCTGACATGGGCGTTGCTTTTTTGCAGCAGCACATGCAACAGCGCTTCTCTCAGCCGGCACAACAAGTACGCATGCGCGTTAAAGCGGCCAAAGGCGGCATGTCTGGCGGCACCGTTGCCAGCATCGTCAACCTCACCAAAGAAGCGGTGGCCAACCCAGATTTACGCAAACAATTGGCCAACCCTTATGCCCTGTGCCCTGCCGGCCACGGTTTTAGTGCGCGCCAGCCCAACCTAAAAGGCGCCAAACTGGATGCCGATTTTAACGCCTGGTCCGCGCCTTTTATTATGGCGGCCATTAATACCCGCATCGTTCATCGCTCCAATGCCCTACTCAACAACGCCTACGGCGATGATTTTATTTATGACGAAGCCATGCTCACCGGCCGCGGTACGCGTGGTCGTTTAACCGCCATGGGATTAGTCGGTGGTTTGGGTGCTTTTATGGCCGGCGCGGCACTCAAACCCAGCCGTTGGTTATTGGAAAAAACACTGCTGCCAAAACCCGGCGAAGGCCCTAGCCCCGAGCAACAGGAAAACGGCTTTTTTGATATTCGCTTTAAAGGCATCAGCCGCGACGGGCAAAGCATGCAGGTAAAAGTCACGGGAGATCGCGACCCGGGCTACGGCTCAACCGGTAAAATGCTCGGCCAAGCCGCGGCCTCACTGGCCCTTGATCTGCACGAAAAAGGCCAGAAAACTGGCCCTAAAGGCGGCTTTTGGACACCGGCATCGGTGTTTGATCAGCGCTATATTGAGCGCCTACAGCAACATGCCGGCGTCACCTTCGAGGTGTTGGACTAGTGCGCGTGGTCGTCGAAGTCGACGGCCAAATACAACGCCGCTTGTGGGAAGCGTGCGGGATAACACAAGAAAAACTGTGTGCCTTCCTCCAGCGGCCACCAGCACGACGCGTCGCGCGGTACTTCATTTAACTCGACGCGTTCAATGCAGTAATTCAACGCCATGGTGTCCAGCTCAGGAAAGGCTGCCAGTAAATCTGCTGGCATGCCTTCTTGAGCGCTTTCCAGCACCTGCTCGCCTTCTAATGCTTGCAGTTTGGTCGCCCATTGAGGATCTTGACTGCATTCAAATAAAAACTCCGCCTGATAGCGAGTGTGCAGTTTCTTTTCTATTCGCGCTTTACGTGTGCTCATGTTGCTGCTCCTAAAATCAATTACCAGGGAAGTGCTTCGCCATTGGCATGCCAAAAAGACCCGGTGTTAGCCAGGTTGAGTTCATCGATACGCTGAATCAGCCCGGCTGCAGATTGCTCTGGGGTAACATCCCCGTTAAAGCCCACCATGCGCGTTTGCACAAAACCAGGGTGCAACACGGCGACGGCAATGCCCTGAGGGTGTAAATCCAGCGCCAGGCTTTTGCTCACCGCATTGAGTGCCGCCTTAGATGCACGGTAGCCGTAATATTGCCCTGAGCCATTGTCGGCAATGGATCCCATGCGGCTAGTGATGTTGACCAGCTTGCTGCCTGCTACCATTAACGGGCTTAAATTTGCCGCCAAGGTTAACGGCGCAATGGTGTTCACCTCAAACTGTTGACGAATACTGTCGGTGTCCAACTGCTGCAGAGACTCATTGCGAAAAACACCGGCATTGTTAATCAAAATATCCAGGTCGCCATCGAGTATTTCGCTCAATATGGTTTGCAACCCGCGCACGCTGTTTTCATCCGTGACATCAATACCTGAGACGATTTGATCGGCCACCGCTTCCAGCTCATCACTGCTGTCACGACAAACCGCCGTCACCCGGTCACCTCGCGCAGCCAGTTGCTGCGCCAGCGCCAAACCAATCCCGCGGTTGGCGCCGGTAATCACTACATTTGCCATCGTCATACACTCCCAATTCGGTCCGCGGCCATGGTAACCCTGTCACTGTTACGACACTACCTACAGACACAAAAAAGCCCCGCAAGCGGGGCTATTTCATGAAAAAGCGGCCATCAACTGGTGGCGAACTGCGCCATCATGATTTTTAGCCGCTTCTGCTGCATTTTCAGCGAGTATTCCAACTCCTGATAACGAGTACGCAACGCCGCGGTTTCCCATTTGTGCTGCAAGCTGCGGCGCGTCTCTTGATAGCGCTCAGATTGCAAGCTCTTCCACTCAGCCAACATGGTTTTAAACTGTTCGTACTCTTTTTCCAGTAAGTCTGACCATTGTTCACGATTTTGAGCTTTGGCCAGCTTCTCTTGGGCACGTTTAAACTGCATATCCAGACGTGCCCGCTGGATTTTAAAATCCGGCACCACGCGTAAATTACGCGCCAAGCCTACCAACTCACAGCTTTTGATCAGCCATTTCGTTGGGTCCCATTGCCACCATTTAATGCCATTACGGTAGTCATTTTGAAAAATATGGTGGTAATTGTGATAACCCTCGCCAAATGTCAGGAAAGCAAAAAAGTGATTATCCCGCGCCGTATTTTCATCCGTGTAAGGTTGCGAGCCCCACTTGTGGGCAATGGAATTAATAAAGAAGGTGAAGTGGTGAGTCGTCACAATGCGCAGGAAACCTGCCAGCAAAATCATGCCCCACAGGTCTGAAAAAATGACGCCCAGAGCAATAGGAATAACAAAGTTCATCGCCAAGGCAATGGGCACATAATACTTGTACTGCCACATCACAATGGGGTCTTTGGTCAGGTTTTTGACATTATCGAAGTTTACTTCACCGCTGGGGTAATGACGCAGCATCCAGCCGATGTGTGAAAACCATAAACCACGTTTGGCCGAATAGGGGTCGATATCAACATCATCGACATGGCGATGATGAACCCGGTGGCCAGAGCTCCAATGCAGCACGGTATTTTGTAACGCCATGGCGCCAAACAAGGCAAACAACAAGCGCACACTCCAATGGGCTTCGTAGGCGTTGTGCGCCCACAGGCGATGGTAACCTGCGGTAATGGCCAGTTCGGTCAAAGACGTAAGCACGATATAAGCCACCACGGCGGCCAAGCTGTAGCCGTAGCTAAAGCCATACCAAGGCACGGCAATCAGTGCTACCAGGGCGGTGACAGAGAACAAGGTCGCAGGCACCCAGTTGATGGGGGCGTTTTCAAAGGTAATGGGTCGGGACATAAAAAATCTCAGAGAGCGTACTATCGAATGGATAATAGCTGAAGCCAGCAAGCGACACTATGACCACAAAAGGCTTAGAAGGCGTCATTTGCGGCAAGTCAATGAAGCAAGGTGATATAACTGGCTCGCGTGACTTTTGCCCATAAAGAAAAAGAGTATAAAAAAGCCCGGCGAACCGGGCTTTTTGGGCATCAACCGCCGAAGTCATCCAGCATGATGTTTTCAGGCTCTACGCCGAGACCTTCCAACATCTTGATGACCGACTGGTTCATGATCGGGGGCCCACACATGTAGTACTCACAATCTTCGGGAGCCGGATGGTCCTTCAGGTAGCGTTCGTACAACACGTTGTGAATAAAGCCAGTCAGACCGTCCCAGTTATCTTCTGGTTGTGGATCCGACATAGCCACATGCCACTCAAAGTTTTCATTTTCAGCCGCCAGCATGTCGTACTCATCCTGGTAGAAGAGTTCACGCAGAGAGCGCGCACCGTACCAGAAGCTGATCTTACGCTTAGATTTCAAACGCTTGAGCTGATCGAAAATGTGCGAGCGCATCGGTGCCATGCCCGCACCACCACCGATAAATACCATTTCGGCATCGGTATCTTTGGCGAAGAACTCGCCAAACGGACCATATACCGTCACCTTATCACCTGGTTTCAGGTTGAAGACGTAGGTCGACATAATGCCGGGTGGGATATCTTTAGACCCTGGTGGTGGCGTTGCAATACGAATATTGAACTTCACCACACCCTTTTCCTCTGGGTAGTTGGCCATCGAATAGGCGCGAATCACGTCTTCTTTGTTGACCGCTTTCAGGTCAAAGAAACCAAAGCGCTCCCAGTCACCGCGATATTCGTCTTCAATATCGAAGTCAGAGAAATTGATCTCATACGGTGGGCACTCAAGCTGAACGTAACCGCCAGCGCGGAAATCCACGTTTTCGCCTTCTGGCAGCTTCAGCGTCAGTTCTTTAATAAAGGTCGCCACGTTCGGGTTAGACACCACGGTGGTTTCCCATTTTTTCACGCCGAAGACTTCTTCCGGCACTTCTACGTGCATGTCTTGCTTAACCGGCGCCTGACACGACAAGCGCCAGCCCTCACGTGCTTCACCTTTGGTGAAATGCGACTCTTCCGTCGGCAGCATAGAGCCACCGCCTTCGGTAATGCGGCACTTACACTGGGCGCAAGTACCGCCACCGCCACAGGCAGAGGACAAGAACACGCCGTTAGCGGCCAAGGTGCCTAGCAGCTTGCCACCGGCTTCGGTTTCAATTTCGCGCTCACCGTTGATCAGGATTTTTACATTACCTGAGCTCACCAGTTTGGCACGGGCACTTAAAATGACGGCCACCAGTGACAGTACAATCACGGTGAACATCACCACGCCTAAGATAATCTCGATATCCATTGCCTAACTCCTTACAGTGATACGCCAGAGAAGGACATGAAGCCGAGGGACATCAAGCCAACGGTCATAAAGGTAATGCCCAGACCCTGCAGGCCTGCCGGCACATCGCTGTACTTCATTTTTTCGCGAATACCTGCCAGCGACGCAATCGCCAGTGCCCAGCCAAGGCCTGCACCCACGCCATAGACGACACTTTCACCCAGGTTGTAATCACGCTCGACCATGAACAGTGAGGCACCCATGATGGCGCAGTTCACGGTGATCAGTGGCAAAAACACACCCAGAGCGTTGTACAAAGACGGAACGTACTTATCCAGCACCATTTCCAGAATCTGTACCATGGCAGCGATCACACCGATGTAGGTCAACAGGCCCAAGAAGCTCAGATCAACCGTGGCAAAATCTTCGCTGATCCAGGTCATTGCGCCTTCTTTCAGCAAACCGGTGTAAATCAGGTTGTTCACCGGCACCGTAATCGCCAGTACCAGAATCACAGCGATACCCAGGCCAATGGCGGTTTGGATCTTCTTAGAAATGGCCAAGAAGGTACACATGCCCAAGAAGAAGGCCAACGCCATATTTTCAACGAAGACCGCCTTAACGAACAGGCTGAGGAAATGTTCCATTAGTGGCCTCCTGAGTGTTCAGTGTTTGGCAGAATCTTAAAGTCTGGCTCTTCCACCTGGTCTTTCTTCCAGCTGCGCAGTGCCCAGATGAACAGACCAATAATGAAGAAGGCAGACGGTGGCAGCAGCAGCAGGCCGTTCGACTGATACCAGCCACCATCGGTGACCAGCGGCAGAATTTCGACACCCAGCAGCTTACCTGCGCCAAACAACTCGCGAATGGTTGCCACAACGATCAGCACAACCGAATAGCCCAGGCCATTGCCCACGCCATCAAAGAAGCTCAATACAGGGCCATTTTTCATGGCAAAAGCTTCAGCACGGCCCATCACGATACAGTTGGTGATAATCAGGCCCACAAATACTGACAGCTGCTTACTGATTTCATAAGCAAAGGCTTTCAATACCTGATCAACCACAATCACCAACGAGGCGATAATAATCATCTGCACAATAATCCGAATGTTGTTCGGAATATGGTTACGAATTAACGATACGCCGACGTTAGAAAACGACGTCACCGCAATCACCGCCAAACACATCACCAAGGTGACTTGTAAGCTGGTGGTTACTGCCAGTGCCGAGCAAATCCCCAGGATCTGCAAAGCAATTGGGTTTTTATTAAATAAGGGTTCGGTCAGAACGTTTTTAATCTCAGACACCTTAAGCCCCCTGTGATTTCATTTGATTCAGCAGTGTGCCAAAGGCTTGCTCGCCCACCCAATAACGCACCAGGTTGTTAACACCGCGGCTGGTCAGCGTAGCACCGCTTAAGCCGTCTACCTTATGCTCAGAGTCGCGAGGGGCTTCACCCTTGATCACTTCAATGGCCAACTTACCTTGCTCATTGTGAAGCTCTTTACCAACCCACTTGGCTTTCCACAACGGATTGTCGACTTCACCACCCAGTCCCGGCGTTTCACCATGCTCATAAAAGCCGAGACCCGCAATGGTTTCTAAATCACCCTTCAAGGCAATAAAACCGTACAGGGTGGACCATAGGCCATAGCCATGGATAGGCAAAATCAGCTTCTCTAGCTGGTCGCCTTCTTGCACCAGGTACACAGCCGCATATTTGGAGCGACGCTTGATACTGGCTGGGTCTTCACTGCCGGCGAGTTTGTCGGACAGCTCTGGCATTTGTGAGGCTTTGCGCTGATCAAATTTGCTGATGTCATTCAGACCCATCAGTTTTTTGATGTCGTTAACTTCGGCTTCGGTCGCAAAGCGGCCTTCTTCCAAGTTAACGATGCGCGTCGTCACCTGCTCAAACTGTTCAGTAACGCTTTTGCTGCTATCCAGCAAGCCTGCCGCAGCCAAGATGTTTTTCTTCATATCCTCTGTTTTGTTGGCTTGCTGCAGCGGTTTCAGTGACACTGCGGCACCCGCCACAATCACAGAACACACCAGACACAGCAGCACCGCCACGATCAGAGTTTTTTGGATGCTGTCGTTATTAGCTGACACGAGCAACCCTCCGTTTAATATTGGACTGCACCACAAAATGGTCGATCAGAGGTGCAAATAGGTTGGCAAACAGAATCGCCAGCATCATGCCCTCAGGATAAGCCGGGTTAGCTACGCGGATCATAATCACCATCAGACCAATCAGAGCGCCAAAGTAGAATTTGCCGGTATTGGTCATAGAAGCGGACACAGGGTCTGTGGCCATAAAGATCATGCCGAAGGCAAAGCCACCTATGACTAAGTGCCAATACCAAGGCACAGCAAACAGCGGGTTGGTGTCCGAACCGATGAAGTTAAACAGCCAAGTAGTCGCCACCATGCCGACAAACACACCCAGAACAATACGCCAGCTAGCGATGCCCATGCCCATCAGCACCACACCGGCCAATAAAATCGCCAGCGTGCTGGTTTCGCCCATGGAGCCCTGAATAGTGCCGAAGAAGGCATCAAACCAAGTCACACCACCGTCAATGATGGCTTGAACACCACCTTCCTGTGCATTGCTCAGCGGCGTTGCGCCCGAGAAGCCATCTACCGCAGTCCATACCGAGTTACCAGACAAGTCTGCAGGGTATGCAAAGAACAGGAAGGCACGGCCCGTCAGCGCTGGGTTCAGGAAGTTCTTACCAGTACCACCGAAAATTTCCTTGCCGATCACCACACCAAAGCTGATGCCCAGGGCAACTTGCCACAGAGGAATGCTTGGCGGCAATATCAAAGCAAACAAGACGGAAGTAACAAAGAAGCCTTCATTCACTTCGTGCTTGCGCACCACGGCAAACAACACTTCCCAGAAGCCACCCACCGCAAAGGTCACGGCGTAAACCGGTAAGAAGTAAGCCGCGCCAAAGGCAAAGTTATCCCAGAAGCTGGCTGGGTTGTGGCCACCGCCGCCCAACAAGGCAATCAGCATTTCACGCCAGCCTTCAATCGCAGTACCTGCACCGGCGGCAATGGCTTCATTGGCCTGCAAGCCAATGTTATACATGCCAAAGAACATGGCCGGGAAGGTACAGATCCACACTGTGATCATGATGCGCTTCAGGTCGATGCCGTCACGCACATGAGAGGTGTTGTTGGTCACATTAGGTGGATGGAATAAACCGGTATCCACGGCTTCATACAGAGGATACAGCTTTTCGTACTTACCGCCTTTTTCAAAGTGCGGTGCCATGTTGTCAAAAGTAGAACGCAGACCCATGATCAACCCTCCGCCTCAATTCGCGTTAAATTCTTGCGCAGGATGGGGCCGTACTCGTACTTACCTGGGCAAACAAAACTGCACAAAGCGAGGTCTTCTTCCTCCAGCTCCAATGCACCCAGTGCAATCGCGGTTTCCATATCCTCCACGATCAGCGCACGCAGCAACTGAGTTGGCAACATATCCAGCGGCATAATTTTCTCATATGCACCGATCGGTACCATGGCACGCTCACTGCCGTTAGCACTGGTACTGAACGGGAACAGCTTGTTCATCAGCTTAGAGATGTAGATGGGCATCACCGAAAAGCGTTCATTACCGGCACGCAAATAGTGCAGCATTGGACGATCACGGCCCTCACGCAACACAGACACCTGATTGTGGAAACGGCCTAAAAAAGCTTCAGGCCCAGCAGCGGTGCGACCACCAAAAACAGAGCCCGAGATGATGCGGTTTTCACCGTCCACCAGCTCACCTGCTGTCAGTTCGGCCAAGCTCGCGCCTTCGGGCACACGCACTAAGCGTGGCTTGCTGACCTGTGGGCCAGCCAGTGATACCACACGCTGGCTGTACAAGCGGCCAGTGGTAAACAAATGACCAATGGCAATCACATCTTGGTAGCCCACCGTCCATACCGTACGGGTCTCGCTGACGGGATGCAGGTGATGAATATGGGTACCGCTCAGACCTGCAGGGTGTGGGCCGGCAAACTCTTCGGTTTGCTCCACACCGGCGGTCGGAATATCGGCTCCGGGTGCTTTGCACACATACAAAGTGCCTTCCGTCAAAGGCTTCAGGACCTTCAAACCATTGGCAAAGGCTTCGCGCTGCTCATTAATAACCAGAGCCGGATCGCCCGCCAGAGGATTAGTATCCATGGCATTGACGAAAATCGCCTGCGGACGGCTGCTCAAAGCCGGAGTACGAGAGAACGGACGTGTACGCAGTGCTGTCCACAATCCAGACTTAACCAGATTATTCTCTACTTGCTCGGCTGTCAGAGAGCTGAGTTGCTCTGCGCTGTAGCTATCAAAGGTAATTTCTTCGTCACCTTCAACGCCAATCACGACAGACAAAAAACGTCGGCGCTCGCCGCGGTTAACCGCATTGATCACGCCAGCGGCGGGTGCGGTGTACTGGACACCGTCAGTCTTTTTATCGGTGAATAACACCTGGCCTTTTTTCACCCGATCACCGACCTGAACTTCCATCGTCGGCTTCATCCCGACGTAATCCGGCCCCAGCACAGCGACTTCGCTGATTGCTGGGCCATCATAAATGGCTTGTTCAGGGCTACCGGTGATGGGCAAGTCAAGACCTTTCTTGATGTTGATCATATGCCTCGCCTAATCACAATTGCCTCAAGATGCGTGCCTCCCATGTACAAAAAAATCGCACAGCAGACTCCCCCAACAGAGGAAGTTCGCGGTACGTCACGATAAGGACCGTGTTTTTGCACTGGAAACAAGCACTTGGACTCATTTCCCAAGTTAAAAAAATCGCGCCAATTATAAAGATGGTAGGGCCAAGAATCCACCGCACCAGGGGCCATAATCTGGGGCCGGTTCACACTCGGCTAGCGGCTTAAAAACGGGCTCGCAGGTCAAAACGAACAAACACATACCTTAGTCGAACAACACATCATTTGACCCTTCCATAAAATGCTTGAAGCTTAGCCAAAAAAAAGCCGCTGCACAGGCAGCGGCTTTTTGGGTCGCTTAACGCGCCGGGTAGGTCGCGTAATTAACACCGCACACTTGCTGGGCGATGCGCACCACCTGACGGCTGTAGCCGTACTCATTGTCGTACCAAACGTACAAGTTAACGTGTTGGCCATTAACGATGGTGGCCTGAGCATCAACGATGCCAGCGTGGCTGTTGCCAACAAAGTCTGTAGAAACCACTTCTGGTGAGTTGACCCAATCGATCTGCTTTTGCAGCTCTGAATGCAGTGACTGCTCACGCAGGAAGTCATTCACTTCGTCCACGCTTACTTCTTTATTCAAGTTGAGTGACAGAATCGCCATCGAAACGTTCGGCGTTGGCACGCGAATCGCGTTGCCGGTCAGCTTGCCTTTCAGCTCTGGCAGCGCTTTAGCAACGGCCTTAGCTGCGCCCGTTTCTGTGATCACCATGTTTAGTGGCGCACTGCGGCCACGACGGTCACCCTTGTGGTAGTTGTCGATCAGGTTTTGGTCATTGGTGTACGAGTGCACGGTTTCAACGTGGCCACTTTGAATACCAAAGCGGTCGTGCATCACTTTCAATACCGGCGTGATGGCGTTGGTGGTGCAAGACGCCGCAGACAAAATCTTGTCGCTGCTGTCGATGTCGCCATTATTGATGCCGTAAACGATGTTTTTCAGGTCGCCTTTGCCTGGCGCCGTTAACAATACGCGCGCGGTGCCTTTGGCTTGCAGGTGCTGACCCAGGCCGTCTTCGTCACGCCATACACCGGTGTTATCGATGACCAGGGCATTGTTGATGCCGTATTGGGTGTAATCGATTTCAGCCGGGTTGTTGGCGTAAATCACCTTGATGTAGTTGCCGTTAGCAATGATGGCTTCGTTTTCTTCATCAATGCTCAAGGTACCACGGAAAGTGCCGTGTACTGAGTCACGACGCAGCAGGCTAGCACGCTTCACCAGGTCATCGCCCTTGCCGCGACGCACAACGATCGCACGCAAACGCAAGCCGTTATCACCGCCGGATTTTTCTACCAGGATGCGCGCCAGCAAACGACCAATACGGCCAAAGCCATACAGCACTACGTCGCGGTCTTCGCCTTCGGCAGGTGACTGACCCATGATGTCTTTGAGCTCATCAGCAACGAACTCTTTAACATCGCGACCTTCGCCTTCTTTGCGGAACTTGACCGCCAGCTTGCCGATGTCAACGTGGGCACGGGCGATGTTCAGCTCGCTCATGGCTTTCAATACTGGATAGGTGTCGTGTACCGACAGCTCTTCGTTCTCCATATGGCGAACAAAGCGATGCGCCTTGATCAACTCAATCACAGAACGGTTAATGACTGGGCGACCGTACAGCGCCGTGACGACGTTGTTTTGACGGTACAAACCACCGATCAGTGGAATCATGGACTCAGCAATGGATTCACGCTCCATCCAGTCCTTCAAACAGGCTTCACGCATGTCTTGGCTCACGGCACACCTTCCGTTAAACAAATTAATGGCAAATTCGGGGCGCACATTATGCCCGTGTCATGCCGGATTCACAATTGTGTGTTGCCGCAAGTGATGCGCTGCATCGCGGCGCTCGGTGAGTTTCGGTACACTGAGCGCCCTTTTGTCATCCAGCAAGGAGCTTGCCCGCGTGGTGTCTGCCAACCAACCTCTGTTATTGCAGCCAGAACTTCCAAGCCGTGCCGGCGAACGCCGCTTCTGGGGTCAGCTTGAGGGTGCCAGCCAGGCACTGGCCATCGCTGAAGCGGCCACAGCGCGAACCGGCCTGACGCTGGTCATCACCACCGACACCAGCAGCGCTTTGCGCCTGGAAGACGAACTGCGCTTTTTTGCCAGCCAGCTCCCGGTATTGCACTTCCCAGACTGGGAAATCTTGCCCTACGACGTGTTCTCGCCGCACCAAGACATCATCTCGCAGCGCTTGGCGACGCTGGCGCAACTGCAGGACACTCGCCACGGCGTACTGATTTTGCCCATCAGCACCCTGCTGCACCGCTTGCCACCGGCCAGCTTTTATCAAGGCCAAAGCTTTGCCCTCGACGTCGGTGCTCGGTTTGATGTCGACAATACACGCCTGCAATTAGAAGCGGCCGGCTACCACTGTGTTGATACCGTATATGAACATGGCGAATATGCCGTGCGCGGCGCCATTATGGATATTTTCCCGATGGGCCAAAGCCTGCCGTTTCGGGTTGAGCTGTTTGATGACGAAGTCGAAAGCCTGCGCACCTTCGACCCAGACAGCCAGCGCACCATAGCTACCGTTGAGCAAATTCGCATTTTGCCGGCGCGCGAATTCCCGCTGGATAAAGCCGCCATGCGCTTATTTAAAAGCCGCTGGTTTGACTTTTTTGAACAAGACCCGAAATCCAGCAGCGTCTACACCGATGTCAGCAACGGCATCGCCCCGCCAGGGGTGGAATACTATTTACCGCTGTTTTTTGCTGACCCACTGGGCAGCCTGTTTGACCACCTGCCCAAGCAAACCCTGATCATTCACGATGCCGAGCTGGAAACCGCGGCTCAGCAATTTCGCCAGGAAGTCGAGCAACGCTATGAAAGCCGACGCTACGATCGCCAGCGCCCTATTTTGCCGCCCGCGGAGCTATTTCTCGCCACCGACCAATTATTCACCGCGCTAAACGAGCACCCGCGCATTCAGTGGCATCAACAAAACCTGCCTGAACGCGCTGGCGCCGTCGCTTTTGCCACCCAGCCCCTGCCTGACATCAGCACCGACAGCCGCTTGGAGCAGCCGCTGCAGCGCCTGCAACATTGGCTGCAAGAACAACCAAGACGCGTGCGCTTTTGTGTGGAATCAGCAGGCCGACGCGAAGCCCTCAAAGACCTGTTACGCCGCGCCAAACTGGTGCCAGACGAGTTCGACAGCTGGGCCGATGCCGCCAACGACCCTGCGTCTTTAGGCATTGTCGTCGCGCCACTGGAGCAAGGCGTCGTTATCCACACCAAGCCTGACGGCCAGCCACCCTTGGCTCTGGTGACGGAAAACCAGCTCTTTGGCCAGCGCATTCAACAACGCCGCCGCCGCCAAAAACAGCGAACCGACGCCGAACTGGTGGTACGTGATTTATCCGAATTGCAGCCAGGCACTCCGGTGGTGCACCTAGATCATGGCGTAGGCCGCTATTTAGGGCTAGAAACGCTGGATGCCGGCGGTGAAGTGAACGAGTTTTTAAAACTCGAGTATTCCGGCGGCGCCAATTTATACGTGCCCGTATCATCGCTGCATTTAATTTCTCGCTACGGCGGCGGCGATGGCAGCCAGGCACCACTGAATAAACTAGGCACTGAAAAATGGGCCCAAGCCAAGCGCAAAGCGGCAGAAAAAATTCGTGACACCGCTGCCGAGTTGCTCGACGTTTACGCCCGTCGCGAGGCACGCAAAGGCTTTGCCTTTGACGCCCCCGAGCAAGACTATGAGCGCTTTGCCGCTGCGTTTCCGTTTGAAGAAACCCCCGACCAGCAAGCCGCCATCGACGCCGTGATCAAAGACATGTGCTCTACCCGCCCCATGGATCGTCTGGTGTGCGGCGATGTTGGCTTTGGCAAAACCGAAGTGGCCATGCGCGCGGCGTTTTTAGCCGTGCAAAGTGGCAAGCAAGTGGCCGTTTTGGTGCCGACCACCTTGCTGGCCCAGCAACACTATGAAAACTTTGCCGACCGCTTCGCCGAGTGGCCGGTAAAGGTGGATGTGTTGTCGCGCTTCAACTCTGCCAAAGACACGCAAGCGGCGCTGGATCGCATGCTGGAAGGCAAAACCGACATTGTGGTTGGCACACATAAACTGCTGCAAAAAGATGTGAAGTTTGATCACTTAGGCCTGTTAATCATCGATGAAGAACACCGCTTTGGCGTGCAGCAAAAAGAGCGCATTAAATCGCTGCGCGCGGAAGTGGACATTTTGACCCTCACCGCCACGCCGATTCCGCGTACGTTAAATATGTCGATGGCGGCGATTCGCGATTTATCCATTATCGCCACGCCACCGGCCAAACGCTTGAGCGTAAAAACCTTTGTGCGCCAGCACGACGGCCCCACCATCAAAGAAGCGATTTTGCGGGAAATATTACGCGGCGGTCAGGTGTATTACTTGCACAACGAAGTCAAAAGCATCGACAAAACCGCGCGCGAGCTGAGCGAAGCCATTCCCGAAGCACGCATTGGCGTCGCCCATGGGCAAATGTCCGAGCGTGAGCTGGAAAGTGTGATGAGTGATTTTTATCACAAACGCTTTAATGTCCTGGTGTGCACCACCATCGTCGAAACCGGCATCGATGTGCCGTCGGCCAATACCATTATTATTGAGCGCGCCGATAAATTTGGTCTGGCACAGCTGCACCAGCTGCGTGGCCGAGTGGGTCGCTCGCACCACCAGGCGTATGCCTATTTATTAACACCGGATAAAAAGCTCACCAAAGACGCCGAAAAACGCCTCGATGCCATCAGCGCCGCGCAAGATTTGGGGGCTGGCTTTATGCTCGCCACCCACGATTTAGAAATTCGTGGCGCCGGTGAGTTATTAGGGGAAGAGCAAAGCGGCCAGATCGAAACCATTGGTTTCACCCTGTATATGGAAATGTTAGAGCAAGCGGTTAAAGCCATGAAGTCGGGCAAAACACCGTCGGTGGATTTAACCCTCAACACTGGCGCCGAGGTCAACTTGCACCTTCAGGCGCTGATTCCGGAGGATTACCTGCCCGACGTTAATAGCCGCTTAACCCTGTACAAACGCATTGCCAGCGCTAAAGACGACACCGAGCTGAAAGAGTTGCAGGTAGAAATGATCGACCGCTTCGGCTTGTTGCCCGATGCGGTAAAAAATCTGTTCCGCCAGACCAGCTTGAAACTGCGACTGCAACCCATGGGCATCAGTAAGTTGGATGCCGGCAGCGACGCTGGGCGCATCGAATTTGCCGCCGACACCCAGGTCGACCCCTTTGTGCTGGTGCGCTTAGTGCAAACTCAGCCACAACACTACAAGTTAGAGGGCGGCCACAGCTTGCGTTTCTTCTTTAATATGAGCAGTATCGACGGCCGTTTCAGTGTCATCGACCAGGTACTGACCGAGTTACAAAAGGACCCTAACGCGTGAACCGGCTGATTTTCTGCGCTTTGGCGTGTTTGCTATTGCTCTCTTCACAAGCCCAGGCCACGCCCTGGTATCGCATTGAGCTGATGCTGGTGGCCTACCTGGATCAAGCCAGCCAAGACAGCGAGCAATGGCCCGTGGCCATCGACAGCCCGATTCCAATGGCATTGCCAGACGATCCAGCCAACGTCAATTGGTGGCTGAATGCCGACGGCGGCGACCAGCCTAATCAGGCACTGCTGTCGCGCTTTGGCGTACTGCCAGTGCCCGAAGCCAAATGGCCACCGGCGTTAACCGAAAGCACTGTCTACGAGCTAGACGACCCAGCGGCGCGCATTCGCTGGCGCAAAGACATGCAGCTGGTGTATCACAAAGCCTGGGTTGAACCGGTGCAGGAGCAAGACAGCGCCATCCAGCATCCGTTGAGCATTCGCGTGGATGGCGATTTAAGCATGGACATTCGCGGTACGGTATCGATTTACCTCAGCCGCTACCTGCACTTCACCACCGACTTAGTAGTGCAGCACTACAAGCAGCGGCAAGATTTGCTGGGCCGCACCCGAGTGCTGGCCAGCGAGCTGAGCAAAGATCTAACAGCCGAGCGCTATCAACGCAGCTTGGCCAGCCAACAACCCGAGCTAATACCGCTGCGTGCGGCCCATGTGCGCCAAGCCAGGCGCATGCGCTCGGGTGAGTGGCATTACATTGATCACCCGATGCTGGGCGCCATCATTAAGATCATTCCCATTAATGATGCTAAAGATCTCAATGGCGAGCCGGTCAGCTGACCGGCTCTTTGCCATCTAACGGATCGACTCACCGGCTTTATGCCCCCAGCGCCCGGCGCAGCTCGCCGTCGCTAAACATATGCTGCCACAGCGAATCCAGCGCTTCGTTGATCCATTTCTGGTTGTAATCTTGCACCGGCGACACCGCCAGCTCGCGCGTCTGGCGCAGTCGATAAGGCTTACTAAAACGGCCATCGTCATCGATCACCGTGACTTCCAGCTCGATCTCTAAACCACATTCATTGACGATGACACCTTCATTGCACTGGTACATAAACTGGTTAATGTCGAGCTGCACTTTCAAAGGCGGCAATGGGCCGCTGCCAAAGCCCAGCTGGCGCAGTGAATCCTGCAAGCGCTTGCTGAGGGCAGCATCCAGCGACTCACTCACCAATAAAGGCGAGTTTTCTGGTGCTCGGCCACCACGATGACCAATCCAATCTGGTGATTTTGAGCGCTGATCCACCACTCGCACCAAGGCATCGCGATTGGGCACGCTGTTGCCAGCGGCCAATGCCACACTGTCGTTTAGTTCGATGGTTTGTGGCGCCAGCACGCAGCCACTCAAAGCACTGACCGCAGCCACCAGCGCCAACGGTTTAAGCAGGAATGTCCTTTTCATAGCGTTTAAATACCCATTCATTATCACGACTGTCTTCCTCACTAAAACGATAACCGGCGACATCAAAAGCCTTCAAAGCTTCGGGGGTATCGATGGTGTTACGCACCATGTAAGCCGCCATCATGCCACGGGCTTTTTTGGCGTAAAAACTAATGATTTTAAATTGACCATTCTTTTCGTCTTTAAAGTTCGGGGTAATCAGCTCAGCTTGCAGCTGCTTTGGCTTCACCGCTTTAAAGTATTCATTAGACGCCAGATTCACCACCACAGCGTTGTCATGTTGCGCCAGCTCTTCATTTAGCGACTGGGTAATGCGATCCCCCCAAAAGGCGTATAAATCCTTGCCGCGCTGATTGGCAAACTTAGTGCCCATTTCTAAGCGGTAGGGTTGCATCAAATCCAGCGGTCGCAGCACGCCATACAAGCCGCTGAGCATGCGCAAATGCTGCTGAGCAAACGCCAGTTGCGACTCGTCGAAGGTCTCGGCCTCAAGGCCAGTATAAACATCGCCTTTAAACGCCAATATCGCCGCTTTGGCATTTTCTGCAGTAAACGGCAGCTGCCAGTCGGCAAAGCGCTGCGCATTGAGGTCAGCCAACTTAGGGCTGAGCTTCATCAACTGGCCGATGTCGTCGGGCGATAATTGCTTCAGCTCGTCCACTAAGGCAGCGGAGTCGTCTAAAAATCGCGGCTGGGTGGCTTGGTCCGTGGTGGGCGGCGTGTCAAAATCCAGCGTTTTCGCCGGGGAAAGCAGCGTTAACATGGCGCAAATTTCCTTTGTCTTTAAATGATGCTCATCATAACGACAGCCCGCCCATGACCCAAATGCAATCCCCCTATCAGGCTGATAATTTGCCGCAGTTACGGCAGCACGCCAACAGCATGACGCTCTCTTTTGCCAAGCCACAGCGCTGTCTCAGTTCAGCGGTGCTTAATGGCGGTTATGGTTTGGCCGACGCTTGGCTGAATTTGCACGTCAGCGGCGCCGACTGCCATCAGCCACCCGCACACACCCTACAACAAGAGGCAGAGCGTTTGGCACTTAACGGCCGAGTGGTCGGCATGATGACCGCCGCCGAGCTGAGCAGCCTGCACCATCAAAGCGCTGTAGCGGCATCACAGCAGGTTCACTGCTGGCTCACCTGTGGCTTGAGCAACTGCCGCCGCATTGGTGACCCAGCCGATGATGCTCCCGTGCCTGGCACCATTAACATTGCGGTATGGATCAGTACCGCTTTGTCGGCGGCTGCACTGGCGGAGGCGTTAATGCTGGTCACGGAAGCACGCGTGCAGGCCTGCCTGGATGAAGGCGTAGTCAGCCCGATTAGCCATTTACCCGCCGGCGGCACCGGCACTGACAGCCATGCTGTGTTTTGCCCAGATCAAGGCACAGAAGCCAGCTATTGCGGCAAGCACACGCCCCTGGGGCAGGCATTGGGAGAAAGTGTTTATCAGGCTTGCCGGGCTGCGGTTAACAGCCGCTGGTCACCACGGTCACCGTGCAGGCAAACGAGTCGTAAATAACGGTACAGGTATTAAAGTCGTAACCGACCCAGGTGCTTTGATTGTCCACCTGCTGCTGCAAGCCACCACTGCCAGACAGCCCGATATGATCCGGCATGGCTAAGGTATCGCCCAGCTCGGCTCGGCTCTCTGGGCATAGGTTGCGCCAATCCACCTCGGACGTGCCCGCTTCTGTAGTGACTAAAAAGCCAGACTGATTGCCACCAGACACCGGATTCGATGCCACCGGCGATAGGCCCTGCGCCCTAGCCTTGCTTTGCACAATGGCAATGGTGGCACGCATACTGCCGGCCACACCGTTCAGCGTGCTTATGCGCGCTTGGCGCTCTAGGTCGACAAAGCGCGGTAACGCGAAAGCGGCCAGCACGCCAATAACCACCAAAACTAACACCAGCTCGATAAGGGTAAAGGCCCGACTGACCACGCTGTCTCCACAATACAGTGAACAAAAATCAGGCAAACAGTGTATACCAGCTGCCTGCTCACGCCTACGCCACTGGCACGGCCGCCCGTACCGTTCGACACCTGCGCCAATGATTAGCACCTCATAGGCAGAGACACTGATGCAAGTTTTTAACGAGGTGAGCAGCATGGCAAAAGACATTCAGGGCGTGGGCCTAGGCTTGGCAATCCGCTTTGCTGGCAGTGCTTGGGCACAAAAATACGGCTTGGCCAAACCGGCCGAGCGCTTGGCTTACCATTCCACCCGCAATGGCTTTAAATGGGCCGGCCAATGGCTGGCCAAGCGCCAGCCCAAAACACCGTTATTGGCCGCTCCTCAACAGCGCCAACTGTTTGATTTGAGCTTGTCCGACGAGCAGCAAATGATTCAGGACAGCATGCGTGCCGTGGCCAGCGATGTTTTGCGCCCGATGGCACTGGAAGCTGACCAACAGCTCAGCGTGAGCGCAGAGTTTTTTCAGCAATGCCATGAGCTAGGCATCAGCCACCTGGCCGTGCCGGAATCCTTTGGTGGCAGCGCCTGCGATGATGGTCAAAGCGTGACCACCAGCGCCGTACTGGCAGAGGCGCTGGCCTGGGGGGATTTGTCACTGGCCTATACCGCATTAGCCCCGGCAGCCGTCGCCAGTGCCATTCGCCGTTGGGGCAGCGCTGAGCAACAATCGACCTGGCTACCGGCCTTTGTGCAAGAGGCCCCCTATCAAGCCGCCATCGCCGTACAAGAGCCACATCCATTATTTGAAGCGCACAACCTCAGCTGCAAAGCGCACAAAACCCGCCGCGGCTTTCGTTTAACCGGTGTAAAAGCTCTGGTGCCGTTAGGCGGCAAGGCCGAGCTGTATTTAGTGGCCGCACGCTTAGGCGGCAAGCCGCGCGTGTTTATTGTGCCCGCGGACACCCCAGGCCTGAGCTTTAAAGCCAGCCCAGCCATGGGGTTGCGCTGCGCCACCACAGGCACACTGACCCTGAATAAAGTGGATGTGCCAGAAAGCCATTTGTTAGGGCGCGGCGAGGCATTCGATTACCAAGCCTTTATCGATTTGGGCCAGCTGCATTGGTGCGCCTTGGCTACTGGCACTGCCCAGGCTGCGCTGGATTATTTAATCCCTTATTGCAACGAGCGCGAAGCGTTTGGCGAGCCCATCAGCCATCGCCAATCCGTGGCTTTTGCACTCGCCGACATCGCCATTGAACTGGAATCTATGCGACTGCTGACCTGGCGCGCGGCGGCGCGAGCCGATGCCGGCATGAGCTTTCATCGCGAGGCGTACCTGGCGCATACGCTGTGCGCAGAAAAAGCCATGCAAATTGGCACGCAGGCCGTGCAGCTGCTGGGCGGCCACGGGTTTACCAAAGAGCATCCAGCCGAGCGCTGGTACCGAGATTTGCGTGCCCTCGCCTGCCAAACCAGCGGGCTGCACCTGTAAAAGCCACCTGTAAAAGCCACCTGTAATGGCTGGCCGTAAGCGCCACCGACAAGGCCCACTCGCAAGGAGACAGCCATGATTCATTTAGAAACTCCGAAAAAACTGCGCCCTCTGGTCAACCAAGCGCGCCAAGTTGCTGAGCAGGTATTTCGGCCCATTTCACGCAAGTACGACCGCGCCGAGCATGCCTACCCGGTCGAGCTGGATATGCTGGCGGCCATTATGGATGGCATGAACGACGCTGTGGCCGAAACGGGCCAAGGCAACAGCGCCGGTGCCGGCCAGCTCAAGCAACAGCGCAGCAAAGACGCTGGTAATCACAACGGCAGCAATATGACTACGGTGCTGGGCCTGCAAGAGCTGTGCTGGGGCGATGTTGGCCTGGCCCTAACCCTGCCGCGCCA
Organism: Bacterioplanes sanyensis; assembly: GCF_014652515.1. Lineage (GTDB taxonomy): Bacteria > Pseudomonadota > Gammaproteobacteria > Pseudomonadales > Oceanobacteraceae > Bacterioplanes > Bacterioplanes sanyensis. The sequence continues at coordinate 366,613 of NZ_BMYY01000001.1, read as the reverse complement.
GGGTTTAGGCAACGCCGCCATTGCCGCCGTCGCCAATGATGAACAGCTACGCCGTTTTGGCCACTGCTGGGCCGCCATGGCCATTACCGAGCCCGGCGCCGGCTCGGATTCCGCCGCCATTCGCACCACCGCCACGCGCGATGGCGAGGATTACATCATTAATGGCGAAAAAATTTACGTGACGTCAGGCGAGCGTGCCGATGCCGTGGTGGTGTGGGCCAGTGTGGACCGCAGCCTAGGGCGCGCGGCAATTAAATCCTTTGTGGTGGAAAAAGGCACGCCTGGCATGGAGGTAGTGCGGCTGGAAAAAAAACTCGGCATTAAAGCCTCAGATACCGCCGCCATTACCTTTACCGATTGTCGTGTGCCGGCGGCCAATTTATTAGGCTCTCCCGAGGTCAATACCGAACAAGGTTTTGCCGGTGTTATGCAAACCTTTGATAATACACGGCCGGTGGTCGCCGCCATGGCCGTTGGCCTGGCCAAAGCCGCGTTAGATCGCACCCGCGAGCTGCTCGCCAATGTCGGTATTCGCGCCGATTACAAGCGCAGCTTAAAAAATAGCCATGCCATTGAAAACCAGCTGTATCGCTATGAAGCCGATTGGGAAGCAGCACGCCTATTAACTCTGAAAGCCGCTTGGATGGCAGACAACGGTTTGCCCAATTCCAAAGAAGCCTCCATGGCCAAAGCCAAAGCCGGCCGCAGTGCTAACGCCATTACCTTGGGTTGCGTCGAATTATTAGGCAGCATGGGATACAGCGAAGATGAATTATTAGAAAAGTGGGCGCGCGATTCAAAAATTCTCGATATTTTCGAAGGCACGCAGCAAATTCAGCAGCTCATTATTGCTCGTCGCTTGCTGGGCAAAACCTCTGCCGAGCTGAAATAACCCATAACAATAAATAAAACGAGGCCGCCATGAGTTCCACCACCAGCTTGCAACAGCTACCGGAAAACGGCATAAAACAACGCGAAGTCAGCCTATGCAACATCATTCGCCAAGCCATTGCCCAAACGCCGAAACTGCCCACCACCCTAAAAGGTTTGGCAGCACTCATTGCCACCAAGCCTCAACGCCAGCGCTCCATTGGCTTATTACTGGAGCAGCATGCCGCACGCCAACCTGAACATATTGCCGTGCGATTTGAGGGCATTACCTACAGCTATGGCGAACTCAATCTACGCGCCAACCAGCTGGCGCATTTTTTGGCCAGCCAAGCCGTGCACAGCGGTGATGCCGTCGGTATCCTGCTGGAAAACCGCCCAGAAACTCTGATTGCCGTGTTGGCGACGGTAAAACTCGGGGCCATTGCCGCCATGCTCAATACGTCGCAACGTGGCGAGGTATTACTACACAGTATTAATCTGGTTAAACCCAAGTTAATCATTTGCGGCGAAGAGGTGGTCGAGCATTTAAGCACGGTAGAAAGCCAGCTCCCCGTTGAGCTGGCCACTCAGTTGTATTACTGGCGCGATCACGGCCAATTAGAAAAACCCGCCCACTACCAAGATATTGACGCCGTTATGATGGCGCAGCCCTGCCATAACCCGGCCAGTACCGCACAGGTGAAAATGCATCAACCTTGTTATTACATTTTCACCTCCGGCACCACAGGCATGCCCAAAGCCTCCGTGATGAGCCATTACCGCTGGCATAAATCCATGGCCGGTATGGGACTGGCTTCGATGAAGCTGACCAAAAAAGATACCCTCTACGTCAGCCTGCCGCTGTACCATAACAATGCATTAACCGTTTCTTTGGCAGCCGTTTTAGGCGCCGGTGGCTGCATTGCCATTGCACGGAAATTCAGCGCCAGTCGGTTTTGGGACGATATTCGCCGCCATCAGGCCACGGCCTTTTGCTACATCGGCGAGCTGTGCCGCTATTTACTCAATCGCCCGGAGCAAGCCGACGACCGCCAACATTCGGTACGCGTTGTGGTCGGCAATGGCCTGCGACCCGAAATTTGGATGGCGTTCAAACAACGCTTTGGCATTGAGCACATTAATGAATTTTACGGCGCCAGCGAGTGCAACCTGGTATTTACCAATGCCTTTAATTTGGATAAAACCGCCGGCGTTTGCCCGCTGCCCTACAGCGTGGTGGAATTTGATATTGAAGAAGACACACCCAAACGCAACGACCAAGGCTTTATGACCAAGGTGGCGCGCGGCAGCAGTGGCTTGTTAATTACTGAAATTAACGACAAACAACCCTTCGAAGGTTATACCGACGCCGAAGCGACGGAGAAAAAACTGCTGCGTGATGTTTTTAAACCCGGCGACTGCTGGTTTAACACCGGCGACCTGGTCATAAATCAAGGTTTTCGCCACATCGCCTTTGCCGATCGCACCGGCGATACCTTTCGCTGGAAAGGAGAAAACGTCGCCACCACCGAAGTGGAATCCATCTTGATGGAATTCCCCGGTATTGAGCACGCCGTAGTGTACGGTGTTGAGGTGCCAGACTGTGACGGCCGCGCTGGCATGGCAGCGCTTACGCTCAACATCGATGCCAACCATCTTGATTGGGGGCGGCTGACCCGCCACTTGCAAGAAAAACTCCCTCATTACGCCATTCCGGTATTTATGCGTCTTAGCCAACAAGCGCAGGTGACTGGCACCTTCAAGTACCGCAAGGTCGAACTGAAGCAAGAGGCGTACTACCCAGAGCGAGTCAGCGGTCCGGTTTGGTGGCTCGCCCCCCACACCCATCAATATCAACCATTAACCGGTGAGCAAGCGCAGCAATTGCGTAACCTATAATTTTTGGGGCAACGCCTTCTCGAGAGTGTTGCCTTATTTGCCCATAAAAATGCCACTTCGCCTCAGAGCTGCCATTCACGAGCGACTCTCCTGACGTTCTACTCGGCCAAATAGCGCCACCCCCTGACACTGGCTGGAATGATTGTGATATAACACACAGTTATAATAGATCTGTCACTGAAACGACCTACCCTAATGACAGATTCATATCAGGTGATCAATTGTTGAGCTGGTTCGCACAATCATTTTATGTCAGGCAGTAACATGACTTTAAAGCATGACCAGAGGCGTATCTCCATGACTGCCAGCCAAGCACACGTCAGTCTCACGCCGGACTTTGTCGTCACCGCCGTGCGGCGCGATGGTCATCAGGTGAGTCATGTGCGCTTACACGCCTGGAGCGGCCGCACCTTGGGCAGTGGTTACACCATTCGGCGTGAAGAGCTGATTCAATCCTTACGCCGTGGCGACCTAGTTTACGCCGCTCGCCCCGAGCAAGGCGAAGTACAGTTACTGCGAAAAATCGTCAGCATCGGCATTCAAGGCGAGCGCTTTGTTAAAACCAGCCTCGACCGCCAAGCCCGTGATGGGCTCGACGAGCTACCCGACTTTTAACCGCCAACGCATGCGGATTGCCATCGGCAGTAAGGCGCTATAAAGTTGGCTTCGTAGCCATATCATTCGCCGTTATATGGCAATGCTTCCGAAGCGCCAGTCCTTAAGCTCAAAGTGGCCGAGGCAGATGCACCTCTGGAACGGGCCATCACCAGCCACGCCCAAAACTGCCCAACGCTGGTATTCGAACGCCAGATCACACTAAACTGAAGATCCAGTGACTCGCACAGGGATTGGCATGGCCCGCTTTCTATCCACCCAAGATCTCACCCAGGCGTTGCATGTACTGATCAGCAACAGCAAGAAGCATCTGGTGCTCATTAGCCCAGTGGTTCGACTGAACACAGAGCTGCAGGCATTATTGGCCAGCAAAACCCAGCAAGGAGTAGAAATACGAATTGTATGTGGTGACAAACGCCTCAGCCCTGATGACCACCATTGGTTTAAACAACACCCAGCAATACAACTGCGCCATGTCGCAGGCTTGCAGGCCCGTTGCTACATCAATGATAACGCCACCATTATTACCAGTTTGGGCTTGGACGACTTTGGCCATGATCAGCTGGCGGAAATGGGTGTACTGGCGACATTAAAAGATGACGCGGAACTCTATAAAAACACCATTAAAGAAGTGGGGCGTATTTTGCGCCAGGGTGACCAAGTCGTATCCAAGCAAGAGCTCACCAACCAACAAAGCGACACTGCCGAGCGCCTGACCATTCCACAACTGGCAAAAGCCCATCATTTATCGACTGCTGAAATCATCGCCCAGCTACTTAAAAAAGGCTACATGACCGAATACGAAGGCATGTTTATTCTCACCAATGCAGGCAAAGAAGCTGGCGCACGCCTGGTCACTAGCTCACATGGCGTGTCTTTTTCCTGGCCTGCGGATATTTTTCAGCCATAACACTCGCTTACTAGCTGCACTGACCCTTCAGCCCAATAACCTTCATGCGTGCTTTAGCAGACCATCCCAGTTATATGGCGAGGCGTGCCTCACAGACAATAGTGGCCAGACACGGAATAACGCGGGAGAGTTTGAACGGCGCATTTAGGGGAGTTTTTGACCCATACACTGTCCCGATAGTTCGCCTAGGTACGATATCGGTACCGCCGCCGACTACGGCCGCTACTGCAGCCGTAGACATAATACGTTGGTTAAAGTGACTGCGGCTTCAACACCAACTCTGCGCTGACATACCAAATGCTGGTGGTGGATTCAAAACCTGAATCTGTGCCAACGATGACCCAGGCTTCGCCGTCGGCGGTACTGGTGAGTTCGATCGGTGTAGTGGTACTGACAGTTTTTAACTCATAAGGCGTTTCTGGATTCATTCCACAGTCTTGGCTATTGGCAAAGTCACCCAGTGTTTTCACACGCTTGCCGGAAGCCGACTGATCACCATGTTCAAAATTCGGAGTAAACAAACCTTCATCCCCCACGCTGACCTGCGGCTCAATTTGCTCAACACCAGCCTTAACATAAACGCTTTCACCGGGTGAGCCACCGACGCCAAAACAATCGCTGGCCACATTAGTGGCAAAGGTCAGCTCGATATCCGCCTGATAGTTTTGGCTGGCTTTTAACCCGGTCAGTTTACGGTGGGCAAACATGAATAAGTCATCACTGCGGTTGGTGCCTTGCAGATTTAACCCACGCAGTTGTTGAAGCGGCGCCGGCAACTGACCAATGGTTGAGCTGAGTTGATAAATATCGTCGCTGCCGTCTGGGTAGTCGGCAAACTCTGCCGTCCAACCCTCGGCAAAGGTTAAGTCAAACGCCACTTCTTTAGCGACCGAGCCTTTTACCGGATCGTTATCGCTACCGCCGCAGGCGACACACAACAGGCTCATCGGCAATAGTGCAGCTAATTTCTTCATGTTAACTCCCAGTTGATATGTAAGTCACTAGAAGACCAGCTGCTCGCCTCGGGTACAAGAGTCCAAAAAACATGTTTACACCGACTTTGCATCCGTCCTAGCCAGCGCTTGAGATGGCTCCATGGCCGGCACGCGCCAAAGGCTGTCTGCCGCCCATTGGCGCTGAGCCAAACGCTTCGCGGCAACGAAACTCAATACGGCAAAGACTGCAGCCACGGCATCGACACCCCAGCCAGTACCGGATGACGGCCACAGACCAATATCGGTTACGCATGCCAATAGCGACGTAATGGGGACCAAAGCGCAGGCCAACGACAGCAGCCTCAGCAAAGTGAGCAAAAGCTCACCGGCCGTTAACCGCCAAGCCGCAAATAATGACAGCGACACGGTGATATAAAACAGCCCAATAAAATCCCAGTTAGAATGCTGCGGCCACAATGCCAGCCATTTTGACAGCGCCAAGCCTAGGGCCACCGCCAATACGGTCGCCAACGGAATGGCCACCGTCAGCTTAGCCATCACACGCACTGACAGTGGTTGGCTAACTTCGCTACTGTGGCGCCGTATTTTTTTACGTCGAGCCTCCAGCCACAGCAAATTGCCGCTGAAAAATAAAAACGCCCCACCCAAACCTAATAAAAAATAGGCCCAACGCATGGGGGTGCCGCCAAAGCTGCCAAAATGCAAAGCAAAAAAACTGGTAACGGGCACCATCCAGCCAGAATCGCTGTCTGGCATATAGGTATCATCAATGATTTCACCGCTGTAAGGGTTCAATAGCAGGTAGGCTGCGTGCGGCCCACGCACCACGGCGCTGTTGTGCTCCAAAGACGCACGCAGCGAGGCGCCTGGGCGATTTAATCTCAAGTATTCCAACTGACTGAGCTGGTAATCCGGTGCGCGCTGCTCTATTTGGGCAATGACGTTACTCAACGGAGCCAACTGCTGCAATGGTTGCTGTTGCTGGGTTACGCCGTTGTTGAAATCAAACATGGGCTTGTCGCCGTACACCGCCTCTTGTAACGAGCCATAAAAAACATCATGAAAAGCGAACACCACAACGGTGATGCTGATCACCAGATGAAAGGGCAAACTGATAATTCCAACGGCATTGTGGCCATCGAGCCAAAAGCGTTTTTTATTGCGTCCATTGCGCATTGCGAATAAATCTTTGCGCCAGGCCGGCAGCCATAAAATCAACCCAGACACCAGCGCCAGAAAATACAGCAACGATGCCACGCCCATAATAATGACACCCAAAGACTCATGCCCCAACGTACCTGGAATGCCCGCCGTTTGGTGCAACTGGTCAATGAGCGTGGCCAGGTTAGACGGTTGCTGTTGCTGCAGCTCTAGCTGGCCGTCACCATCCAAACTGGCCAACCAGAGATTTGGATTAACGTTAAAACCGCGCTCTCGCCCCCATACCATAGGCGCCAGCGCTTGATCATCGAAATTCAAGCTAAAGCCGCTTTCTGGCGGCTGCTCAGTGGCGGCCACATGCTCGATTAGCTGCTCCATTTGCGCAACGTTGAGCGCGGCTAAGCGCGTCACCGGCGGTTGGCTCCAGTCGTCCAGCGTGCGCTCGAACATGGTTAATGCACCGGCAAAAAAGCCGATAAACAACAGTAAGCCAGCAATAATACCCGTCCAGGTGTGCAGGGCTTGATAGTTTTTAATCACATGAGTTGGAACCCGCATCACCACACTCCCCGATACGCTAATAAGGTAATATTCAGCACGCTGGCCAGCGCCACGGCAAACAGCCACTGACGAGCCGAAAATAAATAACTCACGCTCCAAAACAGCAGCCACACGGGCGCAATCGACCACATTAAAAATTGCACTTTATCGTTGCCGTCCAAACCACCAGGGGTCAGAAAACCCAGCCAGCCAACAAAGCCGATGGCCAACAAAAAACCCACCACCAAACCGAGCAACGTGTGCCAGCACCAGCGCCAGCCGCGAATCACTTGAGTACTCATCAAAGGCGCCCTCTTGCCGCCAGCATTACACTGAGCCAAGGCCACGCACTGTAGGCCAACATCAATACCACCAGTGCCGTAAAACTCCCAGTTAAGCCGCCCATTTCGGCAATGCCCCACCCTGTTGCCGTGAGCTGCAAGCCCACGCCAGCGATGCCCCATAAAGGCGTCAACGGTTGCTGTCGCCAGCTTTGATTAGGGTGGGTTAAATAGCTGAGCACACTGCCCAGCACCAGCAGCAGCACATAAGCCAGCCAGCTCAATGCGGTCATGTCGCCTCCTTCAGCGCTCGTTAAGATGCCGCCGCGGCGTACTTGAGTTAAGCCTGACTAGACGGACACCAGACATTCCCCCGGGGTTTTACCAAACCGCCGTTTAAATGCCGTATTAAAGTTGGATGCATGGCGGTAACCCGCCTGATAGGCCGCCTGATGAATGGTCAGTTGGCCGGTGCGCAAGCCGTCATACACGGCATCCAGACGCCTCTGGCGCTGATAATCGATAACGGTCACGCCAGTGGCTTGCTTAAACTGGCGCTGCAAACTGCTCACACTTAAGTGCGCAGCGTCAGCCACCTGCGCCAATGTCAGCGGCTGAAACAAGTGCTGCTCAACAAAGCAGACGGCTTGTGCAACCCCACCCCTATTCTGCTGAGCGCGGTCCATGCCCAGCGTTGCCGGTGCCAAGGCCGAAAAAAATTCGACCAACAGTGCTAACGCTTGTTGCTCCAGTTGCAGACGCCGTTGCCAACTGTCTTCCACAGCAGCCAGCTCCAATATGCGAGCCAAAATGTCCATGGCAACCTCAGACGGCTGCCAACGCCAGGACTGCAGGTGATGACTGATCAACTGCTGCAATGTCGCGGGCAAGGCACTGTGTTGCTGCAGCCATTTGGGTGTTAATAGCAAATGCACTTTGCGTTGACGCTGCCCGGGGTCGAGCCAGCGTTCCAAGCTGCACATGCGCTGCACATTGACCGCCAAACCCTGCCCACTGCGTAGCCGATATTCGCTATGGTCATAGGCAAAGCGCACCCGGCCTTGCTCAACCAGGGTAACAATCAGCGCCGGCTGCACCGTCGCAACCGCCAGCCGTTGTTGCTGCTCGATGTAATCGCCACCCAGCAACTCCAGACCGGAAGCAAAGGTTTGCCGAAAGATGCACCCCTTGACCCAACGCTCCTGGCCATCGTGACTGCCAATGCCATCGGCATAGACTCGCCGCCCAGCGCGCACCAATCGTGCTGACGCTATTGTCATAGACCCGCCCCCGCTTCCAAAGCCAATGCCAGGCTACGCATAACAACCTGACGATTAGTAATAAGCATTCTCAACAAGGTGGGTGTTTTAACACAAAATGGGCCAACGCCGTAAATTCTGACTCGAGGCACCAGGGATATAACGCGAAGCACTCAGGGTGGTGAGGTAAGTAAGATTTTATTCTTAGAAGGTGGGAACCAAACAATGGTGAAGGTATCACACGTGGGTATCAATTCTTTTCTCCTTCCTCTCTCTCCGAGTGAGAATTGATCCTTTGTTTTGGCGCCCCATCGGGCGCCTTTTTTATGCGCGCTTACTGGCCTGCGCGCTTACTGACCTGCTAACAGAGCTTCAATTTCATCGTCGTCGGGCAAGGTCATGCTGGAATTTGAGCTCACCACCTGCCCCTGGCGATTGATCAAATACTTGTAAAAGTTCCACTTGGGCGCCGTATCCTGGCGTGCCACTTCGGCAAACAGCGGGTGAGCGCTGTCGCCACGCACCGGCACAGTGGCCAGCATGGTGAAGGAGACGCCAAAATTCTTAAAGCAAATTTCTGCGGCTTCTTCTTCGCTTTCGGCCTCCTGGTTAAAGGAATCGGAAGAAACGCCCATCACCACCAAGCCTTGATCTTTGTACTTGTCGTGGATGGCTTCCAAATCGCCAAATTGGTCGGTAAACCCGCAATGACTGGCAGTGTTCACCAGCAATACCGGCTTGCCGTCCACCACGTCGCATAGGTTGAGCACGTTCGAGCTGTGTAACTGCTTCATCTCATGCTGGAAAATCGCCGGACACTGCCAGTCACTGCCATCGGTCGACGCTGGCTCATCTGCGTGGGCCGGCAACGTCAATGCGCTGGCCATCAAAAAGGGGAGAAAAACTCGGTAACTAAGCATCATGCAGTCGCTCCTTAAATTTTATACAAGGACTATACAGTGACACTAAGGCAACACCAAGCGTTCACTCAGATAGTCGATCAGCAAACGAATTTTGGGCGAAGCGCGCAAGCTGTGTGAATACAAAGCCCAGATGCCTTCGTCTTGCGGTTGATAGTCTTTCAGCACCGCCTCCAACTCACCTGATTGCAACATGGGCGCGACGTAATAGTCCGGCAATTGTGCCACCCCCAACCCTTTTAAAGCCGCATCCAGCAGTGCCGGGCCGCTGTTAGCGCGTAAACGTGGCGTAATCGCCACCACTTCGTCGCCAGCAAAGCGCCAATGGTCGAGGGTACCCGCCAAGCAATGGTGTTGGCGCAACTGCGACGGTGTTAGGGGACGGCCAAAACTGGCCAAATACTGCGGTGAAGCACAAGTAAACAAGCGCCGGCTGGCCAGTCGCTTAGCGATTAACCGACTGTCTTGCAACGGCCCCACACGAATCGCCAAATCATAGCCTTGCTCGACTAAATCCAAGGTTTGATTGGTGAGCCAATAATGCAGCTGCAACTGCGGATGACGCGCCGCAAAGTTATTCAGCAAGGGCGCCAAATGGCGCTCGCCATAGCTCATGGGAGCGGTGATGCGCAGCCTGCCCGTTGGCGTCGCCTGCCACTGCCCCAATGCCCGCTCCGCCTCCGCCAAGGCGTCCAGCAATGGTCGGCATTGCTGCCAGAACTGCTGGCCGGATTCGGTCAGGCTGACTTTGCGCGTGGTGCGATGCAGCAACACCGTGCCCAACCGCTGCTCCAATGCCTGCACCTGCCGACTGATATGTGCCGTTGACGTTTTTAACCAGCGCGCAGCGCCGGTAAAACTGCCTTGCTCAGCCACGGCGACAAACTCGCGAATGCCCTCCCACTGGGGTAAGGGCATATCATTATTACTCATCTGTAACACTTATTTTATGAAAGCGGGAATTATCAGAATATCTGAAAAGATTACACTCAGCCTTTGTTTGTGACCAACACAGGAACGTCATTATGTCTGCACAAACCCTGACCTGCCGCGCGGCTATCGCCTGGAAAGCCGGCGAGCCACTGAGCATCGAAACCGTTGAAGTTGACCCGCCGAAGGCCGGCGAAGTGCGAGTGCGCATCGTCGCCACGGGCGTCTGCCACACCGATGCCTTCACCCTATCGGGCGAAGACCCTGAAGGGATTTTCCCGGCCATTTTGGGCCATGAAGGCGGTGGCATCGTGGAGTCGGTGGGCGAAGGCGTCACCAGCGTCGCCGTCGGCGATCACGTGATTCCGCTGTACACCCCAGAATGCGGCGAGTGTAAATTCTGTTTATCGGGCAAGACCAACCTGTGCCAGAAAATTCGCGCCACCCAAGGCCAGGGCTTGATGCCAGACGGCACCAGTCGTTTTCGCTGCAATGGCGAAACCATTTACCACTACATGGGCTGTTCAACCTTTTCTGAGTACACAGTATTGCCAGAAATCGCCCTCGCCAAGGTCAACCCCAAAGCGCCTCTAGAAGAAGTCTGCTTGCTGGGCTGCGGCGTCACCACGGGCATGGGGGCCGTCGTCAACACCGCCAAAGTGGAGCCAGGTTCAAGTGTGGCGGTATTCGGCTTGGGCGGCATTGGTTTGTCGGCCATCATCGGCGCGGTCATGGCCGGTGCCACCCGCATTTTGGCCATCGACATCAATGAATCTAAATTTGAGCTGGCACGCCAGTTAGGCGCTACCGATTGCATCAATCCGCAGCAATATGAGCGCCCGATTCAAGAGGTCATTGTCGAGCTGACCGACGGCGGTGTCGATTATTCATTCGAGTGCATCGGCAATGTGGATGTGATGCGTTCAGCGCTGGAGTGCTGCCATAAAGGCTGGGGGGAGTCGGTCATTATCGGTGTGGCCGGTGCCGGTCAGGAAATCAGCACCCGTCCTTTCCAGCTGGTCACCGGACGAGTATGGCGCGGCACGGCATTTGGCGGTGTTAAAGGCCGTTCCGAACTGCCGGATTACGTTGAGCGCTACTTAAATGGCGAATTTAAACTCAGCGATTTTATTACCCACACCATGACCCTCGACCACATCAATGAAGCGTTTGACCTGATGCACGAAGGCAAAAGCATTCGCAGCGTGATTCATTATTAAGGAGACCGCATGAGCGCTTTGACCCTGATCAGTCAAAACCAGTGCTTTGGTGGCTGGCACCGCCGCTATCGTCATCACTCAAGCAGTGTTGACGGCGACATGACCTTTGCCATCTTTTTGCCGCCTGGCTGTCAGCCAGGCAACCCCATGCCAGTGCTTTACTGGCTGTCGGGGCTGACCTGCAGCGATGAAAACTTTATGCAAAAAGCCGGTGCCATGCGCACCGCTGCAGAGCTAGGGCTGGTACTGGTCGCCCCAGACACCAGCCCACGCGGGCCTAATGTCGCCAATGACGACGGCTACGACCTGGGCCAAGGGGCGGGCTTTTATGTCAATGCCAGTCAAACGCCTTGGGCCCAGCACTACCGCATGTTCGATTACATCAGCGAAGAGCTACCCGCGCTGATCCAAGCGGAGTTTGACGTCTCGGAGCAGTGCAGCGTCAGCGGTCATTCCATGGGAGGGCACGGCGCCCTACTGTGCGCATTGAAAAAACCGCAGCAGTATCACTCTGTTTCGGCCTTTAGCCCCATCGCCAGTCCGATGCACTGCCCCTGGGGGCAAAAAGCCTTCAATGCCTACCTGGGCAGCGATCAGAGCACTTGGGCCGAGTGGGACAGCAGCGAACTGTTGGCCAAGGCCGAGCAGGCCCTGCCCGCTTTAGTCGACCAAGGCCTGGCGGATGAGTTTTTGGTCCAGCAGCTGATGCCAGAGAAGTTGGAGCAGGCCGCACGCATCAGCGGCTACCCGCTGACCTTGCGCCAGCACCCTGGCTACGACCATAGCTATTACTTCATTCAAAGCTTTATTGAGGAGCATTTGCGTTTTCATTACCGCCATTTAAATCTATAAAAAAGCCCCGCATTGGCGGGGCTTTTTTGTGGCTGGCGATCAGTCAACAAAGATCACTTTCAGCAACAACAGCGCAGCAATCACAAACACGCCAACGCTGACATCGCGGTGCTTGCCGGCCAGCAGCTTGGCACCTGCGTAGGTGATAAAGCCCAAGGTAATGCCGTGAGCAATGGAGAAGGTCAGCGGCGTCATCAACAGCACCACGGCGACCGGTGCCGCTTCTGTTAGGTCATCCCAATCCACTTCTTTGAGGGTGAACATCATCAGCACCGACACATAGAAGATCGCGCCAGCAGTGGCGTAGGCGGGAATCATGCCGGCCAGCGGTGCAAAGAAAATGGCCAGCAAAAACAGCACACCCACGGTGACTGCGGTCAAACCCGTGCGGCCACCGGCGGCCACACCAGACGCACTTTCGATATAACTGGTGGTGGTCGACGTACCCAGAGCAGCACCGGCCACCGACGCGGTACTGTCCGCCAACAAAGCACGGCCCAAGCGTGGCACCTCGCCTTGCGGTGTGGTCAAACCGGCACGCTGGGTCACGGCGATCAAGGTACCCGAGGTATCAAACAAGTCCACAAACAAGAAGGCAAACACCACACTGATCATGGCCAGGTCAAAGGCTGTGGCCAGATCCATTTGCATAAAGGTGGGAGCCAGCGAAGGCGGTGCAGAAGCAATGCCATTAAAGGTCACATCACCTGCCACCAGGCCAGCGATGGTCACCAGCATAATGGCCAGCATCACTGCACCCGGCACATTGCGCTGCACAAACATAATGATCAAGAAGAAACCTAAAATCGCCAACGCCGGCGACAACTCAGTCAAATCGCCCAGGCCCACCAAAGTGGCTGGGTTATCAACGATGATGCCGGCATTTTTCAGCGCAATCAGTGCCAGAAAGGCACCGATACCGGCAGCAATGGCTTTTTTCAAGGTGGCGGGAATGGCATTGATGATCCACTCACGCACCTTAAACAGACTCAAGGCTATGAACAGCAAACCCGATAAGAACACCGCACCCAGCGCTGCCTGCCAGGTGTATCCCATGCCCAGCACCACGCCGTAAGTGAAAAAGGCGTTCAAGCCCATGCCTGGTGCCAAGGCGACGGGCAAGTTCGCCCAGAAGCCCATAATGAAACAGCCAATGGCCGCCGCCACACAGGTGGCCACAAACACAGCGTTGTAATCCATACCCGCGTCAGCCAGCATCGCCGGGTTCACGAAAATGATGTAAGCCATGGTCAGGAAGGTGGTGGCACCGGCCACCAGTTCTTTACGTACATTGCTGCCGGCTGCCGACAGCTGGAACAGTTTTTCCAGCATATTTCGCTCTCATAAAGGGGTTGGGTAAATCTCGCTGACCGTACGGGCAGATTTCTATTTGGCGCGCAGTATAATGGCTGGCTTTTTGAGCGTCACCCAAACGGCCGCTACAATTGCCGACTTTGGCGCAGACAGCAACAGCAACGATGAGACCACTATGAGTGCATACAGCCAGGAAATCCGCGAAGCCATCCGTACCGTGCCCAACTGGCCAGAGCCTGGAGTGATGTTTCGCGACATCATGCCCTTGCTGCAACGTCGCGAAATTTTCCGCAAGCTGATCGACAGCTTCGTGCATCGCTATCAGAACATGGAGCTAAACGCCGTGGCCGCGATTGATGCCCGCGGCTTTATCTTGGGCGCACCATTGGCCTATGAGCTGGGCTTGAGCCTGGTGCCGGTGCGCAAAAAAGGCAAACTGCCCTTCGATACCGTCACCCAGGATTACAACCTAGAGTACGGCAGTGCCACCATCGAGCTGCACACTGACGCCTTCCGTGCCGGTGACCGGGTATTGGTGATGGACGATTTAATCGCCACCGGCGGCACCATGCTGGCGGCCTGCCAGTTAGTACGCCAGCTCCAAGCCGAGGTGGTCGAAGTCAGCGCCATCATTGATTTGCCAGATTTAGGCGGCAGCAACAAATTGCGTGCTGCTGGCTTTGATGTGTACGCCGTGTGCGAATTCGACGGTCACTAACATGCCTTTACTCCACTTTATTACGCACCGCATCGAAAAAGACGCCCAGCAGCCCGGTGCCAAGCTCACTCATAGCGAGGACGAGGCCAACCTGGAGCAAGAGCCATTAGCGGGCTTTTGTCAGCACACCGCGCGTGAGCTAAAAGGCATTCTCGCCAAACGCGGCGGCCGCCGCTATGGCGCCTTTCATCCAGAAATCACCCACGTCCCGGCGCTATTAAAGGACTGGCAAGGCGAGCGCCAATCTTTTGCCGCCGTCAGCCGACGCATTTGCCAGCACCTGGCCAACAGCTTGGACAACACCGAGTTTGCCATCGATGGCTTTTTCGCCTGCTTTGTTGAGCAACTGGCCGACAGCGACCGTCTGTATTTATTTCATTTACAGCACCGCACCAGCGTCAGCGTGACCGCTGACATGAGCCTGAGCGAAACCCACTATCTGGACTTTGCCAGCACCGGTGTGGGCATCATGCTTAACCTCAGCGATTGGCAGCAACAGCAGCCCAACTACCTGACCCTGACCTATGGTCGCGCTGACCGCGCCTTGCAAAATCACTTCGCCGAGGCACTGGGCTTTTGCGACACCCTCGACAGCGCCGAGGAAACGCGTGAGTTTCTGCAAGCAGTTGAAGACTACAGCCAGCAACTGCCGGCGGAGAAAAGCCACGAATATAAAGCCAAGGTGGTGGAATACTGCGTTGAGCAGGACATGCGCGGCGAACAGGTAGACGTGAAAGAGCTGTCCGACTTCGTCAGTGCCACCGTCGAGGCCGAGCAACCCGCAGGCCAAGACTTTGCGCACTACATTACCCAGCGTCACAGCAACAACGACGACAAGCCAGCACTGCCGGAGCAACTGACGCCGGATCGCAAAACCCTGAAGCAGTACCTGCGCTACAACGGCAAGAACCGTGATTTAAGCATCAGTTTTGCCGCGCATTTGCTGGATGAAACGATTCATTACGACGCCGCCAGCGACACGCTGACCATCAAAACGCTGCCCGATAGTCTGCGCAAGCAATTAAAAGGAGACTAGCGAGGCTGCTAGTTCTCTTGAGCGACCAACGCTTCGCTTAGCATGTCGCGAATGGAATCGGTGGTGCGGCGCACAATAAAGACCGCGCTGTTCTGGTTGTAATCCAGCACCGCGCCTTCGATAAACGACCATTTGCGCTCCACCCGTTGGCGCAGAGGCTCTGGCAAACCTGGCAGGGCTTGGCGAAACGACTGCGTGGCGGTTTCAATGATGTTGTCGGTGGCCGACAGGCCACCAAACACATTGATATTGAAATACAAATAGCCAGCCACGGTCTGCTCCAAAGCAATCAAAGCACGCAGAACGGCCCGCTCATTAGCTCCCTGATTTTGCTCACGAGCTTGCTCAATGGCTTGGTAGAGCGCCTGCTGGCGCTCATCTAGGTTCACCGGATAGCGCACATCGCCATTGGCCGCCGCCAGTTCAATATTGGCCTCAATAAACTCGCGACTGAGCTGCCACTGCTCGCCCAGCTGCGGCCATTGCGAGGCCAGGGCATCCACTTGGGTTTGCGTCGCTTGCAGGGTTTGAGCCAGACGCTGGCGTGACATGGCATCGCCTTGGCGTAAGGAAATCAAACTGGCATCCGCCGTCACCTTATACGCCATGGCGTGCAAACGCATGAGCTCAGCATCGTCCGCCAGCGCCAGCAACGGACAACACAACACCCACCACATCAATACCCGGTACATACACTGATTTCCTTAGCACTGTTGTTATTTTGGCCAATAACATAACGGTAAAACGGCGCCAAGCAAACGACCAGCCAGGACACAGTGAATGTCTTCTCGGCCAATACTCGCTGTTGCAATCAGGCTTTTTTCGATGAGCCCATCGCTAAGCGCTCCACCACCCGCGCCGCTGCCACAAAACCAAAGGTGCCGGTCACCATGGTGACGGCACCAAAGCCGGAAGCACAATCCAGCCGCGTGCTGTCGGTCAGGCTTTTGGTTTGACAGACACTGCCATCTGGCTGCGGGTAGCGCAGCTGCTCCGTGGAGTACACACAGGGAATGGAATAATTACGTGAAGGGTTACGCGAGAAACCGTACTCGCGGCGCAGCAGCGAGCGTGTTTTGCGCGCCAAGGGGTCATTATGAGTTTTATTGAGGTCGGTAACGCTGATCTTGGTGGGGTCGATTTGCCCGCCAGCAGCCCCGGTGGTGACCACGCGAATCTTGTGGCGCTTGCAATGTGCCAATAGCGCGGCTTTGTTTTTTACGCTGTCAATGCAGTCGATGACGTAGTCGAATCCGGTGTGAATCAACTCAGCCACGTTGTTGCGCGTTACAAACTCCGCCAGCGTTTCTACCTGGCATTGCGGATTAATCGCCACTAAGCGCTGCGCCAATGCTTCTGCTTTGAGCTGGCCAACGGTGCTGGTGAGGGTGTGCACCTGGCGATTGGTGTTGGTCACGCAAATATCGTCGAGGTCCATCAGCGTCAGCTGGCCAATGCCAGAGCGCGCCAGGGCCTCAGCAGCCCAACTGCCCACGCCGCCAATGCCAATAATGCAGACATGAGCGGCCTGCAAACGCTGCAGGCCATCGACACCGTAAAGGCGGCCAATGCCGCCAAAGCGATCAAGATATTCAGGAGTCACGCGCCATCCGTCTATGCAAAAGCGCGCAGTATATCAGAGGGTGCTGATTTGCACGTCACTCTGACGCAGCCAGCGAGAGGTCTGAGCGATGCGGCGCAGCGATGGCTCAGTGCTGTCAAACTGATTCAGCAGCTCGCGCTTTTCTTGCGCCGACAACTTGCCAGTAAGGCCGCGCTTCAGCTCTGGAATCGGCGCAATGCGCGCGGTCAGTGTTTTAACCAAGGTCGGTAAAAACTCTGCCGACAGCTGAGCGTGATCACTGTAGTTCAAGCTAACAGCAACATGGTCGCCACGCTGCTCCAGCACCAAATGATCGCCCGTGCGCAGCGGTCCTTGGATGACCGAGGCAAAGGCATCAAAGTCGCGCTGCAAGCTTTTCATAGCGGCTTGCGATTGCCCTACCGCCATGACTTCGAGCCACAGCTGGCGAAATTTGCGCGCGGTGATTTTGTCTTCCAACACCTTGATTTCCATGCGCAGCTGGCGCTCGCCAGGTGTCGCATCGTAGTCCGCGTACAAGGCGGTTATAAACCAAGGTTTGTTCAGGGTTTCAAACACCCCAATCCCTTCAAATTCTGCAGCATTTGCTGCCAAGGCCATTGTCGTCCCTAACATAAGCGCTAACAGTCGACGGAACATAGCCATTCCTCCACACCATCCAAAGCGGCTAACAACCAGGTCAATGACTGCCACTTTTTGGTACCAATTGCTTATGTGTCTATTACAGCGCTTATCGCGGCGCTCAGCAACGACGCACTACGCCATACCGACAATTAAATCGTGATGGCGTTAGCAAATTTGGAAAAAGGTGACGATTTTTGTCACTGGCGATCAAAAAACAACCGTCAAAGACAACCAATCGCGACAGGAAAGCTTGCCCGAGACCTCCACTCGGGCAACGCGGCTAATCCGTCAACGCAAAGCGAAACGGCAGTTCAAACTCCAGCATATTTTCATCCAACAACTGGGGAGCAGGTGGATATGGCGCCGCGGCTACCACGGCTTCTTCAGCGGCACGATCCAACACAGAAACGCGCGAGCTAGAACTGGTGGTGACTTCTTTGACTTCCCCACTGGCATCGAGCTTGACCAGCACCCGAACCTCGCCTTCATAGCCGCGCATCAAGGCGCGCTTAGGATAGCGAACAGCCTTGGTGGCTTGCGCAATCAGGGTGCGGTAATACTCGATTTCGGCCATTTGCAAAGCCGCCCAGTCGATTTCAGGCTCGCTGACTACGGGCTCAGCCGCATCCGTCGCAATCGTAGCCGAATCCTCAGCTGCGACTGCCTGGGGTGACAAATTTTGCCCATCCGCGTCCGCCTCAGGACGGCCAGCACTCTTGCCAATGGACTCTGTAGCCGACTCTACCGCCGCTGTTTCTGGCGACGCAACGGTTGCCAACACAGGTGCAGCAGCAGGTGCGGTCGACCCGCCATCCTTTGGCTCTGATTGCGAGGCAACGTTGGCAGTTTCAGGTTGGCTTTGCTTAGGAGTTTGCGACTGGACTTTAGCATCGCGCTGAGGCTCTGCTTGAGGCTGGTTAGATGCCGGCTTGGCTTCTGTCTGAGCTTGCGCTTGAAGGCTGGGTTGCGGCTTGGGTTGCGGTTTAGGCTGTGGTTGAGCTTGGGCAAGGGCGACCGGCTCTGGTGAGGGTTTGGGCTCTGGTGTCATCCATTCGCGAATCACCTGCTTTCTGCCCGGTGCCGGCTGAATTGCTTCCACCGCCGCCAACGCACTGGCTCTGTCATCAAGACTGAACAACTGGCGCTGAAACGCCGGCGAATACGGTACTGAGCCTGCCCAAGCGTTAGCCAGCAAGGGCACCAACTCTGGCTGTGGCCAATCAAGCACCTCAACGTCATTGATGGTGACCTGACTGCGACCTTCCAAGTTGCTGATTTGCATCACATCACCTGGCTGTAACGTACCTTTGACGCAACGCAAAAAACGGCCAATCGGCTCAGCAGAGCGGCGCAGCTGCTCATCGTTGAGATTGATCGCCAGCGCTTCGTTCCAAATGCGGTAAAAACGCCGCGCTGACATCGAATCAGAGACCACCCTCATTTCCAGCACCAAACGCGCATTCGGCTCCATCCAAGTGCGCCACTCCGGCGCCTCACTGTAAACAGTGGCGCGAAACATATCCGTATTTAGGCGTTGATAGACGGCGGTGCCCTGAATGGGCGGTAATGCACTGACCATGCAGGCATAAAACATCGTCAATAGCCCGCACCATCGTAACTGCTGCATGACTCTTCTTCCTCTCTTACTTCTTGTTGTCGTGGAGTCACTTGGCGCCCATCATCTGCAGCGCCAGCTTGATCCCAGTATGCCTGACCTCGCTCAAAAAACGCACACCGGCGTCACAAGTTAATCAGGCGGATACGCTGATTAGCATCGAGCAGCGTTGATGGCAAGTGCTGGGACAGGGTCTGCTGGCGCACGTCTTCTAGGGTAACGCGTGATAGAATCTGCATGAGCAGCTCATTCACCCCCATCCAGCCACTGACCAGCGAGCAGCTGGATTGGATCTCACAATCGGAGGCCGATTGGCTGCATTCCGTCAGCGCCACTGGGCCTTCAAAGGCTTCGACCACATCCAAAATCCGAATCTGCTGAGGTGAGCGCGCCAGCTTATAGCCACCGTGAGCACCGCGGCGAGCGATCACCAAACCGGCGTCTACCAAGGTCTTCATTACTTTGCGCAATGTGGACACTGTTAGCCCCGTTGCCGTCGCCAACTCTTCCGTGGATTGCTTCACCGCTCCCACCTGAGCCAACGCATCCAATACTAAAATGCCGTAGTCCGTCAGTTTGCCAATTTTCAGCATAAGCCATTCCCCCCACGCCGCATTTAATGAGAAATGCTCTCGATTGGTCAAGTTTCAACCATTTTGATAGCATGCGCGCCAGATAAAGCATACCAGTGTGGTAATCTTTCCAATACCTGAGTAAAATACTCGGAATTGGTCGCAAGACCCGTGATTCCACATGCTGTACAACCTGAGGCACCCAGGTGCCACTGAGAGAGATCGCTATGAGCAGCCAGATTGAAACCCAAGCCGCCACGACAGAAACCGTCGTGCTGGAAGGCAAAGACGCTGAAATCGGTCGTCGCATCGGCAAAGAATATCAGGCCGGCTTTGTCACCGAAGTCGAATCCGACACCCTTGCACCGGGTTTGGATGAAGACGTCGTTCGTTTTATCTCGGCCAAAAAAGGCGAACCTGAGTGGCTAACCGAGTGGCGTTTAAAAGCATTTCGCGCCTGGCAAGAAATGCAAGAACCTGAGTGGGCGCACGTCACCTACGAAAAGCCTGATTTTCAAGCACTGTCCTACTACTCCGCGCCGAAAAGCATGGCCGATAAGCCCAAAAGTCTGGATGAAGTCGACCCAGAACTGCTGCGCACCTATGAAAAACTGGGGATTCCGCTGCACGAGCAAATGGCCCTCGCTGGGGTCGCCGTCGATGCCGTATTTGACTCGGTTTCCGTCGCGACTACATTCCGCGAAAAATTAGCCGAAGCGGGCGTTATTTTTATGCCCATTTCTGAAGCGGTACACGAATACCCAGAGCTGATCCAAAAGTATCTCGGCACCGTCGTGCCGCAGCGCGATAATTTTTATGCCGCACTCAACTCGGCGGTATTCTCCGATGGCTCATTTGTGTACATCCCCAAAGGCGTGCGCTGCCCGATGGAGCTGTCGACCTATTTCCGCATTAACGAAGCCAAAACCGGCCAGTTTGAGCGCACGCTCATCGTCGCCGATGAAGGCTCTTACGTGAGCTACCTCGAAGGCTGTACCGCGCCCATGCGCGATGAAAACCAACTGCACGCCGCAGTGGTGGAGCTAGTGGCTTTAGATGGCGCCGAAATCAAATACAGCACGGTGCAAAACTGGTATCCGGGCGATGAAGAAGGCAAAGGCGGCATTTATAACTTTGTTACCAAACGCGCCGTTGCCCACACCAATGCCAAAGTCAGCTGGACCCAAGTCGAAACCGGCTCAGCGGTTACTTGGAAATACCCCAGCTGTGTATTAAAGGGCGACAATGCCGTCGGTGAGTTTTACTCCGTCGCTTTGACCAATAATTTCCAGCAGGCCGATACTGGCACCAAAATGATTCATTTGGGTAAAAACACCAAATCGACCATCATTTCTAAAGGCATTTCAGCCGGTAAAAGTGAAAACTCTTACCGCGGCCTGGTGCGCATGAATCCGAACGCCGAAGGTGCGCGCAATTACACCCAATGTGATTCGCTGTTAATCGGCGATCAGTGCGCCGCACATACCTTCCCGTATATCGAAAGCAAGCACCCATCGGCGGTGGTTGAGCACGAAGCCACCACCTCTACCGTCAGCGACGATCAGCTGTTCTTATGCCAGCAGCGCGGCATCGACACCGAAAAAGCCGTCTCCATGATCGTGAATGGTTTCTGTAAAGAAGTCTTTAAAGAGCTGCCCATGGAGTTTGCTGTTGAAGCTGGCAAGTTGTTGGAAGTGTCTCTCGAAGGCTCCGTCGGCTAACCCTATTTATTATGACAGCCCCCAGGGCTAACCCGTTTGCTCCCGGCACCGCTTGGCGGTGCCCGTATTTATAAGGTACAGGCAATTATGATCAGCATCCAAAACCTGCACGCCAGCGTCGAAGACAAAGCCATTCTCAAAGGCTTAAACCTTGAGGTGAAAGCTGGCGAAGTACACGCCATCATGGGCCCCAATGGCGCCGGTAAAAGTACCCTAGGCAATGTTTTGGCCGGCCGCGAAGGCTACGAAGTGACCGGTGGCAGCGCCACATTAAACGGCACCGACATTTTGGAGCTCGACCCAGAAGAACGTGCTCGTTTAGGCCTGTTTTTGGCATTCCAGTACCCAGTCGAAATTCCTGGCGTTTCAAACCTGGAGTTTTTAAAAGCCTCCGTTGACGCCGTGCGCGAACAGCAAGGCAAAGAAGCTCTGGATTCTGTGCAGTTTTTAAAGCTGGCACGCGAAAAGTGCAAAGCCGTTAACTTAGACCAAAGCTTTTTAAAACGTGGCGTTAATGAAGGCTTTTCTGGCGGCGAGAAAAAGCGCAACGAATTGATGCAAATGATGCTGCTAGAGCCCAGCCTGTGCATTTTGGATGAAACCGACTCTGGCCTCGACATCGACGCGCTGCAAGTGGTGGCTGAAGGCGTTAATGCCATGCGCGATGCCAATCGCAGTTTTATTGTGGTGACCCACTATCAGCGCCTGCTGGACTACATCGTGCCTGACTATGTGCATGTATTGGCCAATGGCAAAATTGTTAAATCGGGCGGCAAAGAACTGGCTCTGGAGCTGGAAGAAAAAGGCTACGGCTGGCTCGAAGACGCCGCTACAGCTGAGTAAAGGGGCGCGATGATGAGTGAATTTATTCAGCAACAATTGCAGCATGTCGACGCGTTAGAGCGGTCAGCCTGGCTGCAACAAGCCACCGACGGTAGTCGCGATGTATTTGCCAACGCCAGTGTTCCTACGCGTAAAACTGAGCTGTGGAAATACACCCCAGTACGCGCGTTGACCGAAGGCGTCTACGCGCAAGCGGCGCAAACCTTCAGCGCAGCAGGTTTGGATGAGTACGCCACCATTCCGGCTTTGGGCAGCCACCGCTTGGTGTTTGTCAACGGTCGCTTATCGCAGGAATTATCCAGCCACGAAGCGTTGGCTCAGGTCACCCTCTTTAGCCAAGCCGATGAGCAACAGCAGCAGCTGATTCGCCAACACCTAGATGACGTCATGCGCGGCAGTCAGCGTCACTGGCTCAACGAATTAAACAGCGCCGCAACCAACGACGGCGTATTAATTCATGTTGGTAAAAACCAGCGCTTGCAACAGCCGCTGCAAGTAACCTGGCTAACCACCCCACAAGCGCAAGCATTTAGTGTCAATGCGCGTTTGCTGGTAGTGCTGGAAAGCGGTGCCGAAGCCACCTTGGTAGAACACTACGATTCCGCCACCGATGCGCAAAATAGCTTCACCAATGCGGTCACTGAAATTCGCTTGGGCGCTAATGCACAGTTGCAACATTATCGCTTGCAACTGATGCAGGAAGACGCATTGCATGTGGGCGCCGTGCATACCGACTTGGGCCGCGACGCGCGCTATCAATCGTTTCATGTCAGTCTCGGTAGCCGCTTAAGCCGTAATGATCTGGTGGTAAACCACACCGAAGGCGGCTCACATTGTGAAATGCACGGCGTGTACGTGCCGCAAAATCAGCAGCTGGTGGACTTTCACAGTTGCATTGAGCACGCGGTGGCTCATTGCACGTCCAATGAAGTTTTTCGCGGCATCATGAACGACAGCGCCAAGGCGGTGTTTAATGGCCGCATCCATATTCATCCGCAAGCACAAAAAACGCTGGCAGAGCTGAGCAATAAAAACTTGCTGCTCACCAATAAGGCAGAAATCAACACCAAGCCTGAGCTTGAGATTTATGCCGACGACGTTAAATGTGCGCACGGTGCCACCGTTGCCCAGCTAGAAGAAAAGGCCCTGTTTTATTTGCAAAGCCGCGGCATCAGCCGTGACGAGGCCGAAGTCATGCTGAGCTTTGGCTTTATTAATGAGCTGTTAGAAGCACAACCACACGACGCCCTAGTGCAGTATTTACGCCCGATTTTGGCGCGTCGCTTTGGTCGTGATTTTCAACTCAGCCGTCACCTGCTTTAACGGAGCGTTATATGAGCGACCTGATTCACACGCTGCGGGCCGATTTCCCCGCACTGGCACAGCAGGTTAATGGCAAGCCATTGGTGTATTTGGATAACGGTGCGACGACGCATAAACCGCAGGCGGTGATCGATGCCATCAGCCAGTTTTACGCCCAAGACAACTCCAACGTGCATCGCGGCGCTCACACGCTGAGCGATCGCGCTACCCAAGCTTTTGAGCAAGCACGCGAAACCGTGCGTGATTTTCTTAATGCTGGCAGCACTAAAGAAATCATTTGGACGCGCGGCACCACCGAAGCCATCAACTTGGTGGCGCACAGCTTTGGCGCACAACTACAAGCAGGCGATCAAATTCTGATTTCTGCCATGGAGCACCACGCCAATATCGTGCCTTGGCAAATGCTGTGTGAGCGCAGCGGTGCTGAGCTAAAAGTTATACCAGTAACCGAGCGCGGCGAGCTGGATATGCCGGCGTTCGATGAGCTGTTAACGGACAAAGTAAAACTGGTCGGTGTGGTGCACGTCTCTAACGCTTTGGGCACCATTAACCCCATCGAAGACATCATCGCCAAAGCCCACGCCGTTGGCGCTAAGGTGCTGATCGATGGCGCACAATCGGTCGCCCACTGGGACATCGATGTGCGAGCACTGGATGCCGACTTTTTTGCTTTTTCTGGCCACAAATTATTTGGCCCAACCGGCATCGGGGTTTTATACGGCAAGCAAGCCTTGTTAGAAGCCATGCCGCCTTATCAGACCGGCGGTGAAATGATCGAGCATGTCAGCTTTAGCAGCACTCGATTCAACGGCCTGCCATTTAAGTTCGAATCTGGTACGCCGAATATTGCCGGTGCGATTGGCCTTGCAGCCGCCATTCGCTATCTCAATCAATTAGATCGTGACGCCTTGCTGCAGCACGAGTACGCTTTATTGGCGCGTTTGCGCGAGCGCGCGAGTGATATGCCAGAGCTGCGCTTAATTGGCGATGCCGAGCATAAAGCCAGTATTTTTGGTTTTGTATTAAACGGCGCCCACCCCGCTGATGTTGGCACTTTGCTAGACCAGCAAGGCATTGCCGTACGCACTGGCCACCACTGTGCCATGCCCATCATGGAGCAGTTTGGTGTACCCGGCTCCGTGCGCGCCTCGTTTAGCTTTTACAACACCTTGGATGAGGTCGATGCTTTGTTCACTGGGTTAGAAAAAGCTAAATTGTTTTTGCTGTAATCGCCATAAGGATACAGATATGAGCATCGAAACCTTTGACCCCAGCACGCAAGCCCAGCCAGATAATACTCAGGTCAGCATGACTGAGGCTGCAATCAACCATGTGCGCAAACAACTGGCCAAGCAAGCCGATAAACAAGGCGTGCGCTTAGGTGTTAAAAAAAGCGGCTGCTCGGGCTTTAAATACGACATCGAGTTTGTTGATCAGCCCCAAGAAGGTGACCTGAGCATTCAGGTAGCGGATGATTTGACCTTATTTGTTGCCGCGGACGCTGCACAATTTGTGCAAGGCACTGAGATCGACTTCAGCAAAGAAGGGTTGAACAGCACCATCAAGTTCAACAACCCCAATGCCAAAGATTTGTGTGGTTGTGGCGAGTCGTTTTCGGTTTAATAGCGCCCCAATTCATCTTTGCTAATCGATAGCGCGTAGGAGCATCACGTGGAAAAACGCATGGTCGTTGCCCAACAGGACTGCCCAGCTCGGGCTGTGCCGTCCGGCGTACCAACCACCATTCCGGCCGGCTCATTTGTCACCATTAACCAGGCACTGGGCGGTAACTACACCGTCACCTTGAACGGTAATATGGTGCGCGTAGACGGTACCGATGCCGCTGCTTTAGGGCTAGAAACGGAAGCCATCGAATTTGAGCAGCGCGCCGATGGCAAGGTGCATGAAGATCAAGTTCGCCAAGCACTTCGTACCATTTTTGACCCGGAAATTCCGATCAATCTGCTCGATTTGGGGTTGATTTACGGCATCGACATCGACGGTCAGCAAGTCAATATTCGCATGACACTGACCGCTCCCACGTGCGGCATGGGCCCGGTGTTGGTGTCCGATGTAAAATACCGCGTCGCCAAGGTGCCCAATGTTGAGCACGTTGAGGTTGAACTGGTGTTTGATCCGCCGTGGCACAAAGACATGATGACCGAAGAAGCCCAGCTGGAAGCCGGGTTATTTTTCTAACGGCACATAGCAACATCTATAAAAAACCACCTATAAAAAAGCCGCTCTCAGACGAGGGCGGCTTTTTTATCTGCGTGTTTTTTATTTACGGACGCTCTAAAATCGCCACTGCACCCTGCCCGCCAGCGGCGCAAATTGAAATCAAACCACGGCCTGAGCCTTTTTCTTCCAGCATTTTGGCCAATGTTGCAACGATGCGCCCGCCGGTGGCGGCAAACGGATGGCCGGTGGCAATGGAGGAGCCATTCACATTAAGCTTGCTGCGATCAATGCTGCCGAGCGGCGCCTCTAACCCCAAACGCTGCTGGCAAAACGTTTCGTCTTCCCAGCTTTTTAATGTCGATGCCACCACCCCAGCAAAGGCTTCGTGAATTTCATAAAAGTCAAAATCCTGCAACGACAGGTTGGCACGCTTAAGCATGCGTGGCACAGCGTAGGCTGGCGCCAGCAATAAACCCTCTTTGTTTTTGCTGCCATCTTTGCCAAAAAAGTCGACTGCCGCGGTTTCAT
The DNA here is from genome assembly GCF_014652515.1 of Bacterioplanes sanyensis. Lineage (GTDB taxonomy): Bacteria > Pseudomonadota > Gammaproteobacteria > Pseudomonadales > Oceanobacteraceae > Bacterioplanes > Bacterioplanes sanyensis. The sequence continues at coordinate 340,122 of NZ_BMYY01000001.1, read as the reverse complement.
AAAAGGTTAAATAGGCTTTGACTGGCAGATCGTGCGCCTTGGCCCAATCCTCTGATGCCAGCAGCACCACCGAAGCTCCGTCCGTCAACGCCGATGAGTTGCCTGCGGTGAGTGTGCCCTTGCCTGACTTTTTATCAAACGCGGGCTTTAAACTGGCCAGCTTTTCCATATCTGGTTTGCGTGCCAAGTTATCGCGCTCCAAGCCCATAAAAGGTGTGACCAGGTCGTTAAAGAAACCGCGCTCGTAGGCTGCCAAAAGATTTTCATGGCTATTAAAGGCAATTTGATCCTGCTCTTCACGACCAATGCCCCATTCTTTTACCGTCAGCTCGGTATGCTCCCCCATAGACAGGCCGGTGCGTGGCTCACCGTTGCGCGGCACCAGCGGCATCAAATGCTTGGGGCGAATCTTAGTCAGCAGTTTAAGTTTGCCGGCGTTGCTTTTGGTGCGGTTTATTTCCAGCAGAATTTTGCGCAGCCCCTCACTCACACCGATGGGCGCATCACTGGTGGTGTCTGAGCCGCCAGCAATGGCACTGTCGATTTGCCCCAAAGCAATTTTGTTGGCCGCCATCATAATGGCTTGCAGGCCCGTGCCGCAGGCTTGCTGAATGTCCACGCCTGGGGTTTGTGGGTCGAGACTGGTGCTCAGTATCGATTCGCGCGCCAAGTTAAAATCGCGACTGTGCTTAATGACAGCGCCAGCAATAAATTCACCGATGCGCTCACCTTGCAGGTGGTAGCGATTAACCAAACCATTGAGTGAGGCGGTCAGCATGTCCTGATTTGAAGCGTGTGAATAGGCGGTATTAGAGCGAGCAAAAGGAATGCGATTACCACCAATGATGGCCACGCGGCGCACAGTCTGAGTCATAGCAAGGTCCTGACAAGGTTAAATCAATAAATCAACGCCATGGCGACGCTGCTGACAATGGCAGGCTCGATACCCATAGGCCCGATACCCACTGCAATCAGGCCAGTGTAAAGCGGCGATGTGCGTCTGCATTGGCTGAGCTGACGGTAGCCCGACCTGAGGCTGTCAATTTCAGTCTGCAGCGTAACTGCTGTAATCTGAGGACTATCGCAGCGTCTGCTTGTTTACTGTGCGCAGGTCGCATTGGCTTTGCCCATTTCACATCACGGGACACTACCATGAGCAATTTTTACGAAACCATGTTGAACAACCAGCTGGGCCGCAACCTATTAAAAACGGTTGGCCTGCCGACCCCAGTTGAACTAAAGCGCTACCGCCGCGAGCAAGCCACATTTTTTAGCGGCAAAGTACTGATAGGTGCCAGCCAAGATGCGGCCTTACTTGAAGACACGCTGCGCAACCTCAAAGACAGCGATGCTCAGGTATTTTTCCCAGCAGCAGCGCGCACAGCCTCAACCTTGGTCAGCGCCGCTGAAAAAGTCGGCGTACAAATTACCGGCATTGAATGCAGCAAAGACATGCGCGATAAATTTGATGCTCTGCTGTTTGACGCCTCAGGTTTTCAGCACGCCGAAGATTTGCATCAACTGTATTACTTTTTCAACCCAGTTATGCGCCGCCTCAACAACAACGGCCGCATCGTGCTGCTGGGCCGTCCGCCAGAAAATGCCAGCAGTGGCGAGCAAGCGGCGGCCATGCGTGCATTGGAAGGTTTTTCACGCAGCCTAGCCAAAGAAATTGGCAAAAAAAGCGCCACCAGCCAGACCCTCTATGTTGCCACAGATGCGGAAGCGAACATGGACCCAGCGCTGCGCTTTTTGCTGTCGGCTAAATCTGCCTACGTCGATGGCCAAGTCATTCGGGTGCGTAAGGCCAAAGCCCAAGCCTACCCTGACTGGCACCAACCGCTGGCCGGCAAAGTCGCCTTAGTGACCGGCGCGTCGCGCGGCATCGGTGAAGCCATTGCCCGCACACTAAGCCGTGATGGCGCCAAAGTGGTGGGCCTCGACATTGCTCCGGCAGAAGACGACTTACGTCGCGTCATGGCCGAACTGGGCGGTGCTTATGTCGTTGCGGATATCAGCTCTGCCGAAGCGCCCCACACCATATCTGAGGCGCTTAAAGAGCATGGCGGTGCCGACATCGTGGTGCACAACGCTGGGGTGACGCGCGACAAAACCTTGGCCAATATGCCAGAGCACTGGTGGCAAATGACCATCGAGATCAACTTGGCGGCGGAAGAGCGCATTAACCAAGCGCTGTTTGAACACGGCACGCTGAATAAGGGCGGCCGCATTATTTGCGTTTCTTCCATGAACGGCATCGCCGGCCAAGTGGGCCAAACCAACTACGCGGCGTCAAAAGCCGGCGTCATCGGTTATGTCGAATACATGGCCGACGAGCTGGCGAAAAAAGACATCACCATCAACGCCGTTGCCCCAGGCTTTATCGAAACCGCCATGACCGACGCCATTCCCTTTATGACGCGCGAGGTCGGCCGACGTTTAAACTCGTTGTCGCAGGGCGGTAAACCCATCGACGTGGCGGAAACCATCGCCTTTTTTGCCAACCCAGCGGCCGGCGGCATTAATGGCAATGTGGTGCGGGTGTGCGGCCAATCGCTGGTGGGGGCTTAAGCAGGGCCTGAGCAACGCCTAGCCAAGGCTAGGATAAGACCATAAGACAAGGGACTGTCATTCATCCTATACTTAGGCGGCATTGTATGAGCCGCCTTTATGCCGAACGTTATATCGCCATCGACGGCCGCGCCCAGCGGTAACACATTTAATCATTACACTCAGTTGCTGGAGCAAATCGTCTCTGGTCAACCGCTGGCCACCATTCTGACGGCCATCGCCGAACTACTAGAAGAGCAACTGCCCGATGCCTTGGCCTCTATTTTATTGCTCAGTGAAGATGGCCAGTTTTTGCGTCACGGCGCTGCGCCCAGCTTGCCGCAGAGCTACAACGAGGCGATTGATGGCGTCGCCATCGGCACGGGCGTTGGTAGTTGTGGCAATGCCGCGGCGACTGGGCGCATTACCATTGTCGAAGACATCGCCAGCCACCCCTTCTGGCATGACTACAAAGCCATCGCCTTGCAGGCAAACTTGCGCAGCTGTTGGTCGCAGCCGATCTTAAACCAGCAGCAGCAAGTCATCGCTACCTTCGCTATTTACCACCGCCAGCCACAAAGCCCCAAAACACAACATCTGCAAACTCTGGCCAATTTATCAGCCCTGACCCGCGCAGCCATTGAGCACAGCCAAATCAACAAGCGCTCTCGTCTGGCACAAACACTCACTCAGCACTTACCCGTCGGTTTAATGGTCACCGACCGCCACCAGCGCATTGTCGATGCCAACCCATCTCTGTGTTATGCCACTGGCTATCAACGCCAACAATTAGTGGGTGAGAGCCCAGAGCTGATAGCGCCGGAGCTAAACCCAGCTAGCTTTGCTGCGCTGGTGCAACAAGCAGGGCGCGAAGGTTGGCATGGCGAGTTATTGTGTCGTCGTCGCAACACCGAGAGCTATACCGCCGAGGTGCGTGTGTCGGCGGTGCACAATGAACACGACGAGCTGCAATACAGCTTGGTTTTGCTTACCGATGTGTCTGAGAACAAGCGCTCGCAAGAAACCATTCACTATTTAGCCAACTACGACGTACTCACTGACCTGCCCAACCGCAATTTGTTTTATCAGCACCTCAGCGACAGCATGGAGCGCGCTCGCCGCCAGCAGCAAGCGTTTGCCTTGCTGTTGCTGGACTTAGATTACTTTAAAGAAATTAACGACCAACTGGGCCACGAAGCCGGTGATGAGCTGCTGATGAAAACCGGTAGCCGCATTCGCCAATGCTTGGGGCCTAGCGATGTGCTCGCGCGCTTAGGCGGCGATGAGTTTGCCATCATTTGCCACGGAGACTGGTTAGAGATGGCCAATCAGGTCGTCAGCACCGTGCATCAACCTTGTCGTTTGCGCCACATTCATCAGCAACGCGTCACCGCCAGCATTGGCTTAGCGATTTACCCAGAGCACGGCGACACCATTGAGCGCTTAATGAAAGCCGCCGATCAAGCGGTGTACGGTGCCAAGGCCCTGGGCCGCAACGGTTACTGCTTATTCGACAGCCATATGGAAGAGTCAGCACGCGAGCAGGCCAGCTTGCACCAAGAGCTGCACACCGCCCTAGAAAAGCAGCAATTGGCATTGTTTTATCAGCCCTTGGTGGATGTACGCTCAGGCCAAGTCTGCCAGCTCGAAGCCCTATTGCGCTGGAACAATCCGCGCCTAGGGCTGGTCAGCCCAGATAAATTTATTCCGCTGGCGGAAAAAACCGGCTTGATTCGCAGCATTGGCCATTGGGTACGCGAGCAAGCCATGCAGCAATATCAGCGCTTGGTCGACCTGAACTGCGCCGTTCCCATCGCCGTGAACTTATCTTCAGCCGAGCTGTATGACGATCAATTGGCGGCGCGCATCGGAGCGCAATATCAGCACTACCAGCTGCCACCACAGGCGTTAATTATTGAAATTACCGAAAGCCTATTGATTGAGAGCAAGCAAAACACACAAGCGTTTTTACAGCAGCTGCAAGATTTGGGCATCAGCATTGCCATTGATGATTTTGGCACCGGCTACTCATCGCTGTCTTATTTAGCAGCGTTTCCCGTGCAAAAACTAAAAATTGATCGCAGTTTTATTCAGCAAATTTTGCAAGACGATCGCAAACAAGCCTTAGTCAGCACCATGATTAATTTAGGCCACGCGCTGGGCATGGAAGTCACGGCAGAGGGCATAGAAACTGAGCATGAGCGCCAGCTATTAGCGCAGCAAGGCTGCGATACCATTCAAGGCTATTTAATCAGCCAACCCATGCCAGCCGATGCCATTGAAAAATACTTGCAGCAAATCATCTAGCGTCCTGAGTCGCGAAGCCGTTTTGCCGCTCTAGCGCTGCTTTTTCGCCCGCTTTTTCTTTAAATAGTCTTTTACCGGCGTCGGTTTATCCGGTAACGCTTTAGCAAAGCGCTGACGCATTTCGGCGACCTTTTTCTCCTTGCGCTGATGCTCTTTTTCCTGCTGCAACGCTGGGCGACGTTTTTGCAGAGGTACGACATTCGAATCTGACATACACCACCTTAACACTCTGACACCGCCGCAACTCCACCGCCGCAACAGTATGATGACCATGCTACTATGCGCGCCACCAAAAAACGATGCACGCAAGCTCAGTATGGCGAACTCACTCCCCATTGATCTGTTGCTGGATGACATCAGCCAGCAGCTTGAACAACACCACAGCTTAATTTTGACCGCCGAACCCGGTGCTGGCAAAACCACACGCTTGCCTTTGGCACTGCTGCAGCAAGCGTGGCTGGCGGGCAAGCGCATCTTGATGCTGGAGCCACGGCGCATGGCGGCGCGCAATGCCGCCACCTTTATGGCCCGCCAACTGGGCGAAGCGGTCGGTGACACCGTGGGCTATCACATTCGCTTAGAGCGCAAAGTCGGCCCCAATACGCGCCTTGAAGTCATCACCGAAGGGCTGCTGACCCAGCGCTTGCAAAGCGACCCCGAGCTGGCCGACGTTGGCCTGATTATTTTTGACGAGTTTCACGAGCGCCATTTGCACGCCGATTTGGCACTGGCGCTCAGCCATCAATGCCAACAGCTGTTGCGTGACGATTTGCGCCTGCTGATCATGTCCGCCACCCTGGATGCCGACGCCCTTAGCCAGCAGTTGAACGCCCCTTGCCTGCATGCACCTGGGCGCAGTCACCCAGTCACGGTGCATTACCGCCCGCCCCAAGGGCAAGAAAACCTGCACCAGCACAGCTTACGTGTTTTGCGCGAGGCACTGCGCGACAACAGCGGCGACGTGCTGATGTTTATGCCCGGCGTTGGTGCCATTCAAGCCGTAATCGACGCCTGGCAAGACGACCGTGTTATTTTGCTGCCCTTGCATGGCCAATTAAGTGACGCCGAGCAGCAGCAAGCGCTGCAACCACAGCCTAAGCGCAAGGTCATCGTTGCCACCAATATTGCTGAAAGCTCACTCACCATTGACGGTGTCGACACCGTCATCGACAGCGGCCTGGAGCGGGTGGCGGTGTTTCAGCCAGCACGCGGCTCACAAACCTTGCAAACTCGCCCGATTGCTCAAGCCTCAGCCGATCAGCGCAGTGGCCGCGCTGGCCGTCAACGCGCTGGGCAAGCCTACCGTTTATGGGCGCAAAGCCAGCACCACACACGGCCTGGCGAGCGTGAAGCAGAAATCAGCCGTTCAGATTTGGCCGCCTTGCAATTGGAATTGCTGCGATGGGGCGCCCATGCCGATGAGCTTTTGTGGCTGAGCGCACCACCGCCAGCGCTGCTCAAGCAAGGCATGGCACTATTGCAGCAACTGGATATTTGCAATGACGGCGGCCAGCTAACAGCTCACGGCCAGCGCTGCGCACAACTGGGGTTAGAGCCGCGCTGGAGTCATGCCTTAGTGATCGCAGCCCAGCATGGCAGCGCCCAACTGGCCTGTGAACTGGCTGCCTATTTACAGCAGTGGCCAATGAAGCAACGCCGCAGTGACGACCTAGAGCGTGAGCTGCTGTATGCCCGCCAGCAACCGTTATGGCGCAAACGCATTGCCCCCCTTGCCAAGCGCTGGCAGCAAACATTGGCCGCTATCCAGAACACCGAGCACACTGACACCGAGCCCCTCGATCTGGCAGCGCTGCTGTGCCTCACCTTTCCCGATCGCATCGCCAAACGCCGCAGCCAAGGGCTGGGGGTATTGATGGCCAATGGCAGTGGTGCCGAGCTCGGGCCAGATTCACATCTGCAGCAGCACGATTGGCTGCTGCCCGTGCAGCTAGGAGGCCAACAAACGGCGCGCATTGAGCTGGCCATGGCTTTACCTGGCGCCGCCTGGTTGCAACAACAGCCAGGGCTCAAGCCCCATAGCCGCATTGATATTGACTGGAATGAGCAAGGGCAACTGCAAGCGCTGGAGAAAACTTGCCTCGGTGCTTTAGTACTGCAGCAGCAGCGCTTACAAAAACTCAGCGACGAGCAATGGCACAACGCCTGGGACAGCTTTTTTGCCAGCCGCGGCCTTGGCGATTTGCCCTGGGACCCGCGCGCGCGGCAGTTGCAGCAGCGCATGCAACGAATGAGACAAGATCAGGGCGAAAACTGGCCTGAGTGTGATGATGAAGCACTGCTCAAACGCCGCCAGCAATGGCTACTGCCCCATGTGGCAAGCTTTCGTCATCAGCGCCAGCTGCAGCAACTCAACCTGCATCAGTTGCTATTGCAACAACTGGACTGGCAGCAACAACAAACATTAGAGCAGCAGCTACCGGAGAAATGGCAAAGCCCAGCGGGCAATGCACTCAGCATTGATTATGGCCAGCACCCACCCAGAGTGAGCGCCCGCTTACAAGAGTTTTTGGGCTGCCAACAGCACCCCTGCATCGGCCAGCAACGACAACCGCTCAGCATTGAGTTGCTGTCACCGGCACAGCGGCCGATACAAATTACCGCCGATTTGCCCGGCTTTTGGCACGGCAGCTACAGCGAGGTACGCAAAGACATGCGTGGCCGCTACCCCAAGCATTATTGGCCGGAAGACCCAGCCACCGCCGAGCCGCAGCGCCACAGCATCAAACGCAAGCCGCAGTAACCGAAAAAGCAGTTAAACGTAAAGGTTAAAGACCATCAAGCGCACGGCGATTGCACGGCCAGCGTCTTGCTTTGCTTGGCCAGCAGGACTCAGGGGTAAGTTGTGTGACTGGAGTGGGTGTTCTGCGAATGCCATTCTTTTCCGCCAAGCCCTATGCCCTTTATCCCTCACGCCGAACGAGCGACGAAAAGCGCCCATCAAAGCAGTTTCTGCAAGGCATTTGCATCAGTCGCTGGGGTCAGAGCTTAAGCTCTGACCCAGTATCTGCTTTTCCGCTAAATCCTATGCCCTCCTTGAGGTTATCCCTCACGCCGGGCGGGCGAGCTCCCTGCCTTGCGCTGCACAGGCCGTGAATCCTGAGCTGCCAATGCTGTGGTCGCCGCAACGCCAACAGCCTGCATCCCGGCAGGATGTTGACTGAGCAGCCCCTGCGGGCACAGCCATTGCCAACTCAGGCGGCCTGCTAAGGCGCGGAAAACCTTGGCGCAACACCGCCCTCAGAGAATAAAGACGATGCCTTATTTGTGTTTAAAAGCGACAAACAGCGACGCACACTACCAGTCGGCTTGCCTGTATTTTCACAGGATGGTAGCTTAAGTGACAAAACAATCAATCGGTTCGTATGTGCGCGCCTAGGCTTTGAGGCGTGGATGGAGGGCAAGGACTTTGTTCAGGAGGAAGTGTGAAAGAAAGGAAGGCATTCAGTTGCCAATCAATAGGTTGGCAGAGATAGCTCGAATGGTTCTAGCTGGAAAAACAGGCACGTACATTATTAAACTGTTAACACTCAAACCCAAACCACTATCACATAGGAAAAAGGATGCTTTCGTACACATACGTAGATAATTCAAATGTATTCATTGAGGCTCAACGGGTTTCAGCCGTTGAAGAAGGGATGGCCGCCGATTTAAATGATGCTATTGATCGGCGAGTATTTAACTTCAACTACAAACTCGACTACGGCAAACTTTATGAGTATCTCTGCGGCGAGGATGACCGCCAAGTAGGATGCGCTAAACTTTGGGGGTCGCCACCACCATCGGACAGTTTCTGGGCCATGGTAGAGAGCAAAGGTTTTGAAGTTGTTACATACGACCGTAATGCAGCAGGTAAGGAAAAGAAAGTTGATGTTGCCATCGCTCACGCCATTACCAAGGATGCATATACCAAAGTAAATAAAGACGACTCCGAAATAGTATTAGTCGCCGGAGATAAAGACTACGTGCCAGTCATCGAAGATCTAAAATCCGAAGGGTATAGAGTCGTGGTCGTCTTTTGGGATCACGCGGCTTATGAGTTGAAGCAGGCAGCTAACAAATTCATCTCATTAAACCAGTGGCTTAGTTATCTGCAAAAGTAAGTGTTAACAAGACCAGGCAGTGCGACGCCAAAATGCGGCGCGCCTGCTGGCGGCGTTAGGCGGTTTTGCCCTACGCCTGATCCTACCAATCAAAAGGGCATGGAGAGCTAAAAATGACAACATGGCACTACGTTGAAGGTGGGGCTCAAGTGGGCCCATTAACAATAGATGAAATGAAGGGCGCTATTAGCGATGGGAAAGTAACTCCATCGACTAAAGTTTGGCCAGGTGAAGGTGACTGGGTTCATGCCAGCGAAACTTTGCTATCGGAGTTTTTTGGTGCGCGTGAAAGCACCACACCTCCTCCTTTGGCAGGAGAAGATATCGACAATAAATTTATGTGGATATTGGTAACAGTTCCAATCATTGGGGTGTTCATTGATTTGATCGTAGGAACTGTTCTATTTCTCCCATCAATAATTGCAAATATTGCGCTCTGTATTCTTGACGAGAAAAAATTGAAAGCGGCAGGTCATGCTGCACCAGAGCATTGGTCAGTATTTATTGTGCCAGTATATATATGGAAGCGAGCAACCTTGCTTAACCATAAAAAACACTACTTTGGTGCTTGGGTTGCAGCGTTCATTCTATCAATCATGCTTGATATTGGAGGAGCAGAGGCTGCGATTGAGGAAGCTGCTTGCCCAATAGTCACAGATATTATCAAACAACAGCTTTACGGTTCGGCTAAATGTATGGATGTCACCATTGATAAGGAAGTAACAGCAGGTTTCTATAAAGCAACTGCGACCTTGGATAATGGCAACGAGTTAATGATCACTATTGAAGAGCAAGACGATGATATGATCTACGTTCAAATACCAAACCAGTAAATCGCCTAACAAGCGCAAGCAGTCGGAAAATTTACTCGCTTGCGCTCCTAAACTTCTGCTGTTGCGGGCGTTATGCCTATCTGTGAGAACACAAAAAGGATGAATTATGTTTGTTAAAATTCTTATTTTTTTAGATGGCTTTTGAGCTTGTGGAATAATTTATCTGACGAAGATAAGGAAAAGATTGTAGATATGATAGTGGATTCTTTTACACATATATTCAAAGCATTCTATCGTTCATCAAAGCAATCGGAGGAGTAGATGAAAAATTTGAAAGAGTTTATGAGTGCGACTAAAGATAGATCGGCCTCTAAAGAGTTAGCTCTTAAAAATATATCTACTGTAGTAGCAAGTGTAGTATTGCTAAGTGGTGTGGTCAGCACTAAAAGTAAAGCTGAAAAATTTGGACAAGAAGTAACAAAATTAGCTGGCAGTGAAGACGTTATATCAGAGTTGAGTGAAGAGGTGGGCGCACCACTATCAAATGAGTCTGACAGCACAAAGCAGACACCCACCCGACTTCCTAGACCAAGTCGCTAAACTATCGGTCTCGCGCCTAGGTTTTCCGCGCCTTAGCAGGCCGCCTGAGTTGGCAATGGCTGTGCCCGCAGGGGCTGCCCGGATGGCAGCACCAGCCAACATCCTGCCGGGATGCAGGCTGTTGGCGGTGCGGCGACCACAGCATTGGTAACTCAGGAATCACGGCCTGTGCAGCGCAAAGCAGGGAGTTCGCCCGCCCGGCGTGAGGGATAAGATCCCTCAAGGAGGGCATAGGGTCGTGCGGGTTGGTAAACTGTAAGCCGAAAAAACTGCAAAAGCTGGTTGGACTGCACATACAGATGCACAAACCAGAGAACGAAAGAGCCCGACATCCATCCCTGCCCCTCGAAATCTGAGCGTGGCAGCTTTCCTCTTGACCCGCCATCCTTTTGCTCATTACCGAACGTCATCAAAACAAAACTCAGATTTAACCAATCGCTATAAGTTACCCAAGGTCACACAGTTTTGGCGACAAACGAACATCTACCCTCTATTCCTAAAGCACCTCATCAAAAGCGAGAGGGGTACTGGCATCAAAGCGCTGTGCTTGCCAGTGTTGAATTTTTAAACCATGTAGAGAGCCGCTGATGATCCTAGATGGATACCAACAGAGTTAGAGGCTCTAGACTAGGAGGTCGCTATGAGTGCAAGAAGTGCAGTAATCACCCTCGTCAACCATACCAATTTTGATTGGGCGTTCAAAAGTGCCAAGGATAAGCACGGTAAATTTGACGGCAAACCTAATCCTCACTCGGACGAAGAAGGCCATCATTTTTTCCCAGAGCGAATACCCGCCCAAGGTTCCGTTACCTTTACCGTCTGTAATCGCTCGGGGGCCATGATTGGCCCAGAGGGGTGGGTGGAATACTATGTCTTGGACGATATCAAGCCTATCAATACGGTCATGCGATGCCGCTTTGATCACCCTTATGACAAAGGCCCCAGCTACTATTTAGCCGAGTTTGACCACACTGAAGACGATGCCTACGAGTTCCTCGGCCAGGGCACACTGGAGCCCAGCCATCCCAGCGGTCATCACCAAAAAGTCACCTTAACAGTGACCGGCAAACAAATCGCTAAACAGCAGTCCAAGGCCTCCTAGGCTCTGCCCCGCAGCCAGCGCTGCGGGGCTTCTACTTCTGCAAGCGCATTTCTGCTACTGTGGACGCTTTCTTGCTATTCGAGACGCCCCATGGACAGCGCTTGGTTATTTATTCTCTCCTGCCTGGTTTTTTCCTTGGTGCCAGGGCCTGCCATGCTGTACACCGTCTCGCGCACACTTAAAGAAGGCCGAGCTGCGGGCCTGCGCACAGTGGCAGGCATTTTTTGCGGCTCGCAGCTGCATGTCGTCATTGCCGCCAGTGGCGCGGCAAGCTTTTTACTGACGCAACCCGAGCTGTTTAAGTATTTGCGCTACGCCGGTGCTGGGTATTTTATTTATTAAGGGAAACTCTGAATAACTCTGCACAGCTCTGCGCGAGTGCAGCAGGCTTTCAGAACAAGGCGACGATGGCAGGAAATGGCCAACCCTTTTCAACATCGACAACGATGTTATGGACGCCTGCCGCCCGCGCCCTGCGGGGATCGCCAGAGAGCTCCAACTCTGTGTCGCCGATTTTTGCTGTAGCCGGCTATAGCGGCAAACCGGCTTCGTGATTCTGAGCCCTCTGGCGACCCAGAGCGGGCACCGAATTACTCAGAGTTTCCCTGCCACGCCAGCTGTACTGGCTGCACGTTAAGCCGCCGCCGTCTGATAGCGCTGAGATACACGCCGCCTCCTTTCGTGAAAGCGTCACGGTGGAAGTATTAAACCCCAAAAGCTCATTATTCTATTTGGCGTTTATTCCTCAGTTCTTACCAACCAGCAGCGAGCACCCGGTAGCGATGTTATTTTTAATCGGCACGCTGGCCAATGTCATTATGTCACTCACGGATGCCGTAATCGTCGTTGGCGCAAGCCGCCTGCAACGCCAACTCGCTCCAACCTCAAGCCAACGCGCCATGGGTGAATACGGTGTGTCAGCGGTATTTTTAGCTTTGGCGGCTGGCGTTATTTTAAGTTAGTGCTCGATAAGACACTCCAGTTTGAGCAATTGCATACCCGCACGACTCGCCCCAGAGCAAGCTATTTAGGTCACAGCCAGGCAGTGGCTGTGATCCACCAGCGGCTATTGAGTTTTCATCGTTTGGCGATACTGATAAGCAATCACAAACGCCATGGCCGCCAACCCAGCATAAGGCGCGATGGCCAACGGTGTTGGCAGCGGCATCACAAAGGCGGCGATCACCGCAATCAATACGCCCATCAATGCCTCACCCGTGATTAAACCAGAAGCCACCAGTAAGCCTGAGTTTTGGCGACGCTTCTGCACGGCGGCTGATGCCTGCGCGCTGCGTTTGTGTACATAGTGCGCCAACAGTCCACCAATAAAAATCGGCACCGACAGACCCAAGGGCAAATAAATGCCGACGGCAACCGCCAGTACTGGAAAGCGGAACGACGACCCTCGCCGCTCTTGAATTTTATCCAGCACAATCAAAACTACGGCTAAAGCAAAGCCCATATAAATAAACTGCCACTCAATGCCAGCGCCAAATATGCCCGTCGATAAGTCTTTCATCAGCCCAGCCTGCGGCGCGGATAAAAAGGACTCCGACGTACCCACCGGGCTTGGGCGACCAATGCCATAGCCTGCATCCAACACCTGCAGCACCAAAGGAATCACAAAGGCCGCCGCGACCACGCCAACGACTTGAAACAGCTGCTGACGCCAGGGCGTTGCTCCAAGAATATGGCCGCATTTCAAATCCTGCATATTGTCGCCGGCAATGGCTGCGGCAGAGCAAATTAAAGCCGCCAGATAAATCACCGCCACTGGGCCTAAGCGTCCAGCAATGCCGTCACCGCCCATAAGCTGCAATAAAATCAACGATGAAATAATAACGGTGGCAATGGTGACGCCCGAAATCGGGTTGTTGGAAGAGCCGACCAACCCTGCCATGTAGCCCGCCACGGAGGCAAAAACAAAGCCAAATACCAACATAAGCGCCGTCATAAACAGCGAAATACCCAGCCGGTCTGGGTATTCGGCCAACCCGGTATAAAACACCAAAAATAACGGAATGGTGCTCACCAAGGCCACCGCCAACACATAGGGAATCGGTGTATCCAATTCCGTGCGCAGCACCTTGCCTTCACTGGAGCCGAATGCTTTATAGGCAGCAAAACTGGCTTTAATACCCGCCATCAGGGGTTTTAACAGCGCAATCAGCGACCAAATACCGCCGATGATCATCGCCCCAACGCCAATGCGCCGGTTGTCAGACCAAGTCTGTGACGCGATCGCCTGCCACTGCTCTAAGCTGTAGTCGGACGCGGCCAAATCAGAAGAAATACCCACCGTTTGAAGCAATGCATCACCGTTCAACAGCCAATTCAAAGGCACTCCGATCAAGGTGCCAATAACACCGCCCAAGAACACCAAAAAAGCGACATTGAGCCCAACAATGTAACCAACGCCCACCAAGGCGGGAGACAAGGCAATGTCGCCCATAAACAAAAAACGTCCAGATAACCAGGCCGACACATTGGCAACACCGCCAGCAATCACGCCAAAACCCGACTCTAACGCCTTAAAAACTGCCCCGAGCCCAGCCGCCAGTAATAATTTTTTAAAGCCCTGGCTGCCCGCGTCGTTATTGTCTGCGGTTGCTTCTGGCTTAGTTTCGATGCCACCGGTTTTTAATACTTCCGCCGTGGCCACCCCTTCAGGAAACTTCAGTTTGGCCTCAACAATCAATGCACGGCGCAATGGAATGGTAAACGCCACCCCCATTACACCCCCCAACACCGCGACACTGACCAACGGCCAATAAGAGTATTCTGACCAAGCGCCCATCAACACCAATGCCGGCACGGTGAAAATGATACCCGCCACCAGCGACTCACCCGCCGATGCAGCGGTTTGCACCATATTATTTTCAAGAATATTAGAGCGCGGGAATAACCGCAGTATTCCCATGGAAACCGCCGCCGCCGGAATAGAAGCAGAGACAGTTAACCCCACCAGCAAGCCGATATAAGCGTTGGCCGCCGCCAACAGCATGGAAAGAAATGCACCTAATAACAGAGCTTTTAGGGTGAGCTCATGCAACTGTTTTTCGGCTGGCACCAACGGCGCCGAATGATTTGCCATGACATAGTCCTTAGTCGTTGTTCAATACACCCGCCCTGGTGGCCGCTTTAGCTGGCATGTCTATTGAAACGCAGCCAAGCGGGTGCTTTGCATCAACCCTGAGAAATATATAAAAGTCCTTAGATATTAAACACTTACAGCCGCCGTGCAATACCTTCGCCTGAGTTCGAGCAAGGCAGCCGATGCGACGATCTCAAGCACTTTTTATCAAGACTGCTGTATTTGCACCGCTAGCCCTATGCCCTCCTTGAGGTTATCCCTCACGCCGAGCGAGCGACGGCAAGTATTCATCGAGGCAGCTTCTGCTGGGCATTCGCATCAGTAGCTGGGGTCAGAGCTTAAGCTCTGACCCGTATCTGCTTTTTCCGCTAAGCACTGTGCCCCCTTGAGGTTATCCCTCAAGCCGAGCGAGCAACGGCATGCGTCCATCGAAGCAGCTTCTGCTGGGCATTCGCATCAGCAGCTGAGGTCAGAGCTTAAGCTCTGACCCGTATCTGCTTTTTCCGCTAAGCACTGTGCCCCCTTGAGGTTATCCCTCAAACCGAGCGAGCGACGGCAAGCATTCATCGAGGTAGCTTCTGCTGGGCATTCGCATCAGTAGCTGAGGTCAGAGCTTAAGCTCTGACCCCGTATCTGACCATGGTCACCGCAAAGCCACTGGCCTGCATCCCGGCAGGATGTTGGCTGAGCAGCCCCTGCGGGCACAGCCATTGCCCACTCAGGCGGCCTGCTAAGGCGCGGAAAACCTTGGCGCAAAACCGCGCTCAGAAAATAAAAACGATGTCTTATTTGTGTTTAAAAGCGACAAATACTGACGCACATTAACCGTCGGCTTGCCCGTTTTTTCCCAGAGTGGTAGTTTGAACGTCAGAAAAATCAGTGAGTTAGCTTTTGAGCACCAGAACTTCGAGGCGTGGATAGTAGGCAAGCACGTTTTCCAGGAGGGAATGTGAAAGAAAGGAAACTATCTAGTTGCAAATCAATAGGTTGGCAGAGATAGCTCGAATGGCTCTAGCTGGAAAAACAGGCGCGCACACTATTAAACTGTTATGTGATAAATACGGTATAGGAATGCAGCTTTGAGGAAAGAACTTAGAGAGAAAATTTTAGAAGTATGCAATCAAAAAATCGATCAGAAGGGAACGGGAGTCGGACTGTCGTTTTACGCATTCTTCAAAAATAAAAACGATCAGCCAGAGGTTCTGATGGAGGCGGCCCGGTGGTGGATTGAAACCCATAAACTGGATCACTTCGAGAAAGCCGTGAAAATCAGAGATATGGTGAGATCTGGTGTTTAGTCGTCCCTGCAAATCACATAACAATCGGCTGTTGTCGCCCCTTCGGGGCTGGGACGACCTTTCCGCCGCTGCGCGGCTCCAAGTCAGCCCCAAAGCCGGGCGTTAGGGCTACTATGGATATACAAACATACTCATCAGAAAGGGCGAAGGAGATTGCTGACTTATTTCATCAGTCTGTTCATGCAATTGATCCATCCGTGTATTCACCAGAGCTAAAAGAAGCTTGGGCCCCAACACCTATCAATTATGAACGCTGGTCTGAGCGATTAAACGAAAAAAAGCCGTTTATGGCAGTAATTGAAAATCGTGTTGCTGGATTTATAGAATTGGATGCAGATGGTCACATTGATTGCACTTATACTCATCCAGATTTTCAGGGAAAGGGTGTTGCATCCACCCTGTTTGAATATTTGCTTGAGGAAGCAAAATCCAGAAATATTAAGAGGTTATACGTTGAAGCATCACTCATTGCTAAGCCATTCTTCGAGCATCGTGGATTCTCTGTGGTCAAGAAGAATGAAGTACAAAGAAACGGTGCGTCCTTAGTTAATTTCTCAATGGAAAAGTATCTAAACCCTAACAATCAAATCCAGCCGACCACTATCTCGTCGGCTGATTAGGGCGTTACAAATCATATGCTCCGATATACGAAAATTGACTTAGAAAGTAATATAGATAGTTGTGCAAAGTTTCGAAAAGACTCCTATGTTGCCAGCTTTCCGAATTCGGATGACTGGAAGCAATATTGGAATGAAGATTCGTACCGTAATTCTTTGCAAAAACATGCCGAACAATTTCCTGACGGTCTTTGGCATGTTTGGTTGCAAGGCGAATTGATTGGGCAACTTGAGTTCGCTTATAGAGATGGTCATGGGCATGTTAATTTGTTTTATTTGCGTCCTGAATTTCGGGGGAAAGGGTATTCTTCGAATCTTCACGAGCATGTTTTAGGTATTCTACGATCACATGATTGCCAAACTGCAACACTCAGGGTTACGCCACAGAACATTAGGGCTAGGCAATACTATGAAAAGCATGGCTGGGAAGATAAGGGAATTGACAGCCACTATGACTATGTTCACCTTTATTCGAAGGATTTGTAACAAAACGCTGTAGCAATACGGCCCTAAATTCACCGCTTCGCGGCGGGCCTAGGATTCACTCCTTCGTCGCTCACCGCTAAGCTAAGCATTAATCGTCTCAATCTATGAAAGTGGTTACCTGGAACGAAAAACAAATGAGACACCTACCCCTGCTCTAAGCACGGTCTCGCGCCTAGGTTTTTCGCGCCTTAGCAGGCCGCCTGAGTTGGCAATGGCTGTGCCCGCAGGGGCTGCTCAGCCAACATCCTGCCGGGATGCAGGCTGTTGGCGTTGCGGCGACCACAGCATTGGCAACGAAGGAGATACGGCCTGCGCAGCGCAAAGCAGGAAGCTCGCCCGCCCGGCGTGAGGGATAACCTCAAGGAGAGCTTAGGGCTTGGCGGAAAAAAGCAGATACGGGGTCAGAGCTTAAGCTCTGACCCCAGCTACTGATGCGAATGTCTTGCTGAAACTGCCAAAACAGGCTGCACAGATAGATGCACAAACCTGACAACCCGCAAACCAAACCCGCAACCCCAAAATACATCCGTAATTTTTTTAGATATCTCATACCATGACGAATAGAGTATTACCAACACCAGAGAAGTTCGCATCTTGTCCTTATGATGGAAAGATTCTCTCTTTTTATGAGGGACAGTTTGATTGCGTCTATGTGCTGTTGCATCCGTTTCTTAGACCTACAACTATTGATATCGAACGTTTTTGTCCGTCGATGTGGCCTGATAAGCATGAAATCATTAATGGCTGCGATGCCATCAGCTGGCAAGAGATCATCGAGATTTCAGGCCTAAACAGCTTGTCTGATATTGATGTAGGTTTGAGAACCAGCATTGGTGGTTTAAAAAAAGAATTGTCAAACGAGCTGTTTGCAAAAAAACTAGTTGAGCTGGAACAACAACATATCATTCATCCACAGGAAGGTGATATTCCCCCGTTGCTTGAAAATCGCCTTCTTAAAACAATCAAAGAGCTTGGTCATAATTGGCTTTGGGTAGGTGATGAGTTTGGCACAGAAAGGAAGCTGCTCTGGATTGACGATCTAGTGGAGCAAGATGAAATTCCACCTCATGGCTGCATATTCACTCACGACCATAGTTTGCTGGTTACTACACATTGGGATAGTCACTGTTCTTTTTTATGCTCTTCAAAAGAAATGGTTGAAAAAATACTGTCACTAGACCCATTTGAGGGGTTTTATTGCACCGCAAACACAGAAGTATACTGGGGAGCATATGACATATAACAAGCGTATCTTATCGGGCTCCAAATCAGCCATAAACTGCACAAACCAAGTATTGATCTGAGCCCTGTAGGTAAGTCGTTGCGCTCTCGCGCCTAGATTTTAGGCCGCCGGAGTGGGCAATGGCTGTGCCCGCAGGGGCTTTTGGCGGTGCAGCGCGACCACAGCCTGATACCGGGTCAGAGCTTAAGCTCTGAGCCCAGCGGCTGGTGCGAATGCATTGCAGAAACTGCTTCGATGGACGTTTCAGCCTCTCGCTCAGCGTGAGGAATAACCTCAAGGGGGCATACGGGCTTGCAGGCTTGGTAACAACCGGCCCACAAAA
Source organism: Bacterioplanes sanyensis (assembly GCF_014652515.1). Lineage (GTDB taxonomy): Bacteria > Pseudomonadota > Gammaproteobacteria > Pseudomonadales > Oceanobacteraceae > Bacterioplanes > Bacterioplanes sanyensis. Next base: position 321,609 of record NZ_BMYY01000001.1, on the reverse strand, counting down.
CACCCACACCAGCCCTCACCCCAATACAGCCTTATAGTTTGACCAGCCCATACACAAGGCGATTTTTAACCAAGCATCACGCCAAGAGAGGCTTTCTGATGCGCCCTTAGCGCAGACCGTCGGCCTCGGCCTGATCTACCAGCCAGCGCCGCAAGGCTTGAATGCCACGCTCACGTCGGCGGCTGGTTTTCCAGGCAAAGTGAAAGCTGTCTCCCGTCACCAGGTGATGGCACGGGATGCGTACAAAGTCATCGGCATCGTCCAAGGTGCTGAGCATATAGTCGTTGGTCAACACAATGCCCTGATGGTAGCGAGCGGCCTCCAGCGCCAACAGCATATGGCTGAAATGCTGCATGCGGGCAGTCGCAGGAACGTCTAAATCGACGACCTTGTACCAAGCCTGCCAATCGCCGGCCTGGCGATTAAAAATGGTTTGCGTCGACAGCAGAGGAAAAGCCGCCAACTGTTCGGGCGCCAGGGCTTCGCGATCCTCACCGGCTTGGCGGTCCAGTTGCAGTTGGCGGCAAATGCGTTGCCAATAATCACTGCTGCATACTGGAAACAAGCGCTCGGTGTACAGCAACTCGTAGCTAAACGCCGGTGACGAGGTATCGATGGTGATAAAGCAATCCGCCACCCGATCGGACAGCTGCGGATTTTGAATGGTCATCTCCAGCGCCAGATCCAGCTGGGGTAGCGCACGCTGCAAATCTGGCAGACGCGGAATCAACCAACGCACCGCAAAGGAGCTAAAGCACGCCAATCGCAGCCGCGACTCCTCACGACCCAGCATTTGCTCGCTGGCGCGCTCTATTTGCAGCAATGCCGAACCCACGGCCTCTAAATATTGCTTGCCTTCCTCCGTCAGCGTCAGCTGGCGGCCACTGCGCAAAAACAGCGCCTCGCCCAAGTAAGTCTCTAGCTGCTTGATCTGATGACTGACGGCACTTTGGCTCACCGCCAGCTCCTGGGCTGCGAGCGAAAAGCTATTAAGACGGGCAACGGCCTCGAACACAGGCAAAGCTTTCAACGGCGGCAGTTTCATTATCTAAAAACCTAATACCAGATCAATAAACATCATTTTATCCAATGACAGTTCAAGCCTACACTGCCCGGCTTAGAACACCACCTTTAATCGTGCTTAACCGTACGCCTTCATACCCCAGAGGAACCCTATGTCTGGCAAGACCGTCAGCAGTGCCATTTTGTTGTTAATCATCGGCAATGCCTTGGCCCTAGTTTCCGACGTGTTTATCAAACTGTTGGAGCCCGATGCGCCAATTTTTCAGTTTGCCTTTCTGCGCTGTGCGCTAACTCTGTTGTTGCTGTTGCCTTTGGCGAAGCGAATCGATCGTCGTAAATTGTTCGAAGGCGCACGCTTGCACTGTGTGCGCGCCCATATTCATCTCGGCGGCATCCTGTGCATGGTGATTGCGCTGGGGTCATTGCCACTGGCCACCGCCAATGCCGTTTTTTACGCCGCGCCGGTGCTGGTGATGGTGCTGTCGGTGGTGGTATTTCGTGAGCGACTCACAGCGCTCAGCGTGCTCGCAGTGGTGTTTGGCTTTGTTGGCATCATCGTGATTCTCCGCCCAGCAGCCTTTAATTGGGGCGCCATTGCCGCCTTAGGCTCTGCAGCAGCGTTAGCCATCAATGCCCTAACGGTGCGCAAACTGCCCAGCGAGCAGAGCACGGTGCACAAACTGTTTTTGACTTATTTGCTGGTGCTGCCAGCCACTGCGGTACTCATGCTATGGGAGGGCGCTCAGTGGGATGCCTCCATTTTGATCAGCGCCCTAGGCTCGGCACTGTTTATTCTGGGTTACAACGTCACTGTGCTACTGGCGTACAAGCAAGTAGACGCCAATCAGGTCACCAGCGCCGAATACACGGGTCTAATTTGGGCGGTAGCGATTGGCTGGCTATGGTTTGGCGAGGTGCCAGACGCCTGGTTTGTGCTGGGCAGTTTGATGATCGTGGTACCGCTGCTGCTGATTGGCCTACAGCACCATCGCAAGGCAAGAACAGAGAGTCATTACCTTGCTGATAGCAAGTATCACGGCGCCAGTGGCTAACGGACGATGCTTCACGATGATATGGGTTTGCGACAAGGGCTTGGCCAGTTACGCCAGCCCCGCCGACTTAACAAAACCGGCAATGCCCGTCAGCACGATCTCCGCCGCCATGGCAGACAGAATCAAACCGCTGATCTTGGACAAAATGTTAAGCCCGGTCTTGCCCAAAATGCGCTCCAAGTAACCAGAGAGATACAGCAGCAGCGCCAGCAAGGCCAGGCCCGTTACCAAGCCCAGAACACCGCCCGCCACCTCCGGCACAGACTTAAGTTCAGCGCCATACACTAGGATGGCACCAATGGTGGCTGGGCCAATAATCACCGGAATCGCCATGGGCACCACCGCGATATCATCACGGTCCTCTTGCGGCAAGCCGGTAGCATGGTTACGCGTGCCGCTGTTCACCAAGCTGATTGCCGTTAAAAACAGCAACGAACCAGCGCCAATGCGAAACGAGTTCAGCGTGATGCCAATGGCGTTAAACAACACCGGGCCGGCAAAGAACAACACCAGCCCCAACACCAAGGCCGCCAACGTCGCTCGGCGAATAATGGAGTTTTTCTCCACCGCCGGCTGGCCGCGCGTCAGGGCCAGAAACATGGTCACCACAAAGAATGGCGCCAGCAGAAAGACAAAGCGCACGGTACTGCTTAGATAAGTGGCGAAAAACTCTGCAAACATAACTCGGGTTACCTCAAGTGAAGGGCGCGCATAGTAATGCTTTAATTCACCGCTGTCCTCAGGCGCTTGAATTAACGAGTGCGCTGCCATGCAAGCCAGCTTAGTGGCCCCACCAGCGCCACCCGTTAAAAAATGTAGCAGTAGAATGTTGGCTCTGTGCGCCGGTGTTTGCCCTCGGTGTTCGTCCCTCGGTGTATAGCCAGCTAGAGTCGCTGGCTAGAGCGATAAGCCAGCTTCATGACCTTGAGGCGATCCAGAACGAGCACCGAGTTATTCAGAGACTCCCTGATTCATTCGCCCTAATAATTGATACAGCACCGGCACCACAATTAAGGTCAACAGGGTCGATACCAGCAAGCCGCCAATAATGGCCCAGCCCATGGGCGACCACATACTGGAGCCGGCCAACGTCAGCGGTAACAAACCACCAACGGTGGTCAGGGTGGTGAGCACAATCGGCACAAAACGCGTGCGCGCCGCCGCGGCAATGGCCTCCAATTTTTCCATACCGTTGTTACGCATTTGATTGGCGTAATCAACCAAAATAATCGAGTTATTGACCACAATTCCCACCAGCGAGGTCAAACCGATAAAGGCGGTAAAACTGAAGGTATAACCGGTGATAAACAGCGCTAACAAAGCACCGATAAGCGCAAACGGAATGGCAGCAAACACAATAAGCGGTTGCACAAAGCTGCGAAATTGCAGCACCAGCACCGCAAAAATACCGAATACAGTCAATAACAAAGCTTGCGCCATGCCACCAAAGGCTTCTTTGCGGTTTTCTTGCTCACCACCAATCGAAAAGCGCATGCCTTCTGGCCAATCGTATTGCTGCAAGCGTTCGATCACACTGTTAGTGACCGCCTCTGTGGTGTAGCCAGGCAATACATCGGCGGTGACTCGCGCCATGCGCTCTGTGTTGTAATGCTGAAAACGAGCAATGCCGGTTTGCAGTTCAATATTAGCGACTTGCCTTAACGGCACCAGTTGGCCATTAGCCGCTGGCAAATAAATGGAGTCAAAAGTGGCCAGCTGCGGCTGCGGAAATTCGGCAAAACGCAGGGTTAACGCAAACTCTTCACCTTCATCATCCCGAAACGTTCCCATTTGACTGCCCACCAGTGCCGTGCGCACGGTTTGGTCTATGACGCTCAGCGGTATGCCCAGCATGGCGGCTTTATCGCGATTAATATCGACGTGCAAATCGACCTTATCTTTACCCACAGGATTATCGACACCAATAATGCCAGACGTGGCATCCATAATATCGGCGATGTCGCGCGAGACCCTTTGCAGCTGCGCCAACTCTTCGCCAATCACACGCACGGAAACCGGCGCTTCGATCGGTGGGCCTTGCAGAAACTCTTTCACCAAAATATGAGCGCCGGCAATGCCATTGAGTTGCTCACGCAAGCGCACCACCAAAGGCTCGACTTGATCGAGTGAGCCGGTTTCTAAAGTGACAAACAGCTGAGCAAAATTAACGGTTTGCCGAGTGGGCATAATGTTGTAATAAATGCGTGGATTACCGCGACCAACATTTTGCGCAATATCCACCACTAAGTCTTGTTGTTGCACGATGGCTTCCACCTGATCGGCGACGCGCTGAGTTTCCGCAAAGCTGGTGCCCTCTGGCATATCGACATTTACCAGAATCATGGGTTTTTCCGCTTTGGGAAATAAGCTCACACCAATCACAGGGAACAAACTCAAACTGGCCACCAACAACACCACAGACACCAACATAACCTTGACTGGGTTATTGAGTGCACGCTGCAAACCGCGCTGATAGCCACCGGCAGCAAAGCACTCCAACCACTGCTGCGCCTTCGGCACCGGCATGGAGGCACGAGCAATCTTGCTGGCCAACAGTGGCGTTAACATCAAAGCAATCAACAAAGAGGCGAACAACGTCAGCGTGACCGTTACCGGCATGGCGCGCATAAAGGTACCCGAGCCATTTTGCAGCATCAGCATGGGCAAAAACGCCAACACTGTAGTGAGGGTGCCACTGGTGACGGCCCACGCCACCTGGCGACTGCCTTCAATCGCCGCTTCGCTGGTAGAGTCGCCATCGCGCAAATGACGCGACACGTTTTCAACCACCACAATGGCATTATCGACCAATAAACCCAGCGCAATGACCAGCCCCACAATCGACATTTGCTGCAAACCAAAACCGCTAAAGTCGACCCAACCGATGGCAATAAAAATCGACAGTGGAATCGCCGCCACCACCACTAAGGCCGGTCGCCAGCCCAACACCAATAACGCCAAAATGGCGACCAATACCAGCCCCTGATTTAAATTATCAAAAAAGCCGCTGATTTGGCGCTCAACGCTGACGCTTTGATCCATCACTCGCTGCAACTGAATATGCTGCGGCAGGCGTGATTGATAATCCTCCAAGACGGTATTCACCGATTTCATGACTTGAAATATTTGCGTACCTTTGCGCTGCACCAGGGATAAAAACACCGCTTTTTCGCCATTAAAGCGAGCACGGTAGCTGGGCAAGCCTTCGGTTAAACGCACTGTGGCTAAATCGCGAACATAGATCACGCGACCATCACGGGCACTGAGCGGGGTATCGCGAATTTGCTGCAGCGAGTCAAAATCACCGCTGGTACGTACAGTAAAACGCCGGCTGCCGGCATTCACATGGCCACCGGGCACATTGCCTGCGGCTTGCGATACGGCGTTTATAACGTCATTTACGCTCAGTCCTAGCGCATTTAAGCTGCGCTGGTCGGCCTGAACTTGCACTTCTAAGGCAGGCAGCGCGGCAATATCGACACGCTTGACACCAGCCACCCGCTCCAAGCGCTGCTCCAACGCTTCTGCGTGACGCTGCAGTTCACGATAACCCGCTTTTTCACCGGTTAATGCCAGCTGCAAAATACTGACATCGGCCGGCGATATTTTATCTATGTCTAAATCCACAATGCTGTCGGGCAGTTGTTCGCGTACCCGCGCCACCGCAGCCACCACATCGTCGTATTTATCGTCTGGGTCGGTGCCGTATAAAAACTCAACGCGAATCACCACCAAACCATCTTCAATGCTGGTTTTAATGACGCGCAAATCGTCCAGTTCATTAATAGCAGCCTCAATGGGATCGGCCACCAGCTTTTCCATATCGAGGGGTATGGTGCCAGGGTTGACCACCTTAATCACGGCAGCAGAAAAATCGAACTGTGGGTCTTCTGACCTTGGCATGGTGAAAAAAGACACCACGCCCAATAACAGCAACAGTAAAAACATCACCCAAGTAAACTGGTGATTGCGCACGGCGAGTTCTGGTAATTGCATACGCGCCTCAGTCCTGCTGGCGAATGGCAACGCCATCGCGTAAATATTGCGCCCCGCGTACGATCACATCGGCATCGTCTGCCAAGCCGCTCACCCACACACCGTTATCCTCTAACGCCACCAGCGGCAAACGCCGCAGTTGCGCTTGCTGATTTTGCGCGACAAAAAACTCCACCTCGCCGTGATGACCGCGCACCATGGCCGTTAGCGGTAAACGTGTGGCGGTCTGAGTTTGCTTGGGCGTAATTACAGCGTGACCCACCAGGCCGGCTAATAATTGCGGCGAATCTGTGGTTAACCGCAATGCCACCCGATAGGTGTGCGATGCGTCGGCACGACCGGCCATTTCACTGACCACTGCCGGCCAGCGCTTGGCAGGAAAGGCATCAAACTGCAGTTCAGCCGCATCGCCAGGCTGCAAACGCACCACATCGCGGTCGGTCACGCCGGCCGATAACACCCAGCCATCGGTATGGGCCGCAAAGGCAAACATGGGCGCGCCCACGGCGGCCATTTCATTGGGTTCGATAAAGCGCTTAAGTACACGACCGTCGGCAGGGGCACGAATCACCGCGTGGCGTTGATTAAAGCGCGCTACGGTTAGATCAGAACGTGCCACTTCGACTTGAGTTTCCGCCTGTTGCAAGCGCTCGATGGATAATGCATTGCTGCCCTGCAATGAGCGAAAACGCTTTAATTGCCGCTCGGCATTGGCCAATACCGACTGCGCTTTGTCGACCTGAGCATCGATTTCTTCTAGGTCCAACGCCGCCAACACTTGCCCAGCCTTTACCTCACTGCCCTCTTCCACCCGGACTTTGCGCACCAAACCTGGCACCTTAAACGCGAGGGTTTGCTCTGACTGGTTTTCCAACACGCCGCTGATGCGCACGGTTTGGGCATAAGATTCAGCAGCGAGGCGTTGCGTCTCGACCACCACCGCAGGCTGCGCCATGGCCATGGTTGCCAGCAAGCTACAAAAAACAGAAACGATCCACCGGGCTTTCATTGTTGTTCCTCTTATCAGCCGGAGTACAGAAATGTTTACACTGAAAACATATCTGGCCACAGCTGTGGCAGAGGGTCAACATCAACGTACTGTTGCACACAGAAAACGACGAAAGTGATCGACTTTGCAGGTCTATTTATGCCGGAGAGCGGAGGAAACTCGCCAGATCTGACATTGATCTTGTCAGGCAAGCCATTAGAGTAAAAGCTCTAGCTCAACTCAGGTGCGCAACCATGGATGCCACTCACTGCCCACGAGAAACCTTGCATCTGGCTTTGACGGTGCTGGCTCGCAATGGCATTCGCCAACCGCATAAGCAACTGCCGAAACTTCAAGACTGGCTCGGAAGCGCCCATCAACCGCCCAACTGGAACGATTTAGTCGCCTTGCTCCGCCAAGCACAAGATTTGACCGGTAACCCGGCATTAATGTTGGAGTTTGGCATGCTGCTGGGTCTACAACATGGCTTAGAAACGCCACAACGACTGCCGCGCAGCTCTCCGCTAGAACAACTTTGGCGCTTTGAGATACAAGCCCAAACAGTGCAATGGCACTGGCGCTTAGCCGTCAACGATCCGTGTGGTCTAACGGAGCTGCTGCTGGCGTACACCCATAGCCGCTACCCAATCAGTCGCGATCACGATCAGCTGGTGCTGCATTTGCCATTTGCCAAACCGGCCCACGCCCATCTGTATGCCCTCTATATACCACTGCCCATCGAGTTTGCTAGCGACAACCTGGCGCTGTCGAACACCGCACCGTTTTGGCCATGGCAAATGCAGCTCGGCACAGAGGCGCTGCCATCATCCAACACTGCCGCCAATGCACCGCTGACGCCGGCTCGTGTGGTGGTCGAAAAAACTCTAAATGCCCTGCGAGCCAACCTGACCAATCCGCCTTTACAGCAACACATCGCGCAGCGCTTATTGCTATCGGAGCGCACGTTCAAACGCCGCTTACAAGATTGCCAATGCTGTTATCAGGAGTTGCTGAGCGATCTGCGCTTGCGCCTCGCTTGCCAATGGCTAAATCAAGGCCAGCTCTCAGTAAGCGACATCGCGCAACGGTTGGGCTATGCCAATGTGGCGAATTTTTCTAAGGCGTTTAAGAAATGGAAAGGGTGTGCACCGTCGCGGTGGCATTCCCAGTCAGTTAGCGCACCTATAGCCGTAGAAAAAGCAAAGGAAGAATCAGAATTAAACAGCCAGAGCTCGGTGACAGATGAGCAACTACTACCAGCAATGCAGTGACATGGCCATATTCAAATAGCCAACTTTTAAACTCTTAATCGTTCGCCAATACAGGCACCTAAGCAGCAGCGAAGACATAACGTAGAGATACAAAAAAAGCGGATACGTTAAACGTATCCGCTTTAGTGTGCTCAATAGGAGTTATTTAATTAGAACTCGTATTCAACAGAACCTAAGAACGTGCGACCTGCCGTGTCATAGAGACTCAGCGCAATCTCACGGGATGCATCCCAGTTGTCGCCAGCGATAGATGGATCTTCATCTGTCACGTTACGAATACCGAAGGATACTTTGGCGTTGCTCATTGCATTCCAAACAACGTTTACAGTGTGCATACCCCAAGCGTCGTACTTATCACCAGTCGACGTCTCTACACCGTCGGTGTAGTTGTATACCCAGTTGGCATCAATAGCGCCGTAGGAATAGCCCATGGTTGCACTGGCGCGAAACTCAGGATAGCCCGTTGAGCTGGTTGCTGTACCAACGCGACGCAGTGTTGCGAAAGGGGTTTCTTCTGTATAGGTGCGTAGTTTTGCCACCTGCAACTCAGGGTTAAAGATACCAAAGTTGGTATCGAGGCTGTACTGAACACGCAAGTCCATACCGCTAACTTCTTGGCTGTTCAGGTTGGCCACGGCGTTGATCAAACCACACTCTGGGGGATTGCCTGTTACACAACGCAACAGTGTACCCGGAACGCCATTTTCACTAGGGTTACGGTTAACAATAATACCAGCTGGCAAGCTACCAGATTGCTCCAGAGTCATGATGTCTTGCTCGCTGAGGCTAGCGATCACATCGTCTACTTTCACCTGGTACCAGTCCAAACTAACCATCAGGTTATCAACTGGCTCAGCAAATATACCAAAGTTGATCGAGGTTGAAGTTTCTGCCTCCAGCTCAGGGTTACCCGTTTGGTAAACTTCGTACTGGGCTGTTTCACAGTCATCATCAGAAATGCCCTGTGCTGCACAACGAGTGGTATCTTTGAAGTTTTCAAATGATTGCGCAGGCTTCGAGTAGATGTCCGTCAGGTTTGGGGCTTTAAACCCTTGACCAGCAGAAGCACGCAAAGTCAGGCGCTCAAATGGCGAATATCGCAATGCAATTTGCGGAGACAACTGAGAGTCAAAGTCGCTGTAGTCGTCAAAGCGAGCAGCAACAGTTACATCAAACTCGTAAGTAATCGGCAGGAACATTTCACCATAGGCCGCCCAGCGATCACGATCACCAGAAGCAGAGTTACCAGCAGAGCCGATGATGTTCTGAGCTTCGCGTTGAGTATCATACAAGTCACGATACTCTTCTCGTGCGGTTTCGATACCAACCGCCCAACCTACGTTTGAGCTTAAGCCAAAGTCCAACTCACCATCGAAGTTAACCATGAAGGCGTAATAGTCAGTGGCCAGATCACGAGACAGTGTCGCCGCACTCTTGTTCACAGCGTCACGGTTGTCTTCGCTACTCGGATTCAGGAAGTCATACTCACCATCCGCCACCAAGCGCTCAATCTCAGACTTGATGATATAGGTCCGACCCTCTTCGTTAGCGTCATAGTTGTACTGCTGAGCAGCCACACTATAGTTGATACCTGTATCGAATATTTGGCCTTCAATACCAACAGTGGTATCAAACTGAATAGCCGTCGTACTGTCGTCACGAGGACCATGCGCTGTAAAGCGGTGGAACAAGTCATAAGCTTCGCCACGGTCGTTCAGCGGCGCATCCTCAGCAATACGGAAGAAACCAACGGCTGGTGCAAATCGACCGAAAGTTTCCATTTTACTGATGCGATTTTCTAAAAACAGAGTATGGGTTTCACCAATATTCTGGCGCGCATTCATAAAAGTGGAGAAGCGCTCAGATCCCATCGTGATAGCAGCAGAGCTGGTGTAATCATAACCACACACGTCACCAGAAGTGCCAAATGCATCCTTAACGATCACAAATCCGTCTCGCGAACAGTCATCGACTAGGAAAGACTCGGTAAACTCGGTGTTAAATCCGGTATTACCACCCGCACTGATACCGCTAGTTGAAGAAATAGCCGGCTTATCGTTAGTGAAACTTGACTTCGAGTAGTCGCGATTCGCAGCATACACAGGGTCCTTACGCTGCCAATCGAGGGAGAATACTAGGCTAGAGTCCTTATCTGAGGCGCCATAAGTCACTTTCACAGCATTGGTGTTTTCATCACCATGTGAGCCTTGCTCACGACTGTATTTGACTTTGGTGCCGTTGTAATCGCTTTTCATGATGATGTTAACAACACCACCAATGGCATCCGCACCATAAACAGCTGAGGCGCTATCGGTCAATACCTCAATCCGCTCTACTGCTGACATAGGGATGGTGTTCAAGTCAACTGCTGAAGAACCAGTAAAAGGCGTACCAGGGACTCGGCGACCGTTAATCAACACAGCTGTGCGGTCTGCGCCTAAGCCACGCAAATCGATCAAAGCGGCGCCACCGAAGCTGGAACCAGACTGCTCACGATAAGAACCCAGCGAGTTGTATGGCGTGTTGCGCAAAGCATCTGCGACGTTTTCCAAACCAGCAGCCGCCATTGCATCACCATCTAGAACGGTAACTGGGCGAGGTGAATCATTGACAGTGGTTGAAATCCGTGAACCAGTTGCGATTACTTCCTCGATGACCTCTTTTGACTGGGTTTCTGCAGCCATCGACACCATTGGCACAGCGGCCAAGGATGCTGTACCGATCGAACCGAGGATAATGGCTCGGGACAGAAGGGTTTTTCTCATTAGATTCTCTCCAAGTTGAAGCCCGTTGGTCGAGGCTTCTTCTTCGTTCTCGGTGCTGCATGTCACGCAACACGTCTGTTTTTATCTCCGCTGTAACGGAAACTTTCAGGCTTCCCAAAGCAGAACATGGGCCAATGTAACAGATAGTTCATATAGAGTTGCTAGTCAGTTCCATAAATTATAAACAACCTGATCATTCACTAAATAAATAAACCCATCAACATGGGGCTGAGCGGCACTTTCAGCACTTTTTGCTGATTAGTTTTTTCTTATTGGGCCACATCCGAACTTTCTTCGATTCCACCCCTTGTTTTTCGCACCACTTTGATGCATCCGGTAACAACAAGGTAACAAATTGGTGCATGTGTAACCTTTCGTAGCCATGAGTTAACAAACAAGTGTTACCCCTCGAAATATAGACATTTCTATTAATAACCCTATAAGAATCTGCAAGCCTTTGATTCTGCGTGAGTTTGAACGAGTGCAAATCGAGGCCAACAAACGCCGGTAACGTCGGCCACAGGGCCTGCCACATGGGCATATGCTCTTGGTGATATAGGTATTAGAAGCGAGACTCAAGCACCATAAGTGAGCCCGTATTAGTACCAATGCGACTTGCCAGACCCAGGGCAAAGCCGTACATTTGCCGACTTTGCCAGCGGCTTACCACTGCTGGCTTACTTTATGCTAAGGGATGCAACGCTGCCCAATAGGCACTTGGAAGCCTCTGATTTTTCGTCGTTTTATGCGAGCGGCGAAACGCAGAAGTAACCTAGATAAATTAACCGAACTGGCTGTGTAGCGGCCACAAGCTGTCACAGTAACCGAGTCCGAGTAATCACCATGAACCTTGTTCAACGACTTAGCGCATTGTTGGCCCTCTCCTTAATGGTGAGTGGCTGTGGCGATGCAATATGGAATAACCCACACCCCAGTGCAGACCGCGATGAAGTGGTGCTGTATTCCAACTTCAGCGAACGTCCAAAACATTTGGACCCAGCGCGCTCCTACAGTGCTGATGAATCTCAGTTCATCGACCAAGTGTACGAGCCGCCGCTGCAGTATCACTACCTTAAACGTCCGTATGAGCTAGAGCCGGCCACGCTTACCCAGATGCCCGAGCTCTATTTTCTTGACGAAGAGGGCAACCGCTTACCCGAGGATGCTGAAAACCCAGCTTACAGTGTCTATGACCTCACACTTAAGCCTGGCATCATGTATCAACCGCATCCCTCTTTTGCGCGCAACGACGATGGCAGCTTTTATTACGACTTTGCCAATGCCGAAGAAAGCAGCGCTTACCGTACTCTGAAAGATTTCACCGAAATGGGTACCCAAGAGCTGACCGCGGATGATTACATTTATCAGATCAAACGCCTGGCCGACCCCAAACGTCTGGCCCCTCTGCGCGGTCTGCTAAGTAAATACATTGTGGGCATGAAAGAGTTCAGCGAAGAGGTCGCCGCCCGCCGTGAAAACATGGGCAGCAACGATTGGTTGGACTTGCGTGAACTGGAAATGGCAGGCTTGGAAAAGGTCGACGATTACCGCTTCCGCATTAAGTTAAAAGGTGTATACCCACAGTTCCAGTATTGGTTAGCTTTCCATTTCTTTGCTCCCGTACCCTGGGAAGTTGACCGCTTCTATCACCTGCCTGGCTTGCCTGAACGCAACATCACCCTCGACTGGCACCCAGTCGGTACCGGTGCCTTTATGATGGTGGAAAACAACCCGAACTCTCAAATTGTGCTGCAGCGCAATCCTAATTTCCGCGACGATTTCTACCCGACAGAGGGTATGCCAGAAGATCAGCATAACGGTTTGCTGGCCGATGCTGGCCAAAAAGTGCCCTTTATTGACCGCGCCGTGTACCGCTTAGAAAAAGAAGCCATCCCCATTTGGACCAAGTTTATGCAGGGCTACTACGACCGCTCTGGCATCAGCAATGACAGCTTCGACCAAGCGGTTGATATGAGCAGCGATGGCATTAATCTTAGCGATGACATGCGTTCTAAAGGCGTGCATCTCGACAAAGCGACGCGCCCTTCCACCTTTTATCTCGGCATGAACATGCTTGACCCGGTTGTCGGTGGTGACTCAGAAAGAGCACGCAAACTGCGTCAGGCCATTGCCATTGCTTACGACACTGAAGAGTTTATTCAGATTTTCCTTAATGGCCGTGGTGAGCCAGGCATGAGCCCTGTTCCACCTGGTATTTTTGGTCATCAGGTCGGCGAAGAAGGCATTAACCCACTGGTTTACGATTGGGTAGATGGCAAGCCACAGCGCAAATCCATTGAAGAAGCTAAACGCTTGCTGGCTGAAGCCGGTTATCCAGATGGCCGCGACGCCGAAACCGGCGAGCCGCTGGTGCTCAATCTTGATATTACCTCAACCAGCAGCACCAAAGCGCGCCTGGCGTGGATGCAGAAGCAATTCAACAAAATTGATTTGCAACTCAATATTCGCGCCACCGACTACAACCGCTTTAAAGAAAAACTGGAAACCGGTAACGCGCAAATCTTCTTCTTTGGTTGGCTGGCCGATTACCCAGATCCTGAAAACTTCCTGTTCCTGCTGCATGGCCCGAATGCACAGGTAGATTCCAAGTCTGGTGTCAATGCCACCAACTTCAAAAACGCTCGCTACGATGAGCTGTTTGCTCAGATGAAGCTGTTGCCAAACGGTCCTGAGCGCATGGAGGTTATTCGCGAAATGATTGATATTTTGCGTACTGAAGCGCCTTGGACATCCATGTTCCACGGTCATGACTACATGCTTAATAATGCTTGGGTCAGCAACAGCAAGCTGCACGGTATTTCTAAGGCCACTTTGAAATACATCAAGATTGATCCTGAGCTGCGTCAGCAAAAGCAACGCGAATGGAACAAACCCAACCTAGTGCCTCTGGTGTTGGTGATTTTGTTGCTGGCTGCCCTTATTTTCCCCGCCATCATGGTGTATCAGCGCCGCCAGAAACAGACGATTGGAGAATAATTAATTCATGGCTACTTATATTATCCGGCGTTTGTTGTACGCCATCCCAATTCTGATTGGCGTTAATCTGCTGACCTTCGCTTTGTTCTTTATGGTCAATACCCCAGACCAAATGGCGCGGGTACAGCTGGGTGAAAAGCACGTCACCGAAGCAGACATTGAACAGTGGAAAGCAGAACGTGGCTACGATCAGCCGCTGTTTATTAATAGTGAAGCAGAGGGTATGGGTACCTTGACCCAAACCATCTTCTTTGAAAAGTCGATCAAGCTACTGGCGTTTGAGTTCGGTAAGTCCGATGAGGGCCGCTCCATCAGTGCTGACATCAAAGAGCGCATGTGGCCATCGTTGGCGGTATCCATCCCGACCTTTATTGTCGGCATTCTGGTCAATATCTGCGTTGCCTTGCTGGTGGTGATGTTCCGTGCCACCAGCTTTGAAGTCGCAGCGATGGCTTTGTGCGTGATGCTGCTATCGATTTCACCGGTGTTTTATGTGATTGGTGGTCAGTTCTTTTTCGCCAAGCTGTGGGCACTGGTGCCTATTTCGGGCTACTTGCCTGAGGAGCCTTGGCGCTTCGTTCTTCTGCCGGTGATTGTTGGTGTCATCGCAGGTATCGGTGCTGGTACACGTTTGTACCGCACGGTGTTTATTGAAGAAGCGAATAAAGATTACATTCGTACCGCGCGCGCTAAAGGTGTGCCTGAGTTAACCGTTCTGTTCCGTCATTTGTTGCCGAACGGCATGATCCCGGTACTGACCAGTGTGGTGGTAATCATTCCATCACTGTTTATGGGCAGCCTGCTGGTGGAGTCCTTCTTTGGTATTCCCGGTCTTGGCAGCTACACCCTAGACGCCATTAACGCACAGGATTTTGCCATTGTGCGCTCCATGGTTTTCTTAGGGTCTGTCCTCTACATCATTGGTCTGTTACTGACCGACATCTCCTACACATTGGTTGATCCGAGGGTGAAGTTGTCATGATCAAGCCGGTTATTCTTTGGAGTGACGTCCTGATTTACCTACTGGTGATCAGCGTCGTTGCCTTTTTAATTCAACTCCGTAAGCGCCCACAAACCCGTGAGCGCTGGCGTTCTGTTTTCACCAGTAAAGTCGGCATGGTCAGCTTTGTGGTCATTGCTTTTTACGTGCTGGTGGCACTGCTCGACTCACTGCACTATCGCGAAGCATTGCCACCGTCTGGCGAAGGCGAGCAAACCACGGCGTACAGTAGCGAAGTAAAGTCGGTCTTGGATGTCGTGCTGCATAACCTGCATGAAAGCAATGAAAAGACCTACTCCGCGCCATTTGCCATTTATTCGTTTGCTAAAGAAAACCTAGAAGCTGACGATGGCTCAATTTACCGCGATTACCCGCGTCTTGAGCATGCAGGCAAACACCTAGACGACCCATCCGAGCGCACGGGCGATATCTTGTGGCGCACCTTGGTCGCGCTGATGACTGGGCTATTGATTGCGGCAGTGCTGATTGGTCTGCATAAATACGTACTGCGCGGTAGCGATGGAGACAATGGCATCCCTTGGAAAGCCGCCTACATCACCATTGCTATTTTGAGCATGTTCACTTGCTGGGTGATTCAGTTGAGTGAGTTTTATCACGTCATGGGTACCAACAAGGTCGGTGCCGACGTGATGTACAGCAGTATTAAAGCCATTCGCACGGGTGTATTGATTGGTACTCTGGCCACCATGGTAACGCTGCCGTTTGCCATTATTTTGGGCATCAGTGCCGGTTACTTTAAAGGCTTGGTCGATGATATTGTGCAATATCTGTACACCACCTTAAGCTCGATCCCCAGCATTCTATTGATTGCCGCTTCGGTGCTGTTGGTGGATGTCTACATCGAAACCAATGCTGAAGAGTTTAATCTGACGATTTTGCGCTCAGACTTTAAGTTCTTAGCCTTGTGCGCCATTTTAGGCTTAACCAGCTGGACCACGCTGTGCCGCCTGTTGCGTGCCGAAACACTTAAGGTAAGCCAGTTAGAATACGTGCAAGCGGCGCATGCCTTTGGTGTCAGCCACGGCAACATTATTAGCCGTCATATTTTGCCCAACATTACCCACATTATTCTGATCGCCCTGGTGCTGGATTTCAGTATGTTTGTACTGGCCGAAGCACTGCTGTCTTACATTGGTGTCGGTGTCGATCCAAGCATGCACAGCTGGGGTAACATGATTAATGCCGCCCGCTCGGAACTGTCCCGCGACCCATTTGTTTGGTGGCCAGTGATTTCAGCTTTCTTGTTGATGTTCACCTTGGTATTGGCTGCCAACCTGTTCTCAGACGAAGTACGTAACGCCTTTGACCCGCGGACTGTAAAGGAGGGTAACTGATGACTAACAATACAGTACTGCAGGTTAATGACCTCAAAGTACGCGTTGGCCAACGTGGCCACGAGCTGGTCAAAGGCATCAGCTTTCATATTGACCAAGGCGAAATTTTCGCCTTGGTGGGTGAGTCGGGCTCCGGTAAATCGCTGACTTCACTGTCTATCATGCGCTTACTGCCCAATGCGTTGCAGGTAGCAGGTGGCAGTATTGTGCTGCGTGATACGCATTTGTTCCGCCTCACGGAAGCACAAATGAATGACGTGCGCGGTAAGCGCATTGCCATGATTTTCCAAGAGCCGCAAAGCTCGCTTAACCCAGTGCAAACCATTGGCGATCAGCTGAAAGAAGTGATCCAGTTGCACCAGGACATTGCCGCCAGCGAGATGAATCAGAAAATGATTTCTCTGTTGGAAGAAGTCGGTATTCCTGAGCCTGCAGCGCGACTGAAGTGGTATCCGCATCAGCTGTCGGGCGGTCAAAAGCAGCGCATTATGATTGCCATGGCTTTGGCGTGTGAGCCAGAGCTGTTGATTGCCGACGAACCCACCACGGCATTGGATGTGACCATTCAGCGTCAAATCCTAGAGCTGCTCGATAAATTGCGCAAAAGCCACAATCTCAGCGTATTGCTGATCACCCACGATATGGGCGTGGTGGCTGAAATGGCCGACCGTGTGGCAGTGATGCAATACGGCGAAATTCTTGAGCAAGCCGACCGCGATACTTTCTTCAAAAACCCGCAGCATGAGTACAGCCGCCGGCTGATCAACTCGCTACCGGGCATGGATCACTACCTGAGTGCCAACAGCCAAGACAACCTGTTGAGTGTTGATGGCTTGAAAATCTGGTTCCCGAAAAAGAAAGGGATTTTGCAGCGCACGGTGGGCCACACGAAGGCCGTCGATGACGTTTCTTTTAGCGTAGGTAAGCAAGAAACCTTGGCTCTGGTAGGCGAATCTGGCTCGGGTAAAACCACCACAGGTAAAGCCATCCTGCGCTTAAACGAGATTTATGGTGGTTCTATTCGCTTTGACGGCCAGGAAATTACAGACCTGAATCGCAAAGCCTTTATGCCGCTGCGCCGCGATATTCAAATCATTTTCCAAGACCCGTTTTCTTCGATGAACCCGCGCATGAGCATTCGCGAGATCATTGAAGAAGGCATGCTCAGCTTAGAGGTCGGCCAAAATGAGCAGGAACGCGAAGCGACCATGCAGCGCTTACTGGATCGGGTTGGCATGCTGCCGGAGCATTTAAATCGCTATCCGCATGAGTTCTCGGGTGGTCAGCGTCAGCGCATCGCCATTGCCCGCGCCCTGGCGGTGAACCCTAAGCTGATCATCTGCGACGAGCCAACGTCTGCACTGGATGTATCGATTCGTGGCCAAGTGTTGGATTTGCTGCGTGAGCTGCAGGATGAGCTGGGCGTTTCTTACCTGTTTATTACCCATGATTTGTCCATCATTCCACACCTAGCGCACCGCGTTGCGGTAATGAAAAACGGCCAAATCGTCGAACAGGGTGCCACTGAGCAAATCATGCGCTCACCCCAGCATCCGTACACGCAACAACTGTTGGCTGCCGCACCGCGCTCGCCTCTAGAGCACGCGAGTTAACGGCCCTGATGGCCGGCACTGCCCGGCCTTAAGTTGACAGCGCACACATCCTTGGGTTGAATGATTTGATCATTTGACCCAAGGTCCCGCATGAACTCTGCCTCCTATCATCACGGTAATTTACGCCAAGCTCTGCTGGACGCGGCACTGTTATTGATTCGCCAACGCGGCATTGAGCAGCTCAGCTTACGTGCTATTGCTCGCGAGGTCGGTGTGTCTCAAACCGCGCCCTATCGCCACTTTGCTGATAAGAATCGGTTACTGGTCGAAATTGCCATTCAAACCTTTAATGAGCTGGCTCAGCACTGCCAGGCAGCGCTGCAAGCAGATGCCTCAACACCCGAAAACATCCGTCTCTGCGGCTTGGCGTATTTACATTTCGCCATTGCCAACCCGGAGCGCTATAAACTGACCTTCGGCCAGAGCATTGAACACCGGCAAGACTACCCAGAGTTAATGGCGGCGGGCATGGATTCCTTTGCTGTTTTGCTCGACTTGGTTGAGCAAGGCATTCAAGACGGCTCGTTACTCGCGTTAGATGCGCAATTAATGGCCAACACCTGCTGGTCGACCATTCACGGTTTCGCCTCATTGGCCATTGATGGTTTCTACCAACGCCAGTGCCTCACACTCAGCAATGACCAGCTGATCAACAATATGATCGACCTGGCAACCCGCGCCATTTGTCGTCAGCCGCCAGATCTGATGAAAAATACTGACCAATAAGGCAAAAATTACCTAAGACCAAAGTGGTACTACCGTTCGGGATTGGCTCATCCCAGGGGTGTTCGCCGCGCAGCAACACGCTATACTGCCGCCCTTTTATGACATGGCAGTAAGGCAGCGCACTATGGCTAAACAGACCGCACTGTACCAACAGCACCTCGAAGCGGGTGGCAAAATGGTGGATTTTGGTGGCTGGGATATGCCCATTCACTATGGTTCGCAAATTCAGGAACACAACGCCGTACGCGAGCAAGCCGGCGTGTTCGACGTCTCCCACATGACCATCGTCGACATCACCGGCAGTGACGCCAAAGCCTATTTGCAGCGTTTGCTGGCCAATAACGTCGATAAACTCAAAACCCCAGGCAAAGCCCTCTACAGCGGCATGCTGAACGAGCAAGGCGGCGTCATCGACGACTTAATCGTATATCTAACCGAAGACGGCTACCGCACCGTGGTGAACTGCGCCACGCGAGAAAAAGACTTGGCGTGGATGGAGCAGCAACGCGAAGGCTTTGACGTCACCCTAACAGAGCGCCCAGAGCTGGCCATGTTGGCGGTACAAGGGCCAAGCGCCATCGCCACCGTCGCCCATATTTTTAACACCACGGGTCGTACTCACATGGCCGAGTTGGTGCAAAACCTAAACGTTTTCCAGGGCCTGCCCTGCGATGGCTGGTTTATTGCCCGCACCGGCTACACCGGCGAAGACGGCTTGGAAATCATGATTCCTGAGCAGCAAGTCGCCGATTTCTGGCAAGCATTATTAGCCAACCAAGTGCAGCCTGCGGGCCTGGGCGCACGCGATACCTTGCGCTTGGAAGCCGGCATGAACTTATACGGCAACGATATGGATGACAGCGTCAGCCCGCTGCAAGCCGGCATGGGTTGGACCATTGCCTGGGAGCCAGCCGAGCGTGAATTTAACGGTCGTGCCCCACTGTCTCGCGAAAAAGAAGCCGGCGACAGCCCCAAACTGGTGGGCCTGATTTTAGAAGGCCGCGGCATTATGCGCGCCCATCAAAAAGTGGTGGTCGAGGGCGTTGGCGATGGCGAAATCACCTCCGGCACCTTTTCTCCGACCATGCAAAAATCCATCGCCATGGCGCGCGTGCCACGTGCAACCGGCGATAGCTGTCAGGTTGAAGTGCGTGGTAAATTGGTGGCCGCCAAAGTAGTAAAACTGCCCTTTGTCCGCAACGGTAAAATCGTCTGCGAATAATTCACCCATACAAAAACACCGCCGCCAAGATACCCGCGGCGATGACGAGCGGCCACGACGAGAGTGCAATGCGCCGCAAGCTAACAGGAGAGATACGATGAGCAACATTCCACAAGACTTAAAATACGTAAAATCCCATGAGTGGCTGCGTTTAGAGGACGACGGCAGCGTAACCGTTGGCATTACCGATTACGCGCAGCAGCAACTGGGTGACGTGGTCTTTGTTGAACTGCCAGAAGTGGACACCGAAGTCGGCGAAGGCGACGACATCGCTGTGGTGGAATCGGTTAAAGCAGCTTCTGATATTTACGCCCCACTGCCGGGTAAAATCATCGCCATTAATGAAGCACTGGTGGATGCGCCAGAAAAAGTCAATGAAGACCCCTACGGCGAAGCTTGGTTCTTCCGCATGGAACTGGCCAATGCAGACGACATGAACGAGCTGCTGAGCGCTGAAGACTACGCCGCCGAGTGCGAATAATCGCCCACCCGCCGGGCTAACCTGCCCGGCTCTCTCCCCGTTTTTTTAGTACGAGCAAGCCCATGACCACATTGTCTTTAAAACAACTGGAACAGCACGACAGTTTTGTTGGCCGTCACATCGGCAGCAATGGCGCCGGCCCTGATGCACGCGAAGAAAATGCCATGCTGAAGGCGATTGACGCTGAGTCCCTCGACAGCCTGACGGCAGAAATTGTGCCGCATGATATTTTGCGTGAGCCATTTCTAAATATTGCTGACAGCCGCAATGAAGCCGAAGCCTTGGCCTATTTGCGCAGCCTAGCCGAGCAAAACCAGGTGTTTAAAAGCTACATTGGCCAAGGCTATCACGACACCATTATTCCACCGGTGATTTTGCGCAACGTACTGGAAAACCCGGGGTGGTACACCGCCTACACGCCCTATCAGCCAGAAATTGCCCAAGGTCGCTTAGAAGCTTTGCTGAATTTCCAGCAAATGGTGATCGACTTTACCGGCATGGAGTTGGCCAACGCCTCTTTGCTAGACGAAGGCACTGCCGCCGCGGAAGCCATGGCAATGGCCAAGCGCTCGGTTAAGAAAAATAAGTCCAACATCTTTTATATTGATGAAAACTGTCTGCCACAAACCATCGACGTGGTTCGCACCCGCGCCGATGCCTTTGGCTGGGAGTTAATGGTCGGCCCCGCCGAGCAAGCAGGCGACCATGACGTTTTTGGCGCCTTATTCCAATACCCGGGTAAAGATGGCGATGTGCAGGATTTCACCGACGTGATTGCCAAGCTGCATGCCAATAATGCCTTGGCTGCTGTTGCCACGGATTTAATGGCACTGGTCATGCTCAAAGCACCGGGTGAAATGGGCGCTGATATTGTACTGGGCAACGCTCAGCACTTTGGTGTGCCGATGGGCTTTGGTGGCCCACACGCGGCCTTCTTTGCCACTCGTGATGCCTTTAAACGCTCAATTCCGGGCCGGATTATCGGGGTTTCCGTCGATGCCAACGGCCAACCTGCGCTGCGCATGGCATTGCAAACCCGCGAGCAACACATTCGCCGCGAAAAGGCGAATTCCAACATTTGTACCGCCCAAGTATTGCTGGCGAATTTGTCGTCGTTTTATGCCGTCTACCACGGCCCGCATGGCCTTAAAACCATTGCCCAACGCATTCATCGCCTAACCGATATTCTTGCCAAAGGCTTAACTAGCAAAGGCCTGACTATTGTTAATCAGCATTGGTTCGACACCCTTACCCTGCAGATTAAAGATAAAGACGCGGTGCTGGCACGCGCCCAACAAGCCGGCATTAACTTGCGCATTGACCAAGGCGACACCCTGGGTGTGAGCTTGCATGAAAAAGTCACGGCTAGCGATGTACAGCAGTTGTTTGATGTCATGCTGGGCGAAGGCCATGGCTTGGATGTGTACGCATTGGATGGCGAAGTGCAAACTGCCAATACTATTCCAGCAGCCGTGCAACGCGACACACCGTTCCTAGAGCATCCGACTTTTAATCGCTACCACACCGAGCATGAAATGCTGCGCTATATGAAGCGTTTGGAAGCGAAAGACCTAGCCATGAACCACAGCATGATCACCCTGGGTTCGTGCACCATGAAACTCAATGCTACCACGGAAATGATTCCGGTGACCTGGCCTGAGTTTGCCAACATCCATCCTTTTGCCCCGCGTGAGCAAACCGTCGGCTATGAAAAAATGATCGCCGAGCTGGACGATTATTTAAAAACCATTACCGGTTTTAACACCATTTGCATGCAACCTAACTCTGGCGCGCAAGGTGAATACGCCGGCCTGCTGGCGATTAAAAAATACCACGAAAGCCGCGGTGAAGGTCATCGCAATGTGTGCTTGATTCCACGCTCGGCTCACGGCACCAACCCGGCCTCGGCGCAAATGGCTTCCATGCGCGTGGTGGTCACGGAATGTGACGAGCATGGCAACGTTGATTTTGCTGATTTAAAAGCCAAAGCCGAAGAGTTAAGCGAGCAACTGTCTTGCTTGATGCTGACTTACCCCTCTACTCACGGGGTGTATGAAAAAGGCGTTAAAGAAATTTGCGACCTGATTCACCAGCACGGCGGCCAAGTATATATGGACGGTGCTAACTTGAATGCCCAAGTGGGCCTCACGTCTCCAGGTCATATTGGTGCCGATGTTACCCATATGAACCTGCACAAGACCTTTGCTATTCCCCACGGCGGTGGCGGCCCTGGCATGGGTCCGATTGGTGTGGCCGATCATTTAGCGCCGTTTGTGGCGAACCATTTACAGCGCCCGATCGAAAACGCCGCAACGGGCAATGGGCCGGTATCCTCAGCGCCGTTTGGTTCATCCAGTATTTTACCCATTAGCTGGATGTACATTACCTTGATGGGCGGCAATGGCCTGCGTAAAGCAACCCAAAATGCCCTGTTAAAAGCCAACTATTTGGCCAAGCGTTTAAGCGCCCATTACCCGATTTTGTACAGTGGTGATAATGGTCGTGTGGCGCACGAGTGCATCGTCGACTTACGCCCCATTAAAGCCGAAACCGGCATTACCGAAGTAGATATTGCCAAGCGCTTAATGGATTACGGTTTTCATGCACCGACCATGTCGTTCCCTGTGGCGGGCACCTTTATGATCGAGCCAACGGAATCGGAGAGCATGGCGGAAATTGATCGCTTTGCCGATGCTATGATCGCCATCAAGGGTGAAATCGACGCCGTCGCCAGTGGTGAGTTGGACAGTGAAGACAACCCACTGAAGCACGCACCGCATACTGCCGAAGCCATTGCCGGCAATTGGCCGCATAAATACAGCCGTGAACTTGCCGCCTACCCCAGCCGCAACCTAGGGGCGCACAAGTTCTGGCCCAGTGTCGGCCGCATTGACGATGTCTATGGCGATCGCAACTTGATTTGCTCTTGCCCAGCCATCGAAAACTACGAGGATTAATCCTCAAAAAAAACAGCCGGCTCTGCCGGCTGTTTTTTATCATCTCAGCAGCTGATTAAATAGTTGCTGCCCTATGCTGGCTATGGCGGCATTTCTATCGTCAAAGCTGGCCTCGGTTTCAGCCATATAAATCGCTATCACCCAAGGCTGCTCAACTCCCGGCGGCCACACCAGCGCCGTTATTGCACGCGCACCATGACCGCCAGCACCACTGCGATCGGCTATTTGCCAACCTTTGGGCAACACCTTGCGCAATAAACCATCGGCCACCTGATTGTTTTGCATCCACGAGCGCAATTGCTGCTGCGCTGCTTTAGGCAAGCCCTCAGCGACGAGTAAGCGATGCAGGGTTTTGCTGATTGCGATGGGCGTGGTGGTATCGCGCTCATCACCAGGAATGGCGCTATTTAACTGTGTTTCTCGCCGGTCCAAGCGGGTGATGTCATCGCCTTGCTGGCGCAAGAACTCGGTGAGCGCGGGCGGACCACCTAAGGCATCTAGCACTAAATTGGCGGCGCTGTTATCGCTGGTCGCCAAGGTGATGGCACACAGCTCAGGCAACGCCATGGTAGCACCTACACGCTCTTTCATAACGGGCGCGTAGCTGACGATATCCGTCTGCTTAACCGTCACTTCTTGCTTATTCATATTTGGAGAGGCCAACAGCTGCGCACAAAGAAGGCTTTTAAAAGTGCTGGTCAGCGCAAAACGTTGCTCGCCCTGATACGACCAGGCCAAATCGCCATTGGGTGCTAGCAACGCAACGCCAACTCTGGCTTCTAGATCACGCTCGATGCCTCGCGTAACTTGCTCTACCTTGGACCAATCCGCCCACGCCATAGCGGGCAGCCAAGCCGCGATCAAAGCCATGGTGGTTAGAAATCTACAATACATGGGCACTGTCCTTAAAAAGCGCGATTCTACGGCGTTTCACCGCTGGAAAAAATGACACGCCCTCCATACTGGCGTCATTTGCCATTTACTCTGCGAATTATTACTATGCTCGCCCCGCAGGAGAGAAGGCTTAGGCCTCGCCGAAGGCGCAAACTCCCATAAACGCTCAGGCACCCGGACTGCGGCATCTAAAACGCCAACTGGAGAGCGGTTGCAACAGCAACCCACCGACGGGGCAAGCAATGTCTGAGTGGTCATTGCTAAACTCTCAGGTAACCGGACAGGGGGAGGGGCACAGATAACTGCAGGAGTACTGCATGCTGACCCTCGCCTATTTGATTGCCATTACCGCTGAAGCCATGACGGGCGCCTTAGCCGCCGGTCGACGACAAATGGATTTATTTGGCGTTTCTTTAATTGCCTTTTTAACCGCCCTGGGCGGCGGTACCGTACGCGATGTCTTGCTGGGCAACTTTCCCGTTAACTGGACCCGCCACCCTGAATATATTTACCTCACCATTGGCGCTGGCCTGTTCACTTGGCTGATTGTGCGCTGGGTGCATAAATTGCGACAGTTGTTTTTGGTGCTGGATGCCATTGGTCTGGTGGCTTTTACTCTGATTGGCTGTAACGTTGGCTTAGAGCTAGGGTACGAGCTGCCCGTAGTGGTCATGGCCGGCATCATTACCGGCATATTTGGCGGCATTTTGCGCGACATTTTATGTCAGCGCGAACCTGAAGTGCTGCATCGCGAGCTCTACGCCAGCGTGTCACTGATCGTTGCCTTGCTGTACTTGCAACTGCGCCACCTGGGCATCAACGAAGACAGCACCTTATTGGCCGCCTTTAGCGTTGGGGTGTTACTGCGAATGTGTGCATTGCGCTGGCATTGGCAGTTGCCGACGTTTCAGGTGAAGGCCACGGCATAAAGACCAAGGCAGGAGAGCCAACTGGCTCTCCTTAGGTTAGAAGCCAAACAGTAGGTTCATATCCAAGGTGAACAAGTTAGTGCGTGGTTTGATTACCAAGGATGAGCTGCGAGCATACATACCATCGCTGTCATTGTATGGCTCAAAATCGTACCAGATAAAACGACGGAACTTGCCACCAATATCAAGCTTCATTGACGACGACAAATCCATCGTGCCACCCATGGCCAAGGCCAAAGACCAGCCAAGTTCCAGATCTTGCCCGTCTACTGTAATGTGCTCGTTATCATTCCAGCCATAGAGGCCGACACCGCCCCCCACATAAGGTGTCATGGCAGAGCTGCCTACCCACTTCAGCCAATCCACTTCAAAGCCGTAATAGGTAGCAGAATCAAACTCATCGTGCTCATAACCACTCAGTGCATCGTCGTTATAACTGACACCAATGCGATTCAGGCTGTATTCAATACGATGATTACCGGGGAACACCATGCCCAATAGAATGCGCTGATTAAAGCTTTTTAAACCAACGTCTTTATCACCCACATCCAGACTGCCATAACCGCTTCTGGTTTCAATATCGTAGGTTTCAAGCCCCAAACCTACGCCACCACCAACGCCTGTATATATATCCATCGCTTGGGCGCTATTCACAGTCAGCGCCAGCATTGAGGCAGCCATCAATTGCTTTTTCATCAAATCATCCTGTTATGCTATCTTCCTGCTGAGGCATTTATTAATGAGCCCCAACTTTGGCGCGGCGATTATGCGTGGGATGAGACCAGTGATCAATCACATCAGAACAATAGTCAGCGCTTGAACTGCGTCAGTTTTATATACATCAGTGCCGTTGAAATCACATCGCCGATGGCGGTGTGACGTTCAATAACGGGCACTTGCAGGTCTTTGGCCAGCCCCTCAAAGGTGAGGTCCAGCTGCAGTTCTGGAATATAACGGCGCTTTTGATTGACGTAGATTTCTGAGACTTCGATAAAGCGGTTCGGTAATTTAAAGTTGTATAAGCGCTTAATGTAGCGATTCAAAATTGCGCGATCGTATTCAATGTAGAAACCACAAATCGGCCGGTTACCGACAAAATCCAATACTTTTTCAATCGCCTCTGCACTGCTAACACCGAGGTGGCGATCTTCACGGCGCAAATAGTGCACGCGAACCGCATTTTCATCGGTCTTCGCCGTGGATTTTACCGTCAAATCTAACGCCTGTGACAGCTGAATCTCTTGGCCCTTGACCACCACCGCAGCCACACTCAGCAATTCGCCTTTGCGCTTGTCGAACACGCTGGTTTCGCAATCCAGCACCACCACTTCGTCGCCATCATAGGGGTCGGCCAAATGCCGCCAACGCCCTTCGGGCGGCAAAAAGCCTGGCAGTTGTCGCCTCAGCCAGTAACGCATCAGAAGCTCTCCAAGTGGTAGTGATGCACCAGCAATTGCTTGAATTTTTTCACTCGATGCAACGCATGGCGCAGCAGGCTGCGATCCACACTGCGCAAATGCTCAAGATTTAACTGCTGGCTTAAACCCGGGTTATCGGCCTTGATCGCTAACTGCTGGCGCAAGCGTATGCGCACAAATAATAACAGTGCATCCTTTAAGCCTTGCACCACTTCTTCGTCCAAGATCTGATGCTGCTGCAGCCAATCGAGGCGCTCTAGGGTATTGCAAGCATCCACCGCGTGCTCAAAAGCCAAGGCACGCACCCCATGCACCAAGGGAAAAATACCGCCTTTTTTAATATCGATTTTGCCGTGATCCTCACGGATTTTGCCCAAGAAAGTGAGCGGCGTTTCGAACTGCAGCGCCGGCTTGGCAAACCAGGCAGAAATCATACTGGAGCGTAAATCACTGTGCTGCCAGCGTGCTTTAACGTCGTCAAACAGGTTTTTATCACCACAAACAGGTTCGCCATCCATCAAAATGGCCATGTTCATCATGGCATCGGGCGAGCCCGAGTTAAGCCAACGCCCGACCTTGCCTTGCCAGCCTTCGACGGTGTTGATCCAGCTGTCGTTAATAAACATCACACCACCTGGGCAGGGTGGATAGCCAAATTCCAACAGTGCCTGATGCAACTGATTAAGCAGCGGCATCACCGCTTCGCGCTCGTGCTCTTGCTTTAAAATAACGGCGTTGTCTTGGTCTGTTTTCAGGATTTGCTCGCCCCGCCCTTCACTACCCAACACCAAGATGCACACCCGGTCGCGCAAGCGCGGTGGAAAGATCAAATCGAACGCGCGCTGCAGCAAGCGTCGATTGAGCGTGGTCACCAGCTCCATAATGGCCGCCATTTTTACACCTTGGTCTGACAACGAACGAATCAAGGTGTCTAACCTTTGTGCCGCCACCACCAGCTCTTTCAAACTGCGCGATTGCTCAATGCGCATGGCAATAACGTGGGAGTGAGTGGAAAACAAACTGAGCATATCCATCAGCTCTAACATGCCAACGATATCGCCCTGACGGCGCACCACCACACGTTCGATTTGATATTGCGTCATTTGCAACAGGGCTGAGAACAGAAACTCGCCGTATTCAACTGTGATTAAATCGTATTGTGCAATTTCTGCTACGCGCGTTTGCTTGGTTTTATCGCCCATCAAGGTGGCTTTCAGTAAGTCGGTGCCGGTGACGATGCCAATACCCCGGCTGGAGCGCACTAACACAGCATCGTACTTTTGCTCATGCATCAACTCAGCCACGCGCGCTAGGTTGGTCTGACCATTCACATAAACAGGCGGACGCATGGCGCTGTCATCAATGCGCGCCAGAATAAACTCCGACACACCGCTATCACGCTGCTCGACCAAAGATGCTTGGGTACCCAAGTCGGTTTTAAAATAAATAGAAAAGTCGTCGCTATCGTCTAATAGCTTAATAAAGTCATCTGCACGCAATAAATAGCACAAGGTTTCTTCACAGGCGGTGTAGCGGTGTTTGCACGCAGACTCTAATACCGCGCGCACATCGAATATGTCCTCGCTGCCGTACTGCGAAAACACTTGTCCTTGGCCGTCACTTTCTTCTACCACGCCTTTATAGACGATGAATAAACCGGGAGCGACCTGACCTTCATCAAGAATGACCTGGTCGGTCTGGAAGAACACCAGGTCCAATCGCTGGGTCAGCCATTGTCGCTGCTCTGTCGATAAAAAACTGAACGGTGGCTGATTGAGGTTGATCTGTATCGACATATCTTGCCCTCCTGGCGAGCACTGTCTGCATCAGCCAAACTCGAGGCCGGCGACAGGGCTGGGCAGTCTTGAACTATTCACGTTCAGTGTAACCTTGCTCCTGCCAACACCCAGCACGACATTGGTCTAGCAGGCTTACCAACCCGCGAGAATGCAGGCGATATCCCCAACCAGCATAAGGATTCAGCGCATCAATAGGCCATGCTATAGTGGCCGAAAACAATAAGCGAAGCCTGTTATGATTCCCGCTTGGCAGTTGATCGCCATTTCTGTGCTCTACATTGCCACTTTGTTCGCCATCGCTTGGTATGGCGATAAGCGCGCGCATCAAGGCCGCCCGATTCATCGCAGCGGGGTGATTTATAGCTTATCGCTGGCGGTGTATTGCACCTCCTGGACGTTTTATGGCGCTGTCGGCCAAGCCGCCACCACAGGTTGGACGTTTTTATCTGTGTATTTAGGGCCGACGCTGTTTTTGCTGTTGTTCTGGCGCATGATGGGCAAGATCATTCGCATCGCCAAAGAAAAGCGCCTGACCTCCATCGCCGACTTTATCGCCACCCGCTACGGCCGTGATCATACCTTGGCCATTTTGGTGACCTTGGTGGCGGTACTGGGGGTCATTCCCTACATTGCGCTGCAATTAAAAGCCATCGCCACCGGCTTTGAGCTGGTGACACAGCCCCTCGGCAATCATCGCGGTACCGACGTCAGCATGTGGCAAGACACGGCTTTTTATATCAGCTGTGCCATGGCGGTGTTTGTCATTATGTTCGGCACCCGCGACATCGATGCCAGTGAGCAGCACCCAGGTATGATCATGGCGGTGGCGTTTGAGTCTTTGGTGAAGCTATTAGCGTTTGTCGCCGTGGGCATCTGGGTGATGACCAGCCTATATGACTCGCCGCTCGATCTGATCACGCTAAGTCGAGAGTTCGCATCCGATCATATTCTTTTTAATAGCGACATCATTTCCGTCAGTTTTTTACTGCAAACCTTGCTGGCCGGCTTTGCCATGTTGTGTCTGCCGCGACAATTCCAAGTGGGCATCATTGAAAACGAGTCCATTCGCCATATCCGCACCGCACGCTGGTTGTTTCCCCTCTACTTATTACTGCTGATGCTGTTCGTGATGCCCATTGCCCTAAGTGGCGATTTATTTCTCAAGCAACTGGGCTTTGCTCCCGATACCTATGTGCTCAGCTTGCCAGTAGCGCTGGGGCATGAATCCCTAGCAGTGATGGCTTTTATTGGCGGCGGCAGTGCCGCCACCGGCATGATTATTGTTGCGACGGTAGCCATCAGCACCATGGTCTCCAATGAGCTGGTGTTGCCGGTGTTTTTCCGCAGCCCCCAACATCAGGTGGAGCTGCAGCAATCGACCACCGTCAGGGCCCTGGTGCTGACCGTTAGACGCTTGGTCATTGTCGCCATGATGCTGCTGTCGTATCTGTTTTATCGCAGTGTCGGCGAGTTTGAATCGTTGGCGGCCATCGGTTTGCTGTCCTTTGCTGCGGTGGCCCAGTTTGCACCGCCTTTGATTGGTGGTTTGATCTGGCAAAATGCCAATCGTCAGGGTGCCATGGCAGGCTTATTAAGCGGTACCTTTATCTGGTTTTATACCCTGTTGTTACCGTTATTGACCGAAACCGTATCCAGCAACGGCACCCTGTTGAGTTATGGCCTAGATGACTTCAGTTTTGGCGTCATCATGAGCCTTGTGGTCAATGTTTCTTTCTTCGTTTTATTCTCCCTAGGCACTAACGCTTCCGTGCGTGAGCGCATGTTGGCTTCCGATTACACCAGCACCAAAGCACCACTGGCAGGTAACAAAGTAGCGCCCAGCTTTGACTGCAAAGTCGACGACGTGCGCGTGGTATTAGAGCGCATTTTGGGTGTGCGCAAATGCGAAGCATTTTTTGCTGACTACCAATCCAAGCACGGCGTGCAATATGACCATGCCATGGCGTCTACCACGTTATTGCACGATGCCGAAAAACTGCTGGCATCGGTGGTGGGGTCATCATCGGCACGGGTGATTTTTTCCACCTTGCTGGGCGGCGAGCAAATTCAAATTCGCGATTTGGCCTTTTTGGCCAGCGAAGCCAGCC
The DNA here is from genome assembly GCF_014652515.1 of Bacterioplanes sanyensis. Classification (GTDB taxonomy): domain Bacteria; phylum Pseudomonadota; class Gammaproteobacteria; order Pseudomonadales; family Oceanobacteraceae; genus Bacterioplanes; species Bacterioplanes sanyensis. Next base: position 291,015 of record NZ_BMYY01000001.1, on the reverse strand, counting down.
AAGCCTTTGCCATGAGTCGTGAGCAGCTGCAGGCAGCATTAGAAAATCTGCACCAGGGCGTCAGCGTGGTGGATAAAAACCTGAATTTGGTCGCCTGGAACCGGCGCTATCTGGAGCTGTTTGATTACCCAGAAGGGTTTATGCAGGTCGGCAAACCCATCGAAGATATTATTCGCTACAACGCTGAGCGTGGCTATTGCGGCCTGGGCGATGTCGAGCACATGGTGGCAAGGCGGATGAACTTTTTGCGCAGCGGCTCCGCCCATCACTTTGAACGTGATTTACCCAGTGGCACCGTACTGTCGATGCAGGGCCACCCCATGCCCGACGGCGGCTTTGTCACCAGTTTTACCGACATCACCGCCCACCGCCGAGCGGAAGAAGCCCTGCAGCAAGCGAACATTACGCTAGAGCAGCGCGTTGAAAAACGCACCCAAGAATTGGAAGATTTAACCTCACGCTTAATTGAAGCCAATACCAGTAAAACTCGTTTTTTAGCGGCCACCGGACACGATTTAATGCAACCGTTAAATGCCGCCAAACTGTTCGCTTCAACCTTGTCACAGCACCCGCTGAGCGATGAGCAGCGCCACTTGTTAAATCATCTAGAAGGCTCGCTGCAATCGGCTGAAGATGTGTTATCTGTGCTGGTAGAAATATCCAAACTGGACGCAGGCGCTTTAGAGCCTGATCTACGCCCAGTGAAAGTCAGTGATATTTTGCGCCCACTGCGCGACGAATTTACCGCCCTAGCCCAAGACAAAGGCCTGCGTTTGACCGTGCGTGATTGCCCTTATTGGGTGATGAGCGATGCGCATTGGCTGCGGCGCATTATTCAAAACCTAATCAGCAATGCCGTGCGCTACACCGAGCAAGGCGGCGTTTTAGTGGGCTGTCGCCAACGCGGCAATACCTTAGTGGTGCAAGTGTGGGACAGCGGCCCGGGCATTCCGCAATCTAAATTAAAAGAAATCTTTGGCGAATTTAAGCGCCTAAACCAACCCAAACAAGACAAAGGGCTGGGCTTAGGCTTGGCCATTGTTGAGCGCATGGCCGGGCGCTTAGACCACAGCGTCAAGGTTGATTCTTGGGTCGGTCAAGGCACTCGCTTTGAAGTCAGCATGGCGCTGACCGACGCCCTGCCCGACAAACCCCAACCGCGTTTTCGTGGTCGCTCAAATGGTTCTTTCAGTGGCATGGCGACCTTTTGCATCGACAACGACCCAGAAGTATTAACCGCCATGAACGCACTGCTCGATAGCTGGCAGTGCGACGTGTACAGTTGCAGTACCCAAGAGGAAGCGGCGCAGATTGCCTTTAAACCGCAAATTATGTTGGCCGACTATCAGCTCGACAACGATGAAACCGGCCTGGAAGTCATGACCATGCTGCGCCAACAGTTTGATGACCCAGAGATTCCGGGCGTGCTGATCACCGCCGACCCACGGCCGGAAGTCGAAGAACAAGCTAAGCAACTGGGTTTTTACTTTTTACGCAAACCCATGCGTCCAGCCGCGTTGCGGGCGCTGATCAGCCGTCTGGTGAAATAACAGCGGCCGCTTAACATTCATTCATTCACTCACACTCACCACAGAACCGCTTTCATGTCGATAAAACAACAACTCATCGACCGTCACGGTCAACCCGCCTTCGGCACCTTTGCCGACGGCGTGCACGACATTAACTATCTCGATTACGACCTGCGCTCGCCCATGGATCGCCGCCTAGGGCCGCTGGCCAAACGGCTAAAATTCAACCAGTTTCAGTTTATCGGTCTGCTCAGCCCGCAATTGATTGTTGGCATTGCCATTGTCGATTTAAAAATTGCCAGCAATGCCTTTGTGTATTTGTACGATCCCAACAGCGGCGAATTTGACGAATACAGTTTTATTCAACCACTGGCCCGGCACACCCACATCGATACCCATCCGAACGATGGCGAAGCGGTGTTTCGCAAGGGCAAGCAGCGGCTGTCGATTCGTGCCACGCGTGTACCCGGCGTGCGTCGGGTGCAGGTCAGTCTCAGCAAGGGCGTTGAAATTGACGTCACCATTGATGAATCCACGTCTTATCAACCGCTGGCGATTTGCACTCGGGCTGGTTATCAGGGCTGGGTATTTACGCAAAAAAGCACCGCCTTGGTGTGCAATGGCAGCGTGCGTTGGCGGGATCGCAGTTATGACATGCAACAAATCGGCGCCCTCGCTTCCGTCGACTGGACTGCCGGCTACATGCGCCGCGAAACCTTTTGGAACTGGGGCAGTTTGTCTTGCCGCTTAAGCGATGGTCGGCGCTTAGGTTTTAACCTGGCCGCCGGCGTGAACGAGACGGGCTTTACCGAAAATGCACTGTGGCTGGATGGCAAGCGCATTAAGGTCGACATGGTCGATTTTCGCTTCGATCGCTATCAAAAGCAGCATGCTTGGGAGCTGCACTCTAACGATGGCCAAATTCGCCTGCATTTTGAGCCGGCCGGGCAGCGCCAGGAAAAGATGAACGCCATCATTGCCGCGTCCAACTTTACCCAGCATTTTGGCCGCTATTTTGGCGAGATTCGTCTCGCCAATGAAACCATTGCCCTGCATGGCGAATGGGGCTTTACCGAGGATCATTACGCCCGCTGGTAAGCGGGCGCTGCTTAGCCTTCTGCCGCTACCGGCTGGTTAATGGTCAGCTGCAACACGTCGTCGACACGATTGGCGACGGGTTCTAGCAGGCCCTGCCAATCTCCCGGCTGCGCTACCGGTTGGCCACTGCGAGAAATGCGTGCTACCACCGTTACTTGCTTGAACTGGCTGAGGTTCATGCCCGGCGCCATGGCTTGATCATCGCTCAGCGTAATGACTTGTGGCAAATCAGCGACGGTCAGTTTTTGCACCGCCAACGGCATGGGGGGGCCATTAAATGCCCGCGCCAATACAAACACAGTGTCATCCGGCTGTGCTTGTGCTTTAGCCTCGGGTGCCAGAGATACCAATACCTTCAGCTCGGCACGCTCTAACCACACCAACGACACTTCACCGCCCTGCTCACGCAAATGCTCGGCGGCGCGGCGAATGCCCTGCTCCAGCTGCGACGCTTCTGGGCCAGCGGGCAAACGCTTCCACAGGCCGCGCCAGTGCTCAATGGCATCGCCGTATTGCTCTAACTCAAACGCCAAAATGCCCGCCATGCCGAGCGCCTGGCGGTGATCCGGCACCAAGGTAAGTGCTTCTTGCAGCAAGGCGTATACTTCAGGATCGGCCTTTTGCTCAGCGGCAAAAAAACGTGCCTGCGCCAGCATGGTCAGGGCTTCGGCGCGGTCAGCTTGGGCCTCAGCGGGCAACTGCTCCAACATGCCAGCAAAAGCATCGGCAGCCTCTGCGTATTTTTGCTCGGCCGATAAAATGCGGCCACGCAAATACGCCCACTCGACGTTATCCGGCTCACGCTCAGTTGCACGGGCCAGGCGCTGCATCAACTCTTGGCGCTCTAACTCACTGAGCTGGCTTTGGCCCGACATCATCAACAGCTCCGTCGCGCGCAGCTCGTTGCTGGCCCCCCATTTTTGATACAGCCAAACTGTGCTAGCTAAGGTCAGCACGATTAATGCAATGGCCAACGGAATGCGTTCTCGCTTGCTGCCAGTTTTGAACGCCAGGCCAGCGCCATCGGCGGATGCCAAAAACTCACGATCCAGCTCTAGCTGCAGGGTGTTTTTCTCATCTTCAGGAAGGTCGCTATCGGCCAGCTCTTGGGTGCGCTCTTGGTATAGGCGCAGGTTTTCTTCGCTCTGGCTGACCTGCTCGGTGGACGGCCGAAACCAGACCGGCTTTAACAAAAACATCGCCAGCGGAATGGCCAGCAACAACAACGCAAGCATCATGAGCGGTTTGCCTTTTTCAGTTGTTCCAGTCGTGCTTTTTCAGCCTCAGACAAAGGTTTTGGCGCAGAATTCTGGCTGCGCCAGATCAGCACCAGCAAGCCAATGCCCAGCAGTAAGGCCAACGCAGGGCCGATCCACAAAAGCAAAGTGTCCATGCGAAACGGCGGGTTGTAGCGCACAAAGTCGCCGTAGCGCGCCACCAAATAATCAACGATTTGCTCGTCGCTTTGATCCTCTTGCAACAGCTCATAGACCTTGTCGCGTAAATCTACCGCCACCGGCGCATTGGAATCCGCCAGGTTTTGGTTCTGACACTTAGGGCAGCGCAGATTTTCCGCTAGCTGGCGAAAGCGCTCGGCTTTTTCTTGATCTTCGAACGGGTACTTATGACCATCGACAATGGCCAAAGCAGCCAGCGGCCAACAACATAAGCACACCAATAACAGTCGTTTTATCATCACTTCATGGCCTCAAACTGAGGTTGCAAGGTTTGCCAAACACGCGTGTTTAAATCACCAACGTGCTTGCCACGAATAATGCCCTGGCTGTCGACCAAAAACGTCTCAGGTGCGCCGTAAACGCCCAGCTCTAAACCCAGTTTGCCGTCTGGATCAACGATATTAAACGCATAGGGGTCGCCAAAAGCTTTTAGCCACTCGCGGGCTTTGGCGCTGTCATCTTTGTAGTTAATACCGACAATGGTGATGCCTTGCTTGGCCAGTTGATTTAAAAATGCGTGCTCGGCTTTACAAGTCGGGCACCAAGTAGCCCAAACGTTCACTAACATGGGCTTGGCCGGCAGCGAGCTTTGATCCAGCGCCTCATCGGTCAGCAAGGCGACCGCGTTAAATGCCGGAAACGGCTGGCCGACTAAGGGCGATGGCAATACGTCTTTATCTTCTTTGCCCAAACCAATCCAGAACAAAACCCCCAGCGCTAGAGCCAGCGCCAGTGGGATAAACAGCAGCCAGCGCATCATGCCACGGCCTCCTTTGCCGCGGGTGCAGCAGCGCGTTTGTGCTGGCGCGCGCGGTAGCGTTTATCCATGACCGCCAATAAGCCACCAATGGACATAAAAATGGCGCCCAACCAGACCCAACGCATATAAGGCTTTACTTGCAGGCGCATGCCCCAGGCACCGTCAGGCAGTTCTTCACCCATAGACACATACACATCGCGAAATAGGCTCACGTCGATGGCGGCTTCGGTCATGATTTGACCACTGGCGTTGTAACGGCGTTTCTCTGCCGTCAGCACCTCCATTAGCTTGTCATCACGCCATACTTTAAAGCGAGTGGCATCAGATACGTAATTTGGACCTTCAATATGGCCCGCTTCGGCAAATTCGAACCGGTAGCTGCCCAGCTCGGTGGATTCGCCCGGTGCAATTTTGACGGCTTTTTCCAAGCTGTAATTCGACACCATGGTGACGCCGATAATGGAAATGGCGACGCCCACATGCGCCAGCACCATGCCATGAAAACTCACCCCCAACTTCGGGATGCGTGCTAACTGGCCGCGGGATTTTTTCCACACGTCCACCAAGGTGGCGCCAATCAGCCAGAAGCTCACGCTCATGCCCATTACCACCTGCCAGTTCCATTCGCCGGAGGCCAGCAAAGGCACAGCGGCGCCTAATAAAATGGCTGCCAAACAGGCCCATTTTAATTCTTGCCCTAGGCGGCTAAAGGCATCGGACTTCCAGCGCGACATCGAGCCAATGCCCATCACCAATGCCAGCAACACAGACAGCGGCACAAACATGGTGTTAAACCAAGCAGCGCCCACGGATAACTTGCCCAGCCCCATAAAGTCGTGCACCAAGGGGTACAAGGTGCCGAGCAAAATGGCAAAAGCCGATACTAATAACAGCAAGTTATTGACCAGCAGCGCACTTTCGCGCGACACCCACTGATAGCGCCCCACCGAGGCCACGGTGGGCGCTTTAATGGCATATAACAACAGCGAGCCGCCGACACAGATGCCCAACAGCGCCAGAATAAAGACACCGCGATCAGGGTCAGATGCAAAAGCATGCACAGAGGTCAGCACGCCCGAGCGCACCAAGAAGGTACCAAGCAAACTCAATGAAAAGGCGAAAATGGCCAGTAACACAGTCCAGCTTTTAAACAAGCCGCGTTTTTCAGTGACCGCCAGCGAGTGCATCAGCGCCGTCGCCACCAACCAAGGCATCAGTGAGGCATTTTCGACCGGATCCCAGAACCACCAGCCGCCCCAGCCCAGCTCGTAGTAAGCCCACCAGCTTCCCAGCGCAATACCTAGGGTTAAAAACACCCAAGCGGCGGTCGTCCAAGGTCGTGACCAACGTGCCCAAGCCGCATCTAAGCGACCGCTCATCAAAGCGGCCAGCGCAAAAGCAAACGCCACCGACAGGCCGACGTAGCCCATGTAGAGTGTGGGTGGGTGCACAATTAAGCCAAAATCTTGCAGTAAGGGGTTTAAATCCGCGCCTTCTAACGGAGCTGAGGGCAAGTGCCGTTCAAATGGATTGGAGGTATGCACGGTAAACAAGATAAAACCCACCGACACCATGCCCATAATCGACAATACACGCGCCACCATATCCAGCGGCAAGGTGCGACTAAACCAAGCAACCGCCAAGCCCCAAGCGCCAAGCATGGTGACCCACAACAGCAGCGAGCCTTCATGCGCGCCCCAAACAGCACTGATTTTGTACGGCGTCGGCAGCTGGGTATTGCTGTTGGTCGCGACATACACGACCGAAAAATCGTCGGTGACAAAGGCATACGTTAAGGCCAGCAAGGACACCATCAAGAACACCGCCTGCCCTGCTGCCAGTGGCCTAGCGTAGGCCATCAGCCATTCTCGGCCCGACTGTACGCCCACCAAGGGTATCACCACCTGCATGGCGGCCAGCACCAAGGCGATGATCAGAGCTAACTGGCCAAATTCGGGCACCATCATTGCTACTTCTGCGTTCATGATTAATATCCTGCCGCTGCTTCTAGATTGGCTTTGCCTGCCTGATGGGCTTTTTCTAGCGCTTCCTGTACTTCCGGTGGCATGTAGTTTTCATCGTGTTTGGCCAGCACTTCAGAGGCCTGCAAGACACCCGCTTCATCAAGCTGGCCTAAAGCGACAATGCCCTGCCCCTCACGGAAAAGGTCTGGCAAGATGCCATCGTAAAAAATCGGCACGCTGGCAACGCCATCGGTGACTTTAAAGGTCACGCCCAAGCCTTCTTCCGCTCGCACCACACTGCCATCCACAACCAGACCACCGGCACGAATAGTACGTCCGATAGGGACCTCACCATTGGCGATCTGAGTGGGTGTTTGAAACAGGTTGATATTCTGTGACAGCGAATACATCAGCAAGCCAACGGCGGAGCCAACCCCTACCACCAAGAATAAGATCAAGGTCAGTCGTTTTTTACGTTGAGGATGCATGCTTCTTCTCCCGGCGCAAACGCTGTGTCTGTTGTTTAATCAGCTGCCTGCGGCGCAACCAAGGCTGCACCACGTTAAAGGCGATGATCAGGGCAGTCAGGCCATACGACAGCCAAACATAAAATCCGTGCCGTCCCATGGCGAAAAACTCACTTAAGCTGCTGAATTCCATCGCTTCTCCAGTAGTTGCTTAACCCAGGTACGCTTGCGCTCATGCCATAAAATCTCGTTGCGGGTGCGCAAAATCACCAGCAAGGCGAAAAACACATAGGTGGTAACGATCATAATCAAAAGTGGATACAGCATGTCAGGGTGCATACTGGGCTTTTCTGTCAGCTTCAATGTGGCCGGCTGATGCAAGGTGTTCCACCACTCCACCGAATACTTGATGATAGGAATATTAACCAGTCCAACCAAGGCCAAAATGGCACTGGCCTTATGACCGGCTTCGTCAGTTTCCATCGCTTGCTGCAATGCCATGACGCCAAAAAACAAAAACAACAGCAGTAACATGGAGGTCAAACGGGCATCCCACACCCACCAAGTGCCCCAGGTAGGCTGGCCCCAGATGGCACCGGTGAGCAACGCAATCAAACAAAAGCTGGCACCAATTGGCGCAATCACCCGCGCCACCCAGGCCGCCATTTTCATGCGCCAAATCATAAACACCGCGCCGGCAATGGCCATCATGATGTAAGCACTTTGACTGATCAGCGCCGCTGGCACGTGAATATATATAATGCGAAAGCTGTTGCCTTGCTGGTAATCCGCCGGTGCAAAGGCCAGCCCCCAAACCAACCCCACCACACCGCCGAGCACGGAAAAGCCAATCAGCCAGGGAATCCAACGGCTGGTGAGGTCATAAAACCATTTCGGTGAGCCCAGCCGGTGATAGAGGGTTTTTAACCATTGCCACATACGCACACTACCGCGATAAGTTAAGTTTTAGCGCCGCCGCTGACGCGAATGGCGTCAAACAGACCGCCAGCGCCAGCAACGCACCCAGAAAGCCGATTTGGCCGTTGTAGTCCATGCCGATGCTGGCGTGATAGACCGCCGAAGCTGCAAAAATCAGCACGGGAACATACAAAGGAAGAATCAACAGCGTCAGTAACAAGCCACCACTGCGAACGCCAGCGGTGAGCGCAGCGCCCACGGCACCCAACAAGCTCAGTACCGGCGTACCCACGGCTAGACTGACAATCAAAGCCCAATAAGCACTGTCAGGGAGGTGCAACATCAACCCCAGCAACGGCGCCATCAGGGTTAACGGCAGCCCACTGATGCACCAGTGCACCAACGCCTTGACCAACGCCAGAGCATACAGGGACTCTCCCGATGCCAACCACTGCTCTAAGGTGCCATCGTCAACGTCGGTTTTGTAAAGGGCATCCAGCGACAGCAAGGTGGCCAGCAAGGCCGCCACCCAGATCACACCGCCGGCAATTTTGCTAAGAAACTTGGGGTCTGGGTCAACGGCCAGCGGGAACAGCGCCGCCACCATCAAAAAAAACATCAAGGGATTCAGCCACTCGCCTGGATTGCGTGCCGCCAGCAGCAAATCGCGCCTCAATGTTGCCGTTACCAGACTCATAGCGCATCTCCGGCCCAGCGTGACAGATCCAGCACTTGCAACCCCGGAACCGCTTGCAAGGCATGGTGACTGGTAATGACCACCGCACCGCCTTGCTCTACATGCTCGCGCAAGCGCTGCTCCAACCAAGCGACCCCTTGTTTGTCGAGGGCGGTAAAGGGCTCGTCCAAAATCCACAGCGGCGCTGGCACCACCAACAAACGCGCTAAACTGACGCGCCGTTGCTGCCCGGCCGACAGTTGCTGACAGGGCGTCATTTCGTACCCCATCAACTCAACCGCCTCCAAGGCTTGCACTAATCGATCCTCATCGATTTGCCATTGCGAGGTCAGCCAACGCAGATTTTCCAGTGCTGTGAGACTTTTTTTAACCGCCGCCAGATGCCCCATATACAAGCGTTGGGCAGCGTATTCGGGGTAGATGGAGTGCAAAGGCTCACCGTTAAACAGCACATCGCCTTCAAAGTCATGATTGAGACCGGCCAGTATGCGCAACAAAGTGGTTTTACCCGCACCGTTGGGGCCAGCCAGTTGCACCAGCGCGCCGCCACTGAGGTTCAAATCAAAGTGCTCAAACAGCACGCGATCATCGCGCTCGCAAAATACATCTCTGGCTTGCAGCTCTACTGGAGCCTGACTAAGCATGCCTCAACCTTTGGGCCCACAGTGGGCAACGGGCCTATAAAAAATACGGGGATTCATCAAAACTAAAGCACACTGCAGGCAACCCAGAGGCCACAGTGGCATAGTCCGGCACGACACATTTGTCTGCCATAATGAATAAAGCCGGCGCATTATATACAAAATGACTCTTCAGCGAGTTTTGCCAGCGAATTAACATGGGTAAAGATGAGTAAACCTTGGCCGACATCAATTCTATGCGCATTCCATCCGTCCCACTCATCAGCGAGCGCAGCCTGCAGCAAGCTGGCTTGAGCTCAGAGTCGCCTCCTCGCAATGCCTTTGCCGCCGAAGTCAGCCAAGTCACGCCTAAGCGCAATGAACAAGGTGAGGTACGCTATCAACTCACCGTGCGCGCCGGCGGCCAGCAACTCACCCTAGACAGCGACAAACCACTGCCAGAGGGCAGCCAGGTCATTTTGGCGGTCACTGATGAACAGCCTCCCAGGGTACGCTTGGTATCACAGCAGCCACCCAATGCCGATAAAGCGCTGCAACAATTGCTAAGCCAATGGCTCGCCAGTCGCGTGCCGTTAATACCTGCGGCCCAAACGAATCAAGGCGCCAAAGCGCAGCTGCTTCTCAATAGCCTGCAGCAGCTCAGCCAAGCACCGACAACGCCCACCGCCGTGCGCCAGGTGATTGAGCAGTTCTTGCAACAGCGGCCGCTGCTGCCCAGCGTTGAACAAGCCAATACCCATGAAAATGCCGTGGCAGTCCGCAGCGCGCTACAGAACTCGGGCCTGTTTTATGAGCAGCGGCTCTTGGCCGCATTGCAATCCATAGCCCCACGCTCGCAGGTGCCGACTCCAGCAAGCCAGCAGCAGAGCAGCACTGGCCAATCAGCCAGCGCACACTCCAACCACGCCGCGAGCAGTGCAATCCCGTCGATTGCTGGCCAAACAGGCAGTCCGCAAAGCTTGGCGCTGCGTTTGTCTTCAATCTTTCAGCAGGCTTGGCAAGCGACCAAAGCCAGTACCAGTCAGCACAACATGGCGCGGCCAAGCACTCATTCTTCCCCGAGCCTGCCTAGCGGCAATACTCAGCCTTTGCCGCCACAAAGCTCAGTTCTGCCCAAGCTGGTGATACCATCCCCTCTGCTCACTCAGCATCAGAATTCAACAGTGCCTGGTTCTGCAACACCCGTGACGCCGGCCAATGAGTCATTATTGCCCAGCAGTGGGGGTTCGGTACTGGTGCAACTGCTGGAGCCTATGACCCCAACCAAATTGCCTACGCCTCCTTGGCTGCTAGCCACAGTTACCGGCCATCAGAAAACAGCCACCACCGTTGCTGATCCGGGCATCAATTCAGCCAGTACTGCGCAGTTAACGACTAAGCCAAGTCTGTTGCAACAGCTGGCACAGCGCCTAGAGCAACAAGCTCAAACTGTGCGGCAAGCCGCGGCACAGAGCACTTCAACCAACACAGAAGAGGCCTCTCCCTCCCTTGCTCAAGCACTGCTTACGCCGGGCTTGATAAGCAGCCAAGACCTAAAAGCCACGCTATCACGAGCGTTGCAGCTATGGCTCAGCATCATTCAAAACGGCAGCTCTGAGCGCAGTCAGAACTCAGCACCAAAGCCAGCACAAGCACAGCCTTTGCCGCTGTCTTACGGCGCAGGCCCACGCCCAGAAGGCTTGCGCTTGCTGCAATCGACCTTGGCGCAAATAGAAACCGAGCAGTTTCAGGCACTGCGCTCTGAATCCAATAGCAGTGATTCAACACCTTTTAACCTGCCGCTGTTTATGCGCCAGGGCGAGCATATCCGCAGCATCGACCTAGAAATGCAAACACCCAAACAGCAAGCTGCGGCCGGCCGGCGTCATGGCTGGCGGGTGGTTTTGCACTTTGACTTAGCACAAGCAGGTCCACTCGATGTGGAGATCGAGCTCAACCAACAGCAAATCGCAGCCACCTTTTGGTCACAACAAAGCCAGACCCTGCAACAACTACAGCAGCAGCTGCCACCGCTGCGCAGCAAGCTCACCAGCTTAGGCGTTGAGGTAGACGTGCTCACCGCACGGCACGGCCAACTGCCCGTCGGCGAGCACAATCAAATTCGTACCCGATTGGTCGATCTACATACCTGAGGATGCCACATGCAAAATATTGAAGAGCGCATACCCGAGTCACTGTTGCAGGCCACTGAGGCAGTAGCCGTGACCTATCAGCCAGAATCAGGTCAGGCACCTTATATCAGTGCCCAAGGTGACGACGAGCTGGCGCAGGCCATTATTGCATTGGCCATGCAGCATGAGGTTCCCATTTATGAAAATGCCAGTTTGGTGCGCTGGCTGGGGCAGCTGGAGCTGCATGAGGAAATACCAGAGACGTTATACCAAGTCATGGCCGAAGTCTTAGCGTTTGTATATGCCCTGGAGGGTAAAACCCCCAGTTCGAAATCAGGGTGACTCACACTTTGTCGGTGGCTTGCCGCTCGACTAAGGATAACAACCAGCTGATGTGTTCAAAGATCACATCGTGTGGAATCAGCTCAACGCCAGCCAGTAGCTCGGAGAAGGCCCGATAACGGTAAGCATCCACCAAACCGTGAACCGATGCAACGAAGAACAAAGCCAAACGCTTTTGCTGGGTATCTGACTGACGGGAGTAACCTGGCACCGCGTCTTTTAATAGCGCCAATATGTGCTGCTGCCATTCTTCCGCTTGGCGTTGCACTTGCAGCTGCAGTTGCTGATCGCCCAAATCAGACTCACTCAACCGCAAACGTGGTGGCTGAAACATCAGCTGGTAATAGCCAGGGTAGCGCTGAGCAAACTCGACCCATTGCCCAGTAAACGCATACAGTGCTTGCGTTGCTGTGTTGGTATCAGCCATGTGCTGGTGAATGGCTGCAAACATCAGCTCGAAGCCGCGCCGACGAGTTTGCAAAAACAGCGCTTCTTTGCTGGAGAAGTAGTTGTAGATATTACTGGCCGTCATCCCCAACTGACCGGCCAGCTTGCGCATAGACAAATGGTGAAAACCCACCTCAGCCATCACCCGTGATGCGCTGTCCATAATACGATCACGCTGCGCTTCCACTTCTTCTTGCGTAAACGGCTTCTTTGGCATACAACTCGTGTCCTGCATCTGTCTCGCATGGCCGAGGCTGATTCCCCAGCCCTCGATCATAACAACCACCAAAATTCCCACACGGGAACTGGCGCCTACTGTTATGGCTACTAGAGCCTTAGGCACCCGTATAGAACGATTGTCTCTTTGCAAAATCAAGACATTCGGTCCAATCTCATACCATTTGCAGTGTTATTGTCAAAAACCTGTCACACAAGTCGCACCCGCTGTTGATGCAACGCAAGACACTCAACCGCCACTCTGCCTAGACTGGCGTATTATCTTCAGCCGTTGTAATTGCTATGCATCAACATCTTGAATGGGACCCATTACTGGTCCAACGCTATAATCGCCCTGGCCCTCGCTACACATCCTACCCAACTGCGGTCGAGTTTGAGAGTTGCGCCGACGATGCTTATGAGCGCGATGCGTTGGCAGCTCGCAACCCCAGCAAGCCGTTATCGCTCTATATTCATATCCCTTTCTGCGCTCACGTTTGCTACTACTGCGGTTGCAATAAAATTGTGACCAAACGCCGAGAGCAAGCCGAGCCCTATCTGGAATTGCTCAAGCGCGAAATCGACATGAAGCGTGCGATGCTGGGCCGCGTGCGAGTTGAGCAGTTGCACTTTGGTGGCGGCACCCCAACGTTTTTATCCGACGACCAGCTGGTCGACCTAATTGATTATTTAAAGCAGAGTTTCGATTTCAGCACAGAGGCCAACGCCGACTTCTCCATCGAAATCGACCCACGCGAGCTGCGTGAAGACACGCTGCGTATCCTGCGCCAGCAGGGCTTTAACCGCATCAGCTTTGGCGTGCAAGACCTCGACGAACGTGTACAGCAGGCCGTTAATCGGGTCCAGCCAGAAGCCATGATTCGCTCCGTCATGCAAGAGGCGCGTGAGCTTGGCTACCGCTCGATCAATTTGGATCTGATCTACGGCTTGCCACATCAGTCTCTGGCCAGCTTCGCCAGTACCTTGCAAACCATCATCGAACTGAAGCCTGATCGTCTCTCCATATTCAACTACGCCCATCTGCCGGAGCGCTTTAAACCCCAGCGCCGCATTGACGTTAACGATTTACCGCCCGCAGAAGAAAAACTCGCGATTTTAGGCCACTGCATTCAGGCATTGGATCATGCAGGCTATCAGTACATCGGTATGGATCACTTCGCGTTGCCCGATGATGAACTAGCACGAGCGCAAAACACAGGTCAGCTGCACCGCAACTTCCAAGGCTATACCACGCATGGCAACTGTGATCTGGTAGGGCTAGGTGTGTCTTCCATCAGCCAAATTGGCGATTACTACCTGCAAAACCAGGTCACGGTGGATGCCTATGAGCATGCGCTGCAACAACAGCACTTGCCGACCATGAAATATCGCCACACCAGTGCCGATGATCGTTTGCGCCGCTTCGTTATTAAAGAGCTGTTGTGCCACCTTAAGGTCGAGTTCGATACCATCGACAAGATATTCGCTACTGACAGCCGCAGCGAGTTACAATCCAGCATCGACGCACTGCAACCGATGCAAGAAGATGGCTTGGTGATTTGCAACAGCAATGGCATTTGCATCACGGATCGGGGGCGGTTGCTGGTTCGCAACGCCTGTATGGCCTTTGACCGGTATTTGCAACAACATGAGCAACAACGCTTCTCCAAAGCCATTTAAACAGCGCATCCTTGCTTTGCTGCGACAGCCCTGGCTGTCGTGGCTGTTACTGCCGCTCGCCTTTGTCGCCATCAGCGCCTGGCTCACCCGCTCCATGTTAAGCAGTGGTGAAGTTCTGCCTGCTCTGTCCGTGCAGAAGCTCGATGGCTCCCCCGTACAGTTAGTGTGGCAACAGCCCACCACTCTGGTGTATGCCTTCGCGCCTTGGTGCGGTGTTTGTCGCCTAAGCATGCCCAGCCTCAATCTGCTGGATACTAAGCAAGTGCGCATTGTTGCCCTCGCCTTCGACTATGACAGCGCGCAACAAGTGGCAGAATACATTGGTGATATCGGATACGATGGCGAAGTTTATCTCGCTGATGCCAAGGTGTTTCAACAACTGAAGCTAAGCGGTTACCCGAGTTACTACCTGGTCGCCAAGGACGGCGAGGTGCGCCACAAAGATCGGGGATTCACGACGCCGCCCGGCCTTTGGTGGCGGCTTCAGAGAATGCCTGGCTGACCTTGCCAAAACCCCCAACTGCTGCCGTCGTGCATCAGAAAAACACGCTTCTCAAACGGTTTTTCAAACGACTCCTGGCTGCGCCGCAATGTGCGGGCCTGCAAAAATGCTGGGTCTGTTACCCAGTCTTGCAAGTCTTCGACATACCATTGGATATAAGCTTCGGCATAGTAATACTCACCAATCAGATACGCCGGTGACAGCTCCAGTATGTTCTTCAGGCGTCCACGGCCATAATAAAAACCCTCTACCGTACCGCTGGCTTCAGGCCGCACCGGATAATCGTAGCGCCAGCCCACCCGGACCTGGCGACGCGGACCACTGGGGCCTTCTACCGTCACCATCTCCATGGTGTCCTCGCGTATTACGAGGCCGTGATCATGAAGCGCCGACAACAAGCGCGCATCTTTATCGCGGCTAGAGCGCTCTACATCGTAAGGCAGAGGAAACGGCAACCAGATAAGCGGCTCGTTTTTCAACGCTTGATCAATCAACTGGCTGGCTTGCTCACGATCGAGCGGCGGCTGCGCCAACAGCGCCTTAGGCCACATTGCTAGCAGAAATAAAACTGTAATAATTGCTGGTTTCATCTTTTCTAACCGTCCCTTAGGATACAGACCCTAGACGAATGTCGAATATGTCACCCAACTGTCATACCTCGCCATTACTGTCACGACAAACATAACGATAGGTTTCACCATGCAACAAGCTACTGCCAGTCAGAGCCTTGCCGGCAGCGAGTCACCTCTGGTGGCACGCATTACACAGGATGCCGAAGAGATTCACCAGGCTCTGCAGTTACGCTACAAAGTCTTCGTTGAGGGGATGGGCGCGAAAGTTCCAACTGCCGAGCAAGGTATCGACCGCGATGAGTATGATCAGCACTGCCTGCACCTGATTGTGAAGGATGTACACAGTGACCAAGTGGTTGGCTACAGTCGCATTCTGACTAACGATAGAGCATCTGCAGCGGGTGGCTTTTATTCCGCCAGCGAGTTTGATTTGTCGCAAATTATCAAAGCCGATAAGACCTACATGGAAATCGGCCGCACTTGCGTTGACCCAGACTATCGCAGCGGCGCTGTAATCGGCATGTTGTGGTCGGGTATCGCCCAGTTTATGGCCGCTCACAACATCGATTATTTGATGGGGTGTGCCAGTATTTCTCTGGCAGACGGCGTCTCTCGCGCCATCGCCATCGTCGATCACTTGAGGGAGAAACACTTTACTGCTGCCGATATGCGCGCCGAGCCTAGGGTGCATTTACCACGCACTCAAGTCGATTTAGACGGCAAAAGTCTGGTGCCTCCCCTGCTTAAAGCCTACCTTCGAATTGGCGTTAAAGCCTGTGGCGAGCCCTTTCACGATAAAGACTTTAATGTCGCCGACGTGCTGATTCTGCTCGACAAAAACGACATGAATCAGCGTTACTTGCGCCATTTCGCCCGCACCGAAGGCTGACGCAGCCGGCTCTTGCCCGCAGTCATAAGGCGGAGTATGTTGCTCCGCCCCTGTTCACACACCGATCTTGCTATGAAAAAACGCTTGCTTGCCTGGCTCAACTCCCCTGCCGGATTGCGTCGTATTCTTAACTTATATGGCCCCTACCTAGGCGCCGGTGTGCGGGTTCGCCATTTAGCCAAAGACTACCGCGAAGCCCAAGTCGAGATGAAGCTGCGCTGGTATAACCGTAATTACGTCGGCACGCATTTTGGCGGCAGCTTGTTCGCCATGATCGATCCCTTCTACATGCTAATGCTGATGAACAGCTTAGGGCGCGATTACATTGTCTGGGACGCCAGCGCTGACATTGATTTCATAAAGCCAGGTCGCGGCACGGTAAAAGCACATTTTGTCGTCACCGATGCCATGCTGGCGGACATTCAGCAGCATACGGCTAACGGTGAAAAATACCTGCCTACTTACGAAGTCAATATTATCGATGAGCACGGTGAACTGGTCGCCAAGGCGCGTAAAACCCTATACATACGCCGCAAAGCCTGATTTGTATCAGGCCAGTTGGGCGCATTTCTGCTAGTGTTATTGCAGCAATCACAGCGAGGTGAATATGAGCAGCGCGACCATCAGCCAGGCCAATGAATTGATCTGGGAACTTCTCGAAGCTCTGGAGGATGCGTATTGGGAGGCCTCCACCTGTGAAGACAAAGACTGCAACTTCAACATGCTGCAGGTTCTTACTGCAGAGTATATGGAACTGTTAAAAGTCAGCGTGCAGGATCATCACTATGAATATGAAGTGATCTCTACCAGCCAAGATGCGATGAATCAGGCATTGGCTGAGTATCAGCAGTTCACCACCAACTACCCCCACCGCCTACGAACACAACAGCGCCTGCGCCGCTTGCTGAGCCAGTTCAGCTCTATGGTAACTCCCAGCGGACAGTAGCGGCGCTGGTGAGATTATCTTCACTAGGTGCTTTCGCGCTACAATCGTGGCAGTTTTCAGCTAAATGGATATCGCATGCGAACACTTGCCGGCTTGACCTTGTGCCTAGGCCTATTAAGCGGTTGCAACGAAGCCCCGCCAGAATCGACGACGTCATCACCTCCTGCGCCGACGCCTTTGCCTGATTTCACCGACTTTGACGATGTCGAGCGTAAGAAACAAGCATTTTTCGACTATCTGCTACCCATGATCGAGCAGGTTAACGAAGAAGTGCTAGCGCAGCGGCAGCAAGTAGAATCCATGCAAGAACCCTTTTCTGCCGCACAGCAGCAGCAGTTGCAACAACTGTCGACGTACTATCGCATCAAGGCATCGGAGCCAGAGAAGCAACGGCAGTCGTTATTGCGACGCTTGCTCCCCCTGCCACCATCACTGGTGCTGGCACAGGCCGCCAATGAGTCTGCCTGGGGTACATCACGCTTCGCCACTGAGGGTAACAACCTGTTTGGTCAGTGGTGTTTCTCTCAAGGCTGTGGACTGGTACCGCTGCAGCGCCCAGAAGGCGATATCCATGAAGTGGCAGTGTTTGAGTCGCCACTGGCCTCGGTGCGCAGCTATGTACGCAACCTCAACTCACACCCTCAATACCAATTACTCAGACGCCTGCGCTGGCAACAGTGGCAGCAGCAAGGTTATGCCGAAGGCCGTCATTTGGCCGCTGGGTTGCTGGGTTATTCAGAGCGGCGCGAGGAGTACGTGCATGAAATACGCAATATGATTAGCTACAACGAGCTGGATCAATACGACCATCCCGAAGGCGAGTCATCAATGCTGCAGCCGGATGCGCAGGTATCCATCAGTGACGCTAATACGCCAGAACCTTCACCACAGGGCTAACTCGTGACCGAACGACGTTTCCAGCAGCGCCACAGTGCTGCACCGCTCAAACTGACATTGCGTCGCCAATACTGGCTAGGCTTGCAAGGGCGAGAGTCCGAAGCCATTGGCCGTGATTTTAGCCGCAGTGGCATCGCCGTATTCAGTCAACAACGCTGGCGCCCTGGCAGCTTGGTCTTGATCAACTTGGAAAGCAGTGACCACCGCCTAGCTGCCGTGCCCGCTGAGCTGCTGCGTTGTGAAGCGAACGGCTCAGAGTATGTATGCGCCTTGCGTTTTCGCCTCGACCACTTATCTGATAATGCTCGCCAAGCCGTCGACACCGTATTGCAACGTTTGCAACATACGCTCGATTCGGCGGCCTAACTCTCTGTCTGGAGGACACTGTGACAGACTCGACTGCAGCACAGAAAGTGCTGGTGATTAACTGCGGCAGCTCATCCATCAAAAGCGCCTTATATGCGAATGCCGAAGCACATCAACCAGAGCTGACGGCATTGGCCGAACAGCTTGGCACTCCAGAAGCTAGGCTGCTCATTCATCAGCAGCCTGCACTGGCAATTGACGCGCCACACGATCATGAGGCGGCACTGCGTGCCTTGTTGCAACAGCTGTCGACACAGCTGCCAAGCATCGTCGGCGTCGGTCATCGCGTGGTCCACGGCGGCGAACGCTTCAGCGCCAGCACCGTCATCGACGACGCCACCCTTTCACAACTTGAGCAAGTCTCAGGTTTGGCACCGCTGCACAACCCAGTCAACTTGCTTGGTATCCACACACTGCGTCAACTGTTACCACAAGTGCCACAGGTGGCAGTATTTGATACTGCCTTTCACCAAAGCCTGCACCCTGCAGCCTACCTTTATGGCGTGCCATATGACTGGTATCAGCAAGATGGCGTGCGCCGCTATGGCTTTCATGGCACCAGTTATCGCTATGTCAGCCAAACAGCAGCACAGCAGCTGAATAAACCGCTCAGTGAATGTCGCTTATTAATCGCCCATTTAGGCAATGGCTGCAGCGCCTGTGCCATTGATGGCGGTCAATCGGTTGATACCACCATGGGTCTGACGCCATTAGAGGGGTTGGTCATGGGCTCACGCAGTGGTGATGTCGACGCTGGTATCTTTGACTATATGGCCCGCAGTCGCAACCTAAGTGCCGCTGATATCGTTCATGAACTCAACAAAAACAGCGGCTTAAAAGGTCTATCGAATGATCTAAGTAACGACATGCGCACCCTGCTAGAAGCGGAAGCTAACGGCAATGAAGACGCGCAGCGCGCCATTGACGTATTTTGCTTTCGCGCCGCCCGCCAGCTCGCCGCCCTACATGCCTCGTTACCTGCACTGGATGCCTTGGTATTTACCGGCGGCATTGGCGAGCACGCGGCCGCCATTCGCCAGCGCATCGTTTCTGCCTGGCGCAGCCTGCCATTTGCCCTAGACCCCAAGCTCAATGCCTCGCATGGTGATGCCACCGGCCGTATTAGTCAGCCAGACAGCCCCTTGGTCATGGTCATCGCCACCAACGAAGAGCGCATGATTGCCGCCGATACTTACGAGTGCATCGCATGATTAACCTGTTTATTGCTCCCACCAGCTTAGAAACTGGCCTCACCACCATCAGCCTAGGACTGATTCGCGCCCTCGATGCCCAAGGGCTAAAAGTCGGTTTTGTGAAGCCCATCGCGCCTAACTATGGCGACAGCGAGCGCTCCACCCACCTAGTACGGGCCGTGCTAGAGCTGAAGACACCCGATCCCATGCATTTGGGTGCCATTCAACAACGCGTCAGTCAAGGCAAGCTCGACCATGTACTGGAAGATGTCGTGGAGTTGCATGCTGCGGTGGCACAGGAATGCGACGTTGTGTTGATTGAAGGTCTGGTTCCTGATCGCAGCGAGCCCTACACCGCCAAACTCAATGCTGAAATGGCCAAAGCGCTCAATGCCGATGTGCTGCTGGTGGCCGATGGTCAGGCACGCACCGCAGAGCGCATTCAGGCCGATCTTCGCCTGCATACCGGTTTATTCGGTAGCCAACGCCTTAATTTGATGGGCTGCCTCATCAATAAAGTTGGCGGCCCGGCCAGTGAAACTGGCTTGCCGACCGATGAGATCGCCAGTGAGCGCTACATCATTGATCAATGTACCGAGCAGCAAGCCTGGGACATCAAGCTCGATAACTGTCCGGTACTGGGAGTCATCCCCTGGCAGGCCGAGCTGATCAGCCCGCGCACATTGGACGTCGCCCGCGCACTTAACGCCGACATTCTCCACACCGGCGAGTTAGCGCGTCGGCGTGTTTTACGCATCGCCCTGTGCGCACGCACACTGGGCAACATGCTCGATACACTGCGCCCGGGTAGCTTGGTAGTGACGCCAGGTGATCGCGACGATATTATTCTCGCCGCCGCCATGGCCGCCAACAATGGCACGCCCTTGGCAGGCCTGCTCCTGACCGGCGGTTTTACCCCATCGCCCAGCCTAATCAACTTATGCCGTAGCGCCCTTGATACCGGTGTACCAGTGATGCAAACGCGGCGTGATACCTTTGCCACAGCGCGCGTTCTGTCGAGCATGAAAACCCACGTCCCCATCGACGATGTCGACCGTGTGTACGACATCATGGCGACAGTGGCCGAGCACCTCGATGCTGAAGCCCTCAAGCAGCGCCTAGGCGCCCCCCATTCGACGCGTTTATCACCGGCAGCATTTCGGCATCAAATTGTTGCCCGAGCCCGCGCCGTGAAAAAGCGCATCGTGCTGCCAGAGGGCGATGAACCCCGCACGATTCAGGCCGCAGTAGCCTGCCAGCAGCGTGGCATTGCAGACTGCGTATTATTGGGTAACCGAACGCGTATTCGCCAAGTCGCCGAAGCGCAGGAGATCGCTTTACCCGACAGCTTGCAGATCGTTGATCCGGAGCAAACACGCGAGCGCTATGTTGCCGCCATGATGGAGCGGCGCAAACACAAGCAGCTCACAGAAGACATAGCGCTATCGCACTTAGAGGATAACGTCGTTCTCGGAACCATGATGTTGGCTGAAGGCGATGTTGATGGCCTAGTCAGCGGTGCCGTGCACACCACCGCCAACACAATTCGCCCCGCTCTGCAGTTGATCAAAACCGCAGCGGATGCACGCCTAGTATCGTCGGTATTCTTTATGGGGCTGCCTGACCAGGTATTGGTGTACGGCGACTGTGCCGTTAACCCAGATCCTAACAGCGAGGAGCTAGCCGATATCGCCATTCAAAGTGCCGAGTCCGCTGCTGCCATGGGCATAGCGCCGCGCATTGCCATGATTAGCTATAGCACCGGCGCCTCAGGCTCAGGCTCAGACGTTGAAAAAGTACGTGCCGCCACGGATATCGTGCGCCAGCGTCGGCCAGATTTAATCGTCGATGGGCCGCTGCAGTACGATGCCGCCACCACCGCCAGTGTGGCGCAAAGCAAAGCGCCAGACAGCGCTGTAGCCGGCCAAGCCACTGTGTTAGTCTTCCCCGACCTCAACACTGGCAATACTACTTACAAAGCCGTTCAGCGCAGCGCCAATGTCATTAGCATTGGTCCCATGTTGCAGGGTTTGGCCAAACCGGTGAACGATTTGTCACGTGGTGCGCTGGTGGAGGACATTATTTACACCATCGCTCTCACCGCGATACAGGCCCAACAACACAAATAAGGAAAGGTCTCGCATGGCATTGCTCACCGGTGTCATCGCCAGCCTATTGCTGGCGCTGAACACGCTGTTTTGGTGTGTTTTTCTGTTCTCTCTAACACTGCTCAAACTGCTCATACCCGTCGCTCGTTGGCGCCAGCAACTTAATCCAGCGCTGGTGTGGATAGCCCGAGCTTGGATTTATGGCAACGCCGCTTGGATGCATTTAACCCAACGCATGAACTGGGATGTGCAGCTACCTGATAACCTCGACCAAAACAGTTGGTACTTTGTCATCTGCAACCATCAATCTTGGGTAGATATTATGGTGCTGCAGCATACGCTCAACGGTCAGGTGCCGTTTTTGAAGTTTTTCCTCAAGCAAGAGCTGATCAAGGTGCCGGTGATGGGTGCTGTTTGGTGGGCGTTAGATTTTCCCTTTATGAAACGCTACAGCAGAGCCTACTTGGAGAAACACCCAGAAAAGCGTGGCCAAGACATCGAAACCACCCGCCAAGCGTGTGAAAAGTTTCGCCATATGCCCACCAGCGTCATGAACTTTTTAGAAGGCACACGCCTGTCGGCGGCCAAATATGAGCACCAACAGCCACCCTATCGGCATTTATTGAAGCCTAAAGCCGGCGGCATGGCCTTCGCCATCAATGCCATGGGGTCGCAATTTCGCTCGGTGGTGGATGTCACCATTTATTACCCAGACGGTGCCCCGACTTATTGGGAGTTTTTACAGGGTAAAATGTCACGCTGCGTGGTGCGGGTAGAAGAAAAGCCGATTCCTGAAGCCTTGCGCCAAGGCGACTACGAAGGCGACGCGGCTTACCGATTGCAGTTTCAGCAATGGGTACAGCAACTGTGGCAAGATAAAGACCAGCAACTAATACAACTGGCGGCAGCACAACACTGAAAGCAACGCCAGAGAAGAAACAGCACGATCGACAACACAGCTGCCCCTCGACGATGTCGGGAAAGGTAAAAATCAGCGCTAAGCGGCGCTGAGGAGCCGCCGTTGGTTGATCTGCTGCGAGACTGACCTTAAGGTACCCAGCTTTAGCCTGTCCTGCCTATTTCCTAAGCGGCGGGCAAGTTCATGCTAGTGCTAGGCTCCAGTTTGTGAGCCGGCCTTGAATTATTGACCCAACGATCACCGAGGACTTCATGAAGGTATACGACGACATCAGTCAGTCAATCGGTAACACCCCACTGGTGCGCATTCGTCACCTGACCGATCACCCACACCTCTATGCCAAACTGGAAAACCGCAACCCAGCGCACTCAGTGAAATGCCGTATCGGCTCCAACATGATCTGGCAGGCAGAGCAGGACGGTGTGCTCAAACCTGGCATGGAGATCGTTGAGCCGACCAGCGGCAACACGGGTATCGCCTTAGCCTTTGTTGGTGCCGCACGAGGCTACAAAGTAACACTGACCATGCCCGAGACCATGAGTTTGGAGCGTCGCAAAGTGATGAAAGCACTGGGCGCAAACCTGGTGCTGACCGAAGGCCCGAAAGGCATGAAAGGCGCGGTAGAAAAAGCCGAGCAACTGTTAGCAGAAGCGCCCGAGCAGCGCATTATGCTGCAACAGTTTAGCAACCCAGCCAACCCTGCCATTCATGAGAAGACCACGGGGCCAGAGATCTGGCAGGATACCGACGGCAAGGTCGACATCTTTGTGGCCGGCGTCGGCACTGGCGGGACGATAAGTGGCGTTTCTCGCTATTTGAAGCAGCACAAAGCCATTACCTCTGTCGCGGTCGAGCCAGCGGACTCCGCTATTATTGCCCAGCGTATGCGCGGTGAAGACATCACGCCGGCGCCGCATAAAATTCAAGGCATTGGCGCTAACTTCATCCCCGACAACCTCGACCTAGACATCATCGACCGAGTTGAAAGCGTCAGCAATGAAGACGCGATGGACATGGCGCATCAGCTGATGGCTAAAGAAGGCATTCTGGCGGGTATTTCTTGCGGTGCAGCGCTGCATGGCGCCCTGCGTGTGGCGGCTGAGCCAGAAAACCGCGACAAAGTCATCGTTGTGGTGCTACCAGATTCCGGCGAGCGCTACCTCAGCTCGCCGCTGTTTGCTGGCATGTTTGAAAACGACTGAGTGTTAACGGACCCAGTCACATTGCTCGATGGCCTGTTGGAGTACCACCCCCAGGCCATTGGCGCCGCAGACGCGCTGTTTGAGCAGTTACAGGATGAGCTGCCGTGGCAGCAAGATCAGATTCAAGTTTACGGCCGCTGGCATCCCATTCCCCGCCTGCAAAGTTGGCACGGCGATAACAACGCCCACTATCGCTATTCTGGTCATTTAATGGCGCCTAAACCTTGGACACCAGCCTTGCAACAACTGCGTGCACAACTGTCAGCATTTGGCTTGCATCATTGCAATAGCGTTTTGTGCAACCTCTATCGCAATGGCCAAGACAGCATGGGCTGGCACAGCGACGACGAGCCCGAGCTCGACCCAGACCAGCCGATTGTCTCCATCAGCCTTGGCACCACCCGCGACTTTTGTCTGCGCCCTCGTGGCAGCCGCCGTCAACACAGCAAAATCGCTCTCGCCCACGGCAGCGTGCTGGTAATGCACCCAGGCATGCAGCAGCAATGGCAGCATGCGTTGCCCAAACGAGCAGGCATTGCTTCGGCCCGCATTAACCTGACGTTTCGCCATATTTTAACAACCACCGCTCACTGACCGATCAGCGCTTCGACGCGAAACATAATCACAGGCGTGGTTTCATAGTCTTTATCACGCTCCCACACCAGCTCTTGGGCGATTTCGCCATAAACCCAATCTTGATATAAATTACGGCGATAGCGCACCCGAGCGCTGTAGTTGTAAAACGTCGCTTGCTCACGATTATCGCCACCGGCCGATAAGGTATACGCCAGCGCCGAGCGCCGACTAAGCTGATGGTACAACCCTAGGCCATAGCCCAAATCGACGTAATCGTTGTTCAGCCAGTATTCCGCTTGCGCTTCCACGCGAAACAGCTTTTCTACGTTCAATGGATGATCCAAACGAATATCCGTCTTTTCCCCCCAACCATCGAGGGTTCGATAATAGAACTGTTGCGTCAGACGCATTTCCCATTCAGAAAAATAGGCATAGCGTCTGGCTCTAAGGCGCACAAATGGATCGGGAGGAATGCCCCAACGAATACCGGTATCGATGTTGGTTTTCCAAGCGTCAGTTTCATTCAAAATAAAGCGCAGCGCCGCCGTGTATTCGGCGTTTTCGACCGACTCCAGCGGGTCAGATTCGCGACTGTCGTCATCCTCATCGGAATCCAACAGCAGGTTGAGGCGCTCGTTGGTATTCGGAAAGACCAGCTTCACACTGATGCCAAAGCGATAATCTACCGGATCGCCCAACTCCCGACGTGTGTACCAAGACAGGCGCGCTCGACTGCCATCAATGTCGTCTTCTGTTACGGTATCGCTAAAAAAGGTATCGACAAAAAAGCCATCAATATTCCCAGAGAGCGAATCGAGATAATCGGCTAACCAATCACGCGAGCGATTAACCATGTCTGCCGTCACCGTGGTCTGCAACGATGCGTCGGGTTCTGGCTCAGCTGGAATCACTGGGTCCGGCGGATTATAAAAATACGCTTTGGGAGGCAAGCCCCAAGCCATCAACGGCAAATAACCGAACAACAACAGCCAACGCATATCATACCGGATCATGATGAATTAATATTTCCGCACGCGGGAAGTGAGCCAATATGCGACGCTCCACCTCGTCACCGATGGCGTGAGCACTGCTCAACGACTGGCCACCGTCGAGGTCTAAATGCAGCTGAATAAACTGCACGGCACCAGCCTGGCGGGTGCGCAACTTGTGGTAACCCTGCACGCCTTCGACGGACTGAATAATACGGTCCAGTTCGGCCGCATCTTGCTCCGGTAGAGCCTGATCCATCAGCACTTGCAGTGCCGAGCGTACAATGCCCAGCACACTGTGCAGCAACAAGGCCACAATCGCCAACGCCACCACAGGGTCAAGCCAATACCAGCCGGCAGCGGTCGCCAGCAAGGCCACCAACACAGCAAGGTTGGCGAGAATATCGCTAACGTAATGGGCAGAATCTGCTTTCACCGCCAACGATTGAGTTTGTCGCACCACCCAACGCTGATATTGCACCAGCGCAACGGTCAACAGCAGTGAGAATCCCATCACCGCCAAGCTCAGCGGAATCGCTTGCAATGGTTGAGGGTTGGCTAACCGGTCCACCACCTGCAGCAGCAGCGCCACCGCTGAGCCGGTAATAAAGGCAGACTGCACCAGAGCCGCCAGCCCCTCGGCTTTACTATGACCGAAAGGATGGTCTTCATCCGCTGGCATAAGCGCATAGCGAATGGCGATAAAGTTTACCCCTGAAGCAGCAATGTCCATCAGCGAGTCCAACAAGGAGGACAATACACTGACTGAGTCGCTATACCACCAGGCCACCAGCTTGCTGACCAACAGCACCACGGCCACCACCACGGATGCCGTTGCTGCACGCTTAACCAGCCGCGCCCGATGATCCAAACCCTGCTCCTCGATGCCTGCTTATCCTGTAACTCAGCGCCATTATGCGCAATTCCCCTGCTGCTGACTATTGACCTGACGCTGCCGACTGCCCATATTAGCGGCGTTATTGCTTGCTTGCGGCTCTGTTCATTGCCAAGGACGCGTCAGTCGCGCAACAAGCCCCCTGTCAGATTATTAAGGAAAGCCCCATGGCGGTAAAAAATGCCCTAGTGGTAGACGACTCCAAGTCTGCCCGCATCATGCTGCAGCGCTTGCTCAGTCGCATGGACGTCCAAGTAGACGCCGTCGATAGCGCCGAAGCGGCACTGAAGTTTCTGGAAACTCAGCAACCAGACGTAATCTTTATGGATCATATGATGCCTGGGATGGACGGCTTAGAAGCTACTCAGCTGATTAAGGCCAACCCGGCAACCGCCGCTATCCCCACCATCATGTACACCTCAAAAGAAGGCGACGACTACCTGCAAGAAGCCCGCTCCCATGGTGCCCATGCGGTACTGCCGAAGCCGGCCAACCAGGAGGCCGTGATGGCTGTGATGGCAACCTTAGATGCCCCCGCAGCCAACGATGAAAAGCTGGCACCAGCAGCCCCTACGCCCATTCCTCTAGCGGAAGTAGATAAACTCATTCAGCGCCATCTGAAGCGCGCACTGACCGAGGCCAAAGCAGAAATCGCCGCCGGGCTCGACAGTACAACTCAACAACTGCAGAACACTCAGCAGCACAACACTGAGCAGTTACATCAGCAACTGCAACAACAATTGAGCCAGCAACTGCAAACAGCACTGCAGCCTAAGGTGCTGTTCGATAAGCTCAAGCCCCTGCAACAACGCTTGGCCGTCGGCGTTGCCAAGCAGCTGGATGAGCGCCAGAGTGAGCGCTTATTGTTGCAACTAGAACAGCAACAAGAGCAGCTAAAACAGCTAACCCACCAGCAACAGCAGCTCAGCCAGCAACTGAAGCGCAGCATGATCATGGCCACCTCAGCCGGCGCCATCATAGGTGCTAGCGTTGCTATTGCATTCAGCTTGCTTCTTTGACATCAGTCAAGGATACGGGATCAAAGGAGCGCTCATTGTCCATGGATGGCCTGTCTGTACCTTTTCTTAGCTCTAACCCGCTATTAGACTGAGGCCGCTTGAAGAATCAGACGGGTTGCGCCACGCCAGTGGTCATCACGTCACTGATGATCTATTACAAGAGCCAGCTTACCTGGCCAGCTAAGCTCACCACCATTGAACACCAGATCAGGGATATAACATGATCAAAGTTGCCATTATCGTCATTGCCGCCGCGCTGTCTGGGTGCGCTGCCACGACGCCTTTAATCGTCGCGGAGGCGGGTGGCCACCAGCTGGCGCGCAAAGATGAAGATCGCAAAGTTAGGGCTGCCGCGGCGTTACAGGAAGAGCCTGACCTACTGACCTACTCCGTCGATGCGATTGTGCGCGGCAAGACGGAAGAAGCCGTCGCCACCTACATGAAAGGCTACAGCGCCCCCAATTACAGCCAGAACATGAAGTCCTTGGCGCTGTACCAAGTGGCACTGCTGTATATGAACCGCTTTAACGATCAACGCGACGACAACAAAGCCCGCGCTTACTTAAAGCAGCACCGCATCGAGTTTCCTGAATCACGCCTAAAACCGCGTATTGATAAGCGCTTGGCCATTCTGGCTCAACGCCAACAGGATGCCGTTGATCTCAGCGCCAAGCAGCTACTCAAACGCGTTGATCGCAGTCAGCTGTTGCAACAAGATAAAACGCCTTTTGATGCCCAGCTGACGCCAATGAGCGAACGCGCCATTGCCCACGAGCGCGTCGCGGATGCAGAAACCGTATACCTTATCCTGTATGACAATAAAGCCTCTTCCGATGAAATGCGTGCTAAAGCTCTGTACCAGCTCGGCCTGATTTATATGAGCCCCTATAATCGTCATGGTGATAACGACAAAGCCCTAGCTTACTTCCGTAAGATTACTCAGGAGTTTGATCAAACCTCCGTCGCCACCGAGGCCAGCAAGCGCATCACCACCTTGATTAACCGCCAGTAAACCCTGCTGACCTTCAACTTCCGAAGGTCAGCTTCATGGCTTTAGCCAGTTGTGCGGCATCTACGCTTTCACCTTGTTGGCTGGTCACGCCGTCCAGCCAAGTTGACACCACTTGCGGGTTGGCGTGCATCCAAGCGCGCACAGCACGATCAGCGGGTACAAACTCATTTAGGATCATATCCATCATTTGGCCCTCCATGCGCACATCAAACTGCAGATTGCTCAGCAACTTCGCGGCGTTTGGGCATTGCTCGGTAAAACCACGACGCACATTGGTATAAACCGTGGCGCCGCCATAATCTGGACCAAAATACGCATCACCACCCGCTAAGTAATGAAGGTCAAACTGGTTGTTCATGGGGTGCGGTGCCCACGCTAAAAAAGCGATCCACTGCTGGTCACGCACATGACGCTCGACCTGACGCAACATTAAGCGCTCTGGCAGCTCCATGACATCGAAACCTGCCATACCAAACTCGTTGGCTTCAATCATAGAAAACAGCAAGCCGTTGCCATCATTGCCCTTTTCTAAGCCATAAATACGGCCATCAAAGCGCTCCTTAAAGCGCGCCAAGTCTTCAAAGTGACGAACTCCAGCGTTGTAAACATAATCCGGCACGGCCAATGTGTACTTCGCCCCCTGTAGGTTTTCCGCCAGCACTTCGACAGCACCGCTGTCCTTGTAAGGCGCCACCACGGACTGCATACTCGGCATCCAGTTGCCCAAGAACGCATCCACTTCGCTGGCGGCCAGCGAGCTATAAACTTCCGGCACCGACATTTCCTTGACCTCCACGTCATAGCCCAAACGCCGTAACAACTCAGACGCCACCGCCGTCGTTGCTTGTACATCCGTCCAGCTCACTTGCGCAAAGCGTACACTTTGGCACTGTGCCCAACTGGTCACAGGCACACAGGCTGCTATCAAGCCCATCACAGTTACAATGATTTTTTTCATATCCCCCCCCATACTTGGGCGGCGATGCTAACCAGTTTAAAAGAGCAGCAAAAGGGCCAAATCAAGACAAAGGGTACAAAAAAGCCCATGACGTTTAACGGTCATGGGCGAAGGAGAGATTCATTAGCTACGAGGCAGCGCCTCGTGTCGCTATCAGTTGCCGATGCGCAACTCCATGCTGGCCAGCAATTGCTCTAGGTTAATGGCCGAACCATCCGCCATGGCAACGCCGTCAAGCCATTCAGTTACCAGGTGAGGATGAGTAAACATCCAATGGCGCGCAGCACGATCAGCCGGAACAAATTGGTTGATCATCATGTCCATAATGCTCGCCACCTGTTCTGCTGGTAGCTGGATCTGAGACAACAGTTTGGCAGCATTGGCGCATTCACTGCTAAACGATGAGCGCGTGATGGTATGCACGGAAGACAGCCCCATGTCTTTGCCAAAGAAGTCTTCACCACCGCTTAAGTAGCGTACCTGATAGGTTTGATTCATTGGATGAGGCTCCCAAGCGAGGAAGGCAACCCATTGTTGATCTTTGTGATAGCGGTTGACTTGGCGCAACATCAAACGCTCGGGTAGTTCGATCACGTCAAATCCACCAAGGCGGTACTGGTTCTTGCTAACCAACCCTTTGAGGTAATCGTTAGCACTGTTGCCCTGCTCTAAACCATGTAGCCGACCAGCAAACTTTTCACGATAAGGGCCAATATCTTCAATGGAACGCACACCCGCTTCATACACATAATCTGGCACTGCCATGGTGTAGCGAGCTTCGGGAATGTTCTTGGCCAGCAAGGTTATCTGGCCTCGTGACAGATAGGAATCGATCTGCTCCTGACTGGAAGGCAGCCACAGCCCCATGAAAACATCGAGTTCACCACTTGCCAGCCGAGCGTAAATATCGTTTTCATCCAACTCGGTCTGACGCGGCCGATAGCCCAGCTCATTCAACAGCTCAGACGCAACGGCCGTCGTCGAGCGTAAGTCACTCCAATCCACCATGCCAAAGTGCACCGAGCGACACTCTGTTTCCGCCAAGACGGTTGATGTCCACAGAGATAAAAACAACCACCATGTCCGCATATCACAACCTTTTTTAATTGACCAGTCAGTAAGGGCGCGAAGTGTGCCACTGATTACTGTAGCGGGTTGTGACTCGGTTCTCAGGCACAAAGGGCAATGTTCACAGTCGAACACAATCAAGCATCAAGCTAACGTAAATATCGTGACTTTTTCACCACACATTACCCAGTGGTCTCAGTAATCGCCGCCTTCAAAATTGAGATGCAACTGCTCGATAAGGCGGATGACTTGCTGCATCCCCTCCGCCAGCACGGCGCGAATGTCTTCCATCGTAATTAGCTCATTGGACTTACCAGCAGCCGGGTTAACCACGAGGCAAACACTGGCGTAAGGGATTTCCAGCTCACGCGCTAATGCCGCTTCTGGCATACCTGTCATACCGACTACATCACAGCCGTCGCGCTCTAGGCGCTGAATTTCAGCAATGGTCTCCAGCCTTGGCCCTTGGGTGGCGGCATAGACGGCACCATCATGCACTGTGATCTCGGCACTCGCGGCCGCCTGCAGTAGCTGATGACGCAGCGTTTCGTCATACGGATGGGTCAAATCGATGTGTTGCAAGGGGCGAAAGTCGCCATCAAAAAAGGTCGACTCCCGACCCCAAGTGTAATCCACCAACTGATGTGGCACGACAATGGCGCCACTGCCCATATCCGGATGAATACCGCCCACAGCATTAACCGCGACAATGCGGGTTACGCCCAATTGCTGTAGCGCCAGCATGTTGGCGCGGTAATTAATGCGATGGGGTGCGATGGCATGTGGTTGCCCATGACGGGATAAGAATACGACGGACTGACCATGCCAGCACCCTACTTGAGGAACCGAAGAAGGCTCGCCTAGCTCGGTAATGATGGGCTTGGCACATAACTCCAAACCCTCTAGGTGGGTCAAGCCGGTACCACCGACAATGGCCGTGATAGTCATAACAGCGCCTCTGGTTAAAAGGCGTCGATTTTAGGCCATCAGAGCCTGAAGTCGAGCACGGATATCATCCGCCCGATCACTGACGTTAGCGGCTTTAGCCATCTGATAACAGTGCTGATTCGACCGCAATGACTGCAAAGCCAGTGGCGGCTGATCACTCTGTCGAACAGTTTCCAACACCTGTAAGGCGCCATCAGGGTCATTGCAGGCCAGCAAAGCATTGGCACCCGCCGCCATCGCTTGGCGAGCACGCTCACCATAACCGCCCACCGCAGCCGCACCAGCCATGGAAAGGTCATCACTGAAAATAATGCCAGTAAAACCGAGCTGCTGTCGCAACATGCCCTGTAACCAAAGCGATGAAAAGCCTGCCGTGTGATGCGCATCTAACGCTGGATAGATGACATGGGCAGGCATGATCGCCTCCAACACACCTCTATCTATCAGCTGTTTGAATGGCTGCAAATCCTGCTCTAACTGGGGCCAGCTGCGTGCGTCTCGCGGCAGTTCGGTGTGCGAGTCGCCAACCACACCGCCGTGTCCAGGAAAGTGTTTGCCCGTCGCCGCCATGCCCGCCTCTTTCATACCATCAACCCAAGCACTGGTCAGAGCCACAACACTGCTCACCTGGCGCCCAAAAGCCCGATCGCCAATCACTTGTGAGCAGCCATAGTCAATATCGAGTACCGGCGCGAAGCTTAAGTCGACACCGCATGCCAGCAACTCAACAGCCATCAGCCAACCGGCATCGCGCACCAAGGCCAGTGTTTGCTCAGGCTGACGCAGCCATGCGGATTCAAAACTCAGCATGGGCGGCAGCCGAGTAAAACCTTCTCGACAGCGCTGCACTCTGCCCCCTTCCTGATCAATACAGATCAGCAGCTCTGGGCGAACAGCGCGCACTGCTTGGGTCAGCCGCCACAGCTGTTGAGGGTTTTGATAATTGCGTGCAAACAAAATCAAACCAGATAAACAAGGATGTGCCAGCAAGGCATGCTCACTCGGCAGTATTTTTGGCCCCTGTAAATCCGCTACGACGCCAACAGCATCGGGAGTTAACTCAGGTTGCGACATGGAATACTGCTAAAGCTGTGGGGTTGTATCCAAACCAAGGTACCCGCTCGCACTTGATCAAACAGTGCCACCACATCCTTATTACGCATTCGAATACAGCCATGAGAGCGTGGCTCACCCATGGGTTCAGAGTCGGGGGTACCATGAATGTAGATATAGCGTCGCTGGCTATCGACCCCATTGCCGCGGTTAAAACCCACTTCTAGCCCCTGTAACCACAAAATACGACTCAAGATCCAGTCACGCTTGGGGAATTGCTGCGCGAGCCGGTGATTATAGATCTCCCCCGTCGCTCGCCTGCCGACAAAGACCGCACCCAGCGCCGCAGATTCGCCGATACAAGCACGCACACGATGCCAGCCACGCGGCGTTTGATGACTACCATTGCGCTCCCCCATACCTTTAGCCGCGGTAGAGACCGGATAAAGATGGCAGGCTTTCGGGGTCGATAAGCGCAGAGCTTGGTCAGCGATGGAAACTTCAATTAGTGGCAAATCAGTGCGTTCGAACATGCGGAGCCATTCCTGAGGACAAAGCAGAAAACTGCCATGCTTGACAGTTTTCGCTGTAAATTAGGCAGCTGTCATGCCTGCCGCAAGGAAAGGTACCAGCTTATCGACAACTTGCGCAATATCAGAACTGGTTCCGAGGTCATGCTCCGCCATAGCAGTCAGCGCATCGGCACCAGACAGCGTAAATACCGTCGCCCCCAACATAAAGTGAATACGCCAAAAACGTTCTTCGTTGGATAAGTCCGGCGTCGCTGCAGTAATTAACGCCATATACTCACGAAACAAAGTGCCATACTCATGGCGCAAGAACTTACGCAAGTGGCCCTGCCCCTGGGTGTATGCCAGCCCCAGTAAACGCATAAACATGCCCAAGCGCCTAGGGTTATCGCCACCGCTACGCATGGAGGCAGACGACAACAAACGCAGCAGCTCTCCCAACTGCGGCGGTCGCCCCTGCAAACGTTGCTGATAATCACGCAAATCCTGCTCAAGTCCCTCACTGAACGGGGTGAGAAAACGCGCAAAGACCGCCTGTATGAGTGCCTTTTTTGAGCCAAAGTGATAGTTAACTGCAGCCAGATTCACCCCAGCTTTGGTAGTGATATTACGCAGTGACGTTTCGGCAAAGCCACGTTCGGAAAACAATTCTTCAGCAGCATTAAGAATCGCTTTGGCGGTGTCTTTTTGGGCCATAACAGCATCTCTAAAAACGGTTGTTTCAAACATACGTTTAAAACAGTACGTGCGCAAGTCTATGAATTGCGTACGAGCTGCCCCCAAACAAGCCGAAGAACACCTACCCACTCGGTTTACACTGCCACCAATACTGTATATATTCACAGACACTGTATAAATAACCAGATGGAAAGTGACATGACCAAGCTGACGGCACGGCAACAACAAGTGCTAGATTTTATTCGCACCTCACTGGAAGCCACCGGCTTTCCTCCGACCCGTGCGGAAATTGCCAAACAGCTCGGGTTTCGCTCCCCCAACGCCGCTGAAGAGCACTTAAAAGCCTTGGCCCGCAAAGGCGCAATTGCAATTATGCCAGGCGCGTCGCGTGGCATTCGTGTTATTGAGGAAGAACTCCCTGGCCTACCCATCATTGGCCGGGTAGCCGCCGGCTCTCCGATTTTGGCGCAAGAACACATCGAAGAGTACTGCGATATTCCCGCCAGCTTTTTTAAGCCGGCTGCAGACTTCCTGTTAGAAGTCCACGGCGACAGCATGCAAGACATCGGCATTCTGGATGGTGATTACATTGCCGTCAGCAAGCGTGATACCGCGCGCAATGGCGAGATCATCGTTGCTCGAGTTGAAAACGAAGTCACTGTGAAGCGCTATGAGAAAAAGCGTAATAAAGTCTGGCTCCATGCTGAAAATCCAGTGTATGAGCCAATCGAAGTGGATCTAAAAAACACCGAATTTGCCATCGAAGGTTTATACGTCGGCGTGATACGCCGCTAACAATTCGCGGAGGCCCCATGCAACCAGCAGCTTTATCTCGTCAACGCCCACAGGCGTTTGCTCAGCTCCCTGCCAGCGGTAGCCTGACCGAGATGATTCTCAGTGATGGCAGTGCCATCAACCCGATGCAACTACTGCCATTGCTGTCACAGTGCAACCATGGCCAGCGCTGGCTGCTGTGGCTGAGCCCACACCCCAAAATGAACAAGCAATGGCTGCAAAGCTTGGGGCTGCATCAGGCGGCCGTGATTCAGCTTGATTGTCATTTAGACAACCAATTTGCGCGCTGTCTGCGCGCTATCGATGCCGGTAACAGCCATTTGCTGATCGAGTGGCAAGGCCCGCTGTCGGTGCTTCAGCGCCAGCAACTAGAAGACAGCGCCCGCAGCAGTCAAACAGAAGTCGTACTCATCCGGCGCCGCACTCACCTTGAGGCGGCTTAGGAGATGACCGCAACTCAGCAGCCTGTGCTAGAATGCGCCGCTTTCTCATCAAACTGAGGTGCACATCATGGCGGCCACCGTAGGAATTATCATGGGCTCGCGCAGTGACTGGCCCACTATGCAGTACGCAGCAGAAATGCTCGATAAGCTGCAGGTAGAGTACGAAGTCAAAGTGGTATCGGCGCATCGCACGCCAGACTTGCTGTTCGATTATTCGAAGCAAGCAGAGCAACGCGGCATCAAAGTCATCATTGCCGGTGCTGGCGGTGCTGCTCATCTGCCTGGCATGGTGGCTTCACAGACGGTACTCCCAGTTTTGGGCGTGCCCGTTAAATCGCGAGCTCTTAATGGCCTTGATTCTTTGCTTTCTATTGCCCAAATGCCCGGCGGCGTCGCCGTTGGTACGCTCGCGATCGGTGATGCTGGCGCCAAAAATGCGGGGCTGCTGGCCGCCCAGATTCTGGGTACTCACGATGCGGAACTGCAACAACGCATTGCTCAGTTCCGTTTGGAGCAGACCAACGATGTGCTCGAGCAACCTGATCCGCGCATCACAGACTGAGTAGCAAAGAGATTTTCCCATCTATGAAAATTGGTATTCTCGGCAACGGTCAGCTCGGACAAATGCTGGCCGCCAGTGTCAGCGATCTAGCCGAGCTGGATGTTCACCTCTACGACTTGCGTGCCTATCACGCCGATTCATTGAACGAGTTTATTGCTCAGGTAGACTGCATCAGCTTTGAGACAGAAAACATCAGCGCCGCCATCGTCGCTCAATTACAGCCTTTTGCCAGCAAGTTACGGCCCAGTCTCAATGCTTTGAAAACCTTTCAAGACCGCTTGTTAGAAAAGCGCGCGCTGCGTGCTGCTGGCATCGCCACCGCCGACTTTCGTGCTGTTAATTCGTTGGCCGATGTCCACCAAGCGATAGAGCAGCTGGGCCTACCATTGGTGCTAAAAACCACAACGGAAGGCTATGACGGCAAAGGCCAATTCGTTCTTCGAACGGCCGATCAGGCGCAACAAGCCTGGGATGCGATTGGTGGCCGTGAACTCATTGCCGAGGCATTCGTCACCTTTGAGCGCGAGACCTCAATCATTGCCAGCCGCTCTGCCGACGGCCAGCTAATGGTCTGGCCGATGACTGAAAACGTCCACCATGAGGGCATTTTGCGCTACTCGCTGTACCCAGCTGAAGCGTTGACGGCAGCTAAGCAAGCGCAAGCTGAGCGCTATATTCGCCAGCTCGCCGACAGCTTGGATTATGTCGGCACCATTACATTAGAGCTATTTGATACCAAGAACGGCCTGGTAGCCAACGAAGTGGCCCCTAGGGTTCATAACTCGGGCCACTGGTCCATTGAAGGCGCCCACACCAGCCAGTTCCGCAACCATATGCTGGCCATCGCTGGGCTGCCATTGGGCGATACGCAACCTAAGCATGCCAGTGTCGCCATGCTGAATGTCATTGGTGACGAACAGCCGGCCGAGGCAGCGGAGGCGTTGCAACACGCCCACCGCCACAGTTACGGTAAAGAAGCACGTGCCGGACGCAAACTTGGGCATATCACCGTCGTCGCCGAGAGTAATCAACAACGCGACGCCACCATTGATCAATTGCAGGCCGTATTACCGGCCGATACCTGGCCAATGAGGTAAGCCATGGCAAAATCACTACAAGAACAGTTGTTGGCTTCAGGCTTGGTCAACAATAAAAAAGCCAAGCAAGCGCAACGTGAAAAAAAGCGCCAGCAGCATCTGCAACGTACCGGCAAAGAAGACATCGTCGACGAGGCAAAAATCAATGCAGAGCAGGCACGCAAGCAAAAGGCGGAGCGTGACCGCGAGCTGAATCGTCAGCGCGAACAACAAGCTCACAAGAAAGCCATCGCCGCGCAAATACGCCAATTGGTGGCCAGCAATGCCATCGTCAGTGAACGTGCGGATGTGCGCTATCAGTTTGTTGGCCCAGATAAAAAGGTCAAACCCTTGCACGTCGACCAAGCGGTATTTGACCGTTTGAGCCGCGGCCAGCTAGCCATTATGGAGCTGGATAACAGCTTCGCGGTGATTCCCGTGCCCGTGACCGAAAAAATCCGCCAGCGCGACAGCGATATTTTTATCTACATCGCTGATGCCAAGGCTGACCAGCTGGATGAAGACGATCCGTATGCCGCCTATCAAATCCCCGATGATCTGATGTGGTAACTCTTCAGCGGCGCTGTGCGCCGCTTCCAACTCCGATCATCTCACCTTTAGCCCCTTCCTCTGACCTTCCCGCTCGGCACTGTCAAAGACGTTTACATGCGCCCGTGACAAAAGCTCACTGGCAGCAGACGCCATAACATCTACAGTAGAAACAAACACTTCGGCCAAACGAGTCGCTTATGCTGATTGAACTTCTCTACGTCAGTCGCTCGCGCCAACGCTTTGATGACCTAGCTCTGACCGAGCTACTCCGAGTTGCCCGTCGCAACAATCAATCGACGGGCATTACTGGGCTACTGCTCTATGACGGTCGCGGTACTTTTATTCAGGCCTTGGAGGGAGATGATGATCAAGTCATGCCCTTGTTTAATCTGATCACGACCGACGCGCGCCATGACCATGTCCATGTTCTCGGACGCCAACGCATACAACAACGCAGTTTTCCCGAGTGGCAGATGGGCTTTTTCCCCCTGTCGCCTGAGTTAATCGCCAAAGTCGAGGGCTACTCCGACTTTATGTTCGCCGACAGTCAGCAGCAGCTAAGCCAAGCAGAAACCTCATTTGCCTTTCGTATGCTGGATTATTTTCGCCTGAAAGCACGACTCGAACGGGAGCGCCATGCATGCTGAAGCAATTGAAAGTCGCCCATAAAGTCGCACTGCTCGCCATCGTACTGCTGCTGCTCGTACTCCTAACCGGTGCCAATGCCTACCTGACCATGAGCCAGATCGGCAGAGAAATTCATGACATTGCCAAGTTCGACGTCCCTATAGCCAATCAACTGTCTGAACTCAGCGAACAGCAGCAGCAGCGCAGCCTAATGTTTGAGCAAATACTACTGGCCATCGCCCTCAAATCCACGCATCAAGGCGATGATTTGAACGCTCAGCTCAGCCAGCTTGATCAAGGCATTCAACAACACTATGCAACATTGGGCGAGCAAATAAACCAAGCAGTAGCAGCCAGCCATGACAGCGATATCCAGGCCGTTTTACAAGCCACCCAACGCTTACTTACTCAAGCACAGCAGCAAGGGCGCAGTCTCAGCCAGCAGCGCAACTCACTGCTGCAACAAGCGCAACAGCAAGGCGTTCAGGCAGCTGCAGGGGCCATCAAAACGTTGGAGCAACAGCAGCTCACACTCGACGCCAAAGTGCAAAGTGCTTCTCAGCAAGTACGACAACTGACCCTACAGGCAGCACAGCGGGCCGATATAGCCGAACAGCAAGGCATACAAAACCTACTGATACTGCTACTAACCGCTTTACTGCTGGGAGGCGCCTTATCTTGGTTGATCAGCACGAGCATTGTTAAACCTTTGCAACAGATGAGTACGCGCCTGAAGCACATCGCCGACGGCGATGGCGATCTCACCCAGACTTTGGACGACAGCGGCAATAGCGAGTTAAGCCAGATCGGACGCGACTTTAACCGCTTTCTATCGGTTTTGCGCCAGCTCATTATCGCCACCAGCAATAACGCCAACGAACTGGGAAAATCTTCTGAAACAGCGCTGCGCATCATGCGCGACACGCTAGAAAACGTCGAGCGCCAATACGTAGAAACCGAACAAGTTGCCACGGCCGTCAATGAAATGAGCGCCACCACCGAGGACGTCGCGCGTAGCTCCAACAATGCCTCGGATGTTACGGAACAAGTACGTAATCAGGTCTTGAATGGTCGTGAAGGAGCGGAAGTAACGCAAACGACCATCAACCGCTTAGCACAAGAGGTCGACAACGCTTCCGCTGTGGTATCGGCCCTGGTAGAAGAAACCCGCAACATCGCCGCGGTATTAGACACCATTCAAAGCATTGCGGAACAAACCAACTTGCTAGCACTGAATGCTGCCATTGAAGCGGCTCGCGCAGGCGAACAAGGACGAGGATTCGCGGTCGTCGCTGATGAGGTGCGTTCTCTGGCACAGCGCACTCAGTCATCCACCG
Organism: Bacterioplanes sanyensis; assembly: GCF_014652515.1. Lineage (GTDB taxonomy): Bacteria > Pseudomonadota > Gammaproteobacteria > Pseudomonadales > Oceanobacteraceae > Bacterioplanes > Bacterioplanes sanyensis. The sequence continues at coordinate 251,976 of NZ_BMYY01000001.1, read as the reverse complement.
AAGACATTCAAAAACTGGTGCAACGCCTGCAAACCGAGGCCAATAATGCCGTCAATAGCATGCGCTCTGGTCAGCAAGCCAGCGAGGAATGTTTACAGCAAAGCCAGGCAACCGCCACCACGTTCGAGCAAGCTGCGCAAGCCGTTAATCAAATAACGGACCTTAACCATCAAATTGCCGCCGCCGCGGAAGAGCAAGCCAGCGTGGCCATTGAAATAAACCAAAACCTCAACAGCATTAGCGATCTGGCTGAGATTACCACCCAAGGCGCAAAAGAAACCCATGCCGCCAATGAAAACATCGCCATGCGACTCATTGACCTACACACCAAATTGAACCGTTTTAAAACGGAATAACGGCACCTATGGTGCCGTTATTCCGCTCTTGATGATTAACAGAAACCGCTAAAAACGATACTTAGCCGATACCGTCACATTGCGCGGATCGCCCGGCTGACCGCCAAGGAACATGGGCTTGCTGTAGTATGTCTCGTCAGTCAGATTATTCAGATTCAACTGCAAGGCCAGTTGCTCATGGTCGTAGCTGATGGCGGCGTCAAAGCGCGTGTATTCTGGCACCACAGCCTCATCAACGCCGAAGGACGATGAGTTAATGGTGCGTTCATCTTCATACTGTACCCCTACCGCTAGTGTGAGTGGCGCCGGCAGTTGGCTTAAAGGCAAGCTGTAGCGCGCCCAAAGATTAGCAAAGCGTTTTGGAATACCCTTTACCTGCCCTAGGTTTTCACCACTGCGTATTTGCTCAGCTTTTTGATAGGTGGCATTCATGCTGAGCTGCCAACGCTCTGCCAAAGCCAGCGCTAGGTCCAGCTCATAGCCACGAGTTTTATCTTCATCGTCATAGAAGTACTGGCGTACATCGACGTTGTAATCGGCATCGTCTGGGTTGTCATTATACTCTGGGTTGGCGTAACGCAGGTTGGTGCGACGGGTATCAAACCACACCAGCGAGCCATTGATACGCCCCGCCAGCGCCGCCCAGCGCAACCCGATATCCAGCGATTGTGACTCAGAGTCTGGACGGTCATCCTCGCCGCTCACACTGCCAAGAATGCTGTACGCCGTGCGACCTTTGGCATAGTTGGCGAAGGTTGCCAGCTGTGGCAGCCAACGGTAGTTCAGGCCAGCATTAAAGGTGTTACCAGAGTCGCTGGTGTCCGCTTCTGGCGTGGCCTGCGGGCTGTGATCGGTACCCAAGTGTTTATAACGCTGTTCGAGACGAGTATGCGCCAGACCGATACGTGCGGTCAGGCGGTCAGCCCAATAGAAGACCTCTTGCGCACTCACACCCTGGGCGATCAGCTCTTTGTTGTAATGGCTGCGTAGGCTATGGTCGTAGTCCATAAAATCGCCGCTCGGCCAGTTGGCATCGCGCATGTCCAAGATATAAGGAATCGGATTACTGCCATCGCTGCCATCGGCATCATAGGCAGACCAGCTTTTGAGTCTTATCTCGCGCTGATCATGATACAGACTGAGCAGGTGCTCACCAGAGAATTCGCCCAAGTTCCAGCTTTTTGAAATATCCGCAAAATACTGCCAGCTATCCTCGTCGACGACCTGACGGCGATACTCCTGACGGCGAACAGCAAATGGATAAAGCTCACCGTCGATCACCAAAGGCGCGCGCGGGTTGGCATTGATTTCACCACGGCGATTCCAGTACACATAGTTGTAAGCACCCGTTTGACGCACAAACTCGGATTCATAGCTGCGCTGCTGCAACTGGTGCACCAATGACCAACCACTGTGACCATGCCACTCATGAATCAATTTGAAACGTTGCTCAGTGCCCTCATTCGGCTCAGACAAGGGCGAAATCAGTGACGCACTGCCCAAATCGTAGGGCTCCAAACCATCGCTGGCGCGAATACTGTCCGCCAGCTGCTGGCGCTGCTCGGCGCTTAGCTGTAAGCCAAGGATGCCATCACCGTCGCCGTCGACATCATTCGGTAAGTCATCGGCATTGACACTGCCCGGTGAAGCCGATGTGCTATCCCAGTTCATAATGCGCACCGGATGGCCGACGGAGTCGATCTGCACGCTGTCATCGATGTACGCCATGCTAAAGCGTAACTGGTGTTTGTTATTCACTTGCCAACGCACGCTGCCATAGGCCTCGCTGCGCTCCGACGACAAATCCCGATAACCATCGCTTTGCTGGTGTCCGGCAACCAAACGATACGCAACGCGATCGTTGATTGGTGCCGTGGTATCAACTGAGGCACCCCATTCATTCCAGCGCCCGGCGTTGGCAGACACTTCAGTGTGAGCCTGGTTTTGCGGCTGCTTCTCAATCAGATTGATCACACCACCGGCTTCACCAATGCCATACAGGCCCGTCGCTGGGCCTTTGAGCACTTCCACCCGATCAATATTTAGCATCGAGCGCGTCGGGTTGTAGGTATTGCCCAAGCCACCACCTGCATACATGCCATCTAGCGCATAGTTCACCCCTAGACCGCGAATCACTAGGTTATCGCCAATGCCATAGTTATTACCGGCTTGGCTAATACCACTGATGTTGCGAATACTGTCTTGCAGTGTGTGAGCCCCTTGGCTATCGAGCAGCTCACGATCAATAACCACCGTCGCCGCTGGGGTTTGTAGCAAACTCATCGACGATTTGGTCGCCGTTGAGCCAACTTGAGGGGGCAAGCGTTCGTCCATGCCGGTCACTGTGACCTGTGCTAACTCTGTCGCATCCTGCGCTTGCGTCGTCACGGAAAGCCCCAAACAGGCCAATACGGAAACGTGTTGAATGGTGATACTCAGAGGATGGCGCAAGAAAAGCGCCGTTAGTCGTGCAGGCATAGAACTGCGTCCTGTGGTTAGACAAAAACGCCGCCATTATGCTGACAATAAAATCAAATGCAAATAATTATTAAAAACTTATAATAATAAACTCATTCTCATATGGCACTGAGATCAACCGTTGTCTTTAAAGGCGCCGATTAAGCTTGGCGCCAGCCAGCTGCAAACACCAGCGACATCCACTAGGCCACCACGCCAGGCTCAATCCAACCAGCATGCCGACCAGCATGAACTGACCAAGCGCGATTACAGCAGCTACCCCTATGCTGTGGTACTGACTTAGCCCCAAAACGGCCAACAAACAGCATCCCCAAGCTAACCCTTGCCAGAGCTGTCGCAGCCGTCGCTGGGGACGCTTCAGACCTAAACATTTGCGCTGTCGATTGCCACAACCACAGCCAAACACACACGCGAACCACAGCAATATCAGGCTAAGCATGACTGATCTCCTTTAACGCTCTGGCGTCTGTGTTGCCAAGCAATGACACTGAGTGCCAGTGCAGCCAGCCAGGCCAACAACTGCACAGCCAACCAATCCCCATCTAAGCGAACCAACGCCTGCCAACAGCTCCAAGGCGCTTGCCACCAATCAATGAGCGCCACCATCCACCAAGCAAGCGCTGCCAAACCATACAGGCTGGCAGGAGGACAACGAACAGCAGCCACCGTCAGGAGCAACCAGGCGACAAACAAACCGTCTTGGGCAATGTGTAGAGAGACCTCAGCCCCACGCAGTAACAATAAAAAACATGCAATGGCCGCAGGTAAGCCAGCAAAGCTGGCCAAATTCAATACTCGTACTAGATACCACCAACGATCACGCCGACGCTCGCGTTTGCGCAGCCAAATGACATGACCACTGGCGATCAAAATACAACCCAAAACACCCGCCAGCACATATAAGAAACGCAACCAAGGTGCTGCAAACAGACCTTCGTGCAAGCCAAACAACGCCTGTTGCAGTGTTTGCCCCCAAGGCATGCCGACCTCTTGTGGCAACCATTCACCAGTGCTCAAGTCGACATAGGCAAGCGAACCGCCACGTACAATACCCTCATCTGGTCCACTCAAACGCGCCATGCCAGTGGACCAATCAAGCCGTATATCAGATACGCCATGCCGGCCCCAATGCTGCCGTGCTTGCTGGTAAAGCTGCAGCAGCGAAATCCCTTCAGCTGGCAACAGTTCCGTACTTTCAGGCACGGGCTGACGCACACCAGCAAAGTACTGCGAACGCGCATCCTCAGCAAAATCAAACCCAGCCGCCACCGTGCCAGGCCAAACGGATGAGCCATAAAACAGCAAACCGCTGTACGCCATAACGAGATAAAACGGCAACGCCGTGACAGCCAATAGGTTATGGCCGTCCAACCAGCTACGCAGCCCTTTATCTGAGCGCAATAGCAGCATTTCTTGGAGGATTTTTTTATGCACCACAATGCCGCTAATCAACACTAGCAGCAGCCAAGCAGACAAAATGCAAGCCAGAGTACGGGCAACATCGCGCCCCAGGTAATGAAAACGGTAATGTAATTGATACAACCATTGTCCGCCCCACTGTGGCGTTGGCAACCACTGCCAATCGCCATCAATCGCTTGCAATATGGCTGATTGTCGCTCTTCAGCACGCCAATCGACCTCGTAGAACGGCCGTTGCTGACCCACAGGCAACTGAACCCGCCACTGCTGGGCCGACTGTTGCTGCAGATGACGCTCAACCTCCGGCAACATCTGCTCGGCCGGTAATGATCGCTGTGATACCAGTTTGGGTTGCAGCCAATGATCCAATTGCACATCTAAATAGCCGAGGGTACCGGTGACAAACATAAAAAATAGCCACCAGCCGCACAGCAATCCTAGCCAAGTATGCACACCATTGAGGCTTTGGCGCCAGCGCACTACTGCCATAGCCAGCCCCCGGCTAATGCCGTCATCATCGCCGCTAGCAATAATGCCGGCCCAGGTTGAGGACGACTGATCAAATAACAAAAGATAACGGTATAAAAAGCCAGCGAGAGCACCAATAATGCCATCACTACCTGAGCTGGGTTCCACCAGTGGGCCAACAACCACGATAAGGCAGCCGACAGCAAAGCCGTGACCCCATAAGACAGCAGCAGAGCGGGCAGCATATGCGCTACCGCCCAGCGAGCGCTACCTGGCCTGAACGTGCTCGACAGCACACTATCAAGAGAGAACAAGAATGCACCTGAAAATCACTATCAATTAGCGGCGCATTATAGTCAGATCAAGCGCGGGGTAAACATCTATTAATGAAGTTCTCAAGAATATCTCGCCAGCTAAGCGTATGCAGCGGCCTAGACACCGCAACCAGAAGCAAACACGGACAGAATTAACAGACATGATGCTGTAGCACTTGCACCAAACAAAGAGACAACGCCCACTCGCAAGTTTATTAACTTAAACCGTGATCTTACCGACCGTCACCACAAGAGGAAGGGCCGCCAGACAGCCATACCCGACGCTGCTGAGCTCCTCTGCCGTCACCCGTCGCCGGGCCCAATCAGCGGCTAAAACGACTTACGAGCTCCAGCTGCTGGTCAGCGGCTTGTTCCATCTCGCGGCTCAGCTTGGCATCAGCCTCAATCAACTCCGCCGCCTGCACACTGTTGTCACGGATTTGAGTCACTCGAGTGGCAATGTCCGTCGATACGCTGGATTGCTGCTCAGCACCTGCCGACATTTCCTGGGCGCTGTTGGCTATGGCATCGACGGACTGCAACAGTGCTTCCAGCTGCGCTGATACCTTGTGCATTTGCTCTTGCGTGACGGCTGCACCGTCGCGCCCTTCTTGCATACGACTGACCAACCCGCCAACTTGTTGCTGAATCTGTGCTAATGCCGTCTGAATGCGCTCCGTCGATTTTTGCGTATCTCCGGCTAGGCTGCGTACTTCATCTGCGACCACCGCAAAGCCGCGCCCTGCTTCGCCTGCTCGAGCCGCCTCAATGGCGGCATTTAAAGCCAGCAAGTTGGTTTTTTCAGCAATAGCATCGATTGATGTAGCGATGGTGCCAATTTCTGCCACCAGTTGGTTCAGCGCTTCGGCCTGTTCAGCATCCTGGATCAAGTGATCGTGCTGAGTAGTCACAAGCTGCGCCACTTGTTGAAGAACCTGACGACCCTCTTCACCCAGCTGACGCGATGCTTCAGCGTCGTGAGAAACCCGTGTCACGGAGAGGCTGATTTCATCAATACTGGTACTGAGCTGTTCTATCGCTACGGCAATTTGATCCGTTTCATAACTGAGTTGTTGCACACTGTGACTACTGTGGCCGGCGTTCTCTGCTACCTGATGAGATTTTTGTACCACATCATGGCTACTATGGCGCACCATGCCGGTAATCGTGCGCAGTGCTGATTGATCAATTATTTGCTGTAAACGGTAGCGCCCTAGGTTGCTGACCTCACCCGTAAAGATGTACTGAGTTAATGCATCTTGGCTGATCGGTGAGTTACATTTGTCTGCTGGCATCGTCCAATGTTGCAACCAAGTATCCAGCCATAGAGCTAGACCTGCTGTGCCAACAAGTACGGCAGCTGCGGGCCACCAAGCTGAGGCAATCAGCGCCAGCAACAGCGCACTTGGCAGAGCAAACAGCCCCCACATAGGCAGTAAACGCTTGATGCGCGGCCACAGTCTCTGTCCGATTGAAAATGGTTTTTTGCCAGCATTTAACCGTGCATACACAGCTTCAGCACGACGCACCTGGCCCGCACTAGGCTTCACCCTGACTGATTCAAAGCCACAGACTTTGCCAGCATCGTAAATAGGTGTGACATGGGCATTCACCCAATAATGGTCGCCGTTTTTACAGCGGTTTTTTACAACCCCAACCCAATGATGGCCAGCTTTTAAGTGATCCCACATCAGCTTAAATGCGGCCTGAGGCATATCTGGATGGCGAATAATATTGTGCGCCTGGCCAATCAGCTCAGCCTCTTCAAAGCCTGAAATATCGAGAAAGTCCTGGTTGATATTGCGGATCACGCCGCGCGCATCTGTCGTAGAAATAATCGACTGTTGCTCAGTTAACGGATGATCTACTTGGGTAACCGGAAAATTACGGCGCACAATGCAAACCTCGATAGATGGTATGGGCAGTCGCAGTAGACCTGTTGCTTTAGGAGCCTCTGAATCACTCTGCATCGCTCTGCGCGACTGTACTCAGCTTTCAAAACAAGGCTTGCCGCCCATGTCTTCACGAAAGCCAGAGAACTCGTTCTCTGAGTTATTGATGTCTGCCGCTGCTAAAGTGGCAAACAGGCTGCCTCAGTTAGAGCCCTTTAACGATCCAAAGCGGGCACCAAATGATGCAGAGACTCCTTAGGTCTAGCGGAAAACGCGACACATTACCAAAAGTGGCTCAAACTTACCGTTACAACTTGCTTCTAACTGTTACAGCCTTGGGTTTGCATGCAAAGCGATGAAACTCCTATAACAAGCCCAGTTGCCATGCTCTGTCCAAGCAAGGCTCACAGAGGCCTCCGACCACTAACACCAGCTCATGTTGGAAAGCTCCACAATTATTCGGCTTCCGTTGACCGCGCTCTTACGTCCATCAGCTCCTCGAGAATGTCTAGGTAATCATGCTCCATCATTCCCAGTTGCTCAAAGTACTGCTGCCGATGGGTTTGCCACTGATGATCATCTTTGGCCAACGTCAGCTGTCGGTAGAGGTTATCGGCAATTTTCAGTGCCGCTAACAGCATGTTTTCCTCGTAGTCTGTGTTGTAAGACAAATACTCAAGGTTGTGATGATTTAGAATAACGTGACAAATATCGGTGGGAAGGTTCCACGTATTTGCAATTAAAAAGCCCACAACGGGGTGGCTGGTGTTGTAAAACTGATCTTCGTAAACCGCCAACGAAACCTCATCATCGGCATTGGCGGCACGGATACATTCCAGATACGTGTCGTGATAGCGCATGGCCATCGCTGCAATACCGCAATCGTGAAACAACCCCGTGGTATACAGATTCTCCTGCGGCACTTCATCCTTAATGCGCCTCCCCAGATACACCATAATGCCGGCTACTTCAGTGGATTCATCCCACAGACGCTCAAAGCTGATCGCCGACTTGCCGTTAAAGGACTGCTTCAGCATCACTGCCGTCAGAACAGCGAGCGTGGCATCCAAACCGAGCATCATAACGGCTTGTTTAACATCACTGACGACGCGCCCAAAGCCGAACTGTGCTGAGTTGATGGTTTTCAGGATTGCTGATGATAAACCCAGATCACGGGCCACCAGGTCCGCTAAAGCACTCAGCTCAGGATCGGGCGCTTGCACCAGCGCCTGAGCTTGCAACAGCAGCTCTGGCGGCGATGGAATAAAGAAAGTTTTTTGCAGGTCATCCAAGTACTCTTGATCAAGTTTAAGCATCGCAATCCCCCTACACACAGGCACTAACGGTAGCCCATTTTTATCTGCCTAAGAGGACGGCGATGTGGGTTGTCCGGCGTTAAGTTTGACTAATGTCATGTAGGCGCTGGGCCAGTGCCGTTGAGTTTTGGCTCATACCATTCAATTGGCTAGCATCCTGCGCATTTTGCTCGGAGATTTGGCGAATGCGATCCGCCAGCTGATCAATTTCCTGAGTTACTCTAGCTTGTTCTTCGGCGGCAGTAGCAATGGAGCCAGTGCGGTCACGTATCTGATCAAAAGCCTTAACAATGTCAGCAAAGCGTTCGCGTGCACTATTAGCGCGCTCAATCGATTGCTGCGATAACTCTTGACTCTGGGTTATAACATCCACCCCTTGACGTGCTGCCGATTGTAACTTGGCGATCATGGTGTCAATTTCACTGGCTGACTCTTGAGTGCGTTGGGCCAAGGTGCGTACTTCATCTGCCACTACCGCAAAACCACGACCTTGCTCTCCTGCCCGCGCCGCTTCGATAGCGGCATTCAATGCCAGTAAGTTGGTTTGCTCTGAAATGGCCTTAATCACATCTAAAACAGTGCCAACCCGCTCTGTGTCGTCCGCCAGTCTGTCGATCACTTGACCAGCGTCAGCCAAAGCATCCGCTAACTGACTAATGGCTTCAGCATTGCGCCCCACCACCTCACTGCCATTATCGACTAGGGCTACAGCATCTTCCGCTGTTTGCGCTGCTTCGACTGTATTTTCTGATACTTCATGGGCACTGGCGGACATTTCAGTAATGGCTGTTGCCAAGGTGTGATTTTCCTCGGTCTGCTGCTGGGCTCGTTGAGTCAGTGTTTGACTCAAGGCCTGCAATGCCTCCGCTCCGTCTTTAACGGCTACGGATTCGTCACGCAGCTCATCTAACAACTTATTGAGATGATCACCGTACTGATTAACCGCAGCACGCAACTGACCGATTTCATCATTGCGGTAAATAGCCAGTCGTTCTGTACTGCGGCCTTGGGTCAATGCCTCAATCTGTTGTCTGGTTTCTACCAGCCAGCGTACGATCTGACGACCATAAAGGACCAAAACAGCAGTAAAAATCAGTACTAACGGCACCAATACGGCATATAACCCTAGAGTAATTTGGCGCAGAGTCGCCAGCGCAACGCCATCGGGCAAAATCAGCCCTAAACGCCAGCCCTGCTCCATATCGACCACCACTAACTGTGACGAATCTCCTTCTATCACGCCAGCAGGTAGTTCATACGCGCCTTCTCCTTGGCGCAGTGCATCCGCCAATGGTTGCAACGAACGATCTGAGCGAACGACATCGTCCAAAGGCTGTGCCGCCAACTCGTCATTGCGCAAACCGGGCATGGCAATAATGCGCCCAGATTGGTCCAAAGCCACGGCAACGCCGCCACTGCCAGCGCTCTGATCGGCCAACAGCTGCGACATTCCCTCTAGTCTGAGGTCGATGGTAGCCACGCCCCAGAAACGGTTATCACGACGAATCGCTACCGTACAGGTCGTCATCGCCACACCAGAGGCGGCGTCAAAGTAGACCTCAGACCAAGCGCATTGACCGTCACTTAGGCTGCGGCCAACGACATACCAGCTTTCATTGTGATAGCCAGAGCCTGACGGATCGTTGTAGTCATCTAGCAATGACAGCCCGCTACCGCTGCGCGCCCAAAACAATGATGCCCGTTGCTGGCCAGGAATAAGCTGCCCTGGCTCCGGCCAAATACCGCCACCGGCAATGCTGTCATCACCAAAGTGATGCACAAGATCACGTATATGTGTCTTAAACTGCTGTTCCTCCAGCGGCAGCGTCTGCGCCAGTGATGCCATATTACGGGTGAGTGCCCCAGCAGAAGCCAACACAGCGTTAACCTCCGCCACCATACCTTGCACACGATTTTCAGCGCCTTCCCTAGCCTGCTGGTAAAGCCTCGGCTGAGCGACCTGACTGGTAACAAAGTAAATACTGACGGTGGCCGCCAGCAACAGGGCAGCGCTCGCTATACGAATTCGATCGCGAAGCAACATAAATTATGGCTCATTCCGACGATTTTAAAGGTTGATTTATAGTATCGGCGGAGAGCTTAGTATATTTAGCGGTACTAAAGCGGATGGCGAGGCAGCCTGTGGTGATCAACTGCCCGAGCCGCGTCACTGCTATCGATTAAAATGGCACATCGTCGTCATAGGCTGGCGGGGCAAAGTCATCCGTAAAGCCAGTGGCTGGACCGCTGGACAAACGCTCCACTTTCCACGCTTGCAGGCTGGTGAAACATTTTTCTGGTTTACCTGGCGCATTCCACAAACGGCCAGATAAATTAAAAGTGACTTGAATTTCATCACCTGGCTGGAAACCGTCCATCAAAGCACACTTATCTTTAATCAACTCCAATGCGATAAAATTCGGGTAATCTGGGTTCTCGCCATCACCGGTGAGTTTGATCACAAACTCGCGTTTGGTAAATCCGTTCTGACCATATTCTCGAGTTTGGTCTATTGAATGGATAATCCCCTGAGCCTCGAAGCTTTTTGCCATAGTAGCACCTGAATTTTTTGGTCTAAATGAATCGGCTGCATCATACCATCGCACACCATCAGTGCTAGCTAGTATCCTGATTCAGGACACTAAGCCGTGAGAATGGTGATTTTTTCTTCAGTTTCCAGAATCGGCTGAATCGAAGCAATGGCGTTGCGGCGCTCTTGGGATTTAAACCACTGACTCCAAGCTTCTTGGTTCTGCCAGTTGGTGATAATGACTCGGTGGTTACCGTCTTTCATATCTTTATAGGTGGCGCCAGAAACATAGCCTTGTGCCTCTAACATGGCCCGCAAGGTATCCTTAATAGCATGGTCGTAGGTTGACTCCATGCCGGCAGCAATGTGACGCTCGATAATGACTTTAATCATGGTTGGAATCTCCTTGTTTCTTCTATATCAAAGCAAGCATAGTGATCTGAGCATACCCAATATTCATGAACAAATGGAATGATTAAGCAATGACGACCACCACTTTAATCAGCGGCAGCCAAAGCGGTATTGGTAAAGCCTTGGTGATCGAACAACTAAAAATAGGGCCAGTGATCAGCTTGTCTCGCCACCCCGAGCCGCCAGAGCAACTCCGGCATGATCAACTGACGCATATTCAAGTCGATCTGACTCAAGGTGACAGTGTGGCGGCCTTAAAATCCGAGTTGGCAGGGCAAGTCATCCAACGCGTTTTTGCCTGCCAAGGAGTACTGCATAGCCCTCAGCAACAACCAGAAAAGTCATTGCAAGCGCTCAGCTCCGATTGGTTAATGCACAGCATACAAACCAATGTCATGTGTCATGTGCACTTAGCTCAAGCTCTAGCAGGCAATGTTAGTCGCCGCCAGCCCCTGCGGTGGCTATCCCTGTCTGCCAAAGTGGGTAGCATCGAAGACAATCGCTTAGGAGGCTGGTACAGCTATCGAATGAGTAAAGCGGCCCTGAATATGTGGATCAAAAACTTGGCCATCGAATGGGGGCGCAAAAGCCCAGAAAGCATTATCGCCGCCATTCATCCAGGCACCACAGATACAGATTTATCCCAGCCGTTTCAAGCCAATCTGAGTGACGACAAACTCTACTCGTCGACCCTCACGGCACAGCGACTGAGCCAAGTCATGGCCAATCTAACGGCACAAGATCATGGCAAACTGCTGTTTTGGGATGGGTCACACTTACCTTGGTAACTGGACACTGTGGCCAAATGAGCAGGCAACGTTTAAGTAGCAGCACTATTATTGGGGTTAACACTGCATACACTAATAACGAATCAGCAGTGCTCTACATAGTTTTTTCGGAGGTTATATGAAACACCTTCTGCCCCCCAAAGCACGCAAGGACCTGCTGCTTCACTGGTTCAGCATTCGCCAGCACGACGCCGATCGCAGCGAAGAGCTGCAGCTCCGTCAGCAGTTACACCAGCCGCAGCCGCGCCAAGAGCAAGAGCACTGGCTTAACACCTTTTTGCATAGTTGGCGTAGTTAGGGCGCGTATTTGTTGTCGCCTCTTAACAATGACGCCCCGTACCTTTGAGTAACACGCTGCCCGAGAACCGGAATAGCCCGTAACGACATTTGAGCTTCTGACTCAGAACACTAACAAAGCCGCCTTACAAAATCGGCTACCCAATGGGCCGCCTGCTGCATGTGCTGCTCGTGCGTATGGCCACTGGCTTTGCGAGGCTTTAAATCGTGATTGCCATCGGCTAACCATCGCAACAGCAAACGCTCGTCCAGTGAGTATTGCGGCACTTCATCCACACTCCCCATCGCATCACGCTCCCCCTGAACAATCAGCTGCGGAAGTTGCAAAGACTGCAAGTGTTCCGTGCGCAAACGTTCAGGCCGCCCCGCAGGATGAAAGGGGTACCCTAAACAGACACATCCTCGCACTTGCGGCGTTACATCTTCGGTTTGGGCCAATATAGATGCAATGCGCCCCCCCATCGACTTGCCCCCCACCACACAAGGCTGGTCAACTTGCATAACTTGCTCACGATAGGCCTGCAACAACTTGTCTGCGCGATCCGGCGGACGTTTTTTACCATCCTGCTGGCGCTTGTGCATATAGGGGAAATCAAAGCGCCAAACCCGAATGCCCTGCTCGGCCAACAACACGGCCATTTGCTGCATAAAATCACTGGCACTGTCTGCACCTGCACCGTGCGCCAATAGCAATAAGGGGCCATCTTCTGGGCCATCTATAAAAGGGGTTTTAGACATAATTTTCGCTGATTGTATAAATGATCAAGACCTAAAATGATGGCATGAAAACACGCTAGGTCACGACTGAATCGTTCTTACCCAATGGCAAGCCGGCTGATTCAGGGTTGTTTGCAAGGTCTCTGATAGTGTTCTTGCGCTGCATCAATATATTGCCTTGCCGGCCTACTATGATGCATCTGTCCACCAGTAGAACAGCGTGTTTTTACTGGTAGCAAGAAGGTGCCTAAAGCGAGCGCAGAGTGACTGCCTGTTAGGCAGAAGTTCTGAAAAAGAATCGGCGGCACCTTCAGTAACTGGGGTTAACCTCATGTTATTCAAGGTGTTTACCGGCATTTCGTTGCAAATAGCAGGGTCTGTCGGGATAATGGCGCACCGTTTTCTAACCCTCAATCCTCGCTGTTAAATGGAATCTGATCATGAGCACAGCATTTGACCATCCCGAGTACAACTACAAGGTGGTAAGACAATTTGCCATCATGACGGTAGTTTGGGGCATCGTCGGTATGGCGGTCGGTGTTTTAATCGCCGCTCAGCTGGCCTGGCCTGCACTGAACTTTGATACCCCTTGGCTGTCGTTCGGACGCTTGCGCCCGCTGCACACCAATGCGGTCATTTTTGCCTTCGGCGGTAGCGCCCTGTTCGCCACCTCCTACTACATCGTGCAGCGCACCTGTCGCACCCGGTTGTTCTCAGACACGCTGGCTGCATTTACCTTTTGGGGTTGGAACGCCATTATTGTTGCGGCCGCTATCACGCTGCCATTGGGCTTTACTTCCACCAAGGAATATGCCGAACTGGAATGGCCCATCGATATTGCTGTCGCTATTGTTTGGGTAGCATACGTGGTCAACTTCTTGGGCACCATCGCGATTCGTAAAGAAAGCCATATTTACGTCGCCAACTGGTTCTTTGCCGCTTTCATGATCATGGTGGCCATCCTTTATATCGGTAACAACCTGTCCGTACCGGTATCTATGTTCAAGTCTTATTCCATCTACGCTGGCACCGTGGACGCCATGGTGCAATGGTGGTGGGGTCACAATGCAGTGGGCTTCTTCCTGACCGCAGGCTTCCTCGGCATTATGTACTACTTCGTACCTAAGCAAGCAGGTCGTCCGGTTTACTCTTACCGTCTGTCGATTGTTCACTTTTGGGCGCTGATCTCTATTTATGTGTGGGCCGGTGGTCACCACTTGCACTACTCAGCACTGCCAGATTGGGCACAAACTGCCGGTATGATTATGTCTTTGATTCTGTTAGCACCCAGCTGGGGCGGCATGATCAACGGCATGATGACGCTGTCCGGCGCTTGGCATAAGCTACGCAACGACCCCATTTTGCGTTTCTTGGTTGTGTCTCTGTCGTTCTACGGCATGTCGACCTTTGAAGGCCCAATGATGTCGATCAAGACCGTTAATGCCCTGTCACACAACACCGACTGGACCATTGGCCACGTTCACTCGGGTGCTCTGGGTTGGGTAGCGATGGTATCCATTGGTGCCCTTTACCACCTAATTCCGATCATGTTTGGCCGCAAAGCCGGAGACATGCACTCGGTCAAGTTAATTAACGTGCACTTCTGGCTGTCGACCATCGGTACTGTGCTGTACATCGCAGCCATGTGGGTAAACGGCATCATGCAGGGCCTGATGTGGCGTGCGGTTAACGCCGATGGCACCTTGACTTACAGCTTTGTTGAATCAGTTGAAGCCTCTCATGGTGGCTACGTTGTTCGTGTGCTGGGTGGCGCCTTGTTCCTACTGGGCATGCTGATAATGGCCTATAACGTGTACATGACTGTGCGCAGTGCCAATAAAGAAGTCGCGAACGCAGTACCGGCACAGGCTTAAGGAGTAGTAAACCATGATTAAGCATGATGATATTGAACGCAGTTTGCCCTTAATGGTGGTGATGATTGTCATCGCCTTGAGCTGGGGCGGCCTGGTAGAGATCGTTCCTTTGATGTTCCACGACGAGACCAATGAGCCGGTGGAAGGTTTGAAACCACTGAGTGCACTGGAACTGGAAGGTCGTGATATTTACATCCGTGAAGGTTGCCACGTTTGCCATACCCAAATGGTGCGACCTTTCCGTGCAGAAACAGAGCGCTATGGCCCCTACTCCGTTGCCGGCGAGTCCGTGTACGAGCACCCCTTCCTGTGGGGCTCAAAGCGTACCGGTCCTGACCTGGCTCGCTTGGGCGGTCGTTACTCCGACGAATGGCACCGCGCTCACATGTACAACCCTCGTGACGTAGTGCCTGAGTCCATTATGCCGTCTTACCCATGGCTGTTCGAAAACAAAGTCGATGGCCGTGATACACCGAAAAAAATGGAAGCATTACGTATGGTCGGTGTGCCATACACAGATGCAGACATTGAAGGTGCGAAAGACGCCGTAGACGGCAAGCCTGAAATCGAAGCGCTGGTTGCTTACTTACAGCAGCTCGGCACAGTGATCACTAAACGGTAACCCTATGGACATTAACGACGTGCGCGGTTTGGGCTCGATTTTCGCCCTTATCGCTTTTGCCGGGATCTTCTGGTGGGCTTACGGCTCCAGTCGCCGTAAGCGCTTTGAGGACGATGCTGAGATTCCATTTCGCGACAATGACGAAATGCCAGCGCACGACGATAACGATCGGAGTAAATAAGTTATGTTAGATTCATTCTGGCAAGGATGGATCCTGGTGATCACACTGGGTTCCATCATTGGTTGCGGGGTGCTGATTCAGTACACCAGTCGCGGCCAACGTAAAGAAGAGACCGACGAGACCACCGGCCACAATTACGATGGCATTGAAGAGCTAGATAACCCACTGCCGCGCTGGTGGGTCATGATGTTCTGGTCCACCATCGTATTTGCCGTCGCCTACATGGGAGTTTATGGCTACGGTAACATCAAAGGCTTCTTGACCGTGGAAGTCGACGGTGAGCAAGTGGCCTGGAGCTCGCACAACCAGTGGAAAGAAGAGGTGCAAACCTTCGAGCAAAAAATTGCACCACTGTACAACGAGTATGCCGAAACACCGATTGCCGAGCTGATTCACAATGAAGAAGCCATGCAAACCGGTCAGCGCCTGTTCAAAAGTAACTGCTCTGTGTGTCACGGCACGACGGCTAAAGGCGCACGCGGCTTCCCGAACCTGACCGACGATGACTGGCTGTACGGCGGCAAACCTGAGAATATCGTCCAGACAATCACCCACGGTCGCCAAGCAGCCATGCCAGCTTGGCAAAGCGTGCTGGGCGATGAGGGTGTTGCCGACATGACCCAGTATGTGCGCAGCCTGTCAGGTTTGGAGCACGATGCCGCGGCAGCTCAGCGTGCAGCGCCTAAGTACCAACAAAACTGCATGGTGTGCCACGGTGCCGAAGGCAAAGGTAATCAACTGCTGGGGGCACCCAACCTGACCGACGATGTTTGGTTGTACGGCGGCTCCACCAAAGACATTACCTTTACTCTGAAAAATGGTCGTAACGGTCGTATGCCAGCCTTTAATGAAATCTGGGATACCAACACTGACCAGAAGATCCATGTTGTCTCGGCCTACGTTTATTCTCTGTCGCAGAAAAAATAACGGGCAAACTCAAGAGCATTGCTTCTCTTGAGCTAAGACAATAAACCCAGAAAAAGCGGCTCTTGAGCCGCTTTTTTCGTTATCTAGAGGTCTTCAACACTATATAATTGGAGCGTTATATATAGAGCGTTACCCGCCCCCACCGGACGCAAAACGCCCGTACATGCGCCGCAACCAATAAGGTGATTTGCTGTTATGAGTGATGAAATTCCGGTCAAAAATGTCACCCCAGAAACTCAGTCCATGTACCAGAAACGTGAAAAAATATACGTGCGTGAAATACATGGCCTGTTTCAGAAAATACGCACCTACTCTCTTTGGGCGCTGATGCTGGCTTATTACGGTACGGCATGGATCAGCTGGGAAGGTCGACAAGCCGTACTGTTCGATTTGCCGGCGCGCCAGTTTCATATCTTTGGCGCCACCTTTTGGCCTCAGGACTTTATCCTACTGTCAACCCTATTGATTATCTGCGCCTACGGTTTGTTTACCATCACTAACCTAGCGGGTCGGGTTTGGTGCGGCTACACCTGCCCACAATCCGCCTGGTCGTTTCTGTTTATGTGGATTGAAGAGCGTACCGAGGGCTCACGCAATCAGCGCATCAAACTCGACAAAGAGCCCATGAGCAGCAAAAAGCTGCGTAAAAAAGCGCTCAAACATGGTGCTTGGCTAGCCATCGCCTTTTGGACTGGCGTCACCTTTGTTGGCTACTTCACCCCTATTCGCCAGCTAGTGCCAGATATTGCGGCCTTTAGCATCGGCGGCTGGTCGGCTTTCTGGATCATGTTTTTCACTCTGGCCACCTACATCAACGCCGGCTGGATGCGCGAACAAGTCTGTATTTACATGTGCCCATACGCCCGCTTCCAGTCGGTCATGTATGACCGTGATACCCTAGCGGTTTCCTACGATTACAACCGTGGCGAACCACGCGGCAAACGCAGCAAAAAAGCCAGCGACGCTGAGCAACAAGCACAACTGGGAGATTGCATCGACTGCTCATTGTGCGTACAGGTGTGTCCAACGGGTATCGATATTCGCGATGGCCTGCAGTATCAATGCATTGGCTGCGCGCTATGCATTGACGCCTGCGATTCCATCATGGAAAAAATAGACAAACCCAAAGGCTTGATTCGCTACACCACTGAAAACGAACTAGAAGGCCAAAAAACCCATTTATTACGGCCTCGACTGGTAGGTTATGCCGCTGTATTACTGGCGATGATTTCCGGCTTTTCTTACGCCATGATGACGCGCACCCCCTTCGAACTGGATATTGAGCGCGATCGCGGCAGCCTGTATCAAGTCACCCCCAATGACACCGTAGAAAACTATTACACCCTGAAGATGATGAACATGACACAGCAACCGCAAACGTATCAGTTACACGTTGAAGGTATTGATGGTGTGAAAATGGACATCGCAACGGAGTATCAGATTCCAGTCAATAAGGTTGAAGAACTGTCGTTAACGCTGGAGGTCGATCCAGACCAATCTCAGTTGACCGACAGCAAAACCTTGATTGAGTTTGTAGTGATTGACAAATCCACCGGCGAGGAAGTTGCGCGCGAAGAAAGCCGCTTTATTGCGCCACGTCTATAACCGACTTTCTCTGACACTTTGGCGCTGGAGCCACGCCGCCCAAATGATTACACTTGGGCGGCTTTGAGTTGCGCGACTCGCCGCCGCAGCGTCCTGTCTGAATTGCTGAGTGCAGTATGAAACCTGAACCACAAGAACCCGTCGTCCGCTGGTACAAAGAGCCCATGGTCTGGCTTGTTGCCGGTATTCCCTTACTCGCCGTGATCTGGGGCGGTGTCATGTTGACCCTCGCTCTAAGCACTAAGGACTCCTTGGTCAGTGACAGCTATTACAAAGACGGCGTCAGTTACACCGAAAATAAAGCCGCCTTTGAAACCGCCAGCCGTTTACAGGTAGAAGCCGACTTGCGCTTCAATGAGGATGAAGTCCGGCTACAACTGCGTGGCTATTTCGATGAACTGCCTAACACGCTGCAATTGCAGCTCATTCACCCCACTTTGGAAGAACGAGACCTAACCCTGTTTTTGCAGAAGATGGCAGATAACAGCTACGCTGGGGTCAACGAAATGCCGCTGCCAGAGCGCCGCCGTTTGTGGCTTACCAGTCCTGAGCAGGGTTGGCAAATTCGGGCAACGGAGCTGATCATGCCAGAGCAAGTGGTCAGTCTTAGTTATCAATGAACATTGCTGCATCCCATGCCACCCAATCCTGCTTTCATTGTGGTGAGCCCACCAATGAAGGCGAGCGTTGGGCGACGCAAATCGATGGTCAATGGCAACCCATGTGCTGCCCTGGCTGTAAAGCAGTCGCAGAGACCATCGTTGCCAGCGGCCTGAAGGACTACTATCGCCATCGCACCGATCTGCCTGAGCTGTCCCCAGCTGAGTTTGATAGCCAAGACCTGAGTGCTCGCGACACACTGAAAATGTACGACTCGGCCACGGTACAGCAACAGTTTGTGGTGCCGCATGGCGATGAACGCGAGGCAACGTTAATTATCGATGGCATCAGCTGCGCCGCCTGTGCTTGGCTAATTGAGCATCGATTAAAGCAACTCGCGTCGGTTCAGCAAGCCAATCTCAACCTGTCCAACCACCGCTTAACCTTGCGCTGGAATAACCAACAGCAACCGCTGTCTGAGCTGATGGAAGCCATTGTGCGACTGGGCTACAAGCCAGCCCCTTTTTCTGCCACCGAGCAAGAGGCTCAGCGCAATCGCGAAAGTCGTCAAGCCATTCGCCGCTTGGCAGTGGCCGGCATTGGCATGATGCAGGTGATGATGCTTTCTGTGCCCATTTATGTTGGCATGGAGTTGCAACACGAAAACTTCATGCGCATTGCCGCCATGTTGCTGACTTTTCCTGTGGTGCTATTTAGCGCCAAACCTTTTTTTGATGCAGCCATCCGTGACTTAAAAACTCGCCACTTGACCATGGATGTGCCGGTATCACTGGCCATTTTATTGGCGTTTACCGCCAGCATCTGGAGCACCTTTAATCAGGGAGTCGAAGTGTATTTCGACTCTGTGTGCATGTTTACCTTCTTCTTATTGCTAGGCCGGTTTCTGGAAATGCGCGCTCGTCACCGTATGGGCAAAGCCGGCAACAACTTGATGACATTGCTGCCAACGGTGGCACTGCGTCTGCAGGGCGAGGAGGAAGAGGTGATCGCCAGCAGTGAGGTTCGCGTAGGAGACGTGTTGCGTCTGCGACCGGGCCAATCCATTCCTGCAGATGGCGTTATTCTCAGCGGTCGTAGCTCCGTCGATGAAGCGGCACTGACCGGTGAGTACCTGCCGGTCAGTAAGCAAAAAGGAGACGCTGTGATTGGCGGCACCTTTAATGTCGAAAGCCCCATGACCATGCGCGTCACTGCCACAGGCGCAGAAGCACAACTCTCTACCATCATGCGACTGATGGACCGAGCACAGCAGGAAAAACCCGCCATCGCCCTCATTGCTGATCGCGTCGCCAGTTTTTTTGTCGCCGCGGTATTGGTGGTATCGGCATCCGTTGCCACGTTCTGGTGGCCACAAGGCCCGGAATATGCCTTTTTTGTCGCCTTGTCGGTATTGGTTGTCACCTGTCCGTGCGCCCTGTCCCTAGCGACCCCCACGGCACTGACCGCCGCCACCGCTTCACTACGAGAGTCTGGCCTGCTAATTAGCAAAGGTTACGTCTTAGAGGCACTAACCCATATCGATCGCGTGGTATTTGATAAAACAGGCACCCTGACGTTAGGGCGTCTCACCTTAGAACAATGCGAAGCCTTAGCGGATCGCAGCCAAGACGACTGCCTACAGTTGATTGCCGGCTTGGAACGTCACTCCACCCACCCGATCGCCAACGCGTTTCGCCATCTACGTGGCTACAGCGTGGAAGACGTGGAGCAGCTGGCCGGCGAAGGTATTCAGGGCCACTACCAAGGGCACTGCTGGCGTTTTGGTCATAGCCGCTATGCCGCTGGCGAGTCGTTGCAACCGCCGAGCCAAGAGCCAGGTCAATGGCTACTGCTGAGCTGTGACTACCAGCCCCAAGCTTGGGTGCGCCTTAACGACAGCACACGCAAATCCGCCCCAGCTTTGATCGAAGGTCTTAAACGACGCGACATCGCGATCTCTCTGCTCACCGGCGACCCAAGCAATAGTGGCCAGCGCTTAGCCGCAGAGCTAGGCATCGAGGATGTACGCAGCGGGCAATCGCCCGAGAATAAGCTTGAGGCGGTGCGCCAATGGCAAGCACAAGGGCAGCGTGTCTTAATGGTGGGCGATGGCATCAATGATGTCCCCGTCTTGGCTGGTGCCGACCTGTCGCTGGCCGTCAATGAAGCCAGCGATCTGGCCAAAACCAATGCCGATTGCATGCTCACCAATGGCCATTTGGATGTGATTCTACAGGGGCTAGAGCGTGCCCAGATGACGCGCCGTATCATTCGCCAAAATATCGCCTGGGCACTGGGCTATAACTTAGTCGCCTTACCAGTGGCTGCAGCCGGCCTAGTACCGCCTTGGGCGGCCGCAATTGGTATGTCGCTCAGTTCACTCTTGGTCGTTACCAACGCCTTACGCTTGGTGCGCCAACCGCGGGGATAAAAATGGACATTATTTACGTACTGGTGCCACTGTCGCTGGTTTTGCTGAGCGGTGCCATCGCTATTTTCTTCTGGGCAGTACGCAGCGGCCAGTTCGACGATATGGATTCGCCGGCCAGCCGTATTCTGTTTGATGACGACGAACAGGGGCACGACGCCGAGAACAATAATCAGGAACAGCACCGTGACTGAGCCCTTGTCGCTGCTCACCGCCGTTTTACTCGGTTTATTTGGAGCCAGCCACTGCTTGGTCATGTGCGGTGGCATCGCCGCCTCAATGGGCACACAAATGCAACAACAACGCCTAGTGGGAGCACTGCTGTTCAATGGCGGTCGCATTACCAGCTACGCCATGGCGGGGGCTCTAGTCGGCTTTGCGGGCTTATGGCTGCAAAGCCAACACCAATGGCTGATGATAGGCCTGCGCACACTGGCGGGCGCTTTGTTGATTCTTATGGGGTTGTATATTGCTCGCTGGGCCATGTGGCTAACACGCTTAGAGCAGCTGGGGCAGCGTCTATGGCGCCATGTACAGCCAATGGCGCAACAGCTGGTCGGCAGCCATGAGCTGATGGATCGCTGGTTATTGGGCATGCTCTGGGGCTGGCTACCCTGTGGCCTGATCTACAGCACCCTAAGTTGGGTCGCCGCCAATGGTGACCCCATCAATGGCGCGTTAGCCATGTTGGCGTTTGGCCTAGGCACACTGCCAGCGATGTTCACCAGCACCTTGGCCGCTTCAGCGCTCATTAATCTAATCAGTCGCCAGTGGGTACGCAGCGCATCTGGGTTGGTGCTGATCGGCTATGGCGTTTGGACCATAGTCGGTGCCTTTCCAGGCAGCCCTACCCATTAGAGCCACTATGATAAGTAGGGCTTTCCCTACCTATATTTATACGCCAGCAATGCGGTAGTTATACAAAACTTAAACTGTGGTTTTTTCGTCCGATATGCAACATACAATTACTTGACAGAGACGTCAGTCAGGTCAAACATTGGCACTATTATCATTAATCAATCCGTTGGGATTGAGCGCTTTGTTTGAGGCTCCCCTATGAAACCATCCGCTATCTCCAGCATGCCCCTGCGTGGCAGCCAGCCCCATTGTCAAACTTGCTCACTGAATGCGCTGTGCCTGCCGCTGTCACTCAGTGACAACGACATGGAGCGTTTAGACGACATCATCCGTCGTGGCCGCCCCATCCAGAAGGGGCAGTTGCTGTTTCAGCAAGGGGAGGATTTTCAGTCCGTATTTGCCGTACGCACCGGCGCCCTTAAGACTTACACCCTAGCCAGCAATGGTGAAGAGCAAATCACAGGCTTTCACTTAGCATCAGAACTGATCGGCTTGGCCGGTTATGACAATGGTCAGTACCCTTTAACTGCCAAAGCACTGGAAACCACAACGGTCTGTGAAATTCCATTAACGCAGCTGGAGGCCCTCGCTGACGATTTACCGGATCTGCGCCGCCAGCTGATGCGCACCATGGGCACGGAAATCCGCCACGATCAAAATATGATGCTGCTGTTGAGTAAGAAGAACGCTGAGGAACGCGTGGCTTCCTTCCTACTCGACATTTCTCAGCGCTATGCACGCCGCGGCTTCTCCGCTAACCATTTTCGCCTGCCGATGTCACGCGTTGACATTAGCAACTACTTGGGCCTTGCGGTCGAGACCATCAGTCGAGTCTTTACTCGCTTTCAGAAGAATGGCCTGATCGAAACCCAAGGCAAAGAAGTGATTCTTCAGGATGTGGCCACCCTACAGCAGCTTGCCGGCATCAAGGATGAAGAAGACTGCAGCCATCAGAAATAAGTACAGGGCGGCTCACTCCGCCCGCTCATGGCTTGGCACATTCACTGCATATTACCCATTGAGTATTTCCTGATTTGACGCATTTTTTGCGCCGTTTTACAGGCAGGTGACTAACACCTGATCTATGGTTGTGGTGCGGCGAAGAGGTTGCTGGGAGGTAAAGATGGGTATTTGTGCCAAAGAACTTCAGCGCTGGGTGATTGAACCCACCCTCCATACCATGGATTGCTGGTCCCCCGCACTGGTACAACTGCTGCTGGCCACGGCAGCGCAGGAATCTGAGCTAGGGCAACACATTCACGGCGAGCATCAACGCGGGTTGGGCATTTATCAAATCAGCAGCCGCACCCATCGCAATGTCTGGGATCGCTACCTGGTTCACCATCCAGAGTTGGCCAGCACGGTACGCGGTTTAGCCAGCCAGCACGATTTTTTACGCCACCCTCATGCCGAGCTAACCACCAACCTGTCTTACGCTACCGCCATTGCGGCGCTGATATATTTACGCAATCGACGTTTTAAACTGCCAGAAAAGCCCAGCGTCACCACCTTGG
Source organism: Bacterioplanes sanyensis (assembly GCF_014652515.1). Taxonomy (GTDB): domain Bacteria; phylum Pseudomonadota; class Gammaproteobacteria; order Pseudomonadales; family Oceanobacteraceae; genus Bacterioplanes; species Bacterioplanes sanyensis. The sequence continues at coordinate 228,381 of NZ_BMYY01000001.1, read as the reverse complement.
CACGCTTGTGGCGGCGCTATTACCACCGCAATAGCCACGTCAGCATTGATGCCTTCGCTGATCGCTACCTCACGCTGGCACCATCGGGTTTGCATGCAGCCTGATGCTGACTCCGGCGCGCAACTTGGTTAGAATGCGCGCCCTGTTCACTTTTTGATCCTAGCCGTATGACCAACGAAGCCGCCGAGCGCAAAGCCCGTACTGAGTTCAACAAACTGCAAAAACGCCTGCGCCGCAATGTCGGCAAAGCCATTGAAGATTATTGCATGATCGAAGAAGGCGATAAGGTGATGGTTTGCCTGTCTGGTGGCAAAGACTCGTACACCATGCTAGACATTTTGCTCAGTTTGCAAAAAAGTGCACCGGTGTCGTTTGAGCTGGTTGCCGTGAACATGGACCAAAAACAGCCCGGCTTTCCGGAACACGTACTGCCTGAGTACTTAGATCAGCTCGGCGTACCCTATTACATCGTCGAAAAAGACACCTATAGCATCGTCAAAGAAGTGGTACCGGAGGGCAAAACCACCTGTGGTTTGTGCTCTCGCCTGCGTCGCGGCACATTATATGGTTTCGCTGAAAGCATTGGCGCCAATAAAATAGCGCTGGGCCATCATCGTGACGACATCATCGAAACGCTATTTTTGAACATGTTTCATGGCGGCAAGCTCAAAGCCATGCCGCCCAAGCTGCTCAGTGATGACCAAAAGCATGTGTTGATTCGCCCACTGGCTTACTGCAAAGAAAAAGACATCGAAGCCTTTGCCAGCGCCAAGGGATTTCCCATTATTCCCTGTAACTTGTGTGGCTCACAGGAAAATCTGCAGCGTCAAAACATCAAGCAAATGCTGCAAGAGTGGGAGCGCCAACAGCCTGGGCGCAGTGAAAACATCTTTGCTGCGGTTTGCAACGTTGCACCGTCACAGCTGGGTGACAGAGAGTTGTTCGATTTTGTCAATTTGCAAAAACAGCAGGATAAATCCCACCTCTTTACCCGCCTAGACGCCGTTAATATTGACTGATCAACGGCTCGGCTAGATCACTGACCCACCATGAGTTTGTGGGTCACATCCAAATGGTAGTGGCCGGGCTTGTCTTGACTCAACTCATACTGCATCAGGTAACGCCGTTCGCTATGAATGTCTTCGGCCATGGCCTGCAGCTCACAGCCACCCGGCTTTAACGGCTCTGGCAACTGGCTGCGTACCTGATACTGCTGCTCCAGCTCTTCAACGGCCACCGTCGAAATGGCTTCCGTCGGGCCGCCAGCAATGCCTTTGCGAATCCACTGGAAAAACAACCGGTGCTGACCTTGTGCACTGGTTCGAATCACCCGCACATAACCTTCGCCGCCATCCGCGCGCCAAGGGCAGACACGCTGGGTTTCAGCAACCCAGACCGGCAATTTGTAAATCGCTTTGAGTTGTTCATCCCCCTTTGCAGCCCAACAGGGGTTGGCCATCGCACTCACGCTAAAAACAGCCAAAACAGCGGTTCGAACCTTCATGATGGCTCCTTAATCTTCTACCCAGCGGCTTTGCGTCTGCCGCCCAGGATCCCAGTCAGGCACATCGTAGTTGACCGATTCAATGTAGTATTCCACTTCACCCTTGGGCAGCCGCACACTGACATCATCGCCCACCGATTTACCAAGCAAACCACGCGCCAGTGGCGCATCGACACTGATGTAACCGCGCGGCAAATCAATTTCATCCTCACCGACAATACGATAGCGGTGTAACGCACCGTCCTCGTCTTCTAAAACGATCCAGGCGCCAAAATAAACCTTTTGCGGATTATCCGGCCGCCGCTCGACCACAGTGACTTGCTCTAGCCGTTTACGCAAAAAACGCAGGCGGCTATCAATCTGACGCAAACGCTTTTTGCCATAGATATACTCGGCATTTTCCGAGCGATCGCCTAACTTGGCAGCATCGGATACTTGTTGAGTGACACGAGGGCGCTCAGTACGCCAAAGAAAGTCATGTTCGTCTTTCAATGCTTGTTCCCCTTCTGGGGTAATCAAGTGGGCGCGGCGCGGTAAAGGTTGGGTGCTCATACTCTCGTCATGGTTTCGCAATTTATCTGGTTGATAATCAGGATTTATGCCACCGTGAGCAAGCCCTAGGCAGATCTGAATAATTACCTGAGTGGCCGTACTCATGTCCTTGCAAGTGAGATAACCCATGTTGCAACGCAGTGCCAGGCTGGCCATCGGCGGATTGTTGGTCGTCGCCGGCTTGATCATGATGCCTATGCCCATTCCTTTGGGACTGCTGTTTATGTTGCTCGGCTTGTCGTTATTGATCAGTGTTTTGCCAGCACTGCGCCTGCGCATCTTGGCGCTGCGTCAGCGATTTCCCAAATGGTCTCGATCATTACAGCGACAAAAGCGCTATTTGCCGGCCGCTTTACGGCACTTATTGGACGATACCGATCCGGAACAACACCCCTAGTATCCTGACATTAGGGTGAGAGACCCAAGCCAACATGCTAAGGTCAGGCCATGGAATACGATTTTCACGCTGGCATAGCGGCTGTTCGCCATCATTTAGCCGAACAACTGCAGAGCCAACAGTCTTTTACTGAGCATCAGTTGATCCAGGGTCTGCAGCAGCAAGGGCTGGTCGCGGGCGACGCGCTGCGTGATTCACTCACCCTATTTCGCTGCCATTTTATTGTCATGCATTGCCTTTACTCGCTGCGTCAGCAATGGCGCGCAGAACAGCGCCAAGATCTGATCATCGGTGCCCTGCACATTCAGATTGTTCCCCTCGATGGCCATTATCAAGCCGACAACCCCGGGGATGCGCTGCAAACCAACGACCCCTTAGCAACGTATTACCTTGATTTAACTCAGCTCAGCACCGATCGCACCGCCGTCGAAGAAATGCTGCGGAGTTTTTGGCAACGCTTGGATGCCAGTGAGCATCAACAACGCGATCTTGAGGCGCTAGAGCTAACGGCCAACGCCAGTAGCTCGCAAGTGCGCCAACAATACAAACGCTTGGCCATGCGCTATCATCCTGATCGCGGCGGCGACCAAGAACAGTTTCGCCGCATCAGCCAAGCCTACGAGCGGTTAAAAACCCAGTTTAATTAGTCTTATGCGCGCTTTTTTATTTATTTTTTTATTGTTCACCCTGCCGGTTCAGGCACAGCTGGTGGTATTGCAGTATCACCACGTAGATGTCACGACACCTGCCATTACCAGCGTGAGCCCAGAGCAGTTTGAACAGCACTTGCAGTTAATTGAGCGCTTGGAATTACCCGTCATCGACTTGGCAGATGCACTGCAACGCATTGATGCTGGCCAACCCTTGCCCCAAGGTGCCGTGGCCATTACGTTTGACGATGCTTATCAGTCCATTTACGAGCATGCGCTACCAGCCTTAGAAAAACGTGATTGGCCGTTTGTGGTGTTCGTTAATACCACCGCCGTCGATGAAAACCATCAGAGCGTGATGAGCTGGCAGCAGTTGCGTGATATGAAACAACGTGGCGCTACCCTGGCCAACCACAGTGCAGATCACCCTTATTTGCTCGAGCAGCCTGAGGGCATGGACTTGGACGCTTGGCTGCAGCAGCAAATTAGCCAAGCACAGTTGCGCTTAGAGCAAGAAACCGGGCCCACGCCCAAATTATTTGCCTACCCCTATGGTGAGTTTTCATTGCCCATGACCGAGTGGCTGGCGCAACAGGGCTACAAAGCTTTTGGCCAGCAATCTGGCCCCATTGGTCGCGATTCTCACCCGCAAGCACTGCCACGATTTCCCGCTTCTGGCATTTATGCCAACCCGAAAACCTTAGCCACCAAGTTAAAGACTTTGCCGCTGCCGATTGGAGCAGAGCAAATGCTCTCCCCGATTTTGCAGCACAATCCGCCCCTACTGACGTTAACGTTTGCCCTGCCAACAACTGCCGCCAACGGCTTTCAATGCTTTGCCAGTGGCCAGGGGGCGATTCCAACGCAACAACAACGAAGTGGCAAACAATGGCAGCTCAGAGCACAAGCCGAATCGGCGATTGGTGGCGGCCGCTTTCGCTACAACTGCACGGCAGCCAGCCGTGAACATTCCGGCTGGCATTATTGGTATTCGCAGGTGTGGATAAATACCGACATCATGCCTCGCTGAGCAGCTCAAACTCGCTGCTCGCCACGCACTCGCCATTGACCAATAAATCGACTCGATGCCGCCCTGGATAATAGCGCCGAGTGGTAACGGCTTTGATGGCGTGTTGTTTTTGCCACACCACGCTTTGCCCTGCCTGCAATTGCAACTCTCGACCTTTAAACACTTTCACTGAAGTTGCACCATTCGCTCGCAGCAAATGAATAGCAAAATCGACCACCACAGGCTGAGAACACACGGCGATTAGCTGCGCCTGCAGCTGCAAGCTGTGGCCCAGCACAATCGCTTGCGGCGACACGCTAAAACTCACCTCACTGAGTGTGATAGGCTGCCAGCCAAACACCGCCAACGTGGCACGATGGCCTTGCTTGATCAAAGTTCGACACCCATGGCGCAGCAATTTTTGCCGCGTTAAAGGCGCATTCTGCATCCATTCGCGAGCCAGTTCAGCGATTAACTCGGGGTGATCTTTGGCAATATCATTTAAATGATTGGCAACAGAGCGGCGCACATACTCGCTGGAATCATCACGCAGCTGCTCTAATAACGGCAGCATCGGCCGAGGGTCAGCAATAAACTGTGTGAGCCGTATGCCCCAAGGCAAGCGTGGACGTGTGCCTTCACTCACTAAGCGGCGCACATGCTCATCGTCGTCATTGACCCAGTGCTTTAATGCCGCCAGCGTTTGTTCAGGAAAACGCTGCAGTAAGGGCCGTATGGCAAACTCACTGCTAAAACGCGACGTCATGGCTTTTAATAAATCCAGGGCCAGTGGCAAGTGTTGCTGCCCCTGCTCTGCCACATAATCCGCCAGTGGCATAATGAGCCAACCACTCACGCCATCGCCGTCACTGGCTTGCCAGCCTTTTTCTGCTTTGGGCGCCAAGCAACGATAAAGAACATCGGCACTGACAGCAAAATCGGAGGGTAAATAACGCCCCAGCTCACGCTGAATTAAAGCGCTGCGTTGTTTTAACGCCAACGCTGGCAAGTGTGGTACCACCGCTGCGACAAACGCATCGCCGTCAAACTCAGGCCATGTGCTTTGCAATTGCGACGCCAGCGTTTTCACGGCCTCGTGATTAAAATGCTCTTTAAATGCTTGTGCCATTAAAAAACCAATAAACGTCGTATTATTGTTGCAGGAAGGAAATAACTGTCGCCACCGACGATAAAGTGCGCGCACATCACCACGCTACTCTCTTATGTAAGCGCTGCATAAGGCCATTGACAGCCATGTATCAGTAAAGTTTATAACAGCATACTACCTTGTTGTTGCAACCGCCGCTCGCGTTGCTGCCAGTCGGGCAAATGCTGCGTCATCAACTGCTGAAAACCGCGACCGTGATCAAAATAGCGCAAATGACACAGCTCATGCACGACCACCAACTCAATCAAATCCGGCGCACATTGCATCAGCGCGAGGTTCAAATTGATGTAGCCGCGCTTAGATAAACTGCCCCAACGGGTGCGCATTTTTTTAACTCTGAGAACAGGCTTATCACCGAACTGGGCAAACGCTGGCCACCAATGCTCGATCAAGCCCTGATAACGGCTCTTGGCTTGCTGGCGAAACCAAGCATCCATAGCGGTGGCGATGTCGCTCGCCTGCCACTGCGCTGGCACCCAGATACGCTGCTCAGCCACTAAAAACTCATTATCTGGGCTTGTTGATACAGGCAGCTCACGTCCCAATACCATAATTGCCTGCTGCCAGCGCTGCTGCTGTTGCGCCAAGCGCTGGCGCTGCTGGAGCAACCATTGCTCATGCCGCTTAACAAAAGCCAGCACTTCACTACGTGGGGCTCGCAGTGGGATGCGCAAATCCACCGCACCCTTGTCGGTTAAGCTCAAACGCATGCTTTTGCGCCGAGATGCCTGAATATGAACCGCAACCTCTTCACTACCCAGAACAAGTTGCAAGGTTTGCTGATATTGGCGGGACATTTGCTGACGGTATTCCTAGTGTTCGTGATAGCATGAGCGGCAATTGCAGGAGTATTGTATGACCGACTTAAACAGCATCCCAGCCCTGTCTGAAGAAGCGCTGGAAACTCTAGGCCTGTTGCTGGAAAAAGAAGCCGAGCAACAGGACAGTTTTGACTTTTTCGCCATGCACGGTTTGCTGACCGCACTGGCCGTTAGCCCACTGCCATTCAGCCTAGACGACGTTTTTGCCAGTGCCTTTGATGATCAATTAAGCCTGAGCAAGCCCGAGCAGCAGCAATTGCGCCAGCTGTTAGGAGAGCTCGCCACTGAGGTTCAAGCCTGGCTGGACTCCGGCGTTGATTTTCCAGTACCGGCCGAGCTCACCCTGGTGGATGAAGAAGATGAGCCGCCGCTGGAAAGCTGGGCCATGGGCTTTATGACCGCGGTGCTGCTACAAGAAGAAACCTGGTACGCCCAAGAAGAAGATAAAGTCGCTCAGGGTCTATTCCCTATCATGTACGCTTCCGGACTTTTTATGGATGAGGCGGAAATGGCGGACATCGATGAAGACATAGAGCTGTCAGACCGCATGTGCGGCAACATTCCCGCCGCTGTCATTGAGCTGTATTTATTGCTGCACGGCGCCTGAACCGCCCGTTGCCCTAAGCCAACTAGCGGCTTAGGGCTCGATGTCGTTAGCGATTAAAAATCCCAATCGACATTTTCATCGCATTGACGCAGCAAATTGAGCGTTTCTGCATGGCAAGTAATTTCTTCCAACACCAGACCATCACTGCCCACATAAGCTTGCAGTAATAGCCAGTCATCGTCTTCGATGTAATCGTCCAACTTGCTGCATGCTGAGCCGCAAGACAGTGTTAAGTCTGCGCTGTCGTATAACGCTACTTTGCCATCGCTGCTGTCGTCTAACAGTCTGCCTTGCAATACAAAATAGAAATCATTAGCTTCGCCACTGCGATCGCGCGGCGCAGCATCCTCTTTCTTGAGCGTCGCCGCGGTAATGCGATTAGCGTCGGAGCGGGTCTCCCTAACTTCTATCTCGTATTCCTTACCCCACTGGTGCTCAAAACCTTCGATCTCGACGGGCAGTAACTCCCAGTCATCGGAGCTATTTAGGCGATACAAATAACACAGCTCGCCATCAGCATTGCCACAATCGCTAAGGAAGTGTGCGACTTTCCAAGTCGCATCTTTTTTGCCACCACATTGCTCGTCGTAGTTATCTTCGCCTGCACTGCATTTAATTTGGGTAAGCGTCAAAGTATCGCTTTCCACTTCAAACTCTAGTTCTGCCAGCTGGCTATTATTAATGATATGGGTTAATGAAGCACAGTCTGTTGCGCAAGTGAACTTTTTGTCCTGCAAAAACCAGTCACTGCCAGACTGAGATACAATGCCCGTGCTGGCATCGATTTTGAGCGCAAACGTATTTTCTGCGCTCGTAATGGCGGTTTTTTCTTCCACGCGCAAAAAGCGATAGCGGCTGGCATTGCCGCTGTTATTAAACGATGTTTCGACTTCCAGCGTATAACGGTAGCCCCACTCAAACTCATCAAAGTCTGAAAGCTTTGGTGCGTCATTGCGCCAACTATTGGTGTCCTTCTCGCGGCTGCGAAAGCATAAGCGACTGTCGTCATCGTCGCAGGGCACCTTATAAAAATCGACATACAGAGTTTCTTTTTTATCGTCCCAGTGATAACCCAACTGGCAACCAGATATAACCATGGTTGCTAGCGCTAGCAGCATCCATTTTGCCAACACGTGACACCTCCCTTAATTGGCCGAATACTATATTCGCCAGAATAAATTGTTGTTTAGTAGTTAAGTAGCGGCGCGGCATAGGTTTGCCACACCCGACGTCGTACTTCAGCTGACTCTTGAGCCACTCGTGCTTGCAAGACTTTTCCTGCCTCACTGGCTGGTTCACCCTGATTGCGATCCAACAGCGCTACCGCGGCATGCTGTACATCATAAACCGGCGTCATATCCAGAATTTGCCGATCGATGGCTTCTGCCATGTATTCCGCTGAGGCTAAATCCTGACTGGTAAGCGGTTGGCCAAATGACACACAGACTTTGCCTTTAAAGCCCGTCAATCCTTGAATAATGCTGTGCATATCTTCGTGATCTTGCTTGTGGTACTCACCCTGCTCACTTAACGCTACCAGCTCACGTGCTTTTAACACATCACATGGATCCCACTCGTAATAAATACACACTGGAACTGGGTTCAGTGCTGCCATAGCGTCAGTAAAGCTAAGTTTTTCTGCACGCCCATAGAGCGACAACATTTTTAATACCGCGGTGTCGGTTAGATCACGATTGTCTTTGGCGCGCCCCTCACGCTGAGCAATCCAGACACTGTGACCCTGCTGATTCGATTGTGCAATAAATTGCGACAAACGCGTCAGCTCTTGTAACTTTTCCCGCCGGCCACTTACCGTGCGCTTGACCACAAAGCTTTTGTTTAGCCGCATAATATCAGCCACATCTGGGTCCGACAAAAGGTTATCGCCTATGGCAATACGGCTAGTCGGCCAACCGGCGCGATGCAGGGTAAAGTTAACAAAGGTAGGGTCCATGGCGATATCGCGATGATTGGATATCCAGGTGTACGCTTTGTTTGGCTGCAACTGCTCTAGTCCACGTACTTCCACCTCAGTGGTGGTCGCTAACAATAAGCGCTCAATTTGTGGCTCCAACCACTGCTGAAAATCGGCCACTGAGGCGGTGTTTTTCAGTTGTTGCGCTAAACGCCGCCGCAACCAAGGACGCAGCAACGGGCGTTGCCAAGCATGGACGGCAGTGAGGCGATGATTAATGACCGCATCCACCACCCTTGGCGAGTGCAGCAAACGCTGCAGTACCGGCGCGACTTCGTGGTCGCTATAGGGGCGGATGTCCGCATACGGGTCATTTAAATCTGGCATGTATCCTTGGTGCTCCATTAAAAACTACGTCAAAGCTGCGCCCAAGCGATGATAACAGCTGCGGGCCGCGGTTAAAGCGCGGGAACGCACATTTGCCATATGGTTGACGGCGCTTCATCGACGGCCTCCCATGCATTACAATTCCGACTTAATCACTCAGACATTATTTGGGAGTTCGCATGATCGAGCAATGGCAACCTGCCACCACGACCCACGCCATCGACCTTGGCGTGCTCCAACGCCTAGCCAGCGAACCGCACACCGACGCTAAGCTCAATACCGAGTTGCTCGATAACGACCAACTGACGCAACTCAAAAGCTGGATTCAACACTCCGAACAACAATGGCAAAGCGTTTTGCCACAGCTGAGTGATGATCAACTGCTGGTGATTGCCCGCTGGTATGTGCGTGCGGAAATGGAGCTCAGCGGTTGGGAATCCGGCGCTAATAACCCAGCCATTTGGGTATTTCGCTGGCTTAAGCAGCAACAGCGGCTGCCTGCCAAAGAGCATATACGAGCCCTCAAAGCACTAACGCAAAACCGCTTTATTCCTTACGGCAAGGTACTTTGAGGTAGGAACTTAGGTAGCTGGCGCTGCAGCTCCTGCAAACGAATAGGTTTGGATAAATAACCGTCCATACCGGCCTCATCACATGCTTGGCGCTGCTCGCCCATAACATCAGCCGACAAGGCCACGATGGGCGTGCGCTGCCCCGGTTGCTCTTTGGCGCGTATCCGGCGCGTAGCTTCAATGCCGTCCATGACTGGCATATGGCAGTCCATCAGCACCAAGTCAAACTGATCGGGTTGCCAGTAGTCCACTGCTTCTTCGCCATTCACCGCTAAAGTCACTTGGCAACCTAAGCGCTCTAACATCTGCACCGCGACTTTTTGATTTACCAGATTGTCTTCAGCCAGCAGTATGCGCACATTGAGCAAGTTGGTCGTGGCGGTCGGTTGCTCTAAATTGGCACTCTGCGCTTCGCTTTCGCGCACGGCAGGTAGCTGCAGCTCCAGCCAAAAACATGCGCCTTCGCCCGGCATACTGATCACGCCCACACGCCCGCCCATTAACCGCGCCAAGCGCTTACAAATGTGCAGCCCTAAGCCAGTACCGGAGGTTTGATTTGCCTGCTGCTGACCTTGGGCGTATTCCTCAAATAGCTGCAGAGCTTGCTCTGCATCGATGCCCTCTCCGCTGTCGGTCACACAAAACACGAGCCAGTCTTTTTCCGCTAAGGGTTTCAGTGTCAATCGAATACTGCCAGAAGCGGTAAACTTTAAGGCGTTGGTCAAAAAGTTCATTAATATTTGCCGAATACGGACCACGTCCCCTCGCAGCTGCTGGGCCACGGCTGCTGCCACCTCCCATTCCAAGGTGAGTGCGTCTCCCTCAGTCGCGTGGCTGGTTTTGACTCGGCTGGAACCACGTACGGATTCCAGCAGCTCCTGTAGTAACTGCCGAGGTTCAAAGGGCTGCTCACTGATGGCCAGCTTGCCCGCCTCAATTTTCGATAAATCCAAAATATCGTTGATGATGGTGAGCAAGTGCTCCGTGCTGTGCTGCATAGTCTCCAACAATGACTGCTGCTCACTATTGAGCTCGGTTTGCTCCATAAGCGATACCGTGCCCAGCAACCCCGTCATCGGTGTTCGAATCTCATGACTCATGGAGGCCAGAAACCGACTACGTGACTCCAATTGCTGCTGCAGCTGCAAATACCTTTGTTGAGCCGATTGCTGACTCGCTAAGCGCTCACTGATATTTTCGACCTGTAGTAGCCAATAAGACTGATCTGCCAGCGGCGTCAAACAACAACGCCAACGCAGCCCTTCCTTTTCAGGTGTCAGCCAAAAGATGCAGCTGCGCCTTTGCTGTGGCTGGCTCATCCAACGCGCCAAGCAGTGTGGCGACACCGGAGCGCCTTCGAATAAGGACTGGTACTGCCATTGTTGAGGAAGGGGTTTATTGTGAAGAACGGTTCGACCGTGATGATCCAATAACATCAAGATGGGCGTAACGTGCTGTAATTGCAGCTCAGCCAGCATGTGCTGTCGCTGCAAATGCTCTAGTGTTCGATTTTGCTGCGCAAGCCGCTTTATGCAAACAATCAATAAAGCCAACAGCAAGGCCGTCATGAGTGCCAGAGCAAAGGCCAGTAGCCCATTTGTCATCCGTGACCTCGCTGACAAATAAAAGCCTGGTTATTGGCGCTCGTTGCTGCCTTCGCCACTCAGCAATGCGGCCAGCGTGGTTGACTGGCGAGGCCAAGCGATATGTGTCCAAGCAGGATGATCAGAGGCACCGTCGATATCGCCGCTATCAATTAAAATAAACAGGGTTTCACGGCCGTCTTGATCACGCAGCAAGCGCTCTACCGACTGCTGCGCGCTCACTCGACTCACCGCCACCGCAGCCGGCTGACGTTCGCTGATTAAAAAGCCGAATTGAATATCGTCACTGGTCATCATTACCTCCCAACCACTGCGACGTACAAGGGAGGCAATTTCGGCGCAGGCCGGGCTATCGTCGGATAAAAACACCAAGGTCTTGCCGCCCAGCAGTAACTCATCAGGAACCGGCATATGGTTGTCTTTGAGAAACTCCACAAAGCCGCTAACTGGAATGCGATTGTCGCCGCGTCCAGGCAACTTGTACGCCTGCAGATGACCGCGTTCAATCCAGCGGATAACGGTACGGAAGTTCACACCACAAAATTTGGCGACTTCGCCTGTAGTCAGAGCTTGTTTTTCCCTCACTGTATCCACTCGATCGTTGTTGCTTTCGACTCAGTATAGATAGCATTGGCAGATTGCAAGGGAAGCTGCAAAGAATTCTGCGCGCCTGCCCCTCGCACCCTGCGCTGGCACTGGCCCAAACAGCATCGCCTTGCTGCGAACAGGTTCTTTCATCCAGCAACAGCAGCGGTGCTACAGTAGTGAGGAAACATTCTGGGAGAAAACCGATGCAGTACCAGCTGCTGATTGTTGACGATGAAAGCGGTATTTTACAGGCCATTCGCCGCATGCTGCGTGCAGAGCCGTGGCAGATATTTGAAGCGCATAATGCCGACCAAGCCTGTGATGTGCTGATGCAGCAACGCATCGATCTGTTACTGACAGACTATAAAATGCCGGGTATGAATGGCATCGAGCTATGTCGCTTTGCTCGCCAGCACTCTCCCACCACATATCGCTTATTGCTGTCTGGCCAAGTGGATTACAACTCCCTGCGCAGTGCTTGGCGCCATGGCGATATTCATCGCTTTGTTGCCAAGCCATGGGACAACCTGCTGCTGACCATGGATATCCGCGAAGGTCTGCGCCAGCATGATTTGCTGCAACGCACCAGTGCCATCCAGGAAGCCGTGGGTTCGGAGCAACCCCTGCTGTTGACCGACAGCAACTGGATTATTCGTCTTGCTAACCAAGCCATGTGCCAACTGTTGCGGTTGCCAGAGTCCAAACTTTGCGGTACCAATTTGTTTGCTCCGACACTGTGCGATGCCCCAGTTACGCTGGAAACCGAAATCACCCGACAAACAGACGGCGGCGAAGTCTGGCTCGGTTTGTTCGCGCTCATCGATCATCAGCAACAGCCTATTCCCAGCTGGATGACTATCAGCAGCCTAGGGCCGTTTCGGTTGTGCATTGCCCAGCGCATGTCTGAGCATATGCCACTGCCCGTCTCGCCGGTGGAAGATACGGACAGTAGCCTGTCAGCGCCGCGTCCCACACCCGCACCATCGTTGCTGGCCATCGACTTCGATGCCGATCAATTAGAGGAGCAACAGCTGGCACCCTACTGCTATCAACGCGTACAGCAATGCATTGGCGATCAGTATGAGCTATACACGCCCAATGCCCATCAGTTGCGTATTTTGATACCCGCAGACGTCAGTGCCAGTGAAACAGAGCAGTTACAACAAGACCTAAGTGCCGATTTACGCGATCCTTTAATAGCAGGTGAGAAGAGCGTGCGCTTGCGTCGTTTAATCCGTATTGAGCACTGCCCCCCAGAGCAGCCGGATTGGCGCGTCTGGCTGCGCCAACAGCTTGGCCTGATGGCGACCACACCTCAGCCAGCCGAAACTGCTCGTCCGTCCGAGGGCCTGCAAGTATTGCCGGTGTTCAATCAGCGCGGCGCGCTGGTGGCGTTGCAAGCGCCACGGCGAGTCGAACAATGGCAAGCTTGGCTGGATGCCGTCATACAGTTGTGCGGGCAGTTCTTTCCTAGTATTCCACCCATCGTTATTAATCTGGCAGAAGGCTCCGCCACCGCTGTTGATAGCTTGCCATGCCTGCAAGATAAAGGCTTGCAGTGCTACGCCATCGTGAATGAAGAACAACTGTTAAGCGATGACGAAAGACACATTCAATTGCGCCAGCGCTTATATCAACAGCAATGCAAACTGCTGGTCGCCGAATTTGGCCGTAGCTTTCTCAACTCACGCCAGCTGTTGTCATTGCCGGTCAGCGGTTTAAGTTTGGCGCCTGAATATCTAGCTCACATGCGCACTCACAAATCCATGAGCCAGAGCCGCCGATTGCTGCAGCGCTTACAAGAGCATGAGCTGATCCTTTATGCCCCTGGTATTGACGACCCTGAAGCACTGGCCGCAGCACATCATCACCAAGCCGATTGGCTCAGCGGCCAGCTGTTGTCACAGGAGGTGGACATAAGCCAACTGCAATGGTTTGCAAACGGGGATTAACATCCGCCTTGAGGCAGGTATGATGGGCGCATTCTGTATGGAGTACGCCCGTGAATAAAGATCAAGCCTACCATCAAATTGCCCTGGCCTGCCTGAAGACCCTGCGCGAAGCACCGACTGGTGAAAACGACAACCGTGTCGATGGCCTGTATCAGGCCATCGATGAGGCGTTTCAATCACAACTGGGCCTGCTCGCCGACGAGTTGGAACAAGCGCGCCAGCGCCTGCAACTCATCGCTCAACTGGATCCGTCCAAACACAGTCTGGCCGATGCCCAGACCATTGCCCAATCGAACGAAACCGCTCACTGACTGGCAGTAAGGAGTCGGCATGTTATCGCCCCGCTACTGGACCTTTTTGCTCATTGTTTTGGCTGCGATTGCTTATTCTATGTATCAAAAAATGGACGCAGAAGACTTGATCACCAGCCCATCAGACCCGAACGAGTATCGCTACCTACAGCTAAAAAACGGCATGCAAGTACTGCTGGTATCGACAGCAGATGCTGACAAAGCCGCTGCTGCAGTATCCGTTGATGTCGGCAGTGGGGACGACCCTAAAGACCGCCAAGGCCTAGCACACTTTCTTGAGCATATGTTGTTTTTGGGCACCGACCCTTACCCAGATGCCGATGAGTACCAAGCCTTTATCAGCCGCAACGGTGGCAGCCATAACGCCTACACCGCCCATGCGCAAACCACCTACTTTTTCGAGCTCGATAACAGCGCCATGGAAGATGCGCTGGATCGCTTTGCGCCGTTTTTTATCTCACCCCGTTTTGACGAACAATACGTCGAGCGCGAGAAAAATGCCGTGCACGCCGAGTTTAAAGCCAAGTTAAAAGACGATTTCCGGCGTATTTTTTCGGCGGAAAAACTGGCGATGAACCCAGAGCATCCGTATGCCAAATTCTCGACCGGCAACCTCGATACACTGGCCGATCGTCCTGATAGCGATATTCGCGATGAGTTAATCGAGTTTTACCGCAACCACTACAGCGCCGATCGCATGACTTTGGTACTGGCCGGTCACTACTCACTTGACCAGCTACAGCAGTGGGCCGTTGATAAGTTCAGTGCCGTACCCAAGCACGACGTAGCACCGCGCGCGCAGCGTCCCCCTTTGTTTATTGCCGAGCAACTGCCGCTGGACATGAACATTGAGCCGGTTAAAGAGCTGCGTCGTCTGCAATTCACCTTTCCGATGCCAGAAGCGACGTCACTGTATGAGTTCAAACCCATACAAGTGCTGTCGAATTTGATTGGCCACGAAGGTGAAGGCAGCTTGCTGGCGTATCTGAAAGAGAAAGGCTGGGCCGAAGGCTTAAGCGCTGGCCAACGCATCAGTACCGAGTTCGAGTCGACCCTGATGGTGCAGATTCAACTCACTCGGTTGGGCCTAGCCCACACCGAAGAAATTACCGCCGCCCTGCAACACTACATAGAACTCATGAAACAACAGCCATTGCCGGACTATTTGCTACAAGAGCAGCACCAACTGGGTGAAATGGCATTTCGTTTCCAAGAGCAAAGCCGGCTGTCAGACTATGTCGTGCAACTGAGCAGTAACCTGCTGCGCTATCCACCCGCAGACAGCATTTATGGTAGCTACCGCTGGGATGTCATCAGCCAGCAACAGCTGCAGCCCTTTTTGGATGCCCTCAATACCGACAGTATGCTGCGTACATTGATTGCACCTGGCGTTGAAACCGACATGGTCGACCCTTTGTACGGTACGCCAATACGCATTCGCCCCAGCGACTTTGGTAAGCAGCCGGTGGCAAAGCAAGACTTAAGCGGCCTGCATTTACCCGAGCCCAACCCTTTTATTGCTGAAAACCTCAGCCCTACCGCGGAGCAATCCTTCGAGGTCCCCGCACAAATATATGCATCGCCGCAGCGTGAGGTTTGGTTTTATCCAGAGCAAGACTTCAAACAGCCAAAAGCACGCATTTATTGGCAACTGGAACTGGCTAATGCGCGCCAGTCCGAGCACGACCGATTATTGGCTTCTCTGTATGCGCGCAGCGTTAGCGAAGCACTCAACACCTACAGCTACCCAGCGCAGCTGGCTGGCTTAAGCTACAACCTCAGTGCCAATGACCAAGGGCTACGCCTCATCATCGGTGGCTACAGCGACAAACAGCCACTATTGCTGGAGCAGATACTGAAGACCATGACCACGCTGAGCGTCGACGAGCAAGCGTTTGAACGCTATAAAGCGTCACTGCAGCGCTCTTTGCAAAACCGCTTAAAGAATAAGCCCTACGAGCGCACATTAACCGAGCTCAAGCAATGGCTGTATCGTCCTTCGTTTAGCGAACAGCAATTATTGACTGCGTTGCCTGCTGTGACGGCCGACGATTTACGTGAGTTTGCTCAGCAGTTTCAGCAGCAAGTCTATAGCCGCTTACTGGTGCATGGCAGCATCAGCCAAGGTGAGGCGGAAAACATTGCCACCTTGATCGAGCAATACTTGCCAGCGAACCATGCCAGCATCGGCCTGCGCGATGTATTGCAATTACCGAACGGTCATTTTCAAGAAGCTCTGACCTTGGAACACCCAGACAAGGCCATTACCTTGTACGTGCAAGGCGATGATACCAGTGACCGCGCTCGTGCTCGCTATGCCTTATTAGGGCAAATTATGCGTGCACCCTATTACAACTACATGCGTACCGAGCAGCAGCTGGGCTACATCGTTGCCGCCACGCCCTTCCCACAGCAAACCGTGCCTGGGCTAGCGTTTATTGTGCAATCGCCACAAACGCTGCCACAGCAGCTGATTGATCACAGCAACTTATTCTTTGCTCAGTTCATCAATAAGCTAGAGCAGATGCCAAAGGAAGAGCTGCAAAACTACCAGCAAGGCCTGGTCACACAGTTACTGCAGCAACCGAAAAACATGGGTGAAAAAGCCAGTCGCCATTGGTCGGAGCTGGTACAAGGACGCAAAACCTTCGACACCAACAGCGCCATCGCCAAAGAAGTTGAAAAGGTCGAGCTGCAGGAGCTGATTGACCTGTACCAGCACCACTTCGGCACCGGCAGCCAAGCACCGCGCTTTGTGGTCACGCAAGGTGGCGGCGTTGACGGTTGGTCTGATATCAAAACCATTGAGCGCCAGCAACAGCCGGCGTTTTAATGACAGCCATAAAAAAGCGGAGCTGAGCTCCGCTTTTTTATGGCTAAAGGAACCTCCGAATGGTTCAGAAGCTTCTTAATTAAACAAAGACTTCAGTTTGTCTTCTGCTTTGCGTTTTAACTCATCGGTTTTTTCATCAACTTTTTTCTGTGCCTTTTCTTCAGCCCGGCGGCGCTGCTGCTCGACATAGTCATCCAGCTGCTGTTGCGCCAATTGCTGTAACTGTTCGCCCGTGGCGGCCAGCTGCTCATCCTGCAGATTGAAAAAATCGATATCGCCGGCCAGACCATCGGTATAGCCACTGATTTTTTGATTTAAATGGCGGTTAAAACGTTGCTGCAGTTCAGCTTGTTGCTGGCGCAAGCGCTCGCCCACGGCTTGCTGCAGCCGACGATCCAAATCTGAGCCCAGTTCTAACTCAGGGTCCGCCAGCGTGCCGGCAACGGCGGCATCCAAATTAAACTGATCGATTTGAGCCAACACCGCGAGCATTTCTTTGCCGGCGCGATTGTCAGCCTCGCCCTGGAACTGTGCCTGATTAAACTGCGCATCCAGCTGCGCGGTTAACCGACCGTCAGCCACCACCGCCAAGCCATCGGCGTCAATGACGGCACTGGCCAAATCCAATTGTGAATGCAGCTGCCAATCGCTTAACTGCCAGCCACGCACAGTTAACGTCAATGTATCGCGCCCAGGTGTGCGGCGATGGTCCAGCACCAGATCCGCAGTGACCGAAGCCACCTGCGGCAGTCCTTCGGTGGTCAAGGTCAAACGTGCAGGCTGAGGCATTAACGCAGGCTCGGGAGTTAAATCAGAGCCTGACAGTAACAGGCGTCCTTGTGGCAACTGCGCCGTCAATGATAACTGGCGCACCAAAAACTCAGGCCAGGGGTCGGCCGTAGGAAAGTGCACAGTCTGGCCACTGATGCGCACCGGCTCTGGTGCCGCCGCAGCGCTGTCTTCCGCCGCTGTGCGGTTTTTCGCCAACTCTGCGCCTTGCTGCAAATAAGGCTGTAAGCGCTGATACCAGTACAGCGCCTCGCTGCCCCATTGCCCCACTTCATCGCCCCACAGTAAACGACTCAGATTCACCGCACCTTGACCATCTAGGGAGTATTGCTGTTTCAACATGGCCAGATCCTGCGCCGGTGCCGCACGCAACTGCTGCAAACGGGCCGTCAATTCATCACGGCTATCACGAATTAAATCACGCACCGCCACCACCGCCTCGCGGTCACGACGGAGCTGTTGCTTTAACTCATCCAGTTGGGCTTTTTTACGCTGAAAATCCTCCAGCGATTCAATCTTGCCATTAATTAACGCGTTGACCTGTTGCTCGTACTGCTGCAGCTGCTGTTCATCCGGTAATTGGGCAATGCGCTGCTCGACTTCCGGTTTACGTTGTTCAACCAACTGGCGCAGCTCACGACCGGCTTTATCCGTTGCCAATGACTGCCGCTCCAGCACTTGCTCAAGCGACGGCACCGAGGCACTGAACTGGTTGGTAACGGCGTCTTCATCTGCCGCGGCCTCCGCAACCGCATTATCACTGCTCTGACGCTCAGGTAAGGCACCAGAAACGCTGCGCTCCGTATCAAAAGCCACCTCGGTAAGGGCCAGATCCTCAATAATAATATGGCCAGCTAACAGTGGTAGCAGTTCTAGTTGTGCCCGTGCCTGGCCAATTTCGACGGCATTTTCCATCGGATGACGACGGTCGGTGACGGCAATGCCTTTAATCTCCAATCCCAGTGGGTTGATGCTGACAGTGACCGAATCAACTTCGACCAGCGCCCCGTTGATTTTGGTTCCCAAGGTCTCAATGCTTTTTTCTACGGCAGGCCCAGCCAGAAGCAAGACAACGGCTGCGATTAAAGCAACGACGGCTGCCACCGCGAGCAAGCCCCACCAACGAATCCATTTTGTCATCTGTTACTCCACCGCAGCCTGATACCACTGATAAAACTTACTGGCTTTCAGCGCCTGCACAATTTTTAATTTTTGAATCCAGCGCAGCAGCCGTGCCCGATATTGCACCACCAACAGGCGCACCAGCATTGAAACCGGCAAAAAAGCCAGCAGGGCGATCACACTGCCGCCCAGCATCAAGGTGTTATTAAACTGCAGTACGCGCCAAAAACCGTGCTGATACAGCGCCGTCCACGTGTCTTGCAGCGAGGTCATTTGCAACAACGACGCCCCTAAGCGCTGAGAAATCGGGTCAATGGCGAGGGCCAGTAAAGAAAAGCCGGCTAAAGCGGCAAAAAAAGCGCTCAAATTCACACGTAGCATGAGCACCAAGGTAAACAGCAACAGGTTGTTGACCGTCCACATGGGCGTCAGTGCCATCCACAATGCAAAGGCAACGGCCAGTGCAATTTGACCGGGAGCCGACTCGGAATTTAACGCTTTCAGCAGTTGTGCCAATAGGTTAAGCATGGGTAATCTGTCCTAATTAAAAGGCCGTTGCCACCATAGTACAGAAGCCTGGCGGGCGGAAGCCTTGCCCGAGCCCCTTGGCTCAGCCCCTTGCTTAGGCCAGGGCAGGCAGCAGTGATTTATAACAATGACAATAACATCAGCACATGACTCAATCGCATGTCGCCACTCTCACTAGGAGCCTCACATGATTCGTACCACCCTTGCTGCACTCATCTGGCTATGTGCCGTTCAGGCCAGTGCCATCGAAGTTGAAGGTTTTGAAATCGCCCCGCAAATACCAGCCCACGACGAGCTGCCGGCAATGCAATTGCAGGGCATTGCGGTGCGCCATGTTTACGGTTTTGTGGAAACCTATGTTGGCGCCTTGTATTTGCAGCAGCCCCTGACCAACGCTGCCGACATATTGGCCACTGACCAGGCGCGTCGCATGATGTTTCATGTGTTGTCGTCGCGGGTCAGCGCACGGCGTTTTACCAACGCCATCGAAGAGGGCTTGGCCTTAAATCTCAGCGAAGCACAAAACGTGCAGCTGAAAGACCGAGTGCAGAAACTAGTAGCCTTGTTTGATCATAAGTTTAACCGAGGCACCATTGGCTACATTGAATGGCTACCCACCAGCCAGCAAACTCGCATTGTCATTAATGGCGAGGTAAAAGGCACGGTGCCCGGCAAGGATTTAAACGATGCCTTGCTGTCTATTTGGATTGGTGAAAAACCTGTCAGCGACTCGTTTCGTGATGCGATTTTAGACAGCAGCTTGGCCGGCTTTTAACAGCGCGCACGTATGCGCTCGCGCAACTGGCGCAAGCGCTCACGTCGTTCACGCGATTGCTGCAAATTACCGTCGGTTTTATTCAATGACATACGCCGTGCACGCAACTTAGCGGTGCGACATTGGCCATCGTCCCATTGTGGTTTAGCTGGGCTACTGCGGCGCTTTTTGCTCGGGCGCTTTTTTAACGCAGGTAGCGACTCAGGCACCCTAGGCTGATAAAAGTTGGTGTCGTTCACCTCAACTTTTTTGGCCGTTTGTTGGCTCGGTGGCTGGTCGCTAAAACGCACCCGGCCATTGTCATCGACCCAGCGATAAATCTCAGCTCCAGCCAGCAGCGGCCACAGCATTAACAACATCCCTGTCCATTTCATAGCGCCCTCCGTGACTATTCGCTTTGTAGGTGTTTCACCAATAATTGCAATTGGCGTCGTCCACGCCACTCGTTAACGTCGAGGGTGAAAGCCACTTGCACCGGCCCTTCTGCAGGCACACTGTCGGCCTCATAGTTAAACCAGATCGCGTCTACGGCAATGTCGGAGCCAGCTGGACACAGCACCATTTTCAAATGTTTTTCACCCACAATGCGCTGTTGCAGCAAGGTAAAAACGCCGTCGAATACCGGCTCAGGAAAGGCCTGCCCCCACGGCATGCCCCAGCGCAACTGCTGCGCCAGTTCGAGACTGAAATCGGCACTGCTGAGTTGGCCATCGGATTCAATCATGCGCTGCAGTGCTTCGGCACTGAGGTGCTCAGCACACAGCTGCTCAAACGCCGCTCGAAACTGCGGCAATCCATCGGCATGAATGCTCATCCCCGCCGCCATCGCATGGCCGCCAAATTTAATTAATATACCGGGCCAGCGCTTATCGAGTTGATCCAGCACATCGCGCATGTGTAACCCCGGCAGCGAGCGAGCAGAACCTTTTAACACGCCGTCGACGTCTTCAGCGAAGGCAACCACGGGGCGATGAGTGCGCTCTTTAATGCGCGAGGCCAAAATACCAATCACGCCTTGATGCCAGTCGGCCTGATACAAACACAAGCCGGCGGGCAACTCACTGTGCTCCACCTCAAAGTGCTGCAAGTACTGCTCAGCCTCGCGTTGCATACCCTGCTCGATGTCGCGGCGACTGCGATTCATTTCATCCAGCTGCTGCGCTAGCTCACGCGCTGTGGCGGGGTCATCGGTGAGCAAGCACTCAATCCCCAAGGCGATGTCATCCAACCGGCCAGCGGCATTGATGCGCGGCCCCAGCACAAAGCCTAAATCGGATGAGGCCAGCCGCTGCGGCTCACGCCCAGCAACGGCCAGCAATGCCGCCATGCCCGGCTGCACATGGCCACGGCGAATACGGCGCAACCCTTGCTCCACCAAGATGCGGTTATTACGATCCAAAGGCACCACATCGGCGACGGTGGCCAGGGCGACTAAATCCAGCCATTGCGCTAGGTTCACGTCGGCAGGCCAGCCTTGTTGCTGCAGCCGTTGGCGCAGGGCCATCAACACATAAAACACCACGGCGCAACCGCAGGCCGCTTTGCTGGCGAACTCACATCCGGGCTGATTGGGGTTCACAATGGCATCCGCCGCCGGCAGTTGCTCGCCAGGCAAATGATGGTCGGTCACCACCACAATCATGCCGGCCGCTTTGGCGGCAGCGACACCTTCGACAGCGGCAATGCCATTATCGACGGTTAAAATCACATCTGGCGCATATTGCCGAGCAATATCCACCAGCTCGGGCGATAAGCCATAGCCGTGCTCAAAGCGATTGGGAACTAGGTATTCTACCTGGGTCGCGCCCAGTGCTCGCAAAGCACGCAGTGCCAGCGCGGTACTGGTGGCGCCATCGACGTCAAAGTCGCCCACCACCAACAGCCGCTGCTGTTGAGTGACCACGGGCAGCAGGCAATCCACGGCCTGCTCAATGCCTTTCATGGACGCAGGGGGCAGCAACTGCGCCAGACGGTTCTCTAGCTCATCTGACTGGCGCACGCCACGGGCGGCCAGCACTCGGGCAAATACTGGGTGCAACCCAGGCAGTGGCTCGGCGCACACAGAGCGCTGAACAATTTGCATGCAGACTCCAATTATTCGGGGGGCCTGACACGTAGGAAGCGGGCAAAACGCGGCAAGCCGTTGGCTGTTTCGCCATTGTATTCAAAAGTGATGCGACTCCCCAGTGGCGGTGGGTCGCGGCGCTCATCTTCGCTAAAGCCGGTGCCAATGCGAAAACGCCGGCCGTCGTCGGTTTCCACTAATAAGGCCCCCAGCATTCCGCTGAACTTGCCATTACCGGGCAAATGGCCGACCACTCGTGCCTCATCATCTTGGTCGATTTTTAACTTGAGCATGGCATCAGAGCGGCTGGCTTCATAGCGTGCATCGGCACGGCGTAACATCAGCCCTTCACCGCCCTCCGCGACCACCTGTTTGAGCCATTGCTGCAGCTCTGCATCGCTGTTAACACGCCGGTGCGAGACCACCTGCAACCACGAACTGCGGGCTTGGGCAACCCAAGTTTTTAACACCCATAACCGCTGCTCGAAACCGGCATCAACGTCTGGCATATCAAATAGCATAAAGCGCACTTCCTGCCATGCCTCGTCGTCGGGATGATGACGGCGCACCAAGCCACTGACTTCCGCGAAGCGGCCACGGCCCAGCCATAGCTCGCCATCGAGTGGCTGGGGCGGCAACGGCGCGGTAAACCAATGAGGAGTGTGAATGCGGTGACCACCGCGAGTGAGAAGTTGGCGCCCATCCCAATAAGCGCGTACACCGTCGAGCTTTTCGCTGACCAAATACTGCTGCAACGCCGTCACCGGCTGATAAAGACGTGCCAGCATCACCGGCGGAGCGTCCTTGCTTGCCGCCCACAAAGGCGAGCTGATGCCGCATAAAGCGAGTGTTAGCAGCACAATAAGCATAAGGTCCATAAGCTGTCCTCCTTGACCTGCTGACCTCTTTACTCAAACAATGGAGCGCCAGTGTCGCCACTGACGCCGACTCGATTTCAGCCATAGGAATGAAACACCACTATGCCTTACTACTTGCTCGGTTTGGGCAGCAATATTAATCCTCGCCACAACTTGCAACAGGCGCAGCCCAAGCTAGCCGCTCTAGGCCAAGTCATTGACCAATCCGATATCGTTGAAACGCCTGCCGAAGGCAGCAGCTTCAGTGGTAGCTTTTGCAACCAACTGGTGATATTGCGCTGCGCGCTGCCGCCGACCATGGTGAAACACCGCTTGCAACGCATCGAAGTGGCCATGGGCCGAGAGCCGAAAAGCCCCAGCCGCAAAACCAAAGACCGCACCATTGACCTCGATATTCTTGGCCAAGCCAATAGCCTTGAAGCCTGTCGTCAGCTGCCTTTAGAAGACAGCTATTATCGGCAGGTGCAAGACTACTGGTCTGAGAAGGTTTGATCGTAGCGATTAGCCACAAAGCGGCCGCCATCAACACGCATCACGGTGCCGGTAATGGCGGCGTTACTAATTAAAAAATCAGCGCTGTCGACCACTGCTTGATAGCCCAGTTCATGTTTTATTAATGATTGCGACAGCACTTTTTGGCGATAGGCTTCATCGTGTTCCGGCAAAAACTGAATCGGCCCAGGCTGAATGACGTTCACTCGTACTTGGCCTGATAACCGCTGTGCCATGCTCAACGACCAATTTTGCAATGCCGCCTTCGAGGCGCAGTACACCGCAAAGCGCTGATTAGGAATGTCAGCATAAATATCACTGATGGTGACCGCGGCAGCTCCGGCTGCCCATTCGACCTGCTGGAAAATCAACTCCGGTGCTAGCACATGAACATGAAAGTGGCGGTTAAAGTGAGCAATACCATCCTCAGCTGCTCCATCGGGCGTAAAGCAGCTGGCGTTATGAATCATGGCATCCAGTGGCCCACACTCAGCCACTTGTTGCGCCAAGGCTTGTACCGCTTGAGGGTCGGATAAATCCGCCTGTAATTGCACCAGATTCGGCTGCGGCGCAAGCTCGCTGTGCGTGTTGTAGTGAGCCACTACTTGCCAGCCCTGCTGCAGCCAGTGTTGCGCCAATTGCTTGCCCATGCGCCGACCGGCGCCGGTAATAAAAATGCGTTTGCTCATTGTTGCCTCTTACTCAATACATAACTCCGGAAACACCCGGCACTGTAAAGCAAACAGTCAGAAAGCAACAAATGGCCAGAGTTCAACCGACGCGTGCATCTTCGTAATTGTGCACCAAGCTCAACCTAGGCCGCTGATGCTGGACCAGTTGATCGCACACAAACCAGCGATAAGGCCGTGTACGCGTATCGCATGCTAGGCCAAAGATTCCTGCTTCGTGCAGCTTTTTCATATCACGCTGTATGGTGCGGGCACTGACGTCGTAGCCCAGTTCAAACAATTTTTGCTCCAAGGTGACTGTATTGATGCGGTGTGGCTCTACTGGCACCAGTGACAATAGCGTCACTAAACGCACCGCTGTACTCAGCTCGCCCGGCAACGACTCTCCCTGCTTCTGTTGCAACATAAACCGCCCTCGCTTTTAACCATAAAACCGAGATCATAGAGTAAACATGCCGCTCAAAGAGCCAGAAGTAACACGCGGTTAGATAACCTCCACATAGGGCCTGACGATCAAGTCGATAGATCTAATTCAGTACAACTATCACAAAACGCCATCTATGCTGTGTTCACACCTCAAATACAAGGAGCGAGACATGTCCCATTCCAGCAGCGGCAAATGCCCCGTGATGCACGGCGCCCTCACCCACAGTGGCCAGACCAATATGGACTGGTGGCCCAACGCTTTAAACCTCGACATCCTGCACCAGCACGATCGCAAGACCAATCCCATGGGTGACGACTTCGACTACGCCCAAGCCTTTGCTGAGCTGGATTTAGAGGCCTTAAAAGCTGACTTAAAAGCACTGATGACCGACAGCCAAGACTGGTGGCCTGCCGACTGGGGCCACTACGGCGGTTTAATGATTCGTATGGCTTGGCACGCCGCCGGCTCCTATCGCGTTGCCGATGGCCGTGGCGGTGCCAATACCGGCAACCAACGCTTTGCTCCACTCAATAGCTGGCCCGACAACACCAACCTCGACAAAGCTAGGCGCCTGCTGTGGCCCATTAAAAAGAAATACGGCGATGCCATCTCATGGGCCGATTTAATCATTCTGGCGGGCAACATGGCGTATGAGTCCATGGGGTTGAAAACCTTCGGTTTCGGCGGTGGGCGGGAAGACATTTGGCACCCAGAAAAAGATGTTTATTGGGGCTCAGAAAAAGAATGGCTGGCCAGCAGCGACCAACCCGAAAGCCGCTATTCTGGCGACCGCGACTTGGAGAACCCACTGGCAGCCGTCATGATGGGGCTGATCTACGTCAACCCAGAAGGTGTCGACGGCCAGCCTGATCCACTCAAAACCGCTCATGACGTGCGTGAAACCTTTGCTCGCATGGCGATGAATGACGAAGAAACCGTCGCCCTCACTGCCGGCGGCCATACCGTTGGTAAGTGCCATGGCAATGGCGATGCCAGCCAACTGGGCCCAGACCCAGAAGCCGCCGATGTGTATGAACAAGGCTTAGGCTGGAACAACCACAAACAGCGCGGTGTTGGCAGCGATACCGTCACCAGCGGTATTGAGGGCGCTTGGACTACACACCCGACCCGGTGGGATAACGGCTACTTTCATTTGTTGCTCAACTACGACTGGGAGCTGCAAAAAAGTCCAGCCGGCGCCTGGCAATGGGAGCCAATCAACATCAAGACAGAGGACATGCCCGTTGACGCCGAAGACGGTAAAACGCGTCGCAACCCCATCATGACCGATGCCGATATGGCCATGAAAATGGACCCAGAATATCGCAAAATCTCCGAGCGTTTTTACAACGACCCAGACTACTTTGCCGATGTATTTGCTCGCGCTTGGTTTAAGCTCACCCACCGTGACCTTGGCCCCAAGACTCGTTATTTAGGCACCGATGTTCCCGCTGAAGATTTAATCTGGCAAGACCCAGTACCGAGCGTTGATTATTGTTTGTCGGATGCCGACATTGCCGACTTGAAGCAGCGCATTCTCGCCACCGGCCTCAGCGTCGGCGACTTAGTTGCCACCGCTTGGGACAGTGCGCGCACCTTCCGCCAGTCCGACTACCGCGGTGGCGCCAACGGCGCACGTATTCGCCTAGCGCCGCAAAAAGACTGGCTGGGCAACGAGCCAGAGCGCCTGCAAAAAGTGCTGACGGCCCTAGGCTCCGTACAAGCACAACTGAGCACCCAAGTCAGCATGGCCGACCTGATCGTGCTGGGTGGCTGTGCGGCCGTAGAAAAAGCCGCACGCGACGCAGGCGTACATGTGACCGTGCCCTTTTATGCCGGACGCGGCGACGCTACCGATGCAGATACCGACGCCGACTCCTTCGCCGTGCTAGAGCCGCTGCACGATGCTTACCGTAACTGGCTAAAAGAAGACTACGCCGTGCAGCCTGAGGAGTTAATGCTTGATCGCACGCAATTAATGGGCTTAACCGCGCCGGAAATGACCGTGCTGATTGGTGGCATGCGCGTATTAGGCAGCAATCATGGCGGCAGCGCCCACGGTGTGTTTACCGATCGTGTCGGCGTGTTGAGCAATGATTTCTTCGTTAATCTGACCGACATGGCCTACCGCTGGCAGCCTAGCGGCAAAAATGAGTACGCCTTGGTAGAGCGCAGCACAGGCGCCACACGCTGGACCGCCACTCGAGTCGACTTAGTGTTTGGCTCCAACTCTGTTTTGCGGGCTTATGCCGAAGTGTATGCCCAAGACAATAACCGCGAAAAATTCGTGCATGACTTTATCCGTGCCTGGAATAAAGTCATGAATGCCGATCGCTTTGACTTGAACAACCTTCAGCACACCTAGCGTCAAGGGGCCGGAAGCGCCGGCCCCTGCACTCGCCCCCTGTACTAGCCAATGCTGTGCTTGTACGACAAGCCCTGCCATACCCGACAACCATAATATACATGAGGTTATTTGCGCTAGGCTCACGTTTTGACTCATTTCCTCACCAGCCCAAGCGGCGCCGAGGTCACCTGTGCACAGCAACGTCTTTCGCCTCATCATTGTTAACAACACTCGCTACAGCTGGCGCTGCCAGCCTAGCAACTTCTGTCACAACGACCGCTGCTTGCGCGTACCGGAGCCCACTGATGGCATGATTGCCCTCCAAGACAATGTCCTCCTGCCACCTGGCAGCCGCAGCCATTTGATTGCCGGTACTCAGTCACATGAACTGTGCATTGCCGCTAACTCAGCCAAGCATCAGCCGCAGGATATTTATTTTGACTTCCTTATGGAAAATTCACTAAATCCCCAGGCACATATACAACTCCCCGCCAACACACCACGCCGTGTCGACGATATTCGCGTCACTTTTAGTGGCCAACAAAATCAACACTACCAATTTCTGGTGGACAGCCAGATTACCTTCAACAACAGCACCAACGCATTAGTCGTGATCATCACCATTTTTGGCCATCTGATCGAGCGCTATTAGCCTGACGCCCTGCCGCCTAAGGGTCCTGCACTCGGGACATAGCCAAAAGCTCTGCTATTGGCTCAGGATACTAGCGCCAGCGTGATGGGTAAGATGCTTGAGGGAGGACGCAGGATTTTTCGACCCCCAAACAGGTCGCGCTATAAAAAGCGATATAAAAAATGGCATCGCTCGGGCGATAGCGACATTTAACAAAAAGCCGCGCGCAGCTCGGCACGCCTGTTACAGCTCTTTTGCTTGCTGCACTGCCCTACCTAATCGTGCGGCATCCAACGCTGCTATGACCCAGAGCACGATTAATACCCAAGTAGCGGTGTTGGCGCTACTGCCATCCACAGCCGCCATGGATTGCTGTACCAACTCGGTTATTTGCGCGATATCCAACGGTAGATCAGCAACGGTAATATTGGCCATCACTTTCTTGGTGACAGAAACGACGGTGGTCAATATGTAAAATAAACACACCGTCGAAGCCCCGAACAGCATTACGCCAGCCAGCGGCTTTTTCAGATAAAAATGCCCCATGCCTGGGAAAACCAAGGTAGATAGCAAAACTGCTTTAGTGGATTCTTTTACTTTCGCCATTGTTTTCCCCTTTACTCAGTGCAAGCATTTAGCCAGATATCTCTGGTTCAAGCCGTCAACATTATCTATCCGCAGGATGATTTACACCATCATTGGTCGCTATATCACCCAGCTTAAGCGGGTTAATGCTTTCTAAGCACGCGACGTTAAAGCCGTACTGACTTGGGTTTGAGCGGCGTTGGTGGTGGGTATAAATGCCACAATTCTGACAAAAATAGTGCTTAGCCGTCAGGGTGTTAAACTGGTACAGCTTTAGCTGATCTTCGCCTTTCATAATGGTAATGCCAGATAACGGCATAGAGGCAGTAATGGCCCCACAGCGGCGACACAAAGAGCAGTCACAACGACGCAGCTCTTCTAAACCATTCGGTAAATCAAACACGATTTAAACACTGCCGCAATGACAGCCGGCCTTATGTTAGTCAGCGACCCTTACACCATCAACTTCACGAGTTCCAATCGTTTTTCTCCTGCTTATCCAATGTCAGTTTTTGCCACTCGCTGGCATTCAACTCATAGTATTTTAACGTGTCTGGCCCGACGACCACATCGGCCTGATAGGTAAAGCCATTTTTCAGCATAACCTTGCCAGAGGCCGGATTATGGGGCAAATGTTGAGCGTACAGTTGCGCTAATTTTAGTTCGGCAAAGCCGTAATCTATCATTAACGCCGCCGCTGCGCTGCAGATGCCCCGCCCCCAGTACGGCACGCCGACCCAGTAGCCAAGATTGCCACGACTTTGCTTCATCTGGGTAATGCTGATCGCACCTACCAGCTCGCCCGAATCCGCCAATGTAATCGCCAGCACTACAGCTTCACGCCGGTCAAACCAGCCGGGGAATCAGAGAACAAGACAGCCACGCTAAGATAAGAATGGCGGTTTCTTGCTGAACTTAATCACTGGCCGCCTTGAACACCGTCTATCAATGAGTCAAAAAGTGATTTAGCTACCGAGAGAGAGTTTCAGACAAAGATAACCCATGCTTGTTGAACAAACAGGTTTTTGATGCAGAGATTTTACTGACTTCTGTTAAGTCAGAAGCTGCTGGCAAGCTCCGATGCCAGCCGTTCGATGTTGTTTGCTATCTTGGAAAAAGCAGCTCAGTTTGGCCTTTAGCTGCTGAGCACTGCCCACCAGGCCTTTAAACTGGCTTTCAAACTGCTGCGTCATCACCAGCCAGTGTTGTGGATCAATCCCCAGCCTGAGCAACGCGGGTGGTAAGCTTTGGTCGATATGACCGCGTTTATCGTCGCGTATTTGTCTGCCTGTCCAGTCCACCAAGTCGATGTAGTCGGTTAACTGCATTGGGATGCCTTCCGGCATTTTTTCACGAGGGTTACCAGCGAAGTTAAATAGCTCAGGGACTTGTTGGAACCGATGATTGGGTGAGTTGGCTTGCTGTGCTTTACGGCTACGTTTTTTGATCGAAGTATAATCAGACGTTTCTGGTGTTTTCGCCATGCCTGCTCTAATAGGGTTTAAATCCACGTAGGCCATGCAGGCAGCCAGTGCTTTTTCGTCGAGCAGCGCCTGAGATTTAAAACGACCTTCCCAGAAATGGCCAGTACATTCGTCCTCTTCGTTGGCCATGCGCGCAATTTTTTCATTCAAACGGCGCATAAACCAGCTAATGGAGGTTAAACGCTCGCGCCATTCGTTGGCGTACTTTTCAACTAATTGCTCTTCCACCGAGCTCAGTGCTTCTCCTAACAGATAGCGTTGAGTAAAAGCATTACCTTTGTACAGCCGGTGCCAGCGCTCAATCACTTCACGTACAGACCAGCTCGCAGCCTGGCCCTGCGCGACATGCAGCACCACATGAAAGTGATTCGACATCACTGCATAGGCTGCAATGTTTATGGCAAAGACTTGGGCTTGCTCCAGTAGCAATGACTCAATCCAGCCTCGGCGATGCTCAAAGCTGCGCCCTTCCTGATCAAAGCCGCATAAAAACGCACGCCGCACACAGCGTGAGACACAGTGATAATACGGCGTGGCCTCCAGAGAAACGAGTTCTTTGCGCGGTTTAGGCATGGCTGACTCCCAGTGAACAGGATCTGCTTACAGCCTAGCCAGTAGATTTAGGCGCAGCCATCAGGCAGTTTTCTTATCAAGACTGTCCTGATTATTACCCTTCCTGATCAAAGCCGCATAAAAACGCACGCCGCACACAGCGTGAGACACAGTGATAATACGGCGTGGCCTCCAGAGAAACGAGTTCTTTGCGCGGTTTAGGCATGGCTGACTCCCAGTGAACAGGATCTGCTTACAGCCTAGCCAGTAGATTTAGGCGCAGCCATCAGGCAGTTTTCTTATCAAGACCAGTTTTCTTATCTAGACTGTCCTAATTATTATCAGGCAGCTTTCTTATTGAGACTGTCCTGATTATTACTCGGCGAGTCACCTTACGTTTTTTGGCCTGGCCTTCGGCATCGGAGAAGCTGAGTTGTGACATATTCCTGCCCTTGCTAACTGGAAGATGGATTATCGCCTATTTTGTGGTGTTTTTCAGAGGTACCTTAGATTTATGCCTGCCGAATGCTAGATACAACATATCGTTTAACAACGCCTCTAGCTGTTAAAATTCGTTTTGCATCAATCAATATTTTCCCACCACCTTCAGATTCTTGAGCGTAGTGCATAGACCATGTGAGTAACTGCTTTTGAGTTGAACTAACATCTTCCTCTACTTTAAAAGAGACTGTTCTCTCAAGATCATCATCGTAAAATCGCCCATAACCTGACAGTATATTGTATCGCGTGATGTTCCCTTTGATATTTTCTGTTACTTCGGGCTCCGTGCGGAGGGAAACGCTTTTTAGCGTTTCAGCATCCAATCTAATCACTTCACCAACTCTTTGCCTATTTAACGCTATGACCATTTCAGGGTTTTGTTTGATAGGGCGATGAGCTTGCTCAAGAGGTACTTCAAGAACCTCCTCCATCTCACCTATAAATGGCTCTATACGTTCAGACAACTTCTTAACATGAGCAGTCTCTGGTTCATAGACTAAATCGAGAGTCTTTGACCATGTCCATTTTATTAAATCATAAAAAGCTGCAGCCGCAACGCTAGCACCAATAGATTCGGGGTTAGTGATAATAAAAGTGACAATTTGCTCGAAGCTGCCCTTTCGAGAAGGATTTATAAAGAGCTCGCCACCTTGAATGCTATGCCCTTTCCTTCGAATTTCTCCATCATTCAATAAAGCATGAGCTGTAATAGATAATGCTTTTGCAAAACCTTGGAACGACACCGCTGCATCGTACATATCCAAGCGCCCTTGTTCAGCATCCCCGTAATGATACTTGATTGCAAAGGTAATCTTAGTCAAGAGTCCCTCCCTGTCTTTTAAGTAAACCCAACAGTTTAATAGTGTGCACGCCTGTTTTTCCAGCTAGAACTATTCGCGCTCTTTCTGCCAAACCATTGATTTACACTGGATATCTTCTTTTCTCGCACATTTCTTCCTAGGAAAACGTGCTTGCCTGCTATCCGTGCCTCAAATTTCTGACGCGACAATGCCAACTCACTGACTTATCGGTCATTTAAGCTACCACCCTGAGAAAATACAGGCAAGCTGACTGAAAAACGTGCCTGCTCCTTGTCTCCTGCGGAAACATACTGGCTGTATAAGGCTCATCACCATCTTTGCTGATTGCTCGCTCTCGCGTCTAGGTTGACCGCGCCTTAGCAGGCCGCCTGAGTTGGCAATGGCTGTGCCCGCAGGGGCTGCCCGGATGGCAGCACCAGCCAACATCCTGCCGGGATGCAGGCTGTTGGCGTTGCGGCGACCACAGCATTGACAACGAAGGAAACGGCCTGCGCAGCGCAAAGCAGGGAGCTCGCCCGCCCGGCGTGAGGGATAAGATCCCTTAAGGAGGGCATAGGGTTTAGCGTTTAAAAAAATCTGCGCTGTTTTGCGGGGTCAGAGCTTCAGCTCTGACCCCAGCTACGAGAGCAAATGCCTAGCGACAACTATCTCGATGTGCGCTTTCAGTCGCTCGCCCGCCCAGCAAAAGGGATAACCTCAAGCAGTGCATAGAGCATCTAGACCGCGCTAAGCTTTCCCATCACCCGCCTCCACCGACAACTACCATACCTTTGGCTGAGACCCACATCGCCAAACAACTCAAGCGCCGCCGATTCACCCACGATATAGCGCGCTACGCGATATATCGCGCCCATATACCGTGCCACACTTCTGCTTGTAAATGCTCACTATCACCACCAAGCCCAGCCAGTCGGCCTCGGCATCGCTGGCACGCTTTATGTACTTAGGGCGGCGATACCGTGATTTAAATAATGAGGCTTGCCATGCCATCCAATTCCCGTGTGATTGCCACCGATGCTCCGCTACCGCATCGCGTGCGTTTGTTCGCCGGTCGCTTCCGTAACTGGCGTCGTGCTGTTAGTTGGCCATTACTGGCATTTTTCTTTTTGACTCCTTGGCTCAGCTGGAATGGCGAGCCGGCCGTATTTCTCGATATTAATCAAAAAGAGTTTCATATTTTTGGCTGGCTGTTGTGGCCAGAAGATTTATTGCTGTTAACGCCGGTGATGATCGGCAGTGCCTTTGCGCTGTTTTTTGTTTCTATGTACGCCGGGCGTTTGTGGTGTGGTTATAGCTGCCCGCAAACCGTGTGGACGTTTTTATTTATCTGGCTGGAAGAAAAAATCGAAGGCTCGCGCAACCAACGTCGCAAGTTAGATCAAGGCAAAGGCAGTGGCCTGCAAAAGCTGCGTCGCGGCGTTAAGTATGTGGTGTGGGCGGCTTTGGCCCTGGCCACGGCCATTACGGCGCTGAGCTATTTTTACCCGCTGGCACATTGGTGGGCCGACGTTAAACAAGGGGATTTTTCTGCCGTGGCGACAACGTGGGTGGTGATTATTGGCTCACTTACCTTTTTAAATGCCGGCTGGCTGCGTGAGCGCGTATGCACTCATATGTGCCCATACTCGCGCTTCCAGTCTGTGATGTTCGATACCCAAACCTACACCGTGCGCTACAACGCTGAGCGCGGCGAGCCACGCGGCAAAAAAGGCGCCAACGGCGAAGCCTTGGGCGATTGTGTTGATTGCGGCGTGTGTGTGCAGGTGTGCCCAACCAACATTGATATTCGCGACGGCTTGCAAATTGCCTGCATTGATTGTGCTGCCTGCGTCGATGCCTGCGACTCGATTATGGAAACCTTAAATCGCCCCACCGGTTTGATCGCTTATGAGCCAGAAGAGCAACTCACCGCTGCCCAGCGCTGGCGCTTGTGGGGCTATGGCGCCGCCGCCAGCGTGGCCTTTGTGCTGGCCATGAGCTTGCCGATGATGTCGCCTGATATTGATATCAGCAGCGAACGCGATCGCCAGCGCATGTACCAATTAACACCGTCGGATACGGTGGAAAACAACTACACCGTCAAAGTGCACAACCGCAAACAAGAAGCGGTGACCGTGGTGATCTTCGACGGCGAGCAAAGCCTGGGTGAAATGCACTTGCAACCGGGTGCGCGCGGCAGTGCCGATATTGCCATTGAACGCGACCTCGACTTTGCCGATGAGCAAGTCAGCATTCGCATTCAGCATGGCGATCAGCAAGCCGTCGAGCAGTTGAAGTTTATGAATCCGTATCGCCGTACCTTGGCTTCCAACTAAGTAGGCTGCCAATTAATCAGGCCTCCAACTAAACAGGCAGCCAACTAAGCAGGCTGTCGAGCATTTAACCCAGAGCCGTGCCACTGGCCGGCTCTCATATAACGGACTCCCCCTTTCCTCCTCGCGCGGTAACTCCTCCTGTTCCCGCCTTTGCCTGCTCGGTTTCATTTCGCTACCGAGCAGGCCTTTTTAGATTCTCCCTAATAGCAAATAGTAGCGAAGTCACATTCCTGCCAAGCCATGCTTAGCGACATTTGAATCGCCGCCACCAACGCGTATCATCGCGCCTTATTTTTTTACCCACTCGTGCCGCTCAGAGACGATGCCATGACCACAGCCGATACCCCCAAGCCAAAACGCGACGCCCTGTTAGCGACCGCTCACACTCATATGCCGATGGGCGTTGCCGACAGTTATCGCTACTGGGGCGATGACAACACGGTGTTTGTTGAATCGCTGAAGGGCTGTCGGCTAACCGATGTCGACGGCCAAGAGTTTGTTGATTTTCGCCTGGCGTATGGGCCGATCATTTTGGGCTATCGCGATGCCCGCATCGACAACGCCGTGATCGACGCCATCACCAACATCGGCACCATGTCTGGCTTTTCAACGGGCCTGGATGCAGAAGTCATCGAACTGGTGAAAAGCCTGTGCCCGCAAATCGAAAAAATGCGTTTTGCCAACTCCGGTACCGAAGCGGTGTTAGGCGCCGTGCGCACCGCACGGGGCTTTACCGGCCGCAATAAAATCGTAGTGGTCGAAGGCGGCTTTCATGGCTTGTATGACGAAATGATGTGGAAGCCAGATGTCGATAACTGGCAACCACAAGGCGACAGCGCGCCAGAGATCAAAGCCTTTGGCATTGGCATTCCCGAAGCCAGCCGCGAGCATTTAGAAACCATCTCGCTCAACGACGAAGCCGCCCTGATTGATGTATTCAAGCGCGTCGGCCATGACATCGCCGCCATTGTGATTGAACCCATCATGGGCAACTGTGGCTCCATCGCCGCCAGCCAGGCTTATATGCAAGCCCTGCGCGATCAGTGCGATGCCCACGGCGCCCTGCTGATTATTGATGAAGTCAAAACGGGCTTTCGCGTTGCTAAAGGTGGCGCGCAACAGCTGTATGGCATTTATGCCGACCTCACCACCTTCGCCAAAGCCATGGGCAACGGCTACCCGGTGGCGGCGTTTGGTGGCCGCGCTGATGTCATGAACACCATTCACTCCGGCACAGGCGGCGTCACCCACGGCGGTACTTACACCGCCAATATGATCGCCCTGGCCGCGGCTAAGGCCACCTTAAGCGTGTTAAAAGACACAGACGCCCTGGCCACCATTCATCAAACCGGTGCGGCCATTCAGCAAGTGCTGTCGCGGGTGTTTAGCAAGCATGGCATCGAGCATAAATTCGCTGGCCCAGATTCGATGTTTGGCATTCACTTTAATACCCGTGCCGATCAAGATGTGCCGCACAATTATCGCGATTGGAAGCAAACCAACAGCGAGCTGTACACCGCCTTTGCCCACCGTTTAATTGCCAAAGGCATTATGCTGGAGCCAGATTCTCGCGAGCCTTGGTTTATTTGCGAAGCGCACCAAAGCGTAGACTTGGCATGGCTTGAGCAGGTTGCCGATGAGGCGCTGGGCGAGGCCATTGCTGCTCAAAATACCAGCACAGAAAACAGCGACGCCTAAAGCGCACCCAATACTTTTGAAGCGCGGCTCTTTACTTTTATTCTGGTTGTAGTAAAGTACGCGCCGCTTGGAGGGATGGCTGAGCGGTTGAAAGCACCGGTCTTGAAAACCGGCATAGGTTAATAGCCTATCTAGGGTTCGAATCCCTATCCCTCCGCCATATTCAAAAAAGCCGCTGCAGAAATGCAGCGGCTTTTTTTATGCCTGCTTTTTATGTCGACGTTATAAACGCACAAAAAAACCGGGCAAAGCCCGGTTTTTTCACTCACTGTTTACGTCGAAGCCGCTGCCATTACATGCGGTAGTTCATTTGCAATGACACGCCCAGGGCATCCATATCGTAGGTGCCGGTCGCGTTTTGCAGACCTTTAACCTTGTCGTCTAGGTCGTAGTCGTACTCGTTCAAATCCGACTCATCAATCAGCAAGTAGGCCAAGCCCAGATCAAAACTGATGTCGTCATTGACCTTGTATTTTGCACCGGCGGTCAGCCACTGACGGTCGTTGTCAGGCACGCGCGCCGTGCGGTGTTGCTCGGCCACTGGCGACTCATCAAAGGCATAGCCAGCACGCAGCAGCCAGTTGTGGTTCACCTGGTAGCTAGCGCCCAACGCATAAGACCAAGTGTCGTGCCATTTTTCTACGATGTGGCCAATGTAGTTTTCGCCCAGACCGCTGATGTCATCAATGATGCCTGAGCGAGTGGCGATCACGTCGAAGTATTTAAATACCGACCAGTCCGTCCAAGTCGCGCCGCCTTGCAATTGCACGCGGTCGTTAATGCGGTGCGCCAAGCTAAAGGTGGCAGAGCGCGGCGTAGTCAAAGGCACGCGTGCGTCTTGATCTTTTACTTCGCCGCTAAAACCTTGCACGGTTTGCACCAGCTCAGCGTCGCTCAAACCAAACAGCTCGCCATTTTTGGCGGCAATAGCCGCGTCCGCCAGCACCACGCCGTTATTGTCGGCATCGAGTAACGGATGGCCTTTCAGCTCAGGCGCAAACACCTGCACGCCTTGGTTTTGCTTAAACTCGGCGGTGCCTTCTAAATCAAGGTCAATTTCTGAGCGATAGGCAAAGCCAAAGGTGGTGGCTGGGCTGATGTCCCACATCACGCCGAAGTTCCAGCCATAACCGCGGTCATCGCCTTCCACTTCAAACTTGTTGTCGTAGCCCATGTAGCTGGGGTCATTGAGGCCAGAAATGGCATCAATTTTGGCCTGCTGCTGAATAAAGGCTGCTGAGTTCGGGTCCAGGCCGCTGTTATTCAGCTGCATTTGCGCACCTTGCACATACGCGTCTGGCACGAACGGCACAGTGTCGAGCTGCTTAGACAGCAGGCCTTCTGCAAATACGATGTCGATGCCCACACCAATAGAAAGAGTGTCGGTCAGCTGGTAAGCAAAGGTCGGCTGAATGTCGATGGTGGTGAGCTTGGTTTCATCGGCAAAACCACCCACCAGCGCATTGGATTCGTAATCAGTGTGGGTACCAAATGGCGCAAAAATGCCCAGGCCAATCGCCGCTTTGTCATCCAGCGGGCGCACGTAGTACATAAAAGGAATGGTCGGATTCGGCACAAAATCGCCGCCATCACCGTAAGCGCCGGGTTCAAAATCGCTGGAAATACCGGCACTGTTTAAGCGCTCGCCCTCAAAACTGCCGTTCACATCAATGTACGTCACACCCACACTTAACTCTGGGCGCTTAAGACGAGTCATACCGGCGGGGTTATAAAACACCACCGAGGCGTCTTCGGCCACGGCTGCACGACCGGCATAGGCGTTACCGACGCCGCTGGCGCTTTGCTCATTGATTTTATAACCGGAGGCCATGGCCTGGCTGGCCAGAGCGACCGCCGTTGCTAACACAGACGCTTGCTTCAACATTTGAGGGTTTTCCTTACTGTTATGTTTATTGGGTGCCGGTCGCTGTACAGACACTGACGCACCAAAGAGAAAAACGGCCGGAGTATGCCAGCCAGCATCAGGCCAATTTGTAACAATTTGTGCCAAACCGGTAACATCGGGAAACAAAGCAGTGAGCCAAAGGCAACAAAAACCTTCGTTGAGCAGGCTGGTATACTGGGCCGGATTTTTCTTAAAGGCCGACACCGTGCCGTTTATCAGGTGGTTATTTTGCTGTCAGATGCACCGTCCTATGCGCTTCACCCCATCGCTATTGCTAACACACCGTTCCGTGAGAAGTTCGCCATTCCGCGCCAACCCAGATTGGCTCCGGCGGTCCAGGGCAGATTGCAATTGCTGCCCCCCTACGATGACCCCAAAGCCGTGGCCGGCTTGGAGCAAGTCAGCCATTTGTGGCTGACCTTTGTCTTTCACCAAACTCTGACCCAAGCCGACAAACCGCATTTGCAGGTACGCCCGCCGCGCTTAGGTGGCAATCAAAAATTGGGGGTATTTGCCTCACGCGCCACTCACAGGCCCAATAATCTTGGCCTTAGCGTGGTGGAGTTGGTCGCAGTGGAGCCCGGTGTATTGGTGGTAAGTGGGCTGGATTTGCTCGATGGCACGCCGATTGTCGATATTCGCCCCTATGTGCCTTACGCCGATCAGGTAGAAGAGGCTCACAATCACATCGCGCCGATGCCGCCTGCCGACATTGAGGTGCGCTTTAGCCCCACGGCCAAAGCGCAAGCCCTGAGTGCTGAGCAGCGCCTGCAGCAACCGGTAATGGCCGTGATTGAGCAATGCCTGGCACAAGATCCCAAACCGGCTTATCAACAACCTGGGCCCGAGCGCGAATACGGCGTGCGGTTATGGGATTTCAACCTGGTATGGCATTACCCAGAGCCGCACACAATCTGCGTATTGCGGCTAGAGGCTTAGTGCCCTCTGGCTGCGTTCTGCCTCTTGCCAATGGGACCATTGGCCGAGAGACACGCCTTGCCAGAGAACTTGGATGGCACGCTGACAGCATGCGCACTTCTAACTCAGGACACTAACGCGGCATCAGCTTATAAGCGCGCTGCACAAACGAATCCAGGCCACGCTCACGAAAACGCGGCTCTTGCTCAATCAGCTCACGGCTTTCCAGCAGTTCAATATGGTAATGACTGCTGTAATGCTGCTGCACTTCTTCGTCACTGATGGCAAACGGCGGACCGCTCATCTGAGCTTGTCGATAATCAAGGGTAATCAAAAACTGTGGCGCACTGCCGCTGATATGGCGCAGCTGGCGGGCGTAGTCGCGGCGCATGTTTTCGGGCAAGGCCACCAAGGCCGCGCGATCATAAACCCAATCGATGGGGCCAAGGGCGGGCTGGTCAAAAAAGTCACCGGCAATCAAGTTGACGCCCTCGCCCTGATACACCTTGCCCTGCTCGCGCTGCTCACAACTGAGCTCAATGCCCAGCTCGGTGGTCATCAGGGTGGCCAGCTCTGTCAGGGCGATGTCGCTTAACTCGATGCCCACCACCGAATGCCCTTGCTGGCGCAGCCACAACACATCCAACGACTTGCCACACAGTGGCACTAAAACGCGCTGCGGTGGCCGGGTGTTCAGCGTTGGCCAGTATTTCAGCAGCACTTTATTAACTTCATCCAGATGAAAACCGATTTCCATCTTTTGCCATTTGTCGATCCAAAATTGCGCTTCCACGTTACTACTCAACAAATCAGTAAGGGCCAGCCAAGCTAGCGCAAAATACGCTCGCTGGCCAGCGCCCAAACCTCAATGTCTGAGCCTCAACGTCTGAGCCTCAATGTCTAAGCCCTACGCTTCCGACCACACCGACAGTTCATTGCCGCTTGGCTCAATAAAGTGAAAGCGCCGCCCACCGGGGAAGCTAAAGATGTCTTGGCAGATATCACCACCGGCGGCTTTGACCTCAGCCAGCTTGGCCTCCAAGTCATCGACTTGAATCACCACCAAAGCAGCGCCGTTTGCCATACGGCTGGTGTTGTCGCTGCGATAAAAACCGCCGGGGGTGCCGGAATGACCAAAAGCAATGTAATCCGGGCCGTAGGCCTGAAACTGCCAACCGAAAACCTGTTCAAAAAATGCCTGAGTGGCCTCTAGGTTATGAGCGGGGAATTCAATGTAATTGATCATATAGACCTCCTTGTAGTCACCCGCCCATCATGCACCATCAGGACTTTTTTACATACTCGGCAATAATCACAATGCGCTGGCCATTGACTCGGCCTTCAATGTGCTTGGGGTTATCGCTTAATGAAATACCGCGCACGGCGGTGCCACGCTTGGCGGTAAAGTTAGCGCCTTTAACATCCAGGTCTTTAACCAGCACTACGTTATCGCCTGCAGCCAGTTGGGCGCCATTGGCATCCAACGTGGGCTCAGCGTTAAGATCCACCAGGCCGCGATCTGCCCACTTTTGCGTGTCTTCATCCAGGTAAAGCATTTCGAGCAAATCCTGCGCCCAGGTTTCGCTGCTAAGAC
The DNA here is from genome assembly GCF_014652515.1 of Bacterioplanes sanyensis. Classification (GTDB taxonomy): domain Bacteria; phylum Pseudomonadota; class Gammaproteobacteria; order Pseudomonadales; family Oceanobacteraceae; genus Bacterioplanes; species Bacterioplanes sanyensis. Next base: position 188,394 of record NZ_BMYY01000001.1, on the reverse strand, counting down.
GCTGCAGCATGCGATAGGCCAGTACCTGTACCGCCGGCTCGCTGTTCCACATGCTGTCGTTCAAGCAGCGCCAGTGATTTTGCTGCAACTCAGCGCCATTCACTTGCTCCAGGCAAGTACCGCATAACAACACGCTGTTATCGACTCGGGCATTGGTGTCGGGTGGCAACAAGTAGGCACTTAGGCTATCCGGGCTGCTACACAGCTCGCATTGATCGTTGGCACGCTGACGCAGGCTTTGCTCAAGACTCATGGTGATCTCCACATAAAAGAGGCGGGATTATGCCACAGCAGGGCAGCATTGTCGGAAGATGGTGACCACTGCTCTATACTCAGGCTTTCTTTCATGGACAAGGTCGTCGCAATGCGTGTGTGTTTATTAATCAGCTGGCTAATTGGCCTGATGCTACCGGCAGCACACGCCGAACCACGCCCACCACTGGAGCTGGTGACGCTGCAATATCCGCCTTACAGTTATATCCAAGCCGGAGAGCCTGATGGCGTTGCCGTGCAACTGGTCAAACAAGTATTTAGCGAAATGGGTGTTACGATAAACGTGCGCGTTTTACCTTGGGCCCGCGCCATCAGCGACATCGAACACGGGCGCGCCGATGCCATTTTTACCGCCTTTAAAACCCCGAAGCGCGAGCGCTTTGCCGATTACAGCCAAGAAGTGCTGTTCGTACAAAATATCAGTTTGATACAAGCCTCACCCAAACCACTGGCATGGCGCCAGGCCGGCAATGGTTTGTCAATGTGTGCGGTCAACAACGTCAGCTACGGCAGCTATATGGATCAGCTGCTAACGCAGCAGCACTTTGCCACCGTATACCGCATTAACTCGGCTGAGCAATGTGCCCTTATGGTTAGCAACGGCCGTGCTGACTTGTGGGTGAACAACGAATTTGGCGCGCGCGTCTTGCTGCAGCAAGTAAAACTGTCGCAGCCATTGCACATACTGCAGCCCCCGCTGCAAAGCACCAACAGCTACATTGCGTTTTCACGCCAGCGCCAGTTGACCGCCATTCGCGACCGCTTTGATGCGGCCTTGCGCCAGTTTAAACAGAGCGGTCGCTATCAGCAGCTGGTGGACGAAGCCATTCAAAGCACTCGCCCCGAGCTGCACTAACGCTGCAGCGCCGCCACATCCGGAAAGCGTTGCTGCCAGTTCTCGATCAAGGCTTGCTGATCGATATCCCAGGGGTGAAAGCCAGTTCGAAAGAACTTTGCCAGCCCCTTCATGTTGTCGCGCAAAATACCGCGTTTGCCCCAAAAAAACCGCCAGGCTTCGCGCCACTCACGCAGGCTCGGCCAATGACGATCGGCCCACAGCATTTGCACTTGATACCAAGCCAAACGCGAGAACAAACTCACCATGGCAATGACCATGACCCGCTTGCGCATAAACTCGTTATTCACACAGCGACGATACACATCAAACGCCACGGCTTTGTGTTCAATTTCTTCCACCGCGTGCCAAATCAGCATTTGCCGAATGGTGGGGTCAACGTCATCGAGAATGTCTGGGTTTTTTAATAAAAACTCCGCCAGCGAAGCAGTAAAATGCTCCATCGCCACCGTCAGCGCCAACTGGCGCGAGTGACTTAGCGTTTTTAAAAACTCGATGCGCTTTAGCATGGCGCCCGTGATCTTGCTCATCGGAAAGCCCAGCGATTCAATCGCCCGGTTCAGCTGCTCGTGGGAGACGCCGTGATGCGCTTCCTGGCCGATAAACCCCTTGATTTGCTGCTGCAGCTCTGGGTCTAGGATTTGCTCACGATAATGGCGCACCGAATGAATAAAAAAGCGCTCACCATCGGGGAACAATGCCGATAGCGCATAAAAAAACGTGCTGACTAAGGAGTTATCACGAAACGTGTATTTGCGCGCCGGCGGCTGGGTATCAAACGCCATGCGCCGTGGTTTAATCTCGGGTTGGTAGTGCGGAGTCGATGCCGATTTATTGTTATTCATAGGCTCACCTGCAAATTGTGTCCGGAGTCAGAAGTTCGACGCTGTCACTATGGCACAGTGCCCCGACCGCAACCCGGTGATATGCTTGCAAACGGCAGTGAAAAAATAACAACAAGGCACCGTCATGCAAACGAGCTCAATCGGTCGCGGCCATTATCGAATTTCGTCGGACTACTTAATTTTGCTGGCCGAAATGGCCTTTGAACACGGCATCAGCGCCAAGCAATTACTGCACGGCTCACAGCTGGAAGAATCGCTATTGCTGCAGCCCGGCGTATTGGTCGGCCATGAGTCCGGCGTTCGCTGTGTCGAGAACTTTTGCCAGTTGCTGCCCGAGCCACAACTGGCTTTGGAATACGGCAAGCGCATGACGCTTTCTAAACACGGCGCCTTGGGCTACGCCGCGCAATACAGCGCCACCATGACCGACGCCGCGATTAAAGTCATGCGCTACGTCGAGACGCGGGCGCAAATATTCACCATGCAGCGCCATGCCGATGCCGAGCAGCGCCAGCTGTTTATTCAACCCAAGTTCAACAGCAAGCACGCCGCGCCGTTTTTGGTGCTGGCGTTTTTAGCCAGCATTGAAACCATTTGCCGCACCCTGGTTGGCAGCCAAGGTGGCCAAACCGCCAGCTGCATCGAACTGAGTTGGGATTGGCCGCTTGCCGAGCAAACCATTTTGCCTCACTGCCAAATACTCAGCGGCGCCAGCGACAACTGCCTGACTTGGCCCAGCGCAGCACTGCAAGCGCCCCTGCCCTTTTTTGACCCCACCATGGAGCACATGGCCGAGCAAGAGCTAGAGATGGCATTGCGCGAGCTGCAAGGCCGACGCAACGTCAGCGACCAAGTGCGCGACTTAATCGCCGACCGGCTGCAGCAGCCGCTCAGCCTGGAGCAAGTCGCCGGCAAACTGCACATGTCGATGGCCACCCTCAACCGCAAACTCAAGCAAGAAAACACCAGTTATCAGCACCTCAAAGATGAGCTGCGCCAGCAGCAAGCGCGGCACATGCTGCGCACCAACGACCTCACTATTGATCAAATCGCCGAGCAACTGGGCTACTCTGATGCCAGCAACTTTACCAAAGCATTTAAAGCCTGGACCGGCATGCCCCCCTCTGTTTATCGCCGCCAAGGCTGAACACCGCCCCTTCGACGGGCAACAGGGCTGGCAATCGCCGGCGTTTTTCCGTATAAGGCGCAACCAGCCGATAGCACGAGTTGACCATGTCTAGATTCAGTCGAGTTCCCCGCCAAAAACCCCGTCGCCCACAAGCCGATGACCGCCTGCATTACCGCGAGCTCAGCGGCTTATGGTTGCAATGGCTGCAACGCCCCAACGCCATTCCACTGGATCGCTGGCTGCGCAAGCACAGCGGCAAAAATGCCGCCCTGCGCCAACAACCATCATTGGCACTGGCGCTCTATCAGGCGCAGCGTTTTTTACAGCTGGCATGCGCGCTAGAGCACCAGCAGCGCCAGGAACAAGCGCTCAACGACGGCCAATGGCAAGCCTGGGATAAAAACTGGCAACCCGCCGACGCCGATCAGCTCGACCCACACCACCTGTGGCATTGGGTGCAACAGCGCTGCCAAGAAAACTGGCGCTGGCCCGACGGCTTTCGCAACTACGAGCGCCGCACCGAGGTCTTCCGCCAATTTCGCGATCAAGCCGAGCAACCGCTGTCGGCAGCATGGCTATTGTGGCACGGCATTCGCCCTAGTTGGATGCCCGCCCTGCGCCAACGCCAAGAGTACAGCCAGTGGAGCGACGAGCAGTTTCAGCAATGGCTGCAACAGCAAAGCCAAGCAGCGCCTACTTGGTTGCGCATTAACCCCATTGCCAACCACGACGGCTTAGACATCGCCGCCGTGGCCCGTGAACTGCAGCAAGAAAAAGTCTCTGTGCAGCGCCGCGGCCAACAACTGTGCGCTTTAGGCGGCCGCGGCTTAAGCCAGAGCCAACTGTATAAAGCCGGCGTTATTGAAATTCAGGATTTAGCCAGCCAACACATTGTGGCCGCCGTGGCACCCAAGCCGGGTGAAAAAATCTGGGATGCTTGCGCCGGCGCCGGTGGCAAAGCCATTGCCCTGGCCAGCCAGATGAACAATAAAGGCGCGGTCATTGCCACCGATTTGTACGAGCAAAAACTGGTCGAATTAAAGCGCCGCGCCAAACGTGGCCAATTACTGAACATTCGCAGCTTTGTTTGGGATGGCCAGCAGCCGCTGAAATTGCCGCAAGAAATTGCCCGCCAACAAGGCTTCGATAAAGTATTGGTCGACGCTCCCTGCTCCTCCAGTGGCACCTGGCGCCGCAACCCAGACGCACGCTGGCGCTTAAGCGCCGACGACAACGCCGAGCTGATGGCACTGCAGCAACGCCTGCTGACCTTGGCCAGCCAATCCGTGCGCCCAGGCGGCGAGCTGTTTTACGCCACCTGCAGCTGGCAAGTGGAAGAAAACGAGCAGCAAGTAGCAGATTTTATGCAACAAAATGATGGCTGGCAGCTGCTGGAGCAAACCATGCTCGGCGCGCCTGAGCAGGACGCTGATACCATGTTTGTGGCCAAGTTAAAGCGCTTATGATGTGAGTTAAGCGCTGTTCGCTTTAATAAAAAGCCGTGGTGAATGTCGCGGCTTTTTTATGGGTGTTGTTTAAATTTTCTGGGCTGCGCAGATTTCTATTTAAACGCCAAACCCTATGCCCTCCTTGAGGGATCTTATCCCTCACGCCGGGCGGGCGAGCGACTGAAAGCGTACATCGAGATAGTTGTCGCTAGCCATTTGCTCTCGTAGCTGGGGTCAGAGCTCAAGCTCTGACCCCGCAAAACAGCGCAGATTTTTTTAAACGCTAAACCCCATGCCCTCCTTGAGGGATCTTATCCCTCCGCCGGGCAGGCGAGCTCCCTGCTTTGCGCTGCACAGGCCGTTTTTCCTTCGTTAACAATGCTGTTAGCGCCGCAACGCCAACAGCCTGCATCCCGGCAGGATGTTGGCTGGTGCTGCCATCCAGGCAGCCCCTGCGGGCACAGTCATTGCCCACTCAGGCGGCCTGCTAAGGCGCGGAAAACCTGGGCGCGAGAGCGAGTTTAAAAATTAGAGCCGCTGTCACAACGGCGCTGTAGCTAAACAGCCGACACAATCTGTCGCCTAGCAACCTTGCCGGTAGACTCGCCCAATGATAGCTTAACATCAATAATATCAGCAGCATGGAGCCTAAAAGCCGGAGCTTTGAGGGCACTAGCTGAAGGGATAGTAGGAATGCACGTTTTTCCCAAAGGAAGTGTGGAAGAAAGGAAGACATCCAGTTATAAATCAATGGCTTGGCAGAGATACCTCAAATGGTTCTAGCTGGTAAAACAGGCACGCATACTATTAAGCTGTTAGCTTTTTAAGGGGTTTTGATGGACATATCATGGGCAACGATAGGCAAAGTAATGCTGGTGGGGATTGGAACATACATTCTACTACCAGCTTTTCTTGTCGTCAGGGATGCTGTCCTTTGGTGGGTTATCAATCGCTACATTTTAACCGGACAAGCTCAGCTTAACGTGCGGCGACATGTTGAACTCGTGCACGAGTGGAATACTGAACACGTCGGCAACACAAGGATCGCGAGTGACGAACATGGTTCTAAACATTTTATTAATGACAATGAGGTCACGCCAGAGGAATTTAATCGCCACTTCAACCGCTCTGATGAGATTAGGCGAGAGATAAGAACACTAAAAATTGACCTGGACCGGCGGGCTAAGTTCTTAAAATGGATGCTCAAGCACTATCAGCAAGAACCCATAGACCCGATCAATGAATGGAAACAAGATGAAGAGAAGCGCTTGCGTAATAAAAGCTAACAATCGCAGGCACGGCGACGGCTTTTTCGTTTCGGCTGCGCCTTCACTACAAAGCCGCGCGTGCTGCGGGCGTTAGTATTTCTGAGCAAGGAGTAGTAAGTAAATGAGATAAGTAAATGAGATGATAAGTAAATGAGACACCCACCCTAACCTGACACTTCAATGGCAATCAGCTCCACAGCAGCTAGGCTCGTATCAGTTGCTCAGACAACAAACGAGACACCCACCCTAACCCCCACCCTCAGAAACAAACGAGACACCCACCCTAACCTGACAATCCAATGGCAATCGGCTCCACAGCAGCTAGGCTCGCGGAAACAAACGAGACACCCACCCTAACCTGACACTTCAATGGCAATCAGCTCCGCAGCAGCTAGGCTGATGTCAGCTGCTGCAGAACTGGAGTGTCATTATGCCCAAGCCCAGAAAACAGCAAGTCTCTTTGGAGGCGACACCCTATTATCATTGCGTATCACGCTGTGTGCGGCGGGCTTTTCTGTGTGGTACGGATCATATGACTGGCCAATGCTACGAGCATCGCCGTGGTTGGCTAGAAGACAAGTTACTGGCTTTGCCGCATGTATTTGCCGTTGAAGTGGCGGCCTATGCCATTATGAGCAACCATTACCACGTTGTTTTATTTATTGATGCTGAGCGCGCCCATCACTGGAGCGACACGGAAGTCATTGAGCGCTGGCACACGCTATTTAGTGGCAATATGCTGTCTCAGCGCTTTATAAACGGTGACGAGCTGGGCGTTGCTGAGCAAAAGCGACTGCAAATGTATGTGGAAGAGTGGCGCTCACGGTTATCTAGCATCAGCTGGTTTATGCGGGTGCTGAACGAGGCCATTGCGCGAGAAGCCAATCAGGAAGATCAGTGCACTGGCCGTTTCTGGGAGGGCCGGTTTAAATCCCAGGCACTCTTGGATGAAGCAGCACTGGCTGCGTGCATGGCCTATGTCGACCTTAACCCGGTGCGGGCAAATATGGCAGCCACGCCGGAAGCATCCGCGCACACCTCGGTGAAGCGGCGCATAGAAAAAGCAAAAACGAGCAAGCAGCCCAACCATCCGAAGCAACAACCCAAGGAATTATTACCCTTCGTTGGCAACCCTCGGCAAAATATACCGCTGGGTATTCAAATGAAGCTGATGGATTACCTCGAACTGGTCGACTGGACTGGCCGCATTATTCGCCACGATAAACGCGGCGCCATTGCTAAAAATACGGCGGCCATTCTCGATCGCTTAGGCATTGATGACCAACAATGGTTAGAAATGACCCAGCATTTTGAAGACTGTTTTAAAACCTTTGCCGGCGGTGAAGAAAAACTGCGCCAAGCCTGTGAAACACTGAATTATCAGCGCCCGCCTGGACTCAGTCGCTGCCGTTCGTTACTCAACCGATCAGCCTGACGACACCTCCTTCCACCGCATTCAGCATTATCAGGGCAGTCTGAGGGCAACACACACCCGAAATCGCTCAATGATGCTCGCAATTCATTACACTTCCTCTTCTACAGCCACTCTTCCCGCAAAGTCATGTTGCTGTGCAAAACAAACGAGACACCCACCCTAACCTGACACTTCAATGGCAATCAGCTCCACAGCAGCTAGGCTCGTATCAGTTGCTCTAGAGTCGGAATGCCATTATGCCCAAGCCCAGAAAACAGCAAGTCTCTTTGGAGGCGACACCCTATTATCATTGCGTATCACGCTGTGTGCGGCGGGCTTT
>NZ_BMYY01000001.1:180312-180750 GCF_014652515.1 Bacterioplanes sanyensis | reverse complement strand
CTGAGCGCGCCCATCACTGGAGCGACACGGAAGTCATTGAGCGCTGGCACACGCTATTTAGTGGCAATATGCTGTCTCAGCGCTTTATAAGCGGTGACGAGCTGGGCGTTGCTGAGCAAAAGCGACTGCAAATGTATGTGGAAGAGTGGCGCTCACGGTTATCTAGCATCAGCTGGTTTATGCGGGTGCTGAACGAGGCCATTGCGCGAGAAGCCAATCAGGAAGACCAGTGCACTGGCCGCTTCTGGGAAGGTCGTTTTAAATCCCAGGCACTCTTAGATGAAGCAGCACTGGCTGCGTGCATGGCCTATGTCGACCTTAACCCGGTACGGGCAAATATGGCAGCCACGCCCGAAGCATCCGCGCACACCTCGGTGAAGCGGCGCATAGAAAAAGCAAAAACGAGCAAGCAGCCCAACCATCCTAAGCAACAACCCA
>NZ_BMYY01000001.1:0-180280 GCF_014652515.1 Bacterioplanes sanyensis | reverse complement strand
AGGAATTATTACCCTTCGTTGGCAACCCTCGGCAAAATATACCGCTGGGCATTCAAATGAAGCTGATGGATTACCTCGAACTGGTCGACTGGACTGGCCGCATTATTCGCCACGATAAACGCGGCGCTATTGCCAAAAATACGGCGGCCATTCTCGATCGCTTAGGCATTGATGACCAGCAATGGTTAGAGATGACCCAGCATTTTGAAGACTGTTTTAAAACCTTTGCCGGCGGTGAAGAAAAATTACGCCAAGCCTGTGAAACACTGAATTATCAGCGCCCGCCAGGGCTTAGTCGCTGCCGTTCGTTACTCAACCGATCAGCCTGACGACACCTCCTTCCACTGCATTCAGCATTATCAGGGCAGTCTGAGGGCAACACACACCCAAAATCGCTCAATGATGCTAGCAATTCATTACACTTCCTCTTCTACAGCCACTCTTCCCGCAAAGTCATGTTGCTGAAAATTGGACCACCAACAAGATGTATCCTTAGAAAATTAATAAAATGGGTGTCTCAACAATGCTTTTCTCAACAATCCTCATATAATGGGTGTCTCAACAATCACTCAACAATCCATCAACAATCCTTGGTGTCTCAACAATCCTTCCCAGAGAACTCCAACTCTGTGTCGCCGATTTTTGCTGTAGCTGGCTAGAGCGGCAAACCGGCTTCGTGATCTGAAGCCCTCTGGCGATCCAGAGCGGGCACCGCATTATTCAGAGGTGCCTTAAGTTTTAATGCCGCAGCCATCGGCCTGAGTGAGCAACACTCGGTCATGCAGCCCTTTGCTCAGGTACGCCAGGGGGCCCTGCCCATCGTGCAGTTGCCAGCTGAGCGCCTTGCATGGACGCAATCCCTGTTTAAACAGTTGCAAACCGAGCTGGAAAACAATAGCCCCTTGGAAGTGCTGCACGCTTTAATCACTTTAATAGTGCACGAAGCCCAGCAAGGGCATCACCTAAGTGACAAGCAGCTGGGGCTAGAGACGCGCATAGGTAAAGCATTGCGCTTTATCGAGCAGCACAGCCAACAGGGAATATCACTAAAAGATGTTGCTCAGGCAGTGCATTTAAGCCCGGCTCACTTGGCGACAAAAATGAAAAACACCACAGGCTACAGCGTCGGCCAGTGGATTAATAAATACCGCTTAACTACCGCGTGTGAGTACCTGATCAACACAGATAACACCGTTGAGCACATTGCCTCGGAACTAGGCTGGAAAGACGTAACCCACTTTATTCGTCAATTTAAAAAAGCACATCAAATAACGCCGGCGGCTTGGCGCCGCCAGCAACGAGCCCATTAGCTGGCTCAATTAGCTGGCTCAATTAGCTGGCTCAATTAGCTGGCTCAATTAGCTGACTTAGCCCATCAGCTATTTTCGATCACGCCTTGTTTCATATCGTGCAATACATCACGCAAGCGAGCAGCCTCTTCGAAGTTCAAATCTTTGGCGGCCTTAAACATTTTGTCTTCCACTTCGGTGATGCGCTTCACCAGTTCACTGGCGTTAAGGCTGCGCCAATCATCACTGTACCCGGCTGCATCTTCCGCCACCTTGCGGCCCTTGCCGCGCCCGCGACCTTTGCCTTTTTTACCCGGCGGTGGCGCAGCTTCCAAGATATCCTCGACGGACTTTTTCACCCCTTGCGGCGTAATGCCATGCTCTTCATTAAAGCGTACTTGCTTTTCACGCCGACGATCGGTTTCATCCATGGCTTTTTGCATGGCATCGGTTATGCGATCGGCATATAAAATGGCTTTACCGTTCAGGTTACGGGCAGCACGGCCAATGGTCTGAATCAAAGAGCGCTCAGAGCGCAAAAAGCCCTCTTTATCAGCATCAAAAATCGCCACCAATGAGACTTCTGGAATATCCAAGCCTTCACGCAACAAGTTAATACCGACCAATACGTCAAACTCGCCCAAGCGCAAATCACGGATGATTTCGACCCGCTCGACCGTATCAATATCCGAGTGCAGATAGCGCACACGCACTTTTTGATCGTGCAAAAACTCGGTTAAATCTTCCGCCATGCGCTTGGTTAATACGGTAATTAAAACCCGCTCACCTTGTTCTACACGCTGGTGGATTTCATGCAATACATCATCGACTTGGCCCGTGGCTGGGCGCACTTCCACTTGTGGATCAATCAAGCCTGTCGGGCGTACAACCTGCTCCACCACCTGATCTTGATGATCATGTTCATATGGGCCGGGCGTTGCCGAGACAAAAATACACTGAGGTACAATCGACTCCCATTCTTCAAAACGCATGGGGCGATTATCCAGCGCCGATGGTAAGCGAAAGCCAAACTGCACCAGGGTTTCTTTGCGTGAGCGGTCGCCGCGATACATGGCACCTATTTGCGGAATCGTCACGTGCGATTCGTCAATAAATACCAAGGCATCATCGGGAATGTAATCAAACAGCGTGGGAGGTGCCTCACCTTCACCCCGGCCTGATAAATAACGCGAGTAGTTCTCGATGCCCGAGCAATAGCCCAGCTCTTGCATCATTTCCAGGTCGTACTTAGTGCGCTGCTCCAGCCGCTGGGCTTCTACCAACAAATTATGGTCGCGGTAATACTGCAGCCGCTCATCCAACTCTACTTTAATACCGTCAATCGCATCTAAAATACGCTGGCGCGGTGTAACGTAGTGCGTTTTGGGGTAGATCGTTACGCGTGCCAAACGATTCAGCACTTCACCGGTGAGTGGGTCAAAGCTGGAAAGTTGCTCCACTTCGTCATCAAACAACTCAATTCGAATCGCTTCTTCATCCGCTTCGGCCGGAAACACATCAATCACCTCACCGCGCACTCGATAGGTGCCGCGATGAAAGTCCATATCGTTACGGGTGTACTGCAGCTCGGCCAAACGTCGCAAAACACTGCGTTGATCGATCTGATCGCCACGCACCAGATGCAGCATCATTTTTAGATACGAATCCGGGTCACCCAAACCATAAATCGCCGATACGGTGGCAACGATGATGGCGTCTCTGCGCTCCATCAATGCTTTGGTGGCCGACAAGCGCATTTGCTCAATGTGCTCATTTACCGACGCGTCTTTATCAATAAAGGTGTCCGACGATGGCACGTAAGCTTCTGGCTGGTAGTAGTCGTAGTAAGAGACAAAATATTCCACCGCGTTGTCGGGGAAAAACTCTTTAAACTCGCCATACAACTGCGCTGCCAACGTCTTGTTGTGAGCCATCACAATGGCTGGCCTGCCGCAGCGCTGAATCACATTGGCCATGGTGTAGGTTTTGCCAGAGCCTGTGACCCCCAGCAAGGTTTGCTTCAGCAGACCACCCTCGACGCCTTTGACCAATTGTTCAATGGCGTTGGGCTGATCACCGGCCGGCGCATACTTGGATGACAGCGCAAATGCTTTACTCATCAGGTTTCCAGTGCTATCACATTTGGTTTAAGATTATACGGTTTTTTTGCTGGCAGCCGAGAGGTTATAGCAACCTGATTGCGGCCGCTGCAGACAATTGATCTGACGCTCATTGTTTGCCAGGGCTGTGGCTGTCTCACTCACTGCGTCATGAGGATACATATTTTGGACCTGCAATTGTCTGATCGCGTTCAACAGATCAAGCCATCCCCCACTCTGGCGGTGACCAATCGCGCAGCAGAGCTGCGTGCGGCTGGCAAAGACATCATTGGTTTAGGTGCCGGCGAGCCGGATTTTGACACCCCGGCGCACATTAAGCAGGCCGCCATTGACGCAATTAATAATGGCTTCACCAAATACACCGCCGTCGATGGCACACCGGCGTTAAAGCAAGCCATCATCGCCAAGTTCAAGCGCGACCAAGGCTTAAGTTACGAGCCTAACCAGATTTTGGTGTCGTGCGGTGGTAAGCAAAGCTTCTTTAACATGGCCCTGGCGCTGCTAAACCCAGGCGATGAAGTGGTGATTCCAGCGCCGTACTGGGTGTCTTACCCGGACATGGTGAAAATCGCCGAAGGCGTGCCGGTTATCATCGAAACCGATCAGCAGGCGCGTTTTAAAATCACTCCAGAGCAACTGGAAAACGCCATCACAGCGAAAACCCGCTTGGTGGTATTGAACAGCCCCTCTAACCCGTCAGGCGTTGCTTACAGCGAAAGCGAGTTAAAAGCGCTGGCCGAGGTGCTGCGCCAGCACCCGAATGTGATCATCGCCACGGACGATATGTACGAGCACATTTTATGGGCCGAAGGCGGTTTTCATAACATCGTCACCGTATGCCCAGAGCTGTATGACCGCACGGTGGTGATGAACGGCGTATCCAAGGCCTACAGCATGACTGGCTGGCGCATTGGCTATGTTGGCGGCCCAGCCAAGTTGGTGGGGGCAATGAAAAAGATTCAGTCGCAAAGCACCTCTAACCCGACGTCCATCGCCCAGGTAGCCGCGCAAGCAGCTCTGGAGGGCGATCAGGCGTGTGTTGGCGAAATGCTCAAAGCCTTTAAACAACGTCACGATTATGTGGTCAGCGCATTGAATGAGCTGCCAGGCGTAGACTGCGTTGAAAGCGACGGCACTTTTTATGCTTTCCCAAGCTTTAAAGGCGCCATGGCCAACGCCGGCATTGAAACGGACGTTGAGTTCGCAGAAAAAATGCTCAACGAAGCCGAAGTGGCGCTGGTGCCGGGTTCTGCCTTTGGTACGCCAGGCCACATGCGCTTATCCTTTGCCACTTCGATGGAGGTGCTGGAAAAAGCCATCGCTCGATTGGCCAAAGCGCTGGGTTAAACCACACAAAAAAGCCGCTGCGCAAATAAAAAAGCCGCTTCGTTTGAGCGGCTTTTTTTAATCACCAATTTTTTATCAGCCAGCTTTTACCAAGCTTTTTTTACCACCCAAGGGTTTCTTTGATAAACGGAATGGTTAAGCGCCGCTGTGCAGAAAGCGAGGCTTGATCGAGTTTTTCCAACACATCAAACAGGCCCTGGGTCTCTTGTGGCCCTCGCGTTACCAAAAAACGCGCCACTTCATCCGTGAGGTTCAGCCCACGGCGATGCGCTCGCAGCAACACCGCTTGAATCAAATCCTGTTGCTCCAGTGGCTCCACCTGATACACCATGCCCCAACTCAAACGCGAGGATAAATCCGGCAACGCCACGCCGACGCGATTCGGGCCTGCATTGGCTGCGATCAGCAAGTGGCTCTGGCGATCGCGAATGCGGTTAAACAGGTGAAACAGCGCCTCTTCCCAATCGGCGCGCCCCGTCACGGCTTGCAGGTTATCGAGCGCGACCAGCGGTAACTGATCAAGGCCATCCAGCACTTCTGGGCTGTATTCAGCCAACTCATCCAGCGGCAAATAAACGCTTTGATGGCCCAAGCCCTCAGCATAGTGACAGGCGGCTTGTAAAAGATGACTGCACCCCACACCGCGATTACCCCATAAATACAAATAGGGCTCGCCATTGATCGTCCATTGCTGCTGCAGCGACTGTACGATTTGGGCGTTAGGGCCATCGTAATAATTGGCGAAGCGGGCATCGTCCCGCAAAGATACCGACAGGGTTAACTGCTGGTGATGGGTTATCGACTTTGCCATTGCACCACCCCTGGTTGCTCGGTTTGCTGAAGGCGTTTATCCAGCGACAAAACTCCCCACACTTGCGGCCAAGGAGCAGCCAGCTGCAGCTCCAGTTGCAACTGTGGGCCATTCGCTGCCAACACCTGAACCTCATCGATGGCGACATTGGCTTTTAAATATCGCAGCAGCATTTGATAATCGGCAAAACTCGCCACACCATCGACCGCCAACGAAAAGCCGCCACTGGTTTGCACCTGACGCCGCACGGCATAGCGAGCAGCAAAATAGCGCGCTACCTGATCCGCGACGCCTTGCATGGCGGCACCCGCATCGTTGGCCACCACACTGATCGGCCGCCATTGCTGCTGATGCCAGAGCTGGCCGTCGTAACGCCACTGGCCATTACCGGCTGCGGCTAAACGCCCAGCCAAAATGGCATCGTGGCGGTAGCGCTGACTGGCATCAATGATGCGATCTCGAAATGAACCCCACACCGCCTCGACGGGCAGCGCAATTTCATCTTCCAAATCCAGGGTTGGCCACAATACCGGTAAACCACGCTCATGCATGGCGCGATCAGCTTGTACTCGCCACAACGACACATCCTGACCCAGCAGCATGCGCAGTGGCCCTTCTTCAACGGCTTGCCATACCAGTAGCAGCGGGCGCGTTTGCCCCCACACTGGTTGACCGGCATCAATCAGCAGCTGGTCGATCAAGTTGCTGGCAAACTGCACCTGTAATAACAAAGCATCGTCAACCGGATCGCGACGATAGCTAAAGCTTTCCACCAGTTGCTGCGGCGACGGCGATGCCTGCTGCAACAGCTGCACGCTATCGCGGCTGCCCGACACCTTCACCAGCACCTGCTGTAAGGCTTGCTGCAACCCTTGGTTGCGGCTGTTTTCGGTTTGATCCTGCACCATCACACTGACCTGATACAGGTCACTGACGGTCACGGCCTGGGCAGCGGCAGTCCAAAGCCAGCCACACCAAAACCAACACGTGAGTAGCGCTGCGGTTCGCACGCATTTGCTCCCAGCTGCTCAAAATGAGCGGCTATTTTGCCACGGCGTGTAAATATAACCAGTGTCTTTATCACATCCCCCATCAACGGCTGCTTAAGAGGAATATTTGACCAACTCGTTAGCTTTAAACCCTTAATGCCGACGCGGCCTGGCATCCAGGCCATAAAGTGCCAACACTGGCGACGAATCCTGCCAGTCGGGATGCAGGGGGGCGGACAAATCGTTAGAATACTCGCCAATTTTGGCTCCGCTGTTGCAGACACCAGGGCCAGCCCAGGTTAACCGTGCCCGCTTCGGGCCATGCCATGAGTACATCCGCATGAGTGAAAAACAGTCCCTTAGCTACAAAGACGCTGGCGTTGATATTGATGCTGGCAATGCCTTGGTTGAACGCATCAAGGGCGTTGCCAAACGCACCCGCCGCCCAGAAGTAATGGCCGGCCTCGGTGGCTTTGGCGCACTGTTTGAACTGCCACAAGGCTATCGTCAGCCAGTGTTAGTTTCTGGCACAGATGGCGTGGGCACCAAGCTGCGTCTGGCGATGGATCTGAACAAGCACGACACCATTGGCATCGATCTGGTGGCCATGTGTGTGAATGATTTGGTGGTCGCCGGGGCTGAGCCGCTGTTCTTCCTCGACTACTATGCCACTGGTAAGCTCAACGTCGACGTGGCCGCAGCGGTGGTCGAAGGCATCGGCGTTGGTTGCGAGCAAGCCGGTGCCTCGTTGGTGGGCGGCGAAACCGCAGAAATGCCAGGCATGTACGAAGGTGAAGACTACGATCTGGCCGGTTTTTGTGTCGGCATCGCTGAAAAAGACGATTTGATCGACGGCAGCAAGGTGCAAGCCGGCGACAAGCTCATTGCTCTGGCCTCCAGCGGCCCACATTCCAATGGCTATTCCTTGATTCGTAAAATCATCGAAGTGGCCGACGCGGATTTAAGCGCCGACCTCGATGGCCAAAGCATCGCTGATGCTTTAATGGCGCCGACGCGCATCTACGTGCGCTCAGTGCTGAAGCTGATTAACGCCAGCGACGTGCACGCCCTGTCACACGTGACTGGCGGCGGCTTCCAAGAAAACATCCCGCGCGTTTTACCAGAAGGCTGCAAAGCCATCATCGACACCAACAGCTGGCAATGGCCCGCCGTATTCGAATGGCTGCAACAGCAAGGCAATGTCGACACCCTAGAAATGTTCCGTACCTTTAACTGTGGTGTTGGCATGATCATCGCCGTGCCAGAAGACAAAGCCGACGCCGCCGTTGCCTTGCTCAACGCCGAAGGCGAGCAATCTTGGATCATCGGTGAGCTGGCCGCGCGCCAGGGCGATGAGCCAGCGGTTGAATTCACAGGGCAGCGTGCATGATCGAAGAGCGCAACGCCGAGCAAGAGCAAAAACCGCGTCTGGTGATACTGATTTCTGGCAGTGGCAGCAATATGGAAGCCATTGCCGATCAAGTGCGCAAAGGCGACATCGATGCTGAAATCGCCGCCGTGATCAGCAATCGCCCCGAAGTGGCCGGCCTGCAAAAAGCCGCGGATCGCGACCTGGAAACCCAGGTGGTGGATCATACCCAGTTCGCCAGTCGCGATGAGTTTGATGCCGCACTGATGCGCATGATCGATCAATACCAGCCCGACCTGGTGGTATTGGCCGGCTTTATGCGTATTTTAACCCCCGACTTTGTGCGCCGTTATCAGGGCCGAATGCTCAACATTCACCCGTCGCTGCTGCCCAAATATCAGGGTTTAAATACGCACCAGCGCGCGCTAGAAGCCGGTGATGCCAAGCACGGCGTGACCGTGCACTTTGTCACCGAAGAGCTGGACGGCGGCCCCAATGCCATTCAGGCGGAAGTGCCCATCTTCGATGGCGACGATGTCGATAGCCTGCGTTCGCGCGTGCAAAAGCAAGAGCATGTTATCTACCCCATCGCCGTGAAGTGGTTCGTGCAAGGACGACTCAGCACCGACGGCAAGCAAGCACTGCTCGATGGAACACAGCTTCCAGCCAGTGGCGTGGTACTCGGCAGTTAATGTCCGTCGCCAACTAAGCGATGCGCCGATATAGTGGGCCCTCAAGGAAGTCTTTGAGGTGCCCATGCGTCACACCATCGCAACCATCGCGTTTTCTCTAATGACGGGCCTAGCCAGCGCTGACGCCCGCCATGAGACCAGTTCAGAAGCCAATGAAGCGCTTAATTCTGAGCCCGCTGCAGCGCACGAATCTGAGTCCAGCTCAGGCCAAAACACAGGTATAGCCCCCTACGAAGCGCACTACTCTACCGAGTGGAAAGTCGGCTGGTTCAGCATCGACATCGATGCCAAGCGCCAGCTCAAGCAAACCGATGACGGCCTGTGGCAACTCAGCTTTAAAGCCGAAACCGGCGCCGCCGCACTGACTGAAACCTCCACGCTGCGCTATCACGACGGTCGCTTTTGGCCACAGGACTACCGTTATCGCGCCAGCGGCTTATTCAACGAGCCTGACCGCAGTCTTAGCTTTGACTACGACCAGCAACAGGTGATCGATGGTGAGCGCGACGACAAAGTCTATGACAACGGTTGGATCGCACTCGAAGAGCAAGGCGAGCCCCAGGCCCCCCACGACAACTTGAGCTACATGCAGCAAGCCGCTATTGATCTGGCCGCCGGCAAGCAGACCTTTGCTTACGCCGTGTTTGAAAAAAACAAAAGCAAGCCATTTCGCTTTGAAGTGGTGGGCGAAGAAACGCTAGATACCGCCATCGGCCCACTGAACACCGTGAAAGTGCGTCAAATACGGCGCAGCAATAAACGCAAAATCTACGCCTGGTTCTCCAAACAACATCACTACACCTTGGTGCGCCTGGTGGATCGCAAGAATGGCGACAAGCGCTATCAGATCGACATCGAGCGTCTAGAAATGCAGCCTACAGCCACCACCACGGCGGTAGAACACTAGGGTTTTTCCTGCCTGACAGCTGACGCGCCAGCGGCCCTCGGTTACACTGCGCCACCGCACAGACTTGCCATAGGATTCCAGCATGCGACTCAGTGACCGCGATATTGAACAACGCCTCAGCGATAACAGCATTGTTATCGAACCGGCCCCAGCGCCCCAGGCCATTGCCGGCATCAGCGTAGATTTGCGACTGGATCATCGTTTTCGAGTGTTCAGCAACAACTCGGTGACGCACCTGGATTTGTCCGGTGACCGCGATCAGCTGGAACGCGACATCGACCGCATCATGAGCAAGGAAATCGAAATCACCGATGGCAACTCCTTATTCATACACCCGGGCGAGCTGGTGTTGGGGGCCACGCTGGAGGCCGTCACCGTCCCTGACGATTTGGTTGGCTGGCTCGATGGCCGCAGCTCACTGGCACGCTTAGGACTGATGGTGCACGTCACCGCTGGCCGTATCGATCCAGGCTGGGACGGCCAGATCGTGCTTGAGTTTTACAACAACGGTAAATTGCCCCTGGCACTGCGGCCAGGCATGGTGATTTGTGCCATGTCATTTGAAACCCTAACCAGCCCGGCCATTCGCCCCTACAACAAGCGTGATGACGCCAAGTATCGTGGCCAAAAAGGCGCCGTCTTTAGCCGTATCGCCAAAGACTAACCACGACATTTCGCTAAAACCGTTCAAAAAACCAACAACATCAATAAGTTAGAAAACTTTTTTAGAAAAAAGTGTTGACAGTAACGGGGCTGATAAACATAATGCGTCCCGTTCCAACGAAGTTCCCCGATAGCTCAGTTGGTAGAGCAGTAGACTGTTAATCTATTGGTCGCTGGTTCAAGTCCAGCTCGGGGAGCCACTTCTTATTTTTCCTTTTGTTTCAACTCCTTACGATTTGTTTACGGGCAAAGCCCTGCTAAACTCGCCGCCGTTTCCGGCCTCAGGAGTTCGAAGTGCCTCAATTTCTGCCTTATGTGTTAACCGCTGCCTTGGTGGCTTTGTCTGGCTGCAGCCTAAATGCAAGCAATCCCCAAGCGACTGCCACAACACCGGTTATCAACACCCAGCAACAGCAGCAAAGCCGCCAGCAGTTTGATCAGTACTGGCAGCAATACCAGCAGCTGCGTTATGAGCACAATCCATTACTGCGCAGTCAACTGAGCACCCAAAGCGACTTCGACTGGGATGACTTATCTGACCAAGGCTTCGAACAGCGCCTGCAAGACTGGCAGGATCTGCGCCAGCAACTGAATGACTTGCCGCGAGCAGCCCTGACGAACCAGCAGCGCCGCCGCTACGATGCTCTGCTAACCGAGCTTGAGCAGCGCTTGCTGAGTGTGCCCTTTCGCACCCTGGCACTGGATTTAACCGGCCCGCAAGCTTGGCAGCGCGTGATTCCCCACACATTGACCGAGCATCATCCGGTGGCCAGTATTCGTGACGCCCACGACTACATCGACCGCCTACAGAGCGCTGCCGCTCTGCTAGGGCACTGGCAACAGCTATGGCAAGCCGCCGAGCCTGCTTTCTTGCCGCCACGCACTGCCTTTGATCAGGCTCTGGCCGACATCGACGCGCTGCTGACGGGCGCGCCCTTTACAGGTAAAGAAGACTCGCCGCTGTGGGCCGACATCAACACCAAGATCGTCGCCCTGCCCATCTACCCCAGCTCCGAGCGGGTATTAAAGCAGCGCGCACAGAAAGTACTGGAAAACGAGTTACAACCTGCCTTACAGCAGCTGCGCAACACCCTGACTAAGTTGCGCAACCAAGCCACTGACGCACCGGCTCTGAGCCAGCATGAAGATGGCCTGCGCTACTACCAGCTACTGTTGAGTCGCTACAGCGATAGCCACTGGGATGCCCAGCACTGGCACGATCAAGCACAGCAGCGTGTACGCGCCCGCCAGCAAGAATGGCTACAAGGCGGCGAGTTAACCGAAGGCCAAACGTTTAGCCAGATACTGGCAGCAGCGCCGCGCATTACTGACCCGCAAGCCGCCGTCGTTAAACAACGCGAGGTTTTGCGCCAAGCCGCGACTGACTTGGCCGTGCGCTTGGCCGACGTCAAACTGCCGCCCTTGGCCGTCAGTGCCGTTGCCTCCAACGCCCAGCCATGGGCCGATATTACCAGCTACCGGCCTGGCCACTATCGCATCAACCCCAAAGCCTTAAACCAGCTCAGCGAGGCGCAGCTGGCCGGCTTAAGCCTGCGCCAAGGCCTCGCCAGCCATTGGCAGTATTACTTCAGCCAGCAACCCCAAGCCGACTACTTGCTGGCCTCTCCGGCCACCGTTGCCGGCTGGCAAGCCTATGCCGCCCGCCTGATGCTGTATCGCAACCAACAATGGCGCCGTGCCGTGGTGTTAGCGGAGTTAAATGATGCCTGTATGGCGGTGGTGGATACCGGACTGCATGCCTTGCAATGGTCATATCAACAGGCCGAGAACTATCTAAGCCGCAACTGCAACCTGTCAGAAGCCCAGCGCCAGCAGCAGCTGATGGAAATTCAAGACCAACCCGGGCGCGCCGTCGCCGCTTTGGCCGGCCTACAACACTGGCAGCAGCTGGGCGAGCAAGCCGAAAAAGCCAGCTGGCTAGAACAGCTGTTGCAGCAAGGCCCACTGCCATTAGATGACTTGCTCACCGACGCCCAGTAACCCGAGCCAGTAACAAGCGGCGGGCTTTAAGCCCGCCATGCTGCTTATAAGCGAATGTTAACGCCCACCATCCAATAAGTGTCGTCACCCGGCGTGGCACTGGTGCTCACCGCCGTGCCGCCACTGCTGTCGGTGGCTTCGATTTTGCGATTGCGCAGCGTGCCAAGCTCTGCGTTGAGCCAGAAATGCTCGCGCCAACGAAACTCCGCGCCTAAGCCAATGCGCCAATTGGTGTAGCGCACATCAAAGCTGTCATCAGGCAATGCATCGTGTTTTTCGCGCCATACGCCACCCCCCGGGCGGGCATGCAGGTAGGTTGAAAAGTCGCGGCCCCAACGGGTTTGAATACGAGTTTGCGGAAAGCCGATCAGCATCTCGGTGCCGCCAGCACTTTTCAGCGCCACCCCCAGCACCGGCCGAGGATTAAAATTGCCAAACTCGCGATCGACAATGACGCCAAACTGCCAAAACCCCATGCCCTGCATGCCACGATAGACGCGACCGACCAGCTCTAAATCAGCGGCCAAGTGGTCTGAATCAACGCCGTCTAAATCCGTCATCAACCCAGGCTCAAAGCGCACCATAAAACTGGTGCCGCTGCCGCGGCGTTGCTCGTAGCGAATCGGCACCGACAGCCAGTAGTACTCTTTATCTGCGGCCGTCACGCCTTCCCAGCGAAACTCAGTGCGATCGAGGTGAAACGCCGTGGTGACTTGCTCTTCACCGCGCTGCCCCTGCTCGATGGGCAGCGTCAGGCTGATGGTACTGCTGCCAAACTCAGTGCCCGCGCCACTGTCCGGCGAGCCACCCGCCTCATTCAACCAGTGCAAGCCATTCGCTTGCGCCGGCACGGGCATAAAGGCGGCTAAGGTAGCGGCGACACAGCAAAGGCGCAGCCGATTATTCAGTAATGTCTTCATAAGCTTCCTGAACACTGTTATAGCTGGCCAGCGCGGCCGTGGCTTGGTCATTATTCCGTACTTTTTCCAGCGCGGTCAGAACGTCCTTAACCTGATCCAATCCGGCCAGCAGCTCGCTATCGGCGCCGGCGGCTTGCTGTTGCTGCTGATAATCCTCGATAAAGGCCATGGCCTGTTGCTCGGCTTCTCGTTGGGCGACATTGGCTGGGCCATCCATATTGCGCAGCACTTCAATCACATTGGTGAACTGCGCCTTCAACTCAGAATCTGCCTGCACCTCACGGCTCATGACTTGCTGGCTCAAAAAAGACTGGGCTTCGCTGACCGCCGAGACTTTCTGTTCAACGCCCCCCAAGGCCTGATAATCAGCCGCACTGATCAATCCCCCCTCATACAAGCGCTGAGTCAGAGCAGCAATTTGATCGCTGCGAATGGTGCCACCGAAAAACTCGGCGCTGATTTGGCTGAGTTGCTGACTTTTGTAGGACAGCGACACCTGATCGGCGTAGCTGCTGGGCAAACGCTCAGCATAACCTTGCTGCGACCAAGAGGCTTTGGCCGCCGCCACTCGCTCGCGCCCCGCTTGAGCGAGATCGGCGGCCGAGGGGCCGCTTTGTGAATCGTTTGTGGTCTGAGGTTGACCACTTTGCGGTGCTGTTGTTTGGGTGGTAAGGGGCAGATTTGAAGTCGTATTGACGTCCATGAGCTCGATCCTGATCGCCTATCTAACTCTGCTACAGCAAAAGCTAAGCCAAATGAGCAAAAGCTAAGCCAAATGCGACCATTGGCCGAGAAACGCGCCATCGCTCCATTCTCGGCGGCAACGGCGGTAAAGCTTTACCGCCGCAGCGGCTAATCGTTACTGTCGTTTTTGTCGTTAGAGCGACTGATATGGCGGCGCACACTGTGCACCCCCCAATACACCACGCCCAACACCACGGGCAGTGAAATGCCTTTCATCACATCGGTATTGAGGCCAATGCCGTAGGCTTTCATGGCATCAAAGCCAATGCCGAGCAGCGACAGCATGTAGTAGCCGATGGCCACCACGGATAAGCCCTCAACGGTTTGCTGCAAACGCAGTTGCAACTGGCTGCGGCGGTTCATCGACGACAGCAAGTCTTGGTTCTGCTCTTGAATGGATAAATCGACCCGCGTGCGCAGCAAGCTGGTGGTGCGACTGACGCGGCGTGATAAATCCTCTAGCCGGTCGCGCACCGAGGTGCAGGTTTTTATGCCCGGGGTTAAGCGCCGCTCCAAAAACTCCCTTAGGCCTTGCATGCCCTCAATTGGCCGCTCTTTTAGCTGAGTTAAGCGGTCTAACACCAGATCGTGATAGGCCAAGGCCGCTGCAAAGCGAAAATTGGTATCGCTGCGGTGCTGCTCGACTTTGGCCGCCAACAGCGACAACTCTTGCAGAAGCTCGCGCTCGTCACGCTCGGAGTTGATGTCAGAAATTTGCTGATTAAGCTGCGCCAGACTGGCTTCCACTGGCCCCAAGGCGTGGCCCATGCGCCGTGCGATCGGCAATGCCACCAACGACATCAAGCGATAAGTTTCTAGCTCAAACAAGCGCTGCACCAAGCGCCCGGCCTGATACGGTGTGAGCTGACCACGGTTGGCCAACATGCGGCCAAAGCCGTCACTGTGCAAGCGAAAGGCCGTCCACACTTGAGACTGATCATCGGCCACGTGCGCACCCGAGACCCGCTGACCTTCAAACCACTGGTGCAGCTGCTGCTCTGACGGGGCGTAATCAACCACGGCCAAATTCACTGCCACCAACAGCTCGCCTGGCATCGCGGCCAGCCAGTCTTTAGGAATAAAATTCAATGCTTCTTGCGCAAAGGGCTCCACCTGGCGACAAATAAAGGTGAAGTTGGCAAACTCCAGGTGGCGCTCCCAACGCAGCTCAAAACCACCAAAGTCCTGATATAAGCAGGACGACTCCGGACCCGGCGCAGGCACACTAAAGCGCCGACACAAGTCCACCACATGGGCATGCAGCGCTTCGCGATTGTCATCCAGCAGCACGGTAAAATGCGCCACTTGGCAGTTGCTATCGATGATAGGCGACGGCCGATTGTGCAACTCTTCGTACAGCGATGAGCGCCATGGGTGCACTTTTAAGGCAATGGCCGGTGCAGCAATGTCCGGGCTTTGCGGCTGACTATCGAGCAACGAGGTGTTCATGACGGCATCCTAAAAATATGGGCTAAAAGCTCGGAAATACGTAGGGCCAGCATTCTAGCCAGCATTCGATGTTAGAACCAAGCGCCAAAACCAAACACTAGGGCCAAGCTCATGCCTGGGTGAAAGACACAGCAAAACACTGTTGACCGTGCTTTCAAGCCTTGCAGTTTGCTGGCCGCGCTGGCGCAATAACGGTTTTTATCATTGAGTTAGCATGAAGTATTCCTGGTCACACCCACCTGCACACACACTTGAGCTCAGCGTCGGGCCTGAACACATCGATGTGCTCGGCCATGCCAATAACTGTGAATACCCGAAATGGATGGAGGCCGTCGCCTGGTCCCACTGCCACGCACTGGGGTTGCCTTTTGAACGCTGGCAGCAAATTGGCTTTGCCTGGGTCGCCCGCCATACCGAAGTGGAGTATTTAGCGCCAGCACTGCAGGGCGACCAGTTGATCGCCGGCACCTGGATTGGCGACAACGACGGCCGCTTAAGCATGACCCGTCACTATGAAATTTTACGCGCCAGCGATGGCAAACTGCTGGCCCAAGGCTTAACCCGCTGGGTATGCATCAACCTCAGCACACAAAAGCCAGCGCGCATGCCAGCCGAGTTTAAGGCAGCGTTTCCAGCCTCTGAATAAGGCCCGCCGCCAGCTCTTCCAGGCCGTCGTTACGACCCGGGCTGAAGCCAAAGCGAGCAATCACTAACTCATGCTCGGGCAATACCATCACATATTGCCCATCATGACCGCGCGCCCAAAACACCTCAGGTGGCAGCTGGTTAAAACGGCGGTTGCCGTCGGCTTGGATGCCGTTAAGCCAAAACCCCATGCCGTAATGCTGATCTGGGTTGTGTGTCACGGCGGTGGTGGCCATTTTCATCCAATTGTTCGGCAAATTATTGGCTCGCCCATGCCAGCCATCCAGCCACCACTGACCTACTTTCAGCCACTGCCGTGCCGTCATGTAGCCATAGGAAGACGCCACCACAGTGCCACTCGGGTCACGCTCCATCACCGCGCCAGTAATGCCCAGCGGCCGCCACACCTGCGACTGCAGCCAGGCATCCAGAGGCTGGCGCAACGACTGCTGCAGCAACGCCATGGCCAGGTTGCTATCGCCACTGGAATAGGCCCAGTGAAAGCCAGGGCGATGCAGCTGTGGTTGGCTGGCGACAAAGGCCGCCATATCAGGCTGGTGATACAGCATATTGGTCACGTCATCACCCGGCTGATACCACTCGCTGAACTCCAAGCCGCTGCTCATTTGCAGCAAATGACGCAGCGTCAGCTCGGGCGGCAACTGGGCGAAGAGTGTGTTTGCCGGCGTATCTGGATGCAGCTCGCCGCGCTCAACCTGCACACCCACCCAGCTGCTGAGCAGGCTTTTGTTCATCGACCAACCAAGCAAGGGGGTCGTCACCGACACAGGCTCCCGGTAGCGCTCGACCAGTAAGTTGCCTTGATACGCAATGGCGATGGCCATGGTTTGGCGACGCTCGTCGGCAGGCTCAGCAAAGGCTTGATTCAATAGTTGTGTCAGCCAGGCCGGTGTTGGTTGCGGCTCATGCCGCCACAACGGCACTTGGCTTCTAGGTTCTAATGACTGCGGCTCATTGCTGTGCACCAAAGGACCCGTCATTAGCGTGCATCCACGGCCACTGCGGAATTGCGCCTGGCGCTCATAGCCCAGCACGGTGGCGGTCACCTGATGGGCAGCTGGGTCAATGTGGTAGTCGATCCAGTCAGATAATGGCTGCAGTGCCGGGGCAATGGCTTGCTGCTGTAACCAATCCGCCGGCAGTTGCTGTACCCACAGGCCAGAGCACAGGGTTTTAGCGGCATAACCTGCGACCACGGTGCGCCCCAAACTCAGGTACAACAGTGGCCCGCCAAGCAGCACCAGCACAAACAGCAGCAGTAAAAAGCGTTTTATCGAGCGCATGGCGCTGCCTCCTGCTGGGCCAACACATCGGCTAACGATAGCTTCAACGCCGCCGCCCCCTGCTCCACCAGCTGCTGACGCCAGTCACTCAGCTGGGCATCGGCTTGCGGGCGCAACTCGGCCAGGGTTAGGTCCTGACACAGCAAAGCCATGCTGATATGGGCAAGATCCGGCACCAGCACCCAGCCCTGCTCTTGTTGGCGCGTTACTAGCCCTAAGCGCTGCAACAGCCGCAGCTCATGCTGGGCGTAACGCAAGCTGTCTTCATCAGCGCACTGGTGGTCATTTTGGAGCTGTGCCAATTGGCTCAGCACCTGCACCCTGAGCGACAAGCGGTCGGTGGTTGTGGGCGAGGCTTTTCCCTCAGCGTCCTTAGCCAAGGCGTAACTCAGCTCGGCGCCAAACAACAGCAAGCTCCAGGACAAGTACACCCACAATAAAAACAAAGGCACGGCAGCAAAAGCGCCGTAAATAAGCTGATAAGAGGGAAACATGCCCATGATTTCAGCAAATAAAAACTTGCCCAGCTCGAACACCGTGGCGACCAATAGCGCTGCCAGCAAGGCCGCACTGAGCGGTACCCGACAGTTCGGCACCAGCATGTACAAACAGCCAATCGCCGCCGTACTCAGCAACCAAGGGATGATTGAGGCCAGCTCCAGCCAGGCTCCCACGTCTTCGGCCCACAGTGGCAGGGATGCCAAAAACGAACTGGCCGCAAAGGCGGCGCCAAACAGCATGGGTCCGAGGGTTAGCACCGCCCAATAGCGGAAAAAGGTATTGAGGCCGGTGCGCGGTCGCTCCACCTGCCAAATGCGATTGAACTGCAACTCAATGGTGCGCAGCAGCATCAGCGCCGTGACAAACAAAAACAGCGCACCGACCCAGGTCAGCTTGCGCGCCTGGCTGCTGAACTGCTGCAAATAACCAGAAATCACATCACTGCCTTCGGGCATGACGTAAGCCAGCAATTGCTGATTGGCCTGCTCGCCCCAGTGTTGCAACGCCGGAATGGCACTGAGAATGGAATAAGTCACGGTAATGACGGGCACCAGGGCAAACAGCGTGGTGTAGGTGAGCGCACCGGCGTCTCGGCGACGCTCGGTGGCTTCAAAGCGCTGTAAGGTGGCGGTGAATATGCGTCGATAACGGGCCAGTAGCCGGGACACGTCTTTCATGTCATTCCTTGTTAAACTAGGGCGTCAATTTTCCAACCGCAGGAAGAAGCATGAGCGAAATCCGCATCTATCACAATCCTCGCTGCAGCAAGTCACGCCAAACCCTGGCCTTGTTGCAAGAACGCGGCATCGAGCCCGACGTGGTGGAGTATCTTAAGCAGCCACCGTCTGCCGCCGAACTGGCCGACGTCATTAACAAACTGGGCATCGCTCCACGCCAGTTGCTGCGCACCAAAGAGGCCGAATTTAAACAAGCGGGCCTAGACAGCGATGCACTCAGTGACGACCAAATCATCGCCGCCATGATCGAACACCCCAAACTGATAGAACGGCCGATTGTCATTAACGGCAACAAGGCCCGCATCGGTCGCCCACCGGAAGACGTACTGGAGATTCTCTAACATGGCCACGCCCTATGTGCTGGTGCTGTATTACAGTCGCCAGGGCAAAACCGCGCGCATGGCGCAGCACATTGCCCGAGGTGTTGAACAGATTGACGGCATTGAGGCACGACTGCGCACCGTGCCCGATATTTCCGCCAACTGTGAAGCCACAGAGCCAAGCGTGCCTGAGCAAGGCGCCGTGTATTGCAGCCTAGAAGATCTGCGCGATTGCCACGGCTTAGTGCTCGGCAGCCCCACCCGTTTTGGCAATATGGCAGCGCCGCTAAAGTATTTTATCGACAGTACCAGCAGCCTATGGCTGACCGGTGCCCTGATCGATAAACCGGCGTCTGTGTTTACTTCCACCGCCTCCTTGCACGGCGGCCAAGAAAGCACCCTGCTCAGCATGGCCATGCCGCTGCTGCATCACGGCATGCTGTTCTCAGGCTTGCCTTACAGCGAAGCAGAGCTGCTCAGCACCAACGCCGGTGGCACACCTTATGGCGCCAGTCACTGGGCTGGCGAGCAAAGTGAGCGTGACCTCACCGAGCAGGAGCTGGCGCTGTGTCTAGCCCAGGGCAAGCGCATGGGCCGCTTAGCCAAAGCCTTGAGGACAGAAGCATGAGCCGCAACACCTTGCTGGCCTACCGAGCACAAATCACCTTTTTTGTAATCATGGTGTTGTACCCGCTTTACAGCACCTTGAGCAACGCACCGGCCAGTGCCGACAGCGCCGCCGACTATGCCGTGGGGGTATTGTGGTGGCTGTTTAAAGTGTTGCCCCTGCTGCTGTTTATTCCCGGCCTCTGGCAGCGCTCACACAAAGCCAGCGCTTGGCTGTGCTACCTCGCCATTTTGGCTTTTGCCGTGTTGGTGGGCGTCGGCGCCAGCCCCATTATGATCATCGCCGCCTTAGGGCTGTTTTTAGCCAGCATGCTGTTTACCCGCTGGGCCAAGGCCGATGCAGCCCAAGCCAGTGAAGCCCAAACCAATGAAGCACCGTCAGGTTCAGATGAAGCCAACCCAACACGTGATAGCCATTGATAACGGAGAACATGATGCAACTGAACGTTTATCTATCCGGTGAAATCCACAGCAACTGGCGTGACGCCATCGCTGAAGGTGTCAAAGCCGCCGGCCTTAACGTCACCTTGACCGGCCCCAATACCAATCACGCCGCCAGCGATGACTGCGGTGATGCCATTTTGGGCGCGGAAGAATCCAACTTCTGGAAGGACCACAAAGCCGCCAAAATCAACGCCCTGCGCACACGCAAGTTGATTGCCGACGCGGACATCGTGGTGGTGCGTTTTGGTGATCAGTACAAACAGTGGAATGCCGCGTTTGATGCAGGCTACGCTGCAGCCTTGGGTAAATCCTTAATCGTGCAGCACGACCCTGCGCTGACCCACCCGCTGAAAGAAGTTGATGCCGCCGCACTCGCCGTGTGTGAAACACCACAGCAAGTGGTGGAAATCCTTAGCTACATTCACCGCGATCAGTGAATGGGAAACAATAAGGGCAGCCAATGGCTGCCCTTAACGTGCTTGGCGTTACGGCGACTACTCGGCTTCGTCGTCCCAATCACCATCGGTATCGTCATCGGCGATTTCCGTCACCACAGGCTCACCGCACTTCACGCACTTGCCTTCGATGTACACCACGCCGTCCAGCTCATATTCACGCGGCTCTTTCATGCCCAAATCGGCCTGCATGCACTCGTTGCACCAGGTTTGGCTTAAAAAAGCTTGCTGGTCTTCTTCATCGCGGGCGTAAAAATCACGTTCGGTCGCTTCCATAAATCTTTGATCTCTTAGTGTGCGTTAACGCCGGCATTGTAACGCCCAATCCGCATAATTGCGCCCCTTCTGATGGCTAAGCCATATTTTACAGCTGCGCTGCTTTGCAAGGCGGCAACGACAGGCAACGACTTGCTAAAAAGTCGCCCAACTTTACTGACCTGACAATTTCTTATCTAATGTGTGGCCTTCTACAACCCCTTACCCACTTTACAGGAGTGCCCATGGCTGCCCTGCTACCCGACGTTGACCCAGACGGCCTGCTCGAATATTCCGTGGTTTTTACCGACCGCTCTTTGAACCATATGTCGCAGCAATTCCAGCAAGTCATGCGCGATATTTCAGCCACCTTAAAAGACGTGTATAACGCCGCTCATGTCGTTGTCGTGCCCGGTGGCGGCACCTATGGCATGGAAGCCGTTGCCCGCCAGTTCGCCCATGGCGAAGACTGCATGGTCATTCGTAACGGTTGGTTCAGCTACCGCTGGAGCCAGATTTTTGAAATGGGCGATATTCCCGCCTCCTGCAGCGTGATGAAAGCTCGCCGCACCAGTGAGCATGCCACGGCTCCTTTTGCCCCAGCCCCAATTGACGAAGTCGTGGCTGAAATCGAAGCCCAGCGCCCAAGCCTGGTGTTTGCCCCGCACGTTGAAACCGCCTCCGGTATTTTATTGCCAGACGATTACCTTAAAGCCATCAGCGATGCGGTGCACAAGGTCGGCGGCTTGTTTGTACTCGACTGCGTCGCCTCGGGCACGCTGTGGGTAGATATGAAAGCCATCGGCGTCGATGTGCTGATCAGCGCGCCGCAAAAAGGCTGGAGTGCCTCACCTTGCTCGGCCTTAGTGATGCTCAGCGAAGCCGCGACTCAAAAGATGGAACAGCGCCAAAGCAGCAGCTTTGCTTGCAACCTCAAGCAGTGGCACATGATCATGCAGGCCTACGAAAATGGCGGCCACGCGTATCACGCCACCATGCCCACCGATGCCTTGCTGAAGTTCCGCGATACCATGCTGGAAACCAAAGAATACGGCTTTGATAAAGTCCGTGATGAGCAACTGGCACTCGGTGCAGCCGTGCGGGAAATGCTAGAGAGCAAAGGCATTATCAGTGTGGCTGCCGACGGCTTTAAAGCACCGGGCGTGGTGGTCAGTTACACCGACGACCCGGCGATGCAAAATGGCAGCAAATTTGCTGCATTGGGCATGCAAGCCGCAGCGGGCGTGCCTTTGATGTGCGATGAAGGCGAGGATTACCGCTCTTTTCGCATCGGCCTGTTTGGCCTCGACAAGCTGCACCACGTTGAGCGCAGCGTTGCCAATTTAGAGCAGGTCATTGACCAGCTACTGAGCGATTAAGCACTCAGTGAACTGACAATGTCGGCGCAGGCTTGCGCCGGATCCGCCGCCTGAGTGATCGGGCGGCCAATCACCATATAACTTACGCCTTGCTCCTTAGCTTGCTGTGGCGTTAACACCCGGCGCTGATCGCCCTGCGCGCTGCCGGCTGGTCGAATCCCGGGCGTCACCGTCAAAAACTCAGTGCCGCAAGCTTCACGAATCAAACCCACTTCCTGGGCCGAGCACACCACGCCATCCAGCCCAGCTTGCTGCGTTAAACGCGCCAGGCGCTCCACCTGCGTCAGCGGCTCAACATCCAAGCCAATGCCGGCCAAATCGACCTGCTCCATCGAGGTCAACACGGTGACGCCAATCAGCAGTGGCTGATGGGATTTCTTCTCCAGCTCGTCACGCGCCGCCGTCATCATGCGCATGCCGCCCGAGGCGTGCACATTCACCATCCACACGCCCAAATCCGCCGCTGCGCCCACCGCTTTGGCACAGGTATTGGGAATATCGTGAAATTTCAAATCGAGAAACACATCAAAGCCCAGCTGCTGCAGTGCTTCGACCACCTTGGGGCCAGCGCTGGTAAACAGCTCTTTGCCGACTTTAACGCGACACTGTTGGGGATTCAGTTGTTTAGCAAGAGACAGTGCAGAATCGGCACTGGAATAATCCAAAGCGACCACCACAGGGGAGGTGCAGGAGGATGAGGTCATAGTTTCAGCCTGGCAACGGGCGGCTGAGGCACGAACGAGCCCAAGGTCGACCAGCTTTTGCAGCTGGGGCAGCGCCAGTGAGGTTCGGTTGCCTTAAAGCCGCAGTGATTACATACGAACCTAGGTTCGCTCTCTACAATGCGGCGCAGGATACCATAGACCACCAGCAGCTGCGATTTATCCAACTGTTGGCGATGACGCATCACCAGCTCCACCAAGGCAAAAAAGCCCTGATTGGAAGGCTGCGTGGTTAACTCCTGCAGCAACTGGCTGATGGCAGCCGACGCATCGCCTTGCTCTGCCTCACATTCGAGCTGAGCAATTAGGGCCGGTACGTAGTGGGTGTCGCGCCAGTGTTGGCCCAAATAGCGCTCTAATCCATCGAGGTCCTGCAGTTGGCGAAAGCAATCCACCATCGGCTCCAGCGTATGAATAATCGCCTGACCATCGACATCCACGGCGCGCAAATAGCAGCGCACCGCTTCGCGCAACTCACCCTGGACATGCGCTAAATCGCCTTGCACCACCCAGGCTCGAGCGCAATGCGGATCCACCTTAAGGGCACGCTTACACAGCTTGTGCAGTTCGAGAAAATCATCTTGCTGGCGCGCTTGCTCAGCCATTTCGCATGCGGCATGGGCAACCCGGCGCGCAATCGTGTCATCGCTGGGGAGTTTTTTGCGCTGATGCAGATCGAGAATTTGCTGCCAATCGCCTTCTTCTTCATACAGCTCAACCAGAGCAAAAGCGGCTTTCTCTTGCACCCGTCCTTTGCTATCGAGCAGCTCTAAAAACAAGCGCTCAGCCCGATCGAGCAAACCGGCATGGGCGTAATCCACCGCTAACTCAAGCTCCAGCGCCTGCATCGAATGCTTGGGCAAATCGGTGCGTGCGAACAGCGACTGGTGAAGATGAATGGCGCGGTCCGCCTCGCCTTTTTCACGCAGGCTGCGGCCGAGTTTGAGCAGCAAATCGAGGGCATCGTCATCGAGCTGTGGAACATTGAGAAAACGCTCCAGCGCAACGTCATTAGCTTCTGCTAACAACAGCTCAACATTGGGAATCCAGTCGGGTTCAGGAGGTTTGCTCTGGCGTGCAAATCGATACCCAAAGCCCCAGCCGATGGCAACACCGGCCAACAGCAACAGGTATACCAGGGCGGAATCCATCATAATCCAGGTTTGGACGCTCGCTCTTGCAGCTGTTTGACTTCACGCCGCAAACGGCGCAATTCAAATACTTGCTTGGCTTTGCCGAGAGAAGATAACAAATAGCCGGCGATGGCGCCCAGCAGCAACACTGCCCCAAGCCACAATGACAAGGGCGCTTCAATAACGGCACCGGTCAGTAAATCCACTGCCACCGCTTCACTGTTGTTGGCGGAAAAGGCAATGGCATACACCAACACCAGGACAAACAGCACAATGCTGATGCCCACTTTGAGTTGTCTCATAACGTTCTCTTCAGGCTTCGACTTCCATGGTGTGATTGACCTGATCACGCAGTTCTTTGCCGGGTTTGAAATGTGGCACGAACTTGCCTTTCAGCTCAACCGTCTCACCGGTTTTTGGATTACGCCCTATCCGTGGCGCCCGGTAGTGTAACGAAAAGCTACCAAAGCCACGAATTTCTATGCGATCGCCAGATGATAATGTCTGCGACATATGATCCAACATAGCCTTCACCGCCAACTCCACATCTTTGCTCGACAGCTGTGGCTGACGCGATACGATTCGCTCGATTAATTCCGATTTAGTCACTGGATGTCCCTCCATGCGCCCATGGTCTGAGAATAAATCCAGTTAAATCATGCAGTTAGCCTGAGAGATTTGCAAGCAATCAGTGTCTAAAAAATCAACAGGGCAGGTTTTGACCTCTAAACCCCGTAAAACCGAGCGTTATAAGCACTTTTCCCTCTATAAAAGATGGCATCAAAGAGTGATTGAGAAGATTTTTGGCACGAAGAAAGCTAATTACACCCCCACTGAACGCTTGAGGGACTCCACTCGGCGACCGCCGCATTGCTTCAATGGTGCTTTTCGAGGAACACACATCAGGGACGCGGGTATCGCATGATGGCCTGGAACCAGCATCGACATGGGCGATGGCTTGAAGGATGGCCAGCATAACATGATGGCATGGAGCCAGCATCAACATCGCCATCGGCGATGGCCCAAAGGGTGGATAGCACGGACGCTATCCATACAGCAACGCCGGGAGCGTTGATGAACGCACGCAAGTGCGGCCCAAAGGGTGGATAGCACGGACGCTATCCATACAGCAACGCCGGGAGCGTTGATGAACGCACCTCAGTGCGGCCCGAAGGGTGCCCGCCAGGGATGGCGGGCATAGCATGATGGCATGGAGCCA
This sequence comes from Bacterioplanes sanyensis, assembly GCF_014652515.1. Lineage (GTDB taxonomy): Bacteria > Pseudomonadota > Gammaproteobacteria > Pseudomonadales > Oceanobacteraceae > Bacterioplanes > Bacterioplanes sanyensis. Next base: position 155,238 of record NZ_BMYY01000001.1, on the reverse strand, counting down.
GCATCAACATCGCCATCGGCGATGGCCCGAAGGGTGGATAGCACGGACGCTATCCATACAGCAACGCCGGGAGCGTTGATGAACGCACGCAAGTGCGGCCCAAAGGGTGGATAGCACGGACGCTATCCATACAGCAACGCCGGGAGCGTTGATGAACGCACCTCAGTGCGGCCCGAAGGGTGCCCGCCAGGAACGCGGGCATAGCATGATGGCATGGAGCCAGCATCAACATCGCCATCGGCGATGGCCCGAAGGGTGCCCGCCAAGGATGGCGGGCATAAAAAAACCCGCCGAAGCGGGTTTTTTCTAACAACCGAACTTATTGCTGGTTCAGCTGCTCTTTGATCAGGTCGCCGATGGTGGTTGGACCAGTCGCTTCCTGCTCAGCTTTCACGCGCTGCTCTTTCAGAGCGGCACGATCTTCAGCGCTGTCTTTGGCTTTCACAGACAGGCTGATGGTGCGGTTCTTACGATCAACAGAAGTGATCAGGCCTTCAACCTCATCGCCTTCGTTCAATACGTTGCGCGCATCTTCAACCTTGTCACGGCTGATGTCTGAAGCACGCAGAGTCGCTTCAACACCGTCGGCCAGTTCAACAGTCGCTGCTTTCGCATCGATTGCAGTTACTTTACCGGTAACCAGCGCGCCTTTGTCGTTTTCTGCCACGTACTCAGAGAACGGATCGCTTTCCAGCTGCTTCACGCCCAGTGAGATACGCTCACGCTCTGGGTCGATAGACAGGATAACGGTTTCCAGCTCGTCACCTTTCTTGAAGTTGCGAACTGCGTCTTCACCGCTGTCGTTCCAGCTGATGTCAGACAGGTGAACCAGACCGTCAATGCCGCCGTCCAGACCGATGAAGATACCGAAGTCAGTGATTGACTTGATCTTACCGCTGATCTTGTCGCCTTTGTTGAACTTGGTACCGAAGTCTTCCCAAGGGTTAGTGGTGCACTGTTTGATACCCAGAGAAATACGACGACGCTCTTCGTCGATGTCCAGGATCATCACTTCCACTTCGTCGCCTACTTGAACGACTTTGCTTGGGTGGATGTTCTTGTTGGTCCAGTCCATTTCAGACACGTGAACCAGACCTTCAACGCCTTCTTCCAGCTCCGCGAAGCAGCCGTAGTCAGTCAGGTTGGTAACACGAGCTTTAACGCGCGCGCTTTCTGGGTAACGCTGAGTGATGTTCACCCAAGGATCGTCGCCCAGTTGCTTCAGACCCAGTGAAACGCGGTTGCGCTCACGGTCAAATTTCAGCACTTTAACGTCGATTTCGTCACCAACTGCAACGATTTCGCTTGGGTGCTTGATGCGCTTCCACGCCATGTCGGTGATGTGCAGCAGGCCATCAACGCCGCCCAGATCAACGAAGGCACCGTAGTCAGTCAGGTTCTTAACGATACCCTTAATAGACTGACCTTCTTGCAGGCTCGCCAGCAGCTCTTCACGCTCTTGAGAGTTCGCAGCTTCCAGCACGGCACGACGAGAAACAACAACGTTGTTACGCTTGGCGTCCAGCTTGATAACTTTGAATTCCAGCTCTTTGCCTTCCAGGTGTGCAGTGTCGCGTACTGGACGTACGTCAACCAAAGAACCTGGCAGGAAGGCACGGATGTTTTTCAGGTCAACAGTGAAGCCACCTTTAACCTTACCGTTAATGATACCGGTAACCATTTCGTCAGCTTCGAAGGCTTTTTCCAGCTCTTTCCAGCTTTCTGCGCGCTTGGCTTTTTCACGAGACAGTTTGGTTTCGCCGAAGCCATCTTCAACAGCTTCCAGAGACACCTGAGTTTCATCGCCAATGGCTACTTCCAGTTCACCACTTTCGTTCAGGAACTGGCTGCGTGGGATCACGGCTTCTGATTTCAAGCCAGAGTTCACCGTTACCCAGTCGCTGTCGATGTCGACAACGGTACCGGTAACGATTGAGCCCGGTTGCATGTCCAGTTCTTTTAAGGATTCTTCAAATAAGTCAGCAAAGCTTTCGCTCATGGATAATTCCTGTCTCAGTCAGTGCCCAGGGACGGACCCTGCGCGCAGTCCAAATGGTCAGACATTTGGAGTTAGTTAAAGTCAAAGCTGAATGCGCTCGCTGTGCTGACCAACGCATTCACTTTATCTCAGATCAGTCCTGCCTGTTGTACCCGGGCCATCAGTTGATCGCAGACCTCGTCAATGCTAAGGGAGGTGCTGTCGATGACGACGGCATCGTGGGCAGGCTTTAATGGCGCGACGCTGCGGTTGCTGTCACGCTCATCGCGAGCTCGGATGTCTTCGATAAGGGCGGGCAAACTAGCACTTATTCCCTTTTCAGTCAACTGGCGAAAACGCCGTTGCGCGCGCTCCTCGGCACTCGCCGTGAGGAACACTTTGACACCGGCATCCGGGAACACCACGGTGCCCATATCACGGCCATCGGCAATCAAACCGGGGGCTTGGGCGAAGTCACGCTGACGTTGCAACAAGGCATCTCGTACCGCCGGCAAAGCCGCTACCTGAGAAGCCAAGCTACCGACTTCCTCGGTACGAATGGTCGTCGTTACTTCTTCACCGGCAAGAATGACAGCCACGCCGTCTTTGCCCGGTTCAAAGGTCACGTCCAAATTCGCCGCCACCTGAGCGACTCGTTGTTCATCGGTTAACTCCACCGCTTGGCGCTCAGCGGCCAAGCCAGTGATGCGGTACAAAGCACCGCTATCGAGCAGGTGCCAACCTAACGTCGCCGCCAAGCGTGCGCATACCGTGCCTTTGCCAGCGCCGGATGGGCCATCGACGGTGATTACCTTCATGCTTCCTCCTCGACCACAGCAACCGACATGCCGCAGCCATTGGCCAACTCAACAAAGTTAGGGAACGAAGTCGCGACGTTGGCGCAGTCCAAAATGCGAATCGGCGCACTGCCACGCAGCGAGGCAACAGCAAAACTCATGGCAATGCGGTGGTCGTGATACGTGACAATATCGCCACCGCCAAACTGACCGTCAGCGCCCATGCCTTGAATCACCGCACCATCATCCGTGCCTTTGGCATCGACACCCAGCGTCACCAAGCCATCGACCATGGCTTGAATGCGGTCGCTTTCTTTAACACGCAGCTCTTCTGCGCCGGTCAAAATGGTTTCACCCTCGGCGCAGGCGGCGGCCACAAACAACGCCGGGAACTCATCAATCGCCAGCGGCACCTGATCTTCAGGAATATGAATGCCCTTCAACTGGGCGCTGCGAATGCGAATATCCGCCACCGGCTCGCCGCCCACTTCGCGCTCATTGAGCACCTCAATGTGGCCGCCCATGGCTTTAAGAATATTGATCACACCGATGCGAGTCGGGTTAATGCCGACATGCTCCAAGGTGATATCTGAGCCTGGCATGATGCTGGCCGCCACCATAAAGAAGGCTGCTGAGGAAATATCCGCCGGTACGTCGATGTCACATGCCGTCAGCTCGCCGCCACCTGTGACCGTCGCCGTTGAACCCTCGACCTGCACCTCATAGCCAAAGCCTTTTAGCATGCGCTCGGTGTGGTCACGCGTTGGCGCCGGCTCAGTGACCGAGGTTTCACCCTCGGCGTACAAGCCTGCCAGCAGCAAACAGCTTTTTACCTGGGCGCTGGCCATCGGCAAGTCATAGTGAATGCCACGCAGCTCGGCACCGCCACGAATGCGCATCGGCGGTCGGCCACCGTCAGCGGTGTCCACGCTGGCTCCCATCAGCGCCAACGGGTCAGCGACGCGGCCCATTGGGCGCTTGCTTAACGATTCATCACCGGTCATTTCAACGCTGAATTTCTGACCCGCCATCAAGCCTGCCAGCAAGCGCATCGAAGTGCCAGAATTGCCCAAATACAAAGGCCCTGGCGGTGGTTGCAAGCCATGCATGCCAACACCGTGAACGGTGACGCGGCCGCGATGCGGACCTTCGATCACAACGCCCATATCGCGAAACGCCTGCAAGGTCGCCAGACTGTCTTCGCCTTCCAGAAAACCGCTGACTTCGGTCACGCCCTTGGCCAGCGAGCCCAACATAATCGAACGGTGAGAAATCGACTTATCGCCCGGCACACGGAACTGACCGCTCAGTGCCTGCCCCGGCGTGGCAACGTAGGTAATAGTGGCTGTTTTCATAGGCTCAACATAGGCCCTGCGGGCCAGCATTTTAGAAAAGTGGTCACGCGCGACTTTGGCTCGGGTCAATACGCCCATTACCTGGGTCTGATCGTCACGCTCGATGCTCTGTCTGAGTTGGCTAAGGTCGTGCTGAAACATATCCAACACCGCCAGAATTTGCTCGCGGTTGGCAGAAAAGATATCCCGCCACATGATCGGGCTGCTGGCCGCAATGCGGGTAAAATCGCGAAAGCCGCCAGCGGCGTAGTTGAAAATTTCTTGGTTTTCATCGCGACTGGCCAAGGTATCGACCAGGTTGTAGGCCAGCAAATGCGGCAAATGGCTCGTGGCAGCCAGCACCTCATCGTGATGACGCACTTCCATCTGCTCAATATCAGCACCCGCCAGCTGCCAGGCAGCAATCACGGTTTGCAGCGCCTGCGCATCGGTATGAGGCTGCGGGGTAATGATGACTTTGTGGCGCTGATACAAACTGGCATCTGCGGCTTCAACACCACTGCGCTCAGAACCGGCAATGGGATGCCCTAGTACGAAGCGATCGAACTGAGGACCAAACGTCGCTGCCACATCGTCGGCAACGGAGCCTTTCACCGAACCGACGTCGGTCAAGATGGCACTGGCCTTCACCACCGGCTGCAACTGCGCCAACACCTCACGCACGGCCTTAATCGGCACCGATACAATAATAAAATCGGCATCCGCAGCGACTTCGGCCAGCTGCTCGCTGTAATCGTCAATAATGCCGACGTGCTGCGCCTGCTGCATGGAATCGAGATTGCGATCAAAGCCAGCGACCGACTGCACCGCCCCGGCTTCGCGCAGAGCTTTTACCCAAGAACAGCCGATTAAACCCAAACCAATAACGGCGACTCGTCCTAACTGCACCGTCACACCGCTTCGCCTTGTTGCAACACCTCAGTCAGCATGTCGATAAAGCGCTTGTTTTCCGCTTCTGTGCCGATGGAAACACGCAAGTATTCCGGCATGCCATAACCGCCTAACGCTCGCACGATAACGCCACGACGCAGCAACGCCTGATTTATCTCAACGGCGTTTTGCAAACGTACGCAAATAAAGTTGCCCACCGATGGCAAATAATCCAACCCGAGCTGCTCAAATGCACCGATCAGCTGTTTCATACCGAGGCGATTGGCAGTGATGCTGCGCTGCACATGGGCTTGGTCTTTCACCGCTGCCACCGCCGCTGCTTGCGCGGGCGCATTGACATTGAACGGCGGCCGCACACGATTTAGTAGCGCTGCCATTTCGCTGCTGCTAACACCAAAGCCCACCCGCAAGGCAGCCAAGCCATAAGCTTTAGAAAAGGTGCGCGTCACCAGTAAGCGTGGAAAATCCGCCAGCAAGCGCACGCCATTTGGGTACTCCGCCTCATCGACGAACTCAAAATAGGCTTCGTCCAAAATGGTGATCACATGCGCTGGCAACTGCGCCAAAAACCCACGAATCTCGGCCTCAGATAACCAAGTACCAGTGGGGTTATTAGGGTTGGTAATAAAGACCAAGCGTGTCCGTTCGTCGACCTGAGCGGCCATGGCATCCAGGTCATGGCCAAAGTTTTTGGCGGGTGCCTCGCGCACCTCTGCCGAAACGGCCGTGGCGTTTAAGCCATACAGCGAAAAGGCATGCTCGGAGACAACGATGTTATCGCCCGGCTGCACAAAAATACGGGTAACAAAATCCAGCAAGTCACTGGAGCCGTTGCCCAACGTGATCTGCGCAGCCTCCACCTCTAACTGCTCCGCCAAGGTCTGGCGCAACTCAAAACCGCCGCCATCCGGGTAACGACTGAGCGAGCCAACGTCTTGCATCGCAGCCAGCGCCATCGGGCTTGGGCCAAGGGGGTTTTCGTTACTCGCCAGCTTGACGATGGAAGCCGGATCAAGCCCCATTTCCCGTGCCAAGTCAGACACAGGCTTACCGGGCTGATAAGGGTGCAGAGCTTTCGCTCCGGGGGTGAGCAAATCAGTCAGAGTCGTCACAATACTGCCTTTGGATAAGAGCCCAGCCATTTAAAGTCGACGGCTTTGCTTTGAATTTCTGCCAGCAAGGGAACGATGCTTGCGTCGTCGCGATGCCCTTCAAAGTCGATAAAGAACACGTAGCTCCAGGTTCCGCTGCGCGATGGCCGGGTTTCAATGCGTGTCAGGCTGATGCCCTCACGATGAAACGGCTCTAACACGTGATAGAGCGCACCGGGTTCGTTGCGGCTGGCCACCAAAATAGAAGTTTTATCGTCACCGCTGGACTGCGTTGGCTGCTGTCCAACGATCAAAAAACGCGTGGTGTTGTCTGGCTGATCTTCAATGTTGGCGTGCACCGGCTTCAGCGCATACAGCTCAGCCGCTGCTTCACTGGCAATGGCAGCCGCGCCCGGCTCTTGGCTGGCACGGCGCGCCGCTTCCGCATTCGATGCCACCGCAATGCGTTCAACATTGGGGTAGTTTTGATCGAGCCACAAACGACACTGGGCCAAAGACTGGGCGTGCGAATAAATCCGCGTCACGCTCGTCTCAGGGCTCGAGGTGAGCAGGTGGTGATGAATGCGCAGTGTGACTTCGCCGCAAATCAGCAAATTGGATTCCACAAAGCTGTCGAGGGTATGGGTCACCACCCCTTCGGTGGAGTTTTCCACTGGCACCACGCCAAAGTTGGCGGCGCCGCTTTCAACTTCACGAAACACATCAGCAATGGAGATTTGACCGACACAGCTGACGGCATGGCCAAAATGCTTGACCGCCGCTTGCTGGGTAAAGGTACCCTCAGGCCCCAGATACGCCACGGTAAGCGGCTCTTCCAGTGCCAGGCATTGCGACATCACCTCGCGGAACAAGCGCGCCATGGACTCATCGCCCAACGGGCCGCCGTTGCGTGCCATGATCTTGCGCAGCACTTGGGCTTCGCGCTCAGGGCGATAAAACACCACCGACTCACCAGGCGAGCAATATTTTTGCTTCACCTCAGCGACCTGCTGAGCACAGCGGGCGCGTTCGTTGATTAACTGCTGAATCTGTTGATCAATGGCATCAATTTGATCGCGCAGGGCGCCCAGCTCATCCGCTTCACTCATGTTCTTTACCCATAACGGCGGGCAAAGTCGCCCATGAAATCGATCAAGGCATCCACCGCGGCTTCAGACACTGCGTTGTAAATGCTGGCACGCATGCCGCCAACACTGCGATGCCCAGCTAAGTTGAGCAGGCCTGCAGCGGTGCTTTCGGCCAGGAAGGCGGCATCTAAGCTGTCATCGGCCAAGGTAAAGGGCACATTCATAATGGAGCGATTAGCAATGGCCACCGGGTTGGCGTAAAAGTCGTTGCCATCAATAAAATCGTACAACTTCGCCGCTTTGCGGCGATTGACAGCCCCAATAGCCTCAAGACCACCCTGTTGCTTCAACCACTGAAACACCAAGCCGGCCAAATACCAGCTGTACGTCGGCGGCGTGTTGTACATGGAGCCGTTATCCGCCGCCGTCTGGTAATTCAGCATCGCCGGCGTGTTTGCGTGGGCTTTGCCTAGTAAATCCTCGCGCACGATGACCACGCACAACCCTGCCGGGCCTATGTTCTTTTGTGCACCGGCGTAGATCAGGCCGAAGCGCGACACATCCAAAGGCTCAGACAAAATCGATGAGGAAAAGTCAGCCACCAAAGGCACATCACCGGTTTGCGGAATGTAGTCAAAACTCACACCGCCGATGGTTTCATTGGGGCAGTAATGCACATACGCCGCATCGCTACTGAGCTGCAAATCAGCCTGAGCCGGCGCCGACGCGAAATCCGTGCTAGCCGCCACATTGACGTCGCAGTAGCGCTTGGCTTCGGCAATGGCCTTTTTCGACCACTGCCCAGTGTTGATGTAATCCGCCTGCGCTTTGTCGCCCAGCAAGTTCAGCGGCACCATCGAAAACTGACTGCTGGCACCGCCTTGCATAAACAGCACTTTGTAGTTGGCCGGCACCTGTAACAGGTCGCGCAAGTCTTGCTCGGCCTGCTCAGCCACCGCAACAAATTCCTTGCTGCGGTGGCTCATTTCCATGATCGACAGACCTTTGCCGTGCCAATCTGCCATTTCTTGCTGCGCCTGTTCCAACACGGCGGTCGGTAGTGCCGCAGGGCCAGCGCAAAAGTTATGTGCGCGCGTCATTGTGTTACTGCTCCGTCTGGTTATCCGCTGCTGGGCTATCCCCATCAGTACCATCAGCGCCTTCAGCTGGCGCAGCATCCGGGTCTTCTTCAGACCCAATGGCGCCGTCATCGGCTTCACAAATACGTTCAACACCGATCAGTTTTTCACCGTCAGCAATGCGAATCAGGGTCACACCTTGGGTGTTGCGGCTCAGTTGTGACACACCGTCGGTACTGGTGCGCACCAAGGTACCCTGGTCGCTCACCAGCATGACCTCATCACCACTGAACACCTGCACAGCGCCTACCAAGGCGCCATTGCGCTCGCTGCAGGCCATGGCGATCACGCCCTGAGTGCCACGCCCTTTGGTCGGGAATTCTTCCACATCGGTGCGCTTGCCAAAGCCACGCTCGGAAGCCGTTAACACCGAGCCACCTTCTTGAGGAATGATCAGCGAGATCACACTTTGGCCATCGCCCATACGAATACCACGCACACCGCGTGCCGTACGGCCCATGGCGCGTACATCGGATTCTTTAAAGCGCACGGCTTTGCCGGCATCGCTGAGAATCAACACATCCTGGCTGCCATCGGTAATGGCTACGCCGACCAGCCAATCGCCGTCATCCAGCTCACAAGCGATCAAACCGCTGGAGCGTGGGCGCGAGAACTGATCCAAGGTGGTTTTCTTCACCGTGCCTTTGGCGGTGGCCATAAACACGTAGCGGTCAGCGCTGTATTCCGGCACCGGCAAAATAGCAGTGATGCGCTCACCTTCTGACAGGTTCAGCAAGTTCACAATCGGACGGCCTTTCGCCGCGCGACTGGCTTGTGGAATGTCGTACACCGTCAGCCAATACACCTTGCCAGCATCAGAGAAACACAAGACGGTTTCGTGACTGTTCACCACCAACAAGTGTTCAACAAAGTCTTCTTCTTTCACCGCCGTTGCCGAGCGGCCTTTGCCACCACGGCGCTGAGCCTGATAGGCAGACAATGGCTGGGTTTTGGCATAGCCACTGTGCGACAGGGTCAACACCAGATCCTCCTCTGGGATCAGGTCAGCCATGGTTAAGTCACGTTTCACCGCGATGATTTCAGTGCGGCGCTCGTCGCCGTATTCAGCACGAACGGCTTCTAATTCTTCGCGAATCACCTGCATCAGGCGCTCAGAGCTGGCCAGAATGTCTAGGTATTCGGCGATTTCTTCCAGTTTTTGCTGGTACTCTTCGATCAGTTTTTCATGCTCAAGGCCGGTCAGTTTTTGCAAACGCAAATCAAGAATGGCCTGAGCTTGGCCTGGCGATAAGTAATAGCGGCCATCGCGGAAGCCATATTGCTCTGGCAAATCATCTGGACGACAGGCGTCTTCGCCGGCGCGCTCCAGCATATCCAGCACATCACCTGGTTCCCAAGCCGTGGCAATCAAGCGCTCTTTGGCCTCAGCACCGGTGGGTGAGGATTTAATCAGCTCGATGACCGGGTCGATATTGGCCAGCGCCAACGCCAAACCTTCGAGGATGTGGCCACGCTCACGTGCTTTGCGCAGTTCATAAATGGTGCGGCGAGTCACCACCTCACGGCGGTGCTTAACGAAGGCTTCCAGCAGCTGCTTGAGGTTCAGCGTTTTCGGCTGACCGTCGACCAGCGCCACGGTATTGATGCCAAACACGGTTTGCAGCTGGGTCTGGGCGAACAAGTTGTTCAGCACCACCTCGGGCATTTCGCCGCGACGCAGCTCCACCACCACGCGCATGCCGTCTTTATCGGATTCGTCGCGCAGCTCGGTAATGCCTTCGAGCTTTTTGTCTTTGACCAGCTCAGCGATTTTTTCAATCAAGCGCGCCTTGTTCACCATGTACGGGATTTCGGTGAACACAATGCTGACTTTGCCGCTGGCGTCGTTTTCTTCGAACTGATGACGGGCGCGCATGTAAATGCGGCCACGGCCAGTGCGGTAAGCCTCAACAATGCCATCGCGGCCGTTAATAAAGGCCCCCGTCGGGAAATCCGGACCCGGGATGTATTCCATCAACTGGTCGATGTCGAGATCTGGGTTATCGATCAAGGCCAAGCAACCGTTCATAACCTCAGTCAGGTTATGTGGCGGAATATTGGTCGCCATGCCCACGGCGATACCCGAAGAACCATTCACCAACAGATTGGGGACGCGCGTTGGCAGCACTTCTGGAATTTGCTCAGTGCCGTCGTAGTTGGGCACCCAATCGACGGTTTCTTTGTCGATATCGGCCAGCATTTCGTGGCTGAGCTTGGCCATGCGCACTTCGGTGTAACGCATCGCAGCAGCGGAGTCGCCGTCGATAGAACCGAAGTTACCTTGACCGTCCACCATCAGGTAACGCATGGAAAAGTCCTGCGCCATCCGCACAATGGTGTCGTATACCGCCGAGTCACCGTGTGGGTGGTATTTACCGATCACATCACCGACCACACGGGCGGATTTCTTGTACGGTTTATTCCAGTCGTTGCCGAGTACATTCATGGCATGTAGAACCCGGCGGTGCACCGGTTTCAAACCATCGCGAACATCTGGCAACGCTCGCCCCACGATCACGCTCATGGCGTAATCGAGGTAGGACTGTTGCAGTTCGTCCTCAATGTTAATTGGCAGAACTTCTTTGGCTATGTCACCCATACGTTTTCGGCCTGTTTGTGCGAATCACCGGACGTCTTCTAGCGGCTGTGGTGATACGGTCCTTGTTGATGCTCCAGCAGCGCCGAGAGGCACTGCCAGCTTGTGCAATGAAGCCCGGAATCATACCACAAATCAAATAGATACCTAGGTGGCACAAAACATCTCAATGGCTGGTGAAAGCAGTAAGATGGCTGCGCTTAAACAGCACCATGGTTATACTGGCCGCTACGTTAAAGGATGCAGGTATTATGCAAGCGGATCTGATTATTCATGCCCGCTGGCTGGCCACCATGGCCGAGCCCAGTCAGCCCATCACAGAACACCAAGCTGTGGTCATTAAAGACGGCACCATTGTGGCCGTTGAAGACAGCCACAACTGCCAGTGGCAGGCCTTAGAAACACTGCAACTCGACCAGCAAATTTTGCTGCCCGGATTTATCAATGCCCACGGCCACGCGGCCATGAGCTTGTTCCGCGGCATGGCCGATGACCAACCGCTAATGACCTGGCTGCAAGAGCACATCTGGCCCGCCGAAGCGCGCTGGGTCGATCACGAGTTTGTGCGCGACGGCAGCCGCTTGGCCATGGCCGAAATGCTGCTCTCCGGCACCACCACCTTTGCCGATATGTATTTTTATCCGGCCGCCTGCGCCGAAGCCGCCATTGAAGCCGGTATGGGTGCGGTGATCTTCACCCCCATTTTGGATTTTCCCACCAACTTTGCGCAAAACGCCGATGAATACATTCGCAAAGCCATCGCCTGTCGCGACGACTTTCGCACCCACGAGTTACTGACCTTCGGGCTCGGCCCACATGCGCCCTACACGGTATCGGATGAGCCACTGCGAGAAATCACTACCCTCGCCGACCAACTCGACATGCCGGTGCAAATTCATTTGCACGAAACCGCCTTTGAAGTTGAGCAAAGCCTGGAGCAACGTGGCTGCCGACCCAGTCAGCGGCTGGCAGACCTGGGCTTTTTAACCGAGCGAGTCAGCTGTGTGCATATGACTCAGATCGATGCCAGCGATATTCAGTTGCTGCAGCACAGCGGTGCTTCTGTGGTGCACTGCCCAGAGTCCAACTTAAAACTGGCCAGCGGTTTTTGCCCAGTGCAGCAGTTGCTCGACCACCGTATCAACGTCGGCATCGGCACCGATGGCGCCGCCAGCAATAACGATTTAAACCTGCAAGGCGAGATGAAAACCGCCGCCATGCTGGCCAAGGCCGTGGCCAACGACGCCGCCGCCCTGCCCGCCTGGCAGGCATTGCACAGCGCTACATTAGGCAGCGCCAAAGCACTGGGCATCGAACAACAGACCGGCTCAATCGAGGTTGGCAAGCGCGCCGATCTGCAAGCCATTGCCCTTGATCAACTGCCACAACAGCCGCTGTTCGATCCTATTTCGCAACTGGTGTACACCGACGCCAGCCGTCACGTGCGCCATGTCTGGGTTGCTGGTCGCAGCAAAGTGCGCGATGGCCAGCTCACCGCTTTTGATGGCGACACACTGTTACAGTTAGCTAAGCAATGGCAACAGCGCATTGGCGCTCAATGATTCGTGGAGACAAACATGACCAATACCGCAGAAAATCGGCCTAGTACCGATAACGGCAATGTCGACGCCGCTGAAATTGCCAAATTTGAAGCCTTGGCCAGTCGCTGGTGGGATAAAGAAAGTGAATTTAAGCCGCTGCACGACATCAACCCGCTGCGCGCCAACTTTATCGATGAGCTCGCCCACCTGGCCGGCAAAAAAGTACTCGACGTCGGCTGTGGCGGCGGCATTCTGAGCGAAAGCATGGCGCAACGCGGTGCCGAGGTAACCGGCATCGACATGGGCGAAGCGCCACTGAGCGTTGCCAAACTGCACGCGTTGGAATCCGGCGTTGCCGTCAACTACCAGCGCATCGAGGTCGAAACCTTGGCAGCCGAGCAGCCTGCCAGCTTCGACGTAGTCACCTGCCTAGAGATGCTAGAGCACGTGCCAGACCCAGCGTCTGTGGTCAAAGCCTGCTTTGAGCTGGTTAAGCCAGGTGGTCAGGTGTTCTTCTCTACCATCAATCGCAATCCTAAGTCCTACTTATTTGCCATCATCGGTGCAGAGTACGTGCTGCGCTTGCTGCCTGCTGGCACCCACGACTACCACAAGTTCATCAAGCCCAGCGAACTGGCGCACTGGTGTCGTGAAGCCGGCTTGGATGTCACCAAGATGACCGGCATGACCTACAACCCGCTGACCAAGGTTTATAAGTTGGATGAGAGCGACGTTAGCGTTAACTATCTCATGGCCAGCCAAAGGCCAGCGCAATGAGCACACTGCCACGCCCCGCAGCGGTATTGTTTGATCTTGACGGCACCTTGGTAGACACCGCACCGGACTTTTTCGGCGTGGTTAACGAGCTGCGCCAGGCCAGCGGCTTTACCGCCCTGGCCGACGACGTGATTCGCGCGCAAGTCAGCAATGGCGGTGCAGCCCTAACACACCTGACCTGGGAAATAGACGACCAACATCCAGAGTTTGCCCAACGGCGCCAGCAGCTACTGGATCGCTATGAGCACCAGGTCGGCCGCTCCTGCACATTGTTTGATGGCTTTGCCACCGCGTTGCAACAATTGCAGCAACACGGCATTGCTTGGGGCATTGTCACCAACAAACCCAGACGCTACACCGAGCTGCTGCTAGAGCGCATGCCTCTGGGCTGCGAGCTGGTCATTTGCCCAGACGATGTCAGCCGCGCCAAACCTCACCCTGAGCCACTGCTGCTGGCAGCCGAGCGCCTTGCCATTCCACCCCAGCAATGCTGGTACCTTGGCGATCACGAGCGCGACATCGAAGCCGGCCGCGCCGCGGGCATGATCACACTGGGTTGCCGCTTTGGCTATTTATCTGAGCCAAACGCAGCCGACCACTGGGGCGCAGATGCCGTGTTGGAGCACGCCTCTGATCTGACCACTCTGTTATCCATCTACTCTCAAGAGACAACATGACTGCCACACAACCTTTATCTGGACGCAACATTCTAGTGACCGGCGCTGGCTACGGCATTGGCCGTGAAGCGGCTCTTACCTATGCTCGAGCCGGCGCCACTGTGCTGCTGCTGGGCCGTACCCAGGAAGCCCTCAACGACACCTACGATTTGATTGAGGCAGAAAATCTGCCGCAGCCGGCGGTGTTGCCATTTGACCTGGAAAATAATGATGAAGAGGCGTTTCGCGAACTGGCCGACTTGATCGAGCAGCATTTTGAACACCTCGACGGCGCTTTACTCAATGCCGGCGTACTCGGCCAACGGGCGCCACTAGAAAGCTACGACTGGAACACGTTTCAGCGCGTGATGCAGGTGAACGTCAACGGTCAATTTCTTCTGCTCAAGCACACAGTGCCACTGCTGCGCAAAGCGCCCGCCGATGCGTCCATCATTTTAACGACCAGCTCCGTTGGCCGCGAAGGTCGCGCATACTGGGGTGCTTACAGCGTTTCTAAATTTGCCACCGAAGGCTTAATGCAAGTGCTGGCGCAGGAGCTGGAGAACACCAGCCAAATTCGCGTTAACTGCATTAACCCAGGCGCCACGCGCACCACCATGCGCGCTGCCGCCTTTCCAGGCGAGGATCCATCCACCGTGGCCGCACCGGCCGATATCATGGAGTTGTACCTGCACTTGATGTCGCCCGACTCGATTGGCACCCACGGCCAAGGCTTGGACGCTCAACCCAAGCGCGCACCAAGCCAAGGGTAAGCCTCCTGGGCAGATCCTTGCCGCCGGCGGCAAGGTCTGCCGAAGAACGGGCAACGAATGAGCGCACCGCAATAAAAACGCCAGAAATTCGTTGCCAGAGCCGCAAAGCCAAGTCATCAATTTGACTTAAAATACAAAAACACTTCTGTCAAAAAGCCAACTTTTTGCCGCCAGATTTAATCTACCCCCCCTAACCTTTTGATTTTAATAGAATATTTCTGCCTATCGAAACTGGCACAGAACTCGCTTATCAGTGCTCAGAACCCGATCAGTATGAGGTGACTCATGGTGAGTCCATTACACAGCGACAGTCGTGCAGAGCTTCATGACGATAAAATCGTCACCAGCATTGGCGAGCTAGCGCCGCGCCCAGACTTACAGCCCGAGCTTTTGCTGCGTCTGACTGGCAAGCTGCAGACCACATTAGAGTTGCGCCAACTGCTGGAAATTTTCTTTACCGAAATCCAGCAAGCCGTACTGATTGATGGCATGACCTTCCATCATGCTCGCCAGGAGCTGACACTCAGCCAAGGCAAGCAAAGCGTGCACAGCATCAGCTATCGCCTGCAAACCCAAGGCGACTATATGGGCGATTTGAGCTTTCAGCGCAGCACCCGCTTCCGCGAGCACGAGCTGGCTAATATTGAAGGGCTCATCACCACGTTGGTGTACCCAGTGCGCAACGCGCTGCGCTACCACTCAGCCGTAGCAGCCGCCTTTCGTGACCCATTAACCGGTGCCGGCAACCGCGCAGCACTGGACCGTACCTTAAAACGCGAAATCGAGCTCGCTAAGCGCCACGAGCATCAGCTATCTCTGCTGATGCTGGATTTAGATTGGTTCAAACAGATCAATGACCAACACGGCCACAGCTGCGGTGATCGGGTGCTGCAGCAAACCGTGAAGTGCATCAGTGCGTCGATTCGACAAACGGATATGTGTTTTCGCTATGGTGGTGAGGAGTTCATCATCGTGCTGTCCGGCGCCTGCGCTGAGGGCGCACAGACCATTGCCGAGCGCATCCGCCAGGGCATCGCGGGCCTGACGTTAAGCGGAAGCCAAGGCCCCATCACGCTCTCTGCCAGCCTGGGCTGTGCCACTTTGCGCGGCGATGACGACAAGGACAGCTTGCTGCATCGCGCCGACGAAGCGCTGTATGCCGCCAAAAGCGGAGGACGCAACCGGGTCATCAGCGCCTGATGCCCGGTTGAAAACGTTAGCGAGGGGCTTTGGTCCGCCTCTTTGGCTTGGCTTCTTGGCGTACTTTCTGACGCTTTTGCACGCGCTGAAAACGTTCCTTTTCTTTGCCCGCCAAGCGTCGAGTAGCCTTACGCTCTAAACCCACCATGTCGGCCAAATCGTTGATTTCACGCTGCTGCAACTCGACCCAGGTGCCGACCGGAACGTTGGCTGGCATAAAGATGCAACCGTAGCGCACGCGCTTCAGGCGACTGACCTCTACCCCTTGGCTTTCCCACAAGCGTCGAACTTCGCGGTTTTTGCCTTCCATCAGCACCACGTGAAACCACTTATTCTGGCCTTCGCCGTCAAAGAACTGCACGTCGGTAAAGCGCGCCATGCCATCCTCTAGCAATACGCCTTCTTTTAACCGCGCAATCATGTCGTCATCAACATTGCCACGCACCCGCACGGCATATTCACGGTCCACGCCGCTGGATGGATGCATCAACTTGTTCGCCAACTCACCGTCGGTGGTGAACAACAGCAAACCAGTGGTATTGATATCCAAGCGGCCAACGTTGATCCAGCGCTCACCGCGGGTATGAGGCAAATGATCGAACACCGTCGGTCGGCCATCTGGGTCTGTGCGGGTGCAGACTTCGCCTAATGGCTTGTTGTAAGCCAGTACGCGTCGCGTGCGACCCGCATCGGCCAATTTAACCGTACGACCGTCCACACGGACGACGTCTTCGCGCCCAGCACGGTCGCCCAGTTGTGCCTTAACGCCGTTGACCGTGACTCGACCATCCGCGATCCAGCGTTCCGCCTCCCGGCGGGAAGCAATGCCAGCGTCGGCCAGCAGCTTCTGAATTCTCTCGTTCATGCATTACTCATTTTGGTTAGGGGCCGACTCGTCGCCATCTTGGTCGGACGCATCGGTGTTGTTATCGGTGGCAGGCTCATCCTCTTTTGCCTGCAAACGCGCCAAGGCTTGCTGCAAATCTGGCGCTGCGGTGGCATCTTCATCATCGTCACGCTTAAACACACCGGCTTCGACCTTGGCCACCAAGGCGGCGGCGGTGTTGAGATCTTCTTCGGTTTCCGCCAGCACATCGGCACCGCGCTGCTCCACCTCTTCTTCGCTGCTGAACTCATAGCTGCCCGGTGTGTCTTTGCGCACGTCAGCATCATCACCCAACTGCAACTTGCGATTGGCATCATCCAGTTCGCGAATGTCTTGCAAGCTGGGCAGCTCTTCTAAGCTTGCTAGCCCAAAGTAATCGAGAAACTGACGCGTGGTGGCGTACATGGCCGGCCGGCCGGGTACATCACGATGGCCAACCACTCGCACCCATTCCCGCTCCAACAAGGTTTTCATAATGCTTGAGCTGACCACCACGCCACGCACATCTTCGATGTCGCCACGGGTAATGGGTTGACGATAGGCAATCAAGGCCAGAGTTTCCAACAGCGCACGCGAATAGCGCTGTGGTTTTTCGTCCCACAGGCGCGCCACCCAAGGCGCCACCGCCGGGCGCACCTGCAGGCGATAGCCAGAGGCGACTTCAACCAGCTCCAAGCCTCGCGGCTTCAGTTGCTCGCGCAGTTCCGCTAAGGCTTCGCGCAGCTCTTTCGGCGTGGGCACTTCGTGCTCTTCAAACACCGACTGCATGCGCTCCAGCGATACCGGCGTGCCTGCCGCAGCCAGTACCGCTTCGATAATACTGGCCAGAGGTGGCCGATCATGACTCATCGCTGCCGTTCTCCATTATGCTGGCCTCTATTTCGCCGGCCTCCATGTCGCTAGTCTCGGTGATACTTGCTTTGGCACGCACATAAATCGGCCCCAGCACTTCTTGTTGCACCAACTCCACCAACGACTCTTTGACCAGCTCCAAAATAGCAAGAAAGGTGACCACCACACCCAGCTTGCCTTCTTCCACCTCGAACAGGGTTCGAAAGGCAACAAAGTGGCCACCTTGCAATTGATCTAACACCTGTGACATGCGCTCACGGGTAGACAGCTGCTCGCGCTGCACTTCGTGGTGCTCAAAGCGTTCTGCACGGCGCATGATGCCAGCCATGGCCAACATCAGCTCGCGCATATCGATATCTGGATGAATGCGTTCCTGAATGCGCTCTGGGCCATCCACTTGCGACACAAACACGTCGCGCTCCAAACGTGGCAACGCATCCAAGTCTTCGGCGGCGGTTTTGAAGCGCTCGTAATCTTGTAAACGGCGAATCAGCTCAGCGCGCGGGTCTTCTTCCTCCTCACCATCGGCGTCTTTTTGCCGCGGTAGCAATACCCGGCTTTTGATTTCCGCCAGCATGGCGGCCATCACTAAATACTCGGCCGCCAACTCCAGTTGCATCGCTTTCATCATATCGATGTAGGCCAGGTACTGGTCGACAATGTCGGCGACATGAATTTCCAAAATGTCGAGGTTTTGCTTGCGAATCAGGTACAGCAACAGATCCAGAGGCCCCTCAAATTGCTCAAGGATCACTTCCAGCGCATCGGGCGGAATGTACAAATCCAGCGGCAGCTGGGTCATCGGCTGCCCTTGCACCAGTGCAAACGGCATTTCCTGCTGGCCTCTTGCCTGCTGGTCTCTTTCCTTTTGACCTAGCGCCTGTTGAACCTGCGCCTGATCTGGGGGCTGCTGAGTGCTCTGCGGCTCTGCTTCCGTCGTCATTCCGGCTCCTTCAGAAGACGTCCTGCACCTGATTCAGTGGTCGACACTTAGCTGCGGCTCAACGAATAAATACCAACCGCTTCGCGCAGCTGTTGCAGCAATGGGCGACTGATGGCTCGTGCTTTGTCAGCTCCCATTTGCAGAATGTCTTCCACATCTTGCGGGCGTTCCATCAAGTCGTTGTAACGCTCACGCGGCTCGGCCAACTCTGCATTCACCAGCTCAAACAATTTGGCCTTGGCATCACCCCAGCCAATGCCATCGGCAAACGCCTGGCGCATTTCAGCCGTTTGCTCACTGCTGGCGAAGGCTTGCCAGATCTGGAACACAGTTGAGTCATCCGGATCTTTCGGCTCACCTGGCTCTAGCAAGTTGGTTTTGATTTTATTGATGTGTTTGCGCAGCTGCTTTTCGGTTAAGAACAGCGGAATGGTATTGCCATAGCTTTTGCTCATCTTGCGACCATCCAAGCCTTGCAAGACCGCCACATGCTCATCCACCTGATAGTTGGGCAAAGTCAGCAATGGCTGTTTTTTGCTGGCAAACAAATGATTAAAGCGTTGTGCCATGTCGCGCGCCATTTCGATGTGCTGGATCTGATCCTTACCTACCGGCACCTGATCGGCGTTGAACATTAAGATGTCAGCCGCCATCAACACTGGGTAGTTAAACAAGCCCATGGTAATGGCCTTATCGGCGTCTTCGCCTTCTGCCAGGTTGGCATCCACGGCGGCCTTGTAGGCGTGGGCGCGGTTCATCAAACCTTTGGCGCACACACAGCTGAGCAGCCAGTTGAGCTCGGGAATTTCGTGGATGTCCGACTGGCGATAAAACGTCGCCTGCTCAGGATCCAGCCCCAGCGCCAACCAGGTGGCAGCGATTTCTTTGGTTGACTGGTGCACGGCCTTGGGGTCTTGGCACTTAATCAACGCATGAAAATCGGCCAAAAAGAAGAATGACTCGCTGTCACCCGTCTTGCTGGAGGCGATGGCCGGACGAATGGCACCCACATAGTTGCCTAGGTGCGGCGTTCCGGTGGTGGTAATTCCGGTAAGAACCCGTTTCTTACTCATGATGATGGCTAGCCTTGCTGTTCACAAAGCTGGCCATGATACCGGAAGGCGATACTCAGAGAAACGCCGACGCGTCGCCTGCGCCCTGACGCGTCACGACGGCGGTTTCTTCGGTCATGTCGACCACAGTGGTGGCCTCAAAACCGCAATAGCCGCCATCGATCACCAGCTCCAGCTGATGCTCCAAGGTTTGGCGAATGTCGTACGGGTCCGACAAGGGCAAATCATCGCCTGGCATAATCAGCGATGTGGTCATCAACGGCTCGTCCATCTCTGCCAACAAGGCCATGGCAATGGGGTTATCGGGCACGCGAATGCCGATGGTGCGTTTTTTCGGGTGCATCAACAGGCGCGGCACTTCACGCGTGGCAGGCAAAATAAAAGTAAACGCGCCTGGGGTATGGGCTTTTAATAAGCGGTATTCGCTGTTATCGACTTTGGCAAAAAACGATAACTCGGATAAATCACGACACAACAAGGTAAAGTTGTGCTTCGAACCTAACTGGCGCAAACGCTGCACCCGCTCGGTGACGCGCTTATCACCAATTCGACACGCCAAGGCATAAGCACAATCGGTGGGAATCACCGCCAGACCACCCTGGCGTAATATTTCAGCCGCTTGCTTGATTAAGCGCGGCTGCGGGTTTTCTGGGTGTATTTGAAAAAACTGACTCAAAACGAACTCCTAAAAACGTCAGGCACTGCGAAAATGCTGCCAGACGGGCTCGATGTCTGCCGGAAATGCCGGCATCACACCAAGGTCAATACCAAAGCGATTAGGACCATGAAAATCACTGCCGCAGGAGCCGAGTAATTCGAACTCTTGAGCCAGCGCCACCATGCGCCTTTGCTGATCAGCATCCATATTGCCATAACTGACTTCCAGCGCGCGGCCACCGGCATCAATAAAATCAACGATACAAGCTTTTAATTTGGTGCGGGTCATTTTGTAGATATGCGCATGGGCCATCACCGCAATGCCACCGCCATCGACGATCCAACGCACGGCATCGCTGAGCGCTGGCCAATTAGCTTTAACATCACCTGGCTTGCCCGCGCCGAGGTATTTTTTAAACGCCACCGCCATCGACGGCACTAATTGCTGATCGAGCAAATACTGAGCAAAGTGTGGCCGCCCTACCAGCTCACCGCCGGCATATTCCTGTACTCGCGACAGCGGAATATCCACCTTCAAACGCCGACTTAAACGCTCAGCAATCACCACTGAGCGCTGCTTGCGTGCCTCCAGTTGTGCCGCCACCGCCGCCTGCATGGCGTCGCTATCCGTGTCCATATCCAGACCGACAATATGAATGGTGGCGCCGCCCCAAACGCACGACAGCTCAATGCCAGACACCAGGCGTATTTCATGTTCTGCCGCAGCGGCTCTCGCCTCGGCCAGACCGTCAAGGGTATCGTGATCGGTGAGCGCCAAAGTGGTCACACCCTGGCCAGCGGCACGCGCCACCAGTTCAGCCGGTGGTAATTTGCCGTCAGAGGCGGTGGAATGACAATGCAGGTCGAAGGCTGAAGTCAAAGCTGACACTTCCTGATTTCGCAATATAGAAAGTCATAGTATATCCTGAGCGCCATTCAGGCGAGCGGGTTGTCTACCCACCATGATCGCCGCTGGGCTTACTTAAAAGCCATAAACATAAGCGCTGATAACCGATATAAAAAAGGATCAATAGCATGAGCATGTGGTACGCCATTATCAGCGAGGATGTCGCTGACAGTCTCAGCCAACGCCAGAGTGCCAGACCCGCGCACCTGCAACGCTTAGAGCAGCTCAAACAGCAAGGGCGATTGCTGGTAGCAGGGCCCCACCCAGCCATCGATAGCCTTGAGCCTGGCGAAGCCGGTTTCAGTGGTAGCTTGGTGATCGCTGAGTTTGATAGCCTAACCAGCGCCCAAAAGTGGGCAGATGAAGACCCTTATGTCGCAGCCGGCGTCTACCAAGCCGTGACGGTAAAACCGTTCAAAAAAGTCTTACCGTAACCCCACGGAGAGGAACATCAGGTGAAATATCTAATCAGTTTTGTGGCCGCGATGCTGTTAACCACTGCGGCACAGGCCGTCGAGAAACGCTACGTTAAAGACGAGTTATGGTTGCCGCTGCGCACCGGCCCAGGGCAGGAATATCGCATCATCAAATCGCTGCAAAGTGGCGAGCATTTAATCCTTATCGAACAGCCAGAAGATTCCGATTACACCAAGGTCAAAACCGACAAAGGTGATGAAGGCTTTGTGCTGACGCGCTTTTTGGATGACGAGCCGGTGGCCAAAGAAAAATTAATTCTGGCGCAGCGCGAGCTGGAATCGGTACGCGAGCAACTGCAGCAAGCAGAACAACAGCGCGACGATTTACAGCAACAACTGAGCAGCACCAGCAACAGCTCTGAATCTCTGCAGCAGCAAAATATGGAACTGCAACAAGAGCTCAATCGCATTACCGCGATCTCTGAAAATGCGCTGGCGCTGGATGAGAAAGCCAAAAAACTTACCTTGCGCAACCAGGATTTAGAAATTCAGGTAGAAGCCCTGACCGCCGAAAACGCTCAACTGCGCGATGACAACCGCTACACCTATTTAATCTACGGTGGCGGCTTGGTCGTTATTGGCATTTTTGCCGGTCTGGTTCTGCCGGCCCTGCGCAGCAAACGCAGCAGCAGCTGGGTATAAGCTTCAGCGCATATCTCAAAGCCCGGCAGATTCAGTCTTTGCCGGGCAACTCACAATGCCCCAAGGATTGCTCAAACTGAGCCGCATCACGCAAGCGGCGCTTAAGGTCGGCTGCATCTGGAAACCCGCCGTCTTCACGCCGACACCAAATGCGCCTATCGTCGACCCAAACCTGAAACTCGCCCTGCTCACCTGGCTTTAAATGAACGCCCGCCAACTGCCCTTTAAATGTGCTGAACAGCTCCTGAGCATACCAACCTGAACGCAATGACCATTTACAGCCTTCACAAAAGACAATGGTTACCGTACTTTTGCTGTGACTCACTGTTAATCTCCGGAGGATTCAAGATGCGCCAGTATATCGCATCCGCCCTGCTACTGACTGCTGCCATGGTCAATGCAGAAAACACACCCGTGGTGGTCGAGCTGCAAACCACGGCAGGCAACATCGTATTGGAGCTAGACCGAGAAAAAGCGCCTATCAGCGTTGAAAACTTCCTCACCTATGTCGAAGCCGACCATTACGACGGCACGATTTTTCACCGAGTCATTGCCGACTTTATGGTGCAAGGCGGTGGCTATGACGAAAAAATGAGTAAAAAAGCCACCTTACCGCCGATTAAAAACGAAGCAGACAATGGCCTAACTAACGTACGTGGCAGCGTTGCCATGGCGCGCACCGCCGTGGTAGACAGCGCCACCAGCCAGTTTTTTATCAATGTTAAAAACAACGATTTCCTCAACCATGGCGTGCGCGATTTTGGCTATGCCGTATTTGGCAAAGTCACTGCCGGCATGGAGGTGGTCGACAGCATTGCTGCCACCACCACCGGCATGCGCGATCAGCCAGTTGAAAATATCGTGATTAAAGATGTGATTGTTAAAGGCGCCGCTGAATAATTCAGAGATGCCTAAAAGAGATGCCTAAAAGAGGTGCCTAAAATAGGCATCGCGAGCTGGCTGATGTAGCGGTTGAGTTATATCAACCGTTCTCTGACTTACGTGCTGGCTGAGTTATATCAGCCGCTCTCCAACTTATGTACTGGTTGAGTTAAATCAGCCGCTCTCCAACTTATGTACTGGCTGAGTTAAATCAGCCAGTACAGTAACAACGGCAAGGTCACAAACGATATCAGCGTCGACATCACCACCATGCCGGCCACCGCCTGAGGGGCGCGCTGAAAGCGCTCAGCAAACAAATAATTAAACACCGCCACCGGCATAGACGCCTGAATTAACACCACGCCCCGCTCACTGCCTTCTAAGCCCAGCAGCCATACCACCAGCAACCCCACCAGCAAACCACCACCGATGCGCATCGCGCTGTAAAACAGCGCCTGACGCCACTGACGTACCTGCAAACGCCTAAGCGATACGCCCAGGGTAATCAGCATCAAAGGAATGGCCATGCCGCCAATCAGCTCGACCGAATTAAACACAGGCGCAGGCAACTGCCAGTCAAACCACAATAACCCCAGCGACAAAAACACCGAGTATAAAATCGGCATTCGCAGCAGCCCTTTTAAGCCGCCGGCTTGGCGCCCGCCAGCCAACAAAATGCCGACCGGAAAATGCGCCAGCGATAGCACCATAAAAAAAGCCAACGCCAACGCCAGCCCCTCCTGACCAAAGGCCAGCAAGCACACAGGCAAACCCATATTGCCAACATTGGGAAACATAAACGATGGCAAAAAAGCGCGCACGTCATGGCCGAGTAAGCGCGGAATCACGCTGCCCGCTAACGCCATCAAACCAGCCACCAAAATGCACGCCAGCGCTGTGCGCTGAAAAGCTTGCTTATCCAACTCCACCGACGCCATCACCGACAGCATCAGGCAGGGCGCCCCCACATACAGCACCAGCCGTGAAATAAAATCCGGATCAAACCCGTGGCCACTGCGGGCCCAGAAAAAGCCAATGCCAGCACACGCCAACACAGGCGCCATGATGGAGAAAATGTCATATAACATGAAAAACTCGAACATTGATTGCCTAGCAACGGCCTTCTCGCCGCCTCCGCCCAGCATGGTAAAGTCGACACCTGCCTCTGTCTGCTGAAATATGCGCGGTGTACACTAAAGGCGAATACGCAACGCATCAGACCAGACCTTATTGTGAGCTCCCAAACCCCTTCGACCATCGGCCCAGCACAGCTCGACTGGCGCGATGATGGCCAGCCTGTCGCCCGCCAGTTTGGCGATACCTATTTTTCTGTCGACGACGGCCTCAACGAAAGTCGCTATGTGTTCATGCAGCACAACGGCCTGCCACAGCGCTTTGCCGCCAGTGATTGTCCGCGCAACTTTCGTATCATTGAAACCGGCTTCGGTACCGGGCTTAACTTCTTGGCCACTTGGCAAGCCTTTGCTGAGCACGGCCAAGGTTATTTGCACTTCACCAGCATCGAAAAGTACCCCCTCGACCGCGAACAGCTGCACCGAGCATTGGCGCTGTGGCCTGAACTCAGCGAGCTGGCCGAGCAACTGCTCGCCCAGTACCCCGTTGCCGTTACCGGCGTGCATCATTTGCATTGGCCGCAGCAGCGCGTCCGGCTCACGCTGGTGTATGGTGATATCGCCGATGCCTTACCAGAGCTGCAAGGGCCGGTGCATGCCTGGTATTTGGATGGCTTTGCACCGGCCAAAAATCCACACATGTGGAACGACGAGCTCTTCAAACAACTGCGTCGCCTCAGCCACGCCGGCACCACATTGGCGACCTTTACGGCCGCAGGGTTGGTTAAGCGTGGCTTGCGAGGTGCAGGTTTTGCGGTACGCAAAGTCGCGGGCTTTGGCCGCAAACGCGACATGCTGTGCGCCACCTATCAAGCCAGCTGCGGTCCGGAGCGGCCCGCCAAATTGGCATTAAAACCCTGGCAACGCACACCGACACAGCACACAACCGTCCGCCAGGTCACTGTGATTGGCGCAGGCTTGGCCGGCTGCAGCACTGCCAGAGCGTTGGCAGAGCGCGGTTATGGTGTGACCTTGATTGATAGGCTGGGCGTTGCCCAAGCGGCCTCAGGCAACCCCCAAGGCGGTCTGTACATCAAACTTGCCGCCGGTGACAACGCCGTGCACAGTGAGTTTTATCGCAGCGCCTACGGCGCGGCCTTGGCCAGCGTCGAACGCACGCTAGGCCCAGCCGCCGACAATCCGCACTGGCGTCAGTGCGGCGTCTTACAGCTGGCCTACAGCGATAAAGAGCAACAGCGCCAACACAGCTTTATGCAGCGTCAGCAGCCACCGCCTGAGCTGCTCTATGCCGTTGACGCCCAGCAAGCCAGCCAACTCGCCGGCATCAGCCTACCCGCCGGCGGCTTGTTCTTTCCCAAAGCCGGCTGGGTCAGCCCTGTGGCCTACTGCAACGCTCTGATTCAACATGCCAACATTAGGCTGCACCAAGGCGATGTGCAGACCTTAACGGCCAGCGCCAGTGGTTGGCAGATAGAAACCAAAGATGCATCTTGGCACAGCCCCCACGTCGTTGTTGCCAACGCGTATGACGCACGGGCACTGCTGCCGGACGCCTACTTGCCCATCAAGCGCATTCGCGGCCAATTGAGCCTGCTCAACGCTGACAGCGTGCCATCTCCGCAGGTGGTGTTGTGCGCTCGCAGCTATATGCCGCCGGCCCATGCAGGGCAGTTATGCTTGGGGGCCACCTACAATCTGCGCGATGATGACCCAGATGTACGCGATCAAGATCACTTGGCCAACCTGGCACATTTGAGTGATTTTGGCATCACCAGTGACACGGCCGAGATCTGTGGCGGTCGCGTTGGTTTTCGCTGCACTACACCCGATTATTTGCCCATGGCAGGGCCGGTGGTGGATAGCCAGGCCACCCTGCAGCAGCTCGCGCCAATGGTGAACAACGCCAAGCACATACCGCAAAACGATATGCCTTATCTACCTGGGCTGTGGCTTAACATTGGTCATGGCTCGCGCGGACTCGCCTCTGCAGCTTTGTGTGCCGAGCTTATCGCCGCGCAACTCGACGGCGACGGCTTGCCTGTTGCCACCAGCGTCGCGGAGGCACTGGCACCGTGTCGGTTTTTGCTAAGGGATATGATTCGAAGAAAAGTCAACGCTCAAGATTGGGGGCTTAGATCACCCGCTTGATGGACTGGCGGCGACGCATGTCTTCACGGGCCTGCTCGCCGTTTTCGCGGATCTCGCGCATCAGTTGCGACATTTCCTGACAGCAGCGGCGAATGTCAGCCAACTGCGCCTTCATCGCGTCAATGTCAGCAATGGCTTCATGCACTCGACGCCTGAGCCGCCGTTGCTCAATTTCAGTAATTGGCTTCATGTCGCCCCTCCATTGCTCAAGACGCTGAGCACCAACACAACTGCTTCCAACTGCTTAACTCGGCTGTCGACCGTGCTGGCGCACCACCTCAGCCATTTCAATGTGACAGCTACCGGCATCGGGGTCAAACAATAATACCGCTTTGCCCTGCTGCAGCTGCACTAACACCTGCTGCTTTTTCTGCTCCCAACTGACGTCGTAGTCGCCATAATCTGTGCCTTCGCGGCCAACAAACTCAGCCAATACGCCATCTAGAGCGTCTGCACTCAAACGCTGATAGGGAATCTCGATCACGCCATGGTCGGGCACATCATCAAACGGCAAAACCAGCCTCCCGCTCCCATTCACAGCTCATCCGCAGCTCAGCATCAGAAGGCTCATGACCGGCCTCGACCGCCCAGCTAAAGGTATGCTTACCCGCCAGTTCGGTTTCCAAGTGCACCGTCGCCGATACCCAGTACATGCCCTTGAGCAAGTTCTCAAACTGTGACAGCCAATGCTCCCATTCGTACTCAACCGCCTTATAGGAGGCAGCGAAGTGAATCAACTGTGAGTGATAAGTGCCACTGAACAGGTCTTCGCCCGGCATAGAAAACATTTCCCGGCACAGAAGCGTCCATTCGTCATCAACGCCCAACGGCAGGGTCTGGATGGCACGCCAGTTGGTGCGTCTTTGCAACCGGGCGGTAAATTCATCGCTGCTGGGAATATTACGGATCACGCCGTAAACCACGGATTCCTGATCAAATTGTGACACACTGGGTTCCTTATCCTGCCCGCGTACGGGTGACTACAAGCGGTATCGCCATGCGACCCTGCCTGCATGATAGCGAAAACCTCATAGCCAGCAAACCGAAGAGTCGTCAGTGGCCCCCAAAAAAGAAAAACCCCCGCAGAGCGGGGGTTAAATACCGAGGTCAGTACTATTTGGTGACGACATCAAAGATGCGTTGTTTAACGTAGCGCCCTGGGGCGTCCTCGATGGCTTTTAACTCACCCGTGCCAGGCTGACGCGCCGGCACTTCATCCATATCGCCTTGCTTTAACACCCATTGTTGCCAATCCAACCACCAAGAGCCTTCGTGGTTCGTGGCGGCTTGGAACCACTCCTCAGGGTCGTCAGCAATTTTTTCATTGGTCCAATAACCATATTTATTGGCCTCAGGCGGGTTCACAATGCCAGCAATGTGACCTGAGCCACCTAATACAAAACGGTTTTTGCCGCCCATTAATTTTGCCCCCGTGTAGGTGGCTTGCCACAGAGCGATATGATCCTGCGCGGCTGAAATAAAGTAGGTGGGCACTTTAATTTGGCGCAAGTCCAACTTAACGCCATCCAGCTCAATGGCATCCTTCTCAATCAGCAAGTTGTGCAAATACATATTGCGCAAATAGAAGGAGTGCATCGCCGCAGGAAGATTGGTGCTGTCAGTATTCCAATACAACAAATCAAACGCCGCCGGCCGCTCGCCCTTCAAGTAGTTATTGATAAAGAATGACCAAAACAAATCATTTTCACGCAGGGTATTAAAGCTGAACGCCATTTGTCGGCCATCGTAATAGCCCAAAGCATTCATTTGCTTTTCAAGAGCAGAGATAGCGGTTTCATTAATGAAAACACCAATTTCACCCGGCTGAGAAAAGTCCGTCAGGGTAGCCATAAAGGTGGCAGCTTTAATGGGCTCTTGTTTTTTCTTTTTCAGGTAAGCCAGTGTGGCTGCCAACAAAGTACCGCCCAAGCAGTAGCCAATGGCATTCACTTCTTTCTCACCGGTGGCTTTTTCGATCGCGTCTATCGCCGCCAGTGGACCTTCTTGCATGTAGGCGGTGAAATCTTTATCACGCAATGAAGGACCAGGATTCACCCAAGAAATCATAAACACCGTATGGCCTTGGTCTACCAGCCATTTCACGAATGAGTTTTTATCCCGCATGTCGAGAATGTAGTACTTGTTGATAAATGGCGGAATGATCAACAAGGGGCGTTTAAAGGTTTTTTCGGTGCTGGGGGTGTACTGAATCAGCTGCATTAAATCATTCTGATACACCACCTTACCCGGTGTCGTCGCCAAATTGCGGCCTACTTTAAAAGCACTGGTGTCTGTCATGGCAACATTCAGTGCACCCTTGACACTGGCTTCCATGTCTTCCGACAACTGTTCTAAGCCCTTCACCAAGCTACCACCGCCGGTTTCCATGGCTTTGCGGATCACTTCGGGATTCAGTGCAGCAAAATTGGTGGGGGAAACGGCATTGACGTACTGGCGGGTAAAATACTCAACTTTCTGCCGTGCATGATCGCTCAAACCATCGGTGTCATGCACCATTTTCATAATGGCTTGCGACTGCAGCAAATACAGTTGCTTAAGAAAATCAAAGACTGGGTTGTCTTGCCATTGCTCGTCTTTAAAGCGACGGTCAGAACGTTCAGGCACCACCACGGGCTCGGCTTCTTTGCCCATAAAACGCAGTAAGGTGCTTTGAAACAGCTCTTGTTGCTTTTTCATCAGCTCCATTTGATCGGCCACAATTTTTTGTGGGTTCGACATCATGGCTTCACCCAGCTCACGAAAAGCATCGGTAAAATCATTCATTACTGATGCCGCGGGATCGTCAGCTGAGGTTTGTTGACTAATCACCTTTTCCATCACACTGCTGTATTGCTCAGTGGCTCGCAGCGCCATATCGTAAAAATCTTTAATCGCGGTATCTACCGCTTCCTTTTGCCCTACGCTCATACATCACCCTGAAAAGTTCACCCATAAAAAAGGCCACCCGAGGGTGACCTTTAGTGCAGTGAGACCCGGCAGTTGGGTTGACCGGGTGCATCACACGGCACCTGCCACCAACAATCAGGCGGCAGTTTTCTTAGCAGAGGACGCTTTGGTTGCAGCGGTAGTTGCGGTTGCGGATGCCGTTGTACGCGCTTCTTCCATGATGCCTTCAACCTGAGTTTTAAACTCCATTGCCATATCAGACATGGCTTTCGCATCTTCCATGATTTTTTTATTCAGAGCAGTCGCCGCTTCAGCCTGAGAGGCAGTGTAAGCGCGCAGGCTGTCAGTATCTTTAACATCAGCGGCTTTTTTCATCTGATCCAGACCCATTTCAGCGTAGGCTTTAATCGCGCCCAGTTGAAAGTCTGTCATCTTCTCCATGTTATCCACGAGCAGAGTATTGAACTTGCTCATAGGTGCGTACATGGTCTTAGCCTGCTCCGCAAAGGCGTTCAAAATATTCTCTTGCATGGTCTAGCTCCTTCAAAGGTTCTATTGCCGAAATCGGTCATCCGATGGTAGCCGAGTATATCTTACAGTTCGATGACGACCGCCACCGAAAGTAACGACAGCTTGACTAAAATCATGCTTTGTTACTAGCCCTTTAGAATGGACGGGAAGATCAGTAACATTGGCAGTTAAAAATGTCCTGAATTGTCGTATTTATTAGACGACTTTATTCATTTTTATCACCGCCTTTAGAACCAGACATCATACTGAACATCATCTTCTGCATCTGATTCATGGTATTCATTCCCTCTTGCATCATCGGCTGATACAAAGACATGGGGTCATAGCCGTCTTCGCCAGAATGCATACGTTTTAGCATCTGGTCAAACAGCTCGCGCTGAAATTCAGCTACGTCCGGCAAACCAAGTACTCGACGAAATTCCTCGGGTGTCATATCGAAAGTTATATTAATTTTCATAGTAATCCCTATAAAGAATATATGTGACGGCTCCTTCCTTTTTACACCCCTGCCTTTCCTTTTTACACCCGTGCCTTTTCTTTTTCCGGTATTTTTTGACTCTCTTGCCCCTAAAGGCGCTTCGGTAAGCCCAGCGCCACCAAGGCGGCTATAAACGCTAAACCCGCGGCCGCAGTAAATACCCACTCACCCCCTAGGCTTTGCCAATAAAGCCCACTCAGCCAGGCACCTATCGCTCCGCCCAAGCCAAACCCTAGGCTGGAATAAATCGCCTGCCCAGAGGCCAACAAGTTGCCGGGGAAATAATGCTGAAGGTAGCGCATCGACACCGCGTGCATGGCAGCAAAGCTAAATGCATGCGCCAACTGCACCATCACCAACCACCACCAGTTTTCTACCTGTAACGCCGTTAACCACCAGCGCAATGCCGTCAAAGCAAGCGCCAGCACAAACCAATTACGCCAGCTAAAGCGCAGCATAAAGCGATGAAACTGCCAGAAGAACACCACCTCAGCCAATACCCCCAAGGCCCACAGCAGGCCCACAGGCGTACGACCGTAGCCCGCCTGCTCTAAATAAATAGAAAAGAAGGTGTAGTAAGGGCCAAAACTCACCTGCAACAGCACCGTCATCAGCAGGAATAACCACACTGGCCGCTGACGCAACGTCTGCCAAACACTGCCCTGCCCATGAGCAGACGGCTGGCGCTCAGTCTGACGTGCCGGCAAACTCCAGGCATTGAGCCAGATCACCAACATAAACAGCCACATAAATAGGGGCAGCCAAGCCAGCGACACGCGTTCTAATACCGCTCCCATCACCACCACGGCAACGATGAAGCCGATGGAGCCCCACACCCGAATGCGACTGTAAACATCAAGGCGATCTTTCACCGCCTGCAGCGTCAACGCCTCGTATTGCGGCAGCATGGCTGCCCAGAAGAAGCCGTAAGCCAACATAACCGTCGCCATGGCAGCAAAGCTTTGCGCCCAGATAATGGCGCTGAAACTGACCAAGGTCAGCAACCCCGCTAGGCGAATCATCGGCAGCGGCGATGTCTGACGGCGGCCCACCATGGCCCATACATTCGGCGCCAAGATGCGCACCAGCCCAAACAAGGCCATCAGTGTGCCGATATCACTGGCATCGAAGCCACGGTGCTCTAGAAACAACCCCCAAAACGGCGCAATGCAGCCGAGCAAGGCAAAATAGAGGGCATAAAACAAAGACAGGCGTTTAAACGGCAGCCAGTCGGCTGCCGCATCATGGACTTGGGTGCTCACTCGTGGCCAGGTGCCTGAGCTGCAATGACGGGGGTAGTGACGTTAACATCGGCATTTTGGCCTCGATGGCGCAGCCAATGGTCGGCCAAGACGATGGCCATCATAGCCTCGGCAATGGGCGTTGCACGAATACCCACGCACGGGTCATGACGACCTTTGGTCACCACCTCAATTTCGTTGCCATTGGCATCAATGGAGCGGCCGGGGATCACCAGGCTGGAGGTCGGTTTTAAAGCAATGTGGGCAATAAGGTCCTGGCCCGTGCTAATGCCACCCAGCACACCGCCAGCGTGATTGCTTAAAAATCCCTCGGCCGTCATCTCATCGCGATGCTCGGTGCCTTTTTGCGCCACCACATCAAAGCCATCACCGATCTCGACGCCCTTCACCGCATTGATGCTCATCAGCGCGTGGGCCAAATCGGCATCCAAGCGATCAAAGATAGGCTCGCCCAGACCTGGGAACATGCCACTGGCGACCACGGAGATTTTGGCGCCCACCGAGTTACCCTCTTTGCGCAGCTCGGTCATGTAGGTTTCCATCGCCTCGACCTTGCTGGCATCGGGGCAAAAGAAGGGGTTGTTGTGCACTTCCTGCCAATCGAACTGCTCGATTTTAATCGGCCCGAGTTGCGACAAATAACCGCGCACTTCAATGCCCTTAGCGGCGAGAATTTTTTTAGCGATGGCACCCGCCGCTACCCGCATGGCCGTTTCGCGTGCCGACGAGCGGCCACCGCCGCGGTAATCGCGAAAGCCGTATTTGTGGTTATAAGCGTAATCGGCGTGGGCTGGGCGAAAGGTGTCAGCGATGTTGGAATAGTCTTTCGAGCGCTGATCGGTGTTTTCAATCAGCAAGCCGATCGGCGTGCCCGTGGTTTTGCCCTCAAACACGCCCGACAGTATCTTGACTTGATCCGGCTCGCGACGCTGGGTGGTGTAACGCGAAGTGCCGGGCTTGCGCCGGTCCAAGTCGGCCTGCAGATCGGCTTCGCTTAGCTCAATGCCAGGTGGGCAGCCATCAACAATGGCGCCCAGCGCCAAGCCGTGACTTTCGCCAAAGGTGGTCACGGTAAAGCTTTTACCAAAGGTATTTCCGGACATACGATAACCCGCTTATCAATAATTATTCGGTGGTTGCCAACGCATCTAACTGACGGGCATGTAACACAAACACACCATGGCCGCCGTGCTCAAAATCTTGCCAATCAAAGGCGACGTCTGGGTAGGCCTCGGCCAGTGCTGGCCAGCTATTGCCGACCTCCACCACCAGGACGCCGTCATCGTTCAAGTAGCGGCGTGCCTGAGCCAGCATGATGCGGACTAAGTCCAAACCGTCAGCGCCGGCGGCCAGTGCCATTTCTGGCTCGTGGTGATATTCCGCTGGCAAACAGGCCATATCATCGGCGTCGACGTAAGGTGGGTTCGACACAATGATGTCGTAGCGACCTTCGGCAGCGGCAAATAAATCCGACTGCAACACCACTACCCGGTCTTGCATGCGATGACGCTCTATATTGGCCTCGGCCACTTCCAGGGCATCAAACGATAAATCCAGCAGCTCTACCTGGGCTTGGTCGAACTCATAGGCGCAAGCCAAGCCAATGCAGCCGCTGCCACAGCACAAATCGAGTATGCGCTGCGGCTGGCGCTCGGTGGGCCAATGGGGCGCAAAGCGCTGCTTAATCAGTTCAGCAATGGGAGAGCGTGGTATTAACACCCGCTCATCGACCCAATAGGGGTGCTCGCAAAACCAGGCCTCGCCGGTTAAATACGGGGTAGGAATGCGTTCATTAATGCGTTTTTGCAACAGGCTGGCGACCTGGGTGCGCTCTTCTGTGGTCAAGCGAGAGGTGCGCCACTCAGACGGCATGTTCCACGGCAGGTGCAAGGCATGGCTGACCAGCACCAGGGCGTCATCCCACGGGGTGTTGGTGCCGTGGCCAAAATACACATCGCTGGCAGCCAACTGACTGGCTCCCCAACGAATGAAATCCTGCAGAGTGTGAAGTTCGGCAACGGCCGATTGAAGCTGTGTGTCGGTAATCATGCAAGGCGCCAGCGGCCGGTTAAAAGGGGGCTTAGTGTAATACTTTCGCCGCCTGGCTTCACCCCGGGCGCTTACCATAAAGGCTGGTGGTGCCCGCTTCGAGTGCATCCAGCGCATCGGCGGCCACCAGCTGGCCCAGGCGAATCATTTCATCCGCGCGATAAAACTCGTACATTTCACAGGCTTCGGCCGGCATAGACACCAGCAAATCGGGCGGGTAACCGGCCAGTTTGAATTGGCTCAGCGACGACTGCATGATCTCGAACATCTGGTTGATCACTTCCAGCTTGCTGAGGTTTTCATTGGCTTGCTCGCTGGATTTGCTATCCAACCATTGGCTGGCCTTGCTGATAACGCTGTCGAACCAGTCCTGTTTTTGCTCGGCGCTGGGCTGCTGACTGGCCTGAAACGCCGGCGGCACCGGCGTATTGGCATTGAGGTCGACGGCAATAATCAGCTCAGCATGAGCCGATACACACGGAATGATGGGCAGTGGATTCAACACACCGCCGTCTACCAACAAACTCGGCCGGCCGTTACCACTGTCGAAGGGTACGGGCATGATCAAACTGGGAATCGCCGCCGAGGCGCGAATGGCATGATTAAGATCGCCGCGCTGAAACCACACTTCTTTTTTACGCGTCAGGTCGGTGGCAACGGCGGTAAACGGCAGCGCCATGTCCTCAATTTGCTGCCCTTCTAGCATTTCGCCGAGTTGGCGAAACACCCGATCGCCGCGCACAGCACCGCTCGACAGCAGCGACAAATCGACCAAGCGCAGCACGTCCAAATAACTCAGGCCACAGACCCATTCACGCAGCTGCTCTAGCTTGCCGGCACAATAAAAGCCGCCAACAATGGCCCCCATCGACGAGCCAGACACAGCAACAATGTTGTAGCCACGCCGTTCCAGTTCATCGATCAAACCAATGTGGGCATAACCTCGGGCGCCACCGCTGCCCAGCGCCAGGGCGACTGTTTTTTTTGCCATCAGCGTCGCCCCGGCCAAAACACAAAGCGCAGCGCCGGCTGCAAACGCTCACCCGGCGGCAGGGTCAAAGCCCCTAATCCGGTCACGTTGATATCGTATTGGCCATCAAACACGGCCGCACGCAGTTGCTGCGCTAAGCGCTCAGAGCAGCGCATGTTTTCCGCCATATCCGTGGCATCGTAGCAATGCACCACCAGATGCAAACGCTGCTTAACTCCAGGAGCCAAGGCTTTTAGGGTATCCACCAACACCTGACTGGCATCTTCATCAAAGCGCTGATTGCTGACGGCAAATCCCGGCAGCCAGCCATGACTATCGGCTAACACCTGTTCAATGCGACTGCGTTCTAAATCATCTCCGGCGACGGCATCGCCGGTAACGATATGGTCGACGTTCACCATGACCTGTCGCGTTGCCCGACGCACAGCGTACACCACCCAAATGTCGTTCAGCTCTGCCGTGCGCGGCGACATCACCACCATCAGCGACTGGTCTTTTTCACGCCCAACCAAACGGCTGTTAGAAAAGACCTCGTTGGCCCAAAAATGACTGCTGCCACAATCCAGCCCTTGGCATTGATACAATACTTGCTTTCCATCCAGCTGCTGCTGATAAAACTGCACCACTTCCTGCAATTCGATGCCGCTCGGCATGGTCCACACCCGGCGCTGCAGTTGACCGGTTAAGCGCACCTCGCGCTCGCCGAACGTAGTCGCCTGCGAGCGTTTCAACTCCGACAACACCAGTCGGTAATGGGAGGCTTGGGTGCTCTGCTCATCGGTGAGGCGAGCGCCTGGGTAGGCAGGCAATGCCAAACTGGCGGCGGCACTCAACAGCCCCAGCCACATAACAAAAATATGCAGTAACGACGGACAGCGGCGGTTTTTCATAGGCAGAAGAAAATCCTTGACGACAGTCAGCGCAGATTAGCACGAGCTGTCACGTCAGACAGCAGGGTTTCTGTGCGGTTCAGTCAACGCAAGCGGCCACGGGCAAAGCGTCTCAGCCCCGCCTGATGGACCAGGCTGGTATGAGTATGGGCATGGCAAATGGCGATGGCCAGGGCATCGGCGGCGTCGGCCTGCGGCGTGCCCGGCAGCTTTAGCAGTTGGCGCACCATGATTTGCACCTGCTCTTTGCTGGCGCTGCCCTTGCCCACCACCGATTGCTTAATGGTACGAGGCGCGTACTCCGCCACTTCCAGTTGCTGGCGCACTGCAGCCACAATGGCCACCCCGCGCGCCTGACCGAGCTTAAGGGCCGAATCAGCATTGCGCCCCATAAAGGCCTGCTCAATGGCAAACTGCTGTGGACAGTAGCGTTCGACCAGTTCCGTGATGCTGCTGAACAGTTTATCCAAGCGCTCAGGCATAGGGCCATCGCCCAAGCGAATGCAGCCACTGGTAACATATTCCAACTGTTGCCCCACTGCATTGACCACACCAAACCCGGTAATGCGTGAGCCCGGGTCAATGCCCAATATCAGCACCGTTATTGCCCCATGCGCTTATCGATACTGTCGCTGGGCGTCAACTGCCACTGGCGTCCGTTATCGGCGTTGGTAACGGTCACTTGCTGCCAGCCACTGGGCAGCATGACCTGCAAACACGGCGAGGTCATCACTTGCGCCTGCATCATGCCCGGCTGAGGGCGGCGTTCACGGTAGGTCAGCGCTAAGCTATCGCCCTGCCCCTCTTGTGCGACGACATCAATGCCATAGCCGGCCGTCGGACGCTCACCCAGGGCAATGGTTAATGCCCGCTGCTTAACCGTGACACCGACCGGATCGGCGCAAT
Organism: Bacterioplanes sanyensis; assembly: GCF_014652515.1. Classification (GTDB taxonomy): domain Bacteria; phylum Pseudomonadota; class Gammaproteobacteria; order Pseudomonadales; family Oceanobacteraceae; genus Bacterioplanes; species Bacterioplanes sanyensis. Next base: position 118,782 of record NZ_BMYY01000001.1, on the reverse strand, counting down.
GGTTGGTCTGACTCATGGGCAGACGCAGCGACTGTGCCGGTACCGTCGTGCAAGCACTGAGCAAAGCAATGACAAAAAAAACAGCAAGGCGTGACATGACAGAGCCTCCGTGGCGTGGTCTGTGGCGAGAATAGGCCCGCAGTATACAGAAAAGCCCGACGACGCTGCAGCATCGCCGGGCTGAGTGGGCCGTGACCGCCTGTTACTGGTGTTTAAATACCAGCTGCTCGTTTTCTACCTGCGCAACGATATGGCTGCCCGGAGGAAACTCGCCAGCCAGAATGGACTGCGCCAACGGGTTTTCAATGCGCCGCTGAATGGCACGCTTCAATGGCCGAGCGCCGTACACTGGGTCGTAGCCCACCTCAACCAACTGATCGAGGGCGGCCTCGTTCAACTCCAACGTCAGTTCGCGCTCCGCCAAGCGGCCTCGCAACAAATCCAGCTGAATGTCGGCAATGCCGCGAATCTGCTCTTTTTGCAGCGGGTGGAACACCACCGCTTCATCAATGCGGTTGATAAACTCCGGCCGAAAATGGCCACCGACAATCTCCATCACCGCATCGCGCATGGCTTCATAGGGTTGGTCCGCAAACATGGTTTGAATGACGTCCGACCCCAAGTTGGAAGTCATCACCAGCACGGTGTTTTTAAAGTCAACGCGCCGGCCCTGACCGTCCGTTAGCTGACCGTCGTCTAACACCTGCAGCAGAATGTTAAAAACATCCGGATGCGCTTTTTCGACTTCATCAAGCAAAATCACCGAATAGGGCTTGCGACGCACCGCTTCGGTGAGATAGCCACCCTCTTCGTAGCCCACATAACCAGGAGGCGCACCAATCAAACGCGCCACTGAGTGCTTCTCCATGTACTCCGACATATCAATGCGCACCATGGCGTCTTTGCTGTCGAACAGGAAAGTCGCCAGTGCTTTGCACAGCTCAGTTTTACCAACCCCGGTCGGCCCTAAGAACAAGAACGAGCCGTTAGGCCGGTTGGGGTCACTCAACCCCGCGCGTGAGCGCCTTACGGCATTGGACACCGCACTGATCGCTTGGGCTTGACCGACCACCGCTTGTTGCAACATATCTTCCATTTGCAGCAGTTTCTCGCGCTCGCCTTCCAGCATTTTGCTCACCGGCACGCCCGTCCATTTAGACACCACTTCGGCAATTTCATCCTCAGTGACCTTGTTGCGCAGCAGAGAAAACTCCTGGGTACCGCTGCTTTCGGCTTCATTGGCAGAGGCCAGTTGTTTTTCCAGCTCCGGAATGCGGCCGTATTGCAGCTCCGACATTTTTTGCAAATCGCCGGCGCGACGGGCCGTTTCCAGCTCTTGCTTGGCTTCTTCTAACTGCTCTTTGGCTTGCGAGGCACCTTCCAACAAGGCTTTTTCTTTTTTCCACACCTCTTCCAAATCGACGTAGGCAGTGCCAGCTTTGTTGATCTCTTCATTTAAGTCGTTGAGACGCTTTTTGGCGGCGTCGTCTTTTTCTTTGCGCAGTGCTTCGCGCTCGATTTTCAGCTGAATCAAACGCCGTTCTAACTTGTCCATTTCCTGCGGTTTGGAATCGATTTCCATGCGAATCACCGACGCCGCTTCGTCTACCAGGTCGATGGCTTTGTCCGGTAAACGGCGATCCGTGATGTAGCGCTGCGATAACTTAGACGCAGCAATGATGGCGCTGTCGGTAATTTGCACCCCGTGGTGCACTTCGTAGCGCTCTTTTAGCCCGCGCAAAATAGCGATGGTGTCTTCAACGCTGGGCTCATCCACCAGCACTTTTTGAAAACGACGCTCCAGGGCGGCGTCTTTTTCCACAAACTCGCGATATTCATCCAAGGTGGTGGCGCCCACGCAATGCAGCTCACCGCGAGCCAAGGCAGGCTTCAGCATATTGCCGGCATCCATGGCGCCATCCGACTTGCCAGCGCCGACCATGGTGTGCATCTCGTCGATAAAGAGCACAATGCGGCCTTCTTCTTTGGCCACGTCTTTTAATACCGCTTTCAGGCGCTCCTCAAACTCCCCTCGGTATTTGGCACCGGCCACCAAAGCGCCCATGTCCAACGCCAGAATACGTTTATTTTTCAGGTTTTCTGGCACTTCGCCGTCGATGATGCGCTGGGCCAAGCCTTCGACCACAGCGGTTTTGCCCACGCCCGGTGGGCCAATCAATACCGGGTTATTTTTGGTACGGCGCTGCAACACCTGCACCGTGCGACGAATTTCATCATCACGACCAATCACCGGGTCAAGCTTGCCGGCTTCGGCGCGCTCGGTCAGGTCGATGCAGTATTTATCCAGCGCCTGGCGATTGTCTTCAGCATTGGCGTCGCTGACGCTTTCGCCGCCACGCATGTCTTTGATTGCAGCAATGACTTTGTCTTCGTCTAAGCCCGCTTCTTTTAAGGCTTTGCCAGCGGCACCGCGGTCTTGCAGAGCGACCTGCAGTAACACCTCACTGGAAACGTACTGATCACCCAGTTGCTGTGAAGCCTTATCAGCCAAGTTCAAAATGCGGCCCAGCTCAGGTGCCAATTGCACGTTGCCGTCCGGCGAGCTGACCGTGGGCAAATCGCTGAGTGCCTGGCGCAAGGTGCGCTCTAACGCCGGCACTTGCACGCCCGCACGGCGCAGCACATCTTTTACCGAGCTGCTGGGCTGCTCCAACAGGCACAGCAGTAGGTGCACGGTGTCTATTTGGTTGTGGTCATGCCCCAGCGCCAAGCTCTGACTCTCGGCCAGAGCGTTTTGCAAGCTGGTGGTCAGTCGATCCATTCGCATGGCGGTGTCTCCTGTTATTCATCTCTTAGGGTGAGATATGTGGTTACATGAGAAAAATTCAACAAAATAAAAATTTAAATTCTGAAAACTAATAGTATTCATCGAGTTGGCTGGGCGCGCCTTCGTTGGCGTACAATCCACAGCCACTCCATTTGCACGGTTCGATGCCAATCAAATGGGGGCTGACGCCAAGATTCGCAAGCACAACCCACGGTCATTTAGTCACACACTGCGCCCTAGGAACCGAAACGTGAACCACTCTCTGCGCCTCGGCGCTGCTTATTTGCTCGCCGGTGAAGCCTTACTCGCCATCATGGCGGCGCTGATCAAGCACTTATCGAGTGACCTGAGCACAGAACAACTGCTGTGGTTTCGCAATGTCGCCGGGCTTTTCGTGCTGTTGCCGCTGGTGGTGCATCACGGCCGCGACCTGCTGCGCACTCAAGTATGGCATTGGCATTTGCTACGCGGGGTGGTGGGCGTCAGCGCTATGTATTGCTACTTCTGGGCACTGGCCCATATGCCGCTGACGGAAGCCTTTCTGGTGAAATTATCCAGCCCCTTGTTTATGCCACTGCTGGCCTGGTTATGGCTGCGCGAGCCTGCCGGACGCCGCAGCTTGGTGGCGCTGTTGGTAGGGTTTGCAGGCGTAGTGACGATTCTTCGCCCAGGCAGTGATGCCGAGTTCACTGCCGTGGCCCTGATCGGTTTATTGGGCGCCGTATTGGCAGCGCTGGCTAAAGTGAGCATTCGCCGCATGTCGGCCACCGAACCCAGCGCTCGCATTGTGTTTTACTTCGGTGTGATAGCCTCGCTGATCTCAACGCCCGGTGCAGTACTGAACTGGCAACCCGTGAGCCCACAGCAATGGTGGTTGATTCTATTGCTGGGGCTGATCGCCACCTTGGGCCAGCTGGCATTGACCAAGGCCTACCGCCTGGCACCGACGGGCAAGGTTGGCGTCTACGCCTACAGCGCGGTTATTTATGGAGCACTGATGGGCTGGCTGATTTGGCAAGAAGTACCGTTATGGACCACCTGGGCAGGTGCCGTGCTGATCATCAGCGCTGGCATCATCAACCTGCACCAGCAGCCAGCCGTGGCGGCTACGCAGCAAACCCGTAGCAAACCCGTAGCAAAAGCGTTGCAAAAACGTGATTCGCGATGAGAAGGTTTTCACAGCTTCAGGCAAAAATACGATAAAGCATTGCGACTAAAGTCTAACAGCGTCGAATATCGGGTTATTATTTCCTAAAAATTAAATATACTGATATTCGATTTGCATTATTTAGGTTTTAGTCATCAATGTCCCGCATAGATTCGTTGCAAACATTTGTCGCCGTTGTTCGCTCGCGCAACTTCACCAATGCCGCTGACGCTCTGGGTGTTACCCCATCGGCGGTGAGCAAGCAAATCAGTGGCTTGGAAGAGCGCCTCGGCGTGCGCCTGCTTAACCGCACCACACGCTCGGTGAGCCCGACCGAAGCGGGGCAACTGTTCTACCAACATTGCGAGAGCATCCTCGAATCGATTACTGAAGCCGAAAAGTTGGTCACCGACTTTGATGTTACACCGCGTGGGCGCTTGCGCATCACTGCTATGTCTAACTTCGGCCGCCGTGAGCTGGCGCGCATTTTTAGCGACTTCTCTGAGCAGTACCCAGACATCAGCTTTGAGCTGCATATCTCGGATCGGCCGGTAGACATTGTCAAAGAAGGCTATGACTTCGCCCTGCGCATTGGCAGTTTGGAAGACTCCCGCCTGATCGCCAAACCGGTGGCTGAGCAAAAAATTGCCGTGTGTGCGTCGCCGGCTTACTTAGAGCAATGGGGCCGCCCGGCCACCTTAGAAGACCTGCAACAACACCGTATCTTGGTGGTAGCCAACGCGGAATATGCCCGCATTAACTGGCTGCGCCAGTTTGAAAAAGACCATGGTTTCACCCTGTCGACCATTGAGCGCAAGCTAACGGTGAACGACATCGACCTGGTGTACGAGGCTTGCTTAGCGGGCATGGGCATTACCGCATTGCCCACCTACATCGCTGAAAAGCACCTGCAAAATGGTGAACTGGTGGAGTTGTTTGGCGAGGTCGACATTCCAGTGCGCACCATCAAGGTGGTGTTCCCGCAAAATCGCTATTTGGCCAATAAGAGCCGTGCATTTCTCGATTTCATCACCGCCTACTTCGACGCTCAGCAGGCGGGCTGAGTTTTCAATCGTCTGCGTCGCCGCTGTGATGCGGCGCGCAGCGCTCAAGAAAAACCCTGGGGATGCGCGCGATCTTGCGCTCGTCGTAATCAAAAAAGACAATGCCGATTTTGGCCAACGCCACCACGCGTTCATCCGCTTGGTTTTCGACGCGATAGATAAAATCGCAGCCGTACTTGTTGAAATCCGTCAACCCCAAATGGAACGTGAGCACCTCACCAACAAACGACTCGGCCTTAAACGACACCACCAAATCGGTAACGATCAAGCCAAGGCCGGCGATATTGAACTCACCAAAGTCATGCTCGCGTAAAAAGCGCAGCCGCGCCTCGTGCAGCAAAGACACCATGCGATCGTTGCCCACGTGGTTGCCGTAGTTAATGTCAGATACCCGCACGTCCAGTTGAGTGCTATAGATAAAAGCGTCGGGCAGTTCAAGATTGACTCGGGCCAAAACAGTCTCCTGCAAATGATAAGAGGTACTTTCCGCGACCGACTGGTAACTACCGAAGTGAACGATCAAGCCGGAATTCTTGCACGGTTATGCGGTCGTAACCGAGTTGGCGTGGAAAATAGCGACGCAACTAGGCGACAGCGCCTAGGATGACAGGCATTGGTAGATCCCGTAGCATCGTGGGTAGGCATGATAACGATGCTCTGCGGTCAGCACAAACAGCACCCACAATAAGGAACATGGCGACCATTATGCATTTTTTACTGAAATCTTTATCCACCAGTCTACTGCTCAGCATCGCCCTGTGCAGCCAGGCACTGATTCCCGATGTCGCCCCCGGCACTGCCTTTGAACCGGTGAATCCAACCCGCCAGCACGCGCGGGTAACGCAACAAATCATGACCCATTTACTGCGCGGTCACTACGATGACCAGCGCCTGGATGACCGTTTATCGGAACGCGTGATGGACATCCTGCTTGATCAAATGGATCCGTCCCGCAGCTACTTAATTGCCTCCGATGTCGCCAGTTTTCGCCGCTATCGCCATCAGCTCGACGATGCCCTGAGCCGCAGCGATTTGCGCCCGGCCTTCTTTATGTACAATCGCTTGCAGCAGCGCGTATCTGAGCGCCTGTCTTTTTTATTGCGTGAGCTGAAAGACAACGGCGACAAGTACCGTTTTGACGGCGATGAAACCCTAGAGCGCGACCGTGAAGACGCCCCTTGGGCGACCAGCAAAGCAGAGCTGGATGCCCTGTGGCGCAAGCGCCTGCAAAACTCCATGTTGAACTTAAAGCTGGCAGGCAAAGAGCAAGAAGAAATCATCGAACTGCTGCAAAAGCGCTATCAAAACCAGCTCAATCGCATTCATCAAAATACCGCCGAAGACGGCTACCAGCTGTTTATGAATGCCGTGGCCCATGCCTTTGATCCGCACACGCAGTACTTTTCACCGCGCAACACTGAAAACTTCAACATCAACATGTCGCTGTCGCTGCAAGGCATCGGCGCCGTGCTGCAAAGTGAAGACGAATACACCAAGGTAGTGAAACTGGTGCCCGCAGGCCCAGCTGACAAAGCCGGCACATTGAAACCAACGGATAAAATCATTGGTGTTGGTCAAGATGAAGACGGCAGCATCGTTGATGTTATCGGTTGGCGCTTAGATGAGGTCGTCGACCTGATCCGCGGCCCCAAAGGGACCGTGGTGCGACTGCAGGTCCTACCCAGTGATGGCACCCAAGCTCCCAAAGAAATCGCTATCGTGCGCGATGAGGTCAAATTAGAAGAGCAATCGGCACAGAAAGACATCATTGAGATCCCTGGCCAAGACGGTAACGTCACACGCTTAGGGGTGATTGATATCCCGACCTTTTACATCGACTTTAAAGGCCGCATGGAAAACAAGCCGGATTACCGCAGTACCACGCGCGATGTTCGACGCTTATTGGGTGAGCTGGTAGAAGAAGGCATCGATGGCTTGGTGATTGATTTACGCAACAACGGCGGCGGCTCACTCGAAGAAGCCGTCACCCTAACGGGCCTCTTTATCGAAGAAGGTCCAGTGGTCCAAGTACGCAGTAGCCGTGGCCGCATTGAGGTGCTACCCGACAGCGACCCAGAAGTGTTCTACAACGGGCCAATGACGGTGTTGGTAAATCGTCTCAGTGCTTCGGCTTCAGAAATCTTTGCCGGTGCCATTCAAGACTATGGCCGCGGCCTAGTGGTGGGTGGACAGACCTTTGGCAAGGGCACCGTGCAATCTCTGCGTTCGCTCGGTCACGGCCAGCTGAAAATCACCCAGGCTAAGTTTTATCGGGTATCTGGCGATAGCACCCAACACCAAGGGGTGATCCCAGATATTTTGTTCCCATCTTTGTTCGACAAAGACAAAATTGGCGAAAGTGCGTTGGAGGAGGCCCTGCCATGGGACGCCATTCGCCCAGCCGATCATCAGCGCTTTGGCAGCCTGAAAGAGGCTTTGCCGGCACTGCGTCAATCACATCAACAACGCATTGAAGACAACCCAGACTTTCGCTATCTACGCCAACAAAAAGCCCTGCGCGAAGAGCTGGCTAACCAAACCGAGCTGACGCTCAATGAGAAACGTCGCCGACAAGAGCAAGATGACATAGAACAGCGTCAGCTAGCGTTAGAAAACGAGCGCCGCAAAGCCAAAGGCATGAAGCTGCTGGCAAGCCTAGACGAGCTCGAAGAAGAAGCCGATGACAGCACCTCTAGTGTCGAGGGCAGTGGCGCACCACCAGAAGCCAAAGCAGACACAGACAAAGCCAGCGATAGCAAAGAAGCACAACAAGAAAATGCCGTGGAGGACGCACTGCTGACCGAGGCAGGCCGTATTCTAGCCGACTACATTCGCCTAAATCAGAGCAAGCAAGCGGCATTTACCGCCCATCGCGAGCAGCAGCCATAAGGCTGCTGCATCAGCAGGTTAAGCCTTTGAAAAACATCACAAAAAAGTGTTGACAGGGAAAAGTAGCAAACGCATAATACGCGCCACTTGAGAGGCACAGCCCTTGAGAGTAATTTGGCTATGTAGCTCAGTTGGTTAGAGCACAGCATTCATAATGCTGGGGTCACTGGTTCAAGTCCAGTCATAGCTACCAAATTCTAAAAACCGGTAAGTATTAACTTGCCGGTTTTTTTTGCCTTATCAGCACGCCCTTTCGCCAGCGCCAGCATAACAGTGGCTACGGGCGAACATCCGCACTTGTGCTCCAAGACTTTCATCTCAGCTGCCGCCCGCCATAGCCTCAACAGTATCATTTTGCTGCCGTTTTGGGGTGAGAGATAACAGCACCCTCGAATTGACCGTCACAGATACTAGCAGTAGCTTGATAGACGACTGACAGTTCCTTGCAATCATGCCATCACAGGCCTGATGCAGAGCAAGTATGGTCAAAGCAAAGCAAGGTTAAGCTAAGCGCTCAATACACCAAGGAATCACCATGCTCGACTGGGTCACCTACTCCTCCTTTACTGAAATTGCGGCGCTGATGATGTTGGCCGCCGTGGTCGGCTTTATCGGCATTTTGCTGCGCCAACCCCTCATCGTCAGCTTGATCGCAGTTGGCTTACTCGCCGGGCCATCCGGCCTAGATGTGGTGCACTCCACCGAAAAAATCGAACTGTTATCCCACCTTGGCATCGCCGTATTGCTGTTCTTGGTGGGGATTAAGCTCGACGTCAAACTGATTCGTTCCATTGGCGGCGTCTCAGTAATGACCGGCCTCGGCCAGGTGCTGTTTACCTCCTGCGTCGGCTATGCCATCGGCTTAGCCCTCGGCTTGGATCACATTACCAGTGTGTATGTGGCCGTAGCGCTGACCTTTTCCTCCACCATCATCATCGTCAAATTGCTGTCGGATAAAGGTGAAATTGACTCTCTACACGGCCAAGTCGCACTGGGCTTTTTGATTGTCCAAGACTTAGTCGTCGTCATCGCCATGGTGGTGTTGGCGACCATTGGCATCGGCGGCGGCAAAGGCGGGGACTCGCAATCACTAGGTCAAGTCGCATTATCCGCCACCGCCCTGCTGGCCTTTGTGGTGATTTTTGTGCGCTACCTAGCTGACCCGCTCACACGCATGCTGGCACGCGCACCTGAGCTTTTAATGATTTATGCCATGGCCCAAGCCGCGGTATTTGCAGCCGTGGGCAAACTCGTAGGCCTGGGTATGGAAGTCGGTGGTTTGCTGGCCGGGGTGGCGCTAGCGTCGACCCCCTATCGCGAAAGCATCGCTGCACGCCTGGCGCCACTGCGCGATTTTTTATTGCTATTTTTCTTTATCGCGCTGGGCTCAGCGTTAGATTTATCTGCCCTAGATACCCATATTGTTAGCGCCCTGGTTTTTTCGTTGTTTGTATTAATTGGCAACCCGTTAATCGTACTCGCCATCATGGGAGCGCTGGGCTATCGCAAACGCACGGGCTTTTTGGCGGGCTTAACGGTGGCGCAAATCAGCGAGTTCTCACTCATCTTCATTGCCATGGGTATCAGCCTTGGACATTTAACCTCTGACATTCTCGGCCTGGTGACCCTAGTCGGCATCATCACCATTGCCGCCTCGACCTATATGATCACCTACTCGCACCATTTGTATGACTTCCTTGGCCGCTGGCTGGGGTGGTTTGAGCGCGAGGGCGCACCGCGTGAAAGTCATCTGGAACAAACCGAAGACCAAGGCTATGACATCATCATCATCGGCCTCGGTCGCTTAGGAACAGCCCTTGCCAGTCAGTTAACCGAGCAAGGCATTCGCGTTATGGGTGTCGACTTTAATCCCAAAGCCATTCGCCAAAGTAAAAAACTGGATATTCGCGCCGAGTACGGCGATGCCACCGATGCCGCTTTTTTATCTGAGTTACCACTGGGCAAAGCCCAGTGGCTGGTCGCTACCATGCCACAGCACCACTTGGGGCTAACGGCCGAAGACACACGCAAAACCCTGTTACAACAAGCCAGAGCTGCAGGCTTTGCGGGGCGCTTGGCGATGGTCTCGCACCACTCACAGGAAAGCGCTGAGCTGCTAAATCTAGGAGTCGACCTCGTGTTAGAGCCCTTTACTGATGCCGCGCAAAGAGCTGCAGAAGTGCTGCAACAGCAGTTAACAGCACCAGACACACTGCCGCCAGTTACTCCATCACAGCCTGACCATTCAAACTCTGCCACTGCTTCGCAAGGGAACAAGCCATGCTGAACTTCAATCACATCTTATGCGTCATTGACCGCGACTTTGACCCAGACAGTGCGGCCTTTCGCCGTGCCTTATCTCTGGCCCAAGGCCAACAGGCAGATCTCACGCTATTGCTGGTGCTGCCGGATTTAAGCCAGTTAATCAGCGTCGATGCCGAACAACGTCGCGAACTGGTAAAACAGCAATGCCAGCAGCATATCGAACAGCAGTTGCAACGCGTTGATGACGCCAGCCAGGTTGCAGTGAAAGTAGCCATCGGCAAGCGCTACGTGCAAACCATCCAGGCAGTGCTGGCCTATGGCTATGACCTAGTGATTAAAGTGGCACAGTCGCCGTCCTGGCTTGATCGTTGGCTCGGCAGTGACGACATGCACCTGCTGCGTAAATGCCCGTGCCCTGTTTGGCTGTTGCGCCCAGACGATAAGGACGATTACCAGAATATTGTCGCTGCGGTCGATTTATCCGCCCACGAAGACGAAGCTCGCGACCTCAATGATGACATCGCCAGCCTAGCCAGCTCGGTGTGCTTATCTGATTTCGCTGCACTTCATATCGTCAGTGTTTACGATGCGCCCGAGGCAGGCTTCGTCAGCATGTGGGCCGATGATCCGGAACGCGCGCAACAACGCCTATTGGATCAGGCATACCAGCAGCACGAAGTCTCCATGCAAGGCTTAACCACTCGCCTACGCGAGCGTTTGGGCAGTGATACTTACCAGTACCTGCAACCCAGCACTCACCTGCGGCGTGGCATTGCCAGCCAGCAATTGGTGGAAGAAACCCAAGCACAGAAGGCTGACCTACTGGTGATGGGCACCGTCGCCCGCAGCGGTGTACCTGGTGTGATTATCGGTAACACAGCCGAAACCGTACTGAGTACAGTGAACTGCTCGGTATTGGCGATTAAACCGCGAGGTTTTATCTCACCCGTCACCCTGTAACACGACTTTCAGCCCTGATCGCAAGCAGGTTCAAGCCTGCTGCCCTTCAGCCACTATACTGAGGAGATATGCTTTCAAGGGGGCTTTATGCTCACGCGCTTTGCCTTGCTATGGCTACTCAGCACAGGTGTTCATCTTACGAGCCAGGCCGACGAGCTGACCGTTGGCTTGGGCAGCTACGATTACCCACCGTTTTATTATCAACAAGGCGATCAGCTTACCGGTGCCGCCATCGATATTGCCGAAGCACTGGCGCAGCAGCTGGGCCACACACTCAAGTACCAGCGCATGCCCTTTGCTCGCGTACAACGTGAGCTGGCCTCCGGCGGTTTGGATATGGTGGTATTGTTTTTTCGCACCCCAGAGCGTGAGCAATACGCTCTTTATGTCGATGAGCCACATCTAGTGGAGGCGAGCTATTTGCTGGTTAATCCACTGGCGGGAGATTTCCCAGCCAGCTTTAACGGTGACTTTGGCGACTGGCGCAACTACGTATTTTTGTCTGTACGCGGCTACTTTCATGGCGAAGGCTACGCCAAGGCTGACTTTCTACGCAAGGTAGAGGTCAATAATGAACAAGAGCTATTACAACGCCTAACGGGGGATCGCCCTTTGGTCGGCTTAGGCAATAAAGCCACCCTGCTTTATCACGCTAAGGCCCTCGGCCTGACGGATCGCTTTCGCTTTATTGAACCCGCGGTCGATGTCGGCTACGACCACATGGCCTTTTCTCGCCAGCACCCCAAAGCAGAGTCATTGGCGCAGGCTTTCAACCAAGCGTTAAAAGCGTATAAGAAAACGCCGCAATATCAGCAGATACTGCGGCGCTATCAGGTAAGTAGTGGAGTCAGCCGGTAAGCCGGGTTCTGTCGTGGACAATCATTCGTCTAGGCCTGCAATCACTCGCAGGCTCCAGCAACCTACCCGTTCCCAGCGCGGGCCACGCCTATAGGGAACCTATTTGGTCTTGCTTCGGGTGGGGTTTACCGTGCCACGAGCTGTTACCAGTCGCGCGGTGCGCTCTTACCGCACCCTTTCACCCTTACCTGTGCTTTGCCTTAGCAAAGCCATCGGCGGTCTACTCTCTGCTGCACTTTCCGTAGGCTCGCGCCCCCCAGGCGTTACCTGGCACCTTACCCTGTGAAGCCCGGACTTTCCTCCCCCTGCAATGCAGGCAGCGATTGTCTGGCCAACTCCGGCGGCGGACTATACCGGCAATGCCTGCCGCCGTCTATCTTTGCTCCACCCTGCATTTTCTCAACCTGGCATTTGCTCAACCCGGAGTGATCGGTGGCGGGTCCACATCCGCCGTCGGCTCCGGCACAGGTTTGTGCTCACGACTCAGATACACGCCAGCAAAAATCAGCGCCACGCCGGCCCATTGCCCAATCGTGAGCTGATCCCCCAGCAACAGCACAGCAAATAAAACCCCAAATGCCGGGATGAGATTCACATAGCCCGCCGCTACCGTAGTTTTCACGTGACTCAGTGAATAGTTATACAGGCCATAGCCACCCAGGGTAACGATCACCCCCAAGTACAACAAGGTCGCCCATACCTCCATGCTGATGGCCGCAGGCCAAGGCGACAGCAGCGCCAATGGCAAGAAGAACACGCAGCCAATCAAAGATTGCATGGCGGTCAAAAACAGCGCCGAGTAGCGACTGGTCAAATGCTTAATGAGCAAGGTGTAGGCCGTCGCCGCCACCATGGCCAGCAACTCCAGAAAGTTGCCTAACAGCGGGTTCGGCGCTTGCTCGGTGCTGGCGCCGCCGACCGTCATCCAAATCACGCCGACCAGTGCCACTGCAAACCCCAGCCATTGGCGCATCAGCACTTTTTCAGTGAACAGCCACCAGGCCGATACCGCCACCATTAAGGGCAGCAATGCGGTAATCATGCCCGCCTGGCTAGCACTGGTGTACTGCAGCGCCCACGATTCAAAAATAAAGTACAAACAAGGCTCCATCAGCGCCATGGCACCCAAATACTTCCAGTCTCCGGCGCGGTACTCAAAGCCCTTCAGCACCCAGCGAGCCATCAGGGTAAAAGCCGCCAGACCGATGCACATGCGCAAAAATACCGCCACCATCGGCGACAACTCGGTCACCACCAGCTTCATAGCGACAAAACTGCTGCCCCAAATGGCCATGGCCACCAGCAGCACCAAGTGAAAGCGCAAGGGATGATGATTCATAACAACCTCAAAGGAGAAAGCCTGACAGCCGCTGCCAGGCCAAAGAAAACCGCGGACTTTTATCAGGCCTTGCCTTGCAGTTCCAGTGCTTTTTGATACAGGGCTTTTTTATTTTCACCGGTCAGCTGGGCAACAATGGCCGCCGCCTTTTTCGGGGGCAGTTCGGGCAACAGCAGCTTAAACAGCGCGTCGGTATCAATGTCGGTGGCCGGCGGCGGATTGTCATGGCCACTGACCATGACCACAAACTCACCTTTTTGCTGGTCAGCGTCGCGCTGGATATCCAAGCTCACCGAGGCCAAGGTCCCGCGATAAAAGGTTTCAAACGTTTTGGTTAGTTCACGCGCCACCACCGCCGGGCGTTCACTGCCCAGCTCGGCCTGCATGACCTCCAGGGTTTCTAAAATGCGATGCTTGGATTCATAAAACACCAAGGTGCGGGCTTCGTACTGTAAGGCCCGCAGTTTTTCTTCACGCGCGCCGCGCTTGTGTGGCAAGAAGCCTTCAAAGGTAAAGCGGTCGGTGGGCAGACCGGCAGCGCTCAGCGCCGTAATAATGGCGCTTGGGCCAGGCACAGGCACCACGGTCACATTTTGCTCGCCCAATGCCTGCACCAAGCGGTAACCCGGGTCTGAAATCAGCGGTGTCCCGGCATCAGAAACCAAGGCAATGGAGCGCCCTTGCTGCAGGTGCTCCAACACTTGCTGAATGCGATCGCTCTCATTGTGATCGTGTACCGATAACAGCACTTTGCGCAGCCCCAGGTGCTGCAGTAATTTCTGAGTGTGTCTGGTATCCTCGCAAGCGACGATATCGACCCCGGCCAACACCGCCTGCGCGCGGTCGCTAAGGTCGGCCAAATTGCCAATCGGAGTGGCCACCACATACAGGGTGCCGGCATTAATCACTTGAGCGGAAGTCATGCGAGGAAACTCTTTGTTAGCCGGGAGCGGCCCGGTCAGAAACCCATGGTCGACGGCACGCCGTCTGTTGTTGCTGGCCGTGTTACCGACCATCGTACTATTGCCCGGCTGCGCCACCTCACCGAGTGTGGCGCCAACGACCAGCGTCGAAGCCGAGCCATCGGTGGATCAGCAGCTGGACGCCGTCGCCCAGGCGCTGAGCAGCGGCGAGTTTGGCAATGCCGCGGTGCAATTGCAACTGCTACAAAGCAGCGAACTGAACTCAGCTCAAAGGCTGCGCTGGCATTTATTATCCGCTGACTATGCCTTGCATCGCAGCGATGCCGATGCTGCTGCCGAGCACCTCAATTATTTACGCCATCACAGCATTCGTTTAAACGACGACCAACAGCAACGCTTGGGGCTGTTCAAAGCACGCTGGCACGAGCTGCAAGGTAAGTTCTTTGAAGCCGCACGAGAGCGCGATTTTATCAGCGAAACTTTAAGTGAAAGCTACTGGCAGCAAAACCATGACGCCCTGTGGCAGAGCTTGCTGCAGTTGAGTGAACTGGAGTTGTTGTCTTGGGCGGAGCGCTACCCTGACAGCCGCTTCGGGCAATGGCTGCAGCTCGCCGCGATCAGCAAAAACTCGCAGCTCACCCTAGATGAGCACCTGCAACACGTGGAGCAATGGCGCCAACAATACCCAATGCACCCAGCCGCCGTTACCTTACCTGGCAGCTTGGCATTGCTGGCCGATTTAGCCGCCAATCGACCGCAACAAGTCAGCTTACTGCTGCCGCTCAGTGGCCCGCTGTCCAAGTCGGGCAAGGCTGTGCGCGACGGCTTTATGGCGGCTTATTACGACTCGCTCAGTAAAGGCTTCGCCACGCCGTATGTACAGGTGTTAGATAGCCAGACCGTCGGTGATATTGATACTGCGTATCAACGCGCTTTGATGAATGGCTCACAACTCATGGTCGGCCCCTTTAACAAGCTCAATGTGCAAGCCTTGCAACAGCGGCAACAATTGCCCCTGCCCACACTGGCACTTAACTACGGCGACCGCGACCAAGAAGTCATCGCCAAAAACCTCTATCAATTTGGCTTGGCACCCGAAGACGAGGCCCGCCAAATTGCCGCTCAAGCCTGGCAAGACGGCCATCGGCGGGCACTGGTGCTCACCCCACAAGGCGATTGGGGCGAGCGCATCTATCAAGCCTTTGAAGCCGAATGGAAAGCCCTGGGCGGCAGCATTGGCGAACACCGCGCCTACCCCAGACTGCAAGACTACAACCCAGAGATTCGCGCCCTGCTCAACGTTGATGACAGTCAGGCACGCTTTAAGACCATACGCCGCTTGCTGCGCCGCCCAGCTGAGTTTGAACCACGCCGCCGCGACGATGTGGATTGGGTGTTTATGGTCGCTTTGCCACAGCAAGCGCGGCAGATAAAACCCACCTTGGCGTTTAACTTTGCCGCCGATTTGCCCGTTTATGCCACCTCACACTTGTATTCAGGTCATCCGCAACCGAGCAAAGACCGCGATTTAAACGGCATTCAGTTTTGCGACATTCCCTGGCTATTGGAAGATTCAGCCTTGCATGATGAGGTCGAAACCAGCCTGCCCGACGGCCAGGGCGCCTACGCACGCTTGTACGCCATGGGCGTGGATGCCTTTCGCTTGGTACCGCGCCTGACGCAGCTGGAGGCCTTCCCCAACAGCCAATTATTCGCCAGCACTGGAGCGCTTAATTTGGATGCCCAACGGCGCATTCACCGTCAAACACGCTGTACGCGCTTTCGCTCAGGTCGCCCGGAGCAGCTCGCCGTTACGCCCTAATGATGTCCACGCGATAAGGAGGTCGCCGTGTTCGATTGGATTAAAAACAACCGTCGCGCTTTTGGCGAGCACATAGAGGCTGCGGCGGAAGCGTTTTTACGCCAGCGCGGGCTCAAACCGGTCACCCGCAACTATCAGATTCGTGGCGGTGAAATCGATTTGATCATGCGTGACGCTGAGGTACTGGTGTTCGTTGAAGTGCGCTACCGCAAGCAAGCCAGCCACGGCAGCGGCGCCGAAAGCATTACCGCCAGCAAACAACGCAAATTGCGCTTAACCGCCGAGCACTATTTGCAACAACACCATGGCCAGCAGCTGCCGGACTGTCGCTTTGATGTGATTTCTGCCAGCGGCGAGCCGCTGGTGTTTGAGTGGTTAAAGAACGCTTTTTGAGCATTGTTTAGCCAATCGCTGTGCTCTGAGCCGCATTTCCACCTGCCGCAAGCGCGCGATCACCGCAATGAAGCTTTCTGCGCCTGCGCTTTTTATTTAACATAAGCCCCTTGTTTACTCTGGCAGACTTCAGGAGTCTCTCTTGCAAGACCGCATCATCAGCCATTTTGGCGCCAGTATCGAAACCAAAACTCTGTCTGCCGAAGAGCTGCCACCTTACATTGAGCAAGCCGCTCAGCTCATGGTTGAAGCCTTGTTGCAAGGCGGCAAGATTCTCAGCTGCGGCAATGGTGGCTCGGCCGGTGACAGCCAGCATTTTTCGTCGGAGTTGTTGAACCGCTTTGAACGTGAGCGACCATCACTGCCGGCCATTGCCTTAACCACAGACACGTCGACGCTGACGTCCATTGCCAACGACTACAGCTACAACGAAGTGTTTTCCAAACAAATTCGTGCCCTCGGCAATCCGGGCGATGTATTGCTGGCAATCAGCACCAGTGGCAACTCTGCCAATGTGGTGCAAGCGATTCAGGCAGCCCACGAGCGGGAAATGATCGTCGTGGCACTCAGTGGCAAAGACGGCGGCCACATGTCGTCGTTGTTGACCGGCGCCGACGTGGAAATCCGCGTCCCCGCCGACGTGACCGCTCGCATTCAAGAGGTGCACCTGCTGGTGATTCACTGCCTGTGCGACTTGATTGACTGTGCCTTGTTTGGCGAGGATTGAGGCACATCTAAATCGTTCGGTGCCCGCTCTGGATCGCCAGAGGGCTCGAGATCCCGAAGCCGGTTTGCGCTCTAGCCAGCTACAGCAAAAATCGGCGACACAGGGCTAGAGTTCTCTGGCGTTCCCCTTAAAGCGCGGGCGGCAGGCCCTCACAACGCCGTTGGTGATGTTGAAAAGGGCTGGCCATTTCCTGCCCTCGCCGCTTTATTCTGAACCCCTGACGCACTCGCGCAGAGCAGCGCGGAACTGTTCAGAGCTGCCTTACTCCTCCTCACCCTTACGGATCAAAAACTGGTATTCACCGTCGCTTTCCTGGCTGGCCAACAGCTCGTGGCCAAGAAAGTTACAAAACTTAAGAAAGTCACGTTCGGTGGAAGGATCGGTGGCCACCACCGCGATCACTTCGCCTATCGCCA
The DNA here is from genome assembly GCF_014652515.1 of Bacterioplanes sanyensis. Classification (GTDB taxonomy): domain Bacteria; phylum Pseudomonadota; class Gammaproteobacteria; order Pseudomonadales; family Oceanobacteraceae; genus Bacterioplanes; species Bacterioplanes sanyensis. The sequence continues at coordinate 101,191 of NZ_BMYY01000001.1, read as the reverse complement.
TATCATTAATTTGGTTATGCAGCATCATCACCGGCTCTGGGCAAAACAAGCCGCGGGTGTCGAGCTGCTGATCCGCCTGCTGTAAATCAATGGTCATTCGATCTCCTTAAAACATTTAGCCACGGGCTGTAATTTGGCCATTGGCAATCACTCGCCACAGCGGCCATAGCGCCAATGCACACAAACCCGCTGCCACTACAAAGTGCCCATCATACCCCAGCTGACTGGCACTGACGCCAGACAGAGCCGACGCCAACAGGCCAGCCACAATCACCAAACAGCTTTGCAACGCATAGTCAGCGGCTTCATGCGAGGGGCGGCAAAAATCCATCATCACCGTAAACAACGCCGCCGTGGCCATGCCGCCGGCCATATGTTCTAGGCCCACCGCCAGGCTGATGTGCAACCAATCGGGGGCTGGTTGGCCATAGATCCCGAGGTAACTCAACAGGGCAAAGGCCTCCAAGATTAAAAAGCCCAACAGCGCTGTCTGGCGCCCTAGGTAGCGAATTGACCAGCCGCCTAACACCGCCCCCAACAAGCCGGCCACAAAGCCGTAGGTTCCCAACAACCAGCCCAAATCTTCCAAACTCAGGCCGGCATCAATCAGCAGCGGCCTGACCATTTGCGTGCCAAAGGCATCGCCGGCTTTGTAGCTGATCACCATCAGCAGCCACAGCCCAATGCCAGGTTGTTGCATCAACTGTCGCCATTGCTGCCATACCGAAACCTGAGTGGGCTGATGGGGTTGCGGCTGAAACGACCACAGCGGCAAAGTTGCCAAGGCCAACAGCGCCGCTAACAACAATACGCTGGCTTGCCAGCCCCAGTAACTCAACGCCACTACCAAGCCGCCACCCGCTATGATCATACCGCTGCGATAGCCCGCCACTTGCAACGCATTGCCTAGGCCGCGTTGCAGATAACTGATGTTCTCCACCGCTAGCGCATCGGTGGCGATGTCTTGAGTGGCAATGCATAAGTTCAGCAGTAGCAATAACGCCACCAACACCAGCATGCCGTCGGCTATCCAATACGACAGCGGCTGGCTGGCCACCACCAACAGCAAGGCCACGGCGCTGTAGTTCATCGCTAATATCCAGCTGCGCCGGTATTCGCCGCCATATAAGCTCACACGATCGAGCCAAGGCGCCCACAAGGCTTTTAGCGCCCAGGGCAGCGCCACCAGCGACAATAAGCCAATCACGGTTAAATCCAGCCCTTGCTGGCGCAGCAAGGCCGGCATGGCCTGACCAAAAAAACCGTGCGGCAAGCCTTGGGCCACATACAAACCGGCCAGGGCGATCCATTTGTTCATTGGCTGTTTCTCTGACTCATCTTTTTAACTCAACTCTCTGGCGCATGGCGGCGACGATCATAGCCCAGCCAACCTTTGCCTTCGAAGCATTAATCCGTGACACAGATTGGCGCGCCGGTATGTTTATGGTACAAAAGTACAACTTTGAGCCTAGGCGAATCCTTTGCTGACCCATTAGCAAGCTGCCTTATGCTCAGCACAATAATAAACAGCCTGACGTTGCCATCGGTGCCTATGGTGCTGAGTTAAGGCTAGGTACAAGCAGGACACGGCCATGAATGACAATGCCTATTTTTCAGCGCTCAGCCAGGCGCTGCAGCGCGCAGATATCGCTCGACCGGTGTTGGTGATCGATAAGCAGCGATTGGATCACAACATTGATCACCTGTTAGATATCATCAACCAAGGCTTCGCCTATCGCATCGTCGCTAAATCACTGCCGTCAGTACCTTTGCTGGATTACCTCATGCGCCGCACAGGCAGTAATCGGCTGATGTGCTTTCATCTGCCGTTTATGATGCAACTGGTGGAGCAGTTTCCAGCAGCAGACATTTTACTTGGCAAGCCCATGCCGGTGGCGGCGGCTCAGCGCTTTTATCAATGGCACCAAGGGCGTGCGGAATCCCTGTGCTTCGACCCAGATATGCAGCTGCAATGGCTCATCGACGGCCCAGAGCGATTGGCACAATACGAAGCGCTGGCACGCTCGCTCAACACCACACTGCGCATCAGCTTGGAAATCGATGTCGGCCTGCATCGCGGCGGCTTTCACTGCGATGAGCATTTTGACCACGCCGTGCAGCAAATTACCGCCAGCGAGCATCTACAGCTGGCGGGCCTGATGGGTTACGAAGCACATATCACCAAAATCCCCGGCTGGCTGGGTGGCCCAGAGAAGGCCCTGGCTCAGGTTCAATCCAGCTACCAAGGCTTCTGTCAGCGCATCACCCAACTGCTGGGTGAACAGGCGTTAGACGACTTATGTTTGAACACAGGAGGCAGCACCACCTACCCGCTGTATCAGCACACAGGCCCGCAAAACGAGCTGTCGGTGGCCTCAGCGCTGGTAAAACCGACGGATTTTGACGTCGACACCCTAGAGCACCACAGCCCGGCAGCTTTTATTGCCACGCCGGTATTAAAACGCTTCAGCCAGCCTGAAATCCCCATGGCGCCTAGCATTTCAAGTGTTTTACGCCGCCTGGGGCTGCTGCGTAGGGAAGCGTGCTTTATTTACGGCGGCAATTGGCTGGCCAGCCCTTGTTACCCCAAGGAGGCTAAGCGCTCGTCGGTGCTCGGACACTCCAGTAACCAGGAAATGTACGAACTGCCAGACCATTGCCCATTGGCGATGGATGATTTTATGTTCTTCCGCCCCAGTCAAAGCGAGGCGGTATTGCTGCAGTTTGGTGAGCTGGCGGTGTACGACGATGGCGCCATTGATGAGTGGTGGCCGGTGCTTAACTACCCGCCCTCCGAGCACCCGGCGCCCGCCGCACCCAAGTTCGCCCAACGCCCCACCGCTACTGAAAAAGGATAACTCTGTGACCGTCATTCTCGCTCTCGCCCTAGTGTTGGTGCCCGCGTTGCTGGTGCTGTTGTGTCAGCGCATTGCATGGCTGGATAAAGTCGGCGTGGTGGTGCTGTCGTTTGCTAGCGGCATTTTAATCTCAGGCCTGCTGCAGCCGGCCAGTTGGTTAGCCGATGGACAAGTGTTGGCACTGCAAAGCCAGGTGTCGGAGGTGGCCATCGCCCTAGCGCTGCCACTGCTGCTGTTTTCCATTGACGTCAAAGCGTCGCTGTCGATGGCCGGCGATACCGGCAAAAGCATGTTGATTGCCTTGCTGGCCGTCATGATCACCAGCGCCGCTGGCGCGCTACTGTTCCAAGATCATATTGCTCAGATTTGGCAAGTAGCGGGCATGTCCGTCGGCGCCTATACCGGCGGTGGCCCTAATATGGCGGCGATTAAAACCGCCATTGAAGCCGACGAAGCCATCTTCGTCACCATGACCACCTACGACATTTTGTTATCAGCGCTGTTCTTGTTGTTTGTAATGACCTTGGCCAAGCCAATTTTTTCCCGCTTCTTACGCCCGTTCGATAGCCACGGTGAGCATGCTTACCACGACGATAATCCGTTCTCACACATGGCCGATGAAACCGCAGGTGCCTATCGGGCGTTAGTGAGACGTTCAACCCTGTGGCAAACCGTGCAAGCATTGTTACTAGCAGGTGTGGTGGTGGCTGCAGCCGTATTGCTGGCAGGATTGTTCCCCGCTTCGATGCAATCGACGTTAACCATCATCGGCATTACTACGCTGGGTCTGGCCGCCTCTTTTATTCCTTATGTACGTGCCCTGGCCAACAGTTTTCAGCTGGGTATGTTTTTGATTCTGGTGTTCTGCTTCACCATGGGCACCATGACAGATACCAGCATCATTACTCAGCTGGATATGAGCCTGTTTGCCTACATTGCTTTTATTTTAATTGGCTCCATGCTGCTGCAAGCGCTGTTGTGCCGCTGGTTAAACATCGATACCGATACGTATTTAATCACCGCCTCGGCGGCCATTATGTCGGTGCCCTTTATTCCGGTGATCGCTGGCGCACTGAAAAACCGCGACATTATTTTGCCCGGCTTTGCCGCCGCGATTTTGGGGTATGCCATCGGCAATTACCTCGGGGTGATGGTGGCTTATGCCACCCGTGCGCTGTTGTAACCACGACTTCCCGACGGTGCCACAGCGCTTTACCATAGGCCCCTTTTTTTGAGGTGGCCTATGTCGTTGACCTATTTGTTAGACGAGCCCGAGCAGCCCTGTGACAGCGCTATTATCTGGCTACATGGCTTAGGTGCCAGCGCCAACGATTTACAACCCTTAATGCCATTGCTGCGCCGCCAACCGGGCTTGGCGGGGCTGCGTGGTATTTTGCCGCAAGCGCCCATGCGCCCTGTCACCATTAACGGTGGCCTGGCCATGCCAGCCTGGTACGACATTTTGGCCGCCACCCCTGAGCGGGTGATTAACCAGCAGCATTTGTTGGAAGCCGCAGCGCAAGTGCAAGCTTTGGTTGACTCTTGCGAGCTGCCAGCTGAACGCATCGTCATTGCGGGGTTTTCCCAGGGCGGTGCGGTGGCTTACCAAGCCGCATTAACCAGTACCGTCGCCGTTGCTGGACTGGTGTGTTTGTCGACGTATTTGGGCGGCAAGCCAGACGCTCCAAGGCAAGATATTCCGCTGTTGGCGATGCACGGCAGCCTGGATGAGGTCGTGCCGGAGAGCCTAGGGCTGAACAGCGCCGATTGGTGTTGCCAGCAAGGCCTGATGGTGGACTATCAAAGCTACCCGCAAGGCCATGAAATCGGCATCAGCCAAATCAAAGACCTGGCAAAATGGCTGGCGACTCGACTGACACCCTTGCAGCCAGCACCCTAATACCTGAGGCCAGCGCCCTAATACCTGAGGCCAGCGCCCTAATACCTGAGGCCAGCACAGTAGCGCCCTGACGCTAAAGAGCCTTTCTGCTATTCTGTGCCGCCGTTTTCCACCCCTATTCGGAGGCCGCCGTGGTTACCCTATATGGCATTAAAAACTGCGACACCATGAAAAAAGCACGCACCTGGTTGGAGCAGCACAACATCGAGTTTGCATTTCACGACTACAAAAAAGACGGCCTGCCTGAAGCCTTAGTCGACCAATGGCTGCAGGAGCTGGGCTGGGAAGCGCTGATCAACCGCCGCGGTACAACATGGCGCAAACTGCCAGAAGAATTACGCGATGCCATGGATACCGCCAGCGCCCGTGCCGTGATGCTGGACAACCCATCGATTATCAAGCGCCCTTTGCTGGAAACCGGCAATGGCAAGCATTTGGGCTTCAAAGCCGAGCATTATCAACAACTGTTTAACCTGTAAAAGGACACCATTATGACTGCATTTGCCCTGGCCATTGGCGTTGGCAGCAAGAACTCGAACGGCGACTGGCTGGAAGTGTTTTATCAGCAGCCTTTGCTGCACCCAGCGGATGATCTGATCGCTGCAGCGAAAAGTGCCCTCGACTATCAAGGTGGCAACGAGGCATTAGAAGTCGATGGCGGCGAACTGCTGGCTTTTGCCGAAGCCATTGAAGCGACTTACCCAGAGCAAGCAGCCCTGGCACGCGCCTGCACCGAAAGCGAAAAGCCGGTGGTGGTCACCGTATTGGCCAGCGATGAGCAAGCCAGCTCAACGCCTGAGGTCTACCTCAAGCTGCACCTGTTGTCGCACCGCTTGGTTAAGCCGCACGGCATTAACCTGACCGGCATTTTTGGCCTGCTGCCCAATGTGGCCTGGACCAACAAAGGCGCCATTGACCTGGCCGACCTGCCGCAAGCACAGCTGCAAGCGCGCTTACAAGGCGAGCTGCTCAGCGTGAACAGCGTCGATAAATTCCCACGCATGACCGACTACGTGGTGCCAACCGGCGTGCGCATCGCTCACACCGCGCGTGTGCGTTTGGGCGCTTACATTGGTGAAGGCACCACGGTCATGCATGAAGGTTTTGTTAACTTCAATGCCGGCACTTTAGGCACCTCGATGGTGGAAGGCCGTATCTCTGCCGGCGTGATGGTGGGTGACGGCTCCGATTTGGGCGGTGGTTGCTCAACCATGGGCACCTTGTCGGGTGGCGGCAACATCATCATTTCTGTCGGTGAAAAATGCCTGCTGGGCGCCAATGCCGGTGTTGGCATTCCGCTGGGCGATCGCTGCACCGTTGAAGCCGGTCTGTACATTACCGCCGGTACCAAAGTGCAGGTGCTGGATGATCACCGTGAGGTCGTGGAAACCGTTAAGGCGCGCGATCTGGCTGGCAAGTCTGACCTGCTGTTCCGCCGCGACTCCACCACAGGTGCGGTGCAATGCGTCACCAATAAAACCGCCATCGAGCTGAACAACGAGCTGCACGCCAACAACTGATGGCCAAAGCCACACCACAGCTGTGGTGTGGCTGTCATAACTGGCAATGCCACCCGCCAGACGCTATACCTTAGGGCACGTCTAACAGCCTCCGGACTCGCCTTAAGCACCTATGGATAGCACCCTGATTTTCGTTTGCTGCATCGTTATTCTGCTGATGCAACTGGGCTTTCTCGCTCTTGAAGCCGGTCAGGTGCGTGCCAAAAATATCGTCAATGTCGCCTACAAAAATCTGTTTGATTTAGCCATCAGCCTGCTGCTGTTTTGGTTATTGGGTTACGGCGTCATTTTTGGCTGGGAAGAGGAAGAAGCCCTAATCGGCCAACTCTTCGCTCATCAACTGGATGGCCCGCAAGAGCCGCTGTTTTTCTTGCTGCAGGCCCTGTTTTGCGCCACCGCCGCCACCATTATTTCTGGTGCCATTGCTGAGCGCGGCTCCTTGAGCGGTTTTTTGTTGATGGTGGCATTAACCGGCGGCTTAATCTACCCCGTGGCCGCCTTGTTGGTGTGGGGACAAAGTCAGATTCCCATTGCCTCTGGCTTATACCATCTGGGTTTCCGTGACCTTGCCGGAGCCACTGTTGTCCACGGCGTGGGCGGCGCTGTGGCCTTGGCGGCTATTATTCTGATTGGCCCGCGCTTAGGCTTTGCTCGTGACAGCAAACCCAAACCCAGCCAACCATTGTTTGCCATCTCTGGCACGGTATTAATGTGGATTGGCTGGGTCGGCTTTAACTGCGGCGCCTTGTTGTTATTGTCATCACAGACCTATCAGGTGGCGGTAAACACGCTACTCGCTGGTGGCGCGGGCTTTATCTGTGCCAGCTGGTTGAGCTTGCGTCAGTTTGGCTTTGTTCATCTTGGCTGGGCTTGCAACGGCATCATCGCCGGGTTGGTGTCGGTCACCGCCGCCGCCGACGTCATCCATGCTTGGCAAGCCGTTGTGATCGCCGTTATTGGCAGCGCCATCGCCATGTGGGGTACTCTGTGGCTGGAGAAATATGGCATCGATGACGTGATTGCGGTGGTGCCAACCCATTTATTCGCCGGTATTTGGGGCACTTTGTGTGTTGGTTTGTTTGGCAATTTGGAGCTGCTGCAAACCGGCCTGACTCGCCCGGTTCAAGTCACAGTGCAAGCCATTGGTAGCCTAGCGCTGGTGCTGTGGGCCTTTGGCTGTGCTTGGGTGTTCCTGACGCTGTTCAATCACATGGTGCCATTGCGCGTTAGTCGGCAAACCGAGCTGGATGGCCTTGATCGGCATCTGCACGGAGTGGATGCCAAACTGCTCGATCGCGCGCTGATATTGCAGCATAGCGACGCACCAACACAGACGAGCCCGCCACCTAGGGCAACCAAGACCGCCGATGACACGCCAACAACAGCAGCGATCACGGAAGCCCCCAGTACAGCCATGAGCGGCAGCCACCGCAGCCTGCGTCAGCAGCACAGCGAGCCGGCCAGTTTATCCGACCTCACTCACCCCAGTGCTGCGCAAGAACAGGTTTTTAACCTGCATAGCAGCCTTGAACAGGCGTTAGACTTGTGTCTGCCCAACATACCGGCGCATATTTGTCTCACCCGTGAGCTGTGTTCCAAGCCAGCGTGGATTTATGCCTGCCCAAACCAGCTCACCCAGGTCATTATCAACCTGATTAATAATGCCATTGATGCCATGCCTGCCAACGGCATGTTACGCCTAGTAAGCCAACAACAGCCCGGCAGTGTGTGGCTAGATATTATCGACACCGGCAGTGGCATACGCAGCTCCGACTTACCGCGTTTGTTCGATGCCGACTTCACCACCAAACCTCAAGGCAAAGGTGAGGGCCTAGGGCTAAGCATTTGCCGAGAGCTGGTGGAACGCTTTGGTGGCCGCATTGCAGTCATGTCACAGCCGGGCAAAGGCAGCCGCTTTAGGCTGATTTTCCCTGCAGCTGAGCCACCAGCTGACCTAGGGCCTGCAGCGCCTGAGCCGTCGCCTCGTTCCAGTTAACGGCACAGTTGAGCCGAATACAGCTGCGAAAATGATCGCTATTGGAGAATAAGTCTCCCGGCACAATGCTAATCGAATGCTCCGCCGCCAAGTGATAAAGCTCCATGGCATTGACGCTCGGCGGCAACCCTAGCCATAAAATAAAGCCGCCACGCGGCTCATTTACGCGCGTAGCAGCTGGAAAGCCGCGGGCGATGCCATCCAAAAACTGTTGGCAGTTATCCGCCAAACGACGCCGCAGTTGGCGCAAGTGGCGATCATACTGACCATTTTGCAAATACGAGCACAGCGCATGTTGTGACAAGCTGCTGGCAGAGAAGGTTGTAAACGTCTGATTTTCAATGACCTGGCGATACCAGCGCCCAGGTAAGCACCACCCCACACGTAACCCGGCTGCTAGGGTTTTAGAAAACGACGAGCAATACAAAACTCGGCCATCGTCATCAAAAGACTTTAATACCGACATCAAAGGTGGCTCCTGACGCGCGCCCGGAAAGCCCAGCTCGCCGTAGATGTCATCCTCCAGCACCGCAATATCGTATTGTCGCGCCAGAGCCACCAGTCTGCGCTGCTGCTCCGCCGGCATGGAGGCACCGGTCGGGTTGGAATAACGCGCCGTTAAAGCAATGAGCTTGATCGGCCAGCGCTGCAATGCCAGCTCCAAAGCATCAATACTCAAACCTGTGTTTGGATCGGACGGAATTTCGATGATTTTAAGCCCCAAAAGACCAGCAATTTGCAAGAAGCCGTAATAGCACGGCGACTCCACCGCAATGACATCCCCTGGCTGCATGGTTGCCCGCAAGCACAAGGTCACAGCCTCGGCGCAGCCATTGGTAATGACGATATCGTCCTGATGACAGCGCACATCGACATCGCGCATCCGAATGGCGATTTGCTGGCGCAACCCCGCTAAACCCGGTGAAAACTGATATTCGACAATTTGCCGAGTGTTAAACCGGCTGACCTTGTTGATATGGGTTTGCAGTGGACGCAGCGGCAGCATGTCAGGCGCAGGCACGGCAGCACCAAAGTTAATCTGCCGTGGCTCATTCAGCCGTGCCAACATGCGATTGACCAGCTCAGCTTTGGTAAAGGTCGCCGGCTGCTCGCTGCTCGTCAACGGTGCCGATGGCGGCAACATCGCTTGCCGTGCCCGCACAAAATAGCCCGACTGTGGCCGCGCACGCAGCCAGCCTTGATCTTCCAGCCAGGCGTAGGCTTGGGTCACAGTGGAAATGCTCACACTCATATGACGGCTCATATGGCGAACGCTCGGCACTCGCTGACCGACGCTGTAAACGCCGGCGTCGATGTCTTCCATCAGTTGATGGGCCAGTTGTTCGTATAGCGGCGTATCCAGTTGTCGGTTCAGCATGGGTCTTCCCTCCGTACAGATGAGAATATTAGCGCGGATACCAGCAACTGAACCGGTACAGTTGTCACTCAGATTACCATCACAATGATTTGGCCTTATTGCTACGCTCGTCATCTCAACCCAGTTACACTGCGCGTCCCTTGAGCCACGACCGTGAGTGCCGGACCATGCAAGACAGCCACTGGAAGCCTTTTACTCTCAATGAACTGCACACTGTTGTGGGCGATTGCTCAGGTTGGTTTGTCGATGGTGGCGAAGCATTGGATTTATTCCTAGGCCAGAAGACGCGTGAGCATGGGGATCTGGACATAGGCGTGCTGGCGCCGTGCGTGCCGGAGGTGCTGTCCAGACTCACGCGGCCGATATCTGACAACATAGTTTTCAGGTCTTCATTGCCAATCGCCAGCTACAGCCGTTAGCAACAGAGATTGATCCGCAGGATTACAACTACTGGGTCAGCGATGGCCAGCACTACAAGCTGCAGATTCTGGTATACGCCGTTCAAGATGAGCGCGTGCACTTTCGCAGAAACCCTGAAATCTCCTGGCCATTAGAGGCGTTAATTCTGGAAAAAAACGGCGTCAAGCTCATCAACCCGTTGGTGAGTTACGCATTCAAAGTCACCTGTTCTGCGCCGCAACCCAAAGACCTGCAAGATATTGCGCAGCTGTCGCACTGGCTGGGCCAGCATAGCGAATAGGCATAGCGAATAGATTGTTCCCTGCTGTGACTGCAATGTATCGTCAACGGCCCGTGACCGGAGCTGGCTTGACCGAGTAAACTGGTCAACCTTTATGCAATCGGTGTGATCTTATGTTCTGGCGCGGCGCAAAAAAATGGCTTTTGGTCACTGGCGTGCTGGCGAGCTTGCTTATCATTTGGAGCTGCACCAGCTTGCCACGCAATCAAGCCCTCACCCAATCCGCGCACTACAGCGATGGCCAGTTTCGCAATACGGTGGCAGAAACCGAGCGCTCGGTGACTGAGGTCATTGGCATTTTCTGGCATGTACTAACCGCCGATGAAATCATGCCAGTGCCCGACCAGCCCATTCCGGTGCAACCGCTCAGTCGTGAATGGTTTGAACAGTTACCCAGCGATGAAGACGTGGTGGTGCGCCTCGGCCACTCCAGCATTTTAATGTCGCTGGGCGGCGACATCTGGTTGTTTGACCCCATGTTTTCACGCCGCGCCTCCCCCGTTCAATGGGCTGGGCCCGAGCGCTTTCACGCACCGCCGCTCAGCATTGACGAGCTGCCCAATATCAAAGGCGTGCTGATTTCGCACAATCATTACGACCATTTAGACCAGGCCACCATTGAGCAGCTAGTCGCCAAAACCGAGCATTTTTATGTGCCGCTGGGGCTAGGCCAGTATCTCAGTGACTGGGGCGCAAGCGCTGAGCAATACAGCGAATACGACTGGTGGCAGCAACGCCAAAGCGGCGATACCACTGTTATCGCCACGCCAACGCAACACTTTTCCGGCCGTGGCCTGCATGACCGCGACGAAACCTTGTGGGCGTCTTGGGTCTTGATTCACGCTGACAAGCGCTATTACTTCAGCGGTGACAGCGGCTACTTTGACGGCTTTAAAACCATTGGCGAGCGCTTCGGGCCATTTGATTTAACCATGCTAGAAAACGGCGCTTACAACGAGCGCTGGCGCTACGTGCATATGTTCCCGCAAGAAAGCGTGCAAGCGCACCTAGATTTGCGCGGCAAGCGCATGTTACCCATTCACAACAGCACCTTTGATTTGGCCATGCACCCTTGGTACGAGCCACTGGAACAAGTTAGCCAAGCCGCCTTTCAACATCAGGTCGATCTGATTACGCCGCGCATTGGCGAACCCGTGTACTTAAACCAGCCGCAACGCTTTGCCGCTTGGTGGCGGCCGATGATGCCGGATGGCAACGTGCCGGATACCGAGATACCAGGCAATAACATGCCAGCTGAGCAAGTGGCCGTCAGTGGCTTGTCGAACAGCGACGAAGACCGTATAAAGCCCGCTTTGTGACAACGATCAAGCAGTGATGAACAAAGCCAAACGCACCGAGATTTTTGCCCGCTTGCGGGCTGAAAACCCTGAGCCGAAAACCGAGCTGGAATACAGTTCACCGTTTGAGCTGCTGGTGGCGGTAGCGCTGTCGGCCCAAGCTACGGATGTCAGCGTCAATAAAGCCACGCGCAAATTATTTCCCGTGGCCAATACCCCCGAGACAATACTGGCACTGGGCGAAGACGGGCTAAAAGAATACATAAAAACCATCGGCTTATTTAATAGCAAAGCCAGCAACGTCATTAAAATGTGTCAGCTGTTGCTAGAGCGCCACCATGGCGAAGTGCCGCAAACGCGCGAAGAACTCGTCGCGCTGCCCGGAGTTGGGCGCAAAACCGCCAACGTGGTGCTTAATACGGCCTTTCGCCAACCCGCCATGGCCGTCGACACGCATATTTTTCGCGTGTCTAACCGCACCAAAATCGCACCGGGAAAAAACGTCGATGAAGTCGAGCAAAAACTCATGCGCCTAGTGCCAAAAGAGTTTTTGATGGACGCTCACCATTGGCTGATTCTGCACGGGCGCTACACCTGTGTGGCACGCAAGCCCAAATGCTCGGCCTGCTTGATCGAAGATTTATGTGAGTTTAAGGACAAAACCAGCGACTAACCCTGACCAAGCCAACGGCATTCAAAACAGCTCAATTTCGCCGTTCACTTGCTGTCGAGCGTTACACTCCATGGTGACCAGCTCGCGTAACTCCTGCAGTTGGCTGTCTGACAAAGCTCGAATGTTCAGCCCCATAAACTGACGCTGCTCCACCAAGTATTGTTGATAACAGTCTTTATGTGCCGGCCCCTGCCCTGGCACAGTCATGGGCTGACGTAGCAATACGGGTTGAGCGCAAAAACTGCAGTTCATTGAATACTCGCATCCCAAAAAGCGCGCAGATTACTCCCAGCTAGGAGCTGATACCATAGTCATTTATTAAAGGTTTTGTCATGTTTTTGTAACAAAGCCATAAACTCAGTTTTTGTTCGACCTGCCGATGATCTGCCGATACAGCAGCCTAGTGAATCGGCCTTCTTATATTTCCATTTATTCCCTTGGATGTACCCCGCCGAACCCACTGAGCATGCTCGACACCATCAAGCCTGTGAGCGTAAATCACTGCTAGTCTTATAACCATTGAGCGATCATCCGAGGAGTCCCGCATGGCAGGCTTGCTTAACCGCTATAGCATTCGCACCAAGCACACATTAATTTCCGTATTGGTGGCAGGAGGCCTGATACTCACCGGGCTGCTAGCAGCATCTGGGCTGCAGCAGTTGGCGCAGCTGGGTCAGCTGTTAGAGCAACAGCAAAGCATCGCCACCCAAATGATGGCGCTGCGACGCCATGAAAAAGACTTCCTGAGCCGTAAGGATTTGAGCTACGTCGAGCGCTTTGATCAGTCCGCCGAGCATGCTGATCAACAACTCAACATCCTACAGAAGAAACTCAAAGCTGAAGGCGTCACCTTGCCGGATGTGGCGCAATTACAACAACAACTAAAGCGCTACCGCCAAGCTTTTGATGCGTTGAGTGCAAAGCAGCAGACCATCGGCTTGCATTCAGAAGATGGACTGTACGGTAGCCTGCGCGAAGCGGTCCACGGAGTGGAAGAGCTGGCCAAAGCCGAAGGGCAATATGAGGTGCTTTACCATATGTTGATGCTGCGCCGTCATGAAAAGGACTTTATGCTGCGCCGCGATCAAAAGTACTTACAGCGCTTTGATAAGCAGATCGGCGAATTTAATCGGGCACTGATGCAAAGTTTCAGTACCCAAGAGGACGCCATTCGCACTGGCCTGCGCAATTACCAACAGCGCTTTCGCCAACTGGTGCAAGAAGAAGTCGCCATTGGCCTCACTCCCGACGATGGCTTGCGCGGGCAGATGCGCACAGAAGTACAAAAAACAGAGCAATTATTCGACAGCTTGAATGAGCACCTCAATACCATTGCCAGCGAGCAAGAAGACATTATTTATCAGCGTTTGCTGATCGCGGTAGCGGTGATTATCAGCTTGATAACCGGCCTTACCCTGCTGGTATCACGTGCCATTCATCGACCCATTACTTATCTTACTAATAAGGTACAAAGCATCGCCGCAGACCTCGACTTAACCCAGTTGGTGGGGCATCGCTCGGGCGATGAAATCGGTGTGCTATCGGACTCATTTGACGCCCTCATTCGGTCGCTGCGCGATACCGTGCAGCAGGTAAAAAGCAGTGCTGGCACGATGAACCAAGCGTCCGAGCACATGGCTGCCGTCACCGCATCCGTCGGCAGTGCCACTCAGCAGCAACAAGATGAAATCGGTCAGGCCGTTACCGCCATGAACGAAATGACCAGCACCATTCAAAACATCGCCAATAATGCCAACCAAGCCGCACGCGCCGTCACCGAAGTGCATGATGATATTTCTCAAGGCAAAGCCATCGCCGACACCACCCGAGATGAAATACAGCAGTTGAGCGAAGACATCGGCGCCGCCACGGCAGCCATTCATAAGCTCAGTGAAGACAGCGAGTCCATTGTCAGCATCTTGGCCGAGATCAGCGCCATCGCCGAGCAAACAAACCTGTTGGCCTTGAATGCCGCAATTGAGGCGGCGCGCGCAGGCGAACAAGGCCGTGGCTTTGCCGTGGTGGCCGATGAAGTTCGCAGCCTGGCTGGGCGCACGCAAGAATCCACTGAACGCATTCGCACCACGCTCACTGAGTTCCGCTCTGGTACCGAGCAAGTTGTCACCACCGTCGACACCTCACGTGAGCGCAGCCAAACCGTGATCGATAAAGCGCAGCAATCCAGCCAAATTCTCGACACCATTCACAGCAATATGAGCAGCATCAACGACCTCAATACTCAGGTGGCCACCGCCGCCGAGCAGCAAAGCTACGCCAGCGATGAGATCAACCGCAACGTGCATCGTGTCGATGAGTTAGCCAGCACCCTCACCGCGGAGGCGCAACAAGCTGCACAGGCCGGCAATGAGCTGTCCGCTCTGGCCCGTGAGCTGGGCCAGGCCGTGGATAAATTCAGGGTATAGTCAGGCTACCGGGTAGATCACTCGGTCCTGATAGCCAGTGATGACTTCGATGCTGCCGCTCCAAGCCTGATCAAGCTCTGGGTCGCTACTGTCGACGATTAATGGCCGCCCCTGCAAGCTGGTCAGCTTGGTTTTGGTGGCCATGACATCGAAGTTCGCTTTTCCGATGGCGCGAATGACAGCAGCACTGAACTGTTGATTACCGCGACCAAAAATATGGCCTTGGCCACCCATGGCACTGATAAGCGCCCGCCGCTTGGGGTAGCGCTGTAGCCAATATTGAACATCCTGCTCGGTTAAATCCTGTGCCAACAGCTGGCCATCGAGCACAGCATCCACGCCCAACAAGGTGCCCTCAAGGCCCAGCTCGGTCATAACAGCTTGGGTGGTTTTGCCCGAGCCGATCAAATACAGTACATCGTCTTCCATGTCACTGACGTAGCCAGCGGCCATATCCGCCAGCACCAGCTCCTGCGATTCTACTCCACCTTGCTTAACCGCTTGCACAAATTGACCCGTTTGCAGCACCCGCATGTCGCCAAAATGCTTGGCGCGAACCTGCTGCGCGCGATAGCCGTCTTCGTCTAGGTCGCGCACTTCCGCTTCGCGAATATCGACCAGCTGACCGGTTAAAAAACGCTGCAATATTTCTCCGCACGCGCGCGGTGTAATGCCAAAAACGCCGGAGTGAATTTTCACCCCAGCGGGAATACCCAGCACCGGCACCTGCTCGCCAACAGTACGACACACATCACGCGCGGTGCCGTCACCGCCAGCAAACACCAGTGCATCAACCGAGTGCTCTAATAACAGTGCTGCCAGCTGTTGAGTGTCTGCCGCCGTGGTCGGCTCGGCCGGTGTGAAGCCTTCCACCAACTGATACTGAAAGCCCATTGCCTGCAGTACATCAGCGCCCATTTCACCACGGGCGGTTAGCCACTGGCACTGACTTGTCAGTTCACGTAGCGGCTCTAATGCGAGCCGTGTTCGCAAGGCGGCTTTTTTTTCAGCGCCACGCGCCAACGCCTCAGCCACGGTGGCTTCACCATCGCTGCCTTTTAATGCCACTGCACCGCCGATACCGGCCAGCGGGTTAATAATCAGTCCAAGTTTTACCATTACAACCAGTCACTTAATTTGATGCCAAAACCGATGCGTTCCTGATACACGTTGTAGTCAATTAAGCTTTCACCATAACCGTTAAAATACTGTACAAAGCCTTTAATGCGCGGCGTTAAAGGAAAGCTATAACTGATTTCTACCGCACCGCGATTTTCTTTCCGCTGCAAATTATTACGCATCATGACGGTAAAAGAATGCTCGTCCATAACGCGTAAATAATGCAGCTCGCCGTGGCCTAAATAATCGTCGATATCTGGGTTATCGTTATCAGAAGGATCAAAAGGGTCGCCTTCTTTGCCTTCTGGCCAGCGCCACCAAGCCCGCCCGAACCAGATATTTTTGCCCGAAAGTTTGGCGCCTTCGAAAATAATACGATTCCAACTGCGCGACAATGAGCTGGTCTGACCGTTGGACTGGTGATTAAA
Organism: Bacterioplanes sanyensis; assembly: GCF_014652515.1. GTDB lineage: Bacteria > Pseudomonadota > Gammaproteobacteria > Pseudomonadales > Oceanobacteraceae > Bacterioplanes > Bacterioplanes sanyensis. The sequence goes on along the minus strand of NZ_BMYY01000001.1, from coordinate 84,898 downwards.
CGATACACCAACGTGCTCCAGCCATTGATCCTGCAACTGCCAACTAAACATCAACTCAGGTTCATGATTGGTTTCGCGAAAGGGCTTGGAGATATCTGAGTTATACGCCTGCCAAAATGAACGATTGGTATAGCCCACTTCAATGGTGCTGAATTTGCCCAGCAAGCCTTCTGCCAGCAAATATTTGATACTCAACTGGAATACCGCCTCAACGTGATCGAAGCCTTCTTCCTGCAAGCGTGCTTCGTCATTGCCAGCACGATCCAGCAAACGCTTAACTTCGCGGTCATTAGGGCGCGTCTGATAAGTAAAAGGCATCACATAATTAGGCCGGTGCGGCAGTAAAACATAAGGGTTATCTGCTGCTGCACGCTCCACTTGGATTTTTTTCATCAGCATGGGCAGCTGACGCACGGTATCTGGAAACTCTTGCTCATCAATGACTTCGACCACCTCCGGCCGAGTTTTGAAGGTTGCATCGTCTACCGCTGGGGGTGACGACGTATCGGCTTGCACAGTGCTGGCAAACAGCATACTTGCCAGCATTAGAACTGTGGCTTTCCAGCCTTGCAACATAAACAGCGCTCCACGGTAAATCTGATCCCGCCAAGCAGCTCAGTCAATGCCGCGGGCAGCGACGCATAGTCTACTGTCCAGGCTAGGTATGTCTACCTCAGTATTATGGCTGAGGCTCAAACCGTGCAGAGCCCCAAAACCGCGGCTAAACAGCCAGCCGATCGGCCTCTAAATAGGGAGTACGCCCAGCTTGGTATTCATTTTTGCAATGTGGGCACTGGCGTACATCCTTGCTAAAGATTTTATTGTGCAAGTGAATGGCCTTGTGCTCTGACTCCCAGCAGTAAGAACAGTAAGGCTGACCGTAAGGGCGGCCTTCTAGGGTTTTGTAATAGCCATCACCGCGACGACGCAAAATCTGCTTAAAACTGAGGGTATGCTCCAGCTTGCGTAGCTCTTCGTCTTTGCCATCGACGGCCTCTTTTAACAAGGTCAGCTGCAACTTAGCTTCGGAAATAGAGCCGGATAAATCCGCCAGCTGGCGGCGCATATCATCGCGCGATAGCACATAACCGGCTTCGCGAATGGCTTTGCCGACGTCCTGTGCGGTTTGCAAACTGCGTAACACAGCACCCACGCTTCCAATGTTGGCCATAGCTTCTCCCCTGACAATATTCTGACTTCTTCAATGTTGGATTCAACTCCATCGGAGAAAGCGCCGATTTAATGGCGCCCCACTCGGTAAAATCCTGCATAATCGGATGCCAGCAAAAACAAGGCCAGCTATGCCGGCTTTAACTGGGCAGACTCAGGCAGCGGCAGTCGCTGCGCCAACACTACGCTGACCAGCACCAACACCATGCCCAGCCATTGCGGCGCACTGAGCTGCTCATTCATTAACAGCAGCCCTGCCGCGACGGCGACCAGCGGATTAATCAGGCCTAAAAACGCCAACTTCTCGACCGCCACGGTTGCCATGGCTCGAAACCAAACAAAATACCCCACCCCCACACTCACTGGGCCTAGCCATAGCATGGCCGTCACCGAAGCGACATCCCACGCTGGCCAAGGGCGATTCGCCATCAATGCCAATAGCAGCAACAGACCGCCCGACACCACCAGTTGTGCCGCCGTCAGCGGCAAAGCGGCAATGCCACGGCCTTTGCTCGGTACCAACAAAATGCCCCAAGCCATGCTGTGAGCCGCCAGCAGTGCCGCCATCACCCCCAACCAATCTGGCTGTTGTGGCGCTTGCCACACCAACAGGGCCACACCAGAGGTGCCTAACAAAGCAGCGCCTAACCGCGCCATCCCGGGAAACTGGCCAGTCAACCAACGCAGCAGCAACACCTGCAAGGGCACGGTGGAGACCAAGGTCGCGGCCATACCACCCGGCAAGCGCTGAATCGCCGTAAACAACAGCAAGGTAAACAGCCCAAGGTTCAGCACACTTAACAGCAACACATCGGCCCAGCGTTGACGCCAGACCCAGCGCGGAACTAGGGGCAATAACACCATACCCGGCACTAGAATCCGCAGCGCCGCCAGCCACATGGGGTCGATATGAGAAAGCCACCGCTGGGTGACGGCGTAGGTTGTGCCCCACATCAGTGGTGCCAAAACAGCACTCCAGGCGGTGTGCATAGGAACTCCTTAAGCTTCTAGCAATTATCTTTGGATAAAGTATCTTTATATAAAGATAAATGATGGCAGCGAGACAGGCAATTATCTTTATGTGAAGATATTGATAGAAAAACTCAATCGCGCTCACTCGCCCTCACTCGCCACACCCGCGAGGGATTCTGGCGCGGCCAGACAAGCTACGGAGCAGGGAGAACAACGATATGACCGATCACGTAGACACTATTTTGGCGCAGTGGCGCCGCGAACGTCCGGATGTGGATGCCTCACCCGTCGGGCCACTGGGACGGATTTCGCGCCTGGCTCAATACTTAGGGCAAAATATTGCCGCCCATCATCGCAGCCTAGGGCTCAATAGCGGTGAGTTTGATGTGCTGGCGACCCTGCGCCGCAGCGGCGCGCCTTACCGGCTAACCCCAACGGCGCTGTTGCAATCAGCGCTGTTGTCATCGGGCGCCATGACCAATCGTTTAAATCGTCTGGAGCAGGCTGGGCATATTCGACGCATTCCCGACCCGCAAGACAGACGCAGTCTGCTGGTTGAATTGACCGAGCAAGGGCAAGAACTGATCGACCGAGCTTTTGAGGCGCATATAGAAAATGAGCGGCAACTGCTGCAACAGCTTCCCCCCCAGCAACTGCAACAATTGGATGATATTTTACGCCAGTGGCTCACGCGGCTAGAGAATGAGTAGCAGCAAGTGCACAACCATCAAGTAAAGCGGCTACTCAGTATTTGCCAATGCTGTGAGCCCGTAACTCCCAACGTAACCCCAAAATAAAGGCTCTATCAAAACGGAAACGAGATGCGACCATCAGATAATTTCAGGCTTTTACCCACCCAAGGCCAAGTCGCCTCAACATAATCGAGAACGTGCACCGAGTGGATCAGAAATTCCGAGGTAACTTCTATACTCTTTATCGTCAGCATAAAAATCGTTTGCTTCACAGCGGCCACCCAACTCGGCATGATGCGCGCCTTTCAAGACACGGTAACATTTGAGTAATGCGATGAATGAGTTTTCGTTTGAATACAAAGCCCTGGCCTCCGCCGCCTTTCTGCTGGTGGCACTGCTGCTGCGCTGGGCCAGTGTTAAGTTCCTATTAAAAATCCCGACCACGGAGTCAGGCAGCAACCGGCGCTGGATCAACCTGGCGCGCAACATCACCACCACCGCCATTGTGGTGGGGCTGATTATTATCTGGCTGTCTGAGCTGCGCTTTGCCGCACTCTCCATCGCTACCTTTATGGTGGCGCTGATCATTGCCACGCGTGAGTTTATTCAGTGCTTTTTAGGGGCTGTTTATCAGGCCAGTTCGCGCATCTTTAGCATTGGCGATTGGATCAAGGTGCAAGGCCAATACGGTGAAGTGGCCAGCAGCGACTGGCTGACCACCAAGTTGCTGGAGGTGGATATTGAATCCGGCAGCTATGCATACACAGGCCGCACTTTGATTATTCCTAACAACCAGTTTGTGACCGGTACCGTGCAAAACTTGAACTACATGCGCCGCTATGTGAACCACACCTTCTCGATCATTCGCGATGCCGATCACGTCAATTTGATTCCCATTAAGTCCTTCATTAAGGAAAGAGCGCGCGAGTATTGCCAGCCATTTGAAGACGTTGCCAGGCGCTACAACGCCATGCTGGAGAGTCGCATGGGAGTGGCGCTATCTGGGCCGGATGTCAGTGTCAGCGTCACCACCACCAACCTGGGCAAGAACCAATTTAATATCACGATTTTCTGCCCTACCCATGAAGCCGCGGGCATTGAAGAAAAGCTCACCGACGAAGTGCTGGACTATTGGTACAAAGAAATGGAGAAAAGAAAGGACAAAAGCAAAACCACAACGACCAGCGACAGCAACTTGGTCGATAACGAATCGAACCCAACACACTGAGGCGCCAACGTCTCAGTGTGCCTTGCGATACGCCAGTGGCGACACGGAAAAGTAGGCTTTAAAGCGTTGGCTGAAATGGCTTTGACTGGAAAACCCACACGCCAGTGCGACCTCAGCCAGCGACCATTCGGTTTGCCGCAACAGCTGTGCCGCCCGCTGTAAACGCTGCGCCATCACGTATTGGTGCGGCGGCGTGCCCATACTGACCTTAAACTGGCGGGCGAAGTGATATTCGCTCAATTGTATTTGCCCGGCCAGCTCGGCTAGGGTTAACGGCTGCTCTAGGTAGCTGTCGATGTAGTCGAGAATGCGGCGCAACGCATAAGGCGCCAGCCCGCCTTGGCTAGCCTCCCACTGCATCTGCCGATGGCCATGGCAATAGTGCTTCAACAAATGCACCATCAACATATCGCTGGCACTGGCAAGCGCCAGTTGATCGGCATTGTCGCGCCAATTCAGCGGCATGATCAGCTGCTGACACAATTGGCTGATCCAGCGGTCTTCGATAAAGGTCAGATCCTGCAGCGCCAGCGAGCCCATGTCTTTGTCTTGTATTTTCTCCGCCAGCGCTCTCAGCTGGGTATCGGAGAAATACAAGTGCAAAAACTGAATAGGGCCATTCACTTCCCAGTTAGAGTCATGCTCACTCGGCATCAGACATATGCGCCCTGGCCCACCACCGCTTTGGCTGCGCTGAGCGTACAAACGCCGTATGCCCTGCCCGCCAGTCAAATAGCAACTGAGGGTGTGGTGCCCGGGGCGTTGGTAGCGGGTTAACTCGCTTTCCTGACGCTGCCAAATAGCGGCCTTGGTGCCGTTCCCCAGGCTGACCTGCTGTTGCAGCTGGGCTTGAGTCTGCGCTAAGCAGTCAAACACCTGTATTTCAGAAGAAGTCGTAGCCACCCGCTCACCCTCATATACCAGCCAAACATGCTAATACCAGCGACTGATGGCAGCAATCTTTTTGCACAGCAAAGCCATTGCGCAAGAATCTGACAAAGCCGCACCTTTATGCAAGAAAAGCTGCGCCCAAACCGTCATCATACCCTGTGCCCACCACAGAAGGAGCCGTAACCTGTGAACGCCGGATTGTATGTGATGACTGTCATCATTTGGGGAACCACCTGGATCGCCATCAAGCTGCAGCTGGGCGAGGTGGCGGTTCAGGCCTCGATTTTGTATCGCTTCAGCCTGGCCGCCGTGGTGCTGTTTGCCGTACTGCTGCTGTTGCGCCGACTGCAACCGATGACCGCCCGTGATCACGGCTTTTGCCTGCTGCAGGGCGCCTGCCTGTTTAGCCTTAACTTTTTCTGTATTTATAACGCCACCAGCTACATCAGCAGCGGTTTGATGTCGGTGATTTTTTCCATGGCCACAGTGATGAACGTCGTTAATAGCCGCTTATGGTTTGGCCTTAACCCCAGCATCAAAACACTGGCCGGCGCCACCATCGGCCTGACCGGCATCGCCACCCTGTTCTGGCCGGAGGTGACCGGCGACGGTTTTGATCAACACGCCTTACTTGGCATCGGCTTGGGCGCCATGGGCACCTATTTGTTTTCCAGTGGCAACATGATTTCTGTGCGCCACCAACGCCGTGGCTTAAGGCCACCGACGACCAACGCTTGGAGCATGTTTTATGGCGTTGGCTTAATGGCACTGATCATTGCCGTGCAAGGTGTGCCGTTAACCGTTAGCAGCGAGCCGGCGTACATCGGCGCACTGCTGTACCTCGCCATTCCCGGCACCGTCATCGGCTTTACCGCATATTTAATGCTGGTTGGGCGCATTGGTGCAGACCGCGCTGCCTACGCCACGGTAATGTTCCCCGCCGTTGCCCTGACCGTATCGACCCTGTACGAAGGCTATCAATGGACGCCTTTGGCCGCGCTGGGTTTTGCTCTGGTGGTGATGGGCAATGTCATTATTTTTGCCCGCTGGCCAACATGGCGAACCGCCGCAAGCCGTTAGTTTTGATAATTAGCTGGGGTCAGAGCTTAAGCTCTGACCCCGTATCCGCTGTTTCCGCTAAATCCCATGACCTCCTGAGGTTATCACTTACGCTGGGCGGGCAACTGAAAACGTCCATCGAGGCAGTTTCTGCTGGGCGAAAAGTGAGCGGGGGCGCCCTCGACAAGCGCAGCTTACTTGCAGTAAGTGAGCATTTTTTTGAATTTTTCAACGCAGCAGAAACAACGCAGATAGCTTTCAGCCTGCTTTGCGCTGCGCAGGCCGTGATTCCTGAGTTGCCAATGCTGTGGTCGCCGCAATGCTCCAAGGCTGTGGTGCCTTGAATGGTTACGGTAGTTTTTTACCGATTCGTATTTAGTTCCGCCACACCCTATGCCCTCCTTGAGGGATCTTATCCCTCATGCCGGGCAGGCGAACTCCCTGCTTTGCGCTGCGCAGGCCGTTCTTCCTTCGTTAACAATGCTGTAGTCGCCGCAACGCCAACAGCCTGCATCCCGGCAGGATGTTGGCTGGTGCTGCCATCCGGGCAGCCCCTGCGTGCACAGCCATTGCCAACTCAGGCGGCCTGCTAAGGCACGGAGAACCTAAACGCCAGACCGTGAGCTTAGCTATTTAGAATGGTTAACTTGAAGGAGGGTCTGGCTTGTACTCTTCAATCAACCGACGCGTTAGGGGTGGGCTGAATTGACTCGTTAGATAACTGTTTTTTTGCGCTAAGTAATATTGGCAAAATGTGTTTTCTACTTAAATAGTGGTGTGTTGCCGACCCATATTTGCTGCCGTAACTATTCAATAGCAGAACAATTTCAAGATCCCTTTCTGGAATAAACTGGATCAGAGCCGTATAACCATAGTCTGTACTTCCGCCCATCTGGATGACAGACTCACCACTTATTTTTCGTACAGCAAGGCTTCCTAACATCCACCGCTCATTTCCTTCACTTAAAGCTAAATTTGGAGAATCAGAAGGAAAAATGGATCCAGACCTGAGCGCCGCGAACCAAGTAGCTAGATCATCAATTGATGACACCATACCTCCAGCACCAATGAGTGCCCAGGTTAGCTCTCTTTCAAAGGTTGTACCGCCCTGCTCTTCTCCGCCGTATCCACGAGCGACACTTTGCAAAGGTATATTAGGGTCTTGATAAAAACCAGTTCTATTTAAGTTCAACGGCTCTAGAAAATTACGGCGTATATACTCTTGAAATGGTTGATCACTTACTTTCTCAACAATCGCGGCCAAAAGAGTATAAGCCGCATTAGAATAAGCAACCTTCTCTCCTGGCTTTGCAATCATGGGCATACTCAGTATTCTGGCCTCCGCTTGCACCTTACTCATAAATTCAAAATCAGAATCGTTATGAAAGTTATCCAGGCCACTAGAATGCGTTAAAATCTGGCTAATTGTAATAGCCTTTACCTCATCAGGCGCATTGGGGTAGTAAAGACCAATTGAATCAGAGAGGCCTAGTTTTTTCTCCTGAGAAAGTTTAATCACAGCTGCTGCAGTAAATGTTTTTGCAATGGAACCTATGTCTGAAACTGTATTTCTACCATTTTTAATCGAAGACTTTATATTTCTATAACCATAGGCACTTTTATATATTACACTATCGCTTTGAGTGACCAAAACCAAGCCATCAAAAGTACCTGCATTGTGCTCTTTTTCTAGCTCATCGCTTAATTCAAATAAAACCTGGCTCTCTGCATGCTCCATAAGAGGCTGTACATTACGGCTCTCAGGTTTGCTAGTGCAACCTATGAGCGTAAATACTAGTAGAAAAAAGCTTAATTTATACACAGATATTCCTTAGTTAATTCGTAGCCCAATAGTGCTAGCACCTATTTTCCAGCTAGAGCCATTGAAGACCTGCCTTCCAAGCCATTGGTTTGTGATTGAAGGCTTCTTTTCCGTCAAACTTCCTCTTGGAAAAACGCACCAACCTGATATCCATGCCTCACAGTTCTTGCGTTTAAAAGCTCACTCACTGATTTATCAGTCATTTAAGCTACCACCCTGTAGGGATACAGGCAAGCCAACTGAAAGCTAGGACTAGCAGAACATCCACTCAAAGTCTCTTTTTAACATCCCCCCCCCCGATGTCCTCCTTGAGGGATCTTATCCCTCACGCCGGGCGGGCGAGCGTCTGAAAGACGTACATCGAAGCAGCTTCTTCCAGGCGAAAAGTGATCGGGGGGCGCCCTCGACAAGCGCAGCTTACTTGCAGTAAGTGAGCATTTTTTTGAACTTTTCAACGCAGCAGAAACCACGCAGATAGCTTTCAGCCTGCTTTGCACTGTGCAGACCCTATTTCCCTCGTTGCCAAGGCTGTGGTGCCTTGAATGGTTACGGTAGCTTTTTACCGATTCGTATTTAGTTCCGCCACACCCTATGCCCTCCTTGAGGGATCTTATCCCTCACGCCGGGCGGGCGAGCTCCCTGCTTTGCGCTGCACAGGCCGTGATTCCTGAATTGCCAATGCTGTGGTCGCCGCAACGCCAACAGCCTGCATCCCGGCAGGATGTTGGCTGGTGCTGCCGTCCGGGCAGCCCCTGCGGGCACAGCCATTGCCAACTCAGGCGGCCTGCTAAGGCGCGGAAAACCTAGGCGCGAGAGCGAGTTTAAAAATTAGAGCGACGGTCACGACAGTGCTACACCTAAACAGCCGACACATTCTGTCGCCTAACAGCCTTGCCAGTAGAGTTGCCCAATGATAGCTTAACATCAATAATATCAACAAATTGGAATCTAAATGCCCGAGCTGCGAGGCCAGTAGCTGAAGGGGTAGATAGTAGGCAAGCACGTTTTTCCAGGAGGGAGTATGAAAAAAATCCAGATATCCAGTTGTAAATCAATAGGTTGACAGAGATAGCTCGAATGGCTCTAGCTGGAAAAACAGGCACGCACACTATTAAACTGTTATCTATAAAGGGGAATATCTTGGCAGAGGATAGGAAATACCCAACACCGGAACAGTTTTTTATCGATTTCCCTTTGTATGAAAAAGTCGAATACGAAGATCCGGATCTTGATAAAGGATGGGAGGTCAAATATTACGATGGGACCTTTGATTCTTATTGCCCGGGCTGTAATGCGCACAGCATTTTCAGGCGTTATTGGCCCAATGGAAGGCATATCAGCTACGGAAACGAAAAATGGGTGAACGTAGGAATTTTCTTTGTCCACGTAGCATGCACTCGAGATACTAGTCACAAGCTCACTTTCATCTTTCTTGCGAATGGAACGACACTCCAGAAAATCGGCCAAACGCCTTCCGTTGCAACTCTCAACGTCTACGATATAAAAAAGTATTCGAAAACCCTCAGTGGAAATTATTATGGGGAGTTCACTAAAGCAATCGGGCTTGCGGCGCACGGAGTCGGGATTGGTTCTTTTGTTTATTTAAGAAGAATCTTCGAATCTCTAATCGAAGAGGCACATTCGCAAGCTCAACAACTTGAGTCTTGGGACGAAGGCGCGTTTCAGAGCGCCAAAATGAACGAAAGAATAAAGATGCTTGAAGAGCTCCTTCCAAAGTTTTTGGTCGAAAACCGAACCATGTATGCAATATTGAGCAAGGGAATACACGAGCTGGGCGAATCAGAATGCCTAGATGCCTTCCCTATAGTGAAAGTTGGGATTGAGCTTGTTCTTGACGAGAAGCTCGAAGCAAAACGGAAACAGCAAAAGTTAGACGATGCCAAAAAGGCCATTTCAGCATTAGGAAGTAAGGTCGGTAGATAACAAATGCAGGCACGGCGACACCCACTACATTGCGCCTGCGGCTCCATTCCGCGGGCGCGCATGCTGCAAGCGTTAGGTTCCTGAGATGAATCCGCTATTCGAATCAATCGATGCCCAAGAAAAGGGTATGAACGCTTGGATCGGAACTCTGTTGACGGTTACATTAGCAATGATCGCGTTTTTAGTAGCGCTACCACCTGGCTCTCAGCGCGCAAAATTGGTGCTGGATGCTTACACTGCTGGCTGGTCATTCACCATACTTAGTGTTGTCCTCTGCGTTATTGCATTGTTCAGGCCGGTTGCCCTAGCTCAGCTGAAGCAGTACACAGCTGAGAATATACACCACCTATTACGTGTGAAGGATGAGCCGGGCTATAAGGTGCCTTGGACTTTCCGCGGGCACCGACTTGGCCTACAAATGAGAATTATCCATCGCTGCCAAAGGGGCGCAATCTACGCATTTGTGCTGGCGCTTCTTTCTACCGTTGCTTACGGGTATCTTCGTGCTAACGGAACCTAACAAGGCCATCAAGCATCGCCGTCCGCAGTGCGGACGGCTGGACCTCAAAAACCTGGCGGTTTTTTCGGCCGCTTATGGCAGGCGTTACATTCTTAAAACATAAAGGAGCAGTGTTTGAGATTTATATTTGTAGATGCAGAGAATATTGGCCTCAAGGAAGTAGAAGCTATAAGCGCATCTATCTCCGACAAAGTTCTTGTTTTCTCAAAAAATGATGCAGTAAAGGAAGTCTGCGAGAGGAAGTTATTTCTTTATATCTCAAGCTATCCCAAAGGTTCTAATCAGGCAGATTTTTACATTATTGGTAATTTGGTAGGAATGATTGCATCTCTCACAGAGCAGCAGCGAGATATTTGTCAGTTTGTACTCTATTCTCAAGATAGTTCACTGGTTACAGCTTTTACATTTCAGTGCAAACTCCACAAAATAAAGCATCGAATCGCACTGGAACCTAAATCACAGGCCCAAACACACCCAAAAACACAAGTTATTGAATCCGAAAAATCTTTACAAAGCCTTGAGCAAAGGATATTTGAGCATTTCAAGACCGAGCAAACTACAGAGTCTGTTCGCAAAAAGATCAAACAGTCCAAACCAGTCTTTACAAGGGCGCTGAATAATTTAATCAAGGAAAATAAAATTCAGCGAGTATCTAAACGCAAGAAAACATGGATTCATGCAAATCGTACATAATAAATAAGCAAACGAGCCCCACCTGCTCTCTCTGCTCTAAGCGTGGTGTTGCGCCTAGGTCTTCCGCGCCTTAGCAGGCCGCCTGAGTTGGCAATGGCTGTGCCCGCAGGGGCTGCCCGGACGGCAGCACCAGCCAACATCCTGCCGGGATGCAGGCTGTTGGCGTTGCGGCGACCACAGCATTGGCAATTCAGGAATTACGGCCTGCGCAGCGCAAAGCAGGGAGCTCGCCTGCCCGGCGTGAGGGATAAGATCCCTCAAGGAGGGCATAGGGCTTGGCGGAAAAAGCAAATACGGGGTCAGAGCTTAAGCTCTGACCCCAGCTAACAACAAGCTGGGCATCTAAACACAAACGAGCCCCCCTGCTCTAAGCGCGGTCTTGCGTCTAGGTTTTCCACGCCTTAGCAGGCCGCCTGAGTGGGCAATGGCTGTGCCCGCAGGGGCTGCCCGGACGGCAGCACCAGCCAACATCCTGCCGGGATGCAGGCTGTTGGCGTTGCGGCGATCACAACATTGGCAACTCAGGAATTACGGCCTGCGCAGCGCAAAGCAGGCTGAAAGCTATCTACGTTGTTTCTGCTGCGTTGAAAAATTCAAAAAAATGCTCACTTACTGCAAGTAAGCTGCGCTTTTTTTATTACTTTTCGCCTGGCAGAAACTGCCTCGATGAACGCTTTCAGTCGTTCGCCCGCCCGGCGTGAGGGATAACCTCAAGGAGGGCATAGGGCTTGGCGGAAAAAGCAAATACGGGGTCAGAGCTTAAGCTCTGACCCCAGCTAACAACAAGCTGGGCATCTAAACACAAACGAGCCCCCCCTGCTCTAAGCGCGGTCTTGCGTCTAGGTTTTCCGCGGCAACAAGCCAAACACCCAGCCCAGCCGCACAGTCACACTAAAAACACCTCCCCCTCAAACCGCCCACTGGCGATCCACTCCGGCACTGCGCCCTGCCAGCGGCTGGTATTCAACACATACGCCCGCATGTTCAATTTACTGTACAACTATATGAGTGAAGACTATACTTGTTCCATTAAATGTACATGTGGAGGTTCTTATGAAAATCGTATCATTTACTGAAGCTAGAAATGGTCTTAAAGCTGTTTTGGACGGTGTAGTCAATGACGCTGATACAACGGTTATTACACGCCGTGATTCTGAAGATGCTGTGGTTATGTCTTTAGACTACTACAACAGTCTTATGGAGACCGTTCACTTACTACGCTCTCCTCAAAATGCTGAACACCTACACCGTTCGATAACACAGTACCGCGCTGGTAAAACAACAGCACGAGAGTTAATTGATGAGTAGTAGTCAACGTTTACTGTCGTGGACTGATGACGCTTGGGATGACTACCTGTATTGGCAAACTCAAGACAATAAAACACTTAAGCGCATCAACAAACTCATCAATGATGTTAAGTGCTCTCCATTTGAGGGCATCGGTAAACCAGAGCCGTTAAAAGAGAGCTTATCTGGTTTTTGGTCTCGTCGTATTGATGACACTAATAGGCTTGTTTACGCAGTCGATGATCAAGCGATAACGATAATCTCATGTCGTTACCACTACTAAAACAGGTTCAATGATCTGGAACACAAACGAGACACCCATCCCTGCCCCCATTCCTGCTCTACCCACCCCTGCTCTAAGCGCGGTCTTGCGTCTAAGTTTTCCGCGCCTTAGCAGGTCGCATGAGTCGTTAATGGCTGCGCTCACTCGCCCGCCCGGCGTGAGGGATAACCTCAATGAGGGCATAGACCGCTACGCACTAAAACAACGATCAGCTCCCCGCTTGCGACTGCTCGCGATAGCGCCCCGGTGCTGTGCCTGTCCAACGCTTAAATGCACGCTGAAACGCGGCCGCCGAGCCAAAGCCCAGCAAATAGGCAATTTCGCCCAGCGTCAAACTGGTATCACGCACATAGCTTTCTGCTAACTTGCAGCGTGTCTCATTAAGCACTTGTTGAAAATTAACGTCTTCGACGCTGAGTCGTCGCCGAACCGTCCAAGGCGCCATATTCAAACGCTGGGCCACCGATTCTAACGTTGGTGTTTGACCATTCAGCAAGGGGCCAATGGCTCGCTCTACCTGTTCGCGAAAACTCAAACCCAAGCGCACACGCTGTAATTCACGGTCAGCCAATTGCTTTAACCCTTGAAACGTCGAAGCACAGCGATGCAACGAGGGTAAATCCAATGCCCAATCATGCAACACCACAGCATTGCGCTCTGCTCCAAACACAGCATCGCAAGGAAAAAATTCACGATAAAGTTCGCCATAGCTAGGCCGCTCAAATTCAACTTCAACTCGGGCGATTACGTCATCGCGTCCGGTTAACCAGCGCAACATGCTGACCCAACCTGCTAAAACAGAATCGACCACAAACAGGTTGTAACTGTTGTAGGGGCTAATCGAATAAAAATGGGCAATGCCTTGGCCTTGTTCCAGCAAAAACTGCGAGCGTCCACGCGAGTTAAAGCTGGCCAATAATTCGTATTCGGTTAAACAGCGGCACGCCGTTCGCACATCCGCCGCACTGAGCGCCAACAGGCCCGCCAACCCCAAATGCGATGCACAGGTCAGCTTGCCCATGACCAAGCCAAGCTGCGGCGCCTGACTGGCTTCGATCAAAGCATGACCTAAGCGCATAAAGCGCGGAATACTAATGCGCGCATCCGGCGATGCTAGGCGCACCGCGTCGAGTTGGTATTGTTGCAAAAGTGGCTGCGGATCGGTGCCCAGCTGCTCAGCAGCACGCACCATTAACTCAACGTAAGCAACCGAAATATCACCGAGTTTCATGCGTCAAAATGCTTATCGTCGTCATCCGCTTTCTGCTCTTGAGCGGAAGACGCATCCTGCACGGCTTCAACACCTTTAAGATCACATAAAAATTGATAGGCCAGTGACAGCATCACCAATGAAATCAAGCTGGTGATATACACACCAAAGCTGGCTAAATAGGCCAGCAGACCAACCTCAGCCTGCAGCGCTAGCAAAATAAAAAACGGCGACCCCATTAACATGGGAATTAAAAACACCACTATAACCAAGCGCGAGCCATTGCCACGGCTTAATTGCCAAGCGTCCTTTAACGGGCTGTGCTGGCCCAATGCCAATGCTGGCAAGGTAATGGCCAAGCGCGATAATACATACAGCGCCAGCATTACAGTCACAACCGCCACTGGTACCAAGCCTTGCTCACCCAGTATTGACAAGCCAATTACCATCACCAAGACGGCAGACACCGCAACCAATAAACCGATTACGATCGAGCGCAATAAATAGCGCCATTCATCGCGGCGAAAGCCATGTAACGCATTGGCTTCCCATTGTTCTTTCGGCAATAAAGTAAAGCGGTGACAGGCCGTTGCCATAAGAATACTCAATAGCAGCGATGCAATCACAAATAGCATCTGTGCTGGTTGAAATAACACCTCGCCATTTTCCTCTACCGGCGGGTAAAGATACTGTGACAGCCAATCCACCGCCGCCAACACCACAATAATGGGCAAAAACATGCGCAGCACTTGCTGCCGCTTTTGCCATAACAGGTCGAAGGCTTCAGAGGTCAGATCAACAACGGGAAGGTCGGGCTTTAAGCCCAGAGGGGATGTCATACACAGCTCCTATTTGGCACGCCTGCGCCATGCCATTTCATTTGCTGATATTGTCGACGAATAGCCGTGGCAGTCAATGCAGCAAAAAAAAGCCGCTGGGTTTGCAGCGGCTTTTTTCTCACGCATGGCAAGTTTAACCCGCCGGCGGCACGTCACCGTGGCGAGCACGATGGCGGGCTCGCATACGCTCTGGCCGCAACAAGAAGGTGGCCAAGGCAGGCAACAGCACCAAAGCGCCCAGCATGTTCCACAGGAACATAAAGGTCAGCAAGATACCCATGTCCGCTTGGAACTTAATGGGCGACAGCATCCAGGTGCCCACACCCAACGCCAAAGTAATACCGGTAAAGCTCACGGCCTTGCCGGTGGATTTTAGCGTTTCTAAGAAGGCTTCCTGCATGTTTTTGCCGGCAATAATCATCACTTCCAGACGGTTATAAATATAAATGCCGTAGTCGACACCTATGCCCACGCCCAGTGCAATCACCGGCAATGTTGCTACTTTCACGCCAATGCCTAAATAAGTCATCAAGGCTTGCGACAATACCGACGTCAGCGCCAGTGGAATAATGATACAAGCCACCGCGGTAAATGAGCGGAAGGTAATAAAGCACAATACAAACACCACCACATACACAAAAATCAACATGGTATGCTGCGCTTCGGCAATGACTTGGTTGGTGGCTGCTTCGATGCCGGCATTACCAGAGGCTAGCTGAAAGCGCACAGGCACAGAATCGATCTCGCCGTTGGCAATGGCTTCTTCGATTTGCGGAATGCGCATTTCAAAGTATTTTTGCTCCACGTGATCATCGTATTGGGCTTTAAACTCTTCAACGGCAGCAACCGCCGTTTCCAGCGTTTCTGCTTTGTGATCATTGAGGTAAATAATTACCGGCGCCATTGAGCAATCTGGATTAATTAAGCCACTGGGCGCACGTTGGATCGAGGTGTTTAAAATGGTCTGGTTACGCGACAGCGCCGACCAATTTAAATTGCCCTCGTTCATGGCTTTGGTGACCAG
Source organism: Bacterioplanes sanyensis (assembly GCF_014652515.1). Taxonomy (GTDB): domain Bacteria; phylum Pseudomonadota; class Gammaproteobacteria; order Pseudomonadales; family Oceanobacteraceae; genus Bacterioplanes; species Bacterioplanes sanyensis. The sequence continues at coordinate 69,264 of NZ_BMYY01000001.1, read as the reverse complement.
CTTGGACACCGACACCAACGACACCGTCGACTGCACACCCGGCACGTTTTCCATATGCCACATAAAGCGGTCGATGGCGTCCATGACTTTGTAATCGTTGCACTGCTCCAGCGGTGTTTCCACCATCACCACCAGCACGTCTGAGCTGGTCGAATAATTCGACACCATAAAGTCGTTATCGAGGTTATAGCGCGAGTCCGCACGCAACTCTGGTGCGCCTTTGTCTAAGTCGCCGATTTTTAAATCTTGGCTGACCTGAAAACCAATGACCGCCATCACCGCAGCAATAACAATGGGCACAGGTGCTACTTTGCGGTTGGCAAATTGGGAAACAAAGCGCCACAGCACAGGGTCTGCACGCTCGGTTTTTTCTGCATGACGCACGCCCGAGCGGCTAATGCCCAGATAAGACATCACAATCGGCAACAGTACCAGGTTGGTGACAATAATCATCGCCACACCCACCGACGCCGAAATCGCCAGCTCCTGAATCACGCCAATATCGATAAACAGCAGCGTTAAAAAGCCGATGGCATCGGACATCAATGCCAACATGCCTGGCACGTACAAACCACGGAAGGCCTGGCGCGCAGCTTGCTCACGGTTGGCACCTTTACCGCTTTCAATGGCAATGCCATTAATGATTTGCACACCATGGCTGATGCCGATGGCAAACACCAAAAAGGGCACCAACACCGAATACAGGTCAATGCTAAAGCCCAGCAGTGCTAAAGCACCCAACTGCCAAACAACGGCAATCAGCGAGGCGATAATCGGCACCACTGTGCCCTTAGGGCAGCGCGAATACAAATACAACAGCACCGCTGTGGCGATCATGGCCGCTAAGAAAAAGAACGCAATTTGGCCGGCACCATCGAGCAAATCGCCGAGTTTTTTCGGCGTGCCTGTGATGTAGATGCGGTAGTCATCGCCGCCAAACTGGCTGCGAATTTTTTGCTCTAAATCGTGCGAAAACTGCTGATAGCTGAGTTTTTCACCGGTTTCAGGGTCGTATTCAACCAGCGGCACATCAATGATCGACGACTTAAAGTCATTCGATACCAAGCGCCCCACTTGGCCGGATTTCAATACATTTTGGCGCACCTGCTCCAAGCTTTGCTCTGAGCCATCGTAGGTGCTGGGAATGACTGGGCCACCTTGGAAACCTTGTTCGGTCACTTCGGTCCAGCGGGTGTTGGGCGTCCACAAAGACTGCATACCAGAGCGATCAACGCCGGGGATAAAAAACACCTCGTCGTTAATTTTGCTCAAAGTTTCCATATAGTCTTTGGTGAAAATATCACCATTCACGGCCTCGACCGCGATTTTGACGTTGGCCACCCCGCTTTTCATGTCATCTTTGTGCACCAGATAATTCTGGATGTATTCATGATTGAGCGGAATGTATTTTTCGATGCTGGAGTCGAGCTTGACCTTGGTCAGGCCATAGGCAAACAACGCTGTTAACAAGGCCAACAACACCAGCACAACGGGGCGGTTACCAAATAGAAACCGCTCAAGCATGGGCTCGGTGTCGGGCGACAGAATGTAGTGCTCTGGCTCGCTGTCGAAATAATGTTTTTGTTCACTCATGGATCGTTACTCTCCCGCCGCCATGCTGATACTGGTGTCCAACAGCTCTCCGCTGGCCGACAAACGCTTCACACCGTTCTCGCCCACCAGCACAAAACCACCTTCGCTGGTTTGCGCAACGCCGGCATAGGCCTTACGACCTTCAATAATAATGGAGCGGATTTTTTCACCTCGGTGCGCCAGCATCACCACCGAGCCACCGTTACCGACCAGCACTGTGCGGTCTGCGCTGCTCACGCCACCGAGCAGGGTTTGCTCACTGCCGGTGCTTAGCTCACGCCAACTGATGCCAGCATCGGTGGAATGAAACACATGGCCACGCAATCCAAACAGCCATTGCTGATCGTCTTTGCTGACCAAACCAAATAATGAGCCTTCGTAAGGTGCCAACATGGCGCGCCAGTTAGCGCCCAAATCGTCTGAGCGCACCAGCGTGCCAGCCTCACCGACCACCGTCAGGGCCATGCCGCCAACAGGCACGATGGCGTTTAAATGCATGCGTCCTGGGTTAGGAATACGGGCGGAGATGTCGCTCCAAGTTTGGCCGCCGTCGGCGGTGTAAAACGCCATGCCATAAGCACCCACGGCAAAACCACGACGAGCATCGTAAAACCAAACGTCGAGGAAGGGTTTGGTGGAGCCGGTTTCCTGGTCGTAAAGGGCGTCTTCTAAGGCGAAGGTGGCGTTTTCGAGCTGAATTTCTGCTTCTTCAATGGCAACGTCATCACCGCTGGCCTCGGCTTGCGCCAGGGCAGCTTCACGCTTGGTTTTAAGCTCACGCGCCGCGGCAACAATGGCATCGTTGGCACGGAACCCTTCAAACTGTTTAATCCAGTTGGCGCCGCCATCGTCGGTGTGCAAAATCACACCGTCATGACCCACCGCCCAGCCATATTTGCCGGATGAAAAATGTACCGCCGTCAGCGTTACCTTGACCGGCACCTGACCTTGCTGCCAGCTGCGACCGTTATCATCAGAGTAAATAACGTGGCCATGAGCGCCCACCGCCACCAAGCGCTGGTCAGCTCGCACCACGTCCAACAACAACTCTTTATGAGCCAGTTGCGTCGGCATTGCCGGGGTATTCAGAGGATCCTGCCAAGTGGCTTGCGCTAGAGGCGCTAGCAACAGACAGATGGCCAGGCTGATCATCAGCTGTGACCATGACCTCGACTTTGCTGCCGAGCGGCTTTTGCCACCGTGGTGACGGCCACCGTGATGACGGCCACCGTGGTGACGGCCACCCAAATATCGGCCGCAGCGATCACGCTGAACCAAGTCAGAAAACATAAAGAGCTCCGTTATTATACTAATGTCGGAAGGCGGCTAGCATAGCCTAAGCCGAAAGGCTTGCCTAACCACCTAATGTTACAGAGTGTAAGTGATCAATAGGCCGACAAAGCCCGTCACAACGGGCTTTAGCCGTGACCCTTTCCACCTCTAGGCAACGACCAAAACGGCCATCGCGAGGCCATTATCGACGTCCACGCCTACGTAGTTCTGCGGGGGTAAAGTAGCGTTCACCCGGTGGTTCTTGGCTGTAGTCGATGGTGCCTTGTTCTTCGTTATCCAGTCCCTGCAAATGGTAACGCCCAGCTTTTAAATCGTGGAACACGTCCATGGTGGTCCAAGTCACGGGCAGCTCGTAATAGGTTTTGATGTAGGCCATGCTAACCCGCCATAACTCGCCGGCGGCATCGTATTGATCGGCGACCGCAATGCCCCAAGTATCTTCATCGAGGTAGAACACCCGGCGCTGATACACATGGCGGCGCCCTTCTTTAAGCGTGGCTTCCACCACCCAGACGCGGTGTTTTTCATAGCGGGTGTAATCCGGATTTAAATGGCCGGGCTGAATTAAATCGTCGTAGCTAACGTCTTTGGCGCTAAGACGATAATTATTATAGGGAATATAAATTTCGCGCTTGCCGACCAACTTCCAATCGTAGCGATCCGGCGCGCCGTTAAACATATCAGTATCGTCGGCGTAGCGCAGGCCATCAGCCGCGGCAATGGGCGTATCGTAAGCCAAGTTGGGCGCCCGGCGCACACGCCGCTGGCCAGCGTTGTAGCCCCAAGCCTGGCGTGGCTCGTCCACCTGATTCAAGGTTTCGTGCACCAATACAGCACCACCCGCCAAGCGCGCCGGCGCTTTGGTAAACGACAAGTAGTAGAACAATACGTTATCGAGGTCTTCGATGGTGCGATCGCGGCGATAGTAGTTGAATTCCACCTCTTGCTGCACGGTTACCAAGGAATAATCACCGTCTTTGTGCACTGCTAATTCGGAGGCACGGCGGGTCAAATAAATACCGCGCCAGCGGGTGACGTGGTTCCAAATCGCTTCCAAGCCGGTTTTGGCAATGGGAAATGGAATGCCGCCATAGGCGTATAACAAAGCGTTGCCATCACCGCCTAACTCGGCGCGAATGGCATTTTTATAGGTGTTTTCGTATACCCACTCAGGCGCAGCAGCGGTGCGGCGAGTTTTGTAGATCGGCATACGAAAGGTATCTGGATATTTACGAAACATCGCCTGCTGCCCCTCGGTGAGGTGGTCGGCGTATTGCTCCATATTGGCGGCGGTTATTTCAAACAGCGGCCGATCTTGCGGATAGGGGTCGACATGATGTTGACCTGGCTCTTGGTATTCCAACGGCGGCAAGGTTAAGCCACCACGCCAGGGCGGAATGTCTTTGCCATTGCCAGCGCGCTCGCCGCCCAATGGCATTAACTCTCCTTTTAGCCGGTCTGCTTCCTTAACCGAGACGGCAGCCCAGCTCGGTGAGGCAAGAACAACCAACGCTAAGGCGCCGGCCGCGATCCAATTATTTTTTTTCATTATGCGACCTCTTACATCCGCTCAGGCGGGTTCAAGAACCTTCGCAGCATAAAGAAAGTTGGGTTATTGCTCAAACGGCAATGCTCTTGTGAGACGGCCAGAACGAATGCTCTGACCAAGTAACGCCGGCTACCCAACACGGGCAGCCGGGTAACAGGTGAGCTTAGCTCAGGCTTTTGCTCACCACTTCGTACACGTCTTTCGACAACTCAGGCTCAGCCTGAATGCGCTCTAACTCAGCTTTCATGGTCGCGCCAAGCTCCGGCACCAAGCGCTTCCAGCGCGTCAGTGGCGTCAGCAGGCGAGAGGCCATTTGCGGGTTAAGGCCATTGAGCTTGATCACCGCATCGGCCAGCAAGGCATAGCCACTACCATCGGCTTGGTGGAAGGACACCAGCGCTTGGTTAGCAAAGGCCCCCAATACCGAGCGCACCTTGTTGGGGTTACGCCAGTCGAAGGCTTCGTGCTGTTGCAGCTGCTGAATAGCGGCCACACTGGCACGCTTAGAAGAGCCAGCCTGCACCGACAGCCATTGGTTGATCACCAAGGAATCGTGCTGCCATTGCTGATAGAAGCTGGCTAAAGCTTCATCCGCCAACGCCTGATCTTCACCGTTAGCCAGCACCACCAGCGCCGCCATTTGGTCGGTCATGTTGTCTGCGTCACGCAGCTGCTGTTGCGCTGCCGCTACGCCATCGGCACTGACGTGTGCCCAATAGCTCAGCACCAGGCTCTTCAGTGAGCGCTGTGCCATTTGCTGTGGCTCTGGCTGGTAAGCCTGCTGCGACTGCAGTTGCTGATAGCGCTCTGCCAAGTAGGGCTTGAGGGTATTGGCCATGGCCGAACGCACCTGTTCACGCGCGTTATGGATACCGACTGGGTCCACCTCAGCACTGAACTCGGCAACGTAAGATTCCGACGGCAAAGTCAGCAAGTAGCTGAGCATGGCTTTGTCCAAGCTGTCGTCTTGCAGCAAGGTGATCAATGCCTGTTGCTCGGCCTCGCTCAAGGCAAACTCGCCCACTCGCGCCTGTTCAATCCATTGCAGCATCAGCTTTTGGCCAGTATCCCAGCGGTTAAAGCCGTCGCTGTCGTGTTGCAGCAAGAACAATAACTGCTCAGCGCTTTGCTCATGGTGCAACTTCACCGGCGCGCTGAAATGGCGCAGCAGTGACAATTGCGGCTCCTCACTCACGCCGTGGAAGACAAACGTTTGCTCAGCATCACGCAGGTGCAATACCTGGCTGCTGTCTGTCCAAGCCGAGGCTGGCTCAACTTGCACTGGCATGTCGTTGCCTTGGCTGTCGATCAAGCCCAGTGCAATCGGAATCCACAGCGGTTTTTTATCGCTTTGCCCTGGGGTATCTGGCGTGTGCTGACGCAGGGTAAGCGTCAGAGTTTGCGCACTGGCGTCATACTCACTGCGGGCTTCCACCACCGGCGTGCCGGCTTGCTTGTACCACAGCTTAAACTGGCTCAAGTCGATGCCATTGGCATCTTCCATCGCCGCGACAAACTCATGAATGGTCACCGCTTGGCCATCGTGACGCTCAAAGTACAGATCCGAGCCTTTGCGGAAACCGTCCTCGCCCAACAAGCGGTGCAGCATGCCCACCACTTCGGCACCTTTTTCATAAATGGTGACGGTGTAGAAGTTGGAGATTTCAATAAAGGAATCAGGCTGCACTGGGTGCGCCATCGGGCCGCCGTCTTCGGCGAACTGCACGGTGCGCAACATGCGCACGTCTTCAATGCGCTTGACCGTGGCTGAATTCATATCGGAGGAAAAACCGGCGTCGCGGAATACGGTAAAGCCTTCTTTCAGGCTCAACTGGAACCAATCACGGCAGGTAACGCGGTTGCCCGACCAGTTGTGGAAATACTCGTGCGCCACAATGGCTTCAATGCGCTGGTAAGTGCTGTCGGTGGCGGTGGCCGGGTTGGCCAAGACGCAAGAGGAGTTAAAGATGTTAAGACCTTTGTTCTCCATCGCGCCCATGTTGAAGTCATCCACCGCGACGATCATAAACACATCCAGATCGTATTCGCGGCCGTACACTTCTTCGTCCCAACGCATGGAGCGCTTCAGGGCATCCATGGCGTATTCGGTTTTATCGATGTTTTGCGGCTCAACAAAAATTTGCAGCGCCACTTCACGACCGCTCATGGTGGTGAAGGTGTCTTCTAATACGCGCAAATCGCCTGCCACCAAGGCAAACAGGTAGCAAGGTTTTGGGAATGGGTCGTGCCAGCTAACGCGGCGACGGCCATCTTCCAGCACCTCATCGGCGGTCTTGTTGCCGTTCGACAGCATTACCGGCCATTGACCGTCGGCAGCCACCACGTGGGTAGTAAAGACGGACATCACATCAGGGCGGTCCAGGTAGTAGGTAATGCGGCGGAAGCCTTCTGCCTCACACTGGGTACAGTACATACCGCCGCTGCGATACAAGCCTTCCAAGGCGGTGTTTTTGTGTGGGTAAATGCGGTTACGCACGCTTAGCTTGTGACTCTCACCCAAGCCATTGACCGTCAGCGTTTCTTCACCCAACTGGTATTGGCCTTCGCTCAGTGCCTGACCGTCCAGCTGCACGGCTAACAGTTCCAGCTCTTGGCCATCTAAGGTCAAGCTGCCATCACCTGCCACCTCATCGTTGCGGCGTAAGTCCAGCACCGCGGTAACGTCGGTGTAGTCGTCAAATAATTCGACCGTCAGTTCGGTATGTTCGATCCAGTACGCTGGCGCGCTGTAGTCGCGCAGGTACTTAGTGACCGGTTGTGCATCTCGCATGCTCACTCTCCTATTATTTTAATCAACGCTCACCGTTAGGTGATAAGCGCTGTATTTGCGTAAATTGATAACGCCTGTATCTAAGATCAAGTACTGGCCTTTAAGCCCCAGTAAGCGACCACTCACTTCAGGGGTTTTATCCAGGTTATGGCTGACCACCTTGGTGGGGTACTGCTGCACCGGATAACGCACCTGCCAGGGCGACTCCAACAACCACTGAATATCATCGCCATGCTGCTGTTCCAGCTCTGCTAATGGGCCCTTAAGCTGTTGCTTCAGCTCAGCGGCCAACGCGGCTAAATCCACCGCTTCAGCATCGCCTTTTAGCAAGGCTCGCCAGTTGGTTTTATCCGCCACTTGCTGGCGCAGGGTGTCCTCAAGCAAGCCGGATAAACGCCGGCTGCTCACCCGAGCAATCGCTAAGGCCTGGCTGGCGCCTTGGTCGAGCCAGCGCGTCGGTACCTGAGTCGCCCGCGTGATGCCGACTTTAACGCCGGAAGAGTTGGCCAAATAAACGATATGGTCGCGAAAACAGACCTGCTCGGCCCACTGTTCATCACGGCAGGTGCCCTGGTGAAAGTGGCAGGTTTCGGGTGCCATCATGCAGCGATCGCACTGCGCCAGCGAAATAAAGCAGGGGTAGCAAAACCCCTGGGAGTAGCTTTTTTTCGTCTGGCGTCCGCAATGCTGACAATGAATCTGACCGCGATAGCGCAGCTGCAGGGTTTGCCCCAGCAAGGGGTTTAACGCCAGCACCGGCTGGTCATCCAGTACCAGCTGATAATCAGCCACGCCGTCATCGCTGACGCCAATGCTCAGCTTGGATAGGTGTCCTTGAAAATCAGCCATCAGTGCAAATTCAGCGGCTGTACATCATCATCATCCGACTTGGAGCTGCACTGGCCGCCGATGTACCCCACCCGCTGCTCAGCGGGCAAGTCGTTGGCTTCTTCGTAATAGAGAATGGCTTGCATGCACAGTTCACGCTGGTCATCGACCAGCTTGCGACCGTCGGGCCAACGCCCCGTCGCCACGGCATTTTTTAAGTTTTCATACACCTCTGGGGTGAGAGACTGTATCAGTTGTTCCAAAGTCATGGATTTGCCTCTTGTGAAGGTCGTAACGGCCACAGCACGGCTGCCGCCAAGCCAAATATCAGTCCGCCTATGTGCGCACCGTGGGCGGTGCCACTGAGGCCGGGGAACAGAGTGTCGGCAAACAAAGTTAACAGCAACCAACCCAGCATCAGGGGTAACAAGCCAGATGGTAACTGATACGGGCGGCCACGCTTCTGGCGCCAGCCAACCCAACCTAATAGCGCTAAGGTAATGCCCGAAGCACCGCCAAACGCCGGCCCGGCATACCACCACTGCACCACATTGCCGACCAGGCCGCTGGCAAACACCAGCGCTAATAACGCCCAGCCGCCATCGAAACGCTCAATGCGGCGGGCCAGAATCCACCACCAAAAGCTGTTCATCACAATATGCAGCAGTGAAAAGTGCAGAATCGCCGGCCGCCACAAAGGCCATAGCCCCATCTCTAGGTAGGTGGCCAGCGCCCAACGCTGTTGCGGCCAGGCGTCAACGGCGGTGCTGAGCCACGGCTGCCATGCATCACTCAATTGCATCCAAGCGTACACCAGCCACAACAGCAACAAGCCCACACTGCTCAGCGGTGTGCTGGTCAGTTGCAATAGCCACTGCCAAGGGCGCGCATCATGGACGGGCTTGGCTTGTTGCAGCTCGCCGTCTTGCCACTGCTGCAACCACAACTTGACCCGCTCGGCATCATCGGCGTCGGCCAGCAACAGATGCTGTTGGCCTTGCTCTATGATCACCCGATGGGGAATGCGCTCCGCCCACAGCTGCTGGGTCAGCGGCGACAGATCAATGTGTCGGTCTGCAACGAGTACTCGAACTGCCATTAACGCTCGCTCTTTGCCACGCGAACCCAGGTAAATTTGCCGCGCTGCAAATGGTGTTCAGTGTCCATGCGATAGGCGACCAGGCGGCCGTATTTGACCGCGCTGTAATCCAAACAGCCAATATTGGGCACGATGGGTTCGGGAATCCCAGCCATCCAGTAATGGCCAATAAACAGCGGTTTTTCCTCGGGGCCGTAATACAGCAACTGGGCCTTTTCGGCATCGCTCAGATGGGCATGTTGCAAATCATCGGGCAAAGGGTCGGGCTGAAACAACACATCGCTGTAATACTCAGGCTCATGTTGCCAGAACTTGGTGCGAAAGAACTGCCGTACCATGCCGTCTTTGGCGGTCATCGAACGACCGTTCGGTAATTTCAATGAGGTGCCGCGCAGGATGCGATCAAGAAAACGGTATAAAAAGCTGGAGGTGTCCACCGACTCCGGCAGCATTTCCTTGCTCAGCTGGTTACCACCATAGCGCGCCACAAACTCGTCGATCATGGCTTGATCCCAACAGGCATGAATTACCCGGAAGTGATCATATTCAAGGAACAACGGCAGCTCGACAAACCAATCGAGAAACTCCTGAAACTCCGCCGGATGGTCGGCAAACTGCTCAATGGTTTGCGCCACGATAAAAGCGTTGCGTTCCGTATGCGGGCGCAAATAGGGCTGACCCATGTCAGCGGGCGCGGGGGTGCAATAAGTGACGACATTGTATTCGTGATTGCCCATCACAATGTCGGCATGGCCAGCGTCGACCATGTCGCGTACCACATGGCACGCCAAGCGAATATTGGGGCCGCGATCGACAATGTCACCCACGAATACCGCACGCCGCTTAGGGTGTTGGTAAACGCCCGCCACTTTGCTGTAGCCCATTTGCTCCAGCAGGGTTATCAGGGTGTTGCCACAACCGTGGATGTCCCCGATCAGGTCATAGCCCTGATGCATACTTCAGTCTCCGACGCTGCTGTTCCAGCCCAGCTTAGTGCGGCAAATTTCGTAAAAGTTGTGCTGCTTGGGATGGATCAGTTTCAGCTTGTGGGCCTTTTTGCGAATAGTAACACTGTCGCCCGGCGCACACGGCGTGTGGGTTTGGCCATCACAGCTCACGGTGGGGTAAATATCTTGGCTGGCATCGATCACGATTTTAATTTCGCTTTTACCATCCACCACAATCGGCCGACTCGACAAGGTATGCGGGAACATGGGCACCAATACCAAAGCATCCAAACGCGGGTGCATAATCGGGCCGCCGCCAGATAAGGCATAGGCGGTGGAGCCTGTCGGTGTCGAGACAATCAAGCCATCGGAGCGCAGGTTATAAACAAACTGGCCTTCGATGTATAAATCAAAGGCGATCATGCGCGCAGACTTGCCCGGGTGCAGCACCACATCGTTGAGCGCAGCGCCACTGGCAATCGGGTTGCCTTCACGCTTGACCTCGGCATCGAGTAGAAAGCGGCGCTCTTCAACGTAATCGCCATCCAACACCGCCTGCACTGCTTCGCACATTTCATCATCTGGGCTGATGTCGGTTAAAAAGCCCAAGCGACCGCGGTTAATGCCCAGTACCGGCACATTGTATTTCGCCAGTGCACGGGCGGCGCCCAGCAAGCTGCCATCGCCACCGATGACGATCACCAGATCGCAAATTTCGCCCAGCATATTGACCTTAGACACCTGCATACCATGCCCAGGCATCACTTCGGCGATACGATCATCGAGAATGACGTGGTAGCCTTCGTCAATTAAATACCGGTTCAGGCGCTTGACGGTCTCAATCACCTTATTGCTGTTTAAACGGCCGATAATGCCAATGTTGCGGAATTCTTCCATCACCTGTTCCATGCCGGGCAGAGAATGTGACGCCCATGATACAGGAGTTTATGACACTTGATAGACCAGCTACGCCGCTTGGCCCCCGACTACCTGCAGTTAACCCAAGCGCAACAACAATGGCTTTGGAGCATACAGGGCCCTGCCCTGCTCGATTGTGACTGGAGTCCAGCTCATCCTGACTGGTGGCAACCGCCCAGTGCTTATCCGCCGCAGGCGGCCCATTTTACCAGCCCACGTTTAGGCTTTCGCTTTGAGCAACTGTGGCAGCAATACATCGAGCTCATGGACTGGCCGGCGCAGTTCAACCTGCAAATCCGCTCGGCCGAACGCACGTTAGGTGAATTGGATGCGCTGCTAAAAACGCCCCAAGGGGTCATACACTTGGAGCTGGCACTGAAGTTTTACCTTGGCTTCGGTGACGATTGGATCGGCCCCAACCGCCGTGATCGCTTGGCCGATAAAATCCGCCACACCCGCGACCACCAGCTGGCCATGGCCCAGCAGCCTGAAACGCGTACCGCCTTAGCTCCCGAGTGGCAGCCATCACATAGCCAGGCACTGATGCGCGGCTGTTTGTTTCATGCTGCTAACCCGGCTTTTCGCGGTGCCTTGCCAGCCGAGGTCAATGCCGAGCATTGGCACGGTTATTGGTGCCACATACAAGACGCCCCCCAGCTACTACCGCAAGGCCAGTGGTATATTTTGTCCAAGCCTGATTGGATCAGCCCGATCTGTGCGCCTTTGGCCGTCGACCGCGACACCTTGCTGCACTACTGCCAGCGCCACTTTCAATCGCTCGACGGCGGCCTGTGCGCCGCTTTGCTGCAGTACCACCAAGGCCAATGGATTGAACAGCAGCGTTGGATGCTGATGGCCAATGACTGGCCACGCTCAGGCTAACCCGCACTCGGCAAACTGAGCCCGGCGCCACGCCGGCCCTGCAGGCCACCGGTATGCAGCAGCAAAGCACGTTTGCCAGGCTCGTTACAGGCCTCAAACGCCTGCATCATTTTGGCGGTGTAGACTGGGTCTAAAGCAATGCCTTTGGCATCGTAGCGCGCGATCAGCTGGCGCAGCGCGTCACTGATGCGACCAAAGCCGCCGCCGTGAAAATCCTCCAATAAGCGCCAGCGCCCCGGCATACTCTGTTGCCAGCGGCGCTTGAGCTCGCCTTGATCGGCTACCACATTAACCGCCATAAGCTCCGTCGATGCAGGCAGCGCTTGTGCTAAGCCTTCCGCCGTGGTGCCCGTGCCCACTGCTAGCCACACTTGGTCATAACCTTCGACATAGGGGGCCAATGCCTCACACCCCAATGCTTCACACCCCAGTCGCCCAGCCTCACCGCCGCCGCCTTCGGGTATCACAATGGCCTGATACTGCTGCTGTAAGTGCGCTAGATAGTTGCTGTCATGGCGCTGGCGATACGTTTTTTTATCGGCAAACACCAACCGCATGCCCAGTTGTTGGCAGTCCTGCAAGGTCGGCGTCAGCGCACACTCAGCGTAACCTCGCACCACAGCCATGGTTTCAATGCCCAGCAAGCGCCCACAACCAGCCAACGCGTGCAAATGATTCGAGTGCGGGCCGCCAAAGCTCAGCAGACGAACGGGCGGTGAAGTCAGTTGTTGTAAGTGGCCCCAAAGCTTCCAGGGCTTATTGCCGCAGATAACGTCATCGGCGGTGGCCAACCACAGCATGTCGGCATGAGGAGTGAGTGCAAGGTGTGACATAGGGGCAGAGAGCAAACGCTGCAACGGCTGCAGCCAAGAGGGGCAATGCGGCATGATTAAAAGCGCTTTTTAACGCCAGCGTTTGGATCCAGTGGGATGCCAAATTCGTCTTGCTGTGGCGCGTTTTCTTTTGATAACTCTTTGGCCAAGTTGTCTTCGGCCTCGTACTTTTGGCCGTGGTAGAGATTGCTGGTGCGCTGGGTCAAGGCACGAATTCGCTCGTTCTTTTCTGGGTATTGAAGATCGCACTCGATCAACAACTTTTTGGCCGCTTTAAAGTAACTGATGGCCGTCACCGCATCGCCCCGCTGAGCCGCCAAATCGCCTTGTGCGGTAAAGGTATCGACTTCTTTCTCTAGCAAGGTCAGACGTAAATAGCGACGGTACTCCATCGCCGCCGCCTCGGAGATCACCTTACTCTTCACCATCGGTCCCAAGGTTTTTAACACCTGTGAGAACTGTGCTTTGGCATAGCGAATTTCACGATCGCTTTTTAACACCCGACGATGGCTTTTGGAGGATTCAATCTGCTGTTTATAATGCTCGATATCCAAGTCTTCGCTAATATCGTCGCCTTGCTCGGCTGGCGGCAACTGCTGGCGATAACGCTCATAAAGGTAAGCCGCTCGCTCTAGCATTAGGGTCTGAATTTCTTTGTGATTGTCGACCTGAATCAGAAAATCCAACGCCTCGACCAAATCATCAGCACGCTGGCGAATAGCCTTAGCCTGCAAGCGTTTGACATGATTTTGCTGCTGTCGCCGGCCAGCATATACCAAGCCCACCAATATCAGTGCTACCGGTAATGCAATGGCTATGATTAACCCAACCGCCGACATGCTATCTCTTCTCCACCCAATCAATCAGCGACATCATTGTGACGCTTAACTGCGTTTAAGCATAGCCGATAACTGACCTTAAGCGCTTAGCACGGCATGCCAACTGGTCTACAGTAAGGCCAGACAAGCCCGCCCTCGGCGATGGAAAACATCATGCCAATTGTGCCGCACAGGCCGCACAACTGCGCTAGTCGGGCTTGACCCGCCCCGGGGGTATGCCTATAAAGTGTCGCTCTCAGGGCGTACTGCCATGGTAACAAACACAGGTTTAACAACGGAATATGGGCAAATCGCTGGTAATTGTGGAGTCGCCGGCCAAGGCGAAAACCATTAACAAATATCTGGGCAAAGACTTTGTCGTTAAGTCCAGTGTCGGTCATGTGCGCGATTTGCCCACTTCAGGCTCTGGCAGTAAAACCGACCCCAAAGAGCGTGCTCGACAAGCGGCGCTGACACGCAAAATGTCGCCGGAAGAAAAAGCTGCACATAAAAAGCGCAAAGCCAAAGAGCAGCTCATTGCACGCATGGGCGTCGATCCTGAGCACAACTGGCAAGCCAACTACCAAGTCTTACCCGGCAAAGAAAAAGTCGTTGAGGAACTGCAACGTCTGGCCAAAAATGCCGACCACATTTATCTGGCAACGGATTTGGACCGCGAAGGGGAAGCCATCGCTTGGCATTTGCGCGAGCTGATTGGCGGCGACAACCAACAGTATCGTCGTGTGGTATTTAACGAAATCACCAAAAATGCCATTCAGTCCGCATTCGAGCAGCCTTCTGAGCTCAACATGAATCGTGTGAATGCTCAGCAAGCGCGGCGCTTTCTCGATCGTGTGGTGGGCTTTATGGTATCGCCCCTGCTGTGGTCAAAGGTCGCGCGCGGTTTATCTGCTGGGCGGGTGCAAAGCGTCGCAGTACGGTTAATTGTTGAGCGTGAACGTGAAATTCGCGCGTTTATTCCCGAAGAATACTGGGAAGCGTTTGCCAACCTCACTACCAAACAAGGCGAGGCCTTACGCGCGCAGGTGACGCGCCATAATGGCAGTGAGTTCCGTCCGAGTAACGAAGAGCAAGCGCAAGCGGCGGTCAACGCATTGCAAGCGGCGAAATACAGCGTCGCTAAACGTGAGGACAAACCCACCAGCTCCAAGCCTGCGGCACCGTTTATTACTTCGACTTTGCAACAGGCAGCGAGTACGCGCCTGAGTTTTAGCGTTAAAAAAACCATGACGCTGGCACAGCGTCTGTATGAAGCCGGTTACATCACCTACATGCGAACCGACTCCACCAATTTGTCGCAGGATGCCATCGACAGCGTGCGCGGTTACATCGAAGACCAATTAGGTAAGGACTACTTGCCGGAAGAGCCGCGTCGCTACAGCGCCAAAGAAGGCGCACAAGAAGCGCACGAAGCCATTCGCCCCTCCGACGTTCATGTGCGAGCAGCAGATCTGTCGAGCATGGAGCCAGACGCCCAGCGCTTATACGATTTAATCTGGCGCCGCTTTGTTGCTTGCCAAACCACAGATGCACGCTTTACCAGTACCAGCATTGTCTTCAGTGCTGGCGACTATGAGTTGCGCACACGCGGTCGTGTGATTCGCTTCGACGGCCATTTGAAAGTGTTGCCGCCGCAAGGCAAAGGCGACGATGATTTACTGCTGCCAGACGTGCAGCAGGGAGATCAGCTCACATTGGAGCAGATCGAACCCAAACAGCACTTTACTAAGCCAGCGCCGCGCTTCTCTGAAGCCGCCTTGGTAAAAGAATTGGAAAAACGTGGCATTGGCCGGCCATCAACCTACGCCTCTATCATTTCTACCATTCAAGAGCGTGGTTACGTCAGCCTCAAAGGTCGACGTTTTTATGCAGAAAAAATGGGCGATATTGTCACCAGCCGACTCACAGAAAGCTTTGCTGATTTAATGGACTTCGGCTTTACCGCCAGCATGGAAGAAAAACTGGATGACATCGCCGATGGCGACGTCAACTGGACCCAAGTACTGGACGATTTTTACGCTGGCTTTCATTCGCAATTAGAGCAAGCAGAAAACGACGACGGCATGCGCCCGAACACGCCAGTGGACACCGACATCGAATGTCCGGCGTGCAGTCGCATCATGCAAATTCGCACCGGCTCAACCGGCGTATTTTTAGGCTGCTCAGGTTACAGCCTGCCGCCCAAAGAGCGCTGCACCCAAACGCTAAACCTGATTCCCGGCGAGGAAGTCATCGAAGCCGATGAAGATGAAGAAGCCGAAAGCCGACGCTTAATGGACAAGAAGCGCTGTCGCTTGTGCGATGCCGCCATGGATAGTTATTTGCTCGATGAGCAGCGCAAGCTTCACATCTGCGGCAACAATCCTGATTGCGCTGGATTTGAAGTCGAGTTTGGTCAGTACAAAATTAAAGGCTATGACGGCCCTACCCTTGAATGCGATCGCTGTGGCAGCGAAATGCAACTCAAGTCGGGGCGCTTTGGCAAATACTTCGGCTGCACCAACAGTGAATGTAAAAACACGCGTAAATTACTAAAAAATGGCGAGCCAGCGCCACCCAAGATGGACCCGATTCCGATGCCGGAACTGGCTTGTCAAAAGGTCGATGACACCTATGTGTTACGTGATGGCGCAGCAGGTTTATTCTTGGCCGCCAGTCAGTTTCCGAAAAATCGTGAAACGAGGGCACCGCTGGTTGCAGAGCTGATTGCTCATCAAGCAGAGCTGCCGCAAAAATATCATTATTTGCTCGACGCTCCGCGCTCAGACGAGGACGGTAACCCCAGCGTTATTCGTTACAGCCGCAAAACCAAAGAGCAATATGTGATGTCGGAGGTTGAAGGCAAAGCCACCGGCTGGAGTGCTTATTTTGTCGACGGCCAATGGCAGGTTCAGCAAAAAGCGAAGGCCAAGCCAAAAAGCAAGGGCAAAGCGGCCAAGAAATAATTAGCACCCCTGACTGATAAAGGCCGGCCATAAAATCGGAGTTTTTGCCGATGGTTCGGCCTTTTTAGCATTGCTAGGCTGTTTCTCCCAACCACGGAGGATAAGCCATGCAATGGATCAAAACCGCCCTTCTTAGCCTATTACTAGCGACTCAATTGGCGACTGCAGAGCCTGATGCTCAGCCACAAGCCATCAATATCAACACCGCCACGGTGGAGCAACTGGCGCAATTAAAAGGCATCGGTGAAGCGAAAGCCCAAGCCATCGTCGCTTATCGCCAAGCCAATGGTAAGTTTTCCAGCCCAGAAGACCTCACCAAGGTTAAAGGCATCGGCCCTTCCACCTTGCAGACGAACTTGGCGCAACTAACAGTGGAGTAACTGAGATTATGCAGCGGAGTAGCTAAAGCGATGGCGCGGGTAATTGCTGTAACCAGCGCCAAACATCTTCTGCATTAAATGGCCAGTCTAAGCACTGGCCACTGTTTTCTTCCATCAACACAGGAATGCGTGTTCCAAAGGCGTCTACCAAAGACTCTTTTTCCGCAATATCCTGCTCAAACACATCATGGGGAATCTTTCCTGCCAACGACAAGATAACCTCACGGGCTTCATCGCATAAATGACACCCTTGGGTGCCCAGCAATACCAAACTCACTGTACTCATCCAACTGACTTAATAAACCGCCGACTTTAACCGAGGGCATAGCCCTTGCCCAGCAGCCGCTCGACCAATGTCGGCTGGGCAAGCGTCAGCGCCGTTATGCTGAGGTGGCTTGGCGTTCGGTTAGCGCTTGATCGAGACCGTCACTGAAGGCTTGCCATACCGGCATGCGGGACTCTTCCGGTAACAGAGCTGACATCATGTCGCGCATGGTTTGAGCTGGCTCCGCCAATGGATTGGCTTTGGCCAGTGCTTGTTCATAAGCCTCACTGTAGGCCGCCAAAGGGGCTTGCAGGCCTTCCAAGGCTTGGGTCGGCATTTGTGGTTTTGCCACGGGATAAAGCGACTGCTTGCTAACACTGGCTTGCTGACGTAAATCCAAACTCAAAGAGGCCAGCTGTTGGCCATCAAAGCCCAGTTGCATCGCTTGCTCTAAAGCGCCGCCCAGATCGCCGGCAAAAAACTGCTCGGATAGCGAATTCACATCGGCAAACAAGGCATCCAACGCCTCCTTTTCGGCACCGCTTAAGCTGCCTTCTACCGTCATTTGATAGCCCAGTTCAGCACTGCTAGACATGGATAGTCCACTGCTGGAACGACTGGCAGAAGCCGCGCTGGATTGAGAAAAACTGACCGTTACGCGATCGCCTTCACGGGTCATGACTTCTAAACTCATTTGATTACTGACAGATAAGGCAGCGCGCTCCTGCACGGGTGCTGATTGAATCAGCTGCGCATTGGGGTTTTCAGCCAGTTGCTCCAGCCCTTGGTCTACCAGCGAACGTCCGGCCCCGATTTGCTGTTTCAGCTCGTCATCCAATAACCCCATGCCATCCAGCATTTCTTGGGCTTGCTGGTAGCCTTTCTCGATGCCGCTGCGTGCTGCTTCAAGCCGCTGCTGAATGCGTTCATCGGACGCTCCTTGAGCTTGCAGCTGCTGCAGGCCCCGCTGCACAAAGTTGAGAATGTTGGCTGCCGTTTTATCCGCACTTTGCGGCTCAGTGCGCACCATTCCCGCGACCTGTTGACTCTCAGTCGCAGCGGCATTGGAGCCACTCAGCCGTCCATTATTGGCGGTATTCTGGGCTGTATTTGGGGTTGGCCTAGCATAGGCGGATGGGGGAATCTGAATGGCCATAAGCACCTCCTGATGCGTCGCTGCTCTCTGTCTCGGCTTGTATCGGCCACCCCTGCCCACCTCTTGAACATAAGAGTGGAGGAAAACTAAAAAAGCGAGGATTGACCTCGCTTTTTTAGTTTAGCCGCTGTGCAGGTAGGTAGCTTAGTAGCTAATGGCACCTTGCTTGAACTCATCACTGAGATCCGTTGGCCAGCACACCTGATGTTGCTCGATGGTGCGCAGCAACTCGTCGCTGCTGCAGTTCATTAACTGCACATGCTGAAGCGTGCGATAAGCTGCCTGAATCGCTGCAGGCTCCAACGCCATAATTTCACTCGCCGAAAAAACGCCCGCCTGCTGTAGGGCTTGGCCAGCACTCTGAGTATCAGCGGCATTGACCAGATGCTCTACCAAGGGTTGGATCAAGTTGAGAGATTGGCTCATCACAGACTCCTTAATTTGTGTCGTTATAGACACAATGGCTTGTGATCGACGCATTTACCACAGCTTCAGGAAAAGACAGCTGTGACTATCCTTCAACAGCCTCCGCTGCATCACCTTGCTTGGCAGCACTTTCGCTGCGTTGGCGGCTAATGCGGTATTCCACCGGCGTTTGCTGCGTCCAGCGCTTAAAAGCACGATAAAAAGTACTAGGCTCAGAAAAGCCCGTCAGATAAACAATTTCATCAATGCTTTCGTCGGTATCAGCGAGCAACCGTTTGGCCAAGTTACAGCGGTAATCCGCCAGCAATTGGTTAAAGTTGGTGCCGGCCTCGGACAACCGGGTACGCAGTGTGCGAGCCTTCATGTTTAAACGCCCGGACACCGACTCCAACGTCACCGGGCCGCTCTCCAGCATTTCGCCAAAGGCCTTGTAAACCTGGGTCACCACGTCCTGGCGCTCAAGCCGGGCAACATGCTCACTGGCTAGGCGCTCGTGCAGCTGCAGCAGTTCAGGCTCGGCCAGTGATGAGGGTAAGTCCAGCAACTGACGATCAAAAAAGAGACGGTTCTCGTCGGCCGCAAAGCTCACCTCACAGCCAAACAAGCGTTGATGCTCAGCAATGTCAGCCGGCTGCTCGTGACTGAACTCGATGTGCGCCGGAGCAAATGCATCATCGGTGACAAAGCTAAAGAAACGTACCAAGCCCAAGGCCAAGCATTCGTTTAAATGGCGCAAGCCAGAAACACGGCCACTGCTGCTGTCGACCTGTATGTAAGCCAGCTCACCGGCTTCGCCGATGGTCGACTGCGAGGCATCGCTGAGCAGGCGCTGATAGTTCAGGGCACGGGTCAGGCCATCGCCAAAAGTAGCGCTGGAAAGAAACAGATATTGCAACACCTGGCCACTGTAGACCGGCATGTGCTCGCCCAAGTGCAGTCCGATATCAGCGTCTTGCGTCTCTTGTTCCATCACTTGCCAAAACAGCAGCTGCGCTTCATGCGGCGTGCGTACATGACGGTCTTGCAGCAACTCAGGCGTCACACCCAGTCGCTTCATCATGCGCTGCTGATCCAATCCCATGCGCTGCATGGCCTGAAAAGCCAGCTGGATCATAATGCCTGAGTCGCGCAGTTCCGCCATTCCGCCTGACATAAGTGCCTGAATTTCCTACCTGAAAGGGCCTTGATTGTGCCAGATAAGCGCACCAGAGCAAGCTTCGATTGGCTAACCTGACGGTTCAAACGCTATTGCGTAGCCAATGGTCCTCAGCGCTGCTTACCTAAACTAACTCGCATCTCTTTTGCACGGAATGTCGATCTATGTCACTGGCTAGCCCAATGCAGTACCAACACCCTCCCAAACTCTGGTCACAGTATTTGCGCGCCCTGCTGGCACGTGGCCATGGTACGAAACAGCCGCTACTGCCGCAGCTGGAAGCAGCGCTGATTCGCCAGCGCCCAGACGCTGACAAAGTGGCTGCCTACGCCAAGGTGTGCGGTTTTCGCCAGTCAGAGCTGCTGCCCTTCACTTACCCACACATACTGGCTTTCCCTTTGCATTTAGAGCTCATGCTGCATCGTGACTTTCCGCTGGCCCCCATGGGCCTGGTGCATATTCGCAACCAGATCACCCAATACCGACCCATTCACCCGTCAGAGCGCCTTGACCTAAGGTGTTTCATAGGCGCCAGTCAACGCACTGACAAAGGCTTAGAGTTCGACGTTATGACCGAAGTACGCAGTCGCGGAGAGCTGCTGTGGGAGAGTGTCAGCACCAACTTGAGCCGCCAGCAAAAAACCAGCCATGCCAAACCGCGCCAGCAGGCCCCAGATCTGCCCCAGCACGAGCATCAACAACATTGGCAGCTTCCAGCAGACCTCGGACGTAGCTATGCCAGAGTCTCGGGTGACTCGAACCCGATTCACTTGCATCCGCTTAGCGCCCGCCTGTTTGGTTTTCGCCGGCCCATCGCCCACGGCATGTGGACCAAAGCTCGCACAGCCGCCGCCCTCAGCCATCTTATTGATGGCCGCAGTGGACACCTCACCGTGCAGTTCAAACAACCCATATTTTTGCCATCTGACGTGACCCTGCATTGCAGCTTAGAGAGCGGGGCCGCGACTTTAGAAATACGCCAGCGAGATGAGCAGCGCGTACACATGAGCGGCCAATGGCAGCCGCTTTAGGGGCTCATTGACGGGTTGTAGCGCCATATCTAAATCGTCGAAGCGGATATGGCGGTGTCTGGTAAGGCAAAAAAATGAACGTCAGATCGCGGAAATGCCTTGCCAGCAACAGCCTCGCGTGTCGCACCTATGGCTGCAAGCCGCTGCACGCCAAAGTCCACCATCAGTAAGAACCAACGTCGATTTCGCCCCACAGTGCGATTTTTATCACCCAAAGACACGAGTAACCCCGTGGTGTCCTTGCCGCTTGAGTGATCACAACAGCCGCGGCAGGTGACGAGCGAGGAACGGCGCTGCTATCATCGCTGAGCTGCTGTTAATGCGGCCAACAATAACAACAAATCTCACTGACAGGATGCGCTATGTTACGTTTATCCGCTTGCCTCGTGCTGTTGAGCACTCTGGCATTGACCCCCAATGGCCATGCCGAAGGCGGGTTTATCAGCTTGCAGTCCGGCATTACCGACTCCCAGGACATGGATCAGTTTGGTACGCCAATAAAGATTCACTTTGGCCCCAACATTACCGATCAGTTAGCGCTGGAGTTTGGCCTGCTGGACATGGGCAAGGCGAGCTACGATGACCCTAGCATTGACTTCAGTGAAGCCGACCGCGACAACGCACCGAACTTCAGCAATGCCACCCATGGGGAAGTCAGTCGCCAAGGTGCCAATGATGATGAACCTGCCTCCAGCACCTACACCGGCATTCGCAACATTCGCCCACAAGGCTTTCTCGTCATGTTGCGCTATCGCTTTGCGCTGCTGGACGATCTCGACTTTTTCGTCAAAACCGGCGCCAACATCTGGTCAGGTGATTATGAGCAGGTCGAGATCACGGCGCAGGTCAATGAGGATGGCAGCCAAACAGTGACCAAGCGCACCGGACGAAGCGGCAATGCCTCTGCCGTCGATCAAATCACAGGCGGTGGTTTTTTATGGCGCATCGGCAGTGGCTTATCGGCTCGAGCAGAGTTGGAAACCACCGCCTTGGATAGCAAGGACTTTGAACGGGTTCGCTTTCAGCTGGTCACACTGGGCGTACACTACGAGTTCTGATCCCCGTTCCACTGAGAAGTTGGCTTTGCCTGCCGAATGGCTTAATACGCCCGCCCGTGCGGTGCCACCGGCGTTAAATGTCATACCTAAGTGTGAATCGGGTCACGGGGATTGAAAATTTTCGTCGACCGGTTACAACAAGACGCATTATGTGACAGATTTTGTCACCTTCGATAACTATAATGGTTATTATTAGCCAATACGGTGGCAAAACACGCCACCATCGGTCGCCCAACCACAGTGAACACAGTTCGACGCCTATGAACACGGAACCAGGTTACATATCAACGGCCTTGATTCGGCCGCTACTGGACGTCGCCGGCCCAGCTTTTTTTGATGCTGAGCACGACGAAGACGCTGCGATCCAGCGCGTCCTCAAACATTTGCGCGATCCGGATGGCCGCGTCAGCATTCATGATGCCGACCAGTTGATTAATCGCATCATTCGCCAGACCGGCGACGAAGCCTTGTGCGTTCAGCCCGCCCATAAGTTCAGCGCTCACGGCAGCTGCCAGTTACAGCACTTATTTTTGTGCTGCAACACCCTGCGTGAAGCCCTGTACTACATGGAAAAGTTCGCGGCACTGTTAAGCGACCAGTTGGAAATTCAGGTGACGCGTACCCGCGACAACATCATCAAGGTCAAGCTGCCGGTACCTGATAACTTTATTCTGGCGGCCGAGCGCCACCGCAGTGAAATCATCATCAGTACGCTGCTGAACTGGCTGCGCCAACTGTGCGGCCAAGACCTCGCCATTGAGGCCATCGCCCTGCCGTTTCCTGCGACCCAGTACAGTCAGCATTATGAACGCCAGTGGCGCAGTCAAATTGAGTTCAACAGCGATGAGTGCTCCATTCAGTTCCACAGTCGTTGGCTAGACGAAGGCCTGCACAATACCAACCCGCACATCCTTAACATGATGAAGCGGGAAGTCGAGGAACAATATCGCAAGCTTGCGCGTTCAGGCTCCTTAGCAGAGCGCATTCGCAAAGCGCTGGCACAAAACAAAGTGCGTTTAAATGCCAACCAGCAGGAGGT
Source organism: Bacterioplanes sanyensis (assembly GCF_014652515.1). GTDB lineage: Bacteria > Pseudomonadota > Gammaproteobacteria > Pseudomonadales > Oceanobacteraceae > Bacterioplanes > Bacterioplanes sanyensis. The sequence goes on along the minus strand of NZ_BMYY01000001.1, from coordinate 46,236 downwards.
AGCGGACTACTTCCACATCAGCGCTCGCACCCTCAATCGCCATCTGCATAAAGAACACACGTCGCTTAAGCAGATCGTAACGCAAGTGCGCATTGAAACGGCCAAACGCATGCTGGTAGATAGCAATGACAGCATTGAGCAGATCGCCCTGCACATTGGCCTTTCTGGCCGTCGCACCCTAGACCGCATTTTCATCAAGGAAATGAACCAGAGTCCGGCGCAGTATCGCCAAAATCATCGCCATATGCCGACCACCGAAGCACCGCACTTGGTGGTGAACAGCTAACGATAACTGCCAAGCCCACGTCCCAAAGTGTGGGCTTGGTGGTTAAATTAAGCCTTTCAGCCTCGCTGACTGTAACGCCGTCACCGTCATGGCGTCGGTGATCTTCCCTTCGAAAACCCACTCCAATGCCTCACTGGCCGGTAAGCGCTGCAACTGCAGCTGCTCGGTTTCTTCAGGCTGGGCCTGGCCTAGTTGCAGCTCTGTTGCCACATACAAAAACCCCTCTTCATCCGTTACCGAGTTGCTTAAGTGCAAGCGTTGCAGCAACTGCCATTGCTGCGCCTCTAGCCCGGTTTCTTCTTTAAGTTCGCGCTGTGCGCAAGCCAACGGCGTTTCGCTGAGTGGCGCGCCGCCCATGGGCAGTTCCCAATGGTATTGGTCAACCGCAAAACGGTATTGACCTACCAACCAGGTATATCCCTGTTCATCGATCGGCAAAATGCCTACCGCTCGGGTTTTAAAGCGCACCACGCCATAAATACCTGGGTTGCCAGCCGGGTTGATCACCTCGTTGTGCTCTAATGCCAGCCAAGGGTTTTCATACACCTGCTTACAGTGAGTAACTTTCCATGGATTTTTTTCGCTCATGAGACCTCCTCATTTATTGTCCGGGCTGTGCTGGCGAATAAAGGCCATTGCCCTGCGCTCCATCCAATACACCTGATCCTTACCACGCTCAACAAACCCCACGTGACCACCATGGGCCGGTAGTTCAAGATGAAGCCATGGCGAAGACTGAGCAATGGCCCGCGGATAGCAAGATGGCGCCAAAAAAGGGTCGTCTAGCGCGTTCACCAAAAGTGCGGGGTGCTGGATGTGGCTCAAGTAAGGCAAACAGCTACTGCGCGCCCAGTAATCGAGGGCGCTGCTGAAGCCGTGCAACGGCGCCGTATAGCGATCATCAAACTGACGGAAGTTGCGAATTTGGTGAAAGTCATCCACCTGCACCTGACCAGGAAAGCGCTGCGCCTTTTCCGTCATTTTGCCACGCAGGTCGCGCAGAAAACGCCACATAAAGATGCGATTACGACGCTTGGCCAGTTGCTCAGCACTGGCTTTGAGATCGCAGGGCACTGAAAAAGCCACCGCCGAGCGCACGGCAGTGGCCACCGAATCACGTCCTAAATACAGCAGTGATAAGTTGCCCCCCATGGAAAAGCCGACCAAGTGCACGTGTTGGTAGCCCTGATTCTGCGCATGGTGAATCACAGCGGCCAAATCTTCCGTCGCACCACTGTGATAACTGCGAGCCAGACGATTAGGTCGCCCACTGCAGCCGCGAAAATTCCAACTCAGGGCGTCGTACCCCTGACGATTGGCCTCACGCACAACACCGGCCACATAAGGCCGACGCGAGTGCCCTTCTAAACCGTGGGAAACAATCACCAGCTGCTTGCCGTAGCCACAGCTCCAATCGAGATCGAGAAAATCACCGTCACTCAACTCCAGCGTCTCGTGCTGTAAATGGCTGGTGGCTAAACGGCGAAACAGGGTCGGATAAATGCTCTGCATGTATCCATTAGCAAAGCCCAGCGGGGGGCGATAAGTCGACGATATCAACGGCATTCAGACTCTCCACAATGGCGAGCATGATAACGCCGAGAGAGCCAGGAGCCAGTGGCGGATTCGCCAACTTAGGCGCTGACAGCCTTCCAGAGACGAGGCAAATTAGGCGTTGGAAGCGAAATGACTATCAAGATATTGGCGAATGGCATCTGGGCTATACAGCCAGCGCTCGCGCTTGCCATCGGCAATGCGTAAACAGGGGACTCGAGGCTGACCACCACCGCGGACCAGCTCATTGCGGAAGGAGTTCACTCGATCGACGTCTTTTTCAACCACCCGCAGACCGAGTTTTTCACAGTGACGCTTCACGTAAATAGAAGAGGGGCAAGAGCGGCAAAAGTACAACTGCATGCGCCGCGATTCACGATTCAATCGGCATTGCTCGCGGTCATCTCGCACCACAGGCCGAACGGGCACAACGCGGTCCATCAGATTCAGTGCGATTCCTTTCAGCTGCTGGGTCAAATTCATAGTGATTGCCATAATTTTGCCGTGCGCCATCAACATTGCAAACGTGTGAACGGAGCGGCATTTTAGGCAAGCAAAATAAAATATCCAGCTTTTTTGCGAAAAAATTCACATTGTCTCGACCAAAGGCGCAGACCAGTGTTGATGGGGGCTACAGCGCAATATGCGGCACCGAAATTGCTACTGCACGAGCCATACCTAAGAACAAATCATTAAGAGTTATAAGCGATATTTTTTATTACTTTATGAACTAAAGCGACGGCGATTTACACCGTCGCCAGTAGCCCCCGCTCACTGAGCACCAAGAGCGCCAACATCAGCAAGATGACGAACGTCAGCACCCAACGAGTAAACCGACACACTCGACAACCGGCGCGGCGTTTCATCAGTCGAGCCAACGGTTGCGATCAAACGAAGGAATGTCGCTCCAGCTTTCCCAATGCATCCACACCGCTGTGGCTTTGCCAACAATGTTGCGCTCGGGTACGAAGCCCCAGCTGCGGCTGTCAGCGCTGTTGCCACGGTTGTCGCCCATCATAAAATAATGTCCCTCCGGCACGCGCCACTTGCCTTCAGGCCCAGCCCACATGATCTCTTTATTACTGAGCGTGTCGCGCGCGCGCACCCATTGGATGTCCGCTTCGTGCTCACCCAGTTGCTCGGTTACACGAAACCGTACTGGGTTGTAGACGGGCACACCGCCTTCTTCTTTGGTGACGACCGGCTCTCCATTGATCAGCAGCTGGCGGTTGCGATATTCAATGGTATCGCCCGGCAACCCCACTACCCGTTTAATAAAGTAGCGCGGGTCTTCCGGCGGGAAAAATACCATCACATCGCCTCGCTCAGGCATGCCAATGGGCACCAACTCATTGCCAAACACCGGCATGCGCAAGCCATAGTGAAACTTGCTGACCAGAATAAAATCACCCTTGATCAAGCCAGGCTCCATCGACCCTGAAGGAATCTGAAACGGCTCTGCCACAAACGAGCGCAGCACAAACACCAACGCCAGCACGGGAAAAAACGACTTCGACTGTTCAATAATGAAGGGCTCTTTAGGCGGCTCATCTAAACTCATCGCATTGTTGGAACGACGTTTGGCCAGCCACAGTTTATCTACCAAGGCAATCAAGCCAGTCACCGCTGTGGCAACCATCAGTACCAGAGGAAAATCGATATCCATAATCTCGTCGTTCTCACCGTCATCTGTTAGCGTGGACCGCATTCTAACCGCCTCCAGCCGCGCTGGCGAACTTGCCACGTCAATGCGGCCGGATTTGGCCAACCTATTGTGAAAACGCCCAAAGCGAAGACGCCTACACTGACTGCACTATGACACGTATCCGCACCCCTGCCGGGATCGAGCTGGCTTATGAGCGCTTTGGCGCCCCTCATCACCCCACCGTGATTCTTATCATGGGCTTGGGTGCGCACATGCGTATCTGGCCGGATGCGTTGTGCCAGGCATTGGCACAACAGGGTTTTCAGGTGCTGCGTTTTGATAACCGCGACGTTGGTCACTCATCCAGCTTGGCCGCCCACGGCACGCCCAGCTTGTTGCGCACTTGGCTGCACACCAAGCTAAAACGCAAGCCCGAGATTCCCTACACGCTGAAAGATATGGCACGCGACGTCATCGCCTTGATGGACGCTCTGGAAATCGACAGCGCTCATGTTGTGGGCGCATCCATGGGCGGCATGATTGCCCAGATTCTGGCCGCCAAAAAACGCAAACGCATTCGCAGCCTGACGTCGATCATGTCCGCCAGCAGCAGCCCGCGCCTGCCCGGCCCAAAATTAAAGGTGCTATTGCAACTGGCGCGCCGACCTCCGCCCAACGATCGCGAGGCGGCGATTCGCTATACCATGCGCATGAATCGTTTGATCGGCAGCCCTGGCTACCCGCTGGATGAACAGCAACTGCGGCAATTGGCGGAAACCAGCCTGGAGCGTGCCAACGATCCCTCTGGCTTTAAGCGCCAATTAGTTGCGGTGACCAGTGCCGGCGACCGGCGGCGCCTGTTGGCGAAAATCAAAGCACCAACCTTGGTCATACACGGCCGAGACGATCCGTTGATTCCCTTGCGCATGGGCCTTGAGACGGCGGCCGCCATTCGCAAAGCCAAACTAAAAGTCATCGATGGCATGGGCCACGATTTACCGCCACGGCTATTACCTAAGCTCACCCGCCTGCTCAGCAAGCACCTCATCAAGGCTGAAAAAAAGTGGCAGCAAAAACAACGCGCCAAAGCCATCAAGCCCACAGCAGCCCTGCCCTGCGATCAAAAACGACTGGGCGGCTGATAGCCAGAAAACTGCCGGGCAATGTCGGCGGCATAGTTATCTGTCATGCCAGCAATAAAATCGATGGCGCGCATGTACGCTTGATACAGACTCCAATCCGCTTGCGGTGCTGAGCGCCCCATCAACTCCAATACGCGATGATTGCGAAAGGTCGCCTGACCTTCCAAAACCCGCTCACGAACGGCACTTAAAAATGCTTCCAATAACGTACCCAAGGTGGAGTAGGAGCCGATTTCAACCGCCAACTTGCGGCCATCACGAAAAATGCGCTCACGCGCCAGTTGCTTGGCACCGCTGACTACTTGCTGCACCGCCGGCGGACAATAATCAATGATGTCGCCCTGCAGTTGCCCCTGCAAAATGGCCGTTTCTTGCTGCACAAAGGCTTGGCTAACCGCCATTACCAGCGCCTCCATTGCCTGACCACGCAGCATCTGCAAGCGTCGGCGATCGTTATCCGCGCGCTGCAGCTCAGCCAACAGAGCTGACCAATGCTCCGCCAATACGGGCTGCAGCAACTGCTCGACTTCGTCATAGCGCAGCAAGCCCATCTCGATGCCATCTTCCAAATCAATCAGGCCGTAGCAAATGTCATCGGCGGCTTCGAGCAAATACACCAACGGATGACGCGCCCAGCGCCCTGGCGACAGCTCCAACATGCCTAAGGCATCGGCGATTTCACGCAGCAAGGGCAGCTCAGCCTGATAGCAACCAAACTTGCGCGCTTTGCCTGCTTGCACCTGATCAACGCCCCATGGGTATTTCAAAAACGCCCCCAAGGTGCCATAGGTCAGGCGCATGCCACCATCAAAGCGATGCGCTTCCACCTGAGTGACCAGGCGAAAGCCTTGTGCATTGCCCTCAAAGGTTTGCAGGTCTGCCTGCTCCAACGCGCTCAGTGAGTGTAAAAAATGTTGGTTTTCAGGCGCTCTAAACCAGTGGCGAATGGCATCCTCGCCGGTGTGGCCAAAAGGCGGGTTGCCGATATCATGGGCCAAGCAAGCCGCCTGCACCATGGCACCGACATCTCCCGGCTCTAGCCCCGCCGGTAAGCTCGACACCAGCGCCTGGGCTACCCGCGTTCCCAGTGAGCGGCCGACGCAGCCGACTTCCAAGCTATGAGTCAGACGGGTGTGCACATGATCGTTTTCCGACAGCGGGTGCACCTGGGTTTTGCGGTCAAGGCGCCGAAACGCTGAAGAAAAAACGATGCGATCATAGTCTTTATGAAACGGTGATCGACCCAGCTCCAAATCCAAACGCCCCTGCGGCTCACCAAAGCGCTGTGGCGACAGCAATTGCTGCCAGCTCATCGCCTCCATGATTGACTCCTTGCTGACTGATAAAGTGCGATCAATCAAAACGTAAGCGGCCCATCCGTGCAACGCTGAATCTCACTTCCTTGGTCTCTCGCTCTCTGTCACATACCACACTTATCGTTTAACTTGTGCCAACTATTCTGTTAATTCATCCTCGTAACCTATACAGGAGCCGTCATGAGCGACTCAGCTTTATTTACTCCACTGCAGCTCGGGCCATTGAGCCTGCCCAATCGCATTGTTATGGCGCCCATGACACGTAGCTTTTCACCCGGCAATGTCGCCAACGAGCAGAACGCAGCCTACTACGCTCGCCGCGCCGAAAACGGCGTTGGCCTAATCATTACCGAGGGCACCTGTGTAGGCCATGCCGGCGCCAATGGTTATCCTCGCGTGCCCTTTATTTATGGCACCGAAGCCTTGCAGGGGTGGCGCAACGTCGTCGACGCCGTGCATGCCCAAGGCGGCAAAATCGCGCCACAACTTTGGCACGTCGGCGCCGTTCGCAAAGCCGGCACTGAGCCAGACCCAGAAGTGCCAGGCTATAGCCCCTCAGGCCTGCTAGCGCCTGGCAAGGAGCATGGCGTAGCGATGAGCAAGCAAGACATTCGCGATGTCATTGAGGCCTTTGCCCAAGCCGCTGCGGATGCCAAAGAGATCGGCTTTGATGCAATCGAAGTGCACGGTGCTCATGGCTACCTTGTCGATCAGTTTTTCTGGGCCGGCACCAATGAGCGCGATGACGAATATGGCGGTGATTTGGTGCAACGCACCCGCTTTGCGTGCGAAATCGTCAGCGCCATTCGCGACCGTGTTGGTGAAGACTTCCCGATTATTTTCCGCTTCTCTCAATGGAAACTACAGGACTACAACGCCCGCCTAGCGCACACGCCAGAGGAACTAGGCGCTTTTCTAAAACCACTGGTCAATGCCGGCGTGGATGTTTTCCATTGCTCAACACGCCGTTTCTGGGAACCTGAATTTGAAGGCTCAGATATGAACCTAGCGGGTTGGACCAAGGAGCTGACGGGCAAACCCGTCATCACGGTAGGCTCAGTGGGCCTGAGCGCCAGTTTTATCGATGAAGACAAACGCGACATGATCGACAGCTCAGATGTGGCTACCGCTTCTATCGTCGAGTTGCAAAAGCGTTTAGCGAACGGCGAGTTCGACCTAGTGGCCGTTGGCCGCGCCTTGCTGCAAGACCCGCAGTGGGTCAATAAGGTAAGAGAAGATCGCCTCGATGAGCTGCAAGACTACAGCAAAGACGCCCTGACCGAGCTGGTATAAGGCCGAGCGGCCCTAGCGGGCCGCGTACTCTCAAGACATGCCGTTGGCGAAGTCGGTGAGGCCCGCCGTCAGCTGCTCACGCAAAGGCGCCAATGCCGTAGCATAGGTCGTCAGTTGATCAATGGCGTAGCGTGCCCGCTTATCTAAGTAGGCATCGCTTTCCCGTTCTTCTTGGCCCTGCCATAAGTCGTTGGCATCGCGCAAAATCAGATGCTCTGGCAAGTACAACAAACGCGAGTTTTTGTAGCCACTGCCACGCAGCTCGGCAATCACAAAGGCTCCGCCCGCCGATGCAGACACCGCCGTTAGCAACACCGGCTTATGCGCCAATTCCTTTGAGCCCAGCCACAGCAACAAATTCTTCAATGCCGCCGGCACCATGCCATGCCACTCCGGCACCACAAACACAAAACCATCGGCGGCTTGCGCTTTGCTGCGCGCGTCTTCAACTGCGGTATTTTCTGCGGTATCGCCATCCCAAAACGGCAGTGGATCACGCTGTAAATCAATCAGGCTGGCCTGCCCGCCTAGATAGTGTTGGTTAAGCACATCGCTAATACGACGGCTATTGGAACCGGCACGCTGACTGGCGCTGATAATACAAATCTGGCTCATGTTAAAACTCCAAAAAAACAAAAGGGGCCAAGAGGCCCCTAAAGTATCAGAGTCAGACGCTGGTACCCAGCATGACGACTTAGCTGGCCTGTCGGCGCGGTTTGTTGCGGTTAAACTTCTTCTGACCGTCAAACTTGCGCGGACCTTTACCGCCCTCTTTGCCGCCTTCACGGCGTGGTGAGCGACCTTCAGGCACTTGTGCCGGGTTATAAGGCTTCAACGACAGCGACTTGCCACACACACGCGCACGCTTCAGCGTTTGCAGCGTTTCAGGCGGCATACCGGCGGGCAAATCAATCACTGAGAATTGCCCCAGGATTTCAATATGACCGATGTATTTGCTGTCCAGCTCGGCTTCGTTAGCAACGGCGCCCACCAGATTGCCCGGACGCAGGCCATCGTCGTAACCCACCGCGACCTGATAGCGCACCATATCGACGTCTTTCATGCCTTTTAGCGGTTTTGGCTGCGCTTCTGGCAGCGCTTTGCGATTGCGTTCACCGCGCTCGCCGCGTTCACCACGCTCAGGGCGATCGCGCTCTGGACGCTCACGACGCTCTTGCTGGCGGGCATCGGCTTTTTCATCCAAGAACAACGGCTTATTGCCCTGCACCAACGCGGCCGCGGCGGTGGCCAAGTCCAATGCATCCAGTGGGTGCTCGCGCAGCAGCTCTTCGATCATTTCGCGAAATACCGTATTTTGCTCGGGCTTCACGGCGTCCATCAAACGGCCCATAAAGCGCTGACGGCGCTTGGCGTTGACGTCTTTCGCCGTTGGCAACGGCATTTCTTCAATGGTTTGACGGGTGGCTTTTTCAATGTCACGCAACAAACGCTTTTCACGACCACGAATAAAGGCAATGGCTTCACCGTCGCGGCCAGCACGACCGGTACGACCAATACGGTGAACGTAGGACTCGGTATCCGATGGAATGTCGTAGTTAATCACGTGGCTGATGCGCTCCACATCCAAACCACGCGCGGCCACATCGGTGGCGACCAGAATGTCTAACTGACCGCGCTTGAGTTTTTCAACCGCCTTTTCACGCAGCTGCTGCGGAATATCGCCGTTCAGTGGCGCACAGCGAAAGCCTTGTGACTGCATGTATTCCGCCACTTCTTCCGTCGCTTGCTTGGTGCGCACGAACACCATCATGGCGTCGAAGTCTTCCACTTCGCAAATGCGCAATAAGGCATCGTTTTTGTGTACGCCGCCAACAAACCAGTAGCGCTGGCGAATGTTGGCATTGGTGGTGGTCTTGGTTTTGATTTTGACCTGAACCGGATCGTTCAGGTGCGTTTCTGCGACCTGTTGAATTTCACGCGGCATGGTGGCTGAGAACAAGGCTACCTGACGCTGGCGCGGGGTGTGCTCAAGAATCCAGTTCACATCATCGATAAAGCCCATGCGCAGCATTTCGTCAGCTTCATCCAATACCACGGCTTTGATGTCCGCTAGGTTCAAGGTGCCGCGACGCAAGTGGTCCATCACTCGGCCCGGTGTGCCGACCACCCATTGAGGGCCGCGCTTCAATTCGCGCAACTGGCCGCCAAATTCAGCGCCACCGTAGACTGCAGCAACGCCAACGCCAGACATATATTGGCTGTAGCTTTTCACTGCTTGCGCCACTTGCTGCGCCAGCTCACGCGTGGGTGCCAGCACCAGCACTTGCGGTGATGGTTGATCCGGTTGCGTACGAGCTAACAAAGGCAGCGTAAAGGCTGCTGTTTTACCGGTACCGGTTTGTGCCATACCCAAAACATCGCGACCTTCCAACAAAGGTGGAATGCTGTCTGCTTGAATGGGGGAAGGCGCTTCATAACCCAGAGTTTCCAGGGCACGAAGAATAGAAAAAGGTAAGCCCAGGCTTGCGAAGCCTGTGGTATTTGCGTCGGTCATGAAAGATCCTGCTGTGTTGTACGGAGGTGGGGCGTGGCCGTTCTCACACTCTGCGCTACACGGCGGGCCCGACTCGAGGGTTTGCAAAGGCGCGGAAGTGTAACGAAAAACGCCAAACAATGCCCGCTTTATTTTGCTTACTGTGTCAAAGTCAGGTTGTGAAGGTGACGGAGCGTTGATCTTTACGCGTCGACACAAACACCCACTTACCTGCTAGTCTGTCAACAGCGCCCAACGATCAATGACTATGAACATAAAATCGCGCATCTTGCTATCGGCCGTAGCTTTGCAATTGATTGGCTTTGCTGTGCTGATTTATCGCAATAATGCTCACATTACAGATACGGTAGTTGCAGATAGCCACCGTCAGTTTCAGCAGTCGTTGACCATGGCCGTTCAGCACTTCGACGACAGCTCCGATCGTATGCAGCGCATGGCTGCCGGTTTGGCGCGTTCCGGCGAGTTACTGCACCAGCAACGACAACTACTGAGCCGCAGTGCATTGGAAAATCAGTCGCGTCAGTTGCTGCTGCGCACCTTTGATGATTTTGACCAAGCTATTGGTGGCGGCATTTGGTTTGAGCCGTTTGCCCTAAAGCCGGACCTGCGCTACTTCGGCCCTTATGTTTACCACTCGCCCGACAATGGCCTGCAGTTCAGCTGGGAGCTGAGCAACGCAGACTACGACTATCACAATCAGGCTTGGTATCAGCAAGCATTGCCACCCGGTTGGGATCGCCGCATCAACCGCTCATCGGCCTTTTATTGGACCGCGCCTTATATCGACCAAGCTGGCAGCGAATCGCTGATGATGACGGTCGATGCTTTGATGTACGACAGTAACCAGACGTTAATCGGTATGTCGACGGTGGATTGGTCGCTGCAGCGTGCCCGTAATTATGTCAAACAGCTGGCACCGACGGCCAACAGCCGCAGTTTCATGTTTCATGCCGACAGCCGTCTCTCGGTGCTCGATAACGGCCAAGCCGAGTTTGCCACCCTCGACACACCCGAGCAGTGGCAGCAGCCGTTGTTAAAAATGAGCCCAGGCCAAGTTCAGCACCTCGATGTCAATACAGACACCCCCAGCTACATTTATGCTGCCATGACACAAACTGGGTTTGTGGTCGGCTTCAGTGTGCCGCGCCGCGATCTTTTAGCGGCTGCAGAGAACTACTCAGCACCGACACTGCCGATGAGTGCTTTGATTGCCGCCCTGTTTGCCGGTGCCATGCTTTTGATCCTACGACTATTGTTTGGCCCCTTCGACACCATCTTGGCACTGCTGCGCTCGACCATCGCCTCCAACAAAGACAGCACCGCCATTGAAGTACGGCCGATTAGCTATCGTGGTCGCAATGAGTTTGCTCCCATCGTGTCGACCTTCAACACCCTGGTCGAACAAGTGCAGTCGTATAACGAGGAGCTCAACGCCACCAACACAGCGCTGCTGGAGCAACAGCAGCAGGTACAGGAGCTGAATAGCAACCTCGAACAAAAAGTGGCCCAACGCACACGAGAGCTGGAACAAAAAAGTAACGAAGCGTTGGAGTCACTGCATCAGCTGAAACTTACTCAAAATCAGCTGGTGCATATGGAAAAGCACGCCGCACTGGGCGATATGGTGGCCGGCCTTGCCCATGAAATTAACACGCCACTGGGCATTGGCGTTACCGCTGTCAGCGCCTTGGAAGACTATCTAGAAGAGCTGAAAAGCCAATACCAACAAGAGCAGTTAAGTAAAACTGGGCTCAAAGATTTCATTAACTTTGCCGAAGAAAGCATCGACATCACCAGCGAAAACCTGCGCCGTGCCGCCGATATGGTCAGCCGCTTTAAGCAGGTCGCGGTCGATCAGGCCAGCGAGCAGCGGCGCGACTTTGAAGTGGGTGACTACTTGCAGTCCATCGCCAGCTCGCTACGTCCAAACTACAAATACCGACCGATAAAGGTTGAGTTTGATGTGCCCGATAAGATCATCGTCGCAAGCTACCCTGGCGCGCTAGCGCAAGTCATCACCAACCTGATGATGAACTCGCTCACCCATGCCTTCGATCCAGAGCAAAGCGGTCACATACGCATTCACGCCAGCCGCCAAGACGACACCTTAATGATTCGCTATTGCGATGATGGCAAAGGCATGGAGGCCGAGGTGCTGCAACGCCTATACGAGCCGTTTTTCACCACCCGCAAAGGCAAAGGTGGCAGCGGCTTGGGCGCTCACATCATTCATAACTTGGTGACCGGCCAATTGCATGGCCGCATTGAAGTCGAATCGACGGTCGGTCAAGGCACCTGCTTTCATATCTATTTACCGTGCAGCCCACCAGGGCCTGGGTTATAGCTCAGGCCACCGGCCGCAACCAATGCTGCAACTCGGCTGCGGGCAAAGGGCGGCTGAAATAAAACCCTTGATACGTTTCACAGTGATTGGCTCGCAAGAACTGCAGCTGCTCAATGCACTCCACACCCTCTGCCAGCACCTTTAAGCCCAAGCCTTTGGCGAGTTGAATAATGGTGGTCGTGATCACCTGGCCGTCGTCTTCATCCAGACCGATAACAAAGCTGCGATCAATTTTTAACTTATCCACCTTATAGCGGTGCAAATACGCCAGCGAAGAGTAGCCGGTACCAAAATCGTCCACCGCCAGCGACACCCCCAGCGCTTTCAAGCCGGCAATGGTATCCAACACCGCCGGCGTCGGCTCCAACAAAGCGCCTTCGGTAATCTCCAGCTCTAGCCAGCCCGCATCTAGGTGATAACGCTGTAACAACAGCTGCAGTGTTTCGACCAGCCCGCCAGCCACAAAAGTGGGCTGCGTAATGTTGACCGCAACGGTCAACGGCTTGACGCCCTGCTGCTGCCACACCGCGACTTGCTGACATGCCAGCGTCAGTGCACAGGTATCTAGCTCGGGCATCAAGCCATTGTCTTCTGCCACCGGCAAAAAGCGCCCTGGCGGAATGGTGCCATCTTGCGGATGCTGCCATCGCATCAGTGCTTCCAGCCCGATCACCTGACCGGATTGCATACAAACTTGCGGCTGATAATACAGCTGCAACTGACCGCCCAGCTGCAAAGCATGCCGCAGCTGACTGCCCAGCTCTAAGCGATCGCTGGCAGCACGGGTCATTTCATCCGAATAAAACTGGTAATGATTGCGACCGCGTTGCTTGGCCTGATACATGGCCACATCGGCATTGCTTAGGAGTTGCGTGACACTGTCCCCATGATCGGGCGATAGGGTAATGCCCATGCTGACACCAATCATCAAGGCTTGCCCCACGCCCAAGTCGAAGGGCTGGTACAGTAGCTGCTTGATGTCATCGGCGACGCTAGCTACCTGCTCGCGGCCCGCCACTTGCTCGAGCAAAAACACGAAGTCGTCGCCGCCTTGGCGCGCCAAGGTAGCGCCGTCGCGTAGCAACGGCTGCAAACGCTGGGCAAACTGCTTAAGCAGTCGGTCACCCGCTGGGTGGCCAAGGCTGTCATTGATGTGCTTGAAGTGATCTAGGTCGATGGCGATCAGCGCTACCTTATCGCCTTCATGGGCGCGACTCAGGGCTTGCTGTAAGCGCTGAATCAGCAGGCTGCGATTGGGCAAACCGGTGAGTGAATCGTAGTAGGACAACTGTTCCAACTGCTGCTCAGAGCGGCGCAACACCGACATATCGTTAAACACACCCACGTAGTTACCAATGCGACCTTGGCTGTCTTGCACGGCGGTAATGGTCAGCCACTGAGGATACACCTCACCATTGCGGCGCCGGTTCCATACTTCGCCGTGCCAGCGGCCATGCTCGCTTAACTGCTGGAACATTTGACGATAAAACGCCTGATCATGACGGCCCGACTTCAACACCGCTACCGGATGTTGCAGCACGTCTTCTTCGCGATAACCTGTGATACGGCTGAACGCTGGATTGACCGCTTCCACCAAGCCGTTGGCGTCGGTAATCACAACGCCCTCATTGGTCGACTCCAGCACCTTCGCCGCTTGCAGCAGGTGACGCTCGCGCGACTCTTGCTCAGTGATATCCTGAATCGAGCCAAACCGGGCAATCACCTGTCCATCGCCGTCACATAACACCTGCGCTATACCATGGAGTGTTCGCTGTTCACCGCGCTGGTTAATAATGCGATAGGTCATATCCGTGATACGAGCGTGACGAATACTCGCCGCTAAGGTTCGCTTAACACGCTGGCTGTCTTCTGGATGCAGGCAGCGAAAAAAATCCTCCATCACGGCGGTGCGGGTGTCTTCAGCAAAGGCAAAGATGCGTGCCAGTTGTGGCGAGATGGAGATGCGCCCAGTGCTCATGTCCTGATACCAACTACCAATGGCCGCCAGCTGCTCAGTGCGCTGCAATAGCTGCTCACTCTGGCGTAGCCGCTCCATTACCGTGAGTCGGTCGAGCATCAAATAGCACAGCTGCGCCAGGGTCGACAGCAGTTGTCGTTGCGAATGGGTGAGTACAGGGCGTTGGGCATCAAAAGCAAACATTAGACAACCGCCGTCGGCTGAGCGCCCGACCACAGGCACCATAACAACGGCCTGCGCGGCAAAGCAGTCCAGCACCCAATGCTGTCCCTGACCGACCTCCGGAGCTGGCAATACTCGCACACTCGACTGGCGGACAAGCTGGCACCATAGCGCGTGCTGCTCATACAAACGTTGCATGCGCTGATAAAGTGCTTCTGGCTCAGCCGCAGATACCACACAACGCGGCGGCGTATCCTCGCCTTCCGCTGCCGGACACAGAAACAGTACCGCTTGCTCAGCGCCCAAGCGGTGACGAAAGTGTTTAAGCACCAGAGCGATATCCGCTTCCACGGTTTCCGTACGTGAGGTTAGAAAGATGCGAGTGGCATGTTCCAGCAGCCCCTCAAGTCTGTGCTCAGTAGTGGCTGCCGGTGCTGCTGGGTTTTCGGCCTGGGTATCAGCCATAGCCACCTATATCAACCATGAATACTGGAAAGCACATAAGCATGTAACATCACCCGATCGGCATCATTGATCTGGCTAAACTGAACACCAATACTGCACTGTCCATCTTCTTCTTGATATGAGCGCACTAGGCCATTGATGCTGATGATACGCTCCACTCCGCTCACCTCCAGCTGCGCAGTGAGGCGTACCTGATCACCGCTGGCCACGGGTAGCTGCTTGGCGCAAATACGGGCTCCGCCCATGCTAAGATCAGTGACCATGGCAGAGCACTGGCGCTCCAACTCTGGGCCATGATGAATGGAAACAATGAGCTTAACTCGGGCACGCACGCTTTTACGTACTTCACCAGTAATGACTTCATCCGGCATGGCTAAGTGAATATGCGCATAAGGCGCACGGGAGACATGCACAATTTCGCTGCGAAATGCACAAGCACTGTTAACCTGTTGAGCAAATAACCGCACCGCCAATTTCATGCCCAACTTCAACGCCATGGGAGAGCCGTTAATGGTCGGCGTGGTCACTATGATGCTGTGATGTGGCCGATAACCCAACAACACGCTGCGGTCGCGTTCATTAGAATATCCCTCAAACTCCAACTGCATTGGCTGGCCGGGCAATAACTTTAACTCTTCGAATAGGGCCACAGTGCGTTCCGTCTCACTTAAGCTAGTTAGCTACATTGCTCAGACCATGTGCCAATTAGACACAAAGGCCTTTAAACAAGCCATATACGCCACAGATGTCTTGGTGGCAAAATATACCACTATCGAGCACCAGCGGATACTGGCCAACCCAAACACAGCGATGCCTGCTTGTCAGCTGTGGTTATGGCCGTGCATCATGACCGTTCGGAGCATTGCAAAGATCAAACTATGTGGCAGCAAGACGATCTATTACACCTCATCACCACCCCCATGCCATTTGGCAAATATCAGGGACGACTGCTGATCGACCTGCCTGAAGCCTATTTATTATGGTTTCGTCAGCAAGGCTGGCCGACTGGGCAATTGGGCGAGTGGCTGGCGTTGACGCTGGAAATCAAAATCAATGGCCTAGAAGACCTGCTGACACCTTTGCGTGAGGGTCGCAATCAAAACCTAGTCATGATGACAGCAACAGAGAGGCAGCAATGACGGTTCGCATTGGCATCTTAGAAACCGACCAGCTGTATGCCGATTTGGTGGAGGACTATCAATCCTACGGCTGGATGTTCCGGCGTTTTTTCGATGCCTTGGGCGGCCAGTTCAATTACCGCCATTACCATCTGCTCAACGGCGAATGGCCTGAGCGCCTAGACGAATGTGATGCTTGGTTAATTACTGGCTCAAAGAGCGGTGTGTATGACAGCGAGCCTTGGATTGCAAAATTGGAGCAATGGATTCGCCATGCTTATGAGCAGCGCCAGCGCTTGCTCGGCGTCTGCTTTGGCCATCAGCTACTCGCTCATAGCTTGGGCGGTCATGCCGGGCGCAGTCATCGCGGCTGGGGCATTGGCGTCCACACCACTCGCATTGAGCACCGTCCATTGTGGCTCAGTGACGAACAACAGCACATTCGCTTGCTGTACAGCCATCAAGACCAAGTCGAGCGCCTACCGCGCGAGGCCAGAAGACTGGCCAGCAGCGATTTTTGCCCCAACGCCGCGTTTTTTATTGGCGATCAAGTGCTGGGCTTGCAAGGCCACCCAGAATTTACGCGCGACTACTTAACCCGTTTGCTGCCTCGCAGAGTCGATAGCATTGGAGCAGAAAAACTAGAACGCAGTTTTAATGGCTTAGGTCAACCGACCGATGAAGAGCGAGTTGGCCGCTGGATGATTCGCTTTCTAACCCAACCCACCAGCTCATAAATGATGCGGTTGCAAATCCAATGACACCAGTCGCCGCCCATGCAGTACCAGCTCGCCTTCGTAGCGCTCTGCACCGCCGGAGGCAAACTCAAAGCGGTAACGGCGCTCTAAGTTCCAGCGCCCAGGATCCAACCAGCGCCCCGCCAACAACCGGATGCCACACATAACTAGGGTATCGTCCAGCAGCTGTAAGCCCAGCTGCCGGCAATGACGACGGACAATAAAGAGTGCCAACATTTTGGCCTGCTGCTGACGCTGCCACCCCCAATAGCCAACGCCCAGTAGTAACACAGTGAACAGCAACGACCAGCTCATAAGCTGGCCTTGCTGGCTGCGTTTTGACTACTGGCGATGATGTTCAACAAAGTCATCGACCACCGCCTGTTCTTCGTGCAAATCATCCGCTTCCGCCTCGTGCGGCAAAATCAAATTGAGCAGAATGGCAACCAAGCCACACAAGGCGATGCCTTGCAATGTCCAATCTTTCGAGCCTATCGCCATCCCCCCAATACCAAAAACCAAGGTAGTCGCCACAATAACTAGGTTACGCTGGGCGGCCATGTCTACCCGCGCCTTTACCAGAATGTTCAAGCCCACACTGGCAATGGAGCCAAACAGCAGCACCAAAATACCGCCCATGACAGGGGTAGGAATGGTCTGCAAGAAGGCGCCAAACTTAGCGATAAAGGCCAAGGCAATGGCAAATATGGCCGCCCAAGTCATCACCACTGGGTTAAAGGCACGCGTCAACATGACAGCGCCTGTCACCTCGGAATAGGTGGTATTTGGTGGTCCACCAAACAAGGCCGCCGCCGACGTTGCCACACCATCGCCCATTAAGGTGCGATGCAAGCCAGGCTTCTCGACGTAGTTTTTACCCGTCACACTGCCGATCGCCAAGACATCACCAACGTGCTCAATCGCGGGCACGATGGCAATGGGCAACATAAACAAAATGGCGTTCAAGTTAAAAGTTGGCATGACAAAATCAGGCACAGCCAACCAGCTCTGCTGCGCCACCGGCGTCATATCGACCATGCCAAACCACCAGGCCAGAAGGTAACCCACGCCAACGCCGGCCAAAATCGGTACTAGGCGGAACAGCCCCTTGCCCAATGTCGACACCAGCAAAGTCACCAACAAAGCGGCCATGGACACAATGATGGCGTCGGTATACGGAAACAGCTCCGCACTGCCGTCACCGGTTTTTCCCATCGCCATGTTCACTGCAATCGGGGCCAGTCCCAAACCAATCACCATAATGATCGGGCCAGTGACCACAGGTGGCATCAAGCGATGGAGAAAGCCCGGCCCACGCCAAGCCACTAACAACGCCAACACCATATAAACCAGACCAGCACAAAAGAGCGCGCCCATGGTGGCTGCCATCCCCCAAGTTTCGACGCTGTACGAAATCGGGGCGATGAACACGAACGACGATGCCAAGAACACTGGCACTGAGCGCTTGGTGATCAGTTGGAACAACAAGGTACCCAAACCGGCGGTAAACAGAGCCACGGACGGGTTCAAACCGGTAATCAACGGCATCAGTACCAAAGCACCGAAAGCCACGAACAACATTTGCAGACCCGCCAGCGCCGTGCGCCAGCTGGCTGCGGAAGAAGAAGACGTCATACTCAGCCCCGCTTATTTGGTGCCAAAGATTTTGTCGCCGGCGTCGCCTAATCCGGGAATGATGTAGCCGTGTTCATTGAGGTGGCTGTCGACTGAGGCCGTGTAAATATCGACATCCGGATGCGCCTGCTGGACTTTTTTAATGCCCTCGGGCGCCGCCACCAACACCAACGCACGAATGCTGGTGCAACCGGCTTTTTTCAGCAAATCAATGGTAGCGATCATAGAGCCGCCCGTGGCCAGCATGGGGTCAACCACCAGCGCCATGCGCTGATCAATGTCACCCGCGAGCTTGTCAAAGTAGCTGACCGGCTCTAGGGTTTCTTCATCGCGATAGAGGCCAACCACGCTGATTTTGGCGCTCGGCACCAGCTCCAAAACGCCGTCCAGCATGCCCAGACCGGCCCGTAAAATGGGCACCACGGTAATTTTTTTACCCAAGAGGCGTTCCGCCTGAATATCACCGCACCAGCCGTCGACTGTGTAGTCTTCCAGCTCCAGATCTTTGGTCGCTTCGTAAGTCAGGAGATTACCGACTTCACCCGCCAGCTGGCGAAACGTACGGGTGCTGATATTTTTGGCGCGCATCAGCCCCAATTTGTGTCGGACTAGTGGATGACGAATTTCATGAACGCTCATTGGCTTCCCCCTGCTGTTCTTATCGACAAAATTTGGCGCGCGATTCTCGCACATACGTGCCTAGGGACGAAGCTATCCGAGTAACCATACGGTCAAATTTTCCGGCATAATGAGCCAGATCACGCTACCACAACTGTCATTCCTGTCACGGAGCCTGCTATGCGCCGCGCTTGTGCCCGCCATATTCTGGTAAAAACCAAAGCTGAAGCCATCGAACTGAAACAACAATTAGCCAAAGGTGCCGATTTTGGTCAGCTGGCCAAACGTCATTCTTTATGTCCGTCAAAAGCCAATGGCGGCAGCTTAGGCGAGTTCAACCGCGGTGACATGGCCAAGGCCTTTGACGATGCCGTGTTTAAAGGCCCATTGCTACAGATACAAGGTCCCGTGCGCACCCGCTTTGGCTATCATCTGATCGAGACCATTTATCGAAGCTAAGCGCCGCTCGTGATACACTCGCGCGCTTTATTTTGATTTACCCTCTTATTTACCTACAGGCGCACAAGCATGGCCGAACTCGGACGCTTTAATTCCCTGACCGTGGTCGAGCTGGCGGCTCAGGGCGCCTACCTCGACGACGACGATCAGCAACCGATCTTATTGCCCAACAATCAATGCCCAGATGGCATCCAAGTGGGCGATGAGCTGTCGGTGTTTGTTTATCTGGATTCCGACGATCGCTGGATCGCCACCCGCCAGCGCCCTCGCGCGCAAGTCGGACAAGTGGCCAACCTGACGGTTAAAGACGTCAACAATACCGGTGCCTTTCTCGACTGGGGGCTCGCCAAAGATTTGCTGGTGCCGTTTGCTGAGCAAAAACAGCGTTTGCAGCCCGAGCAAAGCGTGCTGGTTTACGTCACCAGTGACAATACCGGCCGGTTAATTGGCAGCACTCGCTTAAATCGCTTTATCAAAGACGAAGCCAAAGCCGCTTGGCCTGATGCTCCGGACCCGTATCGCAATGGCGACAAGGTCAAATTGATCATTGCCTCACGCACCGACCTGGGTTTTAAGGCGGTGGTCGATGATGAGTTCTGGGGGGTGTTGCACCATGGCGATATTCGCAGCGCCATTCGTACCGGCCAGCGCCTAACGGGTTACATCAAGCGCGTGCGTGACGACGGCCGCCTCGATTTAACCCTAGAGCCGGTCGGCAAAGACAAAGTGAACGTGCTGGCAGAGCGCATATTACAGCGCTTAGCCGATAATCAAGGTTGGCTGTGGCTGCACGATCAAAGCACACCGGAAGAAGTCGAGCAGCAGTTGGGCATGTCCAAACGGGCATTCAAAGCCACCATTGGCCGCCTCTACAAACTGGGCAAAATCCGCTTTGAAGACAAGGCCATTGCCCTAGCAGATGCTGCGCCAGTCGCGGGGCGTGCACCGCAACCGCCGCGCGCGCCCAGCGCCAAAGCGAAAGCCGCTGCCGCCGAACTGGCACAGCAAAGCGCCAGCAAACCCAGTGGCAAAAAAGTGTTCAGCAATCGCCCCAAAAGCGCCAACACGCTTTCTATTTCATCTAAAAAACGCAGTTAAATCAGGATCTTATTGTGATTACCACCGCCAACATCACCATGCAATTTGGTGCCAAGCCGCTGTTTGAAAACATTTCCGTCAAATTCGGAGACGGCAACCGCTACGGCCTGATTGGTGCCAACGGCTGCGGCAAATCGACCTTTATGAAAATTCTCGATGGCTCCCTAGAGCCATCCGCAGGCTCCGTCAGCGTTAGCCCCGGCGAGCGCTTGGGCAAACTGAACCAAGATCAGTTCGCCTTTGAAGAGTACATGGTGCTGGATACCGTGATGATGGGTAACCGCGAGCTGTGGGCCATTCGCCAGGAGCGCGACGCCATCTACGCCAATCCAGAAGCCAGCGAAGAAGACTACATGCGCGCCGCCGAGCTGGAAGGCGAATTTGCCGAGTTAGATGGCTACACCGCCGATGCCCGTGCCGGAGAGCTGCTACTCGGTGCCGGTATTCCGCAGGAATATCACAATGGCCCCATGGCGGAAGTGGCTCCTGGTTTAAAAGTGCGGGTGTTATTGGCCCAAGCACTGTTCTCTAACCCGGACATCCTGCTGCTCGACGAACCGACCAACAACTTGGATATTCATACCATTCGCTGGTTGGAAGGTGTGCTCAACGACATGAAGTGCACCATGATCATCATTTCCCACGACCGTCACTTCCTGAACTCAGTCTGTACCCACATGGCGGACATCGACTACGGCGATATCAAGATTTATCCGGGTACCTATGATGACTTTATGATCGCCTCCACGGCGGCACGTGAGCGCTTGCAAGCGGATAACGCCCGCAAGAAAGCGCAAATCGCTGAGCTTAAGCAGTTCGTTAGCCGCTTCTCGGCCAATGCCTCCAAAGCCAAGCAGGCAACGTCGCGCGCCAAGCAAATCGATAAAATCGAGCTGAATGACATCAAGCCTTCGAGCCGTCAAAGCCCGTTTATTCGCTTTACCCAAGAAAAGAAACTGCACCGACTGGCGTTGGAAATCACCGAGCTGTCACATGGCTACGACGGTGAAACCCTGTTCGCTAATACCGATTTGATGGTAGAAGCCGGCGAAAAGATCGCCGTCATCGGTGCCAACGGCGCCGGTAAAACCACCTTTTTGAAGTGCTTAGCCGGCGTACTGGAGCCCAACCATGGCACCGTCAAGTGGGCAGAAAATGCCGACGTCGGTTATTACGCCCAGGACCATGAATACGAGTTCGAGGGCGGCCAAAACCTCTATGACTGGATGGAGCAATGGAAAACCCCAGAGCATGACGACCAAGCCGTGCGTGGCAGCTTAGGGCGTTTGTTGTTTAACCAGGAGCAAATCAAAAAGTCCGTTAAAGTCTGCTCGGGTGGTGAAAAAGGCCGTTTATTGTTCGGCAAGCTGATGATGGGTAACCACAACGTCTTGTTAATGGACGAACCCACCAACCACATGGACATGGAATCCATCGAGTCACTCAACTTGGCGCTGGAAATGTACGAAGGCACCTTGGTGTTCGTCTCCCACGATCGCGAGTTTGTGTCATCTCTGGCAACGCGCATTATCGAGATCAAAGATAATAAGATCGTCGACTTCCACGGCAGCTACGACGAGTACCTGAAGTCGCAAGGCTTGGAATAAGCCGTTCGATCGCTCTTCAGGTTAACCAGCCGGGCACTGCCCGGCTTTTTTGTGGGCCCTTGATTTTCACTCACCCAAGCGACAATATACGATCCATATATAAAACATAACGGATCACATAATGGGAATCGTAAAAATCCATGATGAGCTGCACGATGACCTGCGCAATGCCAGCCAGGCCATGTCACGCTCCATCAACGCCCAGGCCGAATACTGGCTGCGCCTTGGCATGCTGGCCGAGCTCAACCCACAGCTCACCTACCCAGAGCTCACCCGTTTGCTGCTCAAACACCCACAGGCCTCATTACAGGAGCTGTTAAAGCATGTCAGTTGAACTCAAGACGCCACAGCAGCTGCAGCACATGCGCCATGCCGGCGAGCTATTGGCACAGGTGTTTGCCATGCTCGATCAACACATGCAGGCCGGCATCAGCACTATGGAAGTCAACAATCTGGTGGAGCGCTTTATTGTTGATGAGCTGAAAGCTCGGCCTGCCAGCAAAGGACAATATGACTACCCCTATGTGTTGAACGCCTCACGCAATGAAGTGGTCTGCCACGGCATGCCGAGCGACAAAGACATTTTGCGCGACGGCGACATCGTCAATATCGACATTACTTTGGAGAAACACGGCTACATCGCTGATTCCAGCAAGATGTATTGCATCGGCGCCATTTCAGATGCTGCACAGCGCTTGGTCGATACCACTTATGACGCATTGTGGGCGGGCATTGAAGCGGTCAAGCCCGGCGCACGCTTGGGCGATGTCGGACATGCCATTCAACGCTTGGCGGAACGCGCGGGCTACAGCGTGGTACGTGACTATTGTGGCCATGGCATCGGCCAACAAATGCACCAAGCGCCCGAGGTGTTGCATTACGGCAAGCCCAATACCGGCTTAGTGCTGCAGCCCGGAATGACCTTCACCATCGAGCCTATGATCAATCAGGGTAAGGCCAGGTTGAAGCATATGAGCGATGGCTGGACCGTCATCACCCGTGATAAACAACTGTCTGCCCAGTGGGAGCATACGCTGGCGGTGACCGATACTGGGGTTGAAGTACTCACCCAAAGGGCAGACGAGTTGCGCCAAGCCAGAGGCTAACAACATAAAACTCAACAGCCCAGACCTCAGTACTGGCAAGGCCTACGGCCGACTTTTGTGATCGCAATCACGAGGTACATTGTTACGCTTTGTGTCAGATCAAGTCCAACTCAACCAGTTCACATCCTGCAGCTAGCGCGTCTTTTTTCCAACCAAAGGCGTGCTATAGTCGAAGCACTTAAAGACTCAAGGATTCACAATGCATCGTGTCACTCGTGAGGAGTATCCGCTTGATTCTCTGCAACGCATGGTCAACGGCGTTACTTTCTTCAAAGACCTGATTCAAAACGACAGCTCACAGTTTGAACTCTTAATGAGTGTGTCGCAGTTTGTTACCGCCGAGCCAGAAGAGGTCATTCTGCACCGTGGTGACGACGCCAACACGCTGTTTTTTTACTGCGCGGTCGCTTAGCCGTTTTGGCTGACGACGACAGCAAAGAAGTGCTGAACGAAATCAACCCAGGTGAAATGTTTGGCGTCATGGCCATGTTGCTGAATCACCGCCGCTCGGCCTCCATCCGTGTCGAAGGACGCAACGCCTTGCTAGCTGGCATCGACTATCAGCACTTTAATGACATCGACGACTTCAGTACCTTCACGCTGGCGACCAAGATCAGCTTTTTCCGCATGCTCTCTAATAACCTGCGCTGGACGCTAGAGCGCAACAAAATGGAACTGCCAGATCACCCGCTAGTAGGACGACTGCGCAAATTGCCGCTCTATACCGGCCCCAAAAACACCCTAGAAGAGCTGCAAGCATTGAAAAACTTGGCGCAAGAACTGGCCAAGCTACTGAATGACTGGAACGCCAGCATGAACAGTGCCAGTGGCGATTGGATGAGCTTCTAGCCCAACGGCGTGGATTATTCGCCACGCCACCTTGAATACGACGATTTGTTCCTTCATTGACTGCGGTCAGACCATTACAATACGCGCGTTCTCTTGCCGTAATGAGTGCCCCATGCCCGATTTTCTACCCTATGTGCTGGTCTCCCTGGCGCTGGTCGGCCTGCTGGCCGTTGTTCTCGAAGAAGTTATTCATATCAATAAAGCCCAAGTGGTACTGTTCCTAGGAGCGCTGTCTTGGGTGCTGCTGTTTATCTTCACACCGGACGCCGCTCACCATGAGCGAGTGCAGGCAGGTCTGGAGGAAAACATCGCTGAAATCGCGAGTTTGTGGTTATTTTTGCTGGCTGCGATGACGTTTGTTGCCTATCTCAACAAAAAAGGGCTGATTGAAAGCGTTATTTACAAGCTGCTGCCTAGGCAGATTTCAGAGCGAAAACTGCTGCTACTGGCGGCCTTGTTTGCCTTTGCTTTTTCTTCACTGGCCGACAACATCACGGCCACCTTAATCTCCGTCGCCTTAATTTTGTCCTTACGACTGCCCGCTAAGAAGACTCTGCGCTTTGCCACCGTGATGGTGTTCTCCGTGAACTCGGGCGGTGTTGCCATGATTACTGGTGACGTCACCACCTTGATGATTTTCTTAGCCGGTAAAGTCAGCATTACCAACCTGTTGCTGCTCTCGGCGCCGGCCCTGCTGGCAGTATTAGTGCTGGCAGCGCTGCTGGCTCGACCGCTGAATGCTGTGGCCACCATTGACCGCCAACCTACCGCCGTGCAGCGTGTTGATGTGGTCATCGCCGTGGTCTTCCTACTGACGATTCTGAGCACCATCTTATGCAATGTGGTGTTTGATATTCCGCCGGTACTGAGCTTTCTCACTGGATTGTCAGTCATGTTTTTAGTGGCGCGCGCCTTTGGTGAAGACACGGAAAACCACCCCATTCTGAACTACATCCGCCAGATCGAGTTCGACACCCTGTTGTTTTTCCTCGGCATTCTATTGCTGGTCGGCTCCCTCAAAGAAATAGAAGCGCTGGATACCTTCGTGCGCTTGTACGAGTTTCTGCCCGCTTGGGCGGCCAATTATCTGATGGGGTTATTATCGGCGATGATCGATAACGTGCCGTTGACGGCAGCGCTGTTAAAAGCCGACGTTAGCATGAGTCTGCAAGAGTGGATGAGCCTGACGTACGCTGTCGGCGTTGGTGGTTCGCTGCTGATCATAGGTTCAGCCGCCGGTATCGTTGCCATGAGCAAAATTCCGGCGCTGACCTTTGGCGCCTACTTACGCTACTTCGCTGCCCTACTGATCGCTTACAGCGTCGGCTATGGTGCCGTGTTGGTGCTCGGACAGTTTGTCACCCACTGAGCGGTAGCGCTCATAAATAGACTGCAGCGGCTTTAAATAGGGCCGCTGCTGGTTGATCCAATCTTGCAGTTCACTGGGCATGGCCTGCGGCCAGGGAATATCAAACTGCGCTGGCTGGAATAACGGGGCCAGTAGCGCCGCCGCCGTTAAGTCAGCACGACTGAACTGCGAGCCGACCAAAAAGGCGTTTTCTTCATACCCTTGGCCAAGCTCTTTCAGCGTTTGCTCCAGCCGTTGGCGAGCAGCCAAAGCGGTGCGTTCATTGATGCGCATCCAACGTCGCATGGTGCTTTCGACCTTGCCAAACCCCAGGCGCAATAACACGCCAGTGTACCAAGGCTGACGATACGTCAGCATGGGAATCATCAACGATGGCTGTTGCAGCAGATAGTGGTAGCACAGTAGACGCACATCGGGCCCGGTTTCATCATCCAGACGCTGTTCCCATTGCCGGATCTGTTGCTGCTTGCGCGAACTGTCTGGAATCAAGCTGCGCTGCGGATAGCGCTGGTCGAGATAATCCAAAATAGCGGCAGAGCCCTGCACCTTTCGACCCTCATCCAGCAATAACGGAACGTGACTGCCAGATGCTAGGGATTGAACCCTGCGAGCATGCCGCCCTGGCAGTAAGTCCACGGTTTGATAACCGAGACCTTTATAATCTAACGCCCAGCGCACTTTTTCGCAGAAGTGCGACACCGGGAATTGATACAGCTTCATATTCTGCTGCCCTAGCCTATGGAGCCAACACCATAGCAGACACACACAGGGACGCAATTGAGCAATAACTTACCAGTCGCGTATGCGCTCGTAGTTGCTTTGTGCCGTAACATTACCCAGTTCGGCGGCGGTCTTCCATGCGTGACGAGCACGGCGATAATCCTTCATATGGTAATAAGTACCACCGACCTCCAGCCAACCGATGCTGTCTTTTGGGTTGCGCTTTAAGTAGCGTTGCCAGAAGGCAGCAATTTTGTGCCACTGACGACCGTGGTTGACCAGAAAACGGTCGTATTGGCGATGTACCCGCAAATTATCGGGTGCGATTTTTAGCAAGTGTTCAAACTCGGCTTCGGCACGCTCGGGTTGGCGTATATCCCAGTAATAGAAGGCCAATTGCAAGCGGGCATCGGCATCGTCACCACTGAGTTCCAGCGCCAGGTTCAGCTTTTTATGACGCACCTCGGCACTGTGGACGGATAAGTTTTGGCGCATGTGGTACATCATGTCCTCGACCAGTGAAGCCGCTTGCTGGCGATATTTCTCCTTCCACGGCTCAGTGAGCACCACCGAGCGCATCGCCTCCGCCGCCGGTAAATACTGCTCAAGACGCCTGTGCGCCTGAGCTAAATAGCGACGACTGACGTTGTCATATGGATTGGCATCAACACTGCGCTGAAGCCAGTCGACCGCTTGATCGTACTGGCCTAGATGATGATGGGCTCGGCCGGTGTAGCGCAGGATTAGGTGCTCTTCAAAGCCGGTTTCGCTCGATGCTTGCAATGCCTGACGATATTGGCGGTCCAGCAGTTGGCGATTCATCATATCGGCTACGATCTCGCCCGCTACGAGCTCCAAGCGTGGATTAAGATGCGCCTGTTCATTTGCCTGCTGGGCAAGGTTGAGCATCGCTTGATAACTGCCACCCCAGCGCGGTCGCAAGGTGCGCAAATAACGCCGATACAAGGCCTCACTGGCAGGCAAACGCGCCACGCCGCGTTGAAACAAGGCTTGGCTGTCGTCATCACGCCCCATCAGCTTATAAATCCAAACGCCGGCTGTATAAGCGGGCAAAGCCTGCGGATTACGCTGCAATATACGCTCAATATCTGGCTCTGCGAGTGTTAGCCAGTGCTCCATGCGCTGCATTTGCTGGCTACTGGTTTCAGCCGAGGTTGCGTGCCCTCTGGCAGCAAACGCTTGGTGATACAAACTATGTAAACGGGCAAGATAAGGTTGGTAATGTGCCGGAGAATGACGAATCCAAGCTGCCAGCGGCTGCTTAAAACGCTCATCCGTACCGATCAAATGATGATAAAGCCACACCTCCATGCGTTCATGGCCAATGTCACGCTCACGCAGCCGGCTCACGGTGGCTAAGCCTTGGTTCAAGCGATCGAACTCGCCTGCCAGCAAAAACTGACGCAACTGCTGCAAACGCATGCTGGCTTGAGCCCACTCTCCAACCGCAGCGCCTCGATGAACGCTGAGTGTTTGCTGGTGCTGACTGGCGCCACCCATCTCAGCCTCGACCGCTTGGCTGTGCGTAGGCGCCTGCACCTGCACAACATCTGACTTTTTTGGCGGTGGTCGATCACCAAAGTGAACCTTGCCGTTGTCATCCACCCAGCGATAAATACCGGCGTGGCTAGCAGTCACCCACAGCAACAGTAGGCTAATGCGTAGCAGAAACATCCTTGTTAACTCTCCAATCAGGGGGTGCGGATTTCGATCTCAACGCCAGCGCCGTTGATGCTATCGAGAATGGGCACTTCTTCGGCGTGTTCAGTTTCATCCCAATACAGACGCCCCGAAAGGCTCATGCCAGGGATGTCGTCAGTACGTTGAAATAAGTCAGGAAGTGGCGCCATATTGGTAGGAAGCTGGTGATTAGGCACCGCCAGCTCAGCAGGCAAGGAGAGGTTTAAGGGCCGGCGCGTGCTCACTTTGGTGTCTTTGGTGTCTTTCGCTGGCTGATCGCCCTCAGCGACGGAAGGCTCAGCGCCGGCATCACCTTTCACTTCCATTGCCGCCGCCACCGGTTGCGCTGGAGCACTCGGCTCGCTGAGGGTTTTACTGCCACGCAGAATGGGCTCACCCGGCTCGCTGCAACCAATGCAAATCAGTACCAATAGCCAGCTCACTCGCACTCCACGTAATCGCATTCGTTTAACTCGTCACCATCCACTTCTTCATGCCGTACTAGGGTGACCTTCAAGCTCACCTCCCCGACACTGTCGTGATCAAACATCACCTGCCCCGCTTGTTGAGGCACGACTTGTATTGACGGGGTTCCCAGCGTCTCCAGCTCTTTACCATTGTCTGACTGAATAACACTGCTAATGGTGTAGCTATCATCTAGGTTTTCTTGCACCGACAGCACTAGGCGATAACCGCCTTTACCGCGTTGCTCGTAGCGACTGCTATCACCTTCGAGGATGACGTAGGAAGCTTGCGTCATCAGTCGCTCAGCAAAATACAGCTCAGCATCGACTTGGTAGACAGATAACCCCAATGCTGTATTGGCCAAGCCTGCAGACAATAGCAACAGCCACTTCCAAAAGGCGTGCATAACAGTTATTCCATGGTGATAAACGCGGCCGCTACTCTAACCGATTACCCACTTTTGTCACAGCCCAAGCGGCGCCAGTAAAGCCTGAGACTGTGATCTGTTTCCATGCTGCGACAGGTTTGTTCGCTAGCCCTAGCAAACGCCAGCGGTTGTTGTTGAGCATCCACCAAAACTGGCCATTGGGCGCGCAACCAAGGCGGAATGCCCCAGCTCTGCCACCACAGTTTCAGGCGTTTGCTGGGCCGACCTTGCGGTTTGAAGTGGTTAGCCTGAAGCGCTTGGGCTGGCACCACACAGGCACCGGCTGGCATATCACCTTGCAAACACAGCTCACCTTCGCCCCAGCGGTTCGGCAGGGCTGTCAAAGGTGCAAGGTCTGTCGCGGGAGGGGGCAGCAGATACAGGTAGTTTTGATAGCGGGCCCAAGTGTAATCGCCCAAAGTTCCACTTGGCTGCTTATCGGCAGACGCTTGCAGCATGGCCAGCCAAGCTTCCAACCTAGCTTGGGATGGCAGCGCCAAGCCTTGTTGCTGCCACCATTGACGCAGTAAATAGCTGTGCAAAGCCGGCGGCTGCTGCCATAGCTGCGTTAAATCCAGTCGCTCATTGACCGTCCCCGGCCAAGGGCTAACCGACAACAACGGCAAGAGCTGCTGCTGCAGCAATTGCTCCAGCGCATCGGCATCTTGCTGTAGCCGCTCGATCGTGCGCAGCGCCGCCGGCTTCGCCTTAGCAAAGCGCTGCCAAATAGGCGGCAGTCCATGATGTCGCCACCAGTTGCGGCTGTATTGAGTATCGATGTTCGACTCGTCTTCAATCCAGGTCAACTGGTGCTGTTGGGCATAGTCATGCAATTGTTGGTGCGACAGCCGCAGCAATGGCCGCAGCAGTTTGAAGCCGTGTTGCTGATGACTGCGGTGCATCGCCCCCAGTCCCCTCACACCTGTGCCTCGCAACCAGCGCTGGGCAAAGGTTTCTAACTGGTCATCACAGTGATGACCAAGCAGCAGACCATCAGCGGCTTTCAGCTGCTGCTTAAACGCCGCATAGCGGGCCTGGCGCGCCGCGCCTTCTAACCCATCGCCGCCAGCTTGAACGACAACCCGAGCGCCCACAAACGGCACCTGCCAAGCCGCGGCCTGACGTTGGCAAATAGCCAGCCAATCATCGGCGTTAGCGGATAAGCCATGGTGCACGTGAATGGCGTGCAGCCGCGAACGCAGCGGCGAATGCGCCAGCCAATGCAGCAAAACGGTGGAATCCAAGCCACCGCTAAAGGCAACCCACAACCGCCCCTCGGGCAGCTGTGCTCGCATCCACTGCTCGGCCTCTGCCCAGTCAGCGTCTGCCAACTTACTGGAACACCAACTCGACGGCATCTTCACCGTAGGCATATTTCAGCTCCAACAGTTGCTCATCCGTGGGGTTGATACGCCATTGATCTCCCAGATGCACATCGCAACGCGCCACATCATTACAGTAATCCAGCACCACTGGACAGCCGTCCGGCAACCGGTGCAACTGATGCTCCAGCTGCTGACAAAAGCCGTCGTTGACGGCCGAAGCCGCCACGCGAATGCGCAATGCCTGCGCATAGCGCAACCGGGCCTGACTGATTTCCATGGCACTGCGGCCGGTGGCCTTTAAGCCCCCAGAATAATCGTCATAGCTCACCTGAGCTTCAAGTATCAGTACCTTGTCTTTGGCCACCACCTCACGTACCTGCTCGTACACGTCGGAGAACAGCGCCACTTCAATGCGGCCACTGCGATCATCTAAGGTGGCAAAGCACATGTTTTCACCGCGCTTGTTTTTCATCAGCCGCATATCGACGACCAAGCCGGCCAGCTTCTGCGGCGCTTTGCCTTCTTGGATGTTGACCAAACGAGTAGGCGCTAGCTGGCGAACCTCTTGCTCATATTCATCGAACGGATGTCCCGTCACAAATAAGCCGAGGGTATCTTTCTCACCCGCCAAACGCTCCTTTAGCGGCCACTCACGCAGGTGTCGGTAGCGTTCGTAAGGATCGGCATCAACCTTGGTCTCTGCTTCGACGACACCGAACAAATCCATCATGCCAGCGGCTTCATTGGCGGCATTTTGACCGGCACTTTTTAGTGCATCTTCGATACTGGCCATCAACACGGCACGGGGAGCAGAGTACTCTAGGTTATCGAAGGCACCACAGCGCACCAGTGCCTCTAACACCCGTTTGTTAATGCGACCGTGATCAATGCGGTCGCAGAAGTCGAACAAATCACGATAAGGGCCGTCTTCTCGGCCAGCGATAATGGCCTCGATGGGCCCCTCGCCTACGCCTTTAACCGCCCCCAAGCCATATACAACGGCACCAGCCTCGTTCACGGTAAACCCGTAATAGCTCTGGTTTACATCCGGCAGCACCAGCTCGATGCCCATCTCGCGACATTCTTCGATAAAGGTCACGACCTTATCGGTGTTTTGCATGTCTGAGGTCAGCACCGCCGCCATAAAGGGCGCCGGATAGTGAGTTTTCAGATACAAAGTCTGATAAGACACCACGGCATAGGCGGCGGAGTGCGACTTGTTAAAGCCGTAGCCGGCAAACTTCTCCACCAGATCGAAGATTTTCATCGCCAGATCGGGGTCGATGTTCTGACTCTCAGCCCCTTGACGGAAGATTTCGCGCTGTTTGGCCATTTCCTCTGGCTTTTTCTTACCCATTGCACGGCGCAGCATGTCAGCGCCGCCTAGGGTATAACCGGCCAGGGTCTGGGCAATTTGCATCACCTGCTCTTGGTAGACGATCACACCGTAAGTGGGCTCTAGAATCTCTTTCAGACTGTCATGTTGGTAGTCGGGGTGAGGATAAGCCACCTGGGCCCGACCGTGCTTACGGTTGATAAAATCATCCACCATGCCCGACTCCAGCGGGCCAGGGCGGAACAGTGCCACTAGGGCGATCATGTCTTCGATGTTATCTGGCTGCAGGCGGCGGATTAGATCCTTCATGCCGCGCGATTCGAGCTGGAAAACTGCCGTCGTCTTGGCTGCTTTAAGCAAGTCGTAAGACGGCTTATCGTCCAGCGGAATGGCATTGATGTCGAGGGGCTCAAGCCCTTCTTTGGCACGCAGGCGATCAATGGTCTCTAACGCCCAGTCGATGATGGTCAGGGTACGCAAACCCAAGAAGTCGAACTTCACTAGACCGGCTTCTTCAACATCATTTTTATCAAACTGGGTAATCAGTCCCGCACCGCCAGGTTCACAGGCCGTGGCAGAGAAGTCGGTGAGCTTGGTCGGCGCAATGACTACGCCACCGGCATGCTTGCCAGTCTGACGCGCAATGCCCTCAAGCTTAAGCGCCATTTCCCAGATTTCTTGGGCTTCTTCGTCTTCGTTGAGAAACTCCTGCAGCGCTGTTTCACTTTCCAGTGCTTTCTCCAACGTCATACCAGGATCGCCGGGAATCAGCTTGGATAACTTGTCGGCCAAACCAAAGGACTTGCCCTGAGCCCGCGCCACATCGCGCACCACCGCGCGCGCCGCCATGGTGCCAAAGGTCACAATTTGCGATACGGCTTCACGGCCATAGTTATCGGCCACGTATTCGATCACCCGCTCGCGGTCTTCCATACAGAAGTCGATATCGAAGTCGGGCATGGATACCCGCTCAGGGTTTAGGAAGCGCTCGAACAGCAGATCGTATTCAAGTGGATCTAGATCGGTAATTTTCAATGCATAGGCGACCAAAGAACCGGCACCCGAACCACGCCCTGGGCCAACGGGAATGTCTTCATCCTTAGCCCACTGGATAAAGTCCATCACAATCAAAAAGTAACCGGGAAAACCCATTTGAATGATGATGTCGAGCTCAAACTTCAAACGCTCATCGTAGGGTTGGCGTTTGTGCTGATACTCTGGGTCCGATTTATCGAGAATTTTTTCAAGACGCTCTTCCAAGCCTACTTCAGAAATGCGACGGAAGAACTCGTCTTCGGTCATATCCGTTGGAATCGGGTAATCGGGCAAGAAGTAGGTGCCAAGCTGTACCTCAACGTTACAGCGTTTGGCAATTTCTACCGTATTCTCAATGGCGGAGGGAATATCATGAAACAGCTCAGCCATTTCCGCGCTGCTGCGAAAATATTGCTGCTCGCTGTATTCGCGTGGCCGGCGCTTATCGTGCAGCGCAAAGCCTTGACCGATGGCCACTCGGGTTTCGTGAGCTTCGAAGTCTTCCGCTGCCATAAAGCGCACGTCATTGGTAGCTACCAAAGGCATATTCAGCTTGGGTGCCAGCATGATCCCAGCTTTGACAATGGCTTCATCACCTGGACGGCCCGTGCGTTGCACTTCGTAATAAAAGCGATCACCAAAGGCCTCGACGTACTCACGCGCCAGTGCTTCGGCATCTTCCAGGCGACCTTTCATGATGCGCTGGCCGATGTCGCCATCTCGCGCCCCCGATAGCAAAATCAGACCGTCGTTATCGTCTAACAGCCACTCTTTTTTTACCTGTGGCATGTCGTGGTGCTGGTTTTCCATAAAGGCGCGAGAAATCAGCTCACGCAAGACCAGATAGCCGTGTTGGTCTTGACATAAGGCCGTTACGCGATAGGGCTGATGACGATCGTAGGGGTTTTCTAACCACAGATCTGCCCCCAAAATGGGCTTAATACCTTTGCCCAAAGCTCCTTTATAAAACTTCACCAAGGCATAGAGGTTAACCTGATCGGTCAGTGCAACGGCGGGCATTTGTTCAGCAGCCGTTTTACCTACCAGTTCTTTCACTCGGATGGTGCTGTCATACAGAGAATATTCGGAGTGAACACGTAAATGCACAAAAGTGGCGGACATAACAGCTCGGCTAAAAACACAAAGGCCGGTATTCTAACAGCCTAAAGGATTCGCAGCATCGCCATCTGCCGGGTTTGACAAGCCAGCAGGGGCGGCGTCAGGTATGATAGCGGCTACTATCAGAAGGATCGTTTTGAGCGGCAGCAGCGGATGCGCCAGAGAAAGAGAGAACTTCATGCATCGCACCATGTTTGATACCCCCATCATCAGCCAGCTTTTGCGAGCTGGCTCGTCCCTGTACTTGCGCCTAAAGGGGTGGCGCATAGAAGGCAATATTCCAGATGATTTAAAAAAGTGCGTGATGATCGCCGCACCTCACACCAGCAACTGGGATTTACCCTACATGCTGATGATCGCATTCGTGATGCGCACCCCCGTGTACTGGATGGGCAAAAAGTCCATTTTCAAGCCACCGTTCAAACGCCTGATGATGTGGATGGGCGGTGTGCCAGTCGATCGCTCCAAATCAAACAACATGGTGGATGCCTCGGTCACTACCATTAAAGAAAATGACCGACTGTTTTTGATCGTGCCTCCCGAAGGCACACGCAGCAAAGTCAGCGATTGGAAGACCGGCTTTTATCACATCGCCAACGGTGCCCAAGTACCCATTTTGATGGGCTTTCTGGATTATCAGCGCAAGACCGGCGGTGTTTTAGGCACCTTCAAACCAACGGGTGATGTAAAGCAAGACATTGCCTCAATACGCCAGCAGTATTCGCACATTGGTGGGCGCAAAGCCGATCAGTACGAGGTATAAAGCGACGTCGGCTGCCGACCTAAAGTCAGCGGCAGCCCTGACTTAGTGGCCCCGTGGGCTTTAACCAAAGCGCTGTTGCAAATAGCTGATAATGTCGCCGGACTCGTACATCCAGACGTCTGGCTTGCCAGCCTCGCTGATGCGCAAGCACGGCACTTTTACCTTACCGCCTTGTTGCTCTAACTCAGAGCGAGATTGAGCATCGTTCATGGCATCGCGTGTTTCGATGGCCAGGCCAAGCTTGTGGATGGCGCGGCGAGTTTTAATACAAAAAGGACACGCGGTGAACTGATACAACGCCAGCTGACGGGTCTCGGCATCGACTTGGGCCTGCTCAGTGGCAGAACGTTTTTTACCGGGCAGACGGGTCATAATATCCACCGCAGCGATACTGTAGCCCAGGGTATTACGAACAACTTTTAACAACATTTCTCACACTACTGGCAAACACAAAGACGCGATTATACCAGCCCCGGCAGATAGCCGTTAGCCGCAAACGTATCTGCTAGGTGAGGGCAGTATCTACCTTTTGTGCTTAAACTGCCACTTCGCGAAAGACCTCGAATGTGTAGCGACTAATAACAAGAGTTGGGAGCAATATCGTCGTTTATTTCGCCGTCCACTTCCTCTGGGTCAACGCCATTGTGCTCCAAAATCTGGCGCACGCTTTCGATATGCTGCAACACCACCTCGTAGCGGTCGCCGTATTCAAACTTGGTCACCTCAATGGCTTTGGGCATGTAGGTAAACGCAATTTTCAACGCCTGCAAACTGTCAGCATCCATTTTATCGGACATTTTTCACCTCTTTGATTCGCCATGTAGGGTAGCAACCAGACGCCGTGGGCCACCCTGGTTGCGGTGCTCGCATAAGTATATGCCTTGCCAGATGCCAATATTCAACCCGCCATTTTGTATGGGCAAACTGATGCTGGCTCCCAATAAACTGCTTTTTAGGTGGGCCGGCATATCATCACTGCCTTCATACACGTGGCGATAATAGGGTTCGTTTTCAGGAACGGCGTGATTAAAAAAACTCTCAAAGTCTTGGCGCACCGTAGGGTCAGCATTTTCATTGATGGTCAGAGAAGCAGACGTATGCTGAATAAATACATGCAACAGCCCAACGTCAATCGTGGCCAACTCAGGTAATTGCTGCAGCACTTCGTCTGTAATCAGGTGAAAGCCGCGCGCCTTGGCCGCCAACTGCAGCTGTTTTTGCATCCACATACATTTGCTCCGCGCCTGGTTGAAAGACAGACCATAAAAAAGGAGGCCGCAGCCTCCTGATGTATCCTACTTAGCGCATCATGGGTGGCATACCACCGGGGGGCATGCCGCCACCGCCCATACCACCGCCGCCCATGCCTCCCATGGCGCGCATCATTTTCTTCATGCCGCCTTTGGCGGTCACTTTCTTCATCATCTTTTGCATTTGCTTGTGCTGTTTGAGCACACGATTTACGTCCTGAATCTGTGTGCCCGAGCCTGACGCAATGCGTTTTTTGCGCGAACCGTTGATCTTGTCAGGGAAGCGACGCTCATTCGGTGTCATTGAGCAAATGATGGCTTCCATTTGCTTAAACTGACCTTCTGCCGCATTGGTTTGCTTGGCCATGGCGCCCATATTGCCCATGCCAGGCAGCTTTTCCATCATTGAAGACAAGCCGCCCATTTTTTTCATTTGCTGGATTTGATCGAGGAAGTCTTCCAGATCAAAGCCTTTGCCTTTTTGAATCTTCTTGGCCAGCTTGTCGGCTTTGGACTTGTCGATCTTGCGTTCGGCTTCTTCGATCAGGGTAAGCACATCACCCATGTCCAGAATGCGCGAGGCAACACGATCCGGGTGGAATGGCTCTAAGGCATCGGTTTTTTCACCCATGCCCATAAACTTAATCGGTTTGCCGGTAATGTGACGCACCGACAGCGCCGCACCGCCACGGGCATCACCGTCGGCCTTGGTCAGCACCACGCCGGTCAACGGCAAGGCCTCACTGAAGGCACGCGCAGTATTGGCGGCATCTTGGCCGGTCATGGCGTCGACCACAAACAGGGTTTCAATCGGCGTAATGGCCGCATGCAGGTGCTTGATTTCCGCCATCATGTCTTCATCGATGGCCAAGCGACCCGCGGTATCCACCAACAACACATCGGCTTGCGCGCGACGCGCGGCATCAATGGCACCGTTGGCAATATCAACCGGATCTTGGTCGCCGGTCGACGGGTGGAACAACGCGCCCACTTCGCCCGCCAAGGTTTCCAACTGCTTGATGGCCGCTGGACGATAGACGTCAGCCGACACCACCATGACTTTTTTCTTCTCGCGCTCGGCCAAGTATTTGGCCAGCTTGCCCACCGTGGTGGTTTTACCCGCCCCCTGCAAACCTGCCATTAACACCACGGCAGGCGGCTGAGTTGCTAGGTTAAGGCCTTCGTTGGCCTCACCCATGACGCTCATCAGCTCTTCATGCACGATCTTAAGGAACACCTGACCTGGGTTCAGGCTTTTTAATACTTCTGTGCCGACGGCGCGCTCTTTTACCTGATCGGTAAAGGCTTTCACCACCGGCAAAGCGACGTCCGCTTCCAACAACGCCATGCGCACTTCACGCACGGTGCCTTTAATGTTCTCTTCGGTGAGCTTGGCCTGGCCCGAAATGCTTTTCAGCGCATTGCCAAGGCGGTCGGTAAGACTTTCAAACATCTCTTGTGACTCATGCCCGATAAATAAGCCGCCCAGTATACCGGCATGTCTGCTCAACTGCGACCGCCGCGCATGTCGATGCTTTCCCCCTTCTCTGCCATGTGCGACACTGCGTGGCTTGCGAGTGGTTCGCATTAGTTTATGGAGAATCTAATTTCCGTTATGACAGGGTTCATGTTTGCCGCACCCGCGGCAGGTTTGTATCTGTTCAGCGCCTTTCGCCAGTGGCTGACACTGCGCGGCCAGCGGCCCGCTAACCGTGGCCTGGTGCTAACAGCCGCAATGGTCGCCTCACTGCTGCATCTGGGCTACATCGGCACCGATATGCTGATGGGCGATAGCATCAATTTCGCTTATTTTGAGGTCGGCTCGTTGGTGTGCTGGGTGATTAGCCTGCTGTTGATTTTTTCCAGCTGGCGCAAGCCTGTCGACAACTTGTTTATTGGCCTGTACCCCATGGCCGCGGCCATTTTGCTGGTGGCGGCCGCCTCCGATCAGCACCTTCCCCTCAAAGACGTCAGCTACGGCTTGGCCTGGCATATCTTGCTGTCGATATTGGCCTACAGCGTCTTTACCATTGCCGCCGTGCAAGCAGTGCTGTTGCACCTGCAAGATCGCAGCCTTAAGCGCCACCAAACGCGCGGCTTACTGCAATCCTTGCCGCCCTTGCAGACCATGGATTTACTGCTGTTTGAAATGATCTGGCTGGGCATGCTGTTACTCACCGCCGCGTTTGCCATCGGCTGGCCGTTTGTGGTCGACCTGCAGCAACAGCACTTGCAGCATAAGGTGGTGCTGGCATTGATTGGCTGGGCAGTATTTGCGGTGTTGCTGGTGGGCCGTTATCGCTACGGCTGGCGCGGCACGGTGGCCAGTCGTTGGACGCTGGCCGGCACCGGTTTATTGGTGCTGTCGTATTTTGGCTCGCAATTTGTTCTGCAGATCCTGCTGCAGCGCTATTGACAGTGCACTAACGCTGCCTATGATGACGGGACCTTAGTCCATACAGGATCCCGTCTTGAACGACGTTCCCTTAAGTGTGCTGTTCAGCATACTTGGCCTCCTTATTATCTGCTCCGGCTTTTTCTCCAGTTCTGAGACCGGCATGATGTCGCTCAACCGCTACCGGTTGCGCCACCTGGTCAAAAGCAAACACCGCGGCGCCGAGCGCGCAGCTGCCCTGCTGGAAAAACCTGACCGCCTGATTGGCACCATTCTCACCGGTAACAACCTGGTGAACTTTGCCGCCGCCGCCCTGGCCACCATCATCAGCCAGCGCCTGTGGCCCGACAACCCAGATTTGGCGGTGTTCGTGAACACCATTTTGTTCACCCTGGTGGTGCTGATTTTTGCCGAGCTGACGCCGAAAACCCTGGCCGCCATCGCGCCGGAGAAAATCGCGTTTCCGGCGGCGCCTGTGCTGGCCGGCTTGCAGTGGATGCTGTACCCGTTCGTGTGGCTGGTGAACACCATTGCCAACGCCCTGTTGCGCTTGATTCGTGTCGACGTCAACAACCCAACGCCCGACAACCTCAGCACCGAAGAGCTGCGCACCGTGGTGCGTGAAGCCGGCGCCATGATCCCCAGCCGCCATAAGCACATGCTACTCAGTATTCTCGATCTGGAGAAGATGACGGTTAACGACATCATGGTGCCGCGCAGCGACGTGGTGGGCATCGATTTAGACGACGATGAAAGCAGCATTTTGGAGCAACTGCGCAGCACTCAGCACACCCGCATGCCGGTGTATCGCGGTGAGCTGAACCAAGCGGTCGGCGTACTGCATACCCGTAATGTAAGCCGCTTTCTCACCACCGGCGAAAGCCTGCGCGAAGGCATTATTGAAGCCTGTCGCGACCCGTATTTCATCCCAGAAAGTACGCCGCTGCACACCCAGCTGTTTCACTTTCAAAAAAACCAGCGCCGCATTGGCCTGGTGGTGGATGAATACGGCGATATTCAGGGCATTTGCACGCTGGAAGACATTCTTGAAGAGATTGTTGGTGAGTTCACCACCGATGTCGCCGCTGCCAGCTCGCCCGACATTCACCCGCAAGCCGACGGCAGCTATCTGATTGAAGGCACCGGTTTTGTGCGCGACATCAACCGTGCCCTAGGCTGGGAGCTGCCCACCGACGGCCCCAAAACCTTCAGCGGCTTGATTGTAGAAACGCTGGAGTTCATCCCAGACTGCCCAGTATGTTTGCAGCTGATGAACTACCGCATTGAGATTGTCGAGATCGCCGACAACACGGTGCGCAGCGCCCGCGTGACCATCGCGCGCTAGCAGCAACGACGCCACCTTTGTTTTGCCCCTGCTGACCACGACCACAGGGGCTGAACCGCTGCCAAAATCCCGCTACAATGCGCGATTCATTTGAACAACTGGCAGTCAAATTCCATGACCGACACAAGCGCACGCAAAATTCTGGTAACCAGTGCCCTGCCGTATGCCAACGGCTCGATCCACTTAGGACACATGCTGGAATACATTCAAACTGACATTTGGGTTCGTTTTCAAAAGTCGCGCGGTCACATGTGTACTTACGTGTGTGCTGACGATGCGCATGGTACTGCCATCATGTTGCGCGCCGAAAAAGAAGGCATCACGCCCGAACAGCTGATCGCCAATATGCAGGCCGAGCACGAGCAAGATTTTGCCGATTTCCAAATCAACTTCGACAATTTCTACTCCACCCACTCGGATGAAAACCGCGAGCTGGCAGCGCAAATCTATTTAGCCTGTCGCGACAAAGGCCATATTGCCACGCGCAAGATCAAACAGCTTTTCGACCCGAAAAAAGAGCTGTTCTTGGCCGACCGTTACGTTAAGGGCGAGTGTCCTAAGTGCGGAGCTGGCGACCAATACGGTGATAACTGCGAAAGCTGTGGCGCCACCTACACGCCGGCGGAGCTGAAAAATCCGTTTTCGACCATCTCGGGGGCGACGCCCATCGAAAAAGAATCTGAGCACTTTTTCTTTAAACTGCCAGATTTCGAAGCCTTCTTAAAAGAGTGGACGCGCAGCGGCACTCTGCAAGAAGAAGTCGCCAACAAACTGGCCGAGTGGCTCGATAGCGGCCTGCAGGAGTGGGATATTTCCCGTGATGCGCCCTACTTTGGCTTTGAAATCCCAGACGCACCGGGTAAATATTTTTACGTTTGGCTGGATGCGCCCATCGGCTACATGGCCAGCTTTAAAAACCTATGCGACCGCCGCGACGATTTGAACTTTGACGATTACTGGGCCAAAGACTCAGACGCCGAGGTCTATCACTTTATCGGTAAAGACATCATCAACTTCCATGCGTTGTTCTGGCCCTCGATGCTGTCGGCAGCCAACTTCCGCACGCCTACCGCCGTCAATGCCCATGGCTTTGTCACCGTGAACGGAGCCAAGATGTCGAAGTCGCGTGGCACCTTTATTAAGGCGCGCAGCTTTTTAAATCACTTAAACCCGACCTATTTGCGCTACTACTTTGCCGCCAAATTGGGCAGCAGCGTCGATGACTTTGACCTGAACTTGGAAGACTTCATCCAACGCGTCAACACCGACCTGGTGAACAAGCTCATCAATATTGCCAGCCGCACCGCCAACTTTATTAAAAAATCCGGCGGCCAACTCAGCAACGAGTGCGCAGAGCCACAAATGCTGCAGGACTTTATTGATCGTGGCGATGTCATTGCTGAGCACTACGAAAAGCGTGAATACAGCCGTGCAATGCGTGAAATCATGGCCCTGGCCGACCGTGCCAACGAGTACATCCAGGAAAAAGCCCCGTGGGCGATGAACAAAGAAGAAGGCCGCGAGCAAGAAGTGCTGGAAGTGTGCTCCGTTGCCATTAACTTGTTCCGCCAGTTAATGACCTATCTTGCTCCGGTGCTGCCGGAATTGGCGGAAAAAACCTGCCAATTCTTGAACCTGGAATCACTCAACTGGAATGAACGCCAGCAACCCCTGCTGGGCCACAGCATCAATAAATTCAAACCCATGCTGGGCCGTGCGGAAATGGATAAAGTCGAGGCGATTTTGGCCGACACCCGTGCCGAGCAGGAAAAAGAAGCCAAGCTGAATCAGCCCAAAGATGCTGCGCCGGCCAAAACAGAGAAAAAACCCAGCAAGCCGGGCAAGCGTGAAGACGGCTCCGAAGCCATTGCCGACGAAATTCAGTTTGATGATTTTGCCAAAGTCGATTTACGCATTGCTCGCATTGCCAACGCCCAGCATGTGGAAGGTGCAGACAAACTGCTGCAACTGACCCTGGACATCGGCAATGGCGAAACCCGCAATGTGTTCTCGGGCATCAAATCGGCCTACCAGCCAGAAGACTTGATCGGCAAACTGACGGTCATGGTTGCCAACCTGGCGCCGCGCAAAATGAAGTTCGGCCTGTCTGAAGGCATGGTGCTGGCCGCAGGGCCGGGTGGCAGCGAGATTTGGCTGCTCGAACCGCATGACGGCGCCCAGCCTGGCATGCGCGTGATGTAACCTCTTATGCGCCGGCAGGACGCCGGCGCACTCTCCTTTTAGGACCTGTCATGAGTTTTTTTTCTCGCTTCCTGATACTGCTGTTATTGCCAGGCACGGTTTGGGCACAAACCTTTTTATGGCAAGTCAGCAAAGACGAGCAGCGCATCTGGCTAGGCGGCACCATTCACTTACTCCAAGCCAGTGACTACCCCCTGCCTAATGAATTTGAGCAAGCGTTTCAAGCGGCCAAAGCGGTGGTATTTGAAACCAACATTAGCGCCCTAAGCGACCCAGACGTCGGCCGCCGCATGCAGCAACGCATGCTGTTGCCACCGGGCCAATCGCTGCCCGCCATGCTCACAAATGAAGCACGCCAGGCGTTGATTCAATACGTTGAGCAGCGTGGCCTCAGCATGGACCAACTGCGTGATTTCAGCCCGCAGTGGGTGGCCATGCTCATCACCGTGCAGGAGCTGCACCGCCTGGGCATGAGTGAAGAAGGCGTGGATGCCTTTTTTGATCGTCGCGCTCGCCAACAAGGCAAGCCGATTGGCGAGCTGGAAACGGTTGATGAGCAAATTGAATTTATTGCCACCATGGCCAGTGGCCGCGAAAGCGAGCTGATTCTGCAAACCCTCAGCGACCTGCGCCAACTGCAACAACAAATGAATGGCCTGCGCCAAGCTTGGCGCAGCGGCAATCGAACACAGCTTCGCCAACTGGGGCTCGACCCCATGCGTGAATATTACCCCAAGGTCTATCAGAGCTTGGTAGTACAGCGTAATCAGGCATGGATGCCACACATAGAAAAGCTGCTGCAGCGCCAGCCCGATACCCTAGTGCTGGTCGGTGCACTGCACCTGGTGGGCCCAGATGGCTTGCTCGACCAGCTGCAGCAGCGCGGTTATACCATCGAATATTTTGGAGACTGATCCATGCACCTGTTTGCAACCTTAATGCTGTCCATTTTAATGGTGTTTTCCAGCGTGCCCGATGCCGAGGCCAAGCGCCTGGGCAGTGGTGGCCTTGGCAAAAGCCAAAAAACCACGCCGTATAAATCCAACGATCAACAAACTACCAAGCAGCAAAACCAGCAGGCGATAAACCCTGCCAAATCGAACAGCAAGATGCCGGCTATTTTAGGCGGCTTATTGGCCGGCGGCTTGTTTGCCTACCTGCTGGGCAATGGTGCGTTTGAAGGCATGCAGCTGATGGATTGGCTATTAATCGCCGGCGTGATTTTGGTATTGGTCAAACTGCTCAAAAAACCACAGCCACAAGCACGTTACGCCCATGATGGCCCCCCGTTGCAAAGCGCCAGCGATTTTAATCACCCTGCCAGTGCCAGCAGCGATATAGATTTACCGGCGGGCTTTGAGCAAAGCGCGTTTTTAGAGGCGGCCTTGAGCCACTATCGCACGCTGCAACAAGCCTGGAATGATGGCGACATGAGTGTGATTAAAGAATACATGGCGCCACAATTGTGCGAAGCGCTGGAGCAACAACGCCGCAGCTTGATGGTACCGCCGCGCACCGAAATCCTGGACCTCAGCGCCGACATCGTGCGCGCCGGCCGCCATGGCCAAACGGCTTACATCAGTGTGCTGTTTAAAGGGCGCTGCAAAGACGAGTTGGAGCGCAGTGAAGACGGTATTTTTGATGTTTGGCACTTAGAGCGGGCATTGGATGAAAGCAACGCCCCTTGGATGGTAGTCGGCATCGAAGCCGAATAACCTATAGAAGAATGCGGCCTTAGCGCCGCATTTTTTTCACCTTTTTCAGCGCCATATTACGCTTTAGCACCGATAAATGATCAATAAACAAGGTGCCTTTTAAGTGATCGATTTCGTGTTGCATCACCACCGCTAAAAAATCGTCACGGGTAACGCTGATCGGATTGCCATCACGGTCCAGTGCATTCACCGTCACTTGCGCATAGCGCTCAACGTCGGCGGAATAGCCCGGAATCGACAAGCACGCCTCCGGCCCCACGGCCGAGCCATCGCCTTCGTCAATGCTGGGGTTGATCAAAATCAGCGGATCGTTTTGATCCTCCGATAAATCAATCACCACCACCGCCAACGACTCACCCACTTGCGGCGCCGCCAAACCGATGCCGTTTTCTGTGGCATACAGAGTGTCTAGCATATCGTCGATCAGGGTTTGCACCTGCGCCACGTCTTCAACGGGCTTCGCCACCTGCGCCAGCACGGGATGCGGTGCGGTTAAAATCTCTCTAATCATGGTTGTACCTACATAAAAATGCGGATCATACCGGAAGACCGTAGCGCTGTGCTGCAACGGATTGTTACCACTGGCTAAACAACCACAGTCAATTCCCCAATAAAGTGGCTACTGGACCTTAACGACGAATATGGTTAGCATCCGCCACTCGACTCATCCTCCAACCAGACTGGTGGCTTTATGTAATCTCCCGCTTCAACACATCGATGCAGAGCCTCTGTAGGCCGCATGACGTCTGAAGTTTTTGGAGATTATATGATGAATACACGAGTTAAATACCCGCGCACACCGCATTTGCCCTGGTCGCCCGGCGCCAGCCATGACGATGTTTATCTGGCCGATATCAGCCATTTTATTGGTAAACACGTCGTCATTACCGAGAAGATGGATGGTGAAAACACCTCCTTGTACCGCCATGGCCTACACGCCCGGTCGCTAGACAGCCGCCACCACCCGTCTCGTGATTGGGTCAAAGCACTGCATGCCCAAGTTGGCTATCGAATTCCTGCGGGCTGGCGAATTTGCGGCGAAAACTGCTATGCCCAGCATTCTATTGGCTACCACAACCTAGACAGCTACTTTTTGGCCTTTTCCGTCTGGAATGAGCACAACCTGTGTTTGTCGTGGAAAGAGACGCAAGATTTTTTGCACGAGCTTGGCCTAACGCCAGTGCCGGTGATATTTGAGGGTCTATTTGATGCCAAAACCGTGCAGCAAATTCGCGTCGACACCCGAGCCTCTGAAGGCTATGTCGTACGCAGCGCCGGTGAATTTGCCTTTGCTGATTTTGCCAACAACGTTGCCAAATGGGTGCGCAGCAATCACGTACAAAGCGAGCAACACTGGATGCATCAAGCCATTAAAGCCAATGGTTTAAGGAGCTCATCATGAGCCGCCCGAATATTAAGCAACAGCGTTTAAGTGAGTGGTTTGAGCGCCTTGCGGATGGCCAGCACACCAACATGATCGAAGCCATTGAAGTGCTGTCTGACGATTTGCCCTGGTTACGGCGCTTAGCGGATACGCCACAAGACCCGCAATGGCATGCGGAGGGCAATGCTTTTATCCATACGCAAATGGTG
This sequence comes from Bacterioplanes sanyensis, assembly GCF_014652515.1. GTDB lineage: Bacteria > Pseudomonadota > Gammaproteobacteria > Pseudomonadales > Oceanobacteraceae > Bacterioplanes > Bacterioplanes sanyensis. The sequence goes on along the minus strand of NZ_BMYY01000001.1, from coordinate 1,549 downwards.
TTGGATGAGCTGTATAAAATATTGCCCACCAAAGCCTTTACCCGCGAAGAAACACTGCTGCTGGTATTGGCGGTGATTCTGCACGACATTGCCAAACCCGAAACCACCCGTGATAAAGAAATAAACGGCATTGACCGAGTAGTGGCCAGCGGCCATGAAGAGCTAGGAATGGCTTATTTGGCCCCGCGTATTGCCCACTGGCCGCTGCCACATCGACTGAAAAAACACTTATTGGGCCTAGTGGGTGCCCATCAAAAGCCCAAGCTACTGGTGGTAAAAGACGGCGCTCGCCATGACTATTTTAACTTGGCTCGACAGGCACCCCTGCACTTGTTTTATTACCTAGAACTGGCCGATATGCGCGGCCGAATTTGCGATGACCTTAGCGCACAAGTTGAACTGCTAGAGCTGTTTAAGTTGTATGCCAAAGACTTTGGCTTTTGGCACACCGACGTTGAAAACGCGTGGCTTAAGCAAGCCGAGCAAGCCTTGCCAATGCACAGCGACAAGGCAAAACGCTATTTAAGCCAGCACAGCCTGCTGTGTTTTTCGCAAGGGAAAATCTCTCAGCCCGAAGAAGGCATTGCTATGGGCTTTGGCCAACGTGACAGTCATGGCCACTTAGAAATTCTGGTAGGCATCAGCGGCAGTGGCAAAAGCAGCTGGATCAGCAAACACAGAGCTGACTGCCAAGTCATCAGTTTGGATGAGCTACGCCAGCAGATTAACGGCGACCGACAAGACCAAAGTAACTTTGGCAGCATTATTCGCGAGGCAAAAAAGCGTTTAAAAGCGGCACTGGCGAGGGGCCAGCATGTGATCTGGGATGCCACCAGCTTACGGCTAGATTTTCGCACGCCGCTGGTGGATATTGCCCTCGCCTATAAAGCCAGAGTCAGCCTTATCTGCTTTTGGATTCCACTGCAGCAGCTGCAGCAACAAAATGCTTGCCGGCAGTATTCTGTGCCTGATGAGGTATTGCAAAAGCAGCTCTACAACTGGCAATGGCCGCTTCCCAGCGAAGCCCATGAGTTAATGTATATTGGCGGGGATGGCGAACAATTAAAGTAAATATACGGGTCGGTTCGTTGGGTTGACCGGCTCGGATACGACCTAGATCGGCATAGCCAGGGTCGTCAGGAAGATGGAGGGGCTTTTCATTAAGGCGTGTAAACCACAGATAAGAAAAAGCCCCGACAGCGTTAGCTATCGGGGCTTTAGGATAAGAGCTTGACGATGATATGGATTCAGGTGGTTCCACAGCTCTATTGTCGTCAAGCAAACTTGTATGAAGCGGGTCGTCTTACGCGTTCTGCGACATGACTTCAAATAAGGTTGGATACATGATTTTGAGAATTCTCTTTGCGAACCGGCGGTGCCTGTTCGTATTTCTTGGCTTGTGCTGAAGTTTCAGCCGCCCACCCTAGTTTGGGTGTTATATGGTCAAGCCTCACGGGCAATTAGTACAGGTTAGCTCAACGCCTCGCAACGCTTACACACCCTGCCTATCAACCAGGTAGTCTTCCTGGGCCCTACAGGGAACTCGAAG